>JAAHHJ010000186.1 GCA_010692425.1 Symploca sp. SIO3C6 | reverse complement strand
GCCCTGTTGTCAGAATAGTATCGTCACGCTTAACCATCGCCCGGATGGCGTACTCTCCTCCCTCATAGGTCAGAAACTCCGTAATCAAATGGCTATCCGTATATGTTTGTTTAAGCAAACGAATTAAGCTTGGCAAATCAGGCGATTGGGACATGATATTTCCCACTGAAGAGAATGTTGAGAACTGTGGGTTCAAGTCTCACTTGGGTCAGACGCTATCACAGACCTATTCTTTAATCCCACCCTTTAAGGGTATCAACTTTGAGAGGCAGTGGGTACGTTGTTCAGGTTAGGATACTTTCCTCAGAAACTTTCCTCAGAAACAATGAACCCGTTATTCTGCAAAGCTCTGTGCCCTTACAAATCTGGCATCAAGGCACTAGGCAATACAGACAAACAATTCACCCATCGTGACCTTTGTGTCTTTATGGTCTGGTTGACTGACAAAACTTGTCTGAGTGGCGGTTGAAACCGCAGCTCAGCGGACAAAACCCACCTCCGTGGGTTACCAGAAGCCTTGATATACCGAGTCCACGGAGGTGGACTTTGGTTGCCCAGCCGCGATTTCAATCGCTGAGAACGGAAGTATCAAGGGTTTTAGAACTTTTGTCAGGCAATCAGCTTTACGGTTCAGTTCATTACCTCCCGCAAGACACAAAGGTTTTGGAAAAACACTCTAGGGCAAGTCCCTATTCGTAGATGGAGGTCTTCATCTTAGATTCCCAGCTTGTGAGTTCCTCTTCTGAAAACCAGAGGGCAATTTCAGATTGGGCTGTTTCTACTGCATCAGAACCGTGAATAATGTTGCGACCGATGCTGATTCCAAAATCGCCACGAATGGTTCCAGGTTCAGCGGTTAAAGGATTTGTCGCACCGATGAGTTTACGGGCGGACGCAACAACCCCTTCTCCTTCCCAAACCATAGCAACCAGGGGACCAGAGGTGATAAAGTCCACCAACCCACCAAAAAAGGGTTTGTCCTTGTGGACTCCGTAGTGTTTTTCAGCGAGTTCACGGGTAGGCTTGATCAATTTCATACCGACTAACGTGAAGCCTTTTGCTTCAAAACGACCGATGATTTCACCCATCAGACCACGTTGTACTCCATCAGGCTTAATAGCAATAAATGTGCGTTCCACGGTAAGCTCCTGCTCTAGGTCAATTCCAGACACCACATTAACTCAAATCGGCTCTGGCGTCTAAACTTTGCCCTAACTTTAGGACGGGCGATCGCCACTGGTACAAGAGATTATGGTTTGGGAACACTAGGGCTGAATTCGTATGATAAATCTAAGCCCCCATCCTCGTTAATCCCGTCTCTCTTTTCTCTCTTGTTTATCTTTTCTCTTTCTTGTTTATCTT
>JAAHHJ010000185.1 GCA_010692425.1 Symploca sp. SIO3C6 | reverse complement strand
AATCGAGCATCTGGGACGATGCGGGGGTCCGTGGTTAAAATACCAGGGACATCTGTATAAATTTCACAGGCATCCGCTTTCAATGCGGCGGATAAAGCAACGGCAGAGGTATCTGAACCGCCTCGACCTAGGGTTGTGATTTCTAAATCTTCACTTTGGGCAATTCCCTGAAATCCCGCAACAACAACAACTTTGCCCTGATCAAGATACCGTTGGAGGCGATCGGTACGAATAGTTAAGATGCGAGCACGAGTATGGGCAGTTTCAGTGACGATTCCCACCTGCGCCCCTGTCAAGGATACAGAGGGATGTCCCAATTCTTGAATGGCCATACTTAACAAGGCAATGGACACTTGTTCTCCGGTCGCTAGGAGCATATCCATTTCACGATGGCTTGGATTGGCAGAAATCTGGTTCGCTAAACTGACAAGCTGATCAGTGCTTTTTCCCATGGCAGAGACCACGACCACAAGCGATTGTCCAAATTGGGCAGCAGTAACGATTCGCTGGGCCACCGCTTGAATCCGCTCCACCGACCCTACTGATGTTCCACCATATTTCTGTACAATCAATGCCATCGATGATTTCTCCCAGCCCGATCCTAATTACACCTGCATTAAATAGGGACTATAGCCTATCATGCTCATGGGTCAATGATATGGTGCCGCAATTCTTTGAGATAATAGCTGTCCTCAGGGGGCTTGAATGATTCGTCGCTCAGTTCTGGCATCGGCTGGTAGTGTACATCTCCTTCCACTCGAACAGATACACCAATGGTAGGCACTTCATTGGGACTGGAGGACAAAACCCAGATCGTTCCAGATGAGTCCTGCAGCTCGTAGACCGATTGTCCAATCAGGGGGACGCGATCGCGCACTATGCCCTCAACCATAACCGCTTTGGGATACTGCTGTAATCTTTGTAAAGATTGGATTTGACGCGTTTGGCGACCACATCCCTGAAGACCACTCCACCCCAACACGCCCATAAGACTGACCATGCCTGAAATTCTTAGCCTTCGCTTGATTCCCCCCATCACACTCCACTCCGCATTCCATAAGTGTTTAAGGACGTGCTGCGGAGCATTAAGAGACCTCACAACACGATCCGATTAAGGTATTAGCTTTTCCATCCTCAAAGAATTATTACAAACTATCGTAGGATAGTGCCCTCTTTTTCCCAGACGCATGATCATAAATGAGGTAAATTAAGAACCCTGTTGTTCAATCAGTTGTTCAATCAAAGGCAGGGATCACTGGACTTTAAGGTTGATACTTTTTTACAGGATTTATGATTGGTTTATTGGATGGTAAAGCACTCGCAACCCAGATGCAGACTGAGTTAGCCCAAGAGGTGGACTCTTT
>JAAHHJ010000184.1 GCA_010692425.1 Symploca sp. SIO3C6 | reverse complement strand
ATTGACACTCCCCCTTTTAGAAAAAGGGGGATTCTTGAATCTTAGAGAGAACTTAGCAGAAGGGATTTCTCCACTCTGCCAGAGGCTCCGCTCTCCTCAAGCGTGAATTCCCGCATGCCCTGCGGTACTCTACCATCATCCCAACCTTTGTTGAGGATGTTGATCGCAGCGTTGTGATCCCTATCTAATACCGTCTGGCACTTGGGGCATTGATGAGTTCTCGTGCTGAGACTCTTCTTCACCAATTCCCCACAGTTAGAACAATTTTGGGATGTCCAGTGGGGCGCGACAGAAAATACTATCCGCCCATGAACCTTGCCAAAATAGTCCAACCAGTCGGTAAACATTGACCATGAGGCGTCGGATATCGACTTCGCCAGCTTATGGTTTTTCACCATATTGCGCACTTTCAAGTCCTCGTAGACCACCATATCGTTAGATTGGATTAGCGCTTTTGCCGTCTTAACAGCAAAATCTTTACGCTGGCTACTTACCTTGAAATGCGCTCTACCTAATTTCTTAATGGCTTTGAGTCGATTCAAAGATCCTTTTACTCTTGCAGATTTCCGTCGCTGCCTTCTTTTTAACCTCAATTCTGATTTCCTTAAGTAGCGGGGGTTGTTAACAACTTCGCCGTTACTATCGGTGTAGAACTCTTTTATGCCCAAATCAATACCCACAAACTTATTAGTTCTGGGTAAGGGTTCAGAACGCTCTACATCTATGCAGAACTGGACAAAATACCCTTTGGCACGACGGACTATTCTAACTCGCTTTATTTGCTTTTTGGTGTACCAACTTAAGTCGCGAGTTCCTTTCAACTTGAAAGTGCCAGAATTGAAGTCATCAGTTAGAGTTAACTTCTTCTTGTCTTCTGATAAGTTCCATCCCGTGATTTTATACTCGACAGAGCGAGAATTCTTTTTGAACTTGGGATAGCCTTTCTTCCCTGGCGCCTTCTTTTTGCAGTTGTCAAAGAACCTGGAGATTGCACTCCACGCCCTTTCTGCATGGGCTTGAGCAGCTTGTGAGTTTAACTTACTAGCCCATTCAAACTCTTTTCTGAGCTCTAATGCTAGTTTGTTTAACAAGCAGCGATTAACTTTCTCATCTCGGGATGATTCAATCCAATAGGCGAGGCATTTATTACGGACAAACTGACCAGTGCGGATAGCTTCATCAAGCCGTTCGTACTGCCAGTTTTTCCCTACTAGTTTTGCCTCAAGTACTAACATTTATGTTGCCGTGTTTATGACTGCTATTGTACCATTAAATCAGTTGTTTACAAAGTGTTTCGCGCACTTAAAAGTGCTATCGCCACATCCCCCGCTTGAAAGACGGGGGTTTTGCTCTAAATTTTTATAA
>JAAHHJ010000183.1 GCA_010692425.1 Symploca sp. SIO3C6 | reverse complement strand
GAGGTAGTTGCTAATAGCCCAAAACCTGCTAAAACCTGATCAAAATGTAGAAACTCGAAGGGCTAAATTATGGTAACAAAAGTCAAGCCAACTAGTCTAAAATAGAGTGAGTTGTAGAGGACTAAAATGTACGCTATCAAGGTCGAACTCAAATTAAATAATAAAGAGAGAACCAAAATGGCGCAGCACGCTGGTTTTTCCAGGTTCATCTACAATTATGGTCTGTCTTTAATGCGGCAGTTAGACCACAAAGAGTTCAAAGGCAGCTCAAGCAAAAAGATTGATGAAATCCAAAAGACTTTTACAAATTTCACGAAGAAGCAGCCAGAATTCGCGTGGACTAAAAAGCTGTCATCAAGAGTGTACCAGACTGGGTTTAGAAGCCTGAAAGACGCTTATTCTCGATGGCATAAAGGCTTAGGGGAAACCCCACAGTTCAAACGCAAAAGGAACAGGCGTTCCTTTACGATTGTCAACAGTAACGGGAAGGTGGTTTTAGAGGTTGGCAAGCGCATCAAAATACCTACTCTAGGGACTTTCAGACTTAAGCAATCGTTACCTTGCCGCTATGTAACTGGGACCTTTACTGTTAGTGAAACTGCTGGGAGGTGGTTCGTATCTTTCTCCGTAAATGCGGAAAAAATACCACCCTTAACCCATGAAGTAGCTGCACCAGTAGGAGTGGACTTAGGCGTTAAGTGCTTTGCCACCTGTTCCGACGGTTCCAAATACGTTGCACCACAGCCCTATCAGAAAGCGAAAACCAAGCTAGGGAAACAACAGTGGCGTAACAGAAATAAAGCACTGGGGAATCGGAAGCAAGGAATCAAGGCATCAAATAACGCTAAGAAACACTACGCCAAGTTAGCCAAAACTCACGCCCATATTGCTAACATCCGTAAAGATTTCTTGCACAAGACAACGACGGAGTTAGCAAAAAAGTACGCGGTTATTCACATAGAAGATTTGAATGTAGCTGGCATGATAGCTAACCATAAATTAGCGTCTGCAATTAGCGATTTAGGCTTCTACGAGTTCCGTCGGCAGTTGGGCTATAAGCAAAAGCACTATGGCAATAAGGTGATGCTGGTTGATAGATGGTATCCATCATCGAAAACCTGTCATAACTGCGGGAACATCCAGCCCATGCCACTTTCAGAACGCACCTACAAGTGCGGTGAGTGTGGTCAAACTGCTGACAGGGACTTAAATGCCGCACAGAATTTGGCAAGCGTCTCAATTGATAAGTTAAAGTCTCTAGAACCCTAGGCTATAGGGGGTTTGCCTGTGGACAAGTAGGAGCCGACTCCCTTGGTTGAAGCAGGAAGAAAACGTCAAAACTACTAGCTTTTAACAGGTTTTAGGAGGGTTGAGTAGGTTTTTCGTAGCAC
>JAAHHJ010000182.1 GCA_010692425.1 Symploca sp. SIO3C6 | reverse complement strand
CTATGGTTAGAATAAAAATAAGAATCGTCATAATAAGGACTTGAAAAGCATATAATCCCTCCCAAATACTGACGCTAATGGGAATAGGACTTTTGCCCCGGCTAAAGGCAAGTTGGTGCAAATATGCAATGAGAATACTAGGTCCGATGATGAAGAGTGGAATGATACCAATTCCAATTAGAAAACTCACCATAAAAATAGCAGTATCAAGGAAGAAAAATCCAGTCCACATTGCGGGGAATAGGATGATCGGAACTAATGCTCGTAGCCATGATGAAGGGTAGGGAATCCACGCAGGGTATTTCATTCGTCACATTGATACTCCTGATGCACTACATTTAGAATTCCCAAATACTTTAATAAATTCACATAGAAAAGCGATCGCTCTCCTCCAATTTCTATTCAACCCTTTTTAACTTTCTATACGCTGACGAATATCATCAAGAGATGAATCTGCAGTTCCATTGGTTGTATTTCCTTGGGAAGAATCGTTAATGGCTGGCTCATCTAAAATAAATTCAAGTCGAAGTCTAATTTTTCCCTTTCTCCAAGGATAATTAGGCGAAAGTAGCTCACAATCGACACCTTCCGCTAGCCATTTTTCTTTTTTTTCAGTTTGATAATTTCCCAATATTCTAGATTTAAGGTTTTTATAAAATTCCTCAAATTTGAATACATCAGAACTCATGACTAATCGTTCTCCACCTTTAATGGAAAGGACGTCATCATCTTTGAGTGTAACTAGCTTCTTTGTCATGTTCTTCTCTCTAGAATTAGGTTAATAAAATTCAAGATTCAGATCCCAGATTTCTTAAAGAACCTGAGATCTTGTGCGATGATTTTGTACGATCGCTCCACCCCACTACTCAACTAAAGCGATCGCGTTGAATGGACTACGTTCAATATTCATGATTTCAATGCATTGGTTAAGGCCCGCGATCGCCTTGTTATAAGCACTGATTTTTTCTTTGAGTTGGGCTTGAATCCGTTGGTGTTGCCGGATTTTTTCAGTGGCTTCTTTTTCAAGAATCGTTGATAGGTGGATACGGGCTTGTTCGTACTGTTGCAAAATTAAATCCACCTGTCGATTAGCCCCGAGTTGTAGATGGGTGTTCAAAGTTTGGTTAATGGTTTGGCGGAAGGTCCGGAGGACGGTTTCTTGCACTTTTTGTTCAAAGTCAATTTTAAGGACTTGGCGAATGGCCGCTTCAGCTTCCACCATGTTGTGGTAATCGTATCCAGTACAGGCTTGTTGTAAGGTTTGGCGCAATTGCCAGATCGACGCCGTTTCTTCGTCAAAAAATTCTGCCCGTTCCCGCACATAGCGATCGCATTCAGTCCGTGCTTCACTCATCAACGATTGGGTCACAATGTCACAAATAGCATCCAACGTTTGCTCAATCCA
>JAAHHJ010000181.1 GCA_010692425.1 Symploca sp. SIO3C6 | reverse complement strand
ACCCAAAACAGACTCGCCGAGGGCGCTGCATTAATTATCGCCATGTGATTGAAGGCTTACGTCGTAAGCCCAGAGCCTTTATTTATTGCACCTGGCAATCAGAGTTGCTCCCTAATGACCACTATCTAGAACTATGGGAGCAACTCCAACGTGATTTCGCCTTGGATAGAGCCGCAGTGTTGATGGTCGAAGCGCTTTATATTGCGGCCACCCAGGATAAAGAATCGGGGGTGGCCGACTATCTTGAAGACATCTGACCGCCAGTACCCTCAGTCTATCGGCCCTGCGCTGTCACTTTCATCTGCCACCCAACACTGACGCTCCCGTCATCTGTGTCCAGCAACATTCTCTTAACGATTATGACCAACTCCTCTACTCCCACTAGTCCATATCAAATCCTCAGTGTCCACCTCAAGAGTCTGCGTCTCTCTCATATGCTTGGCCAATGGGAACCCCTTGAGCATCAAGCCACCCAAGAGCATTGGTCCTATGCCCAGTTTCTCCTGGCCTTGTGTGAACTAGAAGTGGATAAACGATGGCAATCACGACTCAAACGCGCTCTCACCGAGGCCCAGTTACCCAGTGCGAAAACCCTCGCAACCTTCGACTTCTCTCATTTACCGCAGTTCAATCCCGCTCCCGTCATGCAGCTAGCGACCGATACCTCCTGGCTCAAGCAAGCTCAAAACTGCTTGTTATTTGGTCCATCAGGGGTGGGGAAAAACCATTTGGCCGCTGCCATTGCTAAGGCCACCATTGAGTTGGGCTATCGCGCTAAGTTTTATGCGGCCACTACCCTGGTCCAACACCTACAACACGCCAAGCTGCAACTGCTGCTGCCCTCTACCCTGAAGAAACTGGACCGCTATGACCTCCTAGTCATCGATGACGTGGGCTATGTCAAAAAGTCTGAAGCGGAAACCTCGGTCCTCTTTGAACTCATCGCCCATCGCTATGAACGTAAAAGCCTGTTGGTCACCGCCAATCAACCCTTCAGTCAATGGGACCATATCTTTGCCGATGACATGATGACCGTCGCAGCGGTTGATCGCCTCGTCCACCATGCGGTGATCATTGAATTGAAAGCCGATAGCTATCGCAAACGCTCGGCGGCTAATCGCTTACCCACGCGCTCACCCACTCCTACGGATGAGACCGTGGTCCATTCCAGTTGAGAGGGATCGCGCATAGTTGTCACGACAACTATGCGCGATCTACCGATCACTGATTGTCATGACAATTACGTCTCTCAGCAGCCCCTTCACTGAGAAATGTCGTTATTTTTTTGCGATCGACCCGCCAAAATAATTGACATTTGATAACCGACTCCCCGTATGGAATAGAAAAAACACAAACGGATAGTAATGAGAGTGCTTCACCCGTGCATATTTGCTGCATCCTGCATTACTGAGAATT
>JAAHHJ010000180.1 GCA_010692425.1 Symploca sp. SIO3C6 | reverse complement strand
CATCCACTTAGCGAGAATCCCACCCCCTCTGGATACAATCCCAGTAATGCGGTTACGCACCAACGGTAAATGCTCCATCAAAATGCCAGCATGGATAGTTTGGTAGCTGACCCCTTGCTTAGCATGGGTCTCAATCACATGCAGGAAATCATCAGCAGTCAGATTTTCCACATTGCCATGGACCCGCTCCAGGGCTTGATACACCGGAACCGTCCCAATGGGGACAGGGGATGCCTGGATGATCGCGGTGCGAATTTCGTCGAGGTTGCCGCCCCCGGTGGATAAATCCATGACCGTATCGGCCCCGTACTTCACCGCCAAGTTCAGCTTTTCAACCTCTTCATTGATGTCAGACGAATTGGGCGATGCTCCAATATTGGCATTGACCTTGCACTTAGAAGCAATCCCAATGGCCATGGGTTCCAAATTGGTGTGATTAATATTGGCAGGGATAATCATCCGGCCCCGAGCCACTTCTTCCTGAATCAGACCCGCTGGCAAATTCTCTCGTCGTGCGACATAGGCCATTTCCTCTGTGATCACGCCTTTGCGCGCATAATGCATTTGGGAAACATTGGCTTGACCGCGTCGCTTGGCAACCCATTCTGTACGCATATTGAGATCCTCATGAAATCAAAATAAACAGCTTCCCTACGCTGGTACTAGCCAGTCTCAGGTACGAAGGGTGTATTCTCAGCCTGGATGGACTCAGGCACCCCTAGCGTGCTTTGATATCCTATCACTGTTATTTTGGTTTGGTTTAAGATTCGTCGATATTTGTCGATACGTAGAGAAATGCAACTCAATACGTAGTTTTATAGCCCCAAGCGATAAGCATTATGGTGGATGTCGAGCGAGTTGTCGCAACACCTGTCGTAAATTGACAACACCTGATCGATTGAGGCGCAGACACTCAACGGTTGCCCTACCGATCGCGGTCTTGCCTAAAACAAACAGTGGTTTCGACCATCGGCAGCTACATGACCTTTTTTCTTTTACGTTGCGGGCTTGGGATGTCATCGCAGCGTCTCAGCACTCGAATACTGTAACTTCCCAGGGTGATTAGTAAACCAAAACTGGCGAATAATGTCATTTGTAATGCCATGCCAGCTCCAAGCCCTACTCCAAAGAGCTTGCCAAATACAGGAACAAGATGGCCATTTGCTTGCATTGCAGGTTCAAAGAAATGATCAGCTAAAGGGCCTGCGATCGCCGCTCCTACTGGTGTTGCAAGTTGAGTGAGTAAGAATCGCGTTGCAAACACACGCCCCTGAACCTCTGGTTCTACCCGTACTCGCCAAATCGCTTGGCTACAGCTACTTGGGAAAGGCGAACAAAACCCACACATGAGAGCGGTCCCAATTTTGGTTGATGTTTGTTGCGCCAGGGCCAACACAATGAGTCCCACCTTCCAGACTGCACCTG
>JAAHHJ010000018.1 GCA_010692425.1 Symploca sp. SIO3C6 | reverse complement strand
ACGGCTTTCGCCAGCTAGATTTGAAGGACTTTGGAGTTAAGGGGAAAATATTGATGCTGAAATGCTTGTGTGGTAAGGGTTTCGGGCTAGATTGCCCCTGGTGACAGCTTCGCTAGTTTAGACCCTACAACGTTAAGCGAAGCCATGCCGAGGGCTAGCTCTCGCGAGTAATCTTGACCAAGCCCCCGGTATAATCGAGGTGCGACCCACGTGTCGGTTTGGGGGAGGTGGAAAGCGCACCTCCAAGATTTACCGGGGGAGAACCTCACTCAATTAAGCAAACTGTAGCCAATGATAGTTAGTTTGGTTTTTTATTTCCTCTTTCATTTGACTCAAAACACAGCAGAGTTTTGACATAATTTCTGCCAATTCCTCTATTGTTAAGAGTGATTGATTAGCTATGGATAACTCAATAACCAGCCTCTTCTTCATATTCTGGGGTCTTGGTCTTTTCTGGAATATTGAGTTTTTCTGGAGCCTTAGTTTTCTCGGGAATATTGACTCGCGGTGCCTTGTAAGGCTCTGGCTCTAGCTCATCATCCCAGGCATCACCCTCAACCTCGTAATCATTGTAATCGTCTGCATAATCTTTTGTATAAGGCTCGGGCTGCGCTCTACGAGCTGGTTCGTCGTATCTAACTGTTCTACTAGGTGCATCAACCCATTCATCACCCCAATTATCTTCCTCTTGTTCATAGTAAGCTGGTTCGGCAGCTTTTCGGCGTCGAGGTTCAGGAGCAGGTTCGCGCCAATCTTCCTCCCAGGATTCCTCCACAGGTATAGCTTCTGGGACTCTTTGAGAAATTGGGGTGTTGACGGGAATTCCTGTTCCCAGCATGTTCTCAGGTCTAGCAGTTGGGGTATAATACCCTTCCTCTTCTTCACGTTCCCAAGGTGGTCTGCCAATGCCTAGGCGTTCCAAAACACCAACCGTTAATTGTACCAGTCTGTCTTGGGCTGATTCAAACACAATCAAACGGTTGGGACCACTGCTGACGATTTCTTCAACTGGGAGTTCATAGGTACTAACAACCTGATCAGGAATTTGTGGTAAGCCTACAGAAGCAACGATCAGGGAGGCAACCTGACCATCTTCCATATTAAACTTGAAGCCTCGTACTCTACCGAGCAGTTCACCAACTTCTGTGATTACTTCAGAGTTGATCAGATTGCTGTAGGCATCAATGTCTATATCTTCAATAACATCTTCATCCTCCACCAGGATGACGTCACCAACTTGTTGAATGCTGCTCAGGAGCATGTATTTTGGCATCCCAGCAACTGAGAGCAGGTTGTCTCGCAGGCCCAGCGCTACAACTTCCCGTCGATCAATATCAACCAAGATTTCCTTAACTACTCCGAGGCGCTTACCATTATTACGAGTAATCACCTGAGTATTGATAACATCAGAGCGTTGACTAATTCTATCTACCATTATATCTTGCAATCCTGAGCTTTACTGCTGCTGGAATATAAATAACATTCAACTCTAATTAATTCGATAATAATCTACCGAACCGCCTTTTTGGGCGGTAATTTCAACCCCAAAACCTGAGTGTAAGCTCCCCTAGCTTGAGTAACACCGATGGTGC
Source organism: Symploca sp. SIO3C6 (assembly GCA_010692425.1). Classification (GTDB taxonomy): domain Bacteria; phylum Cyanobacteriota; class Cyanobacteriia; order Cyanobacteriales; family Coleofasciculaceae; genus SIO3C6. Next base: position 149,342 of record JAAHHJ010000018.1, on the reverse strand, counting down.
GCTCTGAAGACTCAATCATTGGTCTACGCAGACTGACAACGATAAACTGAGCCAGATTAGCCTGCTGCTTAATCATTTTAGCTAATCGCTCGACGTTTGCCCCGTCTAGGAACATATCAACTTCATCAAAGGCATAAAATGGCGAAGGACGATAGCGCTGGAGGGCAAAGATAAAGCTGAGGGCAGTAAGGGATTTTTCTCCCCCTGACATTGATGCCAGTCGCTGTACTGGTTTACCTTTGGGGTGAGCCACGAGGTTAAGTCCACCAGCAAAAGGATCTTCTGGATCATCAAGTTGCAAGCAACCATCGCCGTCGGAGAGTTCAGCAAAAATAGATTGAAAGTTGTGGTTAATCGCATCAAAAGCTTCTTTGAAAGCTTGGAACCTCAAGGTGGTAAAGTTCTCAACTCTCAGGAGTAGTTCAGTGCGCTCTGCTTCTAGAGTTGATAGTTTCTCAGAAAGTTCTTGCAGCCTGGTTTGGGTGCGGTCGTATTCCTCTAAGGCTAGCATGTTAACTGGTTCCATTGCCTGAAGGCGTTTCTGACCATTCTTGATTTGCTTTTGCAACTGCTCTAACTGCGTGGCAAATGAGTCTTTGTTCGTAGTAGGTACTTTAGTTCCTTCAGAAGCGCTATGTTCAGATTCAGTCAGTTCAAGCTTCACAAGTATGGGTACTTCTGGTAAAGGATCGGGCAACTCTGCCTGTTGAACTTGTAGCTGAGTTTGTAAAGCAACAAGTTCTTCCTGTCGTCCCCCTTGAGTTTCTTCAAGTTTTTGCCACTGCCAAGACTGCTGCTGATACTGCTCTTGCAGTTGACGCAGCTTAGTTTCAGCAAGATTACGCTCTTGTTTGACTTCCCCCAATTTCTGCTCTAATGCGGTTAATGATGCCTGAGTTTTGGTAATTTCCTCCCTCACTACTAACAGCTGACTACTGTTAGCTGATTGTTGTTCCTGTAAAGACTGCTGTTGGGTTTGATATTCTGCTATTTGCCGATAACCTACGCTAATTTTATCACCTAGGCTCTGTTGCTGATTTTCCAAAGCAATAAGTTGTTTTTCAACAGTTTGTAGTGCTTGTTCGCACTCGTGCAATTGAGCTTCATTGGCTTTAATAACTTTTTGAATTTGTTGCCATTCGCTAGGGGTTTGAGACTGTTCTAGTTGTGCTAGTTGCTGTCGCAATTGAGTAAGCTGGTCTTCCCCTACAGGCAGCTCTTGATCTAGAATTTGTAACCTTTCGGTAGCAGCAGTTAATTCCTTAGTATTTTTTAAAAACAGTGTATTGGTTTGTTCCTGATTAGCTCTGAGATTTTCAATCTCTTTATGCAACTGTTCCAAACGCAACTGGGTTTCTTTAGCGTGAGCTTTTGCTTCAGTTAATTCCTGAGTAATTTGTTTTGCCCCTGCTGATTCTTGAGTAATCAACTCGCCACAGCGCTCCAAAATCTGTTCAATTTCCTGGAGGCGGTTGCTTAAAAGCTTGATTTCATTTGATTCGGTGGCGTCGCTAGTGCCAAAATGTAGTCCAGAGCGCTGAATGCGACTACCACCAGTCATAGCACCACTGCTTTCGAGGATTTCTCCTTCTAAGGTGACAATACGACATTGACCTAGATATAAACGGGCGTTATCGAGGGTGGCAAAGACGGCGGTAGAGCCGAAAACATAAGCAAAAACCTTCTCGTAACTAGCCTCATAGTCAATCAAGTTAACTGCGTAGTCAATGAAGCCTTGGGCATAGCGCAGGGCAGTATTATCAGGTAATCGCGTTGCTCTAATCTTGTTGAGGGGTAAAAATGTGGCTCTACCGGCACGTTTTTGCTTGAGTAATTCAATCCCGGCAGCAGCGACGCGGTCATTTTCCACTACTAAGTTTCCTAAACGCACGCCCGCCGCAATCTCCAAAGCTAACTGATAACGGGGTTCCACTTTACCTAGTTGGGCAACTAACCCACAAACTCCCTCTATTCCTGCTTCTAAAATAACTTTAGTGGCATAGGTGCCAAGGCTCTCTTGTTGTGCTTGTGCTTGGGCTTCAAGTTTATCCAATTGGCGCTGTTTTTCTCGCTGTTGTGATAATAGTCGCTTCTGGGTTTGCTGATGAGTTTGTAACTCCTGTTCTGCTACTGCTAGAGATTGGGCAAGGGTTTGGATGTGTTGGGAAGATGTTGATAGTTGCGCTTCTAATTCCTCTACTTGAGCCTGCTTAGCAGCATTTTCGGGTTCTAATTTCTCTAAGAGCTGAGTTTGTTCTTCAATTACTCGAGTTAGTTGATTTTGACGCTCTTGTAACTGAGCTTGCTCTGTGCGTTGAGGATTAATTTTTTTAAGTAAGGTTTCGATTTGCTTAGTTAGGGCAGTTTGCTGCTGTACCCAGGCTTCGGAGGCCCAAGCAATGGCACTAGCTTCTTGCCGACTTTGTTCAAGGGCTACTTGAGCTTGCTCTCTGGCAGTGCGACTAGAAGCTAGTTTTTGTGTTTCTAGATGATGTTTTTCTTCAATCAGCTGTTTGAGAGTTTGTTCTTGGGTTTGAATTTCCTCCTGTATCCTTTTGAGGTTGACTTCAGTTTGTTGCAGGTTTTGTTCTAGTTCTTGTTGACGATTTTGCAGTTGATGCTGTTGAGCTTTTTGGGTAGCTAGAGTGGAAGCGACAGCTAGCTGTTCTTCTTCTCCCAAGGCTTTGACGCGGGTGTTGAGTTGATCTAGTTCTGTTGTAGCTTGCTGGATTTGGGTTTTCAGCTGATTAAGTTGCTCATTTAGTTGTTTGGCTTGGATTTGTCCGGCTTCAATTTCTTGTCTTAGCTTTAACTCTTGCTGTTGAAGTAAGTGCCATTTGAGTACAGTTTCCCACTGTTGTTTTTCTTGAATTTCAGCTTTTAGTTTTTGGTATTTCTCAGCTTTAGAACGGTCAGCAGCAAGGCGATCGCGCTGAATAATTAATTCTTGTTCTAAAATATGACAGCGCTCCTCCCGCTCTTTGACTTGAGCTAGGGTTTCTTTAGTCTGGGTAATTTTACGGTCAAAGGCAGCAACACCAGCTAGTTCATCAATAATCTCCCGGCGCTCTCGCGGTTTCATGGTAATGATACCAGTGACATCCCCCTGTAGTACTACATTGTAGCCCTCTGGATAAACCCGCAAATTGTTAAGCTGTTCGTGCAGTTCCGTTTGGGTACAAACTTCGCCGTTAATGTAGTAAGTTGAGGTATAAGTTCCCTGTTTAGTAACCCTCAGACGCCTAGTAACGCTCCATTCCGCCAAATGTGAATCTTGCTTCCCCTGCTCTGTTTGCTCCCCTGCTTCCAAATTAACCTCCAACTCCTGATTATCACTGAAGTCTGACAAATCGAAGCTGACGGTAACACGGGCTTCAACAGTACCCCGACGCTCTTTATTGTTATGATTGACTAAGTCAGGAAGGCGCTCTGCTCGCATGCCCTTAGAACTAGCAATACCAAGACAGAAAAGCAAAGCATCGAGGATATTGGACTTACCTGAACCGTTGGGTCCAGAAATAACCGTAAACCCTGGCAGCAGCGGAACTTGAGTAGTGCCGCCAAAGGATTTGAAGTTAGTGAGTTCCACGCGCTTGATATGAACCATAGGCACTAATCAGTTGGGCTGGAGCAATAGATACAGGCGTATTAGTTCCACAATTGCGATCAGGTTAGCACGGGCAACACTTGAGATAAGTACCTGCGACATTGATAAAGTTTACTGGTTGAGGCAGGGTGTGGGGTGTAGGGTATAGGGTGTAGGGTAACTTTGACGGATTTCATCATTCTTTACATAGAGCCATTTATTTATGTCCGACTACTTAAAAGATACATACAGGTAATGTTGTTGATTATTCATTGCCATGAACCATGCTTGCACAGCATGGGTGTAGCGCGTACTATAAACCATTAACCTTCAACCTTCAAGTATTAACTTCTTAGCACTTGACCACAAGTACTGCTATAGAACTTGATTCCACAGTTAATCACAAGGAATTCTTATACAAAATTTTGTACCGCAATAGCAATTGTATTCGATGGTTCCTTCTAATTGTTGAACCAAAGCGTTCACCAGCTGAAATTCCAGGGGATGACTATTTGGTAATTCCCAATTTTCAGGGAGACCTATGCCATTATCTCCAACTATCAAGGTAATATTTTTACTTTCGTCTTTAGTTAGTGAGAGCTTAATTACCCCCTGTGTACTTTCATTAAAAGCGTGTTTGATAGCATTATTAATTAATTCATTGATAATTAAGCCACATGATATTGCCGCATCAATTTTCAAACTAACATTATCAAGATCTAATATCAAAGATACTTTTGCTGGAACTATACTATAAACTTGGAATAAATTCTCTGTCAGACTACGAATATAAACAGCTAAATTAATTTGAGATAAATTATTGGATTCATACAGCTGCTGGTGAACAATAGCCATGGCTTTCACACGATTCTGGAAATCTCTAAAAACTTCCAGTAAAGCGGGAGAATCAATGTGCATTGATTGTAAATCTAGTAAGCTAGAAACCACCTGTAAGTTATTTTTGACCCGATGATGAATTTCTTGGAGTAAGACCTCTTTTTCTTTGAGTCCGTCTTTGATTTTTATCTCAGCTAGTTTACGTTCAGTAATATCGATGTCGATACCGGTCTTTTTAACTGGGTTGCCCTGCTCATCGTAAAAGAATTTATATTGGCTTCTGATCCAGCGGATTTTACCGTCTGGAAGAATAATACGGTATTCAACGCTGCTATCACGTTTGCTTTGAAGAGATTTTTGAGCGTCTTGTTCAATCAGCTGACGATCCTCTGGGTGAACAGTTGATAGAAATGCTTCGTAACTCTTCTCCTGGGAGTCAACATCTAACCCATAGAGGTGAACAAAGTTACTTGACCAACTAGCTTTTCCAGTTTGAAGATTCCAGTCCCAGAAAACCATACGGGCAGCATCTAGAGCAAAGCTTAGTTGTTCTTCTGAAAACTCTAGTCTTTTGACTTGAGTCTCCTTGTTGCTTAATGAGGCAAAATCTAGACGTTTCTGCTGTGCAGGGTCCTCCCCCTGCTCGATTGGATATTTTTTCATTTAGAAGTCCCTGAGGGGGAAGAAGTTATTCTTGCCATCACAAAATTGGCAATGCGAGCAGAAGCCCCAGGCTTACCCATACGCCTCTTACCATTCTCGGCAATCAGCTGTATTCGGTCTGGATCACGCAATAACTGCTCTACAATAGCAGCAACTTCCTGTGGCTTATCCACTAGAATTAGGGATGGCCCTAGTAGACGGCTTTGAGCTTCTGCAAAGGCAGGGGTATATTGAGGTCCACTTCCAGGAATAGCGATCGCAGCTTTTCCTAAACCCACAAACTGCTCTGTTGCTGTTCCCGCCATTGCTATGGCGAAGTCAGCTTTAAGCAAGCAGAGATTATAGTCTTCCTGAGTAATAATTAGCGTGGCATTTTTGAGGGTAAAGGCAAGACAATGTGAGTCCTTCAATTCTAGATTGAAGTTGGACTTGATTAAGTCTAAAGGCTGCTGACACCAACCATATCCTACTAGAACTTCCTGCAAAGGTTCAAGACTTAACGCCGGAGCGATCGCGCTCAAAAATAATAGTGATCGCCTTTGGTACTGCTCCTGGGGCAATCTATGAGTATATATCTCTAGTAAAGCATCTGCTGCCAGGGCAATTAGTGACCAATTTTCATAGGCTTCTGGTGTCCGAGAACCAGGCAATAGAGCAACAATTAGTGAGCGTTGCATTTCTTTGAATTCAGCATTGGGATCATAAAAATTTGGCTTTTTAGTTTCTCTGTCAATTCCATCCATCATCGGATTACCCAGATCGAAAGCAGGAATTGACCATTGCTTTAATCGCTGTGTTGTCAGCGTGTCTCTGGGAAAAACTGCTTGGCAGCGCCGATGACTCATCAGCCAGCGTTCCCAAGGCAAATAAACTGATTTAGACCAACCTTCCCAGCGTGGGCGATTAGGTAAGGTACCAGCTTCATCCCGCAGATAGTACTCAGATTTGGCTGTACCTACAAAGATGTATGGTGCACCACTTAACCAGGCAAATAATAGCGGTACGATGTCTCCCACTGCTAAGATGACGCCTCCTTTTTTAGCCCAAGCGCGGACAGATTTAAATTGAGCCATCAGCAGTTGCAATAACCCGCCGCGCAAATCCCGCAGCAGTTGCCTTCCTTCCATATATATAAAGCCGCCAGAAGGCATCTTCTGCACTGAAGCAATGATGGGGATTCCCAGTTGGCTATAAGCGAGTCCCTCACCCACTAACGGCAATGCCGCCAATTCTGGGGCAGCCTGGTGACGCTGCAATTCCTGCAAAATTCGGACGGCAATGACATCCTCTCCATGACCATTGCTTAGGCAGAGCAGCTGCATAGTAAATTATGGTTTATTCCTTTATACACAATTACCTTGAAAATTATACGGATTTAATATTCAATTCCCAAGCTTTAGAGAGCAAGCTAATTACTACTCCCAACTTTTAGATAAAATCAGACAACGACTTTCATCTTGGCGGCAAAACGAATTCATGAAATTGTTAATCAGCAACGATGACGGAATTTTTGCACTTGGAGTCCGCACCCTTGCCAATACTCTTGCCGAAGTGGGTCATGATGTTACCGTCGTTTGTCCTGATCGAGAACGTTCAGCAACTGGTCACGGTTTAACCCTTCATGAGCCAATCCGTGCCGGACTTGTCGATGGTATGTTTCACCCTACAGTTGCGGCTTGGTCTTGTTCTGGAACTCCCTCAGACTGTGTTAAGTTGGCGCTAGGAGCATTAATTGAGCAACCTCCGGATTTGGTTCTGGCAGGTATTAACCATGGTCCTAATCTTGGTACTGATATCCTCTACTCAGGTACGGTTTCAGCGGCAATGGAGGGCATAATTGAGGGTATTCCCAGTATTGCCCTGAGTCTTGCTAGCTACACCTCTAAAGAGTTTCAGGTGGCAGCAGAGTTTGCTAAAACTCTGATTGATAAGCTTGGGAAGCAACCATTACCAGAGGCGACTCTGCTAAATGTTAATGTGCCGTCGGTAAAATCCTCAGAAATTCTCGGGATTAAAATTACCCGTCAAGGAATTCGTCGCTATTTCGATATCTTTGAAAAGCGAGTTGATCCACGGGGAAAGACTTATTACTGGTTAGCTGGCGAGGTGGTTGAAGAAATAGACCAACCAGAACATCTTCATCTTTCTGATGACATCCTCACAGATGTTCAGGCAATTCGCGACAAATACATTACTGTAACACCTTTACAATATAACCTCACTGATGTCAATGGGGTAATTAATTTGCAGCAGTTGGGATTGGGGAAGTTATGTTAAGTAATAAGTAATAAGTAATAAGTAATAAGTTATGAGTTTATGGGATTTGAGTTTGTTGATTGTGGAAGTGAGAATTTTGATTATTTCGATAATTTCTTGTTGCATCAAAGAAAATTTTTGCGCACGGACAAGCTGAGATTTGATCATGATTTTAATCCAAAACTGTGTTTCTGAAGCTTCTTTCAAAGCAATAGAATACTTAGAGATAAAATCATTCTTCGATTGAGCATAAGTAGCTTCCGCACAATTAGCTCCAATACTAGTACCACTTCTAAGAAATTGTTTAGCTAATACTTTTCCAGCATCATCGAAATGCCTCTTACTCAGCTCAGAATAAGCATTGATTACACGAACAGCAAAATTTTCAGTCCTTTGCTGAATAGTAATATTAGAATTGCCCATAGTTAAAATCAAGTATCGAAACTAAATCTTAACCCGTACCAATCCAACAAACAGAGAATAAACTTTACTTACGACTTATCACCTATCACTTACGACTTATCACTTACGACTTATCACTTACGACTTATCACCTATCACTTACGACTTATCACTTATTACTTATTACTTATTACTTATTACTTATTACTTATTACTTAATCCCCTTCCACCGCTCCCAATGCTTTGAGCGTGGCCTTCTCTGTTGCCATTAAACCCTTCACACCTGTGATATTCATATCTTTATAAGGTCTTTCATAGCTCAGGGTTTTCAGGCACTCACCTGTCTTAAAGTCCCAAAGCTTTATTGTCTCATCCCAGCTGCCACTAGCTATTAAAGTATTATCAGAACTTATTGCTACTGATGTTACCCATTGGTTGTGACCATGCAACGTTTTGAAACATTCTCCTGTGTTAATATTCCATAATTTCACTGTATTGTCAGCACCACAACTGATTAAAGTTGAACCATCAGCAGTAAAAACAACCTCCTCATATACTGAACCAGTATCTTCTGTTAAGATTTCCAGGCATTCTCCTGTTTGGATATCCCACAGTCTTACAGTGTGATCTTCACTGCTGCTTGCTAAAAGTTTATCATCAGGGCTAATTACTACAGACCTAACGTAATGTGAATGACCACAGAAAGTTTTGAGGCATTCTCCTGTTTGGATATCCCATAGCTTTGCAGTTTTGTCTGCACTGGCACTAGCTATATTTTTACCATTAGTACTAATTGTTACTGACCAAATCCAGTCAGTGTGACCTTTTAGAGTATGCAAACATTCTCCTGTCTCGATATCCCATATCTTTATTGTCTTATCAGCACTACCAGTGACTATACTTTTACCTCTTATGTTAAAGACAACTGAATTAATGTAAGCAGCATGACCAGCTAATGTTTTTAGACATTCCCCTGTGTGAACATCCCACAGTTTTATTGTCTTGTCGCTACTACCACTAGCTAGTTTCTGACTATCAGGACTAATTGCTACTGAATTTATCCTACCGCTATGACCATACAAAGTATTTAAACGCTCTCCTGTTTTGATATCCCATATATCTACCGTGTTTTCTTCATTTCCACTAATTAATATTGTTCCCTTGAGACTAATTTTGACAGAAAGTACAGCTGTGATAAATCCTTGTAAAGTTTTTAAGCACTCTCCTGTTTCGATATCCCATAATTTAAGGCTGTGATCGTCGCCACCACTTATTATGGTCTGATCACTGGGGCTAATTGCTACTGAACGTACCCACTGGGTATGTCCATGCAAAGTTCTGAAGCATTTCCCTATCTCAACATCCCATAACTTCACTGTTTTGTCGTTACTACCGCTAGCTATGGTTTTACCATCGTGACTAATTACTATTGAGCGTATTTGATCAGAATGTCCATACAAAGTTTTGAGGAATGCTCCTGTCTCCAAATCCCAAAATTTTATGGTGTGATCAAAACTACCACTGACTAAGATGCGATTATTGGAGCTAATTCCTACTGAAAACACTCTATGATTATGCCCATGCAAAGTATTCAAACATGCTCCTGTGTGGATATTCCATAATTTCAAGGTTTGGTCACTACTACCGCTTACCAAAGTTATGCCATCAGAACTTAGAGCTATTGAATTTACTTCATCTGTATGACCTTGCAAAATTCGCAAACATTTTCCAGTCTTAAGATCCCAGATTTTAATAGTTTTGTCACCACTGCTGCTGATTACAGTTGTACCGTCAGGACTAATTACTACTGAATTTATTCGATTAGTATGAGCTAACCAGCTTTTCAAGCATTCTCCGGTGCCAGTTTCCCAGATTCTAATCGTTTGGTCATAACCGACGCTAGCGAGGAATTTACCATCTGAACTGAAATTAACTGAACGTACCCAGTCAGTATGTCCTTGACAACTTAAAACTTTTTGTCCATCTTTGACTTGCCGCAGGCTAATTTCACCATTACCATCACCAGTAGCAAACAACTTACCATCTGGACTAAATGCCACTGAATAAACAGTAGCTAAAATTTGCCTAAAAGTAGAATCCGTTAAATCTGCTTCGGCAAAGCTGGTGTGGCGAAGGCTGGCATTAGAAAAATCTGCATTCCAAATTACTGCCTGAGATAAATTTTTTCCTGCTAGTATGGTTTGATCAATTTTCAATAGCAGCCTAACAATATTACCTCCGACATAGCCTACTTCAGATGCAGTTTTACCACGGGTTACATCTAATATTTCTAATAAAGTAGAATAGCTGTTGATAACAAGTTGCCTGTTAACAGATAAGTCTTTCTCCCCCTCTCCCCCTCTCCCCCTCTCCCTCTCAGAAACGAGTAAATCACTTCTTTTATTGCCACTGGGTATTAGCATCGGTACTAGCAAATCTATAACTGCCTTGGTTAAAGATGCTTGACCAAAAACAAGTTGAAGTTTCTCCAAAGATTCACTAGTAAATGCTTTTAAGGGAGCAATGGGCAAAACTCCACCTTTGGTTAAACTAGCACTACGCTCAGTTTGCTCTAACTGACGGGAAAAGTAATTAGACCAAGTATAGTTAACAGATGCTGCATCATTATCTATATCTAACTGTACCTGTGCCAACTCGGTAAAATCATCAGCCAACGCCCCCAACTCAGCTGCAAACTTATAGGCAACAAAAAACTCCAATAAAGAACGATGGGCCGGAGTATAATCCCCTTCAGCATTACGAATAAGCATCGTTTGCCCCATCATGTCATAATGCCAATGGTCTAAATCCTTCTCTTCCTGTACCACCGAACCAAATAACCGCCTAATTCTATCTGGGAATAGCCGATAATTAATACTCATCTGTTCAGTGGAGAGCATTTCCCAAGATAACTCGCACAAAAAATACAACTTATCAGCTAGGGAAGTAAAAGTACGTTCCGCTTTAATATCCCTTTCCATTTTCCGCCGCACCGCATACAAATAAACCCGCGACATATCCACAGGTTTACCAGCCTCAATATCCGGTAACGCCTCTAAAATTAAATCAGTCATCACTGGACGACGTGCCAAGTCCAACAGTTGGGGATTTACCATCACCTCCTCAACTGTGGTATCTTCAGCTTGGAATAATAAAACCTGCCTAATTTGCTCGTCGTTAAACTTCTCCAGTTCCAACACTTCAAACTGGGGTGTTTCTCCTGTTAAATTAGCAGTAGATGCCTGTAACTCAGCATTTAATAAAGCCCTTCCTTCCTTCGCTTCTGGAAAATGCTCTGTGCGACAGGTTAGAATTACTTTGGCACCAGGAACAACTACCTTTGCCAATTCCCAAAAATTATTAATCATCTCTTGGCGATTAACCCTTGCCGCCATTTCATCAAAGCCATCGAAAATCAACAGCAACTTACCCATGCGGTTGAGTTGTACAAAGGCATCGTAGTGAGGCAAAGGAATCTTGTATTGACGAAAGAAAAACTCCGAAAATAGCGATTCCACGCTCACCGCTTTCGCATAATCTCGCAAAGGAATCACCAAGGGCAAACGAGGAAGCTCAACACCACGCTTTTGAGCATCCCGATAACGTTGTAGTGCCACCCAAGCATAGTGCAGAGCAAACCAAGTTTTACCAGTACCAAACTCCCCTAAAATCGAGATATGCTCTTTAGCAGGGTCATCCAACCAACGGTCAATATAACCATCAATCCAGCCCTCTTCCTCGTCGTAATGACTAACTGCAATTTGCTGCTTAGTAACTGGATCTATCTCTTCTTTCGTACAAGCAAGAGGCACATACCTTTGGTCAATTTTTCGACGTTTAACCTCTGCCTCTAGCCAATCCAAATAACCACCAAAATCAGCATCTTGAACAATAAGTTCATCCAAAGTATAGCAACCGAGGAAATGATTTTCCTCCTTTTCAACTTCATTACGTGCCGCCTTAGCAATTCGACGGGCAGTAATCAACCATCCTTCATCAGTGCGCTGCCTTGCCACCGACTGTCGCAAAGCCATCACATCCCCAAAACCCGCCTCACCTTCAATTCCCCTTACTAAAATTCGGTCATAGCGATTACGTCTTACAGGAATATTAATAATCCACTCAAAAAAACTTTCCGTCCAAACTTCATACTTCTCAAAACGATAGCCCAAAGTTTCAAACCAGCCCCGCATTTGCTGAGCCAGAGCGATCGCGCGACAGGGTTTATCCTGACTAGAAGCCAAACTAATATCAAATTGCCCATTAACCGATAACTCCCTCTCCGTGTCTCCGCCTCTCCCCCTCTCCGCGTCTCCCCATCCCCCCCTCTCCCCATCTCCCCCTCTCCCCATCTCCTCCTGCGCCGCCAACCGTGCCATTTCTGTACGAATTCCCGACAGCGTCGGCAACCTCTCAAGATTTTCTTGAATAGCGACAATTCTTTTATGTAGAGAAGCGATTTGCTGACTCATCAGCGTCTGGGCGGGATTGCGAGTGCGTCTAGCAACTTCAGCAAACACAATGTAAAACGCCGCAATTTCTCGCTTGACATCAATGCCCAGACTTCTAACTTCATCTCCCAAAGCATAAGCCTCAACAAAATCATCAACCTCCGAGAGTAAAATGGAGGGATTGTTGTGGTCAAACGCTTTGCGGAAAGCCTTTTTAATAATTTCTTGCTGAAACAGTTGCAGAAAAGACTTAGGTTTACCAATGCCGTACTCTACCAAAGCATAGGCATAAACACCACTAAAATCGCTTGGTGGATGGTCAGGCTCCAGATTAAATTGTTGTAATAACCTAATAACAGTTTGACTACGCTGAAACTTGTCTTTAACAACGGGACTAGCAATACTAGCGATCGCGCTAATTAGTTTGTCAACAGGAATGTTTAACACAGGGCTATATATGGATAGTGACGACGTATATGACCCGTTAATTATCCTGATGTTAACATATCGTTTTTGCAAAAAGCGTCAACAATTCTGCATTCCGTAATCACTTCTGACTCCCGACACCCAATCTCATGTCCAATCAATTAACGAACCAATGAACAATGAACAATAAACAATGAACTTAATATCGACAAACATTATTGTTATCACTTATCACTTATCACTTATCACTTATTACTTATTACTTATCACTTATTACTTATCACTTATTCCCAAACGCTCCTTTAAAGACTCCCTCATCACATCCACCGGCGGCATTTGCCCCAACCAAATTTTCAAAGCAGCCGCCCCCTGTTGCACCAGCATTTCCAAACCATCAATTGCAATCGCCCCTTGTTGTTGTGCTTGCTGTAGAAACTTAGTTGGATTAGGAGTATAAATTAAATCATAGGCGATCGCATCCTGTGGCAGCCCTTGCATGATCTCTGCTTCCAGAGGAGATTGTTCAACATGAGGATACATCCCCACAGGAGTAGTATTAACTAAAAAATCTGCCTGAGGTATAAGTTTCGGCAATTGCTCCCAAGTATGAATATGAATCTTGGCTCTTAGAGTTAAATCTACCCAACTTTGCTGAAACTGAGTTAATTTTGCCTGATTACGACCAACAACATGAATCTCAGTACAACCTAACTGAGTGCAACCGACAACCACCGCCCGTGCTGCACCACCATACCCTAAAATAACCGTCTTAGTTTGACTCCAATCTCGCGGGTAGGCTTGCAAAGGCGCGATAAAACCTTCAACATCAGTATTAGTGCCGCCCCAACCCTTAGACCCAGGATAAACCGTATTAACAGCCCCCACAATCTTGGCAACTTCTGAAACTTCCGAGAGCAAAGGCATAATTGCCTGTTTATGAGGAATAGTAATATTAAAACCCTTAAGATCAATTGCCGCAAAACCTGCGATCGCAGCTTCCAAACTCTCTAATTTTACAGGCAAAGGCAGGTAAACGTAATCAACACCCAAAGAAGCTATCGCCGCATTGTGCATAACTGGTGACAAAGAATGCTCAATTGGATCACCAATAACACCTAGTAGTTTAGTAGTGCCTGTAATCATAGAAGTTTTCACGCTTGATAAAGTATAACGCCTCTTAGTCCTCGGACAAAGAAACTACATAAGGTCAGCCCATAAGAATAATTTCTCCCCATCTCCCCATCCCCCCATCTCCCCCTCTCCCCCTCTCCGCGTCTCCCTCCAAAAAAATGTTGCGCTGAAGCTTCATATTTTTACTCTACAGTTATTTCGGCGAAAGCAGAGACAATAGAAAAGCTAATGAATCGACATAGGAGAGACCCATGGTTGGAGTTCAGACGTCTGCTCAAGACCTATTCCGAGCAGCTTACGAAAACCGCTATACTTGGGATAATCAGTTCCCCGGCTACACTGCCGAGGTCACCTATAAGCTTGAAGACGAGGTATTTACAGGCAAGATTCGCGTTAACCCGGATCTAAAGGCTGAAGTATTTGACGTAGCTGATGAACAAGCCAAGCAAGCAATTAATGGTCAATTGTTTGAAGTGGCACTTCACCGGATTCGTCGTGCCTTTGAAGACACCCATGGCAAGAACACTTTCTCCCGTGGAAAAACAGACGAAACCGGTGCTGTAGAAATTATTCTCGGCGGCAAGTCTGAGGGCGATGGCTACAAAGTCCGCAATAACGAAGTTTGTTTCGTCCACCGTCATATCCACGGTGTTGTTGTCACAATCAATACTTTCAGCAGTCATGACACTGGTGCAGGTTATCTCTCACACCGCTATGATTCTGTATATCATGACCCCAAAACGGGTGAGCAGAAAGGAGGGCGAAGCGAGTTTGAGGATGAGTACGAAAAAGTGGGCAACTATGTTATTCTCAACCGTCGCCTAATTACCACCGAAACTGAAAACCAACCCTCTACTCAAGAGTTTATCTTTTCCCATATCAAGCTGTCAGAGCCTGTTGCAGCTTAAGTTAGGCAAGTAAAAGCTTAAATCAGCATAGATAATCTGGGAATATACTTCGGGAGATGATGAGATGATGAGACATTTAAAGAACACTCCTCCAAGGACTTCTTACTATCAAAATTCTCCATCTCCCCATCTCCCCATCTCCCCTTCCCACCCTTCCATTTAAAGTACGGTAAGCACGACTCCTGATGTTCATAGAGCCGAATTCATTAAGTTTAAATTCCAGCTATTCTAAGAGTGTAGTCAAGAGGAAGTTAGATAAATCCTCTCAAACTTAGAAATCTAATCTAGGAGGGAACAAATATGGCACTCGTTCGTTGGGAACCTTTCCGGGAAATCGACTCATTGCAAAGAGAAATGAACCGCCTGTTTGACAACCTGACACCTACGTACCCCACCAGAGAAGCATCAGGCACTTTCATGCCACCAGTAGAAATGGAGGAAGATGCTGAAGCTATCCACCTCAAACTAGAAATTCCTGGCATTGACTCTAAGGATTTAGACGTGCAAGTTACGCGAGAAGCTGTCTCCATTTGCGGTGAACGCAAATCGGAAACTAAGACTCAAGAAAATGGTGTCACTCGTAGTGAATTCCGTTACGGCAAATTCAAGCGGGTAATTCCTCTGCCTAGCGCTGTTGTTAACAGCCAAGTCCAAGCTAAGTACAAAGATGGGGTCTTAAACCTTACTCTACCAAAAGCTGAAGAAGAAAAGACTAAAATCGTCAAAGTCAAAATCAATTAATCTTTTCCTGGTTTTGACTAAATTTCCTGTAGATTGATATTCAAGAGCCTCAATGAATGTTAGATTCAATCATTGAGGCTCTTGAATATACAAGTAATAAGTAATAAGTAATAAGTAATAAGTAATAAGTAATAAGTATAGCAGTACGTATTAAGGTTAGGACAAGCTAAATCGCTAAAACTTTGTCAAATTCTGCCTTCTGCCTTCTGCCCTGGAGCCTTGCGCGTAGCGCTATAATAAGTAATAAATTTAACTGAATACCCATTTATGACTTAAAATAACAATGAACAATTAACAATTAACAATGAACGATAAATAATCAATTATCAGCTGGTACTACATTAAAGAACAAGTTGTTTAGACGCTGCACAATTAGCATAGTCATGTCGTCAAACTGCTCAGCTTCCTTGGTGTGAGCAAGTACATCTATTGTAATCCTCTCCAGCAAATTATTTGCAGAAGATACAGGTGGTTGCAACAGAGTTTTTAGTCTTTCGGTTGAGAAAAATTCACCATCTGTAGCACGGGCTTCAGTAATTCCATCTGTATAACCAAAAAGTAGTTCTCCTGGTTGCAAGTAAGTTTGACTAATTTTAAAGTTACTTCCCGGAAGCATTCCTACTGCTGGACCAGTGACTTTCAATTGTTGTTTTATCCCACCATTGGCATGAATTATGTATAGGGGCTCATGTCCACCATTAATATAAGTTAACAGCCCATTTTCTGGATCTAAAATACCAAAAAAAAGCGTGGCGAACATCCCCAATTCGCTGTGATTCTCTGCCACATAATCATTAGTTAAGGAAACAGCTTGCAAGGCATTAAGGTGAACCAAATTGGTTGACATGTTATCACCGATCCAACCTCCATCAATTGGCTGATTTGCCTGAAGAATCGCCGATGATTGTCCTCGTAGTTGAGTTGGAGTGGAAAAGACGCGGAGCATACTGCGAAACAAAGCCATGAATAAAGCAGCACCCACTCCCTTATCACAGACATCAGCAATAACTAAACCTACATGATTATTTATTTCAAAGGTATCGTAAAAGTCTCCCGAAACTTGACGTGCTGGTTGAAAAAAAGAAGCAAATTCCCAACCGTTTTTTTGAACTAATTGGGTAGGTAAAAAGTTTTTTTGTATCTCCCAACCAGTTTCTAATTCATGGTTCAAAGCTTGGGAATAAGCTTCCACCTCATTTAAACTTACCTGCAATGCAGCTTCCGCTTGTTTTCGCTTGCTAATCGCTGATGTAATTTGTCCATACATCTTTTTAAAAGCTGAAATTACATCTCCTAACTCATCCTGACGTTTAATGGTGGCTGAATTAAACTGAGGAGTTTCTTGATCTTGACTAATAGCTTCTCCTGCCTTAATTAAATCATTTCTTAACTGGAGAATGGGAAAAATTACAATTGGTTCTAATGCTATCCAAAGAGTTACTGTGGTGAAAGCTGCAATAATAAAAACTAAACCAATAATTCGCAAAATAAAATAATATAGTTCTACCCTTACTCCCTCAGTATCATGGCGCAGAATCAGAGTGTAATTAACTGGGAGCTTTTTTGCTGACCATACGACATCGTAGCGAGTACCATTATAGAAAGTTTTAGATTTGTTGTTTTTTTGCTGAGTTAATGGCAGTTGAGGTGATTCACCAAAACTTCCCATGAGTTGACCATCAACAGTGTAAATAGCTCCTCCGAGAATATCAGGGTTAAGTTTTTGTAGTTCTTGGAAACGAGCCACAAATTCTTGATTAGTGGCTCTACCTTCATTGATAATATCGGTAATCAACCAAAAAACCTTTCCTGAAGATACCTCTTGGATTTGTCCAAGCAATTCTTGCTCTCGTCTTTTAACTGAGGGGATGAGCAGAATTGCTTCAATGAAAAATATACTAACAAATAACCAAAAAACAATTTGTCGAGATAAAGGAGATTGACTGCGTGCTATAATTCGCTTGATAAAAGTCATTTTCTTCTTCCAGCAATATATTAAAACTCCACCCAGAAATTGTTGAGATATATAGATAAGAAAGAAGAGCTACTTTTCTATATTTTAGCGTTAAGTCTATCGATTAATTACCAAGATATTACGATTGATATTACCCTTCCTTTCATAAAGAAACTGATCGACCGATTGAATTGCTAAATAAATTCCTAAGCCACCTATTTTTCGCTCTTCTAAAGGCTTTTCTAAGTCATTTGGTGTCTCTTGTTCTAGTGGATTATATAGTATTCCCGTGTCCTCAATAAAGATGGTTAAAGCTTGTTCATCAATTTGAAATTGAAAAAACAAATCCCCTTTTATTCCAGAAGATTCATAGCCGTGTATAATAATATTGGTAGCAATTTCATCTACTGCTAAACGAAGTTTATAGGCAGTATGATGATCCAATTTAACTGTTTTACATACGGTCTTTATATACTTGGAAATTACTGCTAAGGAATCGAGGGTTCCAGTTACTTTTAAAGTTTCTAAATTCATCTCCTTTGTTTTCAATAAAGACTCCTTCGGATTGGGTGATATCATTTCCCATAAATTCTCCATAATCAAAATCTGTATTTGTAAGTTAGGTTGCGCGAAAGTGTAGTCTTGAGGGTTTCCCCCATAAACAACTTTCGAAAAAAGAGGCAACGAAGCCCAACATATATATCGGTTATAGTTGGATTTCACTTCGCTCAACCCAACCTACAAGTGAGTTAGAATACAGACCATAGAGAATGGGGAGGAGCTTTCATCTATAGAGTTTCAATTTTGGTAGCATCATACTCATCCATAATAATTACACTATGATGAAAGCCTGTTTTTTCAATAGTATCCATCACCATTGCTTGAGGTTTAATTAGATAAATTACAACATCCACTCCCATTTTTTGTTTAGCAAAAATTAGCATCCTCAAACCTGCGCTTGCCATATACTGCAAGTCTCTCATCAACAGAACAAGATGTTTGGGATTCATTAAAGCTGCCTTTTCTAACTGTTCCTTAAATACTGGTGCAGTAGCAGCATTTAACTCTCCGGATAAGCAGATTTGAGTTACAGATCCAGTTGTTTCTAGAATTGTATTAAATGTCATAGTTAGATTTGGGATTTGGGATTTTGGTATGGGGATTCTAACGACCAACTAAAATAGTTACAGAACGTTCTCCAACTAATATCCGTTGCTGATTTTCTAGTATTGGTTCAGTTCCTAATTCCCAGATATCTGCGGGTGCAGTACATCCAGTGTTAACGAAGACATGCCATTGCCTTTGGGGTGGTAAACCAGGAATTTCAAAGTAGTGAGGTTGCCAATGCATATTCATGGCTACATATATATAGTCATCTGTAAATGTCCCTTCATTGGCATGATTACCACAGAGCATAAATGCTAAGGTGCGGCTAGAATTAGACCAATCTGCGCTCCAGGCTTGAATACCATGCCAAGTTATATCTGCATAGCCACTGCCAACGTAGTCCCGATTTTGAAAATGCTGCCGATTTCTGAGCACAGGGTGAGCCTTGCGGAAAGCAATGCATTGCTTGACAAATCTGAATAAATCTGAATTCTGTTCTAACAGATTCCAGTCCAGCCAGTTAAGTTCGTTATCGTGACAATAGGTGTTATTATTTCCAGCTTTAGAACGTCCTACTTCATCGCCCATCAGCAACATCGGTACGCCCTGGCTTACCATTAGCATAGCGATCGCATTGCTTATTTGTCGCTGCCTGAGGGCATTAATCCACTGATTTTCTGTCCATCCTTCAATGCCACAGTTCCAACTTTCGTTATTATTATCTCCATCATTATTGTTCTCACCGTTAGCTTGGTTGTGTTTCTGGTTATAGGAAACCAAGTCAGCTAGAGTAAAACCATCGTGGGCGGTAATAAAATTAATTGAGGTGGCAGGAGGGCGACTAGCCCCAGCATAAAGATCTGGGGAACCTTGCAAGCGTTGTGCCATCTCGCCAACGTGGCCATCACCTTTGAGAAATTTACGGATAGTATCGCGGTATTTGCCATTCCACTCTGCCCAACGCCCGTAGGCGGGGAAAGAGCCAACCTGATACAAACCACCTGCATCCCAAGCTTCAGCAATTAACTTGCACTTTGCCAAAATTGGGTCAAAAGCCAGGGTTTCTAGAAGGGGTGGGTTATTGAGGGGTGCGCCCCAAGGGTCACGACCTAAAATAGAGGCCAAGTCAAAGCGAAAGCCATCGATGTGATACTCACTGGCCCAATAGCGCAGACAATCAAGGACTAAACCACGCACAATGGGATTATTGCAGTTGAGGGTATTACCACAGCCACTAAAGTTATAATAATAACCCTCTGGGGTTAGCATGTAGTAAGTTTTGTTATCGATACCCCGGAAAGAAATATAAGGGCCACGTTCATTACCTTCGGCAGTGTGGTTAAAGACTACATCCAAAATTACTTCAATACCGTTTTTGTGTAACTCTTTAACCAGATTCTTAAACTCATCTACCTGCATCCCAAACTTAGCTGTCGCCGCATAGCCAGCCTTAGGCGCAAAAAATCCCACGGTACTATAGCCCCAGTAATTGTAGAGCATTTCTCCCGTTTCCGCATTAGGGCGGCTATTTTCAAATTCATCAAATTCAAATACAGGCATCAATTCTATCGCATTAACACCCAACTCTTTGAGGTAAGGAATTTTTTCCCGAATACCTGCAAATGTTCCTGGATGCTTCACCCCGGAAGAGGGATGACGAGTAAAACTGCGGACATGCATTTCATAGATAATCATATCCTCTGGCGGAATTTCTAAGGGGCGGTCATTTTCCCAATCAAAATCATCAAAAGCAATGCGGGCACGATGCTGGTAAATATTGTTCCAGTCTGGCGTTTTTCCCCAAATATCTCTTCCGCCAATAATTTTGGCATAGGGATCCATTAGGATTTTATTTTTGTCAAACCAATGACCTGCGGGAAAACTATTGGGCCCTTCCATACGATAGCCATATTCGATGTTTTCATAGTCCAGGTCAAATACCACCATACAGTAAACATCACCAATCTGAAATTCATCGGGAAAGGTAATTTCTGCTATGGGTTCAGGATCATGTTTATTAAAAAGTACTAAAGTACAGGAATTAGCATGACTGGAGTATATAGAAAAATTGACGCCGTTGGGAACGAGGGTTGTGCCAAAAGGAAAAGGTTTTCCACAACGCAATTGAAAATTTTTATAGGTGTGGGTTGGATGAATGTCAATTCGTTCTAGTATCATTGTTCATTATTCATTGGTTAATGATTTAACTCTCTAAATCTCTTCTGGTTCCTGTCTTCCAATACCTAGATTTATTGCCTAACCAATTATTTCAGTACTTGTAACCCCAACTCCATAGTTTCTGAAGTTGTAAAAAAACTGAGGAAGCCTGTTATCGACATCGTATCTTTGATTTCTTCGACAAGCCCTACTAGTACTAGTTTGACGTTTTTAGCAGTTATCTGGCGGTACAGTGATAGCAGCATCCGCAAACCAGCACTAGACATATAAGGCACATTTGATAAATCTAGGATAATTTTATTACCTGGTTCAATTAGTGGTATGACCTGTTGTTGCAATGTCGGCGCTGTCTTAGCATCTATTTCCCCAGCTACAAAGACTACCGTGACTCCTTCAATTTCTTTAGTCTTGATTTTCATTTTGCCTAATATTATTGATAAGCTATTTAAGCTTTAAGCAACAAATAATAAGAGAGTATTTAATTCAACTTATTACTTATTACTTATTACTTATTACTTATTACTTATTACTTATTACTTGACAGGCGCAATTTGCACCTTCACTTTCAGCCGCTCTTTAGTCTGGGGTAACTTCACAATCAATTTCTCTGCATCGAAGTTTGTGTAAACTTCCCCATTAATTTCTACCTTGTCAATCTTAATGCTACCTGGCGGTAAAATGTCAGGAGAAACTCTTAGTATATTATCGGTAAAACCTCCTGGCATCGGCTGAAAATAAAAGTTCATGGGCTGTTTAGTAAGTAGCAAGTTAGTATAAACTGCTGCTAGATAACACAACTCTGTTGAGTGATAACCACTCATGGAGTGTGAACCCTTTCCTCGCTCATTACCACCTGCTAGATAGGGAATACCATTAGCTAGGACGTTAAAGTAAACTCCTCCATCTTCCGTATCTAGGAACCAAGCGTTATAGAAAGCTGCAGCTTCTCGTGCTAGACGGCGATATTGGTCTTGTTTAAGTACACCACTAAGAATCAGATAGGCAAGAATAGACTGCTCTTGTTGCCACCAAGCTTTGCGATCATGCCAAACAAAACGGTGAACTGTTTCATCTTCACCTAAAATACGTTCAACCACATCATACCATCCTCCCCGTTGTTGATCGCTACCAACTTCCGGCATAATTTCTGCAATCTTGCTAGCTAGCTCGACGTACTCCTGTTTTGGTTTCAGGGAATGCATCCGCATTAAGTTCCAAGCTATTTTAAGATTATGACCGATAACAGCGCGGTTTTGCTGCCATCCCCAGGTAGTATCGGCGGACCAATCCTCGTAGAATCTCTCTTGCACAAAAGGACTTTGTTCGTTATCAGGAAAACGCTGGGCAATGGTATCAAAAGTGTACTCCAGCATATCTGCATATTCCTGTTTACCTGTTGCCAGCCAGAGATTAATCAGATAGGCTGGAGCATGATCACCGACAGAGTTCCAATTTTTTCTGGCTTTATTTGAACCCAAAGAATCACTCTTGGGGTCTAACATTATAGGATCGAGGTGAGAGAAATAACCACCATACTCACTTTTATCCAAGAAAAAGTCGTTAAATAGTTTGATGGTCTTCTCCGTATCTTCCATGATTCGAGGATCACCTGTAACGCGATAGGTTTGAATTGGGCCAGCTAAGGCATAAATCTGTTCGTAGGCAGGTATAGCATGGTAATCATCACCGAATTCGGAAGCAAAGATTTTATGTTCTTGTTCTCCCTGCACATTAATACCGTGATACCAATACACAATACCTTCATCTAAGTCTAGAAACTGCATGTGTTCTCGCAGGTATTGAGTACCTTTTTCGGCTGCTTCCAGGAATTTATCTTCCCCAGTCAGTAGATATGCAGTGGCAAAGCCGTATACTAGGCGGGAGATTGTATCAGTTTCTTGGCTGAAATTAACCTGTGACCGGGCACCTGATAAACTGATGGTAGTGCGATAGTTGCGGTAGTCAATTTCTTGATCGCCAAACTGAGCTTTGAGGTAAAAATTAGCTAGAGAACGAAGCTGGTCTATCCACCAATTTTGTTTTTCAAAAACGTAATCGTCCTGTTTACGACCCACAAAAATAATTTGTTTGGCATCAAATCTGGAATTATCAGGATAGAAAATGCCATAAGTAAATAGATAGCGATTCGGTACTAACATTGAACGCATCAAACCAGTTGCATCTGGGTATCCCTCATCCAAATTTTGTATCAATTTGGCATAGGTCATGGGAGTTAGAGAACACTGGAATTCTCTACCATCTGATGTCTTTAGTCCAAAAATATCGTTATTTGCATCGAAGTTGGTAACATAACCAGCGATGAGGTCAGAAAAAGTAAAGTCTGTGGTATTGCCCATGGTTAAAAGTTATTTTTAAGAATAAATAAACCGAAGATGAGGAGATGGAGAGAAGGGGAGAAAGGTTTAAAATACTTGATATAACTCCCTCAATTTTCGACCAATATTGGGTTTAAATACCCATCCAACTTGTATTAACCTCCCCCTTGCTACCCCTCCCTGTCTCTACTTTTTAAGGTTTTGGTTACTAACCAATATAATTGGTACTAGATACGGTTTCAGATGTTTCGTTTATGGTTTCCATTTCAACTAAAAACACCTGCATAAATTCTTCTACAACTCCTGGGTGTCTGCCTGTGATTAAGCTTCCATCGATATAAGTAGCTGTAGTTTCATCACCTTCATAGATGATCTTTGCTCCGGCATTTTCCACATCACAAATAATGTTATGCGCACAAGTTACTTTTCGACCTGTTAGCAGTTCTTTGTCAGCACAAAATAGCCACATACTATGACAGATAGTACCGATTTTTAAAGCACCTCTATCCATCACTTTTACTGCTTTGCGAAGAAACTGTACAGCTGGAGCATTATTAGGTTGATCTGGTTGAGAATTAACTTGATATCTCAGCCTATCCATTGCATATCCACCAATGAGGATAATGCCTTTATAATCAGTTGGTTGGATATTGTTTATCTCTACAGTAACAGTAGCTTGCTCTTCATGATCATTGCCATTAAATGTGAGGTTGGGCTGACCCCAAAGATGGGAAATATATTCTACTTCGTATCCATATTTCGGGAAGAATTCATTAAAGCGTCGATACTCGGTTTCGTCAAAGTGTTCTTCGATGAGAACGCCAATTTTACCTTTTGTCGTAGTGTTCATATCGTCAGAATTCCTTGATTAATTTATGGCTAGTAATGAGTGCTTTAGCACTCACTACAAACTATTGCTTTACTGGGTCAAGAATTTCCTTGAGCATTCCAAAGCAACCAGCAGCTTTGTTAAAACCTGCATAAACACACATGAATAAAAGCAGTTCTTCGATTTCTTCGCGAGTTGCTCCTTGTTGCATTGCCATTTTTACATGGGCACCAAAAGGATTACCTGCACCTGTCTGGTCTTGATTGACAACATCAACAGCAATAGTAATTAATGCTTTTGTCTTTTGGTCTATTAAAGGCAAACCCCAGGCTTCTCCGGCAACACGAGTGCAAAAATCACCAAACTTAGGATTAATGTTGCTCAAGCCCGCTTGCAGTTCTTGGTCATCTAAAACGGCATTTTTGTAGGTAGTTTGTTTAGTCATGATTACGCAGTTTTGATTAACTTCAATAGTTCATCAGGAGCAAAAACATCGCGGTAGAAAGTGAGTTGCTCGGTTTTTAAATAACACCCTCCTCGATGTCCACGACGAACCCAAGTTACATTACCTTTAGCAATAGTTTCGTGGGTTTCATCATCTAAACATTTCCATTCAAAGTAAGTATGTTCCCCAGAAAACATGACGATAGGCCACACCATTGTTGCCCCAGGTTGAGCAATCAATGCCCACCAATGCAACTCTCGCGCTTTTTGTTGTTCTAAGCCTTGATAAGGGCCATCTTGACAGAAATAAACCAGATCATCGCGATATTCACCTGTTAAAATATCTCCCCGTCCTTGTCTTAAAGCTTCACAATGAGTAGGCCACCATTCTTTATTTTCTTGTTCTATTTGCTCTAGAGTGTAATCAGAATTAATTTCTGGCAAAGTCTCCTCTTTCATTGCCACCATTTCTTCACCCCTAGCAATCAGCTTTCCTTTGAGTTCATCAGGAATTAAGCCAGGTTTTGAATAGTCGGCAGTTAAATCTTGGTAGTAGTTAATTCGCTTAGCCATTGAATCTTGCTCTTCTGTTTAGTTAACTTGAAAACTTGTAAGCTGTTGTACACTTAAGTTATCTTTTCCTGTCCCCATCCCCCCATCCCCCATCTCCCCAGCAGTAGTAATAATTAGCAATTTGGTGATAATTACTGAAACCTTATCGGGGTGTTTCATTAATCAATACCGCTATAATCCATAGGTTAAACTATTGATATCATAAACCCTTACATCTGCTTCTCCATCTATTAATTCCGGAAATTCTTTGAATAAAGGAATAATATAAGGTTGTCTCAAGTGTTTTGCTAAAGCTACTCTGCTTTGCCATTCTTCAAAGTAAATAAAGGAATTAGGCACACCAGCTTCTTCATAAAGATTGTAGCTAATATTACCTGCTTCTTTTCTAGTTGGTTCTACAGCAAATTGGGCAAGTTCTAAAAAACGTTCCCGCTTTTCTGCCTTGATTTTATATTTTCCTGCCAACACAATGGGTACCTTAACTTCATTTTTTTGTGTGTTATTAATTTCCATAGTTTTCATGTCTATTTTGCCTTATATGTTTTATTCGTTTAAGGTACAAACAATTTTTCTGAGGAATAACTTGGTAATTTTTTTGATGTTAAAGTAATTACCTCAGTAGCCAAGTGCTGCAGTTTTATCTGACTGTGACTCCTTAGATTTCTTGATCTTGTGTCTTCTCTTGCTTCTGTAACAATATCTTTGGTGACTCTGAGAAAGTAATGATAAATAACTGAAGTTTTCTTGAAAGTTAAATGAGAAAATGATGAGAAGCTCACTACAGCAATGACACGGTTAGAAGTAATTGCCCTGTTGAATAATGCCCGGAAGGCTATAGGGACAGTGCCAAAGACAGTTAGTTGTTCAGAGCTGACGTAAAGCAATTGCATCGTGATTTAACAAGATGTGACATTTTTTCTCTTTGCTTCTTATCTTGGCTTATTTACTAGAATGAACCCCTACCCTGAATTAGCAATGAAAGTTTTTTGAAAATTAGATAAGAAAACCTTGGTAATGCATAAACCTATCTACTTACAAAAGTGACTTAAGGCAAAAGTTTTGGGTCAAAATACCAGCATCTTGCTCGCGTCGTAAGTTCTTAAATCCTCAAGAATAATTCCTTTTTCCTACAGTTGTGCACTTGACATGCAAAATTGATTAGCACAACTTTTGTAGATCTGTCTACACTCATTAATTTTTCATATGGTTCATTTTTTTAAACTATTTTATTGTACAATTAAGTGCCGCATTCTGTACTTGTTTTACATAAGAAACAAAGCAAGCTATTTACGAGAGAATTAACCTAAAAACTTTTAATACTTGCGCATTTTTTTTTCACCTTGTATGATTGGTAGCGGTAAATTTAATAACAGGATTTCCTCATGGCTATTATTGAGAAGCATCAGCATATCTATGGTGGCGTTTGGTCTGACGGTGTTATGTGGTTTGGTGAAGGCTTCAAATCCAGAAAAATTAAGGAGGGAACCTACGTCATAGAATTTGCGCAGCCTTTTGCAAAAATTCCAGCACCTGTCTGCACAATTAACGGATATGAGTGGAAGACTTTTGACAAGTCAATAGCGATTATTGAGATTTGGGAAGGTGGCTTCATCTGCACCACTTCAGATCCTAAAATGCCAATGGATTGTACTTTCACGTTTATTGTTTTTGGTGACGTCTAAATACGGGTTTTAACCGTCGCCAAGACACTTAAAGAATATATCGACAAACTTACCCTACCCTACAGGGGCTGTAAATTTAACAGGAGCCCGTCATGGCAATTTTTAAAGATTCAGCTGGAAAAGCAACCCAGCACGTCTACGGTGTTATGTCTTCAGACGGTAAAATTCTGTCTGGTGAAGGCTTCCGTGCCCACAGAATTTGGTCGGGTACCTATATAATCGAGTTCGATCAACCGTTTGCAGGTACGCCAGCAGCAGTCTGTACGATTTACGGAAATGAGTGGCAGAGCTTTGACAAGTCAATTGCCATTGTTGAGCTTGATTCAAGGTACTTTGTCCCTGTAACTTCATCAATGGATAGACCTGAAGATTGCGCTTTCACGTTTATCGCTTTTGGTCACATTTAATTTAAACAAAGGTTTTAACTGTCCCAAGAAACGTAAGCAATAGCTTTAGTTATGCTTATTGTTTTTGAAAGCCTAGGAAAATATCCTAGGCTTTCCGGAGTATCCCATGTTAGTAAATTTGTGGTGCAGGCATCTTGCCTGCCTTCCTTTATTTTGGAACTTTGGGATGCACCCAGACTTTCAGTAAATTATCTATCCAGACAGTACCGCCTTACTCTGCCAATACCGGTAGTGTTAGGCAGAGAAAATCAGTTATTTAAGATACAAATGCCAAACTTGCTAAAGGCTCAGCAATAGTATCTGAAGGGGCTTGAAACTCACCAGTTAAAACAAATTCCAAACGCAGTTTTAACCAGGTAATGAATTGAGGATTAGTAGAAATTACAGCTACCGACGGTTGAGGGCATTTAGCCTTGGTTTCTGCTATTTCCGGCGCTTCCAAGAACGCCGGCTGCTTAACTAGCCAAAAATCAATTTCTTTTTCCTTTTCCTGGTAGTTCCTAGTGCGTTCTCTGAGTACTTCCTCAAAAGGTTCTTCTTCCAAGAGAAAACTTTGACTTGCCAAAACGTAGTAGTAAGTTTGCATTTTGCCAGTTATTATTTGTTAGTAGTTAGTTGTGAGCTTTCTTCCAGAATTAAGGGCAGTTTTAATTAATACATTCAGAACCTTTAAGAATACCTAAAAGTACTAAAAACAACCCTACAAATTTCCCCACATTGCCTGCTTCATTTCTCGGACAGCCCTTTCTATACCCACAAGAGATGCTCTAGAGATAATGCTGTGTCCAATGTTGAGTTCTTCCATACCTTCAATGTCAGCAACAGGACGAACATTCCAGTAGGTTAAACCATGACCAGCATTAACTCGCAAACCAGCAGCAATTGCCTGTTGGCATCCCCGGACTAACGCCGCTAGTTCCTTATTTTGACTCTCCTCATCCCTTGCTTCGGCATAGCAGCCAGTGTGCAGTTCAATGAATTTAGCTTTGATCTTAGCAGCAGCATCAATCTGGACTGGATCAGCATCAATAAATAAGCTTACAGGAATTCTTTCCCCCTGTAACCTAGCAACCATTTCACTCAGGCGCTGAATTTGAGAAGCAACATCTAGTCCTCCTTCTGTTGTTACTTCTTCTCGTTTTTCAGGTACCAGGGTAACGTAATCCGGTTTAATGTCAAGGGCAATAGCCGCCATTTCTTCAGTGGGTGCCATTTCCATGTTTAAGTGAGTCCGCACTATTTGTCGTAAGAGGCGAAGATCACGATCTTGAATATGACGCCGATCTTCCCGCAAATGTGCTGTAATGCCATCAGCACCAGCAAGTTCCGCCAACACTGCTGCCGCAACTGGATCCGGTTCCACGGTTCGCCTTGCCTGCCGAATCGTAGCGATGTGGTCAATATTGACACCGAGTGTCAGCACTTACTTTCTGCTCCTGAACTAGCGCGAGTCCTACAGCCGTTTATCCTACAATGAAACCGACCTACACTGGGAAGCTTCCCTGCCGAAGTAACCTTTTGTTAAAAATTGCCATATTTATTTAGGTTTGGTTCTTCTTTTGTTAGACTAAATTAATATGTGAAACTAAAGTAAAAGAAATAAAGTTTATTGTTATTATTGATTCAATCAATAAAAGTAAGGATTATTAGCTCTCTTTTCTAAACTACAAAAACTGTCGATTATATTTTCTTAGTATCCTATAGTCCTAGTTTCTGAATTACTCAATTAATACACTTCTAAGAATTTGTATTAATTTGAATGAGTTTATGTCTTGAAGATAAACCAGACTTAATTATGATTTGAGACTTTGGCACATTAAATTTTTCTGCCAATAGTTTGATCAATTCCTTATTAGCCTTACCATCTATTGGCGGTGACTTCAGATTTACCTTGAGGGTTCCATCTACTGCTTCTTCTATACTTTGTTTCTGGGAATTTGGTTTAACTTTGACTTGTTTGTTAATCATACTTTAGTACTTTGCCCAGCTTCGCTAACCCTCTTCTAAGATAACTTGGTTCTTTTGATGGTAAAGTTAATGATGTAGTTTTAACACAAAACTAGCAGTTTTCCGTATTACATTCTGACTGCAACTCCCAGATAACAAGACTACTTGCCAACGATAGATGGACGGCGCAAATTAGGTCGCTAAGATCATAAGGTTACGAGTTTAAACATAATTCTCAAGATGACAGAGCAAAACTACTACAGTTGGCGTGAGCAAGGCGATAGACTGCGTAGCTTAAGTCGCTATGAAGAAGCGATCGCCTGCTACCAAAAAGCCCTAGAAATACAACCAGATGACAGTTATGCTTGGTACTGGCAGGGCAACCTTCTGAGTGACTTGGAACGCTACGAACAAGCAATTGCCAGTTACGAAAAAGTCTTGGAAATTAAGCCCAATTACGACGATGCCTGGAACAATCGAGGACTGGCACTAGAAAAACTAGGTTGCTACGAACAAGCAATTGCCAGCTATGACCAAGCCCTAAAAGTTAATCCTAACTACCGCATCGCTTGGCAAAATCGCAGTTACGCTCTCAGAGCTCTAAAACGTGATCAAGAAGCAGTTGCCAACTACAATAAAGCCCTAGAAATGGAGACAGACTATCACTGGGGCTGGCGATCTTACGGCGATGCACTCTGCAACTGTGCCCGCTATGAAGAGGCAATCTCCAACTATGAAATCGCCCTCGACATGCAGCCAGAGGATCACGCTGCTTGGAATGGACGAGGATATGCCCTCGAACAACTAAACCGTTATGAAGAAGCAATAGCTAACTACGACAAAGCCCTAAAAATTAATCCTACCGACAGTGCAGTTTGGGCAAACCGAGGCAATGCCCTAAGTAAATTAGATCGAAACGAAGAGGCGATAGCTAACTATGACAAAGCCTTAGTACTCAAGCCAGACAACTACTACTGCTGGAAGGATCGAGGACTAGCCTTGGAAAAATTGGGTCAATGCCAAGAAGCAATTATCTCCTATGAACAAGCTATAGAGGCAAAACCGGACTACGAATTCGCCTGGGTTTCCCGAGGCATGCTCTTGGCTAATTTCGGTCGTTACCAAGAAGCAATTGCTAGCTATGAAAAAGCTATGGAAATTGATCCTGAATTCTTTTGGAGTTGGGGAATGCGTGGTATGGTCCTAGAAAAATTGGGTCGCTACCAAGAAGCGATCGCTAGCTTAACTCGAGCCACAGAAATTTGCCCCTACTATGAAGATGGATTTTACCACAAAGCTCGTTGTTATGCCATACAGGGCAAAACAACGGCAGTAATTGAAAACCTGCAAAAAACTTTTGAAATCAACCCCCATTCCTATCGGCACAAGGCTGCAACTGACCCAACATTTGAACTGATGCGAGACAATAAACACTTTCAAGCACTGATTCAAAAAGCAGATGGGTAAAATAGGAATATGTAAATTCTATAGACCAGTTCACTGGTCTCATATGCCTATCGAAACTATCTACGGTCATCTTAAAGGTCTCAAGCCTAGTCAGCTCAAGCAGCTCAAGCGGCTGTATCACCAGCGCTTGCCCGGCGATCGCTTGACAACGCCAGAATTTGCCCAGCGACTGGCAGCAATCAGTACTGAGATCAAACAGCCTTTGTGCGCCTATATTAACCGCAGAGGACAGGTAATTCGCATTGGTGTTGGCAATCCTTCTCAGACGAAAATTCCGCCTATGGAATTGCCACGTTACGGGGCAGAAAGATTGTGTGGGATTCGCTGTCTTGCTACCCAATTCAAATCAGAAACCCCTAAGCAATCCTGCTTAACTGCCATGGCAATTCAGCGACTAGACGCCTTAGTGATACTCACGACTACAGGAGCAGGATTTGAACGGCGGGGTGGTGGCGCTACAGGTTATATCAAAGAAACTTACCTAGCCCATCTGTTACCTCCTAATCAACAGGAAACACCAACTCCTGATCAAGCCCAGAGTGCCAACTTTGGACTTAGCTGGACTATGTCACCACCCCTAAGTTTAGACGTACTCAGCAAGCAAGACTTTCTAGATTTAGTCGAAGGACTAGAGGAAGAATTCCGCCGACAGTTTATTGTTCAGCATTTAGATGCCCGAGATATTGAACAAGACCGGGTACTGATTGTCGGCTTGATGACTGATAAAATGACGCCAGAGCGATTTGAAGACGGCTTAGCAGAAATTGCTAGGTTAGTGGGCACTGCTGGGGGAGAAGTATTGCAGACGATGTGGCAAAACCGCTCACGCCCCCATCCCCAGACAGTTGTCGGTGTTGGGAAAGTCGATGAAATTGCCTTGACAGTACAAACTATCGGAGCTAACCTGGTAGTCTTTGACCGTGATCTTTCACCAGCACAAGTTCGTAACCTCGAATCCCAACTGGGTGTTAGTGTTGTAGACCGCACAGAAGTAATTCTAGATATTTTTGCCCAAAGAGCCCAATCCCGAGCCGGTAAATTACAGGTGGAACTTGCCCAACTAGAATACATGCTACCTCGTCTCACAGGGCGTGGTAAAGCCATGTCGCGTTTGGGCGGCGGGATTGGCACTCGCGGCCCTGGTGAAACCAAATTAGAAACTGAGCGTCGAGCAATTCAGCGTCGTATTGCTCGACTGCAACAGGAAGTAAACCAGTTGCAAGCCCATCGCTCACGGTTGCGGCAACGGCGTCAGAAGCATGAAATCCCCACTATTGCTGTAGTTGGTTACACTAACGCTGGAAAATCTACCCTATTAAACACGTTAACTAATGCTGAGGTCTATACTGCTGATCAATTGTTTGCTACCCTAGACCCTACTACCAGGCGACTACAGATTGTAGATGCAGTTGCAGGGAAACCGCAATCAATTCTGCTTACCGATACTGTCGGCTTTATCCATGAACTGCCTCCGCCGCTTGTAGATTCCTTCCGCGCCACTTTAGAAGAAGTCACCGAAGCTGACGCCCTACTTCACGTAGTAGATTTATCCCATCTGGCATGGCAAAGTCACATTCGCTCCGTGATGTCGATTCTCTCAGATATGCCCCTGACACCAGGACCAATACTATTGGCGTTTAATAAGATTGATGAAGTAGACAGCAATACCCTGGCACTGGCTCAAGAAGAATTTCCTCAGGCTGTGTTTATTTCAGCAAGCAAGGGCCTGGGATTAGAAAATCTGCGTCAAAAATTATCTCAGTTAGTGCATTACGCGGTAACATCCTCCCCACGCTAACTTCACTCGGAAGTATAGCGCGGGCTACGAGCGCGAGTAAACAGAGCAGGGGTTGGCATTGTTGATCGTGAGCGATAATCTCAATAGAGACATAGAGTAACCTCTAAAGTCTAATGCTTCATCCCGGCGATGCCGAGATTTTAAATTTCCTTGAGCAAATCCAGCTAGCTCGAAACGTCGCAATTGGCTTGCGGTGCTATCGACTGCGGACTATGGGTTTGCACTTTGGGCGCTGGCTGAAATTAGCTCCAGAGCAAATGCGTCAGCTAGTTTTCCTCTGTTATTGCCACGGCTTGGGAAAAATTAGTCTTCCCGACGCTATCTTGCTCAAGCAAGGTCGTTTAAATGAGCAAGATTGGATTAAAATTCGAGAGTACCCAGAAATCTCAGAACTTATTTGTAAACAGCACTCATCTCTCAAGGAGTTTGCACCCTTGGTACGTTCTCACCAAGAAAGGCTTGATGGCAAGGGCTATCCCGACGGCTTGAGTGGCGATAAGATTCCTTACATCGTTCAAGTCTTTCAGCTACTCAATATTGCAGATGCGATTATCAATAAAAGACGAAATCGTTCCCGCAAGAATCCTCACGGCGATAATCCTTACTGGCAGCAGGCTGTTGAGGAAATTACCAAAGAAATGCAGGTTGGGGGTAGAGATCAAGTACTGTGTGAGAAATTTTTCCAGTTTCTCGAACTTTACTACCGTGGAGGTGATTGAGCAACAGAATAGCTCATGGTATGCGCTACACCCATGCTGCGACACATGGTTCATAGTTCGTTGGGTTGGTAAGCTATTGTGCATTTAAACAGTGTTCAGAGCATTACCTTTATTTTTAAGTTTTCTTCCCCACTTAATAATTAATTTCCCTTCATCTGAAAGTTGATGTAACCAAGACTCTAGTTCTTCAATATTTAACGAACACCCCAAAAAATCTGCGATTTTAGCTTGTGTTTTGCCATTATTAAGTAATAGAAAGATGAGAATTATTTTTCTTATACCAGCATTTTTTTCTTCTTTTAAGGCTTTCTGTAGTTTTTCTACTTGCTTTGAAGTAAGAGAATTCTTGGCGGGAATCCTGAGTTCTATTTGAGAGAATTCAGTCTCCTATTATACCCAATTTAAATGCTCAACAGCTTATTCATATGGAAGATGGTTAGTTGGTTAAGCCAGTGAGTTCTGTGCTAAAAAAAAGTGAAAGCCTTATTTAAGGGTTGGGTTGAATCGATGGGAGATATGACTCTAGTGCACCTCTGACTTAGAGCTGGACGTGCGGTAGAGTAGGTAGCCAGCGAGTTAGCCTTTTTGAATAGAGATAATACTTCATAGACAATAGTAACTTTCAAGCTATTGCCCATTAACCATTATCCATCTTGTCAAGGTTAGAGGGGTGCTCGACAAAAGTTTAATATCCCCCATCAATGAAACTATTTTATGGATTCAATAGCAGTATCCTCTGCTTTCTGCTGTTTACTACTCCAGTTACTGCGAATCAACTTACTACTGAGACTCTAGGAGAGGATGCCTCTGCTAGAGATATTCTTGATTGGTTTACTCTCAAGACAATTGGACAAAGGATTACTATTACTGGCAGAAGGAGTGCCCTCACTCCGCAGACTGATTTTACGAAATATCAGGGAGAGTTAACAACTGTTGGCACAGCTTTTGGAGGTAATTGGTTTATCCGTATTCAACAACCGGATTTTAGAGATAGAGATACTTGGCGGTTGGGTGAAGCTCAGTTTATGCTTGAAACTAAGCAAGCCGATTATGTAATTGGTTCTCAACCTAAATTTTGGCGTAGCCAAGGAGGGGGTGATTATTGGGGTGCTACTGCTATCAGACGTTGGGGGTTTGCGCTTCCGAAAACTACTGATTATCTTGAGTTCAATCCCAGGCATAGATTACGGGCATCCCAACTGAAGCGTACTGTTTCCGGAGAAGCAGCATCAGGTACTTTGGTACAATTGAAGAAAGGATTGAGTAAAAGTGTTCTTGCTGAAGTTTTGGTAGATTCTTCCGGGAGATACCGCTTTGAAGATATCCCAGCCCCAGGCAACTATCGCCTCTTCCTCTATCCCCATGGACAATTGACAGCTGAGCCCACAATTGAGGAGGTGAATTTGTCCAGCCTGCCTCAACAATTGCCTGCTGGTGCTTCTGCTCTGGCTGTCTCTGCTGGCTGGAATCAGCAAGTATCTACAATTGCTGTAAATAATAGTTTCTGGGGAAAGTTTACTAATTTTCAAGGGGGAATTGCCTATCGTTTGGGTATATCAGAAGGTTTAACTTTGGGATTGGGTTTGGTTTATGACAACTCAGTAATGGGATTAGCTGAACTATTTTATCAGCCTACTGGCTCGGCTTTGCAGGTGGAGGTTTCTGCCCTAGCAGGTAAAACGGTTTTAGAATTTAGGACTAATATTCGATTTGAGCCCTTCCCCAATTTCCAGGTTAGTTTTAGTAGTTTTAGCGAAGCCTTATCCCAAGGTTTTCGACTCTCTCAAGAGTTTAAAATCAAGTGGAAAATATTATCTAGCTTGACTTTAACAGCAACAGCTAATATCCAAGATAAATATATAACTACTGGAGTAGTTTTTAAACATAACAGCAGGAATTTTTTTACCTCTGCCAGTATTAATTTGGATACCAATAATAAATTGCGGTGGAGTTTTAGTTCTCGCCTAGGCCCTTTTAGATTCAGCCATCAAGGCAATCAAATCACTACCAATTCTGAACTTGTCTATAACTTGTTTGGTAAAGGCTCAAAGAATACACAACATTCACTGCTGCTTAACTATAAAACTCGCAATCTTAATACTAACAGCGATAACCTCGCTAGCTTTGGTTGGCGTTATCGCTCACCAGAAAAGGTAGGTAATGGCAAATATTTGTTGGAAGTAGACTTAGCCTATGGTATTGGTTCTCAAGGTAGCGGTATTATTACTTCTGTGGGTACAGCATTGATCCCAGGCTTGGTGTTGCGGCTGCGTTACCAGGAACTGTCAGTTAATTCTGATGCCAATACTTTCAAAATTGAGTTGATTCCTAATCTTGTTGATTAGCTAGCTCTATGTTCATAGTTCATGGTTCACAGTTTCTATATAGTCCATGAACTATGAACTAATCCACCTATCTATACTAAAAATGCAAGTTAAATCTCTGGCAGCTTAACCTACTCCCATCTGCCGTTCCCACTTGCTTCTAATCGTCTTGTAATTACGGTAATAAGCTTGAGGATCGAATCCTGGCAAGGGTTCATAGATGTCAATTTCCTGCCACAGTGGAGTGAAACGCTCCAAAAATCCGATTGATTGCTTAACAATTTTTTCTGGTTTTAGCCAGTATTTTTTCTCTTGAGTCGTAGCATTGGGTCGCAGTTTATTCTCATTGCCAGTATCTGTAGTGCTAACGTTGATAAAGCGACCCCTAATAAGTCCTCGCCACTTTTGTGAGTTCGCTAGGTCTTTGATATAGTCCCGCAAGCTATCTTTGGCATAGGTGTAGGAGTGCCAAAAGGGGATTTTGTATTTATCTGTGATCGAACCAAAACCGCAAAGAGCAAGTCTCGTCTGATAACCACGTTGGTGCTCTCGGTTGAGTTTTTGTACTAGGGGCTTGACTACATTAACAAATGTATGATAGTTTGACCTGAATACTTCTTGATCAATACTAGGTTGAGAATGGTCGAGAGATGTTCCACGGTAGGCGTGTTCATATTTGAATTTACCTACCCCATGAATCACTACGACATCTGAGAATCCTGTAAGTTCAAGCTGATTAATTGCTTCTTCTGTAGCTTTGCTATCGAGCAAGTCAACTTGGCAATGTAAGGCTTTTGTCACCATAGGTGATCTAGAAACGGCTACGCAGTCTGTATGTTTCTCTTGCAAAAAATGTTTCACAAAACAGTTGCCCACAGCGCCGTTAGCGCCCGTGATGATTACGAGTCTAGAATTCATGGATTTTATTTAAAATCGAAGTAAATTTTCTGTGCTTATTTTCTCTTAGATCACCAAACCCATTTTCACAGAGCGATTGCAGAGGCAATGAAGGCTCCGCGCTCTGCCATGGTGTATAAACCCATGTGGTGAGCTATCTTCTGGGGATGGATAGCAGTCTTAGGTAGAGACAACTGAGCGGCTGTCTCTGCTGGAAGGTCGTAAGTAGAACAACCTTCAGTATAGACGGCAATATCCTTTAACGTTGGGATCATATCATGATTGCGCACAGATAACATGGTGACAACGAAATCCATTACACAAATATCTGTACAAATGCCAACTACCACTAAGGCTTCTAGTTTGTGCTGGTTAACCCATTGCAGTAAGGTATTGTTACCTGATTCTATATCAATGGAGCCAATAAAGCCGTTAATGCAGTCTTTATGAATTAAAGTAGCATTGGGGTGATCGTAAAGCCATTCCAGTTCTGGAACAAGTTTTTCTTCTCCAGAACCTTTCTCACAATGAGCAGGGTAGGGTGGTTCTAGTTTACCTGGTTCATGGGTATCTAAGAATGCCAAAACCGGCCAACCTCTTTCTACGAAAACTCGTGCGAGACGATCGCTTTCTGATACCATAGTAGCGATTTGTTCATTTGGTTCTGTTGGTGCTAGAGAACCATAACCCACTGTGCAAAAGCCATGGACCACATCAACGATGATTAAGCCTGCGGGGCGATCGCTTATAGTATAGGGTTGAGGGTCAACAGGTAAAGCCGCTTCAATTGCTGCTAAGGTAGAGTCGGTTGTATTTATAGCTGTGACCATTGTTAACTCCGGTTTTCTTGGAAAACCACTTAAATCAAGAATTTCCTTGACTGACTCTGAAATTATAACTGCTCATTGTTAAATATTTATTTATTTTCTTGATTAAATTCCTTATTTTTACATCTGCTCTACTCGGCAACTGCTTTCTTTGTTGAAATGATTTCAATTATAATCTGCTTTTTTTTCTAACCATAGAGACAGAAAATCATTAAGCCAATTTTCTACAAGGGGAGCATACTGAGAATGTTTTTCAATCTGCTCTTCCCATGATTGCGCTCCAGGTGATTTTAATTTACGCTCTATTTCTGAGTCTTTTGTAGCTGCCCACTCTACCAAAACATTTTTTGATATCTCTGGGTGAAACTGCACACCATAGGCGTTGTCACCATAACGAAATGCTTGATTCTTAAACCTCTCCCCTGATGCTAGTTTTACTGCGCCTGATGGTAACTCAAAGCCTTCAGAATTCCAGTGATAGAAAGATAAATGAGAGTCAAAATACTTACTTCCAGCGCCAGTAGGTATGATGGGGTGATAACCAATTTCTACTTTCCTCTCAGGATGAAGAGCTACTTTTGCGCCTAATGAACGCGCCAGCAATTGAGCACCAAGGCAAATACCAAGAAAGGGTTTACCTGATTCAAGAACTGTAGGAATCCAATTTAATTCTGTACCAATAAAGGGTAATGTTTCACAATCGTTAACGCTCATTGAACCGCCAAAACTGATCACAGCTTCATGTTCATCCATAGTGTGGGGCAGTGAGTCTCCCTGATTTAATGCTCGGATATCTATTTGATAACTGCGCTGACTCAGTATTTGTCCTACTGGACCAGGATTAGTAGTAGCTTTATGAAAGATGAATAGAACTTTTTTCACTTTTACTTAATCTTCTTGAGCAGAAAACTAACTACTGAAATTGGAACTTAGGTGGCTTGAAAATTTAAGTAACCTTCTGGAGGATACAGATCTATAATCTTTTTTAC
This sequence comes from Symploca sp. SIO3C6, assembly GCA_010692425.1. Lineage (GTDB taxonomy): Bacteria > Cyanobacteriota > Cyanobacteriia > Cyanobacteriales > Coleofasciculaceae > SIO3C6. Next base: position 111,463 of record JAAHHJ010000018.1, on the reverse strand, counting down.
TGCAGGGCGTTGTGAAACTTTTGCTGCAGTCCTGGTAATGTTTTTAAACTGATCGAAGAATGACTCTGAGGGCAATGGTGATGAATCCGGATTGTATAGTTGGCGGGGAATGTGCCAGATTGTCATCATTTGCATATAGATATCGCAAGCACTAAACCGCTCACCAATTAACCAAGGTTTGTCTTTTAAAGCATCATCAATTACTTGCCAGCGATGCCCTAGATCCTGGGCTGCTTTTTCACGAATTTTGGGGGCATCAATAGGATCGGTGGAGAAGCGTTTCCAATAGTAGTAACGTGTGTAAGTTTGGTAAATCATGCTTGACAGATAAAAAAGCCACTGGTTAAACAGATGACGATCTTTATCAGAAACTAATGGAGAAATCGCTGCTTCAGGATGTTTGTCAGCGAGATACATTACCATGCCAGCAGATTCGTACATAGTACATCCATTTCCTAATAACAAGGCTGGCAACAAGCCATTGGGATTTACTTTAAGGAAGCTTTCGGTTTTATGTTCCCCCGCTTCAAGATTCACCAACTGTGCTTCATAATCTAAACCAATTTCTTCTAGAATTGCATGGGGGGCAAAAGATGAAGTCAAAGGGTGCCAATATAATTTGTACTCTGCCATAGAGATTTATGATATTTAAACTTTTTTTAGAATAGAGTTCCAATTTTTTGATCCGTTGTAACCGTACATATCTAGATAGTAAGTATCCACTAAGTACTCATCTTCATGCTTGATTAACCAATGCCTCAACTTATCCATCTTTTCTCTACCTTCAGCAAGTTCTTCTTGATCTTCCCAATTACCACTCCAGCAGTCCCAAATTGATTGACTAGTATCCTCAATAATTAAGTAGTCTCCATTTTCAAGCCCATTTTTATGAAAAAACTCTAGTAGTCCCACAATTTCAACAGGCGCAGCATCTTCTATTACTAGCCAGGGATGAGGTAGAGTAGAAAGTAATTCTGGTGGTAAGACTGTACCAAGTTTGTTACCATCTCCCTCTAAAAAATTAACCCGCGAGTCAGTTTTAGCTTTCTCATCAAGTAAGGAAAGATCGATATCAATAGAGTAGACAGAACCCTCAATTCCAAAAAGTTCTAAGTGATCTGCAAACCAAACAGCACTGCCACCATTAAATGCTCCAATTTCAATAATTGTTTTGGGTTGGAGTTCATACAAGAGCATTGGATAAAGCCCAATTTCGGTGACGCCTTTGGAAAGAATCATTCCTTTCCAGCTTTGCAGTAAGTAATTTCCCAGTAGTTTTTCCCAAATTCTAGTTGGAATATCACCTTGATCAATCCTGTCACTAATCTTGACAAATCGATCAGCTTTGAATAGTTCTTGTCTATGTCTTGCTTGTTGTACAGCCTTCTGATAACCCACAAAGTTTTCCTCTATACGAATTACGCAAGATAGTTCTAACTGCCATCAAAATCTCTCCTAAGCGATTCTTACCAGTCCCATCTTGACCACAACCCCAATAATAATCTTGAGGTGCATTTTCTACAATTAATTCGTCTCCTGTACTTAGCAAAACTTCACGAATATCAGCATGAGTTTGAAACTTGCAGAGTAAACCTTGCTGCATGATAGAATCTTTAACTTCCTCCCAATCACTACGGAGAGGACGAGTACGACTCCTGCCCATTTTCGCCGCCTCTGCAGGAGTTTTTGCTAAGCGGATTTCTTCAACATGACAAGTACCAACAAATTTTTGTGCTTGGAAATAATGTTCTGAGGTTTGCCACCAAAGTCCATCAAGTTCAAAACCATGTTGGGAAAAGTTGGAGAAACAACCATAGGGTTTTTCGTCAGTATCGTAAAAGTAAATAGTCATGAGTCAATCAACACGGGTACTTCTACAGAAGACGGAAATGTAAAATCCCCCATTGCATATAACCTTTTTGATAATAATCAATCCAAGGTTCAATACTTTTGAGAGTTTTATCGGCAAATTCTGGGGAAGTAATTTTCACTACCTCCTGATAGCGCTTTCTTACTTCCTCACCAAAGCGTCGATAGTGAATAGGCACATTTTTAGAAATATCAATAAAGTTCAGTTCCTCAAAACCCAAATTCTTCAAAGTCTTACTATAAAAATGATGGGAACCCATATCACTGATTCCCAAACGCTCAAAAGCAGGTTGCAGCAGCCCTGGTGGACTAGTTTCACTTTGCATAGGATCAGTAAAAACTAACTCACCCCCTGACTTTAAAACCCGCTTAATCTCCTTTAATACCTGAGTGCGATCGCTACTGTGTAAAATAGCATCCTGGGACCACACAATATCAAAGGAATTATCTGGATAGGGAATATCCTCAAAACTACCTTGAGTTACCTCAATCAACTGTTCTAAAATCTGCTCTTGATTCAGTTGGCGGTTGCGTTGATTTTGTCGTTCACTTAAGTTGAGACAACACACCTGACAACCATAGGCTTTTGCCAGATACCGTGCTGCGCCACCGTAACCAGCCCCTAAATCAATGACTCGTGAATTTTGATTAATATTTTCCAGAGTTTGAGCAATTCTTTCTACTGTACGCTGGGAGGCATCATGTATAGGTTCATTCGGTTGGTTGTAGATACCATAATGAATATGTTCTCCACCCCAGACGGCGGCATATAATTGATCAGTTTCTAGCCCATCGTAATAGTTCTGCGCTATCTTCACAGCCTCTGAATAGGAAGTATTCAACCAGCTATCTCCCTAAGTACTAAAGATAAAGAAAGTTGTGGTGATTTCCACCAACGCTCACCTTGAACTAAGGTATTAACTTGCCAATTGGATGAAGATTGAGGACAATCACTGCGGTGATGTCCACCTCTGCTCTCAGTGCGAAAAGCAGCACTTTTAAGAATTAGATAGCTAATATCTAAAAGATTAAAAGTTTCTGCTGCCATCCGCAGTTGTCTTTGGGCATCGGGACAGAGAAATTTAACTGTTTGCTTGGGCGCTAAATTGAGTACATATTGACTAATATCCAAAGCTGCCAACTCCTCTCGCCAGGAACTAACTTGGGCGCTTGCCAACTCTAAAACTGCTTGTGAACGAGAAATCCCAGCACTTTGCCACATTAGTTGAGGTAAATTTTGCCTTACCAAGGCTATTTGTTTAATTTCTCTCTCCCAGTTTCCTTGCTCAATACTTACAGAGTGAGACTTTTGTTTAGCTGAATTAGGTTCAATTTCAATCTCAGCTAATCGAGCAGCAAAAACCAAACATTCTAATAAAGAATTACTCGCCAAACGATTAGCACCGTGAACACCAGTGCTTGCCGTTTCCCCAATAGCATATAGCCCTGGAATCGAGGTACGGCTCATCAAATCACAAGCAATTCCTCCCATCCAGTAATGGGCTGCAGGAGCAACCGGAATCGGCTGTTGGTAAACATCGATTCCCCACTGTTGACAAACATTAATAATATTAGGAAAACGATAGTTAATGCGCTCCTTTGAGATTGGGCTTAAGTCTAGATAAACATGATTATGCTCGGTAGTGGCGGCAGTTTCTTGTAAGTGATTAAAAATTGCCCTACTGACTACATCTCTAGGAGCTAATTCCCCATCAGGGTGATAATTAAACGCAAAACGATTGCCTTGAGCGTCTACTAGATGGGCTCCTTCCCCTCGCACAGCTTCACTAATTAAAAAACGAGGAGCACCTAGTTTAGTTAAAGCTGTGGGATGAAATTGGAAAAACTCAACATCACGTACAATTGCCCCAGCACGCCAAGCCAAGGCTACTCCATCCCCTGTACTCACTTTCGGATTGGTTGTCTGGGCAAAGACTTGACCACCGCCTCCCGTTGCTAGAATAACTGTAGAGGCTCTTATCCAACTAATCTGACCTTGGTAAAGAAGGCTAATCCCTTGACAATGACCAGTTTGCAGATTGAGCCACAAACTCAAAGCCAACGCCTGAGATAGCACCTGAATATTCCGACGCCGCAAGACTTGAGCCGTGAGCCGATCAATAATTGCTCTACCTGTGGTATCAGCAGAATGTAGGACACGAGGGCGAGAATGGGCAGCCTCGAGAGTCATTGCCAGCTTTTGTTCGTGGCGATCAAAGGCTACTCCCATCTCTAGCAGCGACTCAATTGCAGCAGCAGCATTGTCTACTAGGAATTGTACTGCTTCATGATCACAAAGACCTGCACCAGCATGTATAGTATCTTGAAAGTGCAGTGCTGGAGCATCAGAGGGGTCAATGGCAGCGGCAATACCTCCCTGGGCCCAGTTACTAGAGCCTTGGTTAAGGCTGTCTTTAGTAATCAGACCAATGCGTAAATGAGTCGGTAGACCAAGAGCGGCATAAAGTCCAGCGGCACCACTACCCACCACTAGAATATCGAATTGAAAGGGAAAAGTATCAGAAGTTATGACTCTAGGGTTGGGCATGGCACCTCGAAGGAAGAAGATTTTCTATGCTATCTCGTATAGCGTTGGAGAGCATCAGCAAATTTTAAGCCCCTAAGCAAATTTTAAGCCCCTACCGGAGTAGATGATAATTCCAACATCCTTTGAATCGGTTGCCAAGCTGCCACGCGAATATCTTCAGGAATTATAATTTCTGGTGTTTTATTCTTCATTGCCAGATACAATTTCTCCAAGGTATTAAGTCGCATATGGGGGCATTCATTGCAGGCACAGTTATTCATAGCCGGAGCCGGAATAAAGTGCTTTTTCGGTGCCTTCTTCTGCATTTGGTGAATGATACCTGGCTCAGTAGCAACGATAAATTCCTGAACAGAACTCTGTTGGCAATACTTTAATAAAGCTGTAGTGGAACCAATGTAATTAGCGTGACGCAATACAGCTGGTTCACATTCTGGATGAGCGATAATTTCGGCTTGAGGATGCTCTATTTTCAGCTGTACTATCTTCTTCTCAGAAAAAGTTTCATGCACAATACAAGCACCCTGCCACAAGACTAAATCTCGCCCTGTTTGCTCTGCCACATAACGACCTAAATTCCTATCTGGAGCAAAAATAATCGGCTGCTCTTTGGGAATTTGGTTGACAATTTTAACTGCATTGGAACTGGTGCAAATGATATCGCTCATCGCCTTAATTGCTGCCGAGCAATTAATATAAGAGATAACTAGATGATCCGGATGAGCAGCTTTGAAGGCTCCAAACTCTTGAGGAGGACAACTATCAGCTAGAGAGCAACCAGCATTTAAATCAGGTAGGAGTACTAGTTTATTTGGGTTCAGGATTTTTGCCGTTTCTGCCATGAAATGAACCCCGGCAAAAACAATTACATCTGCATTGGTGCTAGCTGCTTGTTGAGAAAGGCCAAGAGAATCACCAATGTAGTCAGCAATATCCTGAATATCTGGTTCTTGGTAATAGTGAGCTAGAATTACAGCCTTTAATTCTTTTTTAAGAACTTTGATCGCTTCAAACAAGTCATTGGGTATGCTGTCAAATTTGGGTAATGTTTGGGGTGATGCAGTTGCGAACATATTAAATCTTGAAAAATGGCAACAAGGCAATACCTGGGAATATTTACCGACAACTATGGTGAGACTCTACAATTTGCTGCTGTTTTGTGGTTCTTATTTCTTTTACCATAGTTTTTATAATAAAGAAACTGTAGCCCTCTTCTAAATCAAGGCATCCATTCTAAAACAATCCCTACCCTACTATCCTTTTCCTCAATAGAGTTTTGCTTTTGAATATCTGTAGACAAGCGTAGATGGGGAGTAACTGCATAGCCAAAAGAAAGCGTAGTGATCCCCACCTCTTCACTACTGCCAACCGAGACAAAACTCTGAGTAAAAGAAATATCTGCTGCGCCAGTACGAGACAAAGCCAATAGTAAACGCACACCAACATTTAAGCCATCTGTGGAGTAGTCGCCAGTTTCCAAATTCCGATACCCCACCACTGGTGCAACATTAATATAACTACCCAAAGGACGCAGATAGTAACGTAAGTCTACACCAAAGGCTTGGCGATCGCTATTAAAAGAAGCTTGATAATCGGTACTCAAAGTTAAACCAGTGCCACCAATAAATAAATCTTCCACACCGAAGTTAAATCCCCCTGCTTGTTGAGTAGAGGGAAACTGGGAGTAACCTAAGCGCAAGCGAGTACGAAAACTGGGTTGATGGCGAATTTCTTCTAAAACATTAGGCACTTCTTCTAACCAGCGCCGTAAGACTGGAGAGCCTTCAATAATCTCTGGACTTAAATCTAACTCCTGTGCTGCTGATTCGATAGTTGTTTGAGACTCAGACTCTGCTGTTGTCATGGGATTTAGTTGAGTCTGACTAAGATAATTGTCTTCTAAATCAATAGATGGGGCAACTAAGGGAGTTTCATTGGCTGCTGTATCTGCAATCGCCTTTGGCGCTATCCCTACAGCCCTCCGGGCATCCTTGAGCAGGGTAATCCCTAGGCTGAGGCTAATTGTCAGTACTACCCTGTATAAGTAATGTATCCTAAACTGTTGAAATGTTGAACTGTTAAACTTATTATACCAATTTCCTAAATTCCTGCTATGCATAAATACCCGCGTCTGGGCGTCTGGGCGTTTGGGCGTCATCAGCATCTGTAGCCAAAATAAACGAAATCGGTATTAATTCTGAACTCCTTGCACAGCCGCTGAATCAATAAAGAAAAAAAAGCGGTTCTCCAAGGGGCAGAACCGCCTAAATTAGAAGTTAGCGGAGCGAAATCTAACGAACGACGCCTTGGGAAGAAACCATCTCAATCGGCTTCATCAGGTACAGTCGCAGGAACTGCCAACCGTTGGAGAGGTAGTAGGGCAGTTTTTGGAACAATTGTAGGAACTTAGGAGTTTTGGAATTAACGATTGCCGTTAACTTCTGATTATTCCTAACACATACCTCGAGACTATCATAGAACTCCGGATGTTCCACATTCAAAATCACTGGGAATACCCTACCTGCAGTTTCATTGGTCTTCTCAATCACATGTTTATCATACTCACGGGCATCTAAACCAATCGCAGCATAGAAATCAGAACGCTGGATGTCATTAAGATACATTGTCGCAAACACTGATAGCAAGAAGAAGCGACTCCACAGCTTCGCCTGCCAGTCGTTCAAACAACTCGGCTGTGCCCTCATAATCGCATCGAAGAAATCCCCATGACGATTTTCATCCTGACACCAGTTTTCAAAGAACCGGAAAATTGGATAAATGCGGTCTTCGGGATGAGCTTCTAAATGCCGATAAATGGTGATATATCGCCAGTAGCCAATTTTCTCCGATAGATAGGTGGCGTAGAAAATAAACTTAGGCTGAAAGAAGGTGTACTTCTTACTCTTAGTCAAAAATCCCAAATCCAGCGCCAGATTAAAGTCTGACATCGCTTTGTTGAGGAACCCTGCATGCCTCGCTTCATCACGAGACATCAAGGTAAAGCATTCTGCTAATACCGGGTTTCTGTTTTTTAAGCGACGTCCCAATTCCTTATAGAGCAAGAATCCCGAGAATTCTGCTGTACAGGAGCGCTCTAGAAATTCAACAAATAAGCGCCGTTTTTCCCCATCAATGCTGTCCCAGGATTGTTCAAACTCGGCATCCCTGACAAAATGGTGGCGGTTGTAGTCGGCACGAAACTCTTCAAGGATGGCTTCGAGTTCATCCTGATTAGCAGAGATATCCATCTGCGCCATGGCTTCAAAATCAGTGGTGTAGAACCTTGGCGTCAGGATAGTTTCCTGCGCTGGGACTTTCACCCCTGGTCGCATTTCTTCAAAAGCAGGTTTTTTAACCGTATCTACCATGTCCTCAGTTGCTCTTGATCTTTACCTTACAATTCTGAGTCGGGTGATGTGCCGAGCTAGATTAACTCCAGCCAAGCCCAGACTGGACTGTATATTGAGTTTACCAAGGTCTAGTGAGTGCAAGACACCTAAAAAGTTAAGAGTTGCAAAGCTACTTAAAATTTTGTGATATTTCTCTAGTTCAATTTTGGTTAGAGCCTGCTCAGTTAAGGCGATTGTTAATGAGGAGACTCTCAGACAAAATAGGTATTAAAGAGGGAATAGAGATTTAACTACAACTGAGTGATACCGAAATATAGAACTCGCCAATCCTAACCTTCCTGTTTTGTAGTTAAAACCCTACCCCAGATGGGGGAATATCAAGAATCTACTTAAGGAAGAAAAATTTATAATTGTCAGTAGTAAGTACAAAGCTTTGACCTTAGCTTTGAGACAAGATAGATAAATTTTGTCTTAACGTGCGAAAAGTTCACAAGACAAACGTCAGCAAATGAATAGCGATCGCCTTGTCATATCCTACGTTCTTTGGGCAGGTTGTTTTTTCGGTTTAGGAGGGTTGCATCGCCTCTACAATGGCAAAATTGTCACAGGAGTTTTATGGTTGCTTACCCTCGGTTTATTTGGGCTTGGTCAATTTATCGATCTTTTTCTACTTCCCGGTATGGTTGAGGAAAATGACCTCAAGTTGAGGGCAAGACAAGGTTTACTTCCTAATGGTAAGTCCCTTAACCAAACCGATACTACGCCAGCTTCTACTCGACTCAGCGATGAGCAAATAATGGTCAAACTACTCAAAGCAGCGGAAATTAAGGGGGGTAAATTATCGGTAACTCAGGGAGTGATGGCAACGGGAGCCAGTTTCAAAAGAGTGGAAGCGATACTTAATGAGATGAGCAAATCCGGCTATACTAGCATCACTAATGACCCCAGCACCGGAGTAGTACTCTACCACTTCCACGAGCTTTAGAAGCTTATTACTAATTCCTTGCTAACCACTTTTGAGCATTGAGACGCTGGAGGGTGTAAAACACCATCAGATCAAGAGTCACTTTGCGCTCGTCAATCATGAAAGACTCTAGAGTAGTTGGTTTAGCACCATTTTTGCCGCAGGAGAAGGCTTTCTGCTTTTTGATGTCTTCCTCAGGAAAGTATAAATTGAATTGGCGAGCACCATTTTGCCATTTACCTACTACCTGCCAGCACTCACTACCTTGACTCAAGCCGGGAATTTGGATTTTGTCTTTGGCAAAAGTTACATCAATGTCATTAATGCCCTCTTTAGCCAAGGCACTCTTTAAAGCTGGCAAATAATCTGCTTCGATAAATTCAGCGAAGGGTTTGTCCTCAACTTTTGGGGCTTTAGCTTTTTTAGCTTTTGCCGCCTTAGGAGTAGCCTCTTGGGCTTGAGAATTGTTTTCTTCAGTCATAGCTCAAATAAATACTTAAGTATATATATGTCGAGAAGAGTTCTTCGTATTCAGACAGAGACAAGAGAGTACCAAGATTGTTAATAGCCAATACAACTCCTTGTCTCCGATATCCTTGGGGATTTCAGCCACCGGCGACTGCTGGCACAATACTGACTTCATCCCCATCTTGGAGTACTGTATCTGTACCTTGTAGAAAGCGGATGTCTTCGCTATTAACGTAGAAATTCAAAAAACGACGTGGCTTTCCCTGTTCATCACACAGGCGTCCTTTAATTCCAGGAAAGCTTGCTTCTAAAGAGTCGAACAATTCATTAACATTGTTGCTGCTGCATTCAACCGTCGCTTGCTCATTGGTGAATGTTTGCAGAGTAGTAGGAATCAAAACTTTGACAGCCATAGGCAGCTCCTTGTTGACAGGTTGGATATTATTATCCAGTATCCAATTTCAGATTTTAGAGAGATTATCTGCACACTTAGTACAGATTTTGGAGAGTTTTTAGACTAAAACTTGTTGCCATTCTAGGCGCTCAAGAGTTTGGGCTCTCTCCCATGCCCGCTCAAAACTATCAAGTTTTGGTTCAATGGTCAGTGGTTCACCAATGTAACCTTGAACCGCTTCCTGAGTTTTCAAACCATTGCCGGTAATGAAAGCCACAGTGGTTTCATCAGGGTCAATTTTTCCAGCTTCTACCAGTTTCTTGAGGACAGCAATTGTAGTGCCACCAGCAGTTTCTGTGAAGATACCTTCTGTTTCTGCCAGTAGCTTCATGCCCTCAATAATTTCCCCGTCGCTGACAGCTTCGATATTGCCACCAGTTTTCTGGGCTACTTCTAGGGCATAAATGCCATCAGCAGGGTTGCCAATAGCAATGGACTTAGCAATGGTGTTGGGCTTAACTGGGGCAATAAAATCACGTCCTTCTCGGAAAGCTTGGGCGATGGGTGAGCAGCCTTCTGCTTGCGCTCCACTGAAACGGACCTTCTTATCGTTAACTAGACCAACTTCAATGAATTCCTGGAAGCCCTTATAAATTTTAGTATAGAGGGAACCAGATGCGAGGGGGGCAACGATGTGATCTGGTAGCTGCCAGCCTAGTTGCTCAGCTACTTCAAAGCCTAGGGTTTTTGAGCCTTCGGAGTAGTAGGGGCGCAAGTTAATGTTGACAAATCCCCAGCCGTGTGTGTTTGCTACTTCGCAGCAAAGGCGGTTGACTTGATCATAATTGCCTTGGACTGCCATGAGCGTGGGATTATAAATCAAGGTGCCTAAAACTTTACCAGCTTCAAGATCTGCGGGGATAAAAACGCAACAGTCTAGACCAGCGTGAGCGGCGATCGCAGCGGTAGAATTAGCTAAGTTTCCTGTACTAGCACAAGAAACTGTCGAGAAGCCCAATTCTCTGGCTCTGGTGAGCGCTACTGATACCACCCTGTCTTTAAAGCTGAGGGTGGGCATGTTGACGGCATCATTTTTAATGTAGAGGTTTTTGAGGCCCAGACGTCGTGCTAACCGCTTAGATTTTACTAAGGGTGTCATGCCAGTACCGACATCAATAGGATTATCTGTAGCAACAGGTAAGAAGGGACGATAGCGCCAAATCGAGTTGGGGCCAGCTTCAATGCTTTGGCGGCTTACTTGGCGTCTTAGCGCTTCGTAGTCATACCTTACTTCCAATGGACCAAAACAAAGATCACAGACATGCTTAGCCTGGAGTTCATATTCAGCGCCACATTCCTTGCATTTGAGTTTTTCAAAAGTAGCAGATGTTGTTGATAATCCTGATGTGATTGTCTGGGTCATAGCTCTATGTTCTCAACAATTTATTAAATGTCCGTCAGCGTTCGACTGATAGTAACACAGGCCCAAAAACCAGTCAAACATATCCGACTTTTTTTGTCGGGATTAGAATCGCGACATAGAAATTGATTGATATCTAAAGCTTCTAATCCTTTAGCCGCCGCTGACGGGTGGAATTAACACTACCTCATCACCGTCTTGGAGAATGGTTTCAGGTTCGACGAAGTTGAGATTAATGCCAAAGCGAGTAAGGTGACGCCACTTTTCAAGCTCTGGATGTTCGGTAATTAGGTACTCTTGTACTACTGAAACTGGTGTTTCTTGAGGAAATTCCAGTGCTAGCTCTGATAAACCATAAGCTTCCTGGTAAGCGGCGAAAAGTTTGACGATAACTTTAACTGAAGGCTTCGACATAGAGAAATAGAAATCTCAATTTAAAATAATTATCTCAATTAAATATACAACAAATACTAGGGACACTTGTCGTTTTTTCAGTCAAATTAGATGAGCTTACACTAGCTTTCGATAGTAAATAGAATTTACTACTTGTTACCTTTGAAAAATTGCCACTAATTTAAAGATTTGATGAAGTTCATTGAAAGTTATTTACATCTGTAGATTATTACGTAAATATAGTGAGCAAGCTCTTAACAAGATATTAAGTATAGCTAGTCTCAATAAAACCTGAAAATAAATGGCTCTAAAGTCATTAGATAGCAAGAACTGAAAGTTATTTTTCAAATAATCAAGACTGGCTATACATAGATAATGGTATCTTCTTAATATTCTTATTTGTCACTTGATGCCCCTGAACACTTATTAATTTTTATTCATTGTCAATGTCACATATATTTAATTCTGACGACAAAAAATATTACAGTTATTTACAAGCTTGGCTTTTAAGTACTTGTGCGTTTTTAATACTAGGTATTTTTTCCTTTGGTGCTCAAATTTTTAATATCATGCTATCCGGGGATGGATGGAATTCTTTCCTGCATCCAGATTATCAAAATTCATGGACAGTAGTAATCGGTAGATATCTTTCTCCCCTGATTTGGAAGTTCGTAGGCGCTAATGAATTTGCGAATTCTTGGTTGTATTTATATTTTTTCTTATCAATTTGGATATTTTTCTTGTTGATTCTCTCTAGAACAAGATTCATTTCACCAGCTTCAGTATTTGTTTCGTCTTCAATTTTTTTATTAACTCCGTCTTTGATTGAAATGTCTGCTTTCCAAGTTGACATTCCCGTTCGTTCTACGGGAACAATTTTATTGGGTATAGCTCTATATGTTATTTGGACTGAAGATGACTCTCATCCTGAAAAGAACTATAAATTAAACTTAAATGCACAACGAGCTTTTATATCAATAATCTGCTTAACTGCTTGTGCGGCAAGTTATCAACCCATAGTTTTAATGTTTGTACCAGGGTTTTTACTGGTTTCACTTTTTAATAAAGAATCATCTTTGATTAATATTGTAAAAGGTTTAGTGATTTGTATAATTAGTCTGATCATATATTTTTTATTATGGAAGTTGCTACGCTTATACTTTAATTTTGAATTCTATGAATTAGGTTCAATCAATGAAGGTTATGATATTAGAATTACAGCTAATACTTCACTTTTACAGAGACTTATCACGATGGTCGTCAATTTTGTTGAATTTATAATTCTTCCTAAAAGTGATATGTCTGCCCCTGTAAGTATTTTTTTGACGTTGTTTTCAGGTTGGTCTATCTTTAGATTTATTCCTAGCAAAAAGCTTTGGCAAAGAATTATTTTAACAGCCGCATTTTTAATATTGCTTATTGGTATTATACCCACTCTGATTTTTATATATAAGGGAACAGATACTGCCTTAAGACCACAAGCATTGATTGGAATGTATTTTACTCCTGCTTTAGTAATTGGAGCCGCTTGGGGAAGAACAAACTTATTTAATTTAAAAACAGATAGATATTTTTGGTTTATTGCTTTTTTCCTGATTGGGATACAATCCTTTCAAACAAGCTCTATGATGACGCACAAGCAAGCAGCTTATGAAAAAGATATTATCACTGGACAAGCAATAATTTCAGATTTAATGGATGTAGCCCCTAATCCAGCCTCGATCAAAGTGAATCTATTTTTGGATTCTTCAGAAAGCAAAGACTACAAAAAATACAGCCCCAAAGAGAGCTATTACACTTTGCCTCTAGATAATAGATGGACAACTCATCATAATTGCCATGTATTTGACTGTCAGCCTCAACATACTGCTAAATTATTAAAAGTGGTAGCACCACCACAGGTTGAACTGACTATAGAAAAAATAGGTAAAAATAGCCCTTTATTAAATAGTTTAACAACACCTTTAGAACAACTTGATTCTTGGCCTGGTAGAGATAGTATACAAGTTCTTTCGGACAATTCGTTAATATTAAAAATTGGCAATAATTCAGACTCTAAATAGGATAACTAAAGGAACTGTGATTAGGTATGACTAAACGCATAATGTCAAAAAGTAAAATTCTTTTGTAATTTAAGTAATAAGTAATAAGTAATAAGTAATAACAAGAACACTTATTAATTACAATCTGACTATTGGTAATCTTTATTTGTCCGTGTTGTAAAATATAGTTGATTGTTACCTGTCAAAAGAAGGTAGAAGATAGAAGGCTCCGGGGCAGAAGGTTTAGGGGAAATGTTGAAGTTTGGACTCCTCCTTTCCTCCTTCCGTTGGAGAGGACGGGGCTTGTATCCTCAATAGGTGAAGTTAAAAGGAAATGCTTCTACCTTCTGCCCTCTGCCCTGGAGCCTTCCAAGGCAAAAGCCTTGGGTCAGAGTCAGTTCAAATTACCAGGTTGCTCCTAAGGCGAAAGTGATTGTTAAAACTGTTGATGCTATTCTTAATCGTGCCCTAACTGGTAGAGATATATTACCAGAAGAAGGGGTTGTACTACTCAAACAAACTGAATCCTCTGTGATTGCAGCAATCAGGGAAACTGCTGACCAATTGCGCTACCAACAGGCTGGTGATACAGTTACCTATGTAGTTAATCGCAATATCAACTTTACCAATATTTGCCAACAGCACTGTAGTTTTTGTGCCTTTCGCCGCGATGCTGATACCGAGGGTGCCTATTGGTTAGATTGGGAGCAAATCCAAGCTAAAGCTGCTGAGGCAATACAGTTGGGTGCGACGGAGATTTGCATGCAGGGAGGACTAAATCCCGAAGCAAGAATCAACGCTGCTTCCTTGCCTTATTACCTGCAACTAGTAAGAACCATTAAAGATGAATTTCCTCAACTGCATCTGCACGCTTTCTCCCCTCAGGAAGTACAATTTATTGCTCAGCAAGACGGACTTAGCTATGGGCAAGTGATTGCCTCTGTGCGGGATGCAGGGGTTGAGTCAATGCCAGGGACAGCAGCAGAAATTTTAGATGATCAAGTCCGCCGTATCCTCTGTCCAGAAAAAACTAACACAGCTACTTGGTTAGAAATTGTTAGTGTAGCACATCAACTTGGGATGCCAACTACCAGCACGATGCTTTCTGGTCATATTGAAACACCCCAACAACAGATGGAGCATTTAGAAAAATTGCGATCGCTCCAACAAACAGCGCGCAATCGGGGGTATCCTGGTTACATAACTGAATTTATCCTTTTGCCCTTTGTTGGTCAAGAAGCACCCAAGCCCTTACGCCGTCGTGTGGGGCGAGATCAACCGGTGCTTGCAGATGCCCTTCTCTTAACGGCAGTAGCAAGGATTTTCCTGGGTAACTGGATTCCCAATCATCAACCAAGCTGGGTGAAATTAGGTCTTGCAGGTGCTCAAGAAGCTCTTAAATGGGGTTGTAATGATATTGGCGGCACTTTAATGGAAGAGCATATTACCACTATGGCAGGTGCTATTGGCGGTACCTGTATGTCGGTGGCAGATTTGCAGAATACCATTAGCTTTTTAGGACGTCCTTACCAGCAAAGAGATACGCTTTATAACTATCTCTACCCTAGAGGAGATGGGGAGATGGGGAGATGGGGAGATGGGGAGATGGGGAGATGATTTTTATCAACTTTTGCTTCCTAAACTTGTGAGTTGTGTCTTTACTGCTCGATTGAGTCTATGCCTGAGAAAAATCGATTTTCCCTATTGCTGAGTTTGGGGGCAGCAGTATTAATAGTTAGCGGTGGCATTGCCTTTTACTGGCTACTTTGGCAGCGCAGCCGCTTTCCAGGAGATACTCTATTAACTGCTCAACTGATACCTCAAGATGCCTTGGTAGTTGCCTCCATCTCCACAGATGCAGCTCAATGGCAGCAGCTACAGCAGTATGGGACACCCGAAACCAAAGTTGCTTTAGACAAAAATTTCAAGCAACTACAGGAAGAATTAATTAAAGCTAACGACTACAACTATCCTGAAGATATCGAGCCTTGGTTAGGGGAAACAGTGATGGTTGCTTATCTACCTGATGTTGCCCCGGAAGTGAAAGCAGGTAAGATTGTTTTGCCCCAAAAACAGAAAACATTTCTTCCAGATTTGATAGTGGTGCCAATTGAGGATCCCAGCCAAGCACAGCAGCTTTTAGCAAAAGCTAAATCCCAGAAAGCAAAATCTGGGCAGGAGAGAACCTATAAAGGCATTAAAATTATTGAATTTTCAAATAGTGACTCTCAAAATTATTCAGCAACAATGCTTGAGAATTTTTTGGTAGTTACTAACCATCCTCAAATCATGGAGCGCGTCATCAATACTTATAAAGGAAAACCCTCAGTAGCAGCGACGCCTGATTACCAAGAAAAATTCAATCAAATTAAAGTCTCAAAGCCTTTCGCCCAAATTTATTGGAATATGCCTGCACTCTCTAAGGCAGCAGCAACTAACTCCCAACGGGAGTTTTCACCACAGAATCTGCTGGCTGGACGACAAAGACAGGGAATAGTAACCAAAGTATCTTTAGAATCAGAGGGGATGCGCTGGCGCTCAATTTCCTGGCTTCAGCCGGAGAGTACTCAAAAATATCGGCTAGAGAATAGAAATAGTAGCTTATCCAAATTTCTACCAGCTAATACTCTATCGGTACTATCTGGGGGGAACTTAGCACAATTGTGGCAAGATTATACTGCTGGAGCTGATACTAATCCCTTACTACCAAGGCAACTGACTAATTTGAATGCTGGTTTGAAGGCAACCTTAGGTTTGGATTTAGAACAAGATTTATTGCCTTGGACAAAAGGGGAATTTTCTCTAGCTCTAATCCCTGCCTTGCAGGAAACTATCGCCACCGAGGATAATCAGTTGTCACCACCTTTAGGGGCTGGTGTCGTATTGATGGTTAAGACAAGCGATCGCTCTGTTGCTGAAGCTACCTTTGAGAAGCTTGATCAAGTTATAGCAAATCGTTATGAATTTAGCGTAGAGCCAACTGAACTCGATGGTCAACCTGTCGTTAACTGGACATCACCACTGGGGGGAATAACTGTTACTCACGGTTGGTTAGAAAATGACCTTGCTTTTCTGACATTAGGAGCCCCTATTGTTGAGACAATTATTCCCCAACCACAAGGGATTTTAACTCAAGCACCATTATTCCAGAGAACTGTACCTACTAATCCTAAACCTAATAATGGTCAATTTTTCTTAGATGTTGAGCGCACCATCAACAGTGGTAAACTCAATTTGCCAAAACTTACTCCACCACAGCAGATGTGGGTTAAGGCAATTGGTGCTATTGGTTTGACAGTAGCAATTAGCGACGAGCGTACTACTAAGTTTGAACTTTTCGTTAAGCTAAAAAAAAATCACCAAACTGACGCAACTCCCAAGCCTCAGCCTTCTGAGAGCTTATCCCCCTGACAAATCCAGGCTCCCCAGAAGAAGGGATGCTCCAGTGGTCGATTTTCTGCTTGATTATCAAGATCGTCTCCTGATACTGTTCCTCTTGATATCATTTCTTCGAGTATCTCGCGACCTAAGGAAAACTGCTGCAATTCTCTAACTGTGACAGTGCGCAGGTAATTTTGAGCTTCCTTTAATGCTGAAGCTCTGTCTAAACCCTGTTGAAGGTTATTGAAAAAGCGGTCCATCAGCAAAGCAGTTGCCTTGTCTGGTACTGACCAAAGACTCATAATTAGGGTTTTAGCTCCAGCAAGGGCAAAGGCACGACGCATGCCAAAGACGCCCTCGCCTGCTTTGACATCTCCCATGGCAGTATTACAGGCAGAAAGGACAGATATTTCATTTTCCCACAGATCCAGTGTAGCTATTTCTTGGGCGAAGATTAAGCCTTTACCTGCTTGAGGCGGTAGAGTTTTTCCTGATAGTCTAGTGTTAGCACCTGCCAGGGCTAGTCCTGAGCGCAACATTGGATCTTCAGAATTTGAGATTTTGGAGTTTCTCCCTTGATAAGGGAAGTTAGGGTGGTTCTGATTTGAGATTGGCGGTTGCTGGCTAGATTCGTTAATGGTTGTTGCTAATTGGGCTGCGAAGTTTCTAAACCAATTGGCTTGATCCTGATCCTGATGTTTTTCTTCCAACAAAGTTGCCACTATTTCCATTATCTCCAGCAAATTTTGATCTATGAGTTTCTGGTTTTTCTGTAAGATTTCTGCTTCTTGTTCACTGGGGCATTTCAGCAGTACTAGGATTAAATTCAGATAGTCTTGCAGTTGTATTTCTTTAGAGAAGTAACCGTGGGTGGCAATAAGCAGGATGCTGGGAGATTGACAGTTGAGCAGGTGAGATTCTAGGGCATCTGCTCCCAAATAGGGTTTTACTCCTAGTTTGGCGGCAACTCTTTCACCTAAGATGCGAGTACCGGGGGCTGGTGAAAAGGTTTCGGCGGCAAGAGTGTTGAGTAAGTCTGGGGCTAGTGTCGCTACTGCACCTAATTTCTCTGTTTCCTTTGCCTGGGTGAACGAAATTTTGCGTGGGATTTCAATTCTCCGCGTCTCCGCGTCTCCGCGTCTCCGCGTCTGCTTACTTATTTCCCCTGCTAAATTAAAGTCAGGATCGGCGATAATCATTGGGGCAGAGGCTGGGCGTTTGGTAGAAATTCGGGAGCGCAGGATATCCCTACCGCTACTGAGATAACTGATATTGTACTTATCGATTAATAATTCTTCTCCAGTGGTGTTGAGGGGGAGAATTTGAAAGGGCAAGAGGTTTAAGTCTCCATCAGGGGCAATTATTAGATTCTGGTGGGAGTTGAGGTAGGGAAGGATTTTATCGAAGATTACTTTACTTAGTTCAATTGCTTCTGGAGATGACTTGTATTTCAGGAAGGCAGAGTCTTCTTCATCCTCAGATTGATCTTCATCATCTTCTCCCATATCAAGGCTTACTAAAGTTTGAGGTTGTGTAGACGCCGACTGTCGCAAAACCGAAATTAGTCTGTCGATATTTTCTGCTTCCCCCAAGTCAATCATCTCTATTTGCTCTGGCTGCCCTGCGGGTAAGATGAATGCTAGGTAACGGGCAGGTTGCCATCGTGATTCCCTAGGAGCGTGGAAATCTACGGCATCAAATCTCACATATTCCACCAGGATGCTGCCAGCAGGAAGTGCTGAGGCGACGGTGTGGCGGTTAGCTTGTTGCTCCTGCAGTTGGATTTCTGGCACCTGGGATGCTAATTTCTTTTGCAACTGGTTATGTTCAGCTTGCAGTTGCCCTAGCTGCTGTTGATAGGCGGTGCGCTCTTCTGGTAGAGGTTGAGACCAACTGAGGTGAGCAATTTGGTTACTTAATGATTGTAGTTGCTTGAATTCTGCTTCGAGGTGGGGATAGTTTCCACTATATATTGCTTGGTTTTGCGCAGCTAAAGCGGTGGCAGTTAGGGATTTGCGCCTTAGTACTAAATCTAGGGCTTCCTGTTTAGCTTCCTGGGAGTTAGAAAAGTGTCCCCAAACTAGGGAGAGAAAACCATAAAAATGATTTCGGATAGTTTGGAGATAGGAAAGGCGATCGCTTTCAGAACTGATGGTAAATATTTGTTGAATCATACCATCATCGATTTTCATCGCTGCTTTCATCTTTGCCAGTGCCTCATTTTGGCGGTTAGTAGCAGCAAATAGTCCTGCCAGATTATTGAGGCTGGTAGCAACATCAGGATGCTCAGGCCCCAACAGGCGTTTGTTAATTGCCAAGGCTTCGACTAATAAGGGTTCAGCTTCTCCGTAGCGTCCTATGGATTGGTATAGTCCTGCCAGATTATTGAGACTGGTAGCAACATCAGGATGCTCATCACCCAACAGGCGTTTTCTCATCCCCAAGGCTTCGAGATATAAGGGTTCAGCTTCACAGTAGCGTCCTATGGATTCGTAGAGTGCTGCCAGATTATTGAGACTGCTAGCAACATTAGGATGCTCATCACCCAACAGGCGTTTACTCATCCCCAAGGCTTCGACATATAAGGGTTCAGCTTCACAGTAGCGTCCTATGGATTTGTATAGTCCTGCCAGATTATTGAGACTGCTAGCAACATTAGGATGCTCATCACCCAACAGGCGTTTACTCATCCCCAAGGCTTCGACATATAAGGGTTCAGCTTCACAGTAGCGTCCTATGGATTTGTATAGTCCTGCCAGATTATTGAGACTGCTAGCAACATCAGGATGCTCATCACCCAACAGGCGTTTTCTCATTGCCAAGGCTTCGACTAATAAGGGTTCAGCTTCACAGTAGCGTCCTATGGATTCGTAGAGTGCTGCCAGATTATTGAGACTGCTAGCAACATTAGGATGCTCAGGTCCCAACAGGCGTTTACTCATCCCCAAGGCTTCGACATATAAGGGTTCAGCTTCACAGTAGCGTCCTATGGATTCGTAGAGTGCTGCCAGATTATTGAGACTGCTAGCAACATCAGGATGCTCATCACCCAACAGGCGTTTTCTCATTGCCAAGGCTTCGACTAATAAGGGTTCAGCTTCACAGTAGCGTCCTATGGATTCGTAGAGTGCTGCCAGATTATTGAGACTGCTAGCAACATCAGGATGCTCATCACCCAACAGGCGTTTTCTCATCCCCAAGGCTTCGACTAATAAGGGTTCAGCTTCACAGTAGCGTCCTATGGATTTGTATAGTCCTGCCAGATTATTGAGACTGCTAGCAACATCAGGATGCTCAGGCCCCAACAGGCGTTTTCTCATCCCCAAGGCTTCGACATATAAGGGTTCTGCTTCACAGTAGCGTCCCATCGATTTGTAGAGTCCTGCCAGATTATTGAGGCTTGTAGCCACATCAGGATGCTCATCGCCCCAAAGTTCTCGCGCTAACTGCAATAATTCCTCTGCCAAAATTACCGCTTGCTTGTATTGACCAATATTATAAAGTTGAAAAGCCTTCTGATTTAGTTGTCGTGTTCGTATTATTTTTTTTAATTGCGCTACAGAATTGCGTAACCAATTAAAAACCATTTCTCTACTCCCTTATGTTTCTCAGAGTTCAAACTAAATCACAATTAGACAGGCTGTTTTTGCTACTCTCTGTGTTCCTATTTGTCTCTCAACTACACCGTCACTGTGTATGTCATGCGGAGAATCTGACAATCTCGATAATCACTCAAATAATCCAACAATCCCATCAAATGCTCTTCTCGTAATTGCAGCAGTTTTTCATCTGGCTTAGGCAACCAGTCCAACCCTGGCATATCCTTAGTAATTACTGCTACTATTTCCTCCTCACCCGGAGAACCTGTTAATTTAAAATACCTGTGGCGCGAATTATACTGAGGTAGAATAACTAATCCTTCAGAGTGCTGTGGTTGCGGCGCAAAACCTGATGGACACAAACACCACATTTTCCCCGACGTTCCTTTTTCTAACAACAGCAAATAGCCAGCACTTTCTAAATTGACTTCAAGTCGAATCTTACTATTCAAAGGAAAAGAAAGAGATTCCTCCTGCGACATTTCCGCCTCACCCATCTCCAGAGTTGGTAATGGTTTAGGAAATAATACAGGTTGTATTTTGTTAGTGGGGTTTGCTTGTTCCCACAGTTGCTGCCAGAGTTGTTTGCCAGTCAAGGTAATCAAACGGCCTTGTTTAAGCCATTGTGGATATAATTCCTCTCGCAACCAATGCTTAGCAATTTTCCATTTACCCTTTATTTTTCCCTGGTAGTCGCATCCCTCCGCCTCTAGTTTGTTGCAAATTACCTTTAAGCGATCGCGCAGAATAGTAGCAGGAAGAGTAGTATGATCGGCACTTTCTTTGATTCCCTCAATTAACTCTGCCTCAAGGTAAACCGCAATATCTTTATCTAGAGAATTAATGTTTTTTTCACGGAAGCGCTCCATAAAAACATCCCAAGTTTTCCCGGAGAAGCCAAAGCGATTTGCCATAGCTTTGAGAAACTCCTCTTCATGTTCTTCATATCTTGGTAAATTCATAATTTCTATCGGAATCAACTATTTAAGTCGATTATAGATAGGCAAATTAGAGGTTGTCAGCGCTCATCTACTAACTTCTACATAGTTCTACTTTTATCGACTCTTGAACCAATCCATTCACCCGCCAAGGGTTCAAACCCTTGGCTGATAGCTTAAGTCCTCTAAAAGAGGACTAAACGATATATCTATATTAATTGGAGTCCATTTTAATGGACTTTATCTATTAGCCCAGAGTTTGAACTCTGGGCGGGAAAAATCGTGCACTTAATTTCTCAAAGCAGAATAAAACCATAACTATAAAAGTAAACTTCTGCCATCGATAAAAAAAGCGATCGCTTCCTATTCTAAATAGCTATAAAAACAAAATTTGCCTGTGTAGATTTCCACAATAAACAGGGTAATTTCTCTGTATTTTTTTGTTAAAAACTACTTGTTATTTTTTGATAAAAGTATTAAAACTAAAATGTTGCAACAAAAGCAGCAAAGTCAGAAGCCAGCCCAGGGGCGTCCAAACCTAGGGGCTGGCTCTGACTCCAACTCTCGTAAGGAGCTAAACTAATTATGTACGATCTGAACAATCAAAAAAGTGATAAGCCCTGGGCAGTTGTTCGTCTTGTCCATCCAATGCAATGGGTAGTTATCAGTCGCTACCGTAGTCGTGCTGATGCGGAAAAGAATATGCGATTGTGTCGTCAGCAAGTTGCCGAAATTAAGTTTGAGGTAGTGTTCGATCCGCCTACAGACGAGGGGAGTTTAAGTAATAAGTAATAAGTAATAAGTAATAAGTAATAAGTGGGGACAAGAACACTTATTGCTTATTATCTAAGGCTTATTACCTATAGGACTTGGATAGTTAGCATCGAAGATAATGGAAAATCAGGGAACAGGAAGCAGAAAATGTATTCCACACCTATTCTTCCATTGCTCAATACCCTAACTGATCAAGAACCGCATGGGGTTTAAACCCCATGCTAATAGCGAAAGTCCTCTACAAGAGGACTACAGCAATTTCTAACACTGTGTAGTACAGAAGTCGATACTGTTGGCGAATTCATCAAGCCTTTATTCTGTGCATAATCTACTCCCCTCTCCCAAGGCAAGGGAGAGGGGCTGGGGGTGAGGGCTACGACTGTATAACATCCAGTCTGAAAATACTGTAAATGCCGACAAAACCTGAATTTCAGTCCACTTGAGTGGACTTCTGCTATTAGCCGTGGAATTAATTCCACGGCGAGAAAAGTAGCTTACTTATTACTTATAAAATTTCTTATGCAATAAAAAAAAGTCCATTTATTGTCTATTTATTTCTACTTTTTCATTGTCTATTTGTTTCTACTTTTTTCGACACCAATACCTATAGAAAACGACTAATTTATATACATAGCAGCAATATTCAATACTAACGGACAGAGAAGCCCATGAATCCCACAGAAGTAAAAATTGTCCTAGTTTCAACTAATCCAACTAAATCTTTACCAGATGATTTCCAAGGATCATTAAATTCCAATAATCTAGTCGACGGCGGAGTCGTAATACTCGCAATTCTGGCAATGACTTACTTTTCCAAAACCCTAATTAAGTCAATTGCCGACTTGCTGAAAGTCTCCAATCAGAAAAAGCGATAGAGAGAACGTCACCCTAGCATAAATCCCCCTATCTCCCCCTCTCCGCGTCTCCGTGTCTCCGCCTCTTCCCATCTCCCCCTCCGCATCTACCGCCTTCTTTCCTGCAACTTGCGATAAACCTCCCGCACATCCACATTGTGGTGAGCTAAAGCCACAAGGGCATGATAGAATAGGTCTGCAACTTCAGAAGCGATCGCCTCTGGCTCGTCATCCTTACAAGCCATGACCACTTCTGCTGACTCTTCACCGATTTTCTTCAAAATCTTATTATCACCACCAGCAAAGAGCTTACAAGTATAAGAATCTGTAACTGGGTTTTCCTTGCGATCGCAAATCACTTCAAAAACCTGAGATAGAGTATCTGCTGGTGGCGCTGCCTTAGTAATATCTATCTGATGAAAACAACTGCGCTCTCCGGTATGGCAGGCAATATCACCAATTTGTTCAACAGTAACCAGCAAAGCATCACTATCACAATCATAACGCAGAGATTGCACTTTTTGCAGATGACCAGAAGTTGCACCCTTATGCCATAACTCCTGACGAGAGCGACTCCAAAACCAGGTTTCCCCAGTTTCCATGGTTTTTTGTAGAGACTCCCGATTCATCCAAGCCATCATTAAAACCGTGCCATCGAGGTAATCTTGTACAATTGCTGGCACCAGTCCTTGCTCGTTATAGCGAATGGCGTCAATAGGAATAGCTTGGCTCAAGGTAGTAATTTTGGAGGCTGGCATATTTGCAGAAACTCAACTGTTTCGAGGCATTAATTGACCCGAGTAAAATACCATTTTTTCCCAACAAACTGACCCAATAACACAGATTATTTAATATTTA
Organism: Symploca sp. SIO3C6; assembly: GCA_010692425.1. Lineage (GTDB taxonomy): Bacteria > Cyanobacteriota > Cyanobacteriia > Cyanobacteriales > Coleofasciculaceae > SIO3C6. Next base: position 87,614 of record JAAHHJ010000018.1, on the reverse strand, counting down.
TCCTTCTCCGAAGTCTCAAAGCCCCTTTCTTTAAAGAATAAGGTTAGGAAGAATAATTTCTCCCCATCTCCCCATCTCCCCATCCCCCCCTCTCCCTCTCTTATTGAAATTGAAGATAAAAATTAAGTGCATGACAGTTTATTGATCATCGTTACCTTTTTTAACAAATTTGCTTACAAACGTAATTTAGTCCAAAATAAGGTCTACTCTGAATCCTGAGAAAGAGTTTATAAGCATCTGACAGAGGAGAAAGTTTTGGTTAGCACCACTTCTTTGAAGACTAGCAAATCTGAAGAAATTTTTGCTGCTGCCCAGAAGCTCATGCCTGGTGGAGTCAATTCACCAGTGCGGGCATTTAAATCAGTAGGTGGAGAACCGATTGTTTTTGATAGAGTCAAAGGTGCCTACATCTGGGATGTAGATGGTAATCAGTACATTGACTATGTAGGAACCTGGGGACCAGCGATTTGTGGTCATGCCCATCCAGAAGTAATTGCCGCCCTACAGGAAGCCCTAGCCAAAGGTACCAGCTTTGGTGCTCCCTGCGCCCTGGAAAATGTCCTCGCAGAAATGGTAATTGAGGCTGTTCCCAGTGTGGAAATGGTACGATTTGTCAATTCTGGGACAGAAGCCTGTATGGCAGTGATACGCCTAATGCGTGCCTTCACTAAACGGGACAAAATTATCAAGTTCGCTGGTTGTTACCATGGTCACGCCGATATGCTGCTGGTGCAAGCAGGTTCTGGTGTGGCTACCCTCGGTTTACCAGACTCTCCAGGTGTTCCTCAATCTGCCACTGCTAATACTTTAACTGCTCCTTACAATGACCTCGAAGCAGTTAAGGCGATATTTGAAGCCAATCCCGATTCTATTGCTGGGGCAATTTTAGAGCCAGTAGTTGGTAATTCCGGTTTTATTCCTCCTCAGCCCGGTTTCCTGGAAGGTTTGCGGGAACTTACCCAGAAATACGGGGCTTTGTTAGTCTTGGATGAAGTTATGACTGGCTTCCGCATTTCCTACGGTGGAGCTCAGGAAAAATTTGGGGTAACACCAGATTTGACAACATTGGGTAAAGTCATTGGCGGTGGTTTGCCTGTGGGTGCATACGGCGGACGCCAAGATATCATGTCTATGGTAGCGCCAGCTGGATCAATGTATCAAGCGGGAACCCTCTCTGGAAATCCCCTAGCGATGACAGCGGGAATCAAAACCTTGGAATTGCTCAAAAAACCAGGCACCTATGAACAGTTAGACCGCATTACTAAGAAATTATCAGCAGGCTTACTGCAAATTGCCAAAGAAACTGGACACGAAAGCTGCGGCGGACAAATTAGTGCTATGTTTGGCTTGTTCTTCACAGCTGGGCCTGTTCATAACTATGAAGATGCCAAAAAATCTGATTTAGCCAAGTTCAGTCGCTTCCATCGCGGGATGTTAGAGCATGGTATTTATCTGGCACCTTCTCAGTTTGAAGCTGGCTTTACTTCTTTAGCTCACACCGATGAAGATATTGAGAAAACTTTGGCAGCAGCCAAGGAAGTAATGTCTGGTATCTGATTTCACAGGAAAGGCAAGGGAAGAGTGTCATCTGTGCAAGTGGATGAACTGCAAGCACTTCGCGTCGCTTTGCTAACGTCTGACATCCCCTTCTAGCAACATTGAGAGAAGGATAGATAGCAACAGATGTCAATTTTTTTGCCTTTCCTTGCCATGCTAAAATTATTAGTAATTAGCTAAAAGCTATAAACGTTTCACTCCGATATCCCTTAAGTAACCTACAGGGAAAGCTAGTGCTGTACTAAGAAGTTAGTGTTGGCATCGGAGGCAATAACTGATGAAAACTTCAACCAATTATTCACCCTTCTCTGTACGACCAAGCTTGATCAAGTTACGGTCGCATTAACTATTTGGAACATTAATAATGGCAACCGTAGAATTTGATCGAGTCTTTAAGACTTACAAAAATGGCTATCGTGCCCTTAAAAACCTTTGTCTAAATATCGAAGATGGCGAGTTTCTTGTATTTGTCGGCCCCTCTGGCTGCGGTAAATCTACAGTCTTGAGAACACTGGCTGGTTTGGAAGATATTACCGCAGGCAAGTTGATTATTGGCGGTGACGTAGTTAACAATAAAACACCTCAACAACGAAATATCGCGATGGTGTTTCAGAATTACGCCCTTTATCCCCATATGACAGTACGTCAGAATCTAGAATTTCCGCTGCGGATGATGAATGTTCCTCCAGAGGAAAGGCAACTGCGGATTCAGAAAGCTGCACACAAACTGGAACTAACACAACAACTCAATAAAAAGCCAAAGCAGTTATCTGGTGGCCAACAGCAACGGGCGGCTATGGGAAGGGCAATTGTGCGCAACCCGGCAGTGTTTCTGATGGATGAACCCCTTTCTAATCTGGATGCCAAGATGCGGGTGCAAATACGTACCGAGATTGCTCAATTACAGAAGGAAATGGGAACAACCACCGTGTATGTAACCCATGACCAAATTGAGGCAATGACCATGGGAGATCGTGTAGCGGTTTTGCGTGCAGGTGAGTTGCAGCAGATTACTAATCCTCAGGAACTCTACGATAACCCTGCTAATGCCTTTGTCGCTGGTTTCATTGGTTCTCCAGCAATGAACATCTTTCACTCTCAACTGCAAAAGACTCAAAGTGGCAGTTTTAGTATTGATTTTGGTGGTCAGCCTTTAATAATAGATCCGGCAACGGTAGATAAATATCACCACTTAGGACTTTATCTCAATCTACCGATTTTAGCAGGTTTACGCCCAGAAGCTTTCTTTCTTGTTGGTGAGAGTTGTTCCCAACCAAACTGCCTTGAGGTTGAAGTCGATGCCGTAGAAGCCCTTGGTCATGAGATGATTGTCTATTTCAAGGCACCTGTTTCTAGAATTGAGGTGGAAGATAATGTTACCAATGGCAATGGTGAAGAAGACAATTCTACTTTAATTACCCGCGTTCCTTCCTCCCCAGATATCTACCTAGGCGCTAAGCTAAATCTGGGTGTTGATACTAGCAAACTTTATTTGTTTAATGCGGATGGGAAGGCAATTAGAGATTAGTATTCGTGGTTCATGGTTTATGGCTAATGGCAATAGTCCCCAGTAAGTACCTGCGACATTGATAAAGTTTACTGGTTGAGGCAGGGTATGGGATGTGGGGTTTAGGGTAACTTTGACGGATTTCATAATTCTTTACATAGAACCATTTATTTATGTCCGACTACTTAATAATCTTTGATTTATCGGGGTAGAATGTCACTTAAGGTTGGTAGAGATGAGAGACAGAATTGGGAAAAAGCACCCAAAAGCCCTATTATTAGAAATAGTAATGGTGCTAGCGATCGCTATATTTTTAGCTGCACTCATGCCAGCAATACTGCCAGAGTTTCGTCTCAAGCTACTAGGGAGATTTCTATCTTTAGCAATTGTTGCCCTCGGCATTGACTTAATTTGGGGCTATACAGGGTTATTAAGTTTAGGACATGGCATATTTTTTGCCCTCGGTGGCTATGCCTTAGCAATGCACTTAAAATTACAACTTCCTCAAGGAGAGTTGCCAGAATTCTTTACTCTCTATGGAGTCGAACAACTACCTTGGTTTTGGAAACCTTTCTATTCTTTTCCTTTTACTCTTGTCGCTATTGTCTTAATACCCAGTATCGTTGCGGGATTGCTTGGTTATCTGGTGTTTCGCAATCGCATTAAAGGAGTATACTTTTCGATTTTAACCCAAGCAGCATTATTAGTATTCTTCAATTTTTTCAACGGTCAACAAGAGCTAATTAATGGTACTAATGGTTTAAAAACAAACACAGATAAGATCTTTGGATTATTGGCTGGTTCCTCAACAGTTCAATTAGCATTATATGAATTGACTATAGTATTTTTAATAGCAGTGTATGTACTATGCAGATGGTTAACCAGTGGTCGTGTTGGTCGCTTATTAATTGCCATTCGGGATGATGAGAGCAGAGTACGTTTTTCTGGTTATAACCCCACTGCTTATAAGGTACTTGTCTTTGCTATTTCCGGAGGTATAGCCGGAATTGCTGGAGCACTTTATAGCGTCCAAACAGGAATTATCACTCCTAAGGCAATGGATGTAGCATTCTCGATAGAGATGGTCATTTGGGTAGCAGTAGGAGGTAGGGCAAGCTTAATAGGAGCAATTTTAGGAACTTTGATAGTAAGATATGGTCGAACTATTTTAAGTGAGCAATTTCCAGAAGTATGGTTGTTTTTTCAAGGAGTACTGTTTCTGCTGGTTGTGACTGTACTCCCGGATGGTATTGTGGGATGGTTGCGTTTTCGAGCCCTACGGCAAATGCGATCGCTTTTGGGAATTCGTCAGCAGGTTATTACTTATCCTAGTTTAGAGGAAGATCCAGAAGTAAAGCGAGAACGAGAAGAAATTGGTCATTGATTATGGTTCATTGTTCATTGGGTTGGTATTCGACAGTTACTGTTTATAGTTCATAGTTCATGGCTCAGGGAATTGGTATTCGACAATTGTGGAATACTTTCCCCATGAACAATCAACAATGTTTGCGCAGCATGCGCACAGAGTCTACTATGAACAAATGAATAATGAACATTCAATGGTTGATGGGGTTGGTATTCGGCAGTTGTAGGATACTGTCCCAAGGAACAATAAACAATGAACAATAAACAATGAACAATGAACATTCTAGAAATTGAGAATCTGACTGTCAGTTTCGATGGTTTTAAAGCAATTAACCAGTTAAATTTAAGTTTGGAGACTGGGGAGTTGCGGGTAATTATTGGTCCTAATGGTGCTGGTAAAACTACTTTTCTAGATACGATTACTGGGAAAGTGCAGCCAATAGAAGGACAGCTTTTATTTAAAGGACGATCTTTAAAAGGATTATCAGAATACCAGATATCTCGTCTCGGAATTGGTCGTAAGTTCCAGACGCCGCGAGTATATCTTAATCTTACAGTTCGCGACAACTTAGATTTAGCTCACAATCGCCATAAAAATGTTTTCTCTACTTTGTTTGGGCGTGTTTCTGTTTCTGACAAACGCACTGTGGCAGGCTTATTAGAAACTATTGGTTTAGTTACTAAAGCAGATTTCCCTGCCCAATTGCTTTCACACGGAGAAAAACAACGTTTAGAGATTGGAATGCTAGTTGCCCAGTCACCAGATTTATTATTGGTGGATGAACCTGTTGCTGGTTTAACGGATGAAGAGACTAAAAATGTCAGTGAATTACTTCTAGCTTTATCAGAGAGTCATTCGATTATTGTGATTGAACACGATATGGAGTTTGTAAGACAAATTGCCCGCCAAGTGACAGTCTTGCATCAAGGTTCAGTGCTTTGTGAAGGTAGTATGGAGGAAATTCAAAATGACCCTCGTGTGATTGAAGTTTATCTAGGGCAAGAACCATCTATTCCAGAAATTAAGGACGCGGGGACAAATTGGATGGGTATTTAATCACAACCAATTTTATGCACTGCAAGTGACGGTAAGGTATTTGACCCATATTAATTTCGATAAAACTTATTACTTATTACTTATTACTTATTACTTATTACTTAATCATGCTACAAATCTCAGGAATAAACGTCTACTACGGTGAAAGTCATATCCTCCGCGATGTGGATTTAACTGTACCAACAGGACAGATGGTTTGCTTAATTGGACGTAACGGTGTGGGCAAAACCACTCTGCTAAAAACAATTATGGGGTTACTTAAACCCCGCAGTGGCACAATTACTTTTGCAGGCAAACTAATAATAGAAAAATCAACAGATCAACGAGCAAGATTAGGTATTGGCTATGTTCCCCAAGGAAGAGAAATTATTCCTCGCTTGAGTGTCAAGGAAAATTTATTGCTAGGTTTAGAAGCACGCCCAGGAGGTATAAAAGGTCAACAACAAATTCCTGAAGATATTTTTAATCTCTTCCCCGTCTTAAAATCTATGCTCTCGAGGATGGGTGGTGATTTGAGTGGTGGGCAACAGCAACAACTGGCAATTGCACGAGCTTTAATGGGACGTCCTAAATTATTAGTTTTAGATGAACCAACAGAGGGAATTCAACCTTCAATTATTTGGGAGATTGAAGCAGCTGTGCGACAAATTATAGAAACTACTGGGGTTGCAGTTCTATTAGTAGAACAACACCTGCATTTTGTTCGGCAAGCCGATAGATACTATGCCATGCAAAAGGGGGGTATTGTCGCTTCGGGAGTAACTGGTGAACTTACTCAGGATGTGATTCAAAGGTTTTTGGCAGTTTGATGGTTTACAGTTTATTGTTCATTGATACGATTACTAATTTATGGAACCGTTAGCTATTCCGGCAAGAAGCCCCGCAACCTACTCGAAGAGTTGGAGGCATGACGGGGCTTTTAAAGGGTTCAAGCGAATTCAGCCCACAGCCCCTCATGAAATGCTAGTATATGCAACGCAGTTGCGGAACTTTGCACAAAAATAGATAAAATAAACAAAGGTAACACAGCTGTTAGCGTCAGTGGGTTCGCCTTTGGCGAGACAAATGCTGGTTATTAAACACCGAACCTAGACAACGCAAGAATATGAGGTTCCATAAGCGCAAAAGTTAGTTGTTTTAACAGTCTGTGAGTGGGTAAAATTCCAACAGTACATAGGTAAAACAAATTATTTATGTATTGTTCCTACAGCGTTGGAGCATCCCGTCTCGTCTGGGTAAGCTCAGTCAATGTCTGACGGGTTGCCGGGAATCGCGCTCGTAGCCCGCGCTATACTTTTTCAGAAGTTAGCGTCGGGAGTATGTAACCAGATTACTTATCCTGTTGCTGCTGTAATAAAGTTTCATTTTGCTCCAGCCATTGGTCTATCAGTTCATTCACCACTTCACTCATATCCCTGTCTTTAAGAACACAGGTAGACTTAAAGCGCAATTTCTTTTCTTTTGAGAGGTAGACCCTAATGGAGTCTTCAGCCACAGTCTTAACAATCCTTAGCTACTCCACCTCATAGGTTAACATAAATTAACTTATAAATAGATAAATTTGTGTATAGTCATTATTAATCGTTCATTGTTAATTTAAGGAAGCTATGAATCATCAACTATAAATCATCCCTTGCGATAGATTAATCTATCTCCCGAAGGTTTTACCATAGATTAGTTTTGACCCAATATCACAGTCATTCGCAAGCATTAATACTCCTATGCCCACCTATACTGGAATTTCTAGCGAAGCCTTCAAACATCCCCTTGATCGACAAGCAGAGCAAGCCTTACGTAGTGTTCCTGGATTTGACTTAGTGGCAAGCAAGTTTGTGGAATTCATCTACGAACGTCCACAGTTAATCTATTTAATGGGCAACAGCATCCAGGTTGGACCACGACAGTATTCTACGATATACCACATATTCAGGGAATGCGTTCGGGATTTGGATATACACCCAGAGCCAATTCTGTTTATTAGTCAAAACCCCCAAGTAAATAGTTATGCCTTAGGTCAAGAACACCCCTATGTAGTAATATACACTGGTTTATTGGATTTATTGAGTGAAGTCGAAATCCGTACTATTCTAGCCCATGAATTAGGACATATCAAATGTGGTCACACAGTCTTAATCCAGATGGGACTTTGGGTAGTAAATGCTGCTTCTATACTAGGTGAGTTGACATTTGGTTGGGGTAATATAATCAGCAGTGGCTTAATCTATGCCTTCTATGAATGGCGTCGCCAAGCTGAATTATCCTCAGATCGAGCAGCGTTACTTGTCACTGATGATCTTGATACGGTGATGAAGACAATGATGAAAGTTTCCGGCGGTAGTACTAAGTATGGTCACGAGTGCAGTCTATCAGAATTCATTCGTCAATCTGAGAGTTATCAAGAACTTGACCAAGACAGTCTTAACCAAATCTATAAGTTTTTGCTCTATAACGGTGCTAATGACTCACTCCTAAGCCATCCCTTTCCTGTTGAACGCATACGCTATCTACAGGAGTGGGCAAATTCTGAGGAATATCGTCAAATTCGTCAGGGTAATTATCTAAGGGTTGCCGCTGAAGGAACAGTTGAGGTTTCCTCGAAAACTCCCAGTGAGGAAGTAGAAGCACTACAGCGTCAAATTAAAGAACTACAACTTGAAATTGACCGTATTAAATCACAATCAAAGCCTTCATAGTTATAGCTGATTACTGACTCTTAACTTCAATACTTGTTTTGTAAATCCAATTCAATGATGTAAGCTGACTTTATTATTTTCATAACTCATGGATGTTATTTCAGAAAATCATCAGAGTGAGTCTCACCTCCCAATAAAAAACCTTAGTTCCCAAACTAAGCAAGCTCAAGAAACTATCTATCAATTTTTGTTGGAGCTTGTGAGGACAAAAAAAACAACGGATGTTTTAAGAGAATTTAAAAATTTGTTTATCGATTATGACTGTTATACTAGCAATGTAGCAGCCTTTCAGGCATTGTCGACAATAATTAGTGCCAATGACGAACAAGATTTTCACTATACTCTGAAGCGGTCTTGTTATATCCTAGTCAATAATTTAGAAACTGTTAGAAAATATCACGTTATTCAGGAATTAGTAGAACTATTTTCTGACTCTAAATTGAAAAAAAAAGCGCTATCTCAAACTTTAATTCGCCATAAGACATGGATTGCTAATTTTATTGATAGTGCTAGCTATCATGAACTGAAACTATTTACTACTAGATATGATGGCTCTAGTAAAGACCACTGGAGTCACCGTTACGCCTCATATCTATTAGTTTCCCAGTACACTAATACCAACAATCCTCTAGAGCAGCGAGAGGCAGCCAGAAGGCGATCGCAAAAACTCAAAGATAATTTTAAACTGAATTTGGCAATGTACACAGCTCATGCCAAATCTAATGCTCCTCAGCAGCAACTACCGCCAAATCCTACGGATTTTGGAGATGAAGTTCTACGTTTTGTGAAAAGGATTGTCGCCAAACAGGGCCCCTTTAGCTATGCCAATGTTGCACATATATTTATCGAACAAACTAAAGACTTAAGTTATCGATGTTTTAAGCATTCGTTACAAAAGTACTTGATCTGTTCTGTAAGTAATCAAGAATTGGTTAAAACTTTCAACAAACAATTGTTAAATAAGCTAGATAAACTATATGAAAACTATCATGATAGACAGCTTAACAAATGCTTGTTGCTGAGAACTTGTAATCGAGTTATTCATTATTTAACAGTGGAAGAACAGTCTGAGCCTTCAGGACTATTTATTTTACTTATGTCTCAAGGACATGCTCTTACTCTGGTAATTTTACTGCTCAAAATCGTTCTAATTTGTCCAAATTCGCGAGTACACCTTGAGACTTGTATTGCCAGATTAATTCAATACTACACGCAGTTTCCGTCAGATAAATGTCAGTGGGCAATTAATTTTTTTGAAGTCTTCCATATTACCTTTGCTATTCATGCCGACAACGTTAAATACAATTTAATTAGCATGAATAAGCAAAAAACAAATGATCCTTCAGCAGTTACTTTAGACAGTTACCGAGTTTTTTCTCAACTACTGTCGTGAACAGGAGATGGAGATAAGGAGAGAGCGGAAGATGGGGGAAAACTATTCTTTATTAATCTTAAAAACTCTATATATCGAGTTCAGAGTAATCAGGTAAAGTTGTATCAATTGGCATCCCATTTCTAAGCACAATTCGATCCTGTTGAGGGCGTGACAGGAGTTCGCTAAAACTGCGTCCCCTGAACAAAATTAAATCAGCTGGTAATCCTACACCAATCTTCCCCACCTGTGGTAAACCAATTAAGTCCGCAGCTGTTTTAGTAACAGCACTGGGCCAATCATGATCACAAAAGTCTAAGTGAGCAATTCTTACTGCTTGAGTAAATACTTCCAAGACATCATGATCGCCAAAACCATAAAATGGATCGCGGCAGTTGTCGCTAGCAATTGTAACAGGTACGCCATACTGCTGAAGCTCTTGTAACAGTGTCACCCCTCGCCAGCGTGGTGTGCGCTGAGCTTGCCTATCTTGGAGATACAGATTGCACATAGGCAAACTCACAACTCCAATACCTGCTTGTTGCACCAACTTAAGAGTTTGGGTTACTATATCTTGTGGTTGCACAGCTAAACTACAGCAGTGACCGCAAATAATTTGTCCGACAAACTTGTGACGTATTGCAGCTTTGGCTATGTGTTGTAGGCATTGAGAATTGGTTTGACCATTTTCATCAGCATGAAAATCGAGATCCAAGTGGCGCTCTGCTGCTAGGGAGAATACTGTATCTAGTTGAGTATCTAACTCAGGATTTGTGTAAGCCACCCCTCCAAGGATACCCCCAATATGGGCAATCTTGTCTGCTAAGGCAATTCCTTGAGAAGTTTGATAGTAATCAAGACTGACTAAAGAAACTGCTTGTAGGGTTAATTTATCTTGCCATTCTCCTTGAAGAGTGCCGAATACCTCCAAACTAATTGCAGCTTGTTCACCAAAACAGTCAATGTGGGTGCGGATAGCTTTAGTGCCGTGGGCATAGCTGCACTTGAGGCCAAATTGCATGCGGCGATAGACATCTTCAGCTTGCCAGTACTTTTGACTATCAGCCCTGGAAGCTTCCAAAGCACTCTCAAAGGTACCATCTGGGTTAGGGGTGCGCTCCCAGATATGACCTTTATCCAAATGGGTGTGCATGTCAACAAAGCAAGGCCACACTTGCCCTCTGCCCACATCGATGCTGGGAGTATGCTCAGTATTGCTGCAACCAGAGGGAACAATTTGGGCAATCATACCGTTGGCAATTTCCACATCTACTAAGCGTAGCCTCTCCCTCGTCTGGTTGGGAAATTGACTGTTTTCTATTAGGGATACTGGAATCTGAGCGTTTCTTATCCAGTAGTTGGGCGAGGCAGGAATTGTCAGAGATTTCAACATTAACAAAACTGCGGAATTCCCCATCCGTCACTTGCGGTGGGGATGGAATTCAGGGTAAAACAGGTGGTTCAATATCACCTATTTTACCAATCTCCTAGCAATAAATATGAGGTAAAATCTTGAAGGAGGTGATGTATCAAGTGGCAACAAATAAGCAACCGGGGGATGGTATAGCCCTCGTAGAGGTAGATGCAAGTGGCTCTACTTCAAAGAGGCGTAACCGCAAGGATACGGGTTCTTTGAAACAACTACAGCAGAAGAAGTGTTCAAAACTCAGTAAGTCCTCTTCAGATGATGGGGTTGTAAGAAACCCTGTCCTCCTGTGAGGCGGTGTAGTTCATTTAGCCCTTATTTTGGTATTAGTTATCCTCCCTCTCTCTATAGCCTCCAGCGTATGTAATGGTACACATAGAGCGATAGTCAGAAGCATGAGAGCCGCAGGCAACACCCGTGACTTGAAAATCTCGATTAAAAATAGCCTTCCTATGACCTCGATCACGTGTGCCATCATCAATGATTAATTGCATGACAAGATCTCGACCAGTAGTTGAGCCATAAGATAAACTCTCATACTGTCTATGTTGGCATCCCACATCTCCATAAAGGTTAAGTCGTCCGTTTTAACTCTCGTTGTATCTCAACATTTCGCTCTTCTACACTTACTTCGATATATTCTCTCTCTGCTTCCAAATCTATTCGGCGTCTTTGAAGCCAATCTTTAGCCTCAAATAACTGCCTTCCTCGTAATAATGCTCCTTTATCTTTTCCACTTTGCTGCCATTGACGTATCGCAAATCGTAGTCCTTCCTGCCAAGTACGAAACTTGCGGTCATTTTCTATCCACTTCTGCAAATCATCCCAATTCTGAATCAGTGCCTCATGGACAATCTCCACTGTCTCTTGCTTAGCATCATCAACACTTGTCACAACAAGTCTGCTATCAGCTAAACCCTCGTTACATGTAACTAAATGCCAATTATCTTCTCCTAACTCTGCACGATTTGCTCGTCGTCGTGTATGTTTATTTCCCTCACCAGGATAAACCAATTGAACAAAAATACGTTGCGCCTGTTCTTGTTCTTTTGATGTTAATTTATCATACTTATCTTTTGCGTATTTAGCTAAAGCTCTTTTAACTTGACCAATAGCTTCATATGCATCATGAGTTAATTGTTTTCCTGCTTGTTTTTCCCATAACTTGGTTAAGGCAAATTCCAACAAAGGTAAATTTCCAGGCTCATCCTCTACATCATTAAGAATGCGTTCTGCTAAACCTACTTCAAACTTAAATCCTAGCTTTTTCACAGGTTGTTCGATTACCTCAGTCAATTCTTCTCGACTCATGGGGCCAAGCTTAATATCGGTTTCTTGCAGCCTATCTGCAAAGGGACGATAAGAAAGAGCCTTGACCAAAAAATCAGCCCGCATCGTTGTTACTAAAACATTAGAAGATGATTGTTTAGAATTTGAAGATGGAAAGCAAGATAATAATACTTCTAGAAAATTACGGCTAATTTCCTCCTCTATACATAGAGTGTAAAGTTCTTCAAATTGGTCGGCAATTAGCAGTACCCGTTCATCGGGATAATTATGTTGGATTTCGGTAAAAATATAAGAGAGAGAGAGGATAGTCTTCATTGTAAAGATATTTTGCTATTTTGCTAGTTTCTTTGAATTTTTCATCGCCAACTACTTTAGGCATGAAAAGAGGGACAAGTGCCAAAGCTAGAGAATGGAAAGGATCTTCACCTTCACCTGGACGAAAATGGGTAAATTTCCAATGTCCTGCCTGTTGCAATTTAGGGACTAATCCTGCCAAAAACACCGAAGATTTCCCACTACCCGATGCTCCGAATACCGGAATAAAGTTAAGGGTTTGAGTTATCTCAAACAGTTTTTCTACGAAGACATCACGCCCAAATAAAAACTCAGCATCGTTGGGACTAAAGTGAAAGATACTGCGATAAGGACAGGGTAGTTTCTCCTCAATCCCTATTTAGTCGATATAATTCTACCCAAACTAGGATCAGAATTTTACAGATGCCAAGGAGGCGATTGTCTGAAGGGCACTAGCAATCAAGCTAACTGCACTCTGGAAGTTTAGCCATAGCAACACTTATCAAGCATTAGGTTGATTTTTTGGACATCCCTTAGGTTGCGCTATCAATAGACTTTCTCAATACTAAAAAACTTTTTCGAGGTAGAGCGCGGCTATTTTTATGGCTGACAGGATCACTCATGGGGATTTATCCCGACGAAGAATCGTTTTTGCTCCTATTTTCTTGTTTTAATTGTTGTCTTTAAGTAATAAATGTGAGGTGCGAGCTAAAAACTTGTTGGGGAAGAGAATCCCCAACTTATTGCAGACAGCTTATAGACACCTGGGCATCAGCCCCCTTCTAATACCTTATTCAATGCCCAGTCTCTGCCAATTTTTGGCTTCAGTGGTGGATGATTGTCAGTTACTGTTTTATCATTATAGAGATGGGTTAGTGCTGTAGCTTCCGGCAAACTAGTAGTAATCTCATGACAGTCTTGGTTGTACAAGCAAGAAGTTTAGAATTCTTCAGTGCGGGGATAAGAAGCCTCAATTGAGATATCAGCCACTACTTGACTGAGATGGGGAGCCATAACTATCCCCGATTTAATAAGTAAACTGCTTCCTAGGTATTGTGAGTGACAAATACAATCGTCAATTGTTTATTGTGTATAAAAGAAAACAAATCAATATTGAGCTTTACTGCAACTTATCTCAGTGTGTGGAGCTATCACCTTGAGTAAGCAGCACCCTAGCAATCGACACACACATCTTCATGCTGCCAGATAGTGTGGGAGGATAGCTAAGCTTAAACTGATCCAACTACACCCAGGTAATTCTTTTTTACTAACCGTTGAGATTGTGTTTAGGAAAACAGATAGTTTCAAGAACACGCAGGCATTTTCAACTATAGTTTCCTCAAAGTGTTAGTGCTGGTGCCTGGGAAATAGAGGCTAATGCTGATAGTAGAAATCCTTGCTCAAGCCTCAAGCATCGCCAGTTTTAAGACATTTCATCATGGTGTTTCTGTGAAACTAAGCCCGTATATATATGGAATATTATAGATTTATAAGGAGAAAAAGTAACAAATGACACAGACAAGGAAAGATTTCCGTACTCGTTTTGAATCAAACGGGGTAGGTACTAAATCAAAGCAAAAGCCAGTGAGCGTGATGTTGCCAGCTAAGGTTGATGCATTGGTGAGAGCTATGCCCAATCGTTCGCAATTCATTAGAGAAGCGATTCTAGAAAAACTAGAACGTGACCAACAAGGAAATAGCACAGAAATTCTGGAACTCGAAGCGGCACGGGACCGAGTCTTGCTCAGAAAACCACCAAAAGAACGTGGTAAGTTAAGGGCAGCCTTGAATGCCTTCATTCAAGAACTAACTTAAGAATCAGGAAGAGTTACCCCAAATTAGAGGCGCTAATGTGCAAATTTTCCTGATTATACCAGTAATCTTAATATTAATCTATCTCTTACCAAGAATTCTTGACATCTCTGTGGGATAGGCTATAGTTTAGCGCCTCTCTACATCTAGACAATCTATCCTGATAAACTCTCTTGGCAGATGAATTAAAGGTTAGAGGAGATTTACAGGAGAAATTTCATGACACAGCTGTCTGAGAGCGAATCAAAAAACTCTAGAACAACTAGGTCTGATCTTACTACCAAAATTTGGGGTTTTGCCACTGGGATGCTAGCTCTTTGTATTCCCCTTTCAACTGTTACAAACAGTGGTCCTCTCCTGCCCTTGACTGTGATTACAGGAGCAGCAGTAGGGACAGGGGCGGTTTGGCAATCCTATTACAAGAAAACTGGTGATGGTGATTTATTAATTAATAAATTAGAAGTTTTGGAGGATCGACTAGCTAATTTAGAAACAATTGTTGATGCAGAAGAACTCAGTTTTCAACAGAGAATTAAACATCTGGAGTCAAAGGACCATGTCGGGTAAAGTTGAGTGCTAGAGGAGAGCAGTGAGGAATTTAAGTATATAGAAAAGCCTGATCCCAAATATAATCTAAGACTTTTAAGGCATCATCCAGAGGCAGTACACAACAATTACCTTGAGTATCGTAGGTCAGTAGAGGAATTTCTGGTGTACTGACTTCCTGTTCTCCATCGCTAATTATTGGACCACTTATAGCTTCTAGATTGCGGAGAGGACCGTGGATATCAAAATCAATTCTTGTACCAAATTTATCGTCCATCCATACTTCAATTTGGTCATCTAACTGTCTAGGAGTAAGAGAATAATTGCTAGTCAAGAGATGATAATAGACGAGAATAATTTCTTTACATTCTTCCTCTTCTGCTGAATCAATTAAGGCACCAAAAACACCAGCATTACTAGCCAAATTTCTAAAAAACAGAGTTTCCGTCACATGTTTTTGGAATTTGATATGCTTATTTTTATAACTGGTATACTGTTTGAAAGCAAACCCGCCCAGGGTAACTAGCAGTGACAAAACAGTCACTAGTAAGGGCATCAGATTACGAACCTCCTGTTCACTTGCTTTCAGTTCCTCTAGATGTGGTGGAACACCAGTAAAAAATAAAATAATGCCCAAAATTAGAAGTAGTTGAGGTAAAATTTTGAGCATAACTGGAATCGCCGCTCCAATTGCAGGAATGCCCAACAGCAAACGGTCTTTCCAGGTCATACTAATTTTGATATTGGGAAAGAGAAATTCTAAATCGAATTTGGGTATGTTTTTATAAAGGTAGATATATATTTTACCAGGTATAAAGTCTAGTTCTTGAATATTGAGTTTTTTTTTCTCAAAATACTTATGTTCCTGAAAATGAATTAATAGCACTACCCTCTCAAAAACATCAATAGTCTGTTCTACCTTCTTAAAAAACTTCTTAACCAGATTAATTTTATAAATGTCCCCCCGACAGTAGCAGGTCATTTGTTGAAAGTCATTAAAATCAACATCGGTCTTGAGTTCAATTACTGACTTCTCCTGCAAAGCCCTTTGCAAGCTAGCTTGTGATATAGGAGTATAATTTGCTCTTTCAAGAACAGTCTGAAAGTCAGCAATTACTTTGGCTGCCATATTAGATTTTTGGGCAGGGGTAGGTTCAACTATTTCTTTAGTATCAGCATCAGGATCAAAAGGGGCAAAATTAGTCTTTAAGTTCTCTAGAGTCTGATGAAACTGAAAATGATAATAAGCCGAAAGGATAGAACAAAAATTCCTAAACTTTGGAACATCTGAGGCAGCTAACTTACCCTCTTGAAGACAAAGTTCGACTAGATCTGGGCGACGATAGGGAATAAATGCTTCCCGGTCTACGTAAACTGCCATGATTCTTGAGCTAACTTTAATCTATAATATAGGAATGTGGTGCTATCTAAACAATGCTAATAATAGGTTTTTTAATACAGGCTTATTTCTAGTGACAGATAGAATTCAAGCAAAACAGCTGGCTCAAATAGTGGCCGAAGTTGAACTGTTAGCCAGAGAGCGTGAAACTGACCTTGATAAAGATCAAGTCAAGGAGATTTTACTTGAACTTAATCTCCCTCCTGATTTACTGGAGGAGGCAATGTTACAATTGCGCCGCCGTCAAGCGTTGGCTATTGAGCAAAAACGTAATCGCTGGATTGGCTTGGGCTTGGTTGTAGCTTTAGTCGGTGCTATTGCAACTACAACTATCCTAAACCTAAATCGCCAACAAGCACTTGCTCGTGTTTCTGTCTCCCAAAGCAGCATTACCCTAGCTCAGGATCCTCTTAACCCACTAAGAGTAGTTGAGAGTAATCTCAAACCAGAAGTGTACTACCGTGTTACCTTACAAGAAGTACCCTTCGGCAGAAAACTATCTCTTAAGTGTAGTTGGATTGACCCTAATGGTCAAATTGTCCATCAAAACCACTATCAAACTCGCAGGATTAATAAAGAAGTTTGGTCGACTCATTGTCGCTATCAGTTCAGTTCAACTGTAGCGGCAGGTAATTGGCAAGTGCAGATGTTCTTGGGCGATCGAGTTCTCAGTAGTACTAGTTTGAAAGTAAAGCAATAAGCAACAGGTGACAAGTAACAAAAAAGACATTTATTACTTATTACTTATTACTTATTACTTATTACCTCACTATAATCGCTACAACCACAATGGGAGTATATCAATTCCTGCTCAGTTCCAGCTTCCAGGAACCTAGGGAGCCAGAGTCACCAGCAGAACAATCGTTGATAATCAGCCGCCAAGTGCCTGTTGAGGGCATACCACCAAGAGTTGAGAGGGATTGTACAGAAGCATAGTTACCACTCGGAATCAACTCATGCTCAGCAGCTGCCACTTCAAAGTTTTGATCTGAGTAGTTGTTGAAGCTGTAATCTCCATTGAGATCGCTGCAATAGCCACTCGACGAAAATTTTGGTTGACCTGGCCGCCGGAATAGATCGACGACAGTATTAGTCTCTAAATGGCGCAGGCGCACTACAAGATCGCCAACCCAAGTGTGGACAAAGTCTTGCAGAGTTACTTTCACTTCACTAATGCAGAAATTTTCTTCAATTACAATGTCATCCTGAAAGCTGCCGTTGCCATCAGGAATGTTGCCTCCACCTCCCACGAAAATTGAGTACTCAGGAGCAACAGTTGTAACTTTCTCGTCACGTGAGATTGTGGTTACTGCGTTGAAGATAGACTCTGACATACGATTTCTCCGAAAAACTATGAGGTTGACAATGGTAATAATCACAAAAGGAGGTTAGCACCGCCTAAGGATGCCTGGAGGGCTATAGAGGCTAGTGCCAAGTAATCACGGAATCATGCTGTTAATATCTTTGGCATTTTTTGGCTTTTTGTTATAGAAAAATTAAAATCAGCCTTAGATTTCGCAATCTGACATATTGGCTTTATTTCTATTCAATGATGACATTTTCTACAGCAAAAAATCTAGTACTTAACTGAGCTTTTTTATATTTATTTTTCTAATATAATGAAATATTCGTTGCCAGAAATCCTGCTTTATCAAGCTTTCAGGCACAACAAGACCTCAAAGTAATGATTCTTTTATATGAAACCTATTCAAAGATAAATTTACTAAATGGGTAGTTGAAATACAAGCAGGCAACTTAGCATCATACAACCATAAAATAATCTATTCATAGTGCCAACTTGGCGATTTCATAAAACTTACATAACTGTGTTTAATTATATTCATCTACTTATCTCAATTATCTATAAACTTGCACTTAGTAAGTAATAATTACCAGTCAGACCAATAAATAAACTTCATATATTTGTGAAATATTAAGTGTATCTTTATGGGGTATTGGGCTTAAATTTCTTGCATAGTCAACAAAAACAAACTACAACCGATATAAACGTATTAGGAAAATTAATTATGTGAATACTCACAATAAATCAAGTTAAAAAATGTAAAGACAGTAAAGATAGATTGTGATTGGTCTAGGGACTAAACCAAATAGTATCTTTACTCACAGTCAGTTGAGCGTTTTCAGGTTAATTATAGGCAGTGGCTGTACAGTGGTCAGTCTACTACTCTGTCTTGGATTAGTGCCAATTTGTCTTACAAACGTAAAACGCGTATTACACTATCCACTAAATAGTTTATGGGTCGGTTTGAGAATATAAGCAACTAAGTTGATTTTTTTTATTAAAACTTAATAAATAATTATTATATCTTTATAGACAGCTTAATGGTATGGTTCATTTTCTTTTCTAGTCCTAGAGTTTGTAAAGTTATGTGAAGGCGCTGACGCTAAATAAATCTGACTCAAGTACGATTGGTACTTGGGATCTTGAGTGGCGTACTCCCGAAACCTCTTAGCAGATTCTTGAGAGGATGCTTGTAAAGTGGAAAGCAAGTATCCTTAGTATTAAAATTACAGATTGACTCAGACTTTAACCAGTGAAGATTAATTAAGTTAAGTAAGACAATTATGTCGCCGAGCCAAGAATCCCCGATCATTCAGGGCGGAGAGTGTCAATAGAGAGGTATAATACCAAATCCGAATCGGGAGAGACCAAACTAGACCAAAACCCCGGAGCTTCGGCAACGACTCAATCGCTATCGAACCTCCAGGGTTTAGTTATTCAATCTGAGGCTATATTTTAAAGATTTGTTGCTTAGTCAGCAGTAGCAAGCTCTGTACTACCACGCTCACGGCGGCGCGTTAAGGTGTTGAAAAGTATCTGACCAATTGCTTTGATCAGGTTCCCTTCAAGTTCCTTAAACAACTTCATATTCATGGCAAAGGTAGCATTAGCTTCCTCTACAATCCTATCTATAGTAGCATCATCAACAGGTAACTCGTTGAGGGCTTGACGGTATTTGGTCTTGAACGCTTTCTCATCAGTAATATCTTTGAATTCATAGAAAGCAGTACCAGGACCATCCGATAGATTCATCGCCCGTTGAGCAATCTTTTTGAGGATTTGTCCACCAGATAAGTCACCGATGTAGCGCGTGTAGGAGTGGGCAATCAATAGTTCCGGCTCCGAAGCAGATATTTTGCGGATTTGCTGCACATATTCTTGAGCAGCCTGAGAAGGAGCTACTTGCTCTCGCCAGTTAGAACCGTAGTAGAAGTATAAATCCTTCTCGAGGCTCTTTTTGCGGTTTAGCTCTTGGAAGTAGATTTTGGAGACAACTGGGTGAGTATGGTGTTTCTCCATCTCTTCTTCCATTGCCGAGTAGACAAAATAGAAGTTTGACACCAACTTCCGGTAAGAGTTTTTCTCTACGACTCCTTTGAGGAAGCATTTGACAAAACCCATATTTTCAGCTGCTGTGTGAGCTTTTTTGGTACCTTCACGCAACTTGATGGCTAAATCGTTACTCATTCTAAATTCATTCTCCTAAAATTCGGGCAACTACTGTATCCTGGCTTACCAAATATAGAAAGACAGCTCCAATTGGTTAGATTAAACCGATTTCATGAGAATCTACATTAAGAATTCTTACGTCAAGGCACCCTGAATTTGGGTTCAACACCTGAAACTATCCCGAAAGTCACAACCAACGAGGCTGTTTTAGATTCCCAAGTCTGGAACAGAGGAAAAACATTCTCTCGGGATTCCGACGATAACATACTGTGCCTGATCACTCTATTCCTCTTGTTGCTTAAGATCTCTTAATGCTTGTTGACCAGCACCAACGGCCAATCCCATGATGGCACCAATAGCAGCATAGTGTGAATGAGTATTAGGGTCACGATCATCTTGGTTAATTTCAGCAACAGCTATTCCTATAACCGCGCCAACAAGACAGGTAACAAGGCTAGAGAAAATAATACGGTTCATATTCATGATTACTTCCCTCCCCAAAATTTGGATTTAGCTTTACTAATGTATTTTACGTCAATATATTTTTCCAAAAATTTGGTATTATTAGCGATTTAGTTTAAATGTTTTTAACATTACCTGAGTTCGATGCCTGCGAAATTGAGCAAATATAACAACAGCATCAGGATTGGCGAGAGTTTGATTAATGATCTTGCCATCCGAAGAAAATCTATAGAATTCTGGCAGAAGTCGGGAATCGGAGGAACAGGGAACCCAATCAAGGCATTAGAAGTCACAAAATATTACATCCCCTCGATAGTCGATTCAGTAATCAAGATTTAGCTTAGGACACTTAATTATGGACAGCCATGAGCCATGAGCCATAAGCAATTACTGAATCGTTATCCTAAACCACGATATTTTGCCCAAAATTAGGAGCTAGTAAATTATGTCCGACACCATAGGAACCTTCTTGAGAGACTATCTAATTGGTACATCTGAGGATAATAATCTCGAAGGTTTAGACGGCAATGACATCCTTGACGGTGGGGAAGGTGATGACGAAATCTTTGGCGGAGCGGACCATGACATCCTCTTGGGCTTCGATGGGCAAGACATGCTTGATGGGGGAACTGGAGATGACTTACTTTTCGGCGAAGCTGATGATGACATTCTTTATGGTAGAGATGGAGATGACTTCCTTGATGGAGGGACTGGAGATGACCTAATATTCGGTGGAGCCGGTAATGACGATCTCCACGGTAATGAGGGCAATGACATCCTTGTCGGTGACATAGGCAGTGACTTTATTTACGGCGAGCAAGGAGATGATATCCTCCAAGGTTATGGTTTCGGTGCTGATGAATTCGACACCTTAAGTGGCGGTGAAGGTGCAGACACCTTTGTACTCGGCAATGAGTTTGATGTTTTCTACCAAGAGGGAGGCTTTGCTACAATTATCGATTTTGACTCTTCTGAGGGCGACAAAATCCGAGTCTCCGGCAGCGCCTCTGACTACTCGCTTCAGGTTAACAACAATAATACTGAAATCCTCTTCGATGGCAAATTAATCGCTGTTGTGGAAAACATCACTGAAATCCAACTCTCAACAGACTACTTTATCTTCAGCTAATACAGCAAGAAACCTATTGGTTCATATTTGATGGTTCATTGTTCATTGCTATCAATCTCTGAACCATCAATGATCATACCAAGTTACTCTCTAACATATAACTCTTTCTCCCCCTCTCCCCATCTCCCCATCTCCCCATCTCCCCCATTTCTAAAAGAAAATCAGTCGATACAATCTTGATCTTTTTCATCCCACTTAGCTGATGACTCAGCAGCTTTGTGAGTATCTGTAGGATTTACCTCATAAATTGATGGAGAAGGTAAAATTTCCAACTGTCGGTGCTTGGGCTTAGGCTTGTCCACTTTCTTGGGTTCTATGTATCTATGGGATTGATTTTTTCCTGTCAGTCCATGCCGACGTTGAGAGGTTCTTTCTTCACTAGTATCTTCTGAAATCACCTCATAGAGAATAGCTAGTTTATTTTCCTGGGTACCTCGGCGTAAAACCCTACCTAAGCGCTGCACATACTCACGACTTGAACCAGTACCTGATAAGATAATCGCCACACGAGCATCTGGTACATCTACACCTTCATTTAAAACATGAGAAGCGGCTAAAGTTTTATATTCCCCCTGGCGAAAGCGAGTTAAAATATCGTGGCGTTCTTTAACATGTGTCTGATGAGTAATCGCCGGAATTAGTAATTCTTGGGAAATGCGGTAGACAGTAGCATTATCGTTAGTGAAAATCAGAATAGATTCCGGATAGTGCTGGGTAAGTAACTCCACAAGCACCCGCAGCTTCCCATCTGTACATAAAGCAATTTCCTTGGCTTCCCGATGTGCTAACATGGCTCTGCGTCCTGCAGGCGATCGCGCACTGGCGATCACAAATTGCCGCCAGCCTTCCATACTGCCTAAATAGATTTTCGATTCTCTTAAAAAGTCATTACGGACTTTGAGACAAATATTATAGCGATCGCGTTCGGTTTGGGAAAGTTTTACCTTAATCTGAACAACTTTGTGTTGAGCCAGGGCAAAACCAGCTAGTTGTTCAGGTGTTTTACGATATACTTCTAACCCAATTAAAGCATTAAGTTCCTGATGACGCCCATCTGAACGTTCTGGAGTAGCAGTAAGTCCCAATCGATAGGGAGCGATCGCATATTCTGCTATTACTTTATAAAAATCTGTGGGCAAGTGGTGGCATTCATCAAAGATTAATAGCCCGTAAAGATTACCCAAAGCTTCGGCATTGATGGCGGCACTATCATAGGTGGCAATTAAGATGGGCGTGCGGTCATGGGAACCTCCCCCCAGTAGTCCCACCTCGATATCCGGAAAAGCTGCCTCTAACTGAGCATACCACTGATGCATTAAATCCAAGGTCGGCACCACAATTAAAGTAGTGCGGGGAGTTGCTTGCATTGCCAGCTGAGCTAAGTAAGTTTTACCTGCAGCTGTCGGTAAAACCACTACTCCTTTGCGCCCTGCCTGCTTCCAAGTCAGCAGCGCTTCACTCTGGTGAGGATAAGGTTCCATTTCAAAGCTAGGATTTAGTGTCAGTGAGCTAAATTCCTTAGCTTCATCAATAAAATTAGTTCCCTCTGCTTGTAGCGCTTCCACTAACTGACGGTAGTTAATGCCAGGGATGCGAAACTTCTCAATGCGGTCATCCCATGTGGCATAATCCACCCAGACTTTACCTCGCGGTGGTGGATGCAAAATTAGAGTGCCCCTATCAAAAGTTAATCTGGGGGTGCGCGGCATTAGTTCCTCAAATTTCAGAATCCCCAGTCATTTTAAGAGCTAATTTGAGGAGTTGGAGAAATGTTTGAGTATTTTAATACTACCATTTTCTGTAGCGTCATTTTAATGCGCTCCGCAGCAACCACTTATAATCCTCGTCGTTTTAACGCCAGGAGAGGTCATTATTAGACATTAGACATCTTCAATAACTATGCTAGAACCCTGATACTAAAGTTTCTAAATCAAGGTTTCCAGAGATGTTTATTCGCTTAAAAAAGTATAGTCGAAAAAGACTAGTAATTGTGCGTGAACTAGAAGATTTAACTTACCAGCTCCGATTTTTGTTCACTGATACTCTCCATGGGGAGATTAAAAGAGTAATTGAAACCTGGAGCTATCGTGGGTCGATAAAAGTTTTTCACGAGTTATGTCAGCAGGTTACTGTTTTGATAACTTGCCAAGTCCTGTTACTAACCAGTTTTTTCCCTAGCTATGCTCTGGGAATGGTATTATCAAATTTACCAAAGGAAGCTAATCGCAAGTTGGCTTCTAGATCATTTAATAGTAAGAGAACAGGTAGGCTAGTTACTCAGCAACCTGACCCTAATGAAGAGCGTTTTTTGCAACAAGTTCCTGAACCTTTACCAATTGACCCCAACCAAACTGAGCAAGTTATACCGACTCCAGAAACTGAGCCTTCTTCAACTTCACCGGAAGTAGAATCATCTGAAGTGAAGATTCCGGTTACTCAAATCCAAGTAACGGGTAGTACAATCTTTGAAGCAGAAGAGTTCAATCCCATCACTGAACCATTGCAGGGACGAGAGGTTAGCTTGGAGGAACTTAAAGAGGCGACTACAGAAATTACTCAGCTCTATTTGAATGAAGGCTATATAACTTCTAGAGCAGTTTTAGTCGATCAAAAGATTATCGATGGGGTGGTGCGGATTCAAATTTTGGAAGGTAACTTGACCAAAATTGAAATTGAAGGAACTAAAAGACTCAATCGCAGCTACATTCGTCAGCGGATTGAGCAAGGAGTGACTACGCCGCTACGAGTCGAGGAATTGGAAGAACAATTACGCTTGCTACGAACTGACCCACTTTTAGAGAATATTGAAGCCAGTTTACGTTCTGGGGAGAAGATTGGGGAAAGTATTTTAGTGGTAAAAGTAACAGAGGCTAATCCCTTCTATGGTAATCTTAATTTTGATAACTTTTCTCCTCCCAGCGTTGGTTCAGAGCGTTTTGGTGCTTTACTTGGTTATCGCAATTTAACTGGTATTGGTGATAATCTTTTTGCTGCTTATGACCGTTCTACTACTGGTGGGTCAGAAGTAACTGAGTTTGGTTACCAGGTTCCCCTCAATGCTAAAAATGGTACTCTACAGCTACGAGCAGTAATTGACCGTAATGAAGTAACTCAGGAACCTTTTGATGAGTTGAATATTGAAGGAGAGTCAGAACTTTATGAGCTTAGTTTACGTCAACCTTTAGTCCGTAATCCTCGTGAAGAATTCGCTCTTTCTCTAGGATTTAGTTTTCGGGATGGTCAAACCTTTCTCAATTTTAGACCTTCTGGCTTTGGTATTGGTCCCGATGAAGATGGAGTTAGTCGGATCAGTGTGTTACGCTTAGGGCAAGATTATCTGAAACGAGATCTAAGTGGTGCCTGGGTATTGCGATCGCAGTTTAGCATTGGTACTGGTTTATTTGATGCTACTACTAATGAATCTCCAATTCCAGATAGCCGCTTTTTTAGTTGGTTAGGGCAGGTGCAACGGGTACAGCGTCTCAGTGATAACCAATTGTTAGTTGCCAGAGCTGACTTACAATTGTCTCCTGATAGTCTCTTATCTTCAGAGCAGTTTGTGATTGGCGGTGGTCAATCTTTGAGAGGTTTTCGGCAAAATGTTCGTTCTGGGGATAGTGGCTTCCGTTTTACTATTGAAGACCGTATTACCCTCGCACGCAACCAAAATGGAGCTTCGGTAGTGCAGGTAGCACCGTTTTTTGATATGGGAGCAGTCTGGAATGACTCGGATAATCCCAACAGGTTAAAAGGCGACACTTTCCTAGCTGGTTTGGGGCTAGGATTAATCTTGAATCCTTTGCCTCGTCTCAATCTCCGAGTTGACTTTACCATACCGTTGTTAGACATAGATGACCGAGGGGAAAATGCTCAGGATGACGGTATATTTTTTAGTGTTAATTATGGATTCTAGACATCTACCCGTCTCCCCAGAAAAGGCAGGAGGCAGGAGGCAGGAGGAAGAAAAACCATTCCCGTCTCCCCGTCTCCCTGTCTCCCCATTCCTCCCTCTCTTCTAATCTGCTTCTCCAATTAGGGTAAATGCTGCCCATTGTTTTGGTGAAGAGTGCTCTACTTTAGTTTTAGTTGCTAACATTGCCTGACGTAATGCTTGGGCTTTGTCTGGATTTTGCTGGAAATTACGATAAAATTCTTTCATCAACACAGCAGTAGCATTGTCTGGAACTGCCCATAGAGATACAATTGTACTAGGGGTGCCTGCTGCAATTAAGGAACGAGAAAGTCCAATTACACCATCTCCTGTTAGTTTCCCTTCTCCTGTATGACAGGCACTGAGGACTACTAATTCTGCGTTGAGTTTTAATTCTAAAATTTCCCTACTAGTAAGAAAACCATGATCATTTCCTGAGGGAGCTAGAGCAATAGCACCTGGTATTCCTGATTCGAGAATTTCATCTAGTAAACCATGGGTAGCTAAATGCACTAGTCTAGCTGAGGGCAGTTGTTTGATAATCTCAGCTTTCGTAGCTTGATCACCAATTAAGGCTTGAGTACCAAGAAGATTAGCAATTTCTATGGCTTCTGTTTCTGCTCCCTGTAATGGTAGCAGTGGCTCTTGTCTATTCCCAACTTTAAGAGTTGGCATTGTGGGATTGCCTACTACGAGAATATTTTGGTTGGGTAGAGAGTTTGCATGTAATTCCTCTACACGCTTTCTTTGTTCATGGGTTAGTGCCAATACTTGAATTGCAGGAGCACTGAGGATAGTATGTTTTTCGATTAAGTATTGCTCAGAAGCATCTTGCAGGGCTGGGAAAGGAACTAAAAACAAGTCTTCTTGAGGAATGAAAATCACACGGGATTCTTCTTCGGTAGGTAACAAATCAGCGATTGGCTCAATCAGCAATTGATGCAAAACCTTCAGGTTTTTAGCTAAATACGCCTCCGGATTAGCTGGAGTCTCTGTTTCCATAAGGAACATACTACTACGCTCTCCGACACCAATGGCTTCACGAGTGTGTTTAACGAGAGTAGTCAGAGTATTTTTTTGCTCCTGTCGAATTTCTTTCAAGTCAACCTGACGAAAGTCTATTTTTCCTGTGGGTTGGACTACCCAAATGAACAATTGTGAGGTTTCGCCCCGTTGTTTCCCTTGAAAATTAAACTCATGATCAGGAACAAGAGAATATTCAACTAGGGTGGCATTGTGTTGTTGGGCTATCTGTTTGATTTGAGCAATAGTTGGTGGTTGAGATTTCAGATTAAATTCTGATGCCGCTTCTGGAGAAAGACGCTGGGCAATTAATTCCACAAAAGCCCTTGCCCTTCCTTGCTCAGCAATTTCTAAAGATTCTTCAAATTTACCCTGGGCAATTAGGATTTGTTGCAGCAGGTTATACTTACTAACTTGGGTGTCAAAAATTGAAACTTTATCAGCATCAGATAATCCTGGTCTTAAAGATTCTAAAATTTCTAGTGCTTGGCGGACTTTTGTTTCAGCTTCTATCAGTTTTCCAGAGTTAAATAGAGCATGTCCTAAATTATTGAGGGCTGTTGCTTCCAGTCTTCGCCTGCCAAGGGCTTGTGCGATCGCTAAACTTTGTTGGTAGTATTTAAATGCTGAGGCGTAATCCCCTGATTTTTCATGGGTCATACCTAGATTAACTAGTACTTCCCCTTCTAGTCTACGATTATTAATTTCTTTAGCGATCGCTAAACTATTCTGAAAGTCTTCTCTTGCTTTACGAACATATTCTTGAGCTTGAGATTGACTAATCTTCCCTTGAAGATAGTAATCTACTGATTGAGCATAGTAAGATGAGCCTAAATTTTGGAAGTTATAGGCTTGGGATTCTTGGTCATTAATATCTTGGGCAATTGCTAAACTTTGCTGATAATAGCTCTGTGCTTGCGTATAATCTTTTTGTTGAGCGTAAATTGCCCCCAGATTTCCTAGGATTAATGCTTCTCCCTCACGGTTATTGATATCTTCTACAATAGCCAAGCTTTGCTTATAATAGGCGATTACTTGTTGATAGTGACCAAGGGATTCATAGGCATTACCTAAATTAAGCAATACTTTCCATTCTCCTTGGCGATTACCTATATCTTTCATAATTGCCAAGGCTTGCTTATGGTAATCAATGGCTTGGAGATATTCACCCAGATTATTATAAGCAATGCCGAGGTTGCCTAATATAGATGCTTCTAATTTTGGGTTTTGAATTTCCTGGTAAATTTCAAGAGCCTTTTCCCAGAAATCGATAGCTATTTTTAACTGACCTTGCTGATATTGTTCATGTCCTTGCCGAAATAATTGATCTGCTTGAGTTTGGCGGCTATTTTCTTGAATTTGTGCCGCTATTGTTGATTTTAATAGTGGTGCTGCTGAGCAAATTATTAAGGGTGTGGAGATGGCAGCAAGGAGGGTGAGACCAATTTTAGGAAATAGCATGGTTTTCAGGAATCTATTAGCTCATTTTTTGGTGCTTCTGGTGGAAATTGAACATCTTCATAAAGTAAGGAGATAAGAAATTTTAAATTAATACTAGTTAATTGAATTTCTTCTTCTTCTGTGTAGGCAGTTAATTCCCATTTATCTTGAGGAATGCGCCGGAAGCACTCGACATTCATCTGTTGAGTATCGATTAAAAGGTATTCTTGTAAAGTTTCGATGCGGCGGTAATTAGCAAATTTGCGACCTCGATCAAAGCCTTCTGTACTGGGAGATAGTACTTCAGCAATTAGACAGGGGTGGTAGATGATTTTAAGAGCATCTTGATCTCGTTGATCGCAGCTTACCATGATATCAGGGTAATGAAAGGGGCCTTTCTGGGAAATACCTACTTTTACATCAAAAATGAAGGCTCGACAGGAACTACCACGGAGATGATTTTTGAGGGTAGAGGCAAGGTTGAGGGCAATGGTTCCGTGGGCAATTGTTCCTCCTGTCATGGCGAATACTTCACCGTCGATGTACTCATATTTGAGTTGTTGTTTTTCTTCCCATTCTAGGTATTCTTCGGGGCTGAAGTATTGAGGTTGAGGGGTGGCAACCATAGTTCTTTTTTCTACTCAGATGACTTGATTGTAGTATTTGCGATCGAGAATGAGTAGGAACTAGCCAGATAAATTGTTAGTTGGCATTTGTGGGTAAATTAGGGTTTTCTATTTCTATACCTGATCCTTTTATTTCTAGTTGCCCTTGAGCGTTGATTTCTAATTGAGTTGAGTCAGTGAAATTGTCAGTTGTTAATTCTAAACGCAGTAGTCTTAGTTCAAAAGTTGGCTGGGATTTTTCGCACTCCTCTTGATCATATTGCTCAGAGTTTTTATCGTCTTTACAGCTATTTTCAAGGTTCGCTTGTCTTTCTTCTGGTTCAAAAGGTTGGCTGGTAATCTCTTGATTGTTATTTTTAGAGTCGTCACTATTATCATTGCCGTCGCCATTGTCTGTATTGAGATTAGTGTCTGTATTGGTATTGGTATTGGTATTGGTATTGGTATTGGTATTAGTGTCTGTATTGGGATTGGTATTAGTATCTGTATTGAGATTAGTGTCTGTATTGGGATTGGTATTGGTATTAGTGTCTGTATTGGGATTGGTATTGGTATTGGTATTGGGATTAGTATCTGTATTGGTATTGGGATTGGTATTGGTATTAGTGTCTGTATTGGTATTGGGATTGGTATTGGTATTAGTGTCTGTATTGGGATTGGTATTAGTGTCTGTATTGGTATTGGTATTAGTGTCTGTATTGAGATTAGTGTCTGTATTGAGATTAGTGTCTGTATTGGGATTGGGATTAATGTCTGTATTGAGATTAGTGTCTGTATTGGTATTGGGATTAGTATCTGTATTGAGATTAGTGTCTGTATTGGGATTGGGATTAGTGTCTGTATTGGTATTAGTGTTGGGATTAGTGTCTGTATTGGTATTGGTATTGGTGTTGGGATTGGGATTAGTGTCTGTATTGAGATTAGTGTCTGTATTGGTATTGGTATTGGTGTTGGGATTGGGATTAGTGTCTGTATTGAAATTAGTGTCTGTATTGAGATTAGTATCTGTATTGGTATTAGTATTGGAATTAAATGTAGAAGTTATTGTGACTTGACCCTCATTAACTGAAACTGGGTTAGTATCGAGCAGTGACGCGTCGCGAAAAGAAGAAATTAATTCTTCATTTTCTTGATTAGAAGTAATTGCTCCAGCAGTAAAGCTAGCGTCAGAATCAACATCTTCTAGTGTAACGATAGTGCTTGGGTGAGTTGGATCATCTACTAGATTTCCATCTGCATCCTTTTCAAAGATAGGACCAATTCTGAAGGAACTACCTCCATGTTCTATTGTGATCGAACCCCCTCCATCAAGTCCTGTAGCAAGAATACTCGTTAGTATCTCACCTCCAAAAACTTCCTGCCCCTCTATATCAACGTCACCATCACTAGAAAATTCATCAAATTCATCATTATTAAAAACACCTGTACTCGTAAAAGCACCTTTTGCTCGGAAAAACCCTCCAGCTTTAATGGTAACGTCACCTCCATAAAACTCGTCAGGTTCAATGGTAACGTCGTTACTGGTATCAATGCTTTTAACTTCAATGTTGCCATCAGCAGATAGGTCTACAAAACCACCAGAAGAGTTAGCAAAAGGATTACCACCAGTTTTGATGGCTCCAGTCTCAATGTTCCCATTAGCAGAGAGCATTACAAAACCGCCACCTAATTCTAGAACTGAGGTTTTGTCAGTATTAATATCACCAGCTGTTATATCCTCTCCTGAAATTGATAGATTTCTCCCATTAGTTGTAATCGATTGAGTCGGATCCATCGAAAAAGAGCCAAAACCATTCTCATCTTCATCTGCTGTAAATGTAATCGACTCACCAGCAACAAAATTCAGCGACACGCCCTCAGCAATTGTGATGTCATTAGTCGCCTCTAAAACCACATTCCCTTCTAATTTCTGAAGAGTATCAGCATTTATCGTAATTTCTCCATCCAATTCATCCTCAAAGATATCAGGTAAGGAATCATCCACTCCTGTTGTACTATCTTCATCGGAGATAATAATGTTAGTGGGATCCAGCAGCAAAGTTCCAAAACTGCCATTACTAGCACTAACATCGACAACACCATCAAAAATCAGATTCTCCTTACCCGAAACCTCAACCAACCCCCCATTACCAGTTTCACTCCCACCACGAGCACTAATCTTGCCGTAAAACTGAGTTACTTTATCTGCCCAGACAATCACACTACCACCATCACCCTGCACTAACCCATCAGCAGCTATCTCCGAGTCACTACTGACATAAGTAACATCTGCATTCGGTACTTTTCCTTCGCCCTGATAATCACCACCAACTAAAACTATTCCGCCACCACTATCACCAGAAGCCTCAATTTCAGCACCCATCAGTGCCACCTTATCTCCCAAAACCGCAACAGTGCCACCACTGCTTCCTGATGCTGTATCGGCAACGTCCAAACTTCCAGAAGCAACTACTGTACCCATCTGGGCATCAAAACTAATACCAGAGCCACTCAGGGAAATACTCCCATCCTCATTAAGCGTCACTCCCGTGGCATCCCCTACCTCTACATCAGTCAAGATTTGAGGTAAAGAAACAGGATTAAAAGATAAAGGATTAGTTAGACTAGCTGTCTCTCCATCACCCACAGTCTCCAATTCCAAAGCTAATACCTGCCCCTGTTGAGAAATGCGTACTCTATTCTCACCAGCTACAGCCGCAATCGTAATTTGCCCCCCTGGCGCAGAAATACTGCCAGTACTAATTACACTCCCACCCAAAAGGGTTAAATTCTGCCCATTATTAACTGCCAAATCTCCAGTATTGAAAATTGCCCCAGGCTCACTATTAGCAAAAGCAAAATTATTAGGACTACCCACTAATTCGGTATAATTATTGGAGCCGATCGCCTTAAAAAAATTATCATCAAAACCAATACCAGTAGCCGTGGTAGCGGTAAAAGAACCAGGCACATCTAGACGAGCATTAGCACCAAAAACTATCCCCGCTGGATTCATCAAAAACAGATTAGGATTACCACCACTAACCCGAATCAAACCATCAATCACCGAGACATCACCACCAACTACTCGACCCAAAATATTTTGAATATCAGGGTTAGAAAGAAAGTTAGCAATCTGGTTAGCATCAAGGCCAAACTTCTCAAAACTGTGAAAGAGATTGTTTCCGAAAACTTCTCCTCCACTAATATCAAATTGGTTGCCGTTAGAATTAACTTGAGTGTTAGTACCGTTAGCACCAGATTCAGCTGTAACTTCTCCCGCCTCCACCTTTGGAGAGGCAAATGCCAGCAAAATCAGTGGGAGTAAGCAGCCCACCTTGCTGATGTTCAATTTCATTTTTAAAAAGTAAAATTATTAAGGGTGTTTTCTATCCTACTTTCTGCACCCTCAAGTGTCACCTTTTTGAACCGGGAGCATGTCAGGGGTGAGCGAAATTGGAAATATGACCATTAGAATCTTATCCCCATCTCCCATCTCCCCATCCCCCCATCCCCGCGTCTCTAATTGGAAGTCCCTCAACTAACCTCAAAAGTAATAGATAAAGTCGCAATCTCAGCCGCACTGACTCGCTGTACAGTAACAGTATCACTACTACGATAATCACTTAAATCATCCAGTAAACTACCCACTACATCCACTGGCGATCGCTCAATCACAACTGGACCTGAACTGCGATTTTGCTCTTGTGCTAGGGATTGTAGCAGTTTTACAGCTTTTGTCAGAGGAGAACGACTCAGAATCACTAATGCTTCTCCACTACCACTAGCGATCGCTTGTAATTTTAGTTGCTCCGAATCACCCACAAGTAAAGTTTGACCAGCTTTGAGTTCCATATCCTCATTAGAGACAGGCCAGTGATAGGGAAAAACCACCACTAATTCCCCTTCCGAGTCAATCAAAATAATCGTAAAGTAAAGGTTACTGGAGTCATGATTTTGAACTTTAAACTGAAATAATTGCTTAAGTGGTAAGATATGAGGATAAACTGGGGGCGCTCCTTGACTATTACTTCGACTAGTGGAAGTAGAGGCCTTGGCAATAATTTCCTCTTGTCTACCGACTAAATTGAGGGAGACTTCGACATCCAACTGGGAAGAGTTAGAGTTGAGAGTTTTCTTGAGTATATGAATTGCCAAGAGAGACTTTAGCTTAGCCTCTAAACGTTTCACAGCAGCGCTAACAGTTTCCCCGGCTTGACCAAAAGACGATGGTACTACTTCTAATCCTTGGGTAAATAAACCGATATTACCCACATCTGGTAGATCACTCCCCTGTTGATAGGACAAATAATCAGTTGTCATCCGACTCAGAATGTAGGATACCCCTCCTGGATAGGGTATGTCCCCTGATTGGGCAGTGACAACCTCCAAACGTCTAATGGCACTGAACGCTTCTTTAGCTAATTCACCCTCACTAGCTAAGGAAGGATCAAGACCAATAGATAATTTTAAATCAGCTGGAATCACCCGACTGGAAACTTGTAGTCTGCTTCCTGGTTGTAATGATGACCTTAATTGACCCTGCAAAGGAACTGTTTCCCCAATTAATCCTTGACGGGAAGCTAATTCTACTTCTCCCATGGCTTCCCCGTCATGATTGAAAATCGTAAAAGTGGCACCAGAATCAAAAGTGGGTAAAATTTGTTGGTTTACTCCTCCCAACCAAACAGTAGCTTGATTACCCTTGAGCTTGGTAATTACGGCATCGGTAGAAAAGGCTGGTTGCTGGAGAAAATAAACCGGCTCATTGACATTACCATCAGCTAAAGGTCCTTGAGAGTACTGGGGTGGGAGCGCATTGCTGACTTGAGCGATGGCGCTACTAACTGTCGCTGTTTGTTGCCATAGGTAGAGAGTCAGGTAATAGGTAAAAGCACCAGCATGAAAACTACTAAAATCAGCATCAGCAGCTAATTGATTCGCTTGGGCCGAGGCCATAACTACTCCCTTGGCGACTCCAGCACAGCGCCGGGAAGCTAGCTGTGTTGGTGAAAGTTGTAACCTTCTAAGCCATTGTTGTTGGTATTCAAGTTCTTGGGGACTAGGCCGAAAACGATGACCAGTAATAGAACGTACTCGGAAATTACCCCTAGTACCACCACCAGAGTAACAACTATCTAACACCAAGGTCACATTTTCAGTGTTTAAGGCAGAAACCAACAAAAACAGAGTACGCCCCATGATATCGTTAGCCCAACCCTCTGGATTTAAATCAGCAGGAACTAAAGTACTGTTTTTTGCCCGTTTTAGGCAGTTACGAACAGCACGATCATATTCTGGTAAGCGGGAACCATGACCAGAAAAATGGAAAACTACGATATCGCCTAGTTTCGCTTGTTTGATTAAGTGTTCTTCAAAAGCTGTGATGATATTATCGCGGGTGGGTTGCTGGTCATTTTTTGAAGAAGTTAATCTGACAATATCCTTGGGATTGAAGCCGAAACGGTGAATGAGGAGTTGTTGTTGCAAGTCAACATCAGTGACGCATCCTGAAAGGTTAGTAAATCTGCCACCCTCTGGATATTGATTAATTCCGACCAAAAGAGCTAGCTTTCTCGGTGTATTTTTAGCAAGTATTTTACCGTAGCGATCGCCTTGGGTAATGATGTCTATATGACTCAAGCCTACAGTGGCTAAGCTTGAGCCTGCAATTTGTAAGAAGTGACGGCGTTGAATTCCAGACATAGTTATCGTAGAGGGTTAATCAACAGCACAAGTGGAATTATTCAATAACCTAACTCTGCCTCCTGCCCTCTGCCTCAAAACGAAAAACTCTGTACCTCACCAGTATGAGAATTGCTATACAGCAATTCATAACACTGTGTATTACAGTAGTCGATACTGTTAGCGAATTCGTCAAGCCCTTTTCCTACAATAATCTGCTCCCCTCTCCTAACCTTGGGAGAGGGGCTGGGGGTGAGGGCTACGTTTGTATCACATCGAGTCTAAAACTGCTATAGTCGCTTTTGTCGTACAACTCAACGAAACTCTACCGAGCATTGGCATAAAGTATAGCAGTACGTATTAAGGTTAGGACAAGCTGAATCGCTAGAGCTTTTTCAAATTCACCCCTTCTGCCTTCTGCCTTCTGCCCTGGAGCCTTGCGCGTAGCGCTATAACATCAAACTGATGGAAAATTCCCCTATCGATGCCCAAACTGATTACCAAAAGTTATCCCTAAACTCTCCTCTAGGAACAGCTTTTGAACGAAATATGATGCAGCGGTGCATCCAACTTGCCCGCCGCGCCCTGGGACTAACAACCCCCAATCCTCTGGTCGGTGCCGTAGTTGTCAGAGACGGTAACATTGTAGGAGAAGGGTTTCATCCAGGTCCTGGTCAACCCCATGCTGAAGTATTTGCCCTGCGGGAGGCTGGTGAACGGGCAAGGGGTGGTACTATTTATGTAAATTTGGAACCGTGTAACCACTATGGACGCACTCCGCCCTGTTCAGAAGCTTTAATTGCAGCAGGTATAGCAAAAGTAGTAGTAGGTATGATTGACCCCAATCCTCTGGTTTCAGGAGGGGGCATTAAGCGACTGCAAGAAGCAGGAATTGAAGTTTTAGTGGGTATAGAGGAAGCAGATTGCCGTCAACTCAATGAAGCCTTTATTCATCGTATTCTCCATCAGCGCCCCTTGGGAATTTTGAAGTATGCTATGACCTTGGATGGGAAAATTGCTGCTAGTAGTGGTCACAGTCAATGGGTCACAGGTAAGGAAGCACGCACTTATGTACATCAAATACGTGCCGCTTGTGATGCCGTAATTGTTGGCGGTAATACAGTGCGTCGGGATAACCCTTATCTAACTAGCCATAACCTTAGTGATCACAATCCGCTGCGGGTGGTGATGACTCGCACCCTCAATTTACCTCTCGAAGCTAATCTCTGGCAAACTACTGAGGCTAAGACCTTGGTTTTGACAGCAGTAGGAGCTAATCCCTATATACAACAGCAACTCTCAAGTATGGGAGTAGAAGTGGTAGAGTTCCCTTCTTTGACACCCAGTTTGGTAATGACCTATTTATATGAACGAGGGCTTTCGTGCATTTTATGGGAATGCGGGGGAATATTGGGGGCAAGAGCTATTGCTGAAGGCGCAGTACAAAAAGTCTTGGCCTTCATTGCCCCAAAAATAATCGGCGGCAGCAAAGCTCCTTCCCCAGTGGACGATTTAGGGTTATTAAAAATGACCGATGCCCTTAATTTAGAAAGAGTGAGTTGCCGTCAGCTAGGAGCAGACTACCTTCTTGAAGGTTACTTGTCTTAATTAACCGTTGCTGGAGCAATTTTTTGCAGACCCACTGACTCAAGCAATTCTTCCCAAGCTGCTTTGATCTCTTGATCCCTGGGGCGATCGCGTTTTAGTGCTAGCGTAGTACCCAAAGCATCATACCAAACTCCATTCGTTGCATATATATCAATGCGTTCTTGAGGACTTGCCCACTTAAGGCGACGCGCCAAAATTGGGTCGAGTGGGACTCGTTGGATAATACCTTCAACAATAACGTCGGCAGAAGGATCTTGTGAATTACAAGTCAAAGATAACTGCCATTGATATTCTTGATCGATTTCCAAGGGTGAGAGGTTAGCAAAGGCAGGAAGATTTAAACTCATCACCCCAGGAGGGCTAACGATGCCTTCAGAGGACTTTGCCAAGGTATGTTTGGTTGAGTAAATCTCCTGATTTTGGCTATCAAGCAATACCAGTTCCAATGCTGAGGCTGAAGTTTCAGGCATATACCAAGATAAAGTGGGATACTCATCAAAGGTTGCGCCCAATCCGGAAGCTGGAACTAAGGCAGTCAAAGTCTGTTGTCCCTGAACACAATTACCTCTAGTTGCTCCAGCTTGGCGATTACTAGCAACACCAGAACCAGAAGTAGCTGGCTTAAATGAGTCCCAGTTAGAGAAATTCCACCGCCTCTTGTTGTCATTCCTACTCACAGGAACATCAGCTACTAAGCGCAATTGAGACGATGTATCTACTGCCGATTCTGTTGACAGTTCGCTTCTAGGTGATGAACTCAATTGTGCTTGCAGTTTTCCTTGAATATTTACTACAAACAGCCCAGTTAAAACCACCACCAAGATTATGAAGCGTGATGAACGAGTGAACCAAGTCATGATTGATTTATTTGGGAAATATGTACAACTTTAGAACTATTGAGTTGATCATTCGGACTTAATGAAGTTAGTTGGTTGAAGTTGCTAAGTATCTGAGCACAAATTATGTTGAATGTATTAATAGTACTGAAGATGCTCAATCCCCTTCTGTTCCCTGTTTGCTGTATCTTGTTTCTTGTTCTATTGTCTCCATAGTTGAGTTTAATTTTGTACGATTACCTAGTTGTCAGGCAAACTAACAGCTAAAGAATTTGCTCAAGAAATCGACGGGTACGCTCTTGTTTAGGATTCCGGAAGAACTCCTGCGGTGCCCCTTCTTCTACCAAGACGCCACTATCCATCAAGAATATCCGGTCAGCCACCTCGCGGGCAAAGCCTACTTCGTGGGTAACAACCACCATCGTCATCCCTGACTGGGCAAGGAAACGCATGGTATCGAGTACCTCCCTTACCATTTCTGGATCAAGAGCAGAGGTAGGTTCATCAAATAGCATAATCTTTGGTTGCATTGCTAGAGCCCGAGCAATGGCGACTCGCTGCTGTTGACCACCGGAAAGTTGACCAGGATACTTGTATGCCTGCTCTACAATGCCGATGCGCTCCAACAGCTCGATGGCTACTTTCTCTGCCTTCTTCTTAGACCAACGTCTTACCCAAATGGGGGCTAGCGTTACATTTTGTAAGACAGATAGATGGGGAAACAAGTTAAATTGCTGAAAAACCATTCCCACTTCCTGGCGAATGGCGTCAATGTTACGGAGGTCGTGTGATAATTCGATGCCATCAATTTCAATCCTTCCCTTTTGGTACTCCTCTAGAGCATTAAAGGTACGGATGAAAGTTGATTTACCTGAACCCGAAGGCCCCATCACTACCACTACTTCCCCCTTATCCACCCTCA
The DNA here is from genome assembly GCA_010692425.1 of Symploca sp. SIO3C6. Taxonomy (GTDB): domain Bacteria; phylum Cyanobacteriota; class Cyanobacteriia; order Cyanobacteriales; family Coleofasciculaceae; genus SIO3C6. The sequence continues at coordinate 50,183 of JAAHHJ010000018.1, read as the reverse complement.
TGCTGACGCCGCGCAGCACGTGAAAATTGTTGCTGGCATACCACTTATGGACATCTTGGGCAATAATTGCTGATTTCTGGACTCCTGAGTTGCCAGTGTCCTGGGCTAAATTCATCTAATCTAAAACCTCACGGGAGCGGGGTGCTTACAGGTTGCCGATTCTTGGTGTGCGCCTACTGCTAGTCTAACTTATGGTTATGAACTCTTTGCCTATGCTTAGAGATAAGCAATTTCGATAAATTTCCGGAGTTCTCTATACCGAAATTGTAGTTAAATTTTGTTAAGATTAGTCGAGTATTGAGCAATCTGTTACACTACGCCAGTCTGGCGTTCAACTTACCCTGCTTGACCATACCGCGTGGCAGTCCCCACCCTCAGTTTAACGGGGTGAGGAATGATAGCGCATCAATCAAGGGGGTTCAATACACCCTTGATTGACAATTTCCTGATTAATTCTCGGATAACATCCGACTGTGTTCTTTCTGTTAACTGGCAAAACTTCAATAGATGTTCATGCTCTTTGTCGGATACTCGCGTTGTTACCTGTTTCATGCGTTGTCATAATGCTTTCAATATGCTACCATTTAACGATAACAAACAGGTCGATATGTTATGGCTACCAAGAGGATTACGTTCAAGCTTTATCCATCAAAAAGTCAGTCAAAGAAAATGCACTACTGGCGTAAACTTCATAAAGATCTTTACAATGATTGTGTTGAGCATCGTAAGACCTCCTATAAAAAATTTGGTAAGTCTGTCAGCTATTACGATCAACAGAATTGCTTGCCTGAATTTAAAGAGTGTTTTCCTGAGTACAAAGAGCTTGGTAGTCATGCCTTACAAGACACTGTTAAACGTGTTGATTTTGCTTTTAGGCGTTTCTTTAAGCTTAAGTCTGGTTATCCAAAATTCAAATCTAGTCGTAAATACAAAGGATGGACTTACCCATGTAAAAGTGGCTGGAAAGCTGGCACCAACGGCAAGAATGGTTACCTTAAAATAACGAATTTAGGTAACATCAGAATGCGTGGTCAAGCTAGGGATTGGGGGACACCTAAAACTTGCACCATTATTTTTAAACAAGGTAAATGGTATGCTTCAATTGCTGTCGATTGCGTTCCTACTCGTTATCAAACTGATACTGGTGCTATTGGTTTAGACTTGGGAACACATCAGGCAATTGCTGACTCTAACGGTGATGTAGTAGATAATCCAAAATTTCTAAAAATCGCTCAAGGTAGAATCAATAAAATAGCTAAAACCAGCCGTCGTAAAAGACCTCCAAAGCGAGGCGTTAAAGCATCGCGACGCTGGAAGAAAGCAAACAGAGCTATAGCGAAAATACAAGCTAAAGTAGCTCGTCAAAGACAAGATTGGCAGCACAAAGTTTCTGCACAGATAGTTAGCTGTAATAGCCTGGTAGCAACGGAAAAGCTTAATCTTAAAGGGATGACACGCAAATCAAAGGGGAAAAATAAACGCCAAAAGTCGGGACTTAATCGATCTTTGCTTGATGTTAGCATAGGAAGCCTAAAAGATCTAATAAAATACAAAGTTACTGAAGCTGGCGGTTTTTACATAGAAGTCCCAACTAAAAAAGTAAAACCTTCTCAAACTTGTCCCAATTGCGGTTATCAGAAGAAGAAAACACTAGCAGAACGAGTTCACCACTGTGATAAATGCAGTTATCAATGTGATAGAGATGTAGCTGCAGCAATGGTAATGCTTAATTATGCAAGGGGCATGGAACGTGCCTCTACAGACTTAGATGGGTCAACCTCTACTTGGTGCGGAAGCTTCAAGCAAGTTGCTCAGATGAAGAGTCACAAACCTGTAGCTCAGCGTTAACGGCTACAAGTAGTTCATTCAGCCATGGAGATGGAGACTGTTGATGCTGCGACTCGAACATATAAGTAAAATCTACCCTACAGGCGAAGTACTCAAGGATATCAACTGGGAAGTTAAACCAGGTGATCGCATCGGCTTAGTGGGAGTTAATGGTGCTGGCAAATCAACTCAACTTAAAATTATAGCTGGAGAAATCGAACCTACAGCCGGGGAAATCATCCGCCCAGCGAGTTTACACATGGCCTATCTCACCCAGGAGTTTGAGGTGGAACTCGCCCGCACCGTCAGAGAAGAATTTTGGACAGTTTTCAAAGAGGCTAACCAAACCCAGTTGTCGATAGGGCAGGTGCAGCGAGATATGGAAACTGCTAGCCCTGAGGAACTAGAACAGCTAATTCACAAGCTAGACAGGTTACAGCGCCAATTTGAAGCTCTTGATGGCTACGGCTTAGAGGCACAGATTGAGAAGATCTTACCAGAGATGGGCTTTGAACCAGAAGATGGCGATCGCTTAGTTAGTGCCTTTAGTGGTGGCTGGCAAATGCGCATGAGTTTAGGTAAAATCCTGCTACAAAAACCTGACCTGCTACTGCTGGACGAGCCAACTAACCATTTAGATTTGGAAACCATCGAATGGCTAGAAAATTACCTCAAGGGTCTCAAAACTCCGATGGTAATAGTCTCTCATGACCGAGAATTTCTTGACCGTCTCTGTACTCAAATAGTGGAAACTGAACGTGGGGTTTCTACTACCTATTTGGGCAATTACTCAGCCTATCTTCAGCAGAAAGCTGAGAATGCCCAAGCTCAAATGAGCGCCTATGAGCGGCAGCAAAAGGAACTAGAAAAGCAACAAGCTTTTGTAGATCGCTTTCGCGCCAGTGCTACTCGCTCTACTCAAGCAAAAAGTAGGGAGAAACAACTAGAAAAAACTGAGCGCATTGAAGCCCCAACTGCTAACTTAAGAACCCTACATTTCCGATTTCCACAAGCCCCTCGCAGTGGTCGTGAGGTAGTGGAAATCAAAGACTTAGTGCATACTTACGGTGATAAAATTTTGTTTTTGGGGGCAGAATTACTCATAGAAAGGGGCGATCGTGTAGCCTTTCTTGGTCCCAACGGTGCTGGTAAATCCACTTTATTGCACATGATGGTGGGCATGGAGAAACCTACTGAAGGTGCGGTGGAACTGGGCAAGCATAATGTTATCCCTGGCTACTTTGAGCAAAATCAAGCGGAGGCTTTGAATTTAAATAAAACTGTCATGGATACTATCCATGATGAAGTGCCAGACTGGAAAAATGAAGAGGTTCGCACTCTTTTAGGTAAGTTTTTATTTAGTGGGGAGACGGTTTTTAAAAAGGTTGAATCCCTCAGTGGAGGCGAGAAAGCTCGCCTTGCCCTAGCAAAGATGCTCTTGCGTCCCGCCAATCTGCTAATTTTGGATGAGCCTACTAACCATTTGGATATCCCTGCCAAAGAAATGCTGGAAGAAGCTATTCAGAATTACGATGGTACAGTGATTATTGTTTCCCATGACCGTTATTTTATCTCGAAGGTAGCTAACAAAATCGTGGAGATTAGAGAGGGAGAATTTCACACTTATCTAGGAGATTATCATTACTATCTCGATAAGATTACTCAGAAAAAAGAGCAAGCAAGGTTAGAGGCGATCGCGGCTCAAAAGGCAGCAAAGAAAGAGGCAAAGGCAGCTAAGAAAAAAGCGGCGGGAAAAAGGAAATAGTTCATTGTTCATGGTTTTTATATGATAATATAATACTAATTTTCTTGTGCGATCGATTACCTACAATGAACATTTGTATTAGTAGGTTGGGTTTCGTTTCGTTAACCCAACCCATCTACTTAGGTAGGCAAATAGACTAGCGCTATTTAGGTAGATAGGATATATAGCACTACGCATTCAGGTTAGGACATTTCTAAATCTAACAAACCCTTCGATAAACTGCTGTTACTTGTTACCTGTTACCTAGTGCGTAGTGCTATAACTTCGCAAATAAGATTTGATTATAAATATGATTTAATGGTGAACTTCTGTAATCTTTCCTCTGAATACAATATAATTGTAGATGTTGTAGAATAACATAATAGGAATCAAAAAACCAATAAAAATAATCATGAAAACTAATGCACTAGATGAAGCTGCTGCTTGATAAATTGTGATTGAGGGAGGAATAATGTAGGGGAAGATAATCAGTCCCAATCCCAAAAATGACAGTAAAAAAATTAAGAATGTCCAAACAAATGGTGCGCGTTCTTGTTGATGAATTAAGCTTTTAAAAAGTAAACCGACTAGCAAAAGTCCTAATACAGGAATTGCGGCAAAAAAGTAGAACTGGGGTGGTTCAAACAGTCGTGAGCGCACCTGTTCATAAAAAATTGGTGTACTAGCGGTGATAAAAACTGAGCCAATTAAGGTTGTAAATGCAGCGATTTTCGCAGTTTTATAGTGAGTTTGCTGAAGCGAATCTGTGGTTTTCATAATTAAGTATGTTGATCCAATTAAGACATAACCCTGAATCAGTGTTAAGGCAACGAGGATTGAACGCCAACTCAACCAATCCCAAACACCACCAATAAAATGCCCCGCTTGATCTACTGCGATCCCTTCAAATACTGAACCGAGTGCAAATCCCTGCCCTAATGCTGCCAGAAAACTGCCCACACCAAATGCCACATTCCAGAAAGCTTTACGGTTGGCATTTTCCCTAAACTCAAAGGCAACACCACGCAAAATTAATCCCACAATCATGATGGTAGCAGGGATATACAGAGCATTTAAAATCGTACCGTAGGCGAGTGGAAATGCTCCGAACAAGGCACCACCCATTAAAACTAACCAAGTTTCATTGGCATCCCAAACATTCCCTAAACTGGTCATTAGGATGCTACGACGTTCTTCACTTGAAGAAGTTAATGATAGGATGCCAACCCCTAAATCGAAACCATCTAGCGTAATATACAGAAACAAAAAAAGTCCCAAAATCACAAACCAAACTTGGGGTAAAAAATGCTGTAGTGCGTCCATAGCTTTCTCTTATTGTTGGGCTTCGAGGGGGCGATGATTAGGTTCATGTTGAGCAGGTGAGGTTTCCAGAGTAGCTTGCACGTCTACTTTGGGGACAGGCAATGTGAGATTAGGTCCTTTAATAATAATGCGACGACCAAAGTAAAGGGCAGCAATAAACAGAATGCTATAGAGAATGAAAAAACCTGCTAATGATGCTAAAACCTCGTTTGCAGGTAAATTAGAAGCCATATCAGCCGTGCGGAGTTTGCCATATACTGTCCAGGGTTGTCTACCAACACAGCGAACAATCCAACCACACTCAACAGCAATATAGCCTAGTGGAGACGCCAGCACCCAACTCCACAATAACCATTTTTGTTGGGAGATCGATTCAGACAACAACTTTCCTCGCAGCCATTGCCATAGGCTAAACAGCATCAACCCTACTAAGAAAAAACCGATGCCACTCATGATACGAAAGGAATAGTAAATCAGTCCAATCAGGCGAGGGCGCTCACTTGGTAGCCAAGTTTTTAAACCTTGAATCGGTTCAGATAGTTGTGGTTTGAATTCTAGAATGTAGCCAAGGCCTTGGGGAATTTTAATTTCCCAATCGTTGGTTTCTGTATTGTTATTGGGCAGTGCAACTAAACTCCAATCGGCAGTTTGTCCTGCCGGAATCGATTCCCACTGTGCTTCGATTGCTGCTAGTTTAGAAGGTTGATGCTCACGGACTTGTTCTGCACTAAAATGTCCGATAACAATTTGTAAAGGGGCAATGGCGATCGCTGCAGCTAAAACTATCTTGAAAGATTTTGAAAAGAAAGCTGTATGACGTTGGCGAAGAATATACCAGGCACTAATTCCACCAATGACAAACAACGAAGTTTCCAGTGTTGCCAAAAACATATGCAACACGCTATTGAGCATAAACGGATTCAAGATGGCTTGAAAGTAATCACTGACAATAAACTTACCATCGACAAACTCACCACCCACTGGAGTCTGCAACCAAGAGTTAGCCACTAAAATCCAGAATGTTGACAGGTTGGCTCCAAAAGCAACCATAATTGTTGCTAGGTAATGAATTACGGGCGGAACTCTTTCCCAACCAAATAACATGATGCCGAGGAAGCCTGCCTCTAGCATGAATGCCATTGAGGCTTCAAACCCTAAAATACTACCGAAGAAATCACCCACTGCTTCAGAAAATGGTGCCCAGTTGGTACCAAATTGAAACTCCATGGGTAAACCAGAGGCAACACCAATTCCAAAGTTGAGAACATAGAGTTTTGACCAAAAACGAGCATGATGATAGTAGTCTGAGTTACGGGTTTTTAGCCATAAGCCTTCGACGATGACAAGGTAGATTGCCATTCCCGTCGTCAAAACAGGCCACAGCATGTGGAAAATTGCGGTTAATGCAAATTGCATCCGCGATAGTACAACAGAATCAGTAATAAATTCCATGGATAAAGCTTTACTCTGGAACGTAAGAGCTGGGAATTAGGATAACTTCATATCACTTTATCCAAGTTAACAAATCTGACTTCTACTGTTCCACTGACAGGCTGTCAAATTGAAAAACCTACATATTTACTTCATATTCATAATTGTTTACTTACCTATAATCTATAGCTGTGGATGGTTAATGCTTTATGTCTCGGCAACTGGATTTACACACACACGCCATACCTTATCAGTTAAACCTTCTACCTCAAAAGTAATCACAAAAGCATCAAGTGTGTGGAGAAAATATGTTAAAGGTTGATTATTAGATTGGTGTACTTGACCACTGTCTTTGAATCGAGCTTGAGCGCTTGCCAAATCTTGAATTTCCTCTTCCTCAACTTTGAACCATCGTGCTGCGTATTCTTGAGATTCTTTAGGTAGTCCAGCAGGTAATGGTTGATCACTACAGGTTCGCCAATTATCACTAGCTCGATAGTATACCTGAGCATCAGATAGGGGAGTTGGTTTTTTATTAATTTCTTCACTAGATTTTAAATCCAAACCACAAGCTCCGCTCAGCAGACTTAATCCAAGAGTTAAAGAGAGAGTAATTAACCTTGGTATTGTTGAATTATTAATAGCACCTTTTTTAATCATGGTTTGTTTCCTTTTAGGCAAAGTTTTTTAAAAACAAAAAAAACTACTTCGAGCGAGAGTGACACAGTTTGTCGTCGTTTTCATGCGAGTAGAGGTCAAATATACTCAAGCTCGAAGAATTAACCCATGTGACAGGTCACTACAGTAATAGTTGAATTTTCTGACCTAAAAATATTTTAAATGAGAGAGTGGTAGAAGGAGATTTGATATCTTCCTACAGCATGACTGGCTGTAGTTCAGGTGTTTTATCAAATTCAAGCTTTCTTGCCAAATACAGATGATGCCGATTGTAACTAACACCACGATACTTGAGTTCAATTCTACGTGATGGTTCTGGTAATATCTTCAGTAGTTCTAGTTGCTGTTGGGAATTCCGAGGCTCGTAACTGACACCGCGATAGTTGAGTTTCATGGTTGTTGCATTCCCCGAGTGACAATATCCAAGTAAGTTTCTGAATAAAATGCTATCTCTTCGAGAGTGATGATTAAACCTATAAAACTAATAAGATAACGATAATAAACTCATAAAAAATTTAATAAAATAATCCCAACAGTATTATTTATTGCATAAAGGTAATAATTATAGGTCTGACATAGCAGCCTCAGATAATCATAAAGTTAAATTAAGCGCCTCAAAATCGCCAATTTCCTCATAAATTTCCAGTGCCTGCAACCAGTAGGCGATCGCTTTTGCCAAATTACCACGGCGCTGCCCCTACCCTTCCAACCGCAGTAATAATTCAGCCTCTTCTTTTTACCATTATTACTTATTACTTATTACTTATTACTTATTACTTATTACTTATTTTTATATTCTCTCTCTAACAATCCGAATTCCCTCCCATGCTGGCATATTTTCCTTGCGTCGTTCATCTATTAAAAGAAATGATGTATAGATATTCCAAGTATCATCTCTTTTAGCTGCATACTCTAATCTGAAAGTTTCACAGTCTTTACGAGCAAAATTACGAGCTTGTAATATATCGCGATTGCTAGAGACTTTTTCATAGATGTTGGAGAGTAATTCCCAGAGAATATAAATTAATAACAGATAAGAACGAATAGTATGAAATTTATGAACATAAGCACTTGTATTGTCAGATACAAAGGTGCGGTTCGGATCTCCTTTAAGTACAAGAGCAAGATTATAGGCACGAGCTAAGTCAAGGAAAAAAACATCAGTTGTTGCAACCGTATGTTGAGTAACATTGTTTTTATTTAATAAGTTGTGGGTAAATTCATAAATAGAATTGAAAGATTTAACGGAAAAAAATAGAAAAAAAACAATAGAAAAAATAAGAACAATTCCATTCAAGACATTATCTGAAATAGTAGTATTATATACTATCTCGATCCAAATCCACATCACCACCGTAGGTACTACAGCAAGTAATGCACAGAAGAAAAAAATTACTGCAAGCACAATACCTATCGCGGGAAGCATTAAAGGCGAAAGCAGTAAGGCGTTGACAAGATCACGGCTGCGGCTCCCTGCCAATTTACTGGCTCGATTATGAGCACGATCAAGTTCATGACTACGATTAACAGCAAAGTCAAGCTCATTAACAAAATCGTAGGCAAAGTTACTAGTAAGCACATGATTAAGAAAGAACTTACCTTCACGAACTGAGTTATTGACACTCTTAAGAGCTTTTTTTAATGCCTTGGCATGATTACTAATCAGCTTAAGAATTGAATCATATGCACGAGCTAGATCATCGTCGAGGCTATCATATAAATTTTTTTGCCAATGCTGCCATTGAGCTGCTTCAACTTCTATTTCTGTAATTGTTTTCTTTTCTCCATCATTACACCAGCATCCAATTTGTTTTTCTTTAGCTGGATACTCTTGTGCTTCAGCTAAAGTAGGAATTCTGTATCTAAACCCTGTCGTAGGGTAATGCTGAGTTAACCATTCACAAAATGCCTCAGCATCACCAACTTTTACTCCAGTAATCGGTTTATTGGCATCTCCAGACGCAAATCTACTGGTTGTCCAATGAGCAGGCTGGTGATATTCACCAACTTTTAGTTTTTCATCAATAAAAAGTTGATACTCGGCGCAGGTTATATAGCTAGTATCAATTTCTCGATTCTCATCAATTCGCAGCATACTTCAATCGTCGTGATAACTTTACCTGTGCAGCCAACTTAGCAATTTCTAGTTCAGTCGATTCCAAACCACTTGCTAACTTTTCTTCCAGCCTTTGCCTCACTGTAGGATTAACACTCTTGCCTTCTTCTAGGCAATCTGAGGCAAGAGTTAAAGAGTCAATTGTAGGACTTTCCAGGGCAGCATGAATCAATTTAGTAGTATCACTTCTCGCTGCATATAGGCGGATAGTTTCGTGCCACCAGGAATTGTTAATGTTATCAATTAAAATTTGTTCTTGGTTAGTTTCTTTAACCTGAACTGCTGTTAAATACTCCTGAAAACTCAGATGAGCAAATTCATAAACACCGACATCCCTTTCTACTAACAACCCACAGACTTGCTCAATGTGCTTTAGAAAATCCTGGGGATTGGCTCTACTACCTGCCACTGCTGTCATTTGATCTTCAATATCTTTAGCAACAGCTAGGGTAAATTCACGGGTTTTCAGTTTCATTAACTCCAGCGCTAACACTTGCAATACAGATTGCTTTTGCGCTGCTTTTAGTTGTATTTGATCAACGATACCTTTAACTTCCTGTCGCCGTACCAATAATACTTCACAAATCTCCTCATAGAGTTCTAGTCGCGATCCTGGTAGTGCACCTCGGTTATCGTGAACCGTAGCAATCATCGTCAACAGCAAAGGGTTGAGAGCAATTGCTGCTATGGTTGGATGATTTTTAATACGTTCAATCAGATCATTGGCTTTAATTTCAGCATTTGCCTTCACCCCTGGATCTATTTTTCGTGCTTGACGTAGAACTTCATTTTGTAGATACCAATTGTGCAGAAACTCTTCCATCTGCTTGAGGTTAAATGGTTTTACTTCTAGGGAAATTCCCACCTGTTGTAGTTGAACATTGTGGTAGCCAAAAGGTCTAGAAGTCATAATGAAGGTAGTTTCAGGATATTTTCCCATCTGCTTGTCTACCCAACTACTAACTTGCTGACGTTGGGTTTCATCTGCTACTTCATCCAACCCATCCAACATCACCAAACATTTCCCCTGCTTTAACTTATTCTCAAACCATTGCGGGGGTAGTTCCAGTTTTAGACTCGATTCTTGACTCTTCAATCGTTTGGTAATTAGCTGTGCCAAGTCGAGAGGCTGACTACTGGTAATTTCCTCACGAATTTTCCGCAGATACAATAGTACTGGGATAAGTTTTGGCGCTTTGGGATGTTTTTCAAGCTGGGCATCTTGGGCATAGGTTAGAGTTAAATTCTCTAAAAGCGTGGTTTTTCCTGAGCCAGGTGAACCAATTACAACTATGCGTTTATAGGCTGGTTGCCTGCGCATTTCTACCAAAAAATCCCAGATACGTAGTTTTCCGGCAGATTCATGTTTCTGAATCATTGCTGGGGATATCTGCCCTGGGCTTTTTGATGCCATTCGCAGTGGCACAAACACCTTATCTAAATCTGGTGTAAATGCCCCTGGCGTTTTCAGTCCCTGAGTTCGATAGGTACGATAGGTATAAACCAAGTGTTGGTAATATTGGTGCTTAAATGGTGAAGTTAATTCCCACACCAGCATTTCCAGTTTGCTAATCATGCTCTTTGCTGAGGCATCTATTAAGGCAAACAACAGCGGAGTAAGTTTTTTTTCACCTTGCTCTCGAAAAGTTTTGATAAATCTTTCGACAATAGGTAAAAGTGCCGTCATCAAGGTTAAGCTTGCTAAGACAACAACTTTGAACCATTGACGATTCCATGCTAAATTAAAAGTTACAAAACCTCCAGCACCAAAAAGGCTTAAATATATTAGCTTTCTCAGACGTGACTTATCCCCTAGAATCATCAATGTGGGCAGCAATATACCCAATACCAAGAAAATTACAGAGATATTGGGACTCAAGCGCTGCAAGAACCGGGGTTGAAAGCCAAGCTTGAGTAAGCAAAACAAAGCTATATTGATGATAAGGGGTAACAGAACAATGATCCAAAGCCCACCTTGAGAGTTTGTCTTGGCAGTATTTTGCTGAGGGCTAGTTTCTAGCCCATTAACGAAGCTAAAAACTACTGCACTTAACAATATCAGCCCCAAGACATCACCAGGCTCTTTAATGCCTAGTTCTTTGATTGCAGGCAATTGGTTGATAAGATAACAGAAGACACCATTAACGAAGGTTTGTACCAGTAATACCAGTAAGGATCTCGAGCTGACCATAAGAGGGTATCTATAAAACAGAAAACTAGTAAACCTGTAATTTATATTGCCTAAATCTTTCAGCAATTTGCAGCATAGATCCGGCAAAAAGCTCCTACAATCTCTGACAGCCAGAGATTGTAGGAGCTTAAGGTTTAGTGCACAGATGCCCTATAAGACGGTATAATCCTTGATTTGTTCATTGCCATGAACTATAAGCAATGAACGAAACTCAGTCTATTCCACGCCCTTCATAGATAATTTGAGCCAAATCGTTGCGTAAAAAGGTTTCTTCCTTAGAATCTCCGATCGCACTAGCTAAAGTAATAGCTTGTTCATAAAAATTCTTAGCTTTTAATAAGTCGCCAGTAGCTTTATAAATCTCGGCATATAACCGTAAGGAAACTAACTCAGCCCTACGGTTTCCTTGTTCCTGTGCTAAAACTAGTAATTGATTCAGGTATTTCAGAGCTGGCGAATACTGTTGTAAATCCTTATAAGATAGTACCAGACCTCTTAGTCCCCGAAACTGATTAGAAATATCGCCGTTACCCTCAGCTATAATTAACGCTGTCCGATAGTAACCTAGAGCCTTCCTCGGGTTGTTAACCGCACGGTAGGCATCTCCCATATTATTACGAGTATTAACTGAGCCTTGGGCATTTTCAGATCTAGGCCGTAGTACTAAAGCCGCTTCATAATACTCGATCGCCTCTGCATATTTTCCCATATGGAATGCTGCTAAGCCCAGATTACTCAAAGTTAGTCCTTCACCCTGCCTATTCCTAACACTGCGAGTAATTTCGAGGGCTTCAGTAAAAGTCTTTTGGGCCGCTTCAAAATCTCCCCTTTGCAGCAACACTGTCCCCAAATTATTTAAACCATAAATCTGTCCCTGCAAATCTCGCAAAGAACGTGCCATCCCCAAGCGCCGCCGCAGGGCATCTTCTGCCTTTTCGTAATCCCTTATCATAGCATAAGAAAGCCCTAGATAATCATAAGTTAAATTAAGCGCCTCAAAATCGCCAATTTCCTCATAAATTTCTAGTGCCTGTAACCAGTAAGCGATCGCTTCTGTCAAATTACCACGCTTACGCGCCTGCCCTCCCAACTGCAATAATGAATCTGCTTCATTCCTAAGCACCCTCTCAAATCGATTTTCGCTAGGAATTGCTAGTTGTTCTTCAATGTCAATTGGTTGAGACTTACTGGGCAATGTCGGAGCAAGAATCCCTATGCTAACTATCAATGCAAAACAGTAAGCTTTAGTCAAGGCTTTGAAAAAAATTGTATAGTTCACAGTATAGTTCATGGTTTATAGTTCATAGTTCATGGTTCATGATTCATTGAGGAAAGTATTCTACAGCTTTGGTATATAGGCCAAGGAGCGATGAACAATAACCATGAACCCTAAGCAATGAGCAATGAACAATCAACCATGAACCCTAAACAATCAATTGAAAATTGGCAGAGTAGTACTAGACTCCTGCGGTGTTTCGGTTAGTTCTTCGCCTAAATAAATCACGCGAATGTCTTGGGGTAAAGCTGTTTCGAGAAGTCTATATCCTTCTTGAAGCTTATTTTTTACTTGTGCTGGTGGAATTTCTTCTCCCTCTGCCTGTAAATAAGCAGCAATTCTAGTTTCGCTCCAATGGAAAGTCTGTGCCATAACTACCATTAACCGCATTACCGGCAGCAGCTGGTCTAATGCTTGTTCGAGGTAACACCACAAAGGTGGTGGTGCTGCCTTGAGATTGTAGTAAATTGACTCCACTGGTGGCAAATCGGCAGAATTAATGCAAATAGCCGTCTGGTTAATCAGCCAGCTTTGCAAGGAACTGGAGCCCATAACATTGCCATTGCGCAAATCAAGTCCACCCATTTCGTGGTATATATGACGCCAAGTCAAAGAAAACAAGTAATCTGCTTGTACAGGCGATCGCGCTGAATGCCTAATCAGAGTGTAGACTAACGGACTATAACGACAGAAAATTGCCGTGAAATACTTACCCTGCTCTCGATAGCGCTGAAACAGTGTCAGCAGTTCCTGATCACTGTGATGGAAGAGTGATTTTACAAGTGGATGATTGGATTCGGGAAAATTCGGAATTTGCACAATCTTTACAATTTAAATAAAGAATTTAAATAATGTCTGAAGTTTTCGTGTATTTTAATTACAATTTCTGTCGTTTCTAGAAATACAGAAGACAGGATACGGGAGTTTAGGAGGCGAATAGTTAATCATTGATCTCTCCTCCTCTCCCCCTCCCCCCTCTCCCCATCTCCCCATCTCCCCATCTCCCCATCTCCCCATCTCCCCGTCTATCTATCTAAAGCATGCAAGTTAAATTTGCGACAACTGAAGCTTTCCTTCAGTAAGCGATGGTGGAACTTAGTTAGATTTGTTAACATCTGTGGACAGGGATAGTGCTAATAATCTTACCTGCAACCGCAATCATAGATTAATCACGATTAAAACCAGCTCATCACGCTTTGTCAGTTCATGATTGTATCAGTTGATGTTATTTCTTTTCTACTTCAGCCGCTACCACTTGGGGCGTTTTTGCCTATAGATAGCCTGTTCTCTACTCAAGGAATCATGGTTATGCTGCTGGCAGCCTATGGGGTTGCCATGTGGATGTTTCTCACCAGCGCTCCCAAAGTCCATACGATCATGGTCACCAATTTAGAGGTGGCTCAGAATTTTTATGAAGGTGTTCTCGAACTTGCCGCTGCAGAGGTTCCTCTACATTATTATTACAACTACGAACAAACCTTAGGAGCAACAAGTATCGATCCCCTGTATATGTCAACTGGCATGGGAGGTACTGGTACTACGCAGCTTAACGGCACTGAAGGGTTGTGGTATCAGCTTAAAAAGAACACGCAGTTGCATGTGATTTCAGGGGCAAGCTATGGCGCTAAAAATAACGAACGCCACGTTTGTTTTGACCATGAATGTCTAGAACAATTGTTGATGCGAGTACAGATGCGACGCCTCAAGTACAAAGTTCGCAAGCAGAAGCCACTAAATTTTTTGGTGAAAGATTGGGAAGAGCGCGTGATCGAATTGGCTGAAGTCTCTAATTAATTATCGAAATTAATATGGGTCAAATACCCCGCCGTCACTTGCGGTGATAAAATTGGTTGGGGTCAAATCCCCATCCTTTGAAAGTCTCCGTGTCTCCGTGTCTTTAATGCTTTTATCCACCCCTGTAGGGGCGCACTGTAGTGCGCCCCTACATGCGTTATTTCCCAATAAATTCATTCAAAGCTTTCTCTTAATTCTAAATTCTGAGATGTTGCGAGAATCCCTGTCATCAGCGCAGCAGGGCGCGGATTCTCTTGAAATTCGCCGAGCAACTCACAATGTCAGGCTTTAATGACTAATTGTGAGTGTATACATCAATTTTTCTTTGCTTAATATTAATTAATTTTATATTATGACTAACTAATGGGGGGTTATACCCCTCATGCAGTGGGGCGAAGCATTGGCATCTATCGTTTGTCAAAACATCGCAATCGAAAATTAATAACCCCAATAAGAAAAACGACATATGTCATCAAGACCAGATACAGGATTGTGCATCACCGATACTTCTAGCACGCGAGTAATTTTAGTACGTCATGGTGGAAGTAACTACAATGAACAGGGTATATACCAAGGCAATGGCGATGATTCCGTTTTAACTTCACAAGGTCATAACTATGCCTACCAAACAGGTATTGCTCTCAAAGAACTCGGGATAAAAGCAACTTACGTTAGTCGCAGCCAACGCGCCCAACAGACAGCTATTCAGATTCTGGGGGCAATGAACAAAGCTGTAGATGATTTATGCCCTTTACATGTGCATGACAAGCTACAAGAAATCAGTATGCATCTTTGGGAAGGCTTGCCCTTAAATTATGTGCAAGAACAATTCGCTCAACAGTACCGCTTTTGGCAAGAGCAACCCCACAAGTTTCAAATGAGGAAACCTCAAAATACACAGACATGGCATGCCAATGTAGAAACATTGCATGCTACTTCTGTACAGATATCACGGGGAAATCTTGCAGTTGCCAACTCCCTCAAGCAGCAGTTTTTTCCTGTTCTTGATCTCTACGAACAAGCACAGCAATTTTGGCAGGAGATTTTACCGTGCCATACAGGTCAAACTGTTTTAATTGTCAGTCATGGTGGCACCAACCGCGCTCTGATTAGCACCGCTATTAACTTGAAACCTGAATACTATCACACTCTTCAGCAGTCAAATTGCGGTGTTAGCATTTTGAATTTTTCTGTTCCGCAGATTCATCAAGCTCAGCTGGAAGTGTTAAATGTCACCACTCAATTAGGTGAAACACTACCTAAAATGAAAAAAGGCAAGCAAGGTTTGCGTCTTTTGCTACTACCCTCTGATGGCATTAATTTACACCAAACCAGGAAGGTTGCAGAATTTCTCAAACATGAGTCGATAAATTTTAGTCTCAGCAGTGATCTTGCCAGCTCCCATACAACAGCTGAAGTCATCCTCAAGTATCATCCAGCCGCTATACAATTCCAAGTCTTGAGGGATGACTTTCCCCAGGCTTGGCAACAAGCAATTTTATCTCGACGTTCAAGTGTTGCTTCAGAAGGAATGGATGCAACTAGCTTAATTACAGGCTTGGTAGTTGCCAGTGAAACCATCATCAAGAGTATTTTGTCTCAAGTGCTAGGTCTGAAATCTGATCAGTTGTGGCGTTTACCACTGAGTCAGGGAGGCATTAGCGTTATTCACTATCCTGCAACTAATTGCTCACCTGTACTCCAAGCCATGAACATTACTAAATAAGAACATTAGGAACTCCTGCGGGCGTTGCCTGTAACTCCTTACTCGGAGACTTCTAAATTCTGAACTTCTTGAAGGAGTTACAGGATCTTTGAAAACTTGACTTATTCTGATCCCAGTCAAGCTGTTTTGTTATGATTTCATGACATTATGATCCCCTGCTTGCCCATAAAATCGTTAATTCACTGAAATTGGTTCTTAGAACCCCTTGACCTCACCCGGGGTACTTCTGTTACATAAATTAAAGGAAGCGATCCCAAAGAAATACTAATTGTCAGTATTTCTGGATGTAATCAGCAACCAGGGGATGGTACAGCCATCGCAGACTTGGATGCTGTTGGCTCTGCTTTTTTGAAGCTTAACCGAAAGGTTAATCAACGGATACGGTTAATCTCCTAAAAGTGGTCTCCAACACCCCTGTTTACAAAGCCAGACCAAATAAGCGCTTGAACCCTTGGACACATTGCATGAAGATAAACATATTTTATTAACAAAAACTTGAAGTACCAGCCAGCTTAGTCATTGGAGAGCATAAGTAAATGGCAAAAGAACGTCCCCCCTTAGAAGAGATGACATTGCGACAACTACGTAAAGTCGCTAGTGAATATAGCATCTCTCGTTACAGCCGGATGCGCAAAGCGCAGTTACTTGCAGAAATTCAAAAAGTACAGCACACAAGATTTCCAACCAATTCATCTCTTACACTGGAGGCACAGTCAGAAGTGGAAACAGCAAAATTTGTAGTAGGTCAAGAAGACCTCCTTGGTGGTACCCTAGCATCTGTTGATGAGGGATTAGCGGATTTACCAGATGGTTATGGTGAGAGCCGAGTTGTCCTGATGCCTCGTGATCCACAATGGGCTTACACCTATTGGGATATTCCTAATGAACACAAAGAAGACTTGCGCCGTCAGGGAGGCCAGCAATTAGCACTGCGGATTTATGATGTTACCGACATCAACCTGGATTACCAAAGCCCCCACAGCATTCAGGAATACCCTTGCGATGAGCTAGCACGGGAATGGTATTTGCCTATACCAGTGAGCGATCGCGATTATGCTGTTGATATCGGCTACCGTTGTGCTGATGGTCGTTGGTTGGTTCTAGCTCGTTCTGCACCAGTTCATGTTCCCCCTGTATTTCCTTCTGACTGGATTGAAGACCACTTCCTAACTGTTGATTGGGAGGAGGATCTACGCGGCAAGACCATTATGGAATTGGTTCCCCCCAGCAGGAAGCTTGGTGCTGCAGTTGACGCAGCTGGGAACCCCATCTACGAGGAGATCTTCAGCATGGCAGAATCTGCAGAAGCGCAGCGCGTTGCCGGTTCTCTGTTCGGTTCTATGCAACATGTTCCAGGTTCAATGGCTCCTGAGCAAGCCATCAGTTCCTTTGTCTTCCCCTCTGGTGTAGGCATGTGGGCTGTACCCACTGTATCTGGTCTGAATATGTCTGGCATTGGTATGTCTGGTGTTGGCTTCAGCGCTTCTATGCCTCCAATTCGTCCTCGCAAGTTCTGGTTGGTTGCTGATGCCGAATTAATTGTTTATGGTGCCACTGAACCTGATGCCACTGTAACCATTGGTGGGCAACCAGTCAAGCTCAATCCTGATGGCACTTTCCGCTTCCAGATGTCTTTCCAAGATGGTTTGATTGACTATCCAATCATGGCTGTGGCGGCAGATGGTGAACAGACTCGCTCTATCCATATGAAGTTTAACCGCCAGACCCCATCACGCCAAACTAACACCAAGGAAGAAGCTGTCCTAGAATGGCTTAGTTAAGACCAATACACTTTTAGTGTGGAGGAATCGGCGAATGAGACACGAAGCCTAAATCAAATCAGAGATTATGATGTAGGTAGTTCACTCGCAGAGTAGGCTTTGAAAAGCATAGATTTTGAACGTGTGACGAAGCGGTCAGAAGGCACGCTTCGTTATATTCATGGGAACTCATGCAAAACCCAAATTCTCAATCAGAACAAAATCAACCTCCGCACTTTGCTGATGCAGCCTTTGATCTTGTTGCCATAGCCTCCTCAGCAGGAGGACTTCAGGCTTTAACAGAAGTTGTATCTAACTTGCCTGCTGAGTTCCCAGCAGCGCTGGTAATCGTGCAGCATCTCGACCCCAGACACCGCTCATTAATGGCAGAGATTCTCAGTAGACGTACCCCCTTACAGGTTAAGCAGGCCCAAGAAGGAGACTGTCTGAGTCCAGGAATGGTCTATATCGCCCCGCCTAACCGCCACTTGCTAGTTAACCAGGATGGTACACTCAGCCTGAGTCAGACAGAGTTGGTGCATTTTGTTCGCCCCTCTGCTGACTTGCTATTTGATTCTGTAGCAGCTAGCTACCAAGCTCGAGCGATTGCAGTTGTCCTAACTGGCACAGGCAGTGATGGTGCCATGGGAATCCAAGCAATCGAAAAAATGGGTGGTACAGTTATCGCTCAAGATGAGGAAACAGCAGATTACTTTGGAATGCCTGGTGCAGCAATCAATTCTGGAGCAGTGGATTTTATCCTGCCGCTTGCTGATATTGCCCCAGCTTTAATCACATTGGTGATGCAAACTGACATTCCCAAGGCTTAACAAAACTGCGGAATTCCCCATCCGTCTATACGGTGGGGATGGATAGCAGGGTAAAATAGGTAGTTCGATGCCACCTATTTTACCAATCTCCTAGCAATAAATATGAGGTAAAAATTGAAGGAGGTGATATTTCTGTACGGATGCCAACAAATAATGCTTCATCCTGATGAATTAGAAAAAGAGATTTTGATATTCATCTGTCAACAAGCTAACAAACTGGTTAATTGTGGCACATATTTGTTGAGGCAAGCATTTTTTACCTTTGGTCAAGTAGAACATAATGCCTATTTTCTTCATGCCGAACTTTAGGTATAGATCCAGGTTTGAACAACTGGTTAACCTGTGTTTCTACTGACGGAGACAGCTTTATTGTCGATGGTAGGAAAGTTAAAAGCCTTAACCAGTGGTACAACAAGCAAGTGGCTAAGGGAAAAAAGAACAAAGCTCAAGATTACTGGGATGAAAAACTAGCTCAACTTTCAGAGCGTCGTAATCGTCAGATGAGAAATGCTCTCAACAAAGCAGCAAGATTAGTAATTAACTACTGCTTAAGTCATGACCTTGGCACAATTGTCTTTGGCTGGAACCAAGGCAATAAAAACCGTATTGAAATGGGCAAAAAAAAACAACCAAGAGTTTGTAGGAGTGCCTACTGCTAAACTCAAAGAACGTATGGCTCAGTTATGCCAACAGTATGGATTAAAATTTATTGAAACCGAAGAGTCCTACACCTCAAAGAGCAGTTTTTTAGAGGGAGATTTCTTGCCAAAATTTGGTGAAAAACCCGAACGGTGGAAGCCATCCGGAAGACGAGTATCTAGAGGTATGTATCGGACAAAAAATGGTACTGAAGTTAACGCAGATATTAACGGCGCTGCCAACTTTTTGCGCAAGGTAGAGACACAGTTAAGTGTGAACAAAGCCTTGGTCTGTGGGGTATTTTTGAGGAGTGCCTACCAGATATAAAATCTGGGAAACTCTCGCGTAGGAGCGTCATTTTAATACGCTCGGCAGCAACCGCTTGAATCCTCGTCGTTTTAACGCCAGGAGAGGTCAATGAGGGAGAGAAACTCACCCCTGCTGGAGCCCAGGGGTGAGTAGTTCATATTAGATTTAGAACCAATTGCTGAGAATCACTACTATAGCGATTAGCACCTAGCGGGATTAGTTTGCTCAAATCCTTTGACATCCTTCCCACCTTCTTGTATGAGAAAAAGGGGGTTAATCAACAGTGAGCGATTTGCTTGCAAATACTCACTCTGATTCTGGGTGGCAGTACTCAACACATCTACCCAAGGAGAAAAATCGACTTGATGCACTCAAATATGGGATTGCTGTGGTCTGAGTTTTTAATCAAAGGTACGCTCTCGAAGCGTCTTCCAGGCGAGCTCTCGCCGCTATCTGTAGGAATTGCTTGTAGTTTCGCCACAGGTGCAGTATTCTGCCAAAGTCCAATTGCTGCTGTGGCGCAGGAATCTTCAGTTGCACTACAGCAGTTTGGGCAATACTCTTTAGAAACTACTACCAGAGTTATAACTCAGCACTCAGAAGTCTGGAGTCTGGAGTCTGGAGAGAATAAAGAAGCAATAGGAGCTGAGTTATTCCCAGATTGGGGTTTAAATTCACATCGTCTTGACGGTTTCTACAATCAGGTGAAGTTGAAACCAACTATGATTGATTCTGGTTCCTGGCACTCTTCTCCTTTCATGGCACAGAATTTTCCCATCACTCCAGGAACAGCCCAACCTAATCCTAATCAAGACCGTTTTCCACAACCCCCACCTAAGCTAGAACCTTTGCCACCAGGTAATCAACCCCCTGTTCAGGTACCCCCAACACCAGAACCTCAAACTGCTCCTGATTCACAGGCTATTCTAGTTGAGAAAATTGAAGTTACTGGTAGTAGTATTTTCTCTCAAAAGCAGTTAAAGGAGATTACAGCACCTTTTGAGGGAGACTACCTCACTCTCGAACAGCTTATAGAAGTTGCAGATGCTATTACCCAGCTTTATCTGGAGAAGGGCTTTATCACTTCTAGAGCGATTGTTGTAAATCAAGAGATTAAAGATGGCATCGTGGAAATTCGTGTAATCGAGGGGAGAATTGAAGAGATTAGAATCGAAGGGGCAAAGCGATTAGAAAATTATGTCCGCTCTCGCATACTTTTAGGTGCAAGAAAACCACTCAACACTGCTAAATTAGAAGACCAATTGCGACTGCTGCGCATTGACCCCCTATTTGAGAATATAGAAGCTAGTCTGCGAGCAGGAACCAGGACTGGAGAGAGTATTATTATTGTTCGCGTCACTGAAGCTAATCCTTTTGAAGGCAATTTAAGTGTTGACAATTACTCTACGCCTAGTATTGGTTCAGAAAGATTGAGTAGCGAGTTGCGTTATCGTAATCTCACTGGCAATGGCGATGAAATCTTTGCTTCCTATGAACGTTCAACCACTGGCGGCTCTAATATTTTTGAAACTAGCTATCGTTTACCTCTAAATCCAAAAAACGGTACTCTACAATTACGGACAGTTTTCAATCGCTCTGAAGTTACTGAAGAACCCTTTAGAGAACTTTTTGAATTTGAAGGGAATTCTGAACTTTACGAATTTAGTTTACGTCAGCCTTTGGTGCGCACAACTCGCCAAGAATTTGCCCTCTCCTTAGGCTTTAGTTTCCAGGAAAATCAGTCCCTAGTTGATGGCGTGGGCTTCGGTGGTCCTGGTGCTGATTCTGAAGGTATTACTAGAACTAGTATAATTAAGTTTGGACAAGACTATCTGCGCCGCGATCTCAAGGGAGCTTGGTCGGCGCGATCACTCTTTAGTCTTGGCACTGGTTGGTTTGGTGCTAGTGTTAATCCAGATCCAGATCCAGATGGACGTTTTCTTAGTTGGTTAGGTCAACTACAACGCGTGCAACTTCTGAGTGAGAATAACTTTTTAATTGTTGGAGCTGATATTCAACTAACATCTAATAGTCTCTTGCCTTCCCAGCAATTTTTACTTGGTGGTGGTCAATCTTTAAGGGGCTATCGACAAAACATTAGAGGGCGTGATAATGGTGTGCGCTTCTCTATTGAAGACCGTATTATTTTGGAGCGTAATGTAATTGGTGATACGACTTTACAATTAGCTCCTTTTTTCGATGCTGGTTATGTGTGGAATAACCCAGATAATCCCAGCAACGATAGTTTAAGAGAATTACAGTCTGAGCAGTTTTTAGCTGGTCTGGGTCTGGGTTTAATCTGGCAAGTAAAGCCGCAAATGGAAATACGCCTTGACTATGGTATCCCTTTAGTTGATATCGATGATCGAGGTGATAATATCCAGGATGATGGTTTGTATTTTAGTGTGCGCTATCGGTTTTGATCTCCTCTCAAACTCCTCACATGGTTAAAGACGCGGGGACTTTCAAAGGATAGGGATTTGACCCCAACCAATTTTATGCACCGCAAGAGACGGTGGGGTATTTAACCCATATTAATTTCGATAATATTCCAAAGAGATAATATTTATGAAAACTAACGACGAAGACCGTTCATTTGAAACACTATTAGATTACCTAAGAAGAGCCCGTGGTTTTGATTTCACTGGTTACAAGCGCTCCAGCCTCAAGCGCCGAGTAAATAAGCGCATGCATACTGTCAATATTAATAACTTCACAGATTACCTTGACTATCTGGAAGTTTACCCAGAGGAATTTATTCCCCTGTTTAATACAATCTTGATCAATGTTACGGCATTTTTTCGGGATAAAATTGCCTGGGACTACCTACGACATCATACTATTCCCCGTGTTCTTGACCGGAAGCTTTTAAAAGAACCAATTCGAGTTTGGAGTGCTGGTTGTGCTTCCGGGCAAGAAACCTACACCGTAGCGATGATTTTAGCAGAAGCTCTCGGATTAGAAAAGTTCCGCCAACGGGTCAAAATTTATGCCACTGATGTCGATGAAGAAGCTCTCTTTCAGGCTCGCCATGCTAGTTACAGCAGTGAGGAAATTGACTCTGTTCCTGAAGAACTTCAGCTGCGATACTTTGAGAAATTTGGAGACCGATATATTTTCCGCTCTGATCTACGTCGCTCAGTAATTTTTGGTCGCCATGACCTCGTCCAGGATGCACCAATTTCCCGCCTGGATTTACTGATATGCCGCAACACCATAATGTATTTTAATGCCGAAACCCAGGCACGCATTCTAGCTCGCTTTCACTTTGCCCTCAATGATATCGGCGCTCTGTTTTTGGGCAAAGCGGAGATGTTGCTCACTCACGCTAATCTATTTAGTCCCCTCAACCTACAATACCGCATCTTCTCCAGGGTGCCTAAGGTTAACCTGCGAGACCGACTCTTAATGCTAGCTGGCAGTGGAGATCAAGAGGCTAGCAAATATCTAGTTAACAATATAAACCTACAGGAAATAGCTTTTAACACTGCCCCTGAAGCTCAGATTGTCGTTGATTTCAACGGAAATCTGGTTATGGCGAATTTAGCGGCTTGCTCAATGTTTGGTCTTAGTTCCTTGGATTTAGGTAGACTCTTGCAAGACTTGGAAATTTCTTACCGTCCCTTGGAATTGCGCTCCCGCATCGAACAAGTTTACAAAGAAGGCTGTAGTGTTATCGTCGAAAATGTCAGCTATTCTTTGTCAGCAGGGAATTTCAAGTATTTGAAGGTGATTTTTTTGCCTTTGCAGGAAAGCGGCAGTGATGTCTTAGGGGTAAGCATCGTTTTCTCTGATGTGACGCGCTACTACCAACTCCAGTCGGAACTTCAGCGTGCTAATCAGGAACTTGAAACTGCCAATGAGGAGCTGCAGTCTAGTAATGAAGAATTGGAAACCACCAACGAAGAACTGCAATCTACCAATGAAGAATTGGAAACCACCAACGAAGAAATGCAGTCTACTAACGAAGAATTGGAGACTATGAATGAAGAACTCCAGTCTACTAATGAAGAACTGCAAACAATTAACGATGAATTACGCCTGCGCACTGATGAACTCAACCAAACCAATGCTTTCTTGAATTCCATCCTTGCTAGTCTCCAGGCTGGGGTTGTAGTCATTGATCGCAACTACAATATCCTCTCCTGGAATAATCAGGCTTACAACCTCTGGGGGCTGCGCAGTGAGGAAGTGGTGCAACAGTCTTTCTTTAACCTCAATATGGGTTTACCAGTTGACCAAGTCAGGGAAACAATTAACCGCTCTCTAAGTGGAGAGGATCATCTAGAAGTGATAATTAGTGCTACTAACCGCCTTGGTCAAGCAATTGAGTGTCGCATCACCTGTGATCCCCTCATTGATCACAATAAGACACGTCAGGGAGCAATTCTGATGATGGAGGCGGTGGAGCCGAGAGCCTAGATTTGAGGGGGAGAGGGGGAGATGGGGAGATGGGGAGATGGGGAGATGGGGAGATGGGGAGATGGGGAGATGGGGAGATGGGGAGATGGGGAGAGGGGGAGACGGGGAGATGGGGAGATGGGGAGATGGGGAGATGGGGAGACTTGAAAACTCCCAATGCTCTCCATTATTGAACGAAACTGTGGAATTCCACGATTTTTGGTTTCACTGTGTAAGTCCTATAATTGATATTCTCAATATTGAGCATAGATTATTTACAAATCTTAAGAAAAAAAGTTAGAAAAATAAATATCATGCTGCTGTGCTTTACCGTTGAAAGGAATTAATAAGTAGAAATACAGATTGACAAAGCATGACAAGTCTGACTGCCAAGAGGTAGCAGAGGCTTGACTTGCCCAGCAACAACCCTCACGCTTCCCTTTGAGTAAGTGTGAGGTATGTCGTAGACGAAGGTGCAGATGAAGAAAATTAGTGGAGCAGAGTTACAGGCTCAATACGTCAGTGGCAAAAGAGACTTTAGCGGCTTAGATCTCAGCGGAGCTGAGCTATTTGAAGCGAAGTTACGAGGCTCTGAATTTATTGGTAGTAATCTTCAAAAAACCTATCTGCCCTACTCTAACTTGAATCAGGCTCAATTGCAACAAGCTCAACTACTCTCAGCAGAATTGAGTAATGCCCAGCTCAACCAGGCTAATCTATCTCAAGCAAACCTTCAGGAAGCTAACTTATTTAGAGCTACTTTGCGCCATGCCAATTTACAGGGTGCCCATCTTGAGGGAGCCAATTTACAAGGAGCAGATTTATCTGGGGCTGACCTCAGTTTCGCTAACTTCACTAATGCTAACCTGAGTGGAGCTAATTTGGCTAGGGCTAACCTCACTAAAGCTCAACTGAGAGGTTGTAATTTATTTCGTGCTCAGAATGTTGATCTCTCTCATGCTTACGTTGGCAGCTTAACTATTTATCCTGATGGACATCATCAAGTTAACTAGTGGAGGTTTAGGGGATATAAGTAATAAGTAATAGGTAATAAGTAATAAGTAATAAGTAATAGGGAATAAGTGAGGACTAAGATATTTATTCTTTGCTAGTTTTTTCTTTAAAACTTATTACTTGTTTGGGGATGTAAATTTCTGTCTGAGTTTGTTGATGATACCAATTGCGATCGCACCAGCCATTAGCAGACCAATTGCGGGAGTAAACACTGGTTCCCAAAGGCTATACCAGAGATCAAATCCTAGGGGAATACCAATTGATTTACCTAATAGTGCAAGCGCTAACCAAACAAAGCTAAACAATACCAGAAAAACATCCACCATTAACAACTGGTTAAGTAAGCTTATCAATTTATCCTTCATATAACAATTTCCCTCTTAACTTATTACTTATTACTTATTACTTATTACTTATTACTTAATTTATACTTAGCACTAATAAGGAATAACCCTCAATTCCTGATCAGCAGTTTCAATTACTTGCTTTGCTATATCTTCGGGGATTTGCGTATACCCTACCTCTTCATTAAATGTTTGTCCTTTAGTTAAGATCCATCTCAATAAGTCCTTAGTATTTTCAAGAATGGTTGGGTTAAGATATTTCTTATTAACTAATAACCAAGTCAAACTTACCAACGGATATCCATCTTCTGGGTCATTGATTTCTTCGCTAGTAAAGTCCTCCTTAAACTTGATATTAGACAGAGCTTTTTGGGTTTCTTCTAAAGTTGGTCTGACGTAACGACCAGACTGATTTTCCAGTCTAGCTACAGGCAAGTTGTTTTGAAGAGCAACCCCTACTTGAACATAGCCAATGGCACCATCTGTTCTTCGTACTTCTCCAGCAACTCCACTATCTTGGGGACGGGTGGCGAAGATGTCAAATCCCCAATTAGGTTCTCTGCTAGCGGCTATCTCACCGTCACTAATTTTACGCAGGTACTTAGTAAGGACAAAGGTGCTACCGCTACTATCAGAACGAACTACAACTTGAATTTTTCTGTCAGGATAGCGGGAATTAACTTGTTTCCAATTGCTAATTTGACCAGTAAATATTTTGACTAGTTGTTCTCGAGATAACCTGACGTCAGTGGTTACATCTTTGAGATTATAAACAATTGCTAAAGCACTGCCGCCCGTTGGTACCATCAGTAATCCACCTTCTATTTGATTTTCCTCAATTGGAGTAGGAATTAAAGTGGTAGAACCGAAGTCTAAAACTTGATTAGTGAATAACCTAATGCCACCACCACTACCGATGGTGCTGTATTTAAACCTTTCACCTGTTTCTTGCTCGTACTCTTGGTTATAACGTTTATAAAGAAGTTCAGGAAAAGAAGCACCACCACCCCGAAGAGACTGAGCAGAAGCAGCAATAGTCGTGAAAGCGATAGTTGTTGAGGTTAAGGTAGCAGCTATTAATCTTTGCCAGTTATGCATTTTCCAAGTCTTCATTGTTGTTTACTCATCTGCTTTAAGAATACTCAACCTACTACCGTCGGCACTAACTTCCACCCAAAAATCTGGAATTCCCAATTCATAGACAAATTCCCCGAGACGAGTACTGCGCCAAATCTCCCTCACTTCATAATTTGGCAACCACTTGTCAAAGGCTTTGAAAACAGTTTCAGGAACTGCACTCCGTTCAACTTGTTCATCAACCTCAATAATTCTTCCTTCGGGGGTGACTTCTACCTCGAATTTAAAACCTTGTTGATTTTGACCACCCAATTCGTAAGTTAGGGAACCATCTGGCTTCAGTTCAACTCCGGCATAGCTAGGCTCAGTACCAGCGACAGCTTGTACTGAACTCATAACAGGAAATGGCACTTCTGACAAGGATATTTTTCTTTGAATTCCCCCGAGAGTTTGGGCGATTAGAAAAGTCTCAGTGTTAGTAAGAGATTGAGCATTAGCGCTACCCAAATAAACTGAGGAGGTTAAAGCAACCATTCCTGTAGTGGCTACAATTACTCGCCTAGTATTTTTCAAAAAATTATCCATTCGAGATCTAAGGTGGTGCTAAAAAAGTAACAGTAGTAGGGTAGCATCAATAGTATCCAATAAAAGCAAAGAATTGAGAAACTAATAGCAATGCCTCAACTTTGCCTTCGACTCTATAGAGCCACTATTTTGGCTTTGCTCACCCTGAGTGTTGGTTGTTCTCAGACATCGCTACCAAATAAAGCGGTTAAAATGCTGGGAACTACTGAGAATATTGTGCCTCCAGTTGGCTCTAATCAACCTTCATCAGCCTGTACCCTAGTCGATCCCTTTACCAAGGCGGTTGACAAAGCCATGAGTGCTGCTACAATAGCACAATCAGCCCAGTCCAGGCAAGAGTGGGATGTGGTTATTTCACACTGGATTGGAGCTATTGGAGCGATGCAAGCAGTTCCACCAACTAGTCCCAAGCGAGTTTTTGCTCAGAAAAAAGTTGCTGAGTATCTCAAAAACCTAGAAGTTGCCCAACAAAAAGCCTCAAGGCTATATTCACCACTACCCTTTACTAGCTTTAATCACCAAATTCTTGATGAACAGCTACTGTTATATCTATCATACGTTGCTGCCCTTGGTCCGCCCGATGTTTTGATTGTCGGCAGCTCCCGTGCTTTACAAGGGGTTGATCCTCAACAACTGCAACAAGCCTTAGCAAGCTTGGGTAAAGGCAGCTTAAAAATCTTCAACTTTGGCGTCAATGGTGCCACTGCCCAATTTGTTGACTTCCAACTACGACAATTGTTGACACTCGAACAACTGCCGCGCCTAATTCTCTGGGCTGATGGAGTAAGAGCATTTAATAGTGGGCGAGTAGACAAGACTTACGAAAGCGTAATCAACTCACAAGGATATAAACGCCTGTTAGCAGGTGTGCGCCCTCAACTACCCAAGAGTGAAGCTGAAACAACTAATGAGTGTGAAGCAACTCCGGAAACCACAACTGCTAACAATCAGCCACAGCTGCAGATTCCCTCTACAGGTACAACAAATTCATTTGGCACTTCCGGGCCATGGCGGCTGACAAGGGTGTCCTACAATAATCTCGAATCTCCGTTGCCATCAACTGCCAACAGGTTAATTTTAACTCAGCTCAACGGACAGACACCGCAAAGACTGACACTAGTACGAGGCATAACTGGCTATAGTAGTTTTGCCATTAATGCCAATGGTTTTCTACCTGTTGATAGCAGCTTTGCCCCCAAAACCTACTTTCAGAAACATCCACGAGTGGCAGGTATCTACGATGCTGATTATCAACCCTTTAGTTTTTCAGGTAAGCAAGCCGTTGCTCTCAATTCTATTAAAGCCTTTACCAGTAAGCAACAGATTCCTTTAGTTATTGTCGATTTGCCTATTACCGGAGAATACTTAGACTCCTGGCGATTGCGTCGTCAGCAGCAATTTGAGAAGTTAATGCAGCAGAAAGTTAGTGAGGAATTTATCTTTATAGATTTAGCACAGCAGTGGCTTACTCAAAATGACTATTTTGCTGATCCTAGCCATCTAAATCGCTATGGAGCAGCAGCAGTATCTAGTCAACTTGCTTCTGAGTCTAAAATTCCTTGGCCCTAGTAGTCTGTGAAATTTTTATCCTGCGGCTTGTCAAAAAAAACCACATCTTGTAATATTAGTCAAAGTTACGATACAGCTCGATTAATTACTTAGATTATGGCTCAATTGTCTTGGATTAAACAGAAGGTTGTTGTCAGCCTTTTGGCTGTTCTGCTTGTGCTCAGTAGCTTAACTATAATGGTTGCTCCCGCTTCTGCTGATGCTAAAAAATCAACTGTAGTTACCGTACAGTCACAGATTAATAATGCAGATGAATATGGTTCTGTCTTTCGATGTGTTACTGGTAATTACAAGCCGCTTCTTAATGATCCTGATTCTTGTGAAATTCTTCAGGGACAGATTATGAACATTAAACCTTTCACGAAAGGACTAACTGGATTGCCTGAAAAGGAAATGATTTACGAAGTTAGGTCAAACAATAGCACCAAGGATTACATCTGTGTTAAAAAGGGGGCTATTGAACGTGGTTATGCAGATACAGTTAGTGATATTGTGCTAGACCAGAAAGAAAAGATAGAGGATGTCTGTGCGACGGTTAATGGTGTAGGTGATAACAAAACCAAGGCTTTATTCACTGTTAAAGAGAAAGAAGATGGGCTCTATATTGTCTTTCAAAATACTGGCAGAGGTGATTGGAAAGGCTATACAGGAGAATTTCCTTACTCTACTGGTGAGGTGAAAGTGGATTTTGACAGAATTCCTTAACGAACTAGTGAGCGCATTTGGATAGAAACCTACGGTTTCGGATAAAACTGAGCTCGTCTTAGGCACACTTTCAACGAGCTCAGTTTTTATTTATCCAACAGGGTGTACCTTACTCAATTGAAAAGCACTATAAACAACTAGGGCATATTTGAGAGGCTTTCTTGGAGTGGGATTTCTGGAAGTACACACTACGTTTAAGACTGCACTGCTCTAAATATTGGCAATAAACTACTCCATCACGCCCAAATCCCACGCCCATTTTTAGCAAAATCAGCAACTGTTTCCTCAGATAATTTATGGGTACTCATCGCCTGTAACATACTTAAAGGAACTGTCAGATGATGGGCTCCTGCTTGTAGGGCTGCGGCTGCTTCCTCTGGCGATTTAATACTGGCTGCCAGTATCTCTGTGGTAGTGCCTTTGAGTACACTTGCCATCTGGCTTACCAAAGCTAAACCATCACCTAAAAGGCGAGTAGCACGATTGACATAGGCAATGGCATATTTTGCCCCTGCTTCCTGGGAAACTGCTGCCTGTGCGGCAGAGTAAATTGCCGTCACTGCACAGGGTATTTCTCGCGAAAGTACAGCTACTACCTGAAAACCAACTACAGTTGCGGGAATCTTGAGTACTGTTTTCTCGCCAATAATCTCATAAGCTGCCCTCCCTTCTGAAAGCATACCGTCGAAATCAGAAGTCATCAGTTGGTAATAAAGCTCACCAGGGCTAATCTCAGATAACTGTTTGAGTGTCGCTTCTGGTGATAAATCGCTTTTTGCTAACAGCGTTGGGTTAGTGGTAATACCTTTAACCCATCCTAATTTTTCTGCTGCTTGGGCGTCACTAATTAATGCCGAGTCAAGATAAATCACAATTGCTTGATATTTTATAAATTTCCTAGTCTTTTATTAGTTCTAATCGCTGCTCCTCTCCCTCTCTCCCCATCTCCCCATCTCCCCATCTCCCCATCTCCCCATCTCCCCATCTCCCCATCTCCCCATCTCCCCATCTCCCCATCTCCCCATCTCCCCATCTCCCCATCTCTAAGCAGGTGTTGCCATCCTTTTGCGCAGGGATTCGGCTCTACGCTTAGCGGTAGAATTATCTGGGTCATATTTGAGAGCCTCTTCGTATGCTTCCAAAGCCTGAGATGTTAATTGTTTGCGCTCGTAAACATGACCTAGGTTATTAATGGCAGTGATATATCCTGGCTCTTGCTTAATTGCTTCTTTGTAGTGGCGAATGGCAATATCGAATTGTTCCTGGGCAAAGTAGGCAAAACCCAGGGCATTATATACAGGGGCAAGGTTTTCTTCCTCCGCATCTACAGCTTTAAGTGCTTTTTGAAAAACAATAATCGCTTGTGCAAACATTTTTTTGTCTGCATAGATACTGCCCAACTCATAATATTCTTGGGCTGTACCTCGCTCTTGTTGAAGTTTCTTCTCTAGCTTAGAGAGGACAGTTTCCACTTTGCGAGTTTTAAATACCTGGCGAATCACCGCCAAACCAGCACCGCCCAACAGAACTATCAATAATGACAGGTAAATAATTAGAGGCTTTTCTTCCATAATATGAAACTATTTTTGATTGTTCATTGCTCATTGTTGATTGTTCATTGGCCTATGAACCATGAACTATTTTATGGTAAACCCCAAGCGGCAGCACGCTCAGCTAACCAACCTTCAGCTTTCCATTTAGCGATCGCTTCGTTTACTCGCCGTTGTAGCTGAGAGTACTGTAACCCTTTTGGTATCACTATGCATAGAGCTTCACTAGAAAGCTTTACTGGCAGCATTTTGTACTCTGGATATTCCTGTACCCATCCTGTCAGGAGGCTATTATCGGCAGCGAAGGCATCAGCAGTGCCTTGTTCCAAAAGCTGCAGTGCCTCCTGGTAAGAATCTACCCCCACCAGTTGAGCTTCTGGTAGATTATACTGCACCACGGCGATCGTACTCGAACTATTGAGTACGGCGATTTTCTTGGATTGCAAATCTTTTAGTTTGGTGATTGAGGCGTCTTTGGTAACTAATCCTGTACTATCTAGGTAATAGGGTATGCTCAAGTAAACTATGCGAGAGCGGGAATCAGTAGCAGTAACTCTGGCAATTGCAAGGTCAACTTCTTCTTCCAAAACTACCTTGAGCCGCTGATTATTTGCCACTGGTTGCAAAACCAAAGCTTCAGCATCTCCTAAGAGTTCTACTGCTAGGCGTCTAGCTATGTCAATTTCAAATCCTTGCAGTTGACCATTGGTTTCCAAAAAGCCTAAAGGACGCAGGTTATCTTTGACTGCAACAATTAATTCGCCCCGGCGCTTAATCTCGTCAAGCTCGGCACTTTGAGCTGTTGAGTGGGCAAGTGTTGACAAGATTGTCAACCCAATTGCCAAGCTGAAGGGTAGGAATTTGTTGCTAGCCATGCCGAAAAAGTTTTATCTAAAAAATAAAAGATAGGGATTGAATAATGCTATTCTTACGATTGGATAACAATATTCTTTGATCTACAAGAGTTACATCTTCACATATTAGTATTCAAAAGTGTAGAACTTGCTACTAAGTGACTATTTGATTGGTTTGTTCAGAGGATATTCATGACGACGAATGTGGAAGGACGATTAGCCGGAAAAACGGCTGTGATTACCGGTGGTACTTCGGGAATTGGCTTGGCAACTGCACAAGTGTTCCTGAAAGAAGGTGCTAAGGTTATTGTAACTGGACAAAATGAATCACGTTTGCAGGACGCGGCTACCACCTTGGGTAGTAATGCCATTCCTATTCGCGCTGATGTACAGGATTTAGCTAACCTGGATTATCTGGCTGAACAAATTAAAGCTACTGTTGGCTCATTTGATACACTCTTTGTTAATTCAGGAGTGGCTCGAAATGCCCCTTTTCGAGAAGTGACTGAATCAGCTTTTGATGAAGAAATTGCTATCAATCTTAAGGGGGTATTCTTCACGGTGCAGAAGTTAGAACCCTTGATGACAGAAGGGGGTAGCATTGTTTTGAATACCACCACCTTGGCACAAACTGCAATGGTTGGAGAAAGTGTCTACTCAGCAACAAAAGCAGCTGTACGCTCTTTGGCAAGATCCATGAGTGTAGAATTACTTGATCGTAAGATTCGAGTTAATGCTGTTGCTCCTGGTCCAATTGATACCCCAATTTGGAGTAAGATGGGCATAACACAAGAAACTGCACAGGCAGTTCTACAGCGAACCCCTATAGGTCGTTTTGGACAACCTGAGGAGATTGCTAATGTAGTTCTGTTTCTCGCTAGTGATGATTCCTCTTTTATGCTAGGTGAGGAAATTCTGGTTGATGGTGGATGGGCTACTTTGTAACGCTAGATTTGAATAAAACCCTGTAGAGACGTTGCACTGCAACGTCTCTACAGATAGGAAGAGGGGTTTCACAGCAGTGTATCCCTACATTCAGCGTCGAGAGAATGTCACTTCCAAATCACGGCTTCACGACAATATAAGCGCACATTACCATCAACTTGAATTGAGTAATGCCAACCTGCATCCAGATGGTGCTCTTTAACCCAAAGACTATCGGCATTGAAGTATTCAATTCCCACAATCATGCCCTGTTTGCGTCTTTTGTAGGGTGGCGAGGTTTCTGTCACCACGAATTGACCTATAGCAAATTTTGGTAAGCTCCAAGTAGCTGGAATACTTACACTGTGGTCGTTTGAGATATTTTTTGACATAATGCATCAGCTCCTTGCATGTGGTTTTTACATGGGAGGGGAAGACGTCCTAGTTTGGTGTATCACTCACCAATCTGGGGCGCGTTAACCTATATTTTCCTGAGATAATAATACACCTAGATGGGGAAGATGGGGAAGAGTTCGCAGCAATTAAATGCACCACTACTGGGCTTGTTGATAGCAGCCCTCCTGCTATGGTTGATGTTTCTGGGAGATGTACCCCTACGAGACTGGGATGAAGGCACCCGTGCCCTAATCGGTAGAGAAATTTATCGCACAGGCAGCTGGTTACATCCAACCATTTATGGAGAGCCTTATCTCCTGAAACCGCCGTTGATGGATTGGTTGATTGCCCTCAGTTATAAGCTAGGAGGTATCAATGAATTCACTACTCGTCTGCCAGGGGCAATCTTAAGCGCTTGCGGAGTACCCTTACTTTATCTTCTGGGGCGGGAAGTCTTTCGTCACCATCTCACAGCAGTTTTTGCAGCTAGCGTTTACCTTACCCTGCTGCCAGTGGTGCGCCACGGGCGTCTGGCAATGCTTGATGGTATGGTAAATTCTTGTTTCTTACTATTGCTGTGGTGTTTACTAAAAGCTCGTTACCAAAAACACTGGGCTATTGGTATCGGCATTAGCCTCGGATTAATTAGCTTAACTAAAGGTTTATTAGTACTACCTCTAGGTGCGATCGCTTTTTTATTTTTACTTATAGATCAGCGAGTAAAATTGCTGAGTAATCCTTATCTTTGGCTAGGTATTGTTTTAGGCAATTTGCCTGTATTCGCTTGGTATTTTGCCCAGTGGCAGCATTATGGTAACAGCTTTTGGCAGGTGCATTTCCAGGCTCAAGGATGGCAACGCCTCTCTAATGCTGTCGAGGGCAATAGTGGTCCTATTTGGTATTACTTATTAGAGTTACTAAAATATAGTTTGCCATGGCTGTGGTTTTGGCCTGGGGGATTGTACCTGGCTTGGCAAAGACGCCGTACTAGTTGGGGCTGTTTAATTCTGATTGGCACTATTGTTTATTTAGGAATCATTTCCTTGATGAAAACTAAACTGCCCTGGTATATTATGCCTTTATACCCGTTTTTTGCCCTTGCCGTGGCAGTTAAACTTACCCAGTTATGGGAAAAGCGTAAACATTATCAGTTAAATTTAACAGTTGTTTTGGGATTAATTGCAGTTGCCGCTGTGGCTGGCTGTATATATTTTATTTTGACGGAACCCCAGCCGGAATTAATGGTTATGGGTCTAGTTTTGGCAGTGAGTATGGGATTTGCCACCTGGTTAGTTAAGCAAAATAACCGTAAATTTATTTCAGTTTTATTTATAGGACTGTACTTGACTCTGACACTATTGATGATTTCTAAATTTTGGCTTTGGGAATTAAACGAAGCTTTCCCCGTCAAACCAGTTGCCGCTTTAATTAAAAAACATACTGAAGTGGGAGCAATTATTTATACATCCTTTAGCTATGAGCGTCCTAGTCTAAATTTCTATAGCGATCGCAGAGTGATTTCTAGAGAAATAACAGCTTTACAAGAGTTATGTTTAACTCAACCTTACCTATTATTAGATCAAGCAACTTTAGAAATTTTGCAACTACCCAGTAGTATAGCCCTCGGCACTGCTGAAGGTTTTACTCTAGTGGAAGTTGTGCCAAGGGAAGCATACCAGTAATGAAAAAGAGAAGTAATTCTGTCTTCAAGTAATAAGTAGCAACAAAACAAGTTATTACTTATTACTTATTACTTATTACTTATTACTTAAAAAGTATTAGCAGCAAACATTCAAGTAATTGATATAATTGAGATTATGTCCTCAATTATTGGGTGCGTTCTTTGCTTGCCGTGTTTCGACCATTGTCTTTGCTAGTAACACTGGTACTCTCTTGCCTATTAGCTTTTACTGGCTGTAGCCCTAGTCAGTTGAAAACTCAAACAGCGCAGGTATCTCAATTAGTTTTACTCATTCCTAGTAACCCTAACAGCTTTAATTATCCTCTCAATCAATCTCCCTACAGTGTTTTTCCCTTCATTTACGAGGGACTGCTCCAGGAAAATGGCATCACTGCTGAGTTAAAGCCAGCACTAGCCGAATCTTGGGAAATTTCTGAAGATAAGCGACGGATTACCTTTACCCTGCGTGATAATTTAAAATGGTCTGATGGCCAACCACTGACTGCTGACGATGTAATTTTTACCTTTCAAGAAGTTTACCTTAATCAAAAGATTCCTACTCCGATTAGAGATTTTCTACGCATCGGCACTAAGGGAACTTTCCCATCACTGAAAAAACTTGATGCTTTGCGAGTAGAGTTTACTGTTCCTGAACCCTTTGCACCCTTTTTGAGGTATACAGGAATATTGCCAATTCTACCAGCCCATGCCCTGAGGGAGTCTGTAGAAACTACAGATGCTAAGGACAATCTCAAGTTTCTTTCCATTTGGGGAACTGACACTAATCCTACCGAAATTATTGGTAATGGACCCTACCGAATGATCGATTATATCCCTTCTCAACGAGTGGTTTTCCGGCGCAATCCCTACTACTGGCGTCAAGATAATCAGGGAAATCCTCAACCTTATATTGAGCGCATTGTTTTGCAAATTATTGAATCTGACGATAACCAATTGCTCAGATTTCGCTCTGGGGAAATCGATAGTATACAGGTAAAAAATGATGCCTTTGCTTTGCTCAAGCGAGAAGAGAAGCGAGGACAATATACTATTTACAATGGAGGGCCGAGAAATGGTGTTCAGTTTGTAGGTTTCAACCTCAATCAAGCTCGCAATTCTCAAGGCAAGCCATTTGTAGAACCGATTAAATCTCGCTGGTTTAATAGCTTAGCTTTTAGGCAAGCAGTCGCCTATGCTATTGATCGCGAAAGAATGAACACTAATATTTATCAGGGACTGGGTAAGTTGCAACATTCGCCAATTGGGATGCAGAGTCCCTATTACTTTTCTCCAGAAGAAGGATTAAAGGTCTACAATTATAACCCACAGAAAGCAAAGCAATTGCTATTAGAAGCTGGTTTTCAGTATAACTCTCAAGGACAGCTACTAGATGGAGATGGCAACCTGGTTAAATTTACTATCTTGGTAAAATCAGAGGAGAAATCTCGGATAGATACTGCAGTTCAGATTAAAGAAGATTTGAGTAAAATTGGCATGCAAGCAGATTTACAGGTACTCAGCTTCAATGTTGTAATCAAAAAGCTATTATTTAGTCGAGATTGGGATTGTTATGTAGGTGCCTTTGAGGGAGGGGAAGTTGAGCCTCACCTATTATTTTTATTTTGGTACAGTGGAGGTTCATTTCATCAATTTAACCAAGGCCCTCAACCAAAGCAAGCTCCAATTAAGGGTTGGAAAGTCTCTAGCTGGGAACGGGAAATTGACCGCTTGTTTGAGGCTGGAGCCAAAGAACTTGATGTGAACAAGCGTAAAGAAATTTACGCTCAGTTTCAGCAAATAGTTGCCGAACAGTTGCCGGTATTTTTCCTAGTGAATCCTCTTTCTTTACAAGCAGTACGTAATCGTGTTGAAAATGTTAAATTTTCTGCCCTAGGGGGAAGTTTATGGAACCTTTATGAGTTGAAAGTTAATCAGAATTGATGAAAAAATTGGAATTGTTGAGAAAGATAGAATTATAATTAGCAATGGGTACCAATAGAATTAGGGTAGCTCAGGATAAAACTGATTTGGTCAAGTCCCTAGTAGAATCAGATAGTACTACTGGACCTTTTCAAACTTACGCCGATGTAATGGTATTTGCAGCCGCCTTGGGGGCAAAACGAAAGAAGCGATCGCCTTTGGGGGTAATATCTAAAAAAGAACCTCATCCTATTGCCCTAGAAATCTTCGCTTCCAGGGGATATGATTGGGTAATTAAGCTGTTAGCGATCGCCGAGACTAAAAATACTAAGATTCTCTCTTCTGTTGAGGAAACCTTTGAGAAACAGCGCGTCCATATTTTTGAAGAGTATGCTAATGGAGGACTGGAAGTTTTGCGAGATGAGTTACGAGGAGCTGTAGATTACTCAGAGCGAATTTTGTTGATTCTTAGTTCTGAGAGATTCAAGCAAGAACCTCCGCCAGAAAATTTTGATTTGAGTAGATTTTTGTAATCTACAATCAACTAATATTGATTGCTATACATGCTGGCTACAAATAGCCATTAAGTAATAAGTGGTCAGCAATAAATATTCTTGTTATTACTTATTACTTATTACTTATTACTTATTACTTATTACTTATTACTTATTACTTATTACTTATTACTTATTACTTATTACTTATTACTTATTACTTATTACTTAAAAACGAAACAACGAAGGCGGTTCCTCCAACACATTGAATTCAAAGCAATGACGTCCTTGTGGGTGTTGCCAATACTCTGGTGAACTTTGACTAGGCGTTTCCTTTAAGCGATAGGTGGCGCTATCTGTGTCAAAATTAGCACATAATTCATAGGTTGTAGAACTTTGACGGCGGTACTCGTAGGGAGTATTAGTAATCTGATCGATGGCAAGATCTCGTTCTTCGAGAAATTCCGGCAACTCTACAACTTTACCACGATTTTGTGTCTGTTCAGCTTGGCGGTAGAGACGCTGGGCAATCCTCTCCAAATCCCGAATTCGCTCTTTATCGGCAGTAATCTGGCGTTGTCTATGGGGAGTACCTATTACCCAAAAACCAGCTGCGATACCAATCACCACAGCAACTGTAGCGATAAAAGCAAAGGTACGGTCAAAAGTAGACTGACTCATAGTCATAGTCGGCTGCATTTGTGAAAATTGGCGTTCAAAGGCTTTGCTTGAGAACGACTTATGAGCGTACTCTTGCAGGTTGCCGTCGTAGCCAGACAAAGTAGTACCAGAGTACACCGCCGTCGATGACAAGTACCACAATAACCTTGAGGATAAATCGGAAGGTGAGATCACCGCCCAGAAAAGAGTATAAAAAGGCAATTAACGTCCCTAGCGTAATTAAAGATACCACCAGCAAGGTCAAATAAGTCAGCCACTTGCGCACCCCTGATTGGTATTTTTCAGGATAAACTGATAGCTCTCGCAGGAGCTGACGCATGACTATTATGTAAACAGGATAGCTAACAATCAGGCGGGCTAGACAGAAAGCTACCTCCGAGGCAGGGTTACTAAAAGATTGCTGTAAGGGGTTAGGAATGTAAGTATTGATGAAAATAAATGCTAATTGCCCTAAGGCTTGAGTCCAGATGGCGAGTGTTGAGAAGCACAACAGGTAGAAAAAAGCATCCTGTGCCGACTCAATTGAACGTCCAGCTGGCATAGGAATAGATTGGTTAGTAAGACGTTCATAAACTTGGAAAAATGCCCTCTCAATCTCTCGCTGTGACCAACCAAAACTTCTCAGTAGTTTACTGATAAACTCATCGGATGCACCACGGGCGCGGGCAGCTTCAATAAAGTTTACCAAGTCTGAACGAGATTCTGGCGCTGGTGGTCTTTTAGAAGAATCTTCTCTTGCCATATAAGCACCTAATTTTTTCCCTCAAAGGGCTTAAACTTTAATCATAAGGTGATCTCCTATTGGCTTCAAGTTTTTGACCTCTCCTGGCGTTAAAATGACGAGGATTCTTTTCAGTTGCTAAGGATCAAATTAAAATGATGCTACTGGGTTTTGTTTCCCAGATTTTTAATTTGGTAGGCACTCTCAAAAATGCCCTACAGACCAAAGCTTGGCTTACAGCAGAAATCAACAATAAAACTTCCAATTGATATTTTGGCAAAGTGGTTTTCACTTTCTACCTGACTTCACACCGTTATCATCACCCTACTGTAATAGTCTGGCTAGATGCTTAAGAATACTTAAGACAGCATACAGAATGATCGCACTCAGTATTTTAAAATATTGAACAAGCAATATTTTCGCTGCCTAATACCAATTTACTAAATGCCTGTTATACATCAATCCCTGCCTCTCCAAGTCTCCGCGTCTGGGCATCATCAGCATCTGTAGCAGAGATAAATCAAATCGATATCAGCGAGTGCCAAAATGCTAAATAAATTTACAAAATAGGTGGCAATCCCACTTCTCTGGGCTTCACAAATGTGCCCTCAAAACTCATGGCTTGATTTCTCCCAACTTCCCTAGCGTCTGCCACTGCCATACGTAGTTCTGCACGTTCCATACGATCCTCAATACCACCGAGAATATAGACAATCAGTTTAGTCGCTAAATCCCTGCCTGAAACTAACACTCGCTTGCGATTAGGGCTATACAAAACTCCATACCAGGGAGATTGAGGGTAATCCATAGCGCTAAAACCACCTCCTTGATCGTATTTACTTAGTTTCTTAAAGATAGTTTTAAGAGATAGTCCCTTTTTAAAAACCAGGATACCTAAGGCATGAGCAAAGGCAACTTGCCCAACTGGACGGAAAAGCATATTTCCTTCTCCTGCGCCTTTTTCGTGACTGAAGCGACGCAATTGATAAGTTTCTACTCCTTGTTCTAGTTTCTGATAGCTAGGTAGGTTAGCTAAATAATCGAAAAGTTCTTTAAAAGCTTCTATTCCCTCCTCCAGTTGTTCATCTTCAGGGCGCATAGGAATAAGGTTTTTATGATTGGAAGATTTCCACTTTGTAAATTTATGTTCTAAATAGCACATGGACATATCTTTGAGAGCCTGAAGAGTAGTCAATACTGTTGATTTGGCAGCAACAGTAGGACTATTCCAATTAACACGAGGATTACGCCCCTTGATATCTTTAAGTAAAGGGTGGGTGACGGCTATTTTTCTGGCGACAATAGCAAAACCATTATCTTCATCGAGTTGTGCTAATTGTCCTTTAGTTAAGGGTACAGCCATGAGGTTGACATGTACAAAAACTGATCTTACTCTTCGCCTTGCCTGTTCACGAGTCTCACCAGCAACGACAGCAGAAATTAATTCAATGCCAATCTTTTCGGTTGCCAAGTTTTGTAAATAAGCAGCATCTACTTGGTATTCTTTGCTTAGTTCTTCAACTGTAATCGATGCTCCTAAAGGCTTTTTATCCTTTTTGTAGCGCTGGAGTTTGCCGGTTTGGATCAATTCCATTAGTCCCTGCACTCCCATCAGTCGATGTTGACCATCCAAGGCAAAAATTGTCACCTCCTCGGAAATATTCAACAGACCGAGTTTACCTTCAAGATCGAGGCTTGTAAACTCAGTGGCAGATTGACGTGCCTGTCTGTTAGTATCCCACTGAGCAGCTTTGGGATTATCCACCCAAGGTTGATTGACAACTACCAGTACTGGTGGAAATTTGTGGTTTTTCCGAACTGCCAAATATTGAGCTAAAGGTGCTTGACGTGACCAATCCAGGGAGCGTTGCTGAATTTCTTCGATGCTCTCGGCGTCAATTTCTACGTTATCAGTATCTGGGTTAAATTTTTCTCGGAAAAGGGGTAAGCGAGAAGCAAAACGCACCCGACGGGCAAACCACTCTAGGGTTACTGAACCCAAATATGCTTCAGAACCACCCATTTCAATTTTCTGCACCAGGATTTGGTCGTTTTTAGTAAGATGTTGCTCCAGTAGTCGTGCTAATGTCTGTGGCTCCTGGTTTTCTCTCTCTAGGAGCTGGCTAGCAATGTCAGGGTTTGGATTCTTGGGGCTGTTCATTGATGGGAGCGGTTTTAGGTGATTAAGCTATTTTGACTGAAATCTGGCAGTAGTTTGTTTACCCACTTTGGACTCAAGTCCAATGTCTATCAAGGGTTGAGCTTGAAACTAGGTAGTGCAATTTTGTAGTTTTATAAAATTACCAGTTATTGCGGTTTATGTAAACAATAGTTTTTAAAAACTACTTTACGATGTGTAATATATGCTAAATACATCTATATCGCTCAACAGAACCAGTGTTCCAGCAAATTTCCACGAAGATTATGAGTTTACATCCATCCTAGGCTAGCTTTAGCTACACTAACAGCCATTCTGACAGGACTGGCACCAGCTGAAATTTTATAACGTTTAGCTGGATTTTTAGGATTGGGGTCTATATTAACTATATTTCCATTCCAAAGTTGACCGGCAGTTGACCAATCAAGTTGAGCAAGTTGTGATACCTTTTCAGTTTTAAAATTAAATCTAGATTGGTCATAAATGCAGTGTAATAAGCGTCCTAGTATTTCTATTACCACGCTTCTGCCCAAGATACATTCATGCTTGAATCTATCAATTTCATCAACCGTCAAGTCTTCAGCGTTGGTTACAAAAATATGCTTAGTCTGACTGCATTCAGAGAAAAAATGATTGAAGCAACTGCTCAAAGTTTCAGACGATTGCTCAACAGCGTAACCCTTAAGTTCGTTGCTTGGGTCATTAGTAAAAGCACAACTTATAGCTTTGGTTATATAATTAGTTGTGTAAATCAATTTAGCCTTCGTGGAAGGAGAGCTTTTTATTCTTTCTGTCTTATTCTCAAACATTTTCACTCGTTCAATTAAATTCTTAGTAATACCAACTCTGCCCTCAAACTCACCGAACGACAAAAGCAAAGACTTATCCAGTGATTTTGTTTGTGCCATATCCATGAAATCAGTTTGACACTGCTTAAAGTCACCCTATTACCAACTCACAACGTAGACAACCGGAAAAATACTGATTTTTAAAAATGACAGGAAACCAAATCCCCCTATTCCCACCGCGCACCGTTTCTGAGTTAGTGGAAGATATACAAGCTCTTACCATTGAAATCCAAGAGCTATACTGCCTAGATGCTATCCCCTGGGTTATAGGTGTTTCCTGGGGAAAAGATTCTAGTACAGTTTTACAGCTAATCTGGAATGCGATCGCTGCCCTACCACCAGAAAAACGAACCAAAACAATTCATGTAATTACAACAGATACTCTGGTAGAAAATCCTATAGTTTCGGCTTGGGTTCGTAAGTCTTTAGCTCAGCTCAAGATAGCTGCTCAAGAACAGGAAATGCCGGTTGAACCCCACTTGCTCTACCCTAAAACCAAGCAAACCTTCTGGGTAAATTTAATTGGTAAAGGTTATCCAGCACCTCACAACCAATTTCGCTGGTGTACTGAGCGCCTCAAAATTCAGCCAGCTAACCAATTTATTCGTGAGATGGTGAGAGCAAACGGTGAAACAATTCTGGTTTTGGGTACTCGTAAGGCTGAAAGTTCCAAACGTGCTGCTACTATGCGTAAACATCAAGCTGGTAGAGTACGCGCTCACCTCAGCCCCAACGCCAGCTTACCTAATTCCCTAATTTACACTCCTATTGAAGACTGGCGTACTGATGAAGTCTGGATTTACTTAAATCAGTGGCAAAACCCTTGGGGACAAAATAACAAAGACCTATTTTCGATGTATCGAGGTGCAACAGCAGATAATGAATGTCCCTTGGTAATTGACACCTCTACCCCTAGCTGTGGTGATTCTCGGTTTGGTTGCTGGGTTTGCACAATAGTGAGTAAGGATAAATCGATGGAGGCAATGATCCAAAATGATGAGGAGAAAGAATGGATGCAGCCTTTATTAGATATCCGCAATGAATTGGATATTGAGGATGATCACGACAAGAGAGATTTCCGCCGCATCTGGGGTAATGTCCAACTTTTTGAGCGTAATGTTGATGGGAAAACTTCTGTCGAACCAATTCCTGGTCCCTATACTAAATATTGGCGAGAATATTGGCTAAGACAAGTCTTAGAAGCTCAAACCAAAATCCGTCGCACTGCACCAGAAGCAATGGGCGACATCACCCTAATTACCTCAGAGGAACTGAGTGAAATCCGCCACATCTGGCTTGAAGAAAAACACGAATTTGATGACAGTTTACCCCGCATTTATAAGCAAGTAACTGGTGAAACTTTCCAAGATAATCGCCTTGGTGCTGGTAATAGTTTACTAGGTAGCGATGAATGGAGTGTACTAGAGGAAATTTGCAATGATGATGCCATGCATCTAGAACTAATGGCAAAGCTACTAGATACAGAACGTCAATATTATACTAGAGCTCGCCGCGTTGGTATTTATGAGGCTTTGGAGAAATGCTTTGCCAGCAGTTCCCGCTCCAAAGAGGAAGCAATTGCCAACGCCGAGTTGAAGCGAGATCTGAAAGCTGCTGCTGCTAAAGGCGATGTTGCTAGTATTAAACAGTTAACTTGGGCAAATTTGAAGTTCCCAAGCAAGGACACAACGGATGAAAATTTGGGTGATTAATAAGGAGACTAGTTATCCTCCCTACCCTCAGGGGCCTAATACTTGCGCCCTTAATAATTTAAAATTCAAGTACATGGTATTGAATACCTGTTTCAAAGATTCTCACTCCACCTCCTTCAGCAATAGTTTGCTTCAGAGCCCTTAAGTTAGTAACTGTTACTCCAGCCAAAAAATCTATTCCCAATTGCGCTAAATCTGGTAGCCAGGGAACTGTCGGTCCCATCAATACTAATTTAGAGTCCTTAGCTAACTCAACTAAACGAGGAAAGGTTTTATTGACAATAGAGGTAGCAGTAAGAAATACCCATTCGGCTTCTGGTAGCAAATATTCCGATGCTGGAGCGGGAAAATCTTCTGGGCTTGGTTGGATTTCAATGACATTCATGTGCATCTTTTGGGAATAACGGGAAAGCCCTGGATAGCGCCCGATGACACAAACTTTTTTATTACGAATTTGGGGTAGGAAATATTCAAATACTGCTAAATTAGCAGTTTCTGATGGAGGTATAGGTGTTGCTTTCGCTGGCAGAGGCGAGCGAGAATTTACTACAGAATTAACGGCTGCCATCCCTACAGTTGCCTGGTGACTATCCCATGAACGCAGCCAGGGTGCTAATTGTGCGATTGTCTTGTTAACTAATGTTCCAG
The DNA here is from genome assembly GCA_010692425.1 of Symploca sp. SIO3C6. Classification (GTDB taxonomy): domain Bacteria; phylum Cyanobacteriota; class Cyanobacteriia; order Cyanobacteriales; family Coleofasciculaceae; genus SIO3C6. The sequence goes on along the minus strand of JAAHHJ010000018.1, from coordinate 6,257 downwards.
ACCATGGTAATGTGCGAGTAGCTTTTCCTGCACTCATGCACAAACCTACCCCCTCAGCTTGACAAAAAGTCCAGGTTAAGCCTATTAATATTTCCCTCACCTGAATATTAGTAATACTATAATCCAGTAGCAGATCGTAAATTTCTCGTGGGTGAGCCATACACAACCAAAATTTTTCTTTCAAATTTTATCGAATCTGGAAACTTGGGGGAGCTATAATAACTGTGCGATGAGGGCGCACTGCTGTGCCCCCCTACATTCAGTGCCAGATAGAACAACTTGATGCTAAACCTCATTGCTCACATGATTTTTACAGAAACCTTAGCAGGTAATATAGAAGTTACACCAACGACCCTAGCAATTTCCATAAGTCACATGTCTGATCCTGGTTTGCAAAGAGTTTTCGATAATGTTGCTGCCAGTTTGGCAAGAGATATCATAGTTCAAGAAACAATAGACAATTTAAAAGAATTTCTTAAGGTTGATCGTGTCGTGTTGTATTACTTTTATCGCCAATGGCATGGGAGAGTTACCTTTGAATCTTTGAGTTCTGAAGATTTTTCTATCTTTGGTTCAACTGGTCCTGATGATTGTTTTAATAGCGAGTATGCTGTAATGTACGAAGCTGGAAGGACAAGGGCGATCGCAGACATTGAAACCGAAGCAATCAGTACTTGCCACCGAGATTTCCTGCGCAGCCTTCAGGTTCGTGCTAATTTAGTTGTGCCAGTTTTAAATCAGAGAGGGTTGTGGGGTTTACTAATTGCTCATAACTGCCAGGATAAACGTTCTTGGTTGCCATCAGATATTGAAGCTATGCAACAAGGATCTCAAACTCTGGCAAGTTCCCCTTCAATCCAAACCAAATAGCCAATATACTGCTATTTTAAGGGATAAATTGATATCTGTGAGTTGACTCAAAATAATCTTATGCCTTACTTTAATCTCTTAACAGTAGTCATCAAATATGGAAAATGCAGGTTAATTACACTCAATCTGCACTAGGGTAAATGTTACTTACCTTTTCTATTCTTAGACTCTATTTAAAGTGATTTTTCTCGAACTCGTACTGCAAAATTTCGGTCCTTATCTTGGGCGTCAGGTTATAGACTTGCGTCCTAATAATGAAGAAATTTCTCGACCAATTATTCTCTTCGGCGGCATGAATGGTGGCGGAAAAACTACTCTCATGGATGCTATTCGTCTTGCCCTTTACGGACAACGTGCACAATGCTCCACTCGCGGCAATTTAGGTTACAGTGAGTTTCTCTCTCAGTCAGTTAACCGCAATACACCACTTACCGAAAACACCCAAATTGAACTGGAGTTTGAAATCATTAAAGATGACCAGCCAACTATTTTAAGAATTATCAGATCTTGGAGTAAAAAACCTAAAGACGGTAAAGATAAACTAGGCATTTTAATTGAGGATGGATTGAAGTATGATTGGCCTGATCAAGCTCTAGCTAACACCTGGGATGAGTACATAGAAAATCTTTTGCCGCTGGGAATTTCCAACCTATTTCTCTTCGATGGAGAACAGGTAAAAGAACTTGCAGAACTTGAGACTCCCCCCTCTACGGTGATCGAAGCCATTGAATCACTTCTTGGACTAGAGTTGGCGGGACGTCTAGCCATTGATCTTGAAATTCTCGTTAATCGTAAACGCAAGACCCTTGCTAATTCACAGCAACTGGCAAACATAGAAGAAATTGAACAGAATCTTCAGGATTACCAAAAAGAAGACGAAGCCGCTAAGCAAGATTTAGACAGACTTCAAAAAGATTTAACGAAACAACACCAACAGCAACGTAAAGCCTCTGATAAATTCATCTCAGAAGGCGGTAAAATCGCAGCAGAACGCCGTCAATTAGAAAGTCAATTACAAGGTTATCATGATCATTGTGAACAAATCCGTAAAAACTTGATTGAACTAGCAGCTGGAACTTTACCCTTAAATTTAATTAGCTCCCTACTTACTCAAGCGCAAAATCAAGGAGAACAAGAATCTCAGGCCTCACAGGCGAAAATTGCCTTAGATGTCTTAAAAGAACGAGACAAACGTCTCTTAGATTGTCTGAATAAGCTGGCATTGCCTGCTAAAAAGCTTGACAAAATTATAGATTTGCTCGACCAAGAAAACTACGCCCTTGAGCAAAAAGCAGAAAGTCATGAAAGCTCATGGTTAGCAGCTGACATAGAAACATTAAAATACCTTCATCATCTTCTTGATCATCATCAACCAACACAGATTATACAAGCTCAAAAGCAACTAAAAGAACTCCAAGAACTCTTACCAGAAATTAACTCAAAAGAAAGACAACTGGCAGCAGCAGCATCACCAGAAGTATATGAAAAATTAGAACAAGGTGTAAGAGAAGCTCAAGCCAAACTAGTTCAAGCTCAAGCTGCCTATGAAGTTGGTAGACGTCGATGTGAACGATTACATAATGTAATTGAAAACAAAAGGAAAGAATTAGCTCATTATAGTGAAAAAAATATTGACAGCCAAAACGATGAACATATTATTACTACCTCAGCCAAAGTTCAAAAGACACTCAAATTGTTTCGCGAAAAGTTAACTCTGCGCAAACTCAATCAGTTAGAGCAAAAAGTTACCCAGTGTTTTCTATATCTACTACATAAACCAGACTTGGTGCATAGGGTGGCAATTGATACTCATACTTTTAGCCTTTCTTTATACGATTTGCAGGGACAATTAGTTCCAAAGCACCGCCTTTCAGCAGGAGAGAAACAATTATTGGCAATTGCATTTTTATGGGGGCTTGCACGTGTCTCCGGGTTAAACTTGCCCGTGGCAATTGATACACCCCTAGGGCGACTAGATTCTTCTCACCGGGCTAATTTGGTTGAACGTTATTTTCCCGCTGCTTCTCATCAAGTGATTCTCCTTTCTACAGATACAGAGATTGGTAAAATTGAAGTGGAAAGATTGAGAAAGGCAGGTGCGATCTCACAGGAATATCTGTTAAAATATGATCCAGATAAACAACAAACTATTGTTGAGCCTGGATATTTTTGGTGATTATTACTCAAGGTGGCTTGATAGTGGCTTTACTCTTAGATTGGGTTTTACTCCGCTCAATCCAACCTAAGAGTAACAACTAAGTTTAATAAGTGTAAAGTCAGCTATGTTAAGTTATATGAATCAATTCAATATAACTATTAAAATTAAACGTACTAAACCGTTTAGTTCAAACAAAGAACGACTATTTATTAATAATTAATTATAAGAATATCCTCAGAAGTAGTGATGATATTTTCCCTATATTTTATTTATTGTGGCTACAGAGATAAGACTAAAGGTTCTCAAAAATAGAGAAATATCCCTTCTAGTGTAAATCATAACTTCTCAATTTTGAAGTAATTGGTTATTATCTCTAGTAGGATAATAACCTTTTTTTTATATCACGTAGAAGAACAGCTAATTTTGTTTTCAGGGTTAATTCCTACAGCGAGTTACTATTTTATTCTTCACTATCATCAGTCTAGGGAACTTGAATACTACTTTTAAATTGAGAGTCATCTGATTTATTCACTGTACTAATTGTTTCTGAAAACAAAACTTTGCCATTGCCGGCATCAACATAAACTTCTTGCAGCCCAATCACTACTTCGTAGACAAGGTTACCATCCTCATTTTCAAGTTCCACAGTATGTGCTTGACCTCCTGCAAAGCTTTCAGCAGCTTCCAGCGCCTCTTGAATTGGGATAACACCATACTTTTGCAGTTTGAGGAATTCGTTAATTTCTTCGAGATCTTCTGGATCACCTTTTTCATAGAGGTTATCAATGGCAACAATTTCACCAGTTTCCGCATCCACGAAAATCTCTTGACCTCCCATCGCTACCTCAATAACGGGTTTGCCCTCTTCCGTTTCCCGCTCCATAGAATAAGCTTTTCCATCAGTAGTAGCTTCCGCAATCCTTAGTGCCTGATCAAACTTTATCTTGAACTTCTGTTGTGTTTTAACAGCCTCCATATTTACTTCATTGTCTTCGAGCGCTTTTCTTGTATCTTCTACTTGTACAATCTCGCGGTTAATTCTAGTGGCTTGCCAAGGGAGGCGATTATTGATTGCTAATGCCCCAATAATAATTCCCAGTATGGCAACTGGAACACCTAAGACGAGTAGACATTTCTTGGAAAAAATCACAGCTCAAATCCTCTAGAGTCAATTAATTCTGAAAAATAACAAGTACAGAGGACTTTAAACAAGATTTGTCAAGAACTTGTCAAGATTCATAATACTTAATAATCTCCTTACTTGTCTTACCTCTGACCTCTAGCTTCTAATTGGAAGAAGGAATTGGAAGAAGGAATTGGAAGAAGGGATATGTCATTAAGATTGATACGCAGGCAAAGAAACGATGAAACAACTACCCCGTCCTAATTCACTGGTAACCGTAATTTCACCTCCGTGGTTCTGAGCAATACCCTGAGCTAGTGCTAATCCCAAGCCAAAACCACCAAGCTGGTAAGATCGACCACGATCTACTTGCCAGAAACGGTCAAAAATATGTTCTATATGTTCGGGAGCAATCCCCATTCCCGTATCTTGAACACTAGCACTAAGGCGATCACCCTTAGACTCATTCCGAACCTCCACAGTACCTCCCGTGAGAGTGTAGCGCAGAGCATTATCAATTAAGTTGGTAAATAAGCGAGTTAGCTGAATTTGATCACCGAAAATCAAAAGCTCCTCTTGAAGTTGAGCTTTGAAGTCAATTTCTTTTTCTTCAAACCGGGGTTGATATAGTCGAACCAACTCTTCTAAGAGAGTTGAGAGGTCAATAACTTCCGGTTGTGGTAGCAATCCTCGATCACTCCGCGCTAACATCAACAAATTCTCTGTCAGTGCTGTTAGCTGAGTTGAAGCACTCTTAATCGCCAGGAATTTTTCTGCATCTAAATCCCGTATCCCGTCTGGATATTTTAGGGCAACTGCAGCATTAGTTTTGATCGCCATCAGAGGGCTACGGAGTTCATGGGAAGCATCAGAAGTAAATCGCTGCAGTCGCTGAAAACTTTGCTCAATCGGTTTCATTGCTTGACGAGTGAGCCAAATTCCTCCCACTGCACTTAAAGCTAACGCCACAACTACACCCACTCCCAATCTCATATCCAGACTCTGTAGAGTGTTGTTGAGTTCCACAGTAGATTCACTTACTCGCGTATAGCCAATAAAAATTTTCTTGTCATATTCCACTACTGGGCTGGTAAGACTTCTGGCTGGATAGGGAGTAAGTTGTGTCTGAATCTCGTGTTTAGGGTTAAATGGTAGGTTAACAACATATTCTCCCTGTTGATCAATCAGGTTACCCTGTGTGTCAAACCATTGAATTGCCTGGTTGGGACTCACCAAAGGTTCTTTATCAACCTCTATTTCTCCGCCGTCGAGTTCAAGGTCAAGTGCCGCCGCTTGGGCAAGAGTTTTGAGCCGATCTTTTAGTTGTCGATCAAGGACATTAACGAAGATAATGCGAACATTAATCGCAAATAACCCTAGGATCAGCATCAGTACTGCCAGATAAGAGAATAATAATTGATAACGTATTTTATCAAACACAATAATAAGAGTTTAGTTCATGTTTTTGGGAGAACAAAGTAAACTTCAGAATTATGGGCTGCCTCCACTAAGGAACTTCAAAAAAGCAGATACTAGTCTAATCAAGTAATCAGCCACTTCGATTACTCACTGTGTCTCTAACATAGCTTGGTAAAGAAAGGTCAAGAACTTGAAAAAAAAACTTTTCATGAGGCTAGCTCCCAATAAATCGTCTCTAAGTTAATTTTCTGGCGAAGCTCATTTCAAATTTGCTCAAACTAATTCTAGAATCGGAGTATTAGAAAAGGCAATGCTTAGTCTGATCGCAACTACCATCTTGACTCAAGGACAGATAGCAAATCAACAACTTCCAAACTTACAGCTAGCCCAGGGTAGAGTATCGAAAATATCGGCACCCTTAATACCTCAGTCAATAGGAAATATTACTCCCGTCCATGAGTTGAAAACTCAGTCTCAATGGCAACCAACTACTCAAGAAAATAGACCACTATGTGCTGTTACTGTCCAAGTAAGTAAATTATGCCATCGCCTCAAGGTTCTATAGCGCTGCGCGCTGGTGTGTTTACAAATACTGAAAGGCTGCATCCGCCGCTTTGTGGACATCAAAATTATACTTAGGCAACTCTTTTCTAATCGCTGTTTTGACTTTGTGCCACCAGTGTTCAA
>JAAHHJ010000179.1 GCA_010692425.1 Symploca sp. SIO3C6 | reverse complement strand
CGCTAGTGATTAAATAGAGGGCACGTAGGCGCAAATCCTGAGAGTAAGGGTGAGCCATAAATAAATCTAGTTTTAGGTGACTCTAGATATATCCTAACTTGTAAGTACCCCAGCGCGCAGCGCTATAGTGTCCAAAACTGCATAATCTTGCAGGTAATTGAGCAAGGCAGCATCAGCACTATCCTGAGAGGGCTGGTAGCGAAAGTTGAAGTTCGCTTGCTTTTTATTTCTAGACACTGACAACCTCCTTCCCCTCAATTGGGACTTGGCTCTCAACCGCCTCAGCAAACAAACTGCTGAAATAGCAAAAGGCACCATAAGCATCTGCTAAGCGAATGCCCATACCGTGGCAGTCAAGCTGCTGGGGCACTTCGATATCTCCGTGCCAAGATTGTGGATAGACGCTAAAATAGTCTCTGAGTTCTGGCTTGAGGTACTCAGCAGTTCCCCCGCAAAAGACCAATTCATCTGCATCCGGTGGCATCACCTCCGTTAGCCAACGGGTCAGCATCCCGGCATAATCAGAGCGTGCCAGTTTAATGGCTTCAATCAGTTGGTCTGCCTCCTTCTGGCGCTGCTCCAAGTTGCGAACGCGAGTCAGGGGCAACAGATGGCGGCGAGAAAGATTGTTAAAGTCGGCTTTAGCGATCGCAGCCGTTAAGCGAGCCGCATTATAGCCAGAGGTGCGCTCTTGCACTAACTCCGTCATTCGCACCATGCCCAAGTCGGAAGTCTTGCCTTTGCCGACGGCACCACGGGCAGAAATGAGGACGCTGGCATTGCGATAGCCAACCATCATGTAAGCGATTGCTCTCTTGGAGAAGGCTTCTCCCAGTTTTTGGCAGTGCATAGCGCAAATACCGCTCCCCTCTTGGAAGGCTTGCCTTGTCCCCAACTTGACTTTCAAGCAACCTGTGGGGGTTTCGTAACTTTTGAGGGCATGACTGAGCAACTCAAAGAACTGCTGAGAGTCGTTGAGTTCCCCTGGGGGGAGCATGACGGCTAACTCGATGCTAAATTTACTCTCAAGCTGCAAGCGGCAAGAGATGACCCAAATGGCGGCTAGGGCTTTGTAGACGGCATCTTCGTACTTCAAGCCGGTTAAGCCGATATGGGCGTTAAATTGAGAAGAGGCTAGATAGCCAACGGCTCGACACTCGGAACCTACTGCTACCCAAGCAATGTTTTCCGGTGCTGCGCTGCTGAGGTTGCCATCGGTGTAAGATTTGGCTAATTCCTGGCTGACTGCTCCCACCGGGGCTTCCATGACAAAGGAATCAGGGGCAGACGAGGGATTGGTGGATTGATAGCCCACATTCCGCACCCTCAACTGTCACATGGACTGAGGGTGCTCAAAGCGAGTGCTAAATCGAGGCAGTTGTTAAGTAAAAATACTTAGTCCACCTTCAGCTCCTCAACTATCACTGGGAAAATTTT
>JAAHHJ010000178.1 GCA_010692425.1 Symploca sp. SIO3C6 | reverse complement strand
GTGCAGATTGGACGGTGGGCCGTATCGCCCATTGCCCCTAAAGCCCGTCAAGGAGCGGTGATGTATCAGCAAGGTGTGACCACAATCGAGGAACCTATCACCGATATTCGTGAACTCTACCGCCAACCTGAAGCCCCCCAAAGTCAGATTCAAGGAGAGTAATAGATGTCTAACCCTGTGGTGAACAATCACATTCTGGTGGCCCCATCACCACGGGGTACCCTTCTAAAGCGATGTGTGATGACAGTGGTGATCGCCCTGGCAATTTACCAATTTGTTCCCGGTGTAAAGCCCGTTATGAATACTGCCATCTCTGCCACCAGAGCAAAACTGTGTGTGTGGAGACAGGATACAGGGTGGAAGGTTTGGAAGAATGCCAAGTGCTTCCGTCCCGGCTGGATGAAATGGGGCAAGGGCGGCGCTCAGTCCATTGAGGGCATAGCGGCCCCCACGGACAAAGTAGAGACGGCGGTTGATTACTACCTATCCCAAGGATTGACCCCCACTGCTACGGCCTATCTGGTTGGCTCCTTGTCCTGGGAATCAGGGTTAGACCCAAATGCCATAGGCGATGGCGGAAAAGCCAAAGGGCTGAATCAATGGTGGCCCGATCGTCGAGGTGATATCCCCAGCTCATTTGAGGGTCAGCTTGAATGGTCCCTTTCTGAGATGGAAAGGGACACCCCCGGTACATTGGATATCCTCAAGACCTCCAGTGATGAGGCTGAAATTAAAGCCGCTATCCAGAAGTGGACCCGGTGGGGCATCGAGGGCGATCGCTGGGAGTATGCCCAAACTATCCAACACCAGATGGAGAGTGCCCCGGTTGCTACGGCATCAATGGGCCTGGATAGCTTGTGGGATAGGTTCAACCTTCGTTCTATATTGCCCTTGGGTAAGACCGTTGGAGGATACACCATTGCAACCCCGTTCCTCTACGATGATTCGCCCCCCGGCGCTTGGGATTTCACACTGCTCGATCCGGTTACTCAATCCCAAGCGGTTCCCGTTCCGGCTCCTTGTTCTGGTAGGGTCTCAGAGTCAGGATGGGACGATCGCCCCGGCAACCATATCAGGGTTGACTGTAATCGTGGTGATAGCTGGTACTTTGCCCACTTCCAGGACCGGGACGTTAATGAGGGCGATTGGGTCACAAAAGGGCAATCCATCGGCATCCAAGGCACAACCGGAAATAGTACGGGTCCACATGTCCATCTGGTTATCACTCCCAAGGACGGCGATCGCACAAACCGCCAACATACCAAACCGTTGCTAGATAAGTATTTTGAGGAAATCCAAGAATGAATAGATTATGGATACCGCTAGGACTATCAACGGTCCTACTCGCGTCTACTGGATGCCAGGGGACAACCCCGTGGGGTGAATTCAGCATTGGCCCGTCACCCGTCAATCACAGCGTTACTGTTCAGCCCAATACCGTTCAAAGCCC
>JAAHHJ010000177.1 GCA_010692425.1 Symploca sp. SIO3C6 | reverse complement strand
TTAGGATTTGGTGCCCCGGAATGGGGACGTGCGATAAAAAATATCTTCCACATAGGGCAAGGCTGCTTCGTAGAGCCACATGAAACCTTTGGATTTGGGAATAATTTCGTAGCACTCACCATTAATATAAGCATGGTGATAGATGGGGCGTCCGGCGATCGCAAAAATTCCATTCACCAAAAAGTCCATGGCTTCAGGAACTGTGGTCATTTTGCCCTCATCGTACAGATCCGACATCTCAAAAAAGACAGGGGCCATCACTTCCCAGAATAATCCTAAGTTGGCGTAATAAGAGAGTTGCCGCACTTGTTCGATAAACATTTCGGGGAACAGTTTGTATAGCCCCAACATCACTGGATTTCCTTTGAAGTAAGCTCGGATGGCGCGATCGGCGTTGGATTTATAGTCGTCGGTGTCCAGGTAAGCGTCAAACTTATTCACTGGAGCATACATGCGCCGATGCCAGAGCATAGCCCGCATACAAGCTTCCGCAAATTCCATATTGATGCGATCGTGGCCCAAGTGATGAAGAAGTCGAGGCAAGCGGCTGTTCGATTCGCCCTTTTCCATAAAAGCGAGGAGTTCAGGGTGCGCTTTGGCCGTGCCTCGCCAAATGCGGAGGTCAGCGGTGTCTCCCGCATAGTGATTAGGGCGATCGAGATATTCCTGGGAAATAAAATATTTGAAGGCGGGCAGGGGATTGAGAAAAACCTGCTCACCAATGTAAAGCAGATCGCGCCAGTAGAAATCCATGGGCACCGCGTAAGCCTTATAGATGCCGATGATCTGCATCAGGTTTTCAGGGGTATCGGGCAGCATCGACCCACCGACTTCAAGGCGATGAATCACCTCAGCAAATTCGTGGGTAGACGGAGGAAGTTGGGTAGAAGGGGGAGAGAGAGTTGTGGTCATGGTTCAAGTGAAGATGGCTTCAAGTGGAGAGGGTTTCGAGTCGAGGCGGATGGACAAAGGTAGGCGGGTTAAAGAAATGAAACTCGGTACCTACGGGAGCTGGGAAAGGGAAGTAGTGGGAATAGGTACAGGGTTAGCTTGGGCCATATCTTGGATGAGATCCTTGACAGCAATGAGCTGATTCGATGCCTCTGGCAGGGTTGCGACCATCTCGGTTGCAGTGGCTTCACTCCAGCGCACTAGCCAGGTGGGCTGAATGCCAAGGAAAAGGATGGCGATCGCCAACATTAGGGCTGGAACCCGCTCCCGCCATTCTACCTTGGGAAAATAGGCGACAGCATTATCTAAGCGGCCAAAACAGGTGCGGTTGAGCAAGATAACAAAATAAACTGCTGTCAGACCACTACCGACGACACAGAGCAAGGTTTGCCAGGGAAATACACTATAGCTGCCTTGGAAAACGAGAAATTCTGCAATAAACCCTACCAATCCAGGGATTCCAGCACTGGCCATACCACTGAGAACAAGGAGCGCACTGATTAACGGCAACCATCGCACAGGAT
>JAAHHJ010000176.1 GCA_010692425.1 Symploca sp. SIO3C6 | reverse complement strand
TTGCAAACCAGTTGGTATCTTATACATAGATTCTAGACGATATTAACACCACAATAGGGATAACCCCCATGAATCTGTCACATTCTGATGCATTTTAATCCCGTATCGAGTAAATTTCTGGGTTTGGCTCTTGGGGGATACAGGCTTCCCCCATTCCATAGTGACAATCCCATGGCAACAATCTGTGAAGGTTACGAATTTCGAGACCCATGCTCTGATTGATATTCCATAAACCAGCATTTCTTCAAATGTTCGCATTGATAAAAACGCCAGTATTGATGAGGTAATAGAAATAAAGGTTTTTGGGAATCAAAAACACGTTGATTTAAAAATTTCCAAAGTGGGAAGCGTAATCGCTGTGTTGGGCTAACGTTCATAACACGATATCTCTAAGATACTAGGATGATGAAATGCAATAAAAAACGAACCTAATCCTATGGGAAATTTCTGCACTCAGGCATGTACGGTGCAGTCTTAAAGGTTCATAGTTTCAGGGTGCCCAAATTCGATTCAGAACTTTATGTAGAAATAACGAAGTTCTGAACAATTATGTCAAGCTTTAGCGAATCTCCCGGAACTCTTGCTAGGACGAAACAACGGGGAGTTCCTGCAACATCGGGCATTTCACACGAGTGGAAGGCTATTATGGTACTGGGCACAGCAGAGTTGCGGAAAACACGGATGCCTGGTGAGTTTAACCCGCTAGCGGCTTAGATAATCACGTCAATTAAATACGACTTTGGGTTGAAGAGTATAGGCGGTAGACTGCTTTGTTCCTGGGTCCCTACACTCTTGAGCTTCGTCTATATGTTCTTCTCTACCCTGAAAACAATTTTGGAACTTACGGCTTTTATGGCCAATTCCTAAAAAAATTGATGTTTTATTGCAGACTTGAACAATATTAGGGAAGTTATTGGCTTCAGTATTATTAGACACCGTCTCTAAGGGTAAGCAAATGGAGCGCCCGTTGAGCCATGCAGCTTCTTGCTCTGGCATCAGGATCACTTTGGAAAGATGCTTGAGGACTTGTTGCGGAAGAATTGGGGAAAAGAGTTGCTGGTTAATCTTTTCAGCTAGTTGCTCGATGGTGGTGCTGGTATCTAAGGTCAGTCCACAACTTTCGGTTCGGATGAGTTGTGATAGGGTTGCTCCAACATTGGCCATATGACCTAAGTCGCGGGCGATCGCCCGAATATACGTTCCTCCCCCACAGGTGATCTCTACTTCCAGTTCGGGGAAATCTCCTGGGGACCAGCTCAGAATCGAGATGTCGCTAATCTCTACTGTCCTAACTGGGACATCAACGTCAACTCCAGCACGAGCCAGATCGTAGAGCCGCTTCCCATCCACTTGGATGGCACTGTATTTAGGAGGGATTTGTTGGATAGTGCCTTGAAAATGAGGGAGTAACGCTGTAAGTCTTTCTTGAGTTAACTCGGGGCATGGGGATGAGGTGAGAATATCCCTCTCTAAGTCATCAGA
>JAAHHJ010000175.1 GCA_010692425.1 Symploca sp. SIO3C6 | reverse complement strand
TGCCTTTAGTCAGAATCGCGATTTTACAACAGATGATATTGTGGAAGCGGCGAGTCAAATGATCCCGTTGGCCCGCACTGCTCGTGAACAAATTCAGCATCTACAACAATGGGCTGAATCAGGCCGAGCACGTCTGGCATCACGCCAAGGGGGAATAGGGCGATCGCTGTCCTAGCTTTATTGGTGGCACGGGCAACACGACGACAGGAAGTAGGGAGGCGAACACTGTGGGTATTTTGCTCGGATTCCTAAAATTTATCCTTGGGGTATCGTTAGCGATCGCTATCCTTGGGGCTTCTGGGTTTTATGGTGCTCGGTACTTAATGACTCGCCTGACTGCCCCTCCAGAACGTCCCGTGTTTCCTGAAGAGACAGCTACACCTATTTCAGATGGCCCAGACTCGTCAGCCGACGCCAGGGATGCATCTGGTGAGGTCGGCGCAGGGGGCGCTCAACCCGATGCCAATGTAAACGAAAATATAGACGCAACCCCGATTGTGGACGCACCCTCTCCGCTAGAACCAGGCGCGTACAAAGCGCGGGTCGTCCAACCCATTGGTCTCATTATGCGCCAAGGTCCTGATGTCAGTACAACTCAGTTGGGAGGCATTGCCTATAACGAAGAGGTCATTGTCCTATCCGAGAGCACTGATCAACGATGGATTAAGATCCGTCTACCAGGAAGTGATGTGGAAGGATGGGTCAAGAATGGTAATACAGAACCGATAGATTAAAAGCTAGGCCATGTTTTTAGCTCAGCCTTGACCAGATTATTGAGTTCTCGTTCCTTAGCTAAAGCCATCCAAAACGGTCTTGCCGATTGCTGTGCCACTTTCCTGGAGTTCATGAGCAGTCCGGAGGTTCTCGACGCTCAAACTCCCACCATGCCGATTGACCGTTGAAATTAACGTACCGCTATCGAGAAGATCGGCAACCCGGTTGAGTAAATGATGTTGCAGATCTATATCTTTTGTTTGGAACATGGAACGAGCGAACATAAATTCCCAACTGATGGAAAGGGCCTTGGCTTTAAGTGGCACGATATCCAAAGTTTTAGGGTCATCAATTAGGGTAATGTGGCCACGGGGGCTAATCAGTTCCTGGATCGCTTCATAATGTCTATCGGTATGGGTAAGGGCTGCAACATATCGGGGTGAAATGCCCAGTGCCTTCATCTCCTCGTCCAGTGGATTGCGGTGATTGACAACATAATCTGCCCCCATCTTTTTAACCCAAGTACGGGTATCATCACGAGATGCTGTTGCAATCACCGTCAAACCTGTGAGCTTTTTGGCCAGTTGGATCAGAATCGACCCGACGCCATCCGCGCCACCGATCACGAGCAGTTCTTCCCCTGTTCCTTCCCCCTCTTTTAACCCAAAGCTATCGAACAGGATTTCCCAGGCAGTGATACTGGTTAGAGGCATTCCCGCAGCCTCAGAGCAACTAAGAGATGGTGGCTTGCGACCCACAATACGCTCA
>JAAHHJ010000174.1 GCA_010692425.1 Symploca sp. SIO3C6 | reverse complement strand
TGGATTACTTGGATCGTCCTCTAGCTTTGCCCTCAGTCTGGAAATATGAACATCCACCACTCGCGTATCGACATGGCGTTCGGGGGTGTAGCCCAACACTTCCTGCAAGATTTCTGAACGGGAGAAGGGTTCGCCCGATCGCCCCACGAGCAACTCTAGTAGGCTAAACTCCATCCCTGTCAATCGAATTCGCTCTCCGCCCTTATAGACTTGACGCTTATTGGTATCAATACGCAGATTGCCAACTTGAATAATCCCAGAACTAGGAATTCCTGTACTGGTCGCTTTATCCACCCGTCGCAAAACCGAACGGATTCGTGCTTCCAGTTCTTTGGGAGAAAAGGGCTTCACCACATAGTCATCTGCGCCTAACTCCAATCCAGTGATTCTATCTGCCACATCCCCAAGAGCTGTCAGCATAATGATAGGGACATCTGACTCTTTCCGGAGTTCTTGGCAAACCCCATACCCATCTAGCTTGGGCATCATAACGTCTAATACGACTAAATCTGGGATTGCGTCACGAAAGGTATCTAAGGCTTCTTCACCATCAGCAGCGGTGACAACATCATAGCCAATCATCGATAACCGAGTTTCTAGAATGCGGCGAATGCTAGCCTCATCATCGACAACCAGGATTTTCTCTTTGTTCGCTTCCAATTGACTCATGCTCCGTTAACGCAACGATTCCTGTCATTCAAGGATTTCTTTTCGATAATGTAGTGGTGCGTGTATTGCTTGACTACATTATTGGCTCTGCCTCAAATGCATAACGGCGACTTGACTCAGAGCGTGAAGGTAGATATTTGAATACTGACTTTTATGTATATTGTCACTCTAATACTGACTGACAATACCATTATTCATTGCCCGAAGTAGCCGTTATACCTAGTTTACAGACAATCTTAAGATTTACATTGAATACTGAGCTTTTTAACAACTTCCTGGATATTTCTTTATTTTTCTTAATGATTTAGAATATGGCTTCAATCGGTATGTGTTCACAAGTTTGACTGGGCTATGAGCACCATCAATCCAATCAATCATCAATCCAATCAATAGATTACCCTCAGTTGTTTATTGAGGGCTTCTAAATTAAAAAGGGGTTCACCACAACTCATACTCCGACAAATGAGTCCAACTGCTTCATCTGGCAAGTCTGCTACGCCTTTAAAGATAGCTGTTGGCGCGTAGTTGTCACTCTGGATGCTCTTCTGGGCGAATGTTGCCATATCACCTTGATGTTTGGACGATTGACGATCGGACGATGGACGATTAGGAAACTTGACTGTAATTGGGCGATCGCACCAGTCTAGGGCTGCAAATAAACCAGGGCAAGCTTGGGGTGCTTGGGATAGAACAAGTTTAAATGCCTTGAGCGCTTTGTTTGCCCTTTCCCAATAGTCCAGTGTCTCAGTATGCAGAAATAAACGTACCAAATTAGCAACAGCAATACCGTTGGCTGAGGGTGTTGCGCTGTCACTGTAACTTCTTTCTCGAATAATCA
>JAAHHJ010000173.1 GCA_010692425.1 Symploca sp. SIO3C6 | reverse complement strand
TTGCCCAGTCGTTCAAATACTCTAAATTTAGTGAATCCCCTTGAATCCTCAATATCCCCTGTACATCTCTCCATTGTTTCTCTGATCGTGAAGCAGAACCCCAGCGTAATTTTTGCAGGATAGTGTCTTCTGGTGAGCATACATAGAAGGCATCGTCTACCAGTTCTCTACGCTGCATCTTAGAGCGATCAAATTCTAATCCCTTGCTAATAGTGATATCAACCTTTACACACTGGGTCTGATGAGTAACGCATAGGGTAGCTTCACTGCCTTTGATGACATTTTCAAGATTGATCTCCGGAACATAAAACCCAGCTTCAGTCAAAGCAGCACCGAGTAAATCAATATCACTCTGTTCAATCTCAATGACCAAATCGAGGTCTAGGGTAGAGCGTGGCTCACCGTGACATGATGCAGCAACGCCACCTGTCACGTAGTAGGGAATACTCAGATTCTCGAAAAAGGGGTGAAGCTCGTATGCCATTGAAATCGGATCGCTCATTGCCCAGGTCTCCGGGGTGCCAAATAAGGAAAAATCAGGAGAAAAACCGAGTAATGATCTAGCTAGCTTTTTGCTGATTGCCTCTAAGCTGCTCTCTCTACGCTTTAGTCCCATCAGCGTCATTCGTTGCACTGAACGTGTGCAAGATGATGCCATTGAACTGCGGCGAACGATGCCTACCGATCTCAGTAAGGCAAGGTGGGCCAACTCAGATTCAATGGGAGTGTCTAGTGCTAATGGGGTATAAGTCATCACTCCCCATCCTCTAATGAATATGGTCCTGGTAAGCCTTGCTCTTTAATGTAGCGTCGCAGTTCCGAAACTTCCCTTGCCATGTCATCGGCAACGGTATAAGCTTCACCAACATCTGTTTCTAGGGATTCCACTCGCTTAAATAACGTAGCGTTGTAATCGTCTTCGGTTCGATCCACTCCAAAGGCATTATCGAAGCGGCGTTCTAGGGTTTCTGTGAGCAGCGCCATGGTTAGAGCGATCGCTTTTTTATTTCCCTTGGTGCATTGCTGAAGCCAGAATGCAGATACAACTTCCAACGGCAAAGCGTTGATTCGTGTCCCCCCACGCTTGCTGTCATCTGTCTTTTCTACGGCTAAAGTGTCGGGCGTATAGCCCTTTCCCAATAAGCCTTTGATAGACTTTGAGCCTAAAAAACGTCGGGCGTTAATTTCGTTCAGTCCGATCGCCTCAGCCGTTTGAGTTTGGCTCATCCGGTAAGACCCATCAGGCAACATAAACCCATCCACTGACAGTGGGCCAATGGTGATGGTTTTGCGGGTTGCAATCACTGTTTCTGACATGCGATCGCCCTCCCTAGCTGATTTGTGGTGCGTCAGGGATGGATGACTTTTCAATCAAGCCATCCTCAACTGCTTTATCTACAGCTTTTTCAATCAATACAGCCATCATTTGTGACATTGACCGACGCTCATGGTCTGCCAGTGCCTTGAGACCTGCCTTAATTTCTTCCTCAACGAATGCCGTAACGGTTACTTTAGCCATTTCCA
>JAAHHJ010000172.1 GCA_010692425.1 Symploca sp. SIO3C6 | reverse complement strand
CCATCATTATCGGTGACATTTTCCTCGATGCCTTCTTTTCCTCGATACCATCATTATCGGTGACATCTTCTTCGATGCCTTCTTTTCCTCGATATCTTTGTTTTGCTAAAGACATCTTGGCCTTAAGATGTGGCGTTTGTCCCTTACAATACCCCTTAAGGACTACTAACGGCTAAGAGTTTGGTTCCTCTTTGCTTTTGGTTCCTCTTTGCTTTTGATTCCTCTTTGCTATGATGCAGGGAAGGCGTCTAGGTAAAGAGTGCAGCGTTTAACGGTGTAGAGTGTATAATACGTGCCCACTTCAAAATTTTGAAAATCTGAATGGAATTGGACGATATCAGAGCTGCTTTAACAGATTCAGACTACCAACACCGTCTAAAGGCGATCGCTGCTCTCCGAGAGTATGAGCCCGATGTGGCCATTCCGTTGCTAACGAGTCGATTAAATGACCCAGAGTTTCTAGTGCGCTCGTTTGTCGCTATGGGGTTGGGGCATCAGCAGGGACCCGAATCATTTGCGGCATTATTGCAAATGATTAAGCTTGAACGGGATACCAATGTTAAAGCGGAAGCGGCCAATTCCCTGTCTCTCTACGGAAAAGTTTCCATTACCCATCTAGTGACTGCATTTTTTCAAAACGACAATTGGCTAGTCCGACGGAGCATTATTGCGGCTGTGGCTGAAATGGATTGTCCGGAAGAGTTATACGAAATCGCTCTAGAAGCTCTTATGGATCATGATCTCACTGTCCAACAGTCTGGCATCGATGCACTGGGGTTATTGAGCAACACATCCCACCAAGATGATGCGCTGGAACAATTACTTGGATATGTGAAAGCAGACACTGATCAAATTCGGACTCGAGTTGCCTACGCACTCAAAAGATTTGACGATCCCCGCGCCCTTGAGAGTCTAGCTTGTTTGCGTCAAGATCCCAATCACACTGTGGTTGGGGCAACGTTAGAAGACGCCAGCGGATAAATAAATTACCCTTGGGTGAACTCCATTTCGTTCATCCGCAGTTGCAAGTTCGGTCTAGTCGCTCACGTTCTTCAATTAAAGCCTCTCTTTCTTGAGCAAGAGCCTGTTCATCCTGCTCTATTTGTGCTTGGAGGCTTTCGAGTTTTTCCTGCTTAGTATCTAATTTCGCTCGCTTTTCTTCCAATCCTTTTTCAAGCTCTTGAATCTTATCTCGACGAGTTTCCACTTCCAGAGATCGGCGAACAACATCTTGACTTTGTAGGGTCAGCGCTTGTCGCCACTCTTCAATCCGTTCAACTTCTAAGGCAAGGGCTTCTGGCGTCAGGTTTCTAGACACATACTGCTCTACCACCATTAAGACCCAAGCGGTGGCATCTTGAATAGATTCAATTGTGCCTGTGTCTGATACCGTAACCAATACAAATCCTTCATCTGGGTAATCACCACTAGACAGAGTAGAATTAGAAACAGATAATGCCGTGTCTTCCATGGATGAAGATTGAACCAAAGACCAAACATTCTCTGATTTCTGGCGAACGAGTAACACTAAATGTGCGTCACTG
>JAAHHJ010000171.1 GCA_010692425.1 Symploca sp. SIO3C6 | reverse complement strand
ACCTGTTTGTTATGCCAGCAGATAGAGGCTTATTTAAAGTGAGTGATTTTCTCAGTAGTAGTGGAGCTGGAGCCTTTATCCTGAAGCAACGCTTACGAAAAATTAAAGATCTATTCGACTTCGCTTTAATTGATGTGCAACCATCGCGATCGCAAATATGTCTCTCAGCAGTGGGAGCATCCAATGCTGTTCTTATTCCAGTGGAAGCCAACGTGAAAGGGGTTAACTCCTTGGTGGACACCCTTGAGTTCTTGGATGAACAGGCAGATCTGGAAGCATTTACCGGATCTGTGCTGGGAGTGATTCCATTTCGCGATCGCTGGGTGGGGAATACCCAAACCCTAGAAGGACGGCAGAATATTGCCGCCATGAAAGAATTTGCTGAAGATACACCAGTGATGGCCTCTATTCGAGAATCTGAGAAGTACAAAAACGCTATTCGCCAAGGCAAACTCCTAAGCGATATTGGTCAACCTGATCTCCAGTATCCGTTCGAGCAATCGTAGAATCGTTAACTGCGGAGAACTAACCCGATGCCAGATGCATTAGATCGCCTTAAAAAACGTAATCGCCCAAAAGTCCCCCCAAGGGATACCTCCTTATCCAGCAATCTAGACATACAGACATCAAGACATATAGATAAAGAGTCGCCACAGTCGGAAGACATCCAGATCTCCAGTACTTCTTCACCAGATCTTACAGAGACTTCTAAGTCTAGACATACAGATGTTAAGGCGTCTACTCTACTCGAAGACGAACTACAAACCAGGCGCAGCACCTTCCGTCTAGATGCTACCCTTATCGACCGTCTCCATTCTTTTTGCCGCACACAAGGACTTAGCCGAGAGGTCCTCATCGAAGCTATGTTTGAATATATGGAAGACCATCCAGACGCCCTGAGTCAGGTGGTTGTAGAAGCAGGAAACAAGCACGAATATCGGCAACGAATTGCTAATCGTAAACGGGCGGAAGCCATGATGCAGAAGTTTGGAGGAGCATCATAATATCCAGGTCTTGCCCCAACTCTTCTTCTCCCCTGTCTACCTGTTTTAATATCATGAGCGATTCCCTATCTTTGATTCCCGAAGAAGACAAGTACACTAGCTTCCTAACTGATCTCAAGGCTCGTATCCGCAGAAGTCAACTAAAAGCTGCTCTTAGCGTTAACCAAGAGCTAATCTTGCTGTATTGGAATATTGGTCGAGATCTATTGGAGCGACAACAGCAAGAGGGATGGGGCCGCAAAATCATTACTCGGCTAGCCAAGGATTTAAAGCAGGAATTCCCAGAGGTTAAAGGATTCTCTCGTTCAAACCTTTTCTACATGCGCTCTTTCGCTGACGCTTACCCCGATGAGCAAATTGTCCAACGCAGCGTTGGACTAATTCCCTGGCGGCATAACATCGCCCTTTTGGAGAAGCTAAAAGACTCCCAAGAAAGACTATGGTACGCTGCCAAGGTACTTGAAGAAGGATGGAATCGAGATATTTTGGTCCTTCAAATTGAAACGAATCTGTACCAACGGCAAGGAGGAGCCATCACCAATTTTGAACGGACCCTCA
>JAAHHJ010000170.1 GCA_010692425.1 Symploca sp. SIO3C6 | reverse complement strand
CACAGCCTGGTTGCTAAGGCGGCTATAGCCCCTATTCTCGGTCAACTTTGCCAATCGACTACCAATGGGTAAAACAGCATCCAAGTTTGGCAATGGGCGAGGAATGACCGCTTTAGAAACAAATTGACCAAACTGCTGAGCTGTTTCTGCACCGCTTTCTACCGCAATTCGAACATCTGCTAGCCGACCCCGGATAACAGCTGTGCAATACCCGCTCCCAATTTTTTCATAGCCGACTAAGTTGACCCCAGCAGATTTAAGCATCATATCTGCTGTTCCAATAATGGCAGGAAAACTTTGAGTCGCGATCAACCCTAAAGCCATATTAGAGAAATCTTTAGCAGGTGATTGAGGGGATACTGATGATAACTCATGGCTAGATTGACTCTGTTCACGCTGTACGAGATCACCTGGTTGCATCGCTACTCCTTATCCTCCCCATTATTATTGAGGGAATGATGGGGAAACATCATCGTGATCAGCCGTTGCACAGACGCTTGACCATAAACAACCGCTTTCTTCGAGGTTGCTGAGTTGGTCACTGCATTTTGCTCCATATCTAATGTGGGGGCATCGGTTTCCGTCGCTATCTCATTTGATCGTTCACCACTAGCATTCCCATTGTTGCCGCTGGCGGAACCATCCTCGACTAACTTACCTCTAGCTGAGACATGGGTAGTTTGTTCACTATTGGATTCAGTTCTGTGGTTCCCATTTTCATTATACTGAGGATCATCAAGTTGAACAGATGGACTATCGGTCGATTTAGAGGTAGGCTCCGATTCTGGTTCAGTTGTAGGTGAAGAAGATGAGGCTGAACGAGGCTGTAGTATCGGTTCAGGAACACCCACCAGGGAATTAGGCGGAATAACCTGATCAGGCTGGACGTTGATCTCCGCCATGATAGTGGTCATGGAACCAATACAGGCATTCTTTCCTATCGTCCCACACCCAAACAGTAAAACCTTTGTCCCCAACACTACCTTTGAGTCAACGTTAAGCGTCCCACCATCAGCATGAAGAATCGTCCCTCGACCCACAACAGCGCCAGCTCCGATGATAATGCGACTCCCTGGATTGGCATGAAGAACAACGTTAGTAGCGATCGCAGCTGTTGGATGGATGGTAACCGTTCCACTCACGCAGAAACACACATCATTCGTCAGGGACAGCGGCGATTGGTCCATTGGGGATCAATTTCTCCTAAAATGGCTAGTACATATCCCCTTGAGTTGAGTCAACGGGGGGCCGCCCCGAATGCTCAGGATTCGGAATCAACCCTTTGGGCAACATTAAGGGCGCTGTAATACCACTTCAGCAACCCGACGTTTAGCAGCATCATCAATCCCAATCATGCGAACATATTCACCCTGGTGCTCTGCCAAACACGCTTCTAAGCTTGCAATTACCTCCGCTGTTCGAGTAGAGGCGATAGGCGCACAGCTTTTCCACGAACCTGTACGGAACCGACGTGTATCGACATGCTCAGTACCAATCCGATGGCCTTGGGCAAGTAACTGCTTCACCTGATTGACGACATCATGGCTTAGCCCTGGGGAAGATTTAGAAG
>JAAHHJ010000017.1 GCA_010692425.1 Symploca sp. SIO3C6 | reverse complement strand
AAGTCGAGGAATGGGCAGAGAAAAACTTTAAATTTACCTAAGTATTTTTACTCAGCAACTGCCTCGATTTAGCGCTCGCCTTGAACTCCCTCAGTCCATGTGACAGTTGAGGGTGCGGAATGTGGGTTTAAGGGAGATAAACACCCTGTAGAAATGGTTTCCTGGAATGGGGCGGTGGAATTTTGTAAAAGGCTCAATCAAAATCAGGCAGAACGCAGCTATAGTTTACCCAGTGAGGCTCAATGGGAATATGCCTGTCGTGCTGGAGAGACAACCCCATTTCACTGTGGCGAAACGATAACTGACTCCTTAGCAAATTATGATGCCAGCAGAACCTATGCTTCGGAGCCAGCAGGAAAATATAGAAGTGAAACCATGCCAGTAGGTAGTTTTCCCCCGAATGGTTTTGGCTTATATGATATGCACGGGAATGTGTGGGAGTGGTGTTTGGATGATTGGCATCAGAACTACGACGGCGCGCCAACGGATGGCAGTGCTTGGATAAGAGGCAGGGGGTTGTGGGGATGGATAAGAGGCACTGATAGCAATAGTGGTAAAGTGCTGCGCGGTGGTTCATGGGACCTCAATCCGACTGTCTGCCGTTGTGCGTTTCGCAACTACTATGTTAGGCGCGTCGAGTTCGGCAACGCTATCGGTTTTCGTGTCGTCTGTGTTGGTGCTAGGACTATGTAGCCCTTTGCTCTTTTTGCCCTCTTGCCCTTTGGTTCGCCGTCAGGCGATCGCTAAATTTTTGGAGAGTAAGTATTAAGTTTTATTAAGTTAAGCCAATTAAGTTAATTTTTACTACCTTCGAGGGACGAGTTTTTTCTTAAGTAGTGTAAAGAGCAAAATAGTCCTCTTGACAAAGGCAGTAAAGGCAATTACTTAAGATTGCTCCTAATTCTCATCTGACTCATCTAGATATAGGCTTATAAACTCTTGAGCTGCAGCTGGATTTATCTTCTGAAGTCCATTTCTAATTGCGAGAATTGCATCGCCCACTGGATCTGCAATTTCATAAACCCAGCGGTGAACATTAGAGCGCCCCACCCCCATAACTACTGCTAATCGGTTTTGGCTAATGCCATGGGTTTCCAGTACCTGTTTTAGTGCTTTGCCTGCTTTTGCCATGCCTCCGATTTTGTCAGAGGCTAATAACTGAGTAAATGTTCCTTATATGGAGAACTTAAGATACAATATTTTTGTTCCTTATATGGAACATTAGCTAAACACCATTTTCTAGTAAAAGTAAGGTAAATCCCAATGACTCAAGACTTAATTCTCGACTCTACTACTGACTCTGAAAATCCTAGTGCAGCCAACACCCCATCAGAGCCCAATCGAACACCAGTCAAAATCCTGGTAATCAGTACACCCAAAGGCGTTAACAACACTATTCACACCTTATATCGTCTCGGCTATGCCCAATTGACACTCCCCCACCTAGAAGGAGGGGGATTCTTTCATCTCGGGGATTCCAATGAATTTACCCTCCGAAAGCATCTTGACCACCGAGTTTAACTTCGTCAATTGGTAATTAACGCGCCTAGGTGCGCGTCCTACGGCTGCAAGTCCGCGTATTGCGACTACTTGAGCGGCTGCCACGTCCCTATCTGTGGTATAGCCGCAATTGCTGCATGAGTGGACACGCTCAGCTAAAGTTTTCTTTCCCGTTTCTGTTAAACAATTGGGGCAGATTTGAGAAGTCTTTTTGGCGTCTACCTTTTGAAAAAATACACCACGCTTTAAACAGCACTGGGAGAGTACTTGTAGAAACTGACCCCAACCTGCATCTAAGCAATGTTTTGATAACATACCTTTAGCTAGTCCTTTGAGGTTTAAGTCTTCTGCAAATATCATTCCTGCCTGCTCACAAAGGTTATGAGCTAATTCCCAATGGTAGTTTTTGCGGATGTTTCCAATTCGCTCATACAGCTTACTTACTTTGTATTGCGCTTTCTTTGGGTTCCTGCTCCCTCGGCGCTTCCTACTAACTCTCTTTTGCAGCAATTTAAGCTTGCGTTCGAGGCTTTTGAAAGGTCGCGGATTGGGGAACAATTTGCCAGTTGAAGTCGCTACAAAACTTAAAATCCCCATATCTATCCCCAGCGGTTCCCCATGGGGAAGCACTTGGGGGATGTCCACTTTCCACTGAATCGTTAGCATCACATACCAGCCAGAAGCCTTGCGCACTACTCGCGCCTGCTTGACTTCTCCCCCTTCGGGAATGTCTCTTGATTGCCGGAACTTAACCTTTCCTATTTTTGGAAGCTTGATTAATCCCTTTTCTAAGGGCTTCACTCCCAATTGAGGAAAGACAAACGACCGCATTGAACCATACTTCTTAAAGCGAGGGAACCCGTGGGAGTTCTCCCACATGCTTACAAACGCCTTTTCTAGTCTTTTAATTGTTTGCTGAAGCACATGAACTTGAACTGCTTTTAGTTGGGGGATTAAAGCTCTAGCAGTAGTAAGCCCTCGGCACTGACTGGCATAATTCGGGCGTTTGGCATCAGCTGGAATGATGTATTCTGACTTAAGAGAACAAGCATTTATTTGACACGATCTCGACTTAAACCAGTCTTTTCTTTCGGCTAAAGCGTAGTTGTAGACTTTCCGGCACCGTTCCAGCCATTCTTCAAATAGAACGACTTGGTTTGCTGTTGGTTTAAGTTTAAATTCGTAAGTTAAATTAAACACTTGTTTGCCTCCTTGGCCTTATTTTACTTCAGCTTTGAATATTCGTCCAGCTCCTTTATCAAAAGCGCTGATTGCTGAAAGTCCCCCTAGAAGGGGGAGGCACCAGACCCATTTTTTTGGTCAGCGAATGGACAAAGCCACAACCTACCAATAATCCTGGCGAGGTGATGAGTATTCTGCGCCGTAGTCTTCAGGACTTACGCAGTTGAGTCGATTTCGCCCCCCTACTCCCCCCATCCCCAGAGGGGGCCCCATGCCCCCCCCAACTCTGGGGGGAAAAAGAGTTTAAGTCCCCCAATTTTGGGGGATTTAGGGGGCAAATGCATAAGTTCTAGTATTGTGATCAACTAATGTACACAGGCGGTAAGCAGAACCATGCTGTCTGTGCTTATCGCCAATTAGCAATTTATTTTAAATCAGCAAATAACTATGCAACCCCTACGCCACCGCATCAACCCCAAAACCTTTGTTATCACTCTCCGGCAAATTGCTAAATTGCTCAGAATTGCCCCTCAGCGTATCCTCAACTGGGAAAAATGGCACAATGTCCTTTGGGTTCATATCCCAGGACTGGGAGGTTATTTTGTCAGTTATCGTAAGTTAGAGCAGTGGATTGTTGCTTGTAGTACTTTGGTTAGTTTCTGTCCAAATCTGGATGTTCTGGATGCTGTCTGGTCACTGATTCTGCGAGAGGCTCAACGGTATACTGAAGATGCTCTGGGTCGACTAGAAGTTATTTGGGAGCGACGGCGCGCCTATTTGTTGGAGAAATAATAATCAGAAGCGCCTGATTGCCGATGCGAACCGATTAGAGATAATTCCTTAAGAATTGTTGAATCAGCTAGGTGCTTCAGATTGTTGGCTTGACAAATATGATAAGCACAAACAATCATTCCTAGGCATCAGTTTTGAATTAGCAATCAGTCAATTGTATCTTAACTTCACATTAGGGCGATTATTGAGAATATTCTCATTTACTGTGAGAATTGACATATCTTGTTGACAATGAGAAAATTTCCATAGATATATGGTGGCTTCTTTGTTTGTCCAAAAACACCATTGCCATCTCAAACCCTTGATTCACCGTATAATTTAAGCTAATTACACCGAGTAGTAAGTTAATTTTCACAACCTTCGAGGAACGAGTTTTTTGTTAAGCAGTGTAAAGGAAAAAATTATACCCTTGACAAATAAAGTATTTAATGAAAGCATTCATGGCTCATGGCTCATAGTTCATAGGCCAATGAACAATGAACCATGAACGATGAACAAGCAATAAGGAATAACTAAATTAACATTGGGCTAAGATTATGGTTTCGATACTCCCGTGAGGTTGTTAATGAATCCCGGTGTTTTACCAGGTCAGAGTTTCCCACTAGGCGCTACCGTATTACCTGGGGGAGTAAATTTCTGTATCTTCTCCAAGAACGCCACGGCAATGGAGTTGCTGCTCTTTGAGGATCCAGACGATTGTCAAGCAACCCGCATCATTCCCCTTGACCCCAAACACAATAAAACTTTCTACTATTGGCACGTTTTTGTCCCAAGCATCGGTGCGGGGCAAATTTATGGCTATCGGGTTTATGGACCGTTTGACCCAGAGCAAGGTCATCGCTTTGATGGTACAAAAGTACTGCTTGACCCCTATGCACGAGCCGTTGTCAACTCAGAAAACTATAGTCGCCAAGCGGCTACTTGTCCAGGGGATAATTGTACTCAAGCACTCAAGGGCGTTGTTGTAGACCCTAGTAGCTATGACTGGGAAGAAGATGCTCACCCTTGCATTCCCTATTCCGTCACCGTAATCTACGAAATGCATGTCGGCGGCTTCACCCGCAATCCCAACTCTGGTGTCTCTCCAGAATTGCGCGGCACCTATGCTGGAATAGTGGAAAAAATCCCTTATCTGAAAGAATTGGGTATAACTGCGGTAGAGTTACTGCCCGTACACCAATTTGACGAAAAGGACGTACAACCAGACCATATAAATTACTGGGGTTATAGCACCGTTGCCTTCTTTGCCCCCCACAGTGGCTATAGTTCTCGCCAAGATTCCCTTGGTCCAGTTAATGAATTTCGCGATATGGTTAAGGCACTTCACCGAGAGGGGATTGAAGTTATCCTGGATGTCGTCTTTAACCATACTGCCGAAGGCAACCATAATGGTCCGACCTTATCCTTTAAAGGCTTGGAAAATCAGGCTTATTATATTCTTGAAGAAAACCAAGCTTTCTACAGCAACTACAGTGGTTGCGGCAATACCGTCAAAGCCAATCACGAAATTGTCGGCCGCTTGATTATCGACTGCTTGCGCTACTGGGTGTCAGAGATGCACGTAGACGGCTTTCGCTTTGACTTAGCATCGATCCTATCCCGTAGCAAGGATGGTCATCCCCTAGAAGACCCTCCGATTCTCTGGTTAATTGAGTCAGACCCAATATTAGCAGGAACCAAAATTATTGCCGAAGCTTGGGACGCTGCTGGACTATACCAGGTTGGTTCCTTTATTGGCGATCGCTTTGCAGAATGGAACGGCCCTTTCCGTGATGATGTGCGCCGTTTCATCAAGGGCGATGTTGATACTGTTACCAAGTTAGCCTGTAGAATCATGGGCAGCCCTGATATCTATCCGCAGCCTGATCGAGAACCCAACCGCAGCATCCATTTTGTCACCTGTCATGATGGCTTCACCCTTAATGATTTAGTAGCTTATAACTGCAAACACAATCAAGCCAATGGTGAAGACAATCGTGACGGCAGCAACGATAATTTTAGCTGGAACTGTGGTGAGGAAGGTCAAACAGACAATCGGCAAGTAGAGGCATTACGCCTACAGCAGATTAAAAACTTTTTTACCGTCTTGCTAGTTGCCCAGGGAACACCGATGCTGCTGATGGGTGATGAAATTAGGCGATCGCAACTAGGTAATAATAATGCCTATTGCCAAGACAATCAACTCAGCTGGTTTGACTGGAGTGGCATCGAAAAACATGCAGACTTACTACACTTCGTCAGGGGTTTAATTAACTTTATCCAGGCAAGGGAAATATTTCGACAGGAACAAATTCTAGCTGGTAAAGAGGAAACTAGAGAACCACATATTATTTGGCATGGAATTCGCCTAGGACAGCCAGACTGGGGATATAACTCCCACAGCCTCGCTTTTACACTACGCCACCCAGCCAGTGGCGAACACCTACATGTTATGCTCAATGCCTATTGGGAATCTCTTGTCTTTGAGCTACCGCCCCTATCGACAAGGGAGTGTTGGCACCGCATTGTCGATACTGCCCTACCCCCACCGTCTGATTTCTGCAATCTGGAAACCGCACCACCGATTACTGGATATAGCTATCGGCTGGAAGCTCGTTCCTCTGTGGTGCTGATAGGGTTTTGAACTACCTACATCATTTAACACGCTTCTACTAACCCTAATTTACTCGCTGCTTTTGCTATTTCAGGCACTATAAATGGCTGAAATAACCAAATCTCCTATAGTACTGATGTAAGATGCGTAAGTCCTAGATTCATCGAAGATCGAAGTTAGAACTACTCCTCAAACTGCCGCTGGTGGCTATAGTGATTCTTGCAAGGCTTGGGTGACGGCATCAACAGGGCAATTACCATCAATCACCTTTAGACATTGACGGCTTTGGTAAAAATCAATTAGAGGAGCCGTTTCCTCTATATAAACTTCTAGACGCCTACGAATCGTTGCTTCGTTATCATCCTTGCGTCCCCTTCCTAACATCCTCTGCACTAAAACTTCGGTGGGAACTTCAAAGTTAACTACAAAGTCATAGGTTTGCTCCATAGTTTGGAGCAATTGATCTAGGGCATCAGCTTGGGATAAATTCCGGGGAAATCCATCTAGGATCCAGCCGTTTTTAGTATCTGGCTGTTCAAGGCGCTCCTTCATTAGAGCAATAACTAAGCTATCTGGCACAAGCTCCCCGGCGTCTACGTGAGATTTTGCTTGTAAACCTAGAGGTGTTTGATTTGCGATCGCTTTACGCAGAATATCACCTGTAGAAATATGAGGAATTTGACGAAGTTCAGCTAAAGTTGCTGCCTGGGTACCTTTACCGGCTCCAGGGGGACCAAGAAAGATTAATCGCATCTGCTCTAGTTTTAGAGTTGATCAACTACAAAATAAAGTTATTTGATTGATTAGTTAGCAGCAAGTACCTCAACCACCATAATCCTCTATCCTTGCTGGAGGTAGGTTAGGGGAGATAGCAAAAATATTAGATCCATCTATTTTTAGAGGATACTTTGGCTGCCGACAACTTGCCAAACTATAGGATACAGGGGAGCAACTTGCAACAACCCAACTAAAATATCTTCAGACAGCCCGTGAAGCGAGTGAGCCGAGCGTACCGAAGCGTCGGCTCACTCCAAGAGTAATCTTGACCAAGCCCCTGGTATAGCAGAGGCGCGACTCACCTGTAGGTCCCTGGCAGGTGGAAAGTGTACCTCCAGGATTTATCGGGGTAGAACCTCACACTCGTCAGGAGTTATCCCAGTGAAACTAGGTGATTGGATTGCCTTACTTTGCCTGATTATATCTCTCATCATCCTGTGGAAATTTCGCCAGATATTAATGCTGATTTTTACAGCCGTAGTGCTGGCAATCGCCCTCAATAGTTTTGTGCGCTGGATACAGCAGTTTGGCATGAGGCGCGGCAAGGCAGTGCTAGTAGCGCTCAGCTCAGTACTACTGTTTGGGGCATTGTTTGTAAGTTTGGTGATGCCTCCTTTCCTAGCTCAGTTTCAGGAATTAATTAAACTGGTTCCCGTCGGCTTTGAACAATTCATCGATTGGATTGAGCAATTGATGAAAAAACCACCAGCCTGGCTTCCTCGACAAGAACAAATAGAATTACCTGATCTTTCAGATTTGACCCAGCAGATTGGACTTTTAGCTCAGAATTTACTCGGAAACTTTTTCGCCTTCTTTTCTAATTCTTTAACAACCCTGCTACAGCTTCTGTTGGTGATTGTACTCACCCTAATGTTATTAGCAAATCCAACCAACTACCGCCGGACAATAGTGCGGTTATTTCCTTCCTTCTATCGGCAACGGGCAGATAATATTCTCTGTCAGTGTGAAATTGCCCTGCTTAGCTGGATG
This sequence comes from Symploca sp. SIO3C6, assembly GCA_010692425.1. Taxonomy (GTDB): domain Bacteria; phylum Cyanobacteriota; class Cyanobacteriia; order Cyanobacteriales; family Coleofasciculaceae; genus SIO3C6. The sequence continues at coordinate 146,249 of JAAHHJ010000017.1, read as the reverse complement.
GGAGGTATTGTGATTAACTCCCTATTTGTCGCCACTTTGAGCGGCATTGGTTTATGGATATTAGGGATCCGCTTTGTACTTGCCCATGCACTTATGGCAGGAGTATTTAACTTCATTCCCAATATTGGTCCAGTTACCAGCGTCGTCTTTCCCATCTCAGTAGCTCTTCTCGACGCTCCCTGGAAAGCGATCGCCATTATAATCCTCTACATTGTCATCCAAAATATAGAAAGCTATTGGTTTAGCCCGATGGTCATGCAAAAGCAGGTTTCGCTATTACCTGCAGCAACTTTAACTGCTCAGATTTTCTTTACCCACTTTTTAGGTTTCCTCGGGTTAGTGCTAGCACTACCCTTGACTGTAGTTGTTAAAACCTGGATTGAAGAAGCCCTGATTAAGGATATTTTGGATCAACAGGGAGAAAGTGTTGCTCAAAAACAATTAAAGCCGGCAGCGACGTTTGAAGGTAACGACTCCAGACAGTGACATCTTCCCTGAGCTGAATTTGGTAGCGCTCAATCTTGTCACTTCTATACTTCTTTGCTGTTTTATCAAAGCCGATTAAAATATGTCTAGAGAAAAAACTATTGCTAAACTGATTGGAGTATTTAGACAGTATGGCTATGAGGGAGCCACACTTTCCCGTCTCTCTGAGGCAACAGGGTTAGGGAGAGCCAGTCTCTATCACCACTTTCCCAAAGGCAAGGAAGAGATGGCAGAAGCTGTGTTGGAATACATCAATAGTTGTTTCGAGACAACAATTCTGGCTAGTTTGCGAACCAATGACAACCCTAGCCAACGCCTCCGGGTAATGTGCCAGAACTTAAATGAGTTTTATTCTCAAGGGCAGAATACTTGCTTACTCAATGTCATGTCTTTAGGACAGGCTAATGATTTATTCCACGCACCAATCCAGCAGGCTCTCAAAACGTGGATTGATCAACTAGCTCAAGTGTTAGTTGAGGCAGGAATTGAGTCAACAATAGCACGGCAAAGGGCAGAGGATGCAGTGATACAAATCCAAGGGGCGTTGGTGTTGGTTAGAGGACTAGATGATATAGCCCCCTTTAAGCGAATTTTGGCTAATCTGCCTGAGAACCTCTTAGAAGATAAAATTGTCAGCTAAAATCTGCAATATTTATGAATTTTTACTTAATTTTAAATCTACAAGCCAATGACTTCTTCAAACCTAAGAATCGTTACTTTGATCCCCAGCGCTACAGAAATAGTTGCAGCATTAGGCTTAGCTGATAAAATTGTAGGGCGATCGCACGAATGTGACTATCCTCCAGAAATTCAAGACCGGTCTATTTGTACTGAGGCACAAATCAACAGCGAAAAACCCAGCGCCCAAATTGATGCTGATGTCCTCAATTTAGTACAGAAAGCCCTTAGTATTTACCAAATCAAAACAGATGTCCTAGAAAAGTTGCAACCAACCCACATTGTCACTCAAGATCAATGCGACGTTTGTGCTGTTAACCTTGATGTTGTCGAGAAAGCTGTTGCTACACTTACTCGTAGCAACCCTAAGCTGATTTCCTTGCAGCCAAATTTACTTACCGAAGTTTGGACAGATATTGAGCGAGTTGCTACCAATCTAGGAGTAGAATCACAACCTCTGCTGACTCAATTGCAGTCTCGCCTTGAAGCCTGTAGGCAAAAGACACAAGTGTTACCGGAAAAAGCCTGTCCCACAGTCGCTTGCATCGAGTGGACTGAGCCCCTGATGGCAGCTGCTAATTGGATTCCAGAATTAGTAAAAATTGCTGGTGGCAAACCTTTATTTGGAACTTTAGGCGAAGCTTCCCCTTACCTCCAATGGGAGGATTTGGTAAAGGCTGATCCAGAAGTAATAATTATTATGCCCTGCGGCTTTGATTTAGAACGCACGCGACAGGAAGCCCAGCAACTTACTCAACATCCAGAGTGGTCAAAATTGCAAGCTGTCGGCAATAGCAAGATTTATATTAGTGATGGCAATGCTTATTTCAATCGTCCAGGACCACGACTAGTAGATTCTTTAGAAATTTTGGCAGAGATTCTACATTCAGAGCTGTTCAATTTTGGCTATGAAGGAACTGGGTGGGAGAGCTTGAGAGCTGCTCAGACTTAAGTGGTCTTGGCAAAACAACTCTCTATGGTATAAAATAGGTTCTTCTCGATCATCAAGGGTGAATATAGATCGATAGATTGTGGCGAGAGTACTCCCGCTAGGCTCTCTAGTTTGGCGGGAGGTGGCTCGTTGCTGTAGCAATTCTCGAACCCATCAGATGGTGAGAGTTATACTTTAGTAATGTCCAACACTAAAAGACAGAAATTTAGATTATTTGCCAGGCGGTGGGAATAAGCGTAGAGCAGATAACTGCCAAGTATCCACCAGAGGCATTTTAAAAACAAGCTCAAGGATGTTCTCTAAACGCTCCCTCTACTTTTTGTTTTGGTGAATTGCATGCTGATTAGCGTGGATAAAAGTAAGAGGATGACGTTTCCTCTGCCATCGGGCTTTTGGTCCTCGATGCCCTTTACTGATTACTGGCATTCCGTCAAATAGCGGAATTACCCAGAATCTGCCAATCTTATAGGCTCCTTGAATCCTGCCTTGCTTGAGGAGCAGGCGTACTCGCGCTGTAGATATGCCGAGAAGATCTGCCGCTTGTGCTGTACCAACAATCATTTTTTAAAAAACTATTGCGATCACATAATATTATTCTTGGTTAATTTTACTCCATAAGTAATACTTCCTAATACAGCGACAAAAACAATATGTCTGATTATTAGTGATTACTTATTAGTTATTAGTTATTACTTAAAATCCTCAATCACCATCCTGAAACCATTGAGTAACACCATCAGCAATTGCCACAGCTAACTTTTCCTGTTGTTGCTGGTTCTCAATCCACTCAAACTCCATCGGATTAATCATAAAACCCAATTCCAAAAGTACAGCAGGTGCTGTGTGGGGACGAGTCAGTGCCAAGTTATTCCAAAATACACCATAGGAAGGACGCCCCAGCTGTTTGACCAAATAGTTATGTAAAAATACTGATAAACCCTGTGCTTGGGGGTGATACCAAAACATACCAACGCCAGCAGTATTAACCGCATCGCCATTATCTGGCAAAGCATTGTAATGAATTGAAAGTGCGATCGCTGGTTCTAGTTCATCAATCATCTGCACACGATCTTTGAGGGAGACAAACTCATCTTCCTGTCTCGTCATGTAAACTGTTGCTCCTCGCTTTACTAATTCCTTTTGCAAGAGTTTGGAAACAACTAAGTTAACATCTTTTTCCGGATAACCATTAGGACCAATTGCCCCCAATTCATCACCACCATGTCCAGGATCGATGAGGATTTTGATTCCAGATAAAGATTGGTTCTCATCTAACGGCGCACCGCCATAGGCCCTTAAGCGAGTCTCCCTCTTCGGTGGATGGCGCAAGCTTAAAATTAGACTTGTACCCTCATACCTGAGGTTGTAACCCCACTGCCGAGGCGATTTCAAGTGAAAAGTATATTGCACACCCCCCTTGCCTCCACCGAAAGGAGGGAGGAGAGGTTGCCAGTCGAGACGAGAGATGAGGGGTTCTTCCTCAACATAAATCGTATCGGTTTGAGCGGTAGTATTGTAGAGAGTTAGTGTTAAAGTGCGGTCTCCCTGCTGCACATTTACTGGTACAGGTGTTTGCAGGGGAAATACAACTTCTGTGGCTCCCTCAACCTGACGAGTACTAACACTACGAATTAGTGACAAGGGCGGTACTACAGCATCGATAATGCGAACTTCCTCAGCTTTAATCCAACCACCGTAGTCAAGGCGCACCCATTCTCCTTCTTTGGCAGTGACAGTAGCTCTTGTTGCTTTGGGCAAAGGCGTCAAGCGAGAATAGTCAGTACTTGGCCCAGTGCGTGCCACGCCAGCATCAACAGTGACTTCAGCAACTTCTAGTTGCGTCGGCGAGAGAATTGACACTTTTCCAGGAGCACTCTGGCTGAGGGTTTCGCCATTCAACTTTAACTGGTATTGAGGTTGTCCTAACTCAGCGGCAACTTCAGCAGCTGCGCAAGCTTGGTATTGCCCAGTAAATTGAGTAGTGGGCTGATTTTGCGCAGTCAAGACAGCGGAATTGGGAGGCAATTGAACATTCTGGGATTGAGGTAACAAAGCAATAGTTTGATTACCAACACTCACTACAACCTTGGCATTTACAGGAGCGATTGCTCCAAAGCAAATTAGTTCACCTGGTAATCTAGCAATATCCGCTGCTGGGGTAAGGGAATCTTCGCCAAATTCCAAACCCACTGGTACTTTTACCTCTGTTGAGAGCCGCGTAACTTTAACTTCAACTTCCTGATTTTGATAGCGCAAAGTAAACACATTTTCTCCCACTTGCAGGGGAAAACTCGGCGCAAAATGCCCAGCAGGACTACGCTTAATCACCTTACCATTGATCAAAACTTCTCCTAATGCTGGCGCTGTACCAATCAAGAAAATTTTTTCAGCAGTTGTCTGATGATCAGCTAGGGGATAGGCAAGAAAAAGAGATTGCTCTGCCCAAACCTGTGAAGTGATCATAGCTCCTAATAATGCCAGTCCCAGAAATTTTCTCATAAAACCCTCTTGTTTTGAGAAGACTTTTTACAAGTGACATACTCCCGACGCTGACAATCAAGGTACAGCGCGGGGCTTCTCGCGGTTTAGCTAACTAAAAACCGAGATGTGGTGCAGTTACAAGATTGTATGATAGTTTGACTATATCTCTGCTCACAAAAAATTAAGAGGTAAAGATTTAGAAAAGTAGATTTTCCCTTGGTTGCGTGCGTTGTGCATGGGTTGATCAGCGGTGCCTGTCTTGAAAGACCATTCATTTGTTTCCGTGCAGTCTGTATCACGTCAGGAGCTAAGGCAGTTAGTCTGCTCTGAGCTCAAAGGACTGCTGGAGTTAGGAAACTTGGAAGCTGCCAAAGTAGTGCTTATACCTGTGCAACCTGTCGATATTGCCGAAGCAATTGAGGGTTTGCCAGAAGCTATGCAGGCGATTGCCTTTCGCTTACTCTCTAAAGATCGAGCCATCGAAGTCTATGAGTACCTTGATTCCAGCGTACAGCAAGGACTCATTGAGGACTTAAAGCGCCACGATGTCCTCGAAGTAATCGATAATATGTCTCCAGATGACCGAGCCAGGCTATTTGACGAATTACCAGCAAAAGTTGTCCGTCGTCTATTAGTAGGACTTTCTCATCAACAACGAGAAGCAACCGCTCTACTTTTAGGATACAAGCCCAATACAGCCGGCAGGATCATGACACCGGAGTACATCTCCCTCAAAGCCAGTTGGAGTGTTAGCCAAGCCTTCGAGCGCACTCGCAGTTTAGCCGATACTAGTGAAACCATTTATTCCCTCTACGTCACAGATGCAGCTCATCGCCTGCTTGGGAATTTATCGCTACGTGACTTAGTCATTGCCCAGCCTGAACAAACCATCGACGAAATCATGAATCCTCATGTAATCTGTGTTTACACAGACACAGAGCAGGAAGAAGTAGCTCGTGAACTTCAACACTATGACTTTATTGCACTACCTGTAGTGGATGCAGAGCAGCGTCTTGTTGGTATAGTCACTGTTGATGATGTGATTGACATTTTAGAGGAAGAAACTACTAAAGATATCCATAATCTCGGCGGTATTCAATCTGGAGGCGATCGCTATTTTCAGACTAGCATCCTTAAGGTTGTAGGCAGGCGCTTGTTTTGGCTGCTATTTGTATTCTGTGCTAGCTCCTTGGCAGGAGTGCTGCTGAGAGTGCAAGAAGAGTTTCTGATGCAAGTAATCGCCTTAATCGCATTTATCCCATTTTTGATCGATAGTGGTGGTGATGTCGGAGCCCAATCATCAACGACAGTGATTAGGGGTATCAGCACTAATGAAATTCGCTCAAATCAGGCACTCTGGGTAATTGGCAGGGAGGCAATGGCAGGAGCGCTGTTGGGTTTAATTCTAGGAGTTATAACTATACCTTGGTCTTACCTTCTCCAAGGAGATTGGCTCGTGTCCTTAGTCGTAGGCATTAGTTTATTTATAATTACTGTCTTAGCAACTGTAGCTGGTTCAGCACTAGTCTTTTTATTTTATTTCTTAGGTTTAGACCCAGCTTTAATGTCTATTCCCTTGATGACTACGATTATTGATATTCTAGGTATTATCGTTTATTTGTATGTGGCAAGGCTGATTTTAGGTTTTTAAGCTGTTGAACATTGCCCTAGTTGCTATTGCTCAAGTAATTCCCTTTAACTTCTATAAAATTTAGCCTTTTTTTTCAATCTTCTGCCCGATCTTTCTCTAGCCAAATCTCTCTAACCCTTAGATAATAAACTTTTCAGCCCATTCTTTAATTAATTTAAAACCCTTACTGTGCAATAATTTCAGCTTTGCCTTTCCTAGATACGTGGTTAGATTAATTTACAAGCTTTAACTGATTTTCTTGTGATTGTGCTCAATGTAGGCTTTCATATATTCAATACCTTCTTTTAAGACTTTTTCCCAACAAAAGCGAATTATTTCCCTTTCGTTAACGCTTTGACACTTTTCATCAAATGGACTTTTCTCTGTCTCGTCATTGCCACCACAAATTGTTTCGATTAAAGTGTCCATGAATACACTGAAGTCATCTCCATGAATGTGAAAAAATTGACTGTCTTTTTGTCGAGAAATACCAGCATAATATTCAGTAATTCGGCTGAGAATATTAAACTCACCTCTATTTTCTTGGTCGTAGAAAGCGAACAGTAATAAGATTGCCTCTTTCAGCATATCGTAATGACGATTCCAAGTACTTTCTGGATCATTAGAGTGTTCTGGATATTTTTTGCCTTTGTCAATTCGTTCAAACATTGCATCAAATTTTCCAGGTATTTCACTATTTAAACGTTCTCTGAAGTTCTTATAAAAATAGTAAAAAAAATCTTTTTTTTGAAGACAACGCCCAAAGCTTTCTTTAGCAACAATAAGTTCATAATCTCTATCGATTGTATCTAAAGCCTCTTCAAGACTATCGAATCTACTGTCAGGCTCTCTTGATATCATCTTTAAAATAGCTTTTCTAAATGAGTCAGGGCAGTTGTCTATATCTATTGTCTCTAAATTAGCTTTAAAGGCTCTGGCTCCTTCTTTTTCAAGACTTTTCCTTATATCTTCAAAGATTTGAATCGGATTCTTTTGAAATTTAACGACATCCAATTTCTTGATAGTCACTGGCATTTTTCCAGCAAGTAATTCATAAGCTAAAAGACCAAGAATATACTGGTCAATCTTATTTTTGTGCCACACATTACTAAATAATTCTGGTGGTAGATAGGCGAGGTCTTCTAGAAAGTAAAATAAATTGCTATATTTTTTAATGTTTTCCAATCTCTTTTCGAGATTTTTTAAAACAATTTATTTATTTAAAGTTTTATGCCACATCAAAGGAGAAAGAAAAGGTACATATTTTTTTAGAGAATTCCTGGAAATTTCTTTCTGTCTTTTATTAATGTATTCAGTTTGTTTGAGCATAATATTAGAAGGCTTGATATTCATATGTTGCTGATTCAAGTTTTGAATAGTACGCCCCAAAATTAATATTATGTTTCTTACTTTTTCTGGTGAAAGTTTATCTTTAGTATCCCCAATAAATCTTCTGAGAGACTTCTCTCCTTCGTTTATTCCTTCTGAAGGCTTATCTCCAACATACTGCATAATAATATATGGATATTCCGCATAACTTTGGCTCTCATAAAGATGAGCTTCATACACTGTTAAGAAGTATGGTTCATCAGAAATCTTGAGAGCTAACTTTGCAGTTTCTGCGAAATGTTTACGTGATTTGTTAGTGGGATTTACTAAAACTTTGACAGCAACGTATCGTTCAAGTTGTTTATCATAGGCACGACAGACTAAAGCCATGCCCCCTTGATGTATGTACTCCGATTTTTCAGTTAAATTGTACCTGTTAGAGTCTATTTAAAGTCCAGGTTCTACGGATAGTCGGCTTTAATCCTACTGGATGCTCATCCATAAACCACTTCTCCTATGTACTGTCGTCCCACTCCCTCTGTCTATATTAGTGTCAATTCTGCTTCAGATTCTAGCTAAAATCCCACTAATTAAAATTATTTAAAATCAAATTATTTGTATTCTTCTTTTAAATTAGTAACTATAAATCTTAACTTCTGCGAGTAGCAACTGGTAGCATAACTTTAAAGTTTGAGCCTTTATTTAACTTGCTAGTAACTGTAATTGAACCCCCACAACGCCTTACTAACTGCTGCACAATAGTCAAACCTAAACCTGCACCAATGTCTTCTCCTGTTGTGGAACGTCCTCGATAAAAACTATCGAAAATTTTAGGTATTTCATCAGCACTTATGCCAACACCACTGTCAATAAATTCCAGTTGAACATATTTGCCCTGAAGAGTTACCACTACCATTACCTGACCACTACTAGAGGTAAACTTGAGACTATTTTGCAGTAGATTGATGATGATTTGCCGCAGCCAATTTTCTAAGCAGAGAACAGGTGGAATTTCAGGGGACAAACTGTAGCAGAGTTTGATGCCTTGCTCTTGAGCAATGGGTTGATAGGTACTAACCACACCTGGAACAATCTCTGCCACCTGTACTGGTTCTGTGACAGTTAGCTGCAAGTCATCTTCTAATTTAGCTAGTTCTACTAACCCAGTAATTAAGGAATTCTGGCGTTCACACTCTAAATAAAGCAGTTGCATATATCTTCGGCGCTGTAGTGACTTACTTTGAGGTGAATCAAGTAGCTTCAGAGCCGTCTTCATATTAGTCAAAGGTGTTCGCAGTTCCTGAGCAAATCGCTGGAGAAATTCGTACTTGTGCTGCTGATAATCAGGTACTGAAGCTGTGGTAGTTTTTCTAGACTGCGCAAGGTGATTGCTTATAGCCTGTTGCTCAAATACATCATCGCTACGTTCTAATTGCTTCAGCAATAGCTGCGTCAGTAGTTCCTTGGCATCAGTAACCCAAATTTGTGGCAAGAGAGTTTTCAAATCCCCTAGTAACTCTTCAGGAGTATTATCCGCTACAGCCATAACTTCTGTTAAACCCTTTAAGACTCTCTCAATAACCCTCTGCTCAAAGGTACAAACTGTTAATAAAGGCCCAATTTCCCTACTGGCTACCGCCAAGGTTGAGTTAGATTTAGGCAGTGAGCAAGCTACAATCAGACTACTAAATTGTTCAGATAGCACAATCAAAAAGCACTCTTGTTTAAGCTGGTTCCCAGCTGCCAGAGTTACCGGGAAAATGCAAGATTTGCCCTTGAGATCAGTAATCTGTTCAATTAGAACATTTTCCTCTACCAACTTATTTCCAGAACAGCTACATAGATAAATTCTTTGGGAAATATCTAATAACTGCAGATACCGCTTTAATTCTGCTTGCCAGCCTCCAGATGGCAGGAGCTTAACCCACAGTGTTGCCGGAATTTTTGCTTCAATCAAGACATCAATCAATGACCCCACCAGAGATGTGAGTGTGGCATGATTAACTAAAAGAGGTCGGTTAGAGGCAAGATTGTCTAGAGCTAGCTGGTAGATAGACAAATCTGGGGTCCGTGGCAGGTTCATCAATGGTCAGAGGTTCGCAGGTTGCCGATTAGCAAGTAGCAGGTTTAAATTTAAAACCATGCTTCCTATCTCTAACGTTATAGCTTTCCACCATAATTGCAAAAAACCTTTAGCCTTCTCGTCTCAGTAGAGCCTCTCGTGCTTGTTCTCGGTCATCAAAGTGGATTTTTTCAGTACCTAGAATTTGATAGTCTTCGTGACCTTTGCCAGCAATCAGAACACCGTCTCCAGGTTGAGCTTGCACAATGGCGGCTTCAATTGCACTGGCGCGATCGCATATTACCAATGGTTTTATGGAAGTAGGGATGCCCTCTAAAATATCTTGTAAAATCTGTTGGGGGTTTTCTGTACGGGGGTTATCCGAAGTCACCACTGCCAAATCAGACAATTCAGCTGCGATTTTACCCATTTGAGGACGCTTAGTGCGGTCGCGATCGCCACCGCAACCAAACACACAAATCATCTTACCTTGAATAAATGGTCGCGCTGCCCTGAGTAAATTCTCCAAACTATCAGGGGTGTGAGCATAATCTACAATCACACTAATATCCTGTTGTGGTCGAATTTGCACCCTCTCCATCCTTCCCGGAACACCGGGAAATTGAGGTAGTGCTGCCACCACTGACTCTAAATCTAAACCCAGATGTAAAACTGTGCCTACAGCTGCTAACAAATTAGACAAATTGAATTGACCTACTAATGGGGAACTAAAGGGAATTTCACCTTGAGTTGTGTGTAGCCTGCCGCTAACTCCCATTGGCTCATAGTGCAGGTCACTTGTCCACAAATGAGCTGAAGCATTTTTTGTAGAATAGCACCAAACTTGCTCTCGATTAAGTTGCCCAATTAACCGCTTTCCATAGGGATCATCCACATTAATGACCGCTTGACCTTGGAGATAATCACCACCAAACAGAAGTGCTTTCGCTGCAAAGTAATCTTCCATGTCGCGGTGAAAGTCTAAATGATCTTGAGTGAGGTTAGTAAATACAGCCACCTCAAATGGACAGCCGAGTACTCTACCTTGGGCTAAGGCATGGGAACTAACTTCCATTACACCCAGATTACACCCGGCATCCACTGCCATCTTCAGTTGTTTTTGCAGTTCTACGGCAAAGGGCGTAGTATGAACTGCTGTTTGCTCAAAACCAGGCCAACGGGTGTAAAGAGTTCCTAAAAGTGCTGTAGAGGAAGACTTGGCATTTCCTACACCTATATGATTAAGCAAAAATTCAATCAAGTGGCTGGTTGTAGTTTTGCCATTGGTGCCAGTAACACCAATTAGTTGCAACTGCTGTGCCGGATAGCTGTAGAATGCAGCAGCTGCTTCTGCACAGGCTGTGACCAGATCATCTGCCGTAATTAGACAGGGAAAATCTTCGCTTCCTTCTCTACCCAGAGGGGGATGTTTTTGGGCAGCCAGGGAGGAAATCAGAGCAGCTATTGCACCTGAGGAAATTGCACTTTCCCAAAACTCACCACCATCTACCCGTGTTCCCGGCATACCAATAAATAGCTCTCCTTCCTTGCAGGCGTGGGAATTAGTTGAAAGCCCCTTCACTTCAGCATCAAGAGCGCTATGGTTGGGTATTTGCACAATGTTAGGAATCTTCTCCAATAACTCGCGCAGCTTCATTTGACCCATCATTCACCAAAATATTTTTTTAACATTTTCTCCAACTGCCTTACTGTAGTACGAGGAGAAGGGCGAGGCAGCATTTCTTCTCTACCGTCTCGCTCTCGGTAAAGTACTGGCACTTCATATTGATAGGCTCTAAACCAATCCTCACGACTATTAATATCTCGCACCTCCAGTTCTAAGTCCAAGCCAGAAATTTGTTCTAACTTTTCTTGTAGTCCTTCACACAGATGGCAGCCTGGCTTGCTGTAAAGAATTAATTTTATCAACTGTTGATTGGGCATGGTTCACCTAAGAAAGCTCATATTTTAAACAATTTCGCCAATTTCCCTGTCTCCCATCTCCCTTCAACGCCTCTACACAGAAGGTGAGAATACTTCCTTAAGAAATATACGGTTATCCGGTCGGGTTATGTGTCTTTACGAGTTAAGATTAATCTTATTCAACATCAGGACACATCTGAACACAACAGCGATTATGATCACCACGAGCCAATCACCAGTGCAATCTGCGGTGCAATCTACTATTTTTGACCTGGATGAGCTCAATCACAGATATAATGCTGCCCATCCCAGAGAAATCCTGGCATGGTGCTTGGAGAATATTCCTACTGGTTTAGTGCAAACTACTGCCTTGAGCATTAGCGGCTTAACAATTACAGATATTCTCTACCGTGACCTCAAACCGAATCCACCTGTACCGATAATTTTTACTGACACGCTGCACCATTTTCCCGAAACCTTAGAACTGTTGGCTAGAGTCCAAGAATTCTACAACCCGGATTTGAGAATTTATAAGACTCAAAGTGCTGATTCGAGAAAAGATTTTGCTCTCAAACACGGAGTAGCCTTGTGGCATAGTGATGTTAATAAATTTCATTACTTAACTAAGGTGGAGCCGCTGCAAAGAGCTTTAGCAGAACTAGAGACAGTTGCCTGGATTACTGGTCGTCGCCGCGATCAAGCTGTAACTCGATCCCAAATGCAGGTATTTGAAGTTGACCACAATGGACGTATTAAAGTCAATCCCATGGCTAAGTGGACTTACAAGCAGACTTGGGCTTACATCCATAAACATGGAGTTATTTACAATCCCCTCTACGATCAAGGCTATACCAGCATTGGTGATCAACCCCTGACCACCAGAGTAGCTTTAGGTGAAGATGAACGTGCTGGGCGCTGGCGGGGCTCCAATAAAACTGAATGTGGTCTCCATATCTAAAAGTGAAATCCTCTCCATCTGAAAATAAAAAAGCTGCCCTTTTTCTTATAAACGGGGCAGCTACTTTTTGGGCTTTTTTATAATGCGACTAGCCCCAAGAGCTAGCGGCAAAGCTGAATTTGATGCCCTCGGTAGGATTCGAACCTACGGCCAAGGGATTAGAAATCCCTTGCTCTATCCCCTGAGCTACGAGGGCATGACTAGCTAGCTATAATCAACCTCAACGAAGTACTTGGGAATTACGCAGTAGCATAGAATTCTCCTATCCACTAAAATTTACTTCTTAGTAGATTCACTCAAGCACTAAGAGTATGATTGTTTTTTTGAGGGAGCGTTTTGATGCCATTAAGTATTTTATCGGTGTTTGATATCAGTAGGCAAGTCAAACTTATCAACAATTTAGACGGTAATTGCCAATATTCAAGACACTTGAGGTTCAAGGTAAACTATAAACCATGATCAGGAGCTTGCATTCAGTAGGTGCTTGCTACTGTTAGCGTTATGGTAGAACCTTGCTACAAGTCTGAGGGAGTAGAAACACAAGGCTGTTGTGCTATTACAGCAACCCCCAACCTGATCAGGAGTTATTTGCCAGTGCCATGTTTATTCTGAAAAGGCAGGATGTTGAAATATCTAGCATTCAGCACCCGAAGCGCAAGCAAAATATCCCAATTCTTACCTATCAGGGTCAAAGCTTTCGCTTGATTAGCGTCTTTAGTGACCATCAGCAGGAAGAAGCTAAAGCCTTCTGGCGGGAACTTACTGATCATCGTGGTAAAGCTTGTGTCTTGTTAGAAGAGACAGACCGCTTTAGTATTTGGGGAAAAGTTAGTTTAGAACAACTGAGGGCTGAAGAGAGTTCTAACTCAGCAGTTTCAACCTACACCAAAGCCTGTATTTTAGTACTCCAAGCAGTCTACATAGATGTTGAAGACCTCTTGGGAGGCAGGCAAGCTGGTTTATTTCAAAAAGATATCACCAATCTCTTTGAAAAATTGAAATTCCCTCAAGCTGATTCCCCCAAGGCGGTGAAACACTGGTTAAATGTAGACCCACTTAGCAATTCTTCAGTTCCAGCTTGGGAAGAACACCATCTCATCACTCTCTTGCAAGAACTCTATCGCTTGGGTAAAGAATATTTTGGCAATACTAATTTTGCTCAAGGAGTGAGGGATATTTTGCAAGACATGCCAGCAAATGACCAAAATCAGTTTATTGATTGGCTCAACCAATCTGCACTTGGTCAGCTATGGCAATGAGATGGGATACTCTGTGCGCCAGACCAGATCATATCTGGTTGAGGTTGTTTAAGTTAACAATTTAAACCTCAAAGCGATCAGTAATTGGTAGCCTATAAAAAAGCATGGGGCAAAAAAGTCTTATGAGCAGCTCTGTAGACAATTCATCTACTATTGGGTCCTTTTTCAACGGTCAGAATGTCATCTATGCAGGAATTGCTTGGGCAGTAATATCTTTATTGTTTTTCCTACTGTTTGGTGTGACTGCCCCTGGAGAAGAAAAACCTTTTTGGTATTTGTTTGGTACATATGTTCTAGAACTGCCGCCATTCCTGTTAGCGGCTTTTCTTTGTTACCGAAATTGGCGCAGCCCTCAGATTGCTAGTGGAACAAATGTGTGGCTAGGGATTGGGCTAGCAATGCTGTGCTGGCTTATTGGGGGGTTACTGTTTGGTTGGTGGGAGCTTTACTTTGGTCTTGAACCTGATGTATCCCCTGCAGATTTATTTTATATCTGTTTCTATGTGTTTCTCAGTTGGGGTATGGTATTAGCTGTGATTCCCCGACGCTTAAATTTAGAAGTTTGGCAGTGGTTAACTGTGGCGGCAATTGCGGCAATGGGGATTGCTCTAGCAATCTGGTTAGCCATTGCCACACCTAATGCTTCAGAGTCATTAAACATCGCTACTGAACCCGTTGCTACTGAATTATCAGAGTCTGGTAATAATCAGGGGCAAAACTCTACTTCCTCAACAATACTTGTAGAGCAAGAGAGTACTTCGACAACAATGTTGACGACTTCTAAAGAGCCGCTAACAAAGCCAGTATCACTTGAAACTACCCACAAGCAGCCACCTGATTGGGCAGTTTCTCTCGACGAAGCTCTCCACCCACTTTCTGAACCATTGAATTTCTTCTTAATTATCGGTGATGTCTTTCTCCTGATTATTGCTTCAGCTTTGTTATTAGCTTTTTGGGGTGGACGTTTCTCCCAATCTTGGCGTATGATAGCTGCTGCTACTTTTTCCCTGTACATTGGGGATATGTGGTTTAAATATGCTGAAGCTAGAGCTGTAGAATACGAAAGCGGGGGTTTACTAGAAGTGTCTTTTGTTTTTAGTGGAGTGCTCTTTGCTATAGGAGCCGCCCTCGAATATGAAGTATCTAGTCGCTCCCGCCGTGGTTCACGCAGACGGACCAAAGAATTAGCATGAGTCCCAGAAAACTTTCTGATGCCGACAAAAGCGAAATCCTAGAGTTGTATCGACAGCAGTCAGAGACAACTTCAACTTTGGCTACGCGTTATGGCGTCAGTAATTCAACAATTAGTCGCATTCTCAAAAGCAGCCTTGTGGAGTCAGAATACGAAGCGCTTATTCAGCAAAAGCGTTTGGGTCGCACTTCCAGTAGTAGCACCCATTCTATCGAAAATGCTCCGCCGCCGACGGATGCAGAAGCCGAGTCATCGTTGCCGATTCCAATTGCTCAACCAGCAGTAGAATCTGAAGAATCTGAAAGTGAATTAGCCTCTAATTCCAATGACGGGCGTCGGCGGCGCAGACGTTCTTCTGTTCCCTCCAAACCAGTTTATGAGGAACATGCCATACAAACTGAGTTGCAACTTGATATTACTGCTGAACCACAAGAGGATGAAGCCTTTGATGAAATTGAATTTAGTGCAACCACAAACCTAGAGGGTTTGCTGGATGAAGATTTGATAGATTTAGATGAAGATGATGAGGATTTAGATGATTTAGATGAAGATGATGATGATGATTGGGAGGAAGAGGAATTAGATTCCCCAACTCGGCAGAAAATATCGGCTTCTTTTCCCAAAACTGGTGTCAGCATTGAAGTTATACCCTTATCGGAAGCTTCCCTGCCTAAAGTCTGCTATTTGGTAGTAGATAGATCAGCAGAGTTGATTGCTAGACCACTCAAAGAGTTTAGCGATTTGGGACAAATTCCTGATCAGGAATTTTATGAAAAGACACTGCCAATCTTTGATAATCACAGAGTGGCAAGACGTTTTTCCAATCGTTCCCAGCGAGTTATAAAAGTTCCTGATGGTCAAATGCTTCAGAAAACTGCTGAGCATCTACAAGCTAAAGGTATTACTAGATTACTGGTTGATGGTCAGATCTATTCTCTATGACCAAATAAAACTAATGGTTTGACCACTACTATTTTATTGATAAGCAATGGCTCAAAATACTTCTTTAGCTGGCTACGGTATAGTACTGGTAACGGTTCCCTCTCAGCAAGAGGGAGAAATGATTGCGCAAGCTTTGGTGGAAACTCAAATGGCTGCTTGCGTTAATTTGATGCCAGTACATTCTATTTACATCTGGGAAGGTGAGATTAACAAAGATAAAGAATGGCAAATGGTGATTAAAACGGAATTATCTCTGTTTCCCAGTTTGGAAGAGAAAATTTACCAATTGCACTCTTATGAAGTGCCAGAAATTATTGCGCTGCCAATTGTGGCAGGTTCTGAGGAATATTTGCAGTGGATTGCAGATAATACAGAGGTTCCATAGTCTGCTCTGTTGATGGTTATTGGCACTGCTAAGCCTTTGTGCATCTGGCATTGAACTTTTGATGGTTTTTAAAAAAGTTCAGAATCAAGAGTTGAGGAGACGAATGGTTAATTATCCATCATCTCCACATTTTTCTATTTGCCTTGATACTAAAGATGCAATTTCAATGTGCTAACCTTGGCTTCCCTTGTTATAATTCGATTTCAACAGTAGGTAGATAATTGCGACAATACCAGTAACTGCCAATACCAAAGGAGACTCTGCCAACGCTACACAGATCGCAATGATGTCTAGAAGTGTTTTCAGTTCTTCCAAATTTGCCATCAGGTTTGGTTTAAACTCTACAATTTCATCAAACCATGGTGGTGACTGACATCTAGGCTAAGATCATCAATGGCTATGCTAAAGATAATCGTTAGGTATGCTAAATTGTGACTGACTTTTGCATAACTTGCACAGTGCAAAGTACTGCTATTGCCTAACAAACCTTCCCAGAATTTAGTATGTCATGTGATAGGCAGCGATCGCGAAGATCGCTAAAAGTTTCCCTAGAGAATATACAAGAAGTTAGGTTGGCTTTCAGTAGAAGTCCCTTTCCCAGTCAGCAAGCTCTTGCCACAGAATTAGGACTTTCAAGAGATACTGTTCGCAAATTCTTCAGTGGCATACCCATTGAGCGTCTAAATTTTATAGAATTTTGTGAGAAATTGGGGCTGGAATGGCAAGATATCATCCCTAAGACTGATGATACTTCACAGTCTACCCTCCCATCGGATTTTTATGTGGAACGCCCTCCCATTGAATCTGACTGTTGTGAGGCTATTGTGAAACCAGGAGCCTTGTTACGAATTAAAGCGCCTCAGCAGATGGGCAAAACCTGGTTAATGCGCAGAGTTCTCAAGCATACTAGAGAACAGGGCTATACCAATGTGACTTTAAGCTTTAATCTGGCTGATAGTAGGATTTTCACTGATTTAGAGAGGTTCTCAAAATGGTTCTGTGTTGCAGTTAGTCAGAAGCTAGGATTGCCCAATCAGTTGACTGATTATTGGGACGATATACTAGGTTGTAACTATAACACCACAGTTTACTTTCAGAACTATTTATTGGCAAAGGTCACTTCTCCTTTAGTTCTAGCCTTGGATAAGGTTGATCTAGTTTTTGAACACCCAGAAATTGCCCTCGACTTTTGTAGATTACTACGGAATTGGCATGATCAAGCCAGAAGAGGCGATCGCACTAGCAGTATTTGGCAAAAACTTCGCCTGATAATTGTACACTCTACAGAAGTTTATCGTTCACTCGATATAAATTCATCACCCCTTAATGGTGTGGGAGTTGTGGTTGACTTACCCGATTTTAGCTCTGAACAAGTAGAAAAGTTGGCAAGTCAATATCAGCTTACTTGGAACACTGACCAAATCAATCAGCTAATAGAACTAGTTTCCGGACATCCCTATCTAGTACAGCTGACTTTTAGTCACATTGAATCCAAGGGGATAACACTTGACCAAGTTTTTGCAGAAGCTGCCACAGAAGCTGGGCTTTATGGCGATCATTTAAGGAAAAAATTGAGAAATCTTGAACAAGACCCAGATTTAACAAGAGCTTTCTGTAAAGTCTTATATGTAGAAGAAAATAAACCAGTTGAGCTAAAGCCTATGGTAGCCAAATATTTACAACGTTTGGGACTAGTAAAGCTTCGAGGTAATTTTACGGTGTTGCGCTGTCAATTGTACGGTGATTATTTCCGCCATCGGCTCAGCTGCGATCATTAGTTATTAGCAAACAAGCAACCAAAAATGGTAGATTACCACTATCAAGTTGGAGCCACTTTACCACCTGATGCTCCTAGCTATGTTAAACGACAGGCCGATGAAGACCTTTATGAGGGGCTGAAAGCTGGCGAGTATTGTTATGTACTAAATTCCCGACAGATGGGTAAATCTAGCTTGGAGGTAAAAGTTAGAAAAAGATTAGAAACAGAGGGTTATGCTTGTGCTTTAATCGACCTATCCAAAATTGGTACAAAACAAGTTACCCCAACTCAATGGTATGCAACTATAATTAAAAGTTTAGCTGATTCTTTTGAGTTAAATTTTAAAGTATCACCTTGGTGGCGGGAACGGGAGTTACTATCACCTTTACAGAGATTGAGTGAGTTTATAGAAAAAATTCTGCTAGTAAAAATTAGGCAAAAAATAGTCATTGCTATTGATGAAATTGATAGTCTTCTCAGTCTTGATTTTCCAGCAGATGACTTGTTAGTATTTATTCGATCTTGCTATAACCAGCGAGTTAATAATCCAGAATATAAACGTCTTACTTTTGCCATTATTGGGGTAGCAAGACCATCAGATTTGATTCATGACAAAGGGCGAACACCTTTTAATATTGGTCGCGCTATTGAGTTAACTGGCTTTAAGTTAGAGGAAGCTAGGTTAGCTTTAACTGATGGATTTGCACAGAAGGTAGATAATCCAGAAGTGGTTTTAAAAGAGATTCTAAAATGGACAGGTGGGCAACCCTTTCTCACTCAAAAACTTTGCCAACTAGTTCTGAAAGAAAAATCACCTATTACTTTCGGCAATGAAGGAATTTCAATTGAACATTTAGTGCAATCAAATATTATCGATAATTGGGAATTTCAAGATAAACCCGAGCATCTAAAAACCATACGTAATCGCATTTTTGAAAATGAGAAAAATGCTGGTCATCTTTTAGGGTTGTATCAGCAGATTTTGCAATGTGGAAAACTTAATGCTAATAATAGTTATGAACAGATGGAGTTGCGGTTATCGGGATTGGTACTAAAATGCATCGACAACAACACTCCTCCTTACTTAAAAGTTTATAACCCTATTTATCAGCAGATTTTTAACTGGGATTGGTTAAATCGTGAGTTAGATAATCTCCGCCCTTACACCGAATACTTGACAGCTTGGTTAGAGTCTAATCATAGTGAAAAATGGCTTTTAAGAGGAGAAATACTCCAAGAAAGCCTGGAATGGAAGCAGGGCAAAAGATTAAGTATTGAAGATTATGATTTTCTTAGTGCTAGCCAGGAATTAGAAATTAAAGAGAAGTCAGCTCAAATAGCTTTAGAGCAAGCAAAGCAATCCTATCGGCAAAAACTTATTATCGCTTTAAGTATCACCCTTACTGTGACTTCTATATTAGGAGTATTTCTGTGGCAGAGATTTATATCTTGCCCAGAGGGTTTCCAGAGACTCAGTAGCGGGTGTTTTAGATTTGTGGCTACTAGTGGGGAAAGCCGACTATTTCGTTCCCAAAATAACTTTGACCTAAATAGTGGAATTAAAGCTTTCCAATTAGAAAAATACGAAGAGGCAATTAATGCCTGGAAAAGAGCTGTCCAAGCTGCACCGAATGACCCAGCACCACAAATTTATCTTAACAATGCCCAAGCTCGTAATCAGGGTAATCCTTTTAAACTGGCAGTAGTAGTACCAGTAGAAAATGATGAAGACTCTGCTAAAGAAATTTTACGAGGCGTTGCTGATGCACAAACTAAATTCAATCAAGACAATGGCATAAATGGTCGCTTACTAGAAATAATTATTGCCAACGATTCCAACCAACCAGGTATAGCACGCCAAGTTGCTCAACGACTAGTTATAATTCCAGAAATTTTGGGAGTAATTGGACATAACTCTAGCGATGTTAGCCAAGCCGCACTAGAAGAATACGAAAGAGTTGGATTGGTTATGGTTTCTCCCAGCAGCAGCAGTACTAAATTAAAAAGTCCTGTTTTCTTTCGTACAGTTCCTTCTGATAGTTCTGCTGGTAAAGTTCTAGCTAAGCATATCAAAAATACTTTGGATATAGACAAAGTAGTGATTTTCTCTAACCATAGTAGTATTTACAGTACTAGCCTGCAAGAAATTTTTGAGCAAGAGTTCACAGGGAGCGTTATTCAGAATTTTGATATGAGCAATGATAATCTAAATCTTGAGGATGAAATCAAAGATATTGTGCATCAGAATCAGGCAAAAGCTCTGGTTTTGATTCCTAGTGTAGAAACAACTTCTATTGCTATTTCAATTGCTCATATCAATGCCCAACTACCACAGCAGCAAAGGTTGCAGCTATTTGGTGGTGGTGCGCTATATAGCTCTGAAACCTTAATACAGGGAGGCTCTGCAGTTGAGGGCTTGACTTTAGTTATACCTTGGTATGACCAAAACTCTGCCTATGCTAAAGCAGCAAAGGAGCGATGGAAAGAAACAATTAGCTGGCGCACTGCCGCCAGTTATGATGCAACCTGGGCTTTTATTAAAGCGCTATCTATAAATGCCTCAAACAATACAGTACTTAATAACCTGAAATCTTTAGAGCTTTCATGCAAAGAGACATCGGGGGATAGACTCAAGTTTTGGGCAGATGGCAACCCTGATAGAGAATCTAGCCTAGTTCAAGTTGATAAAAATGCGCCTGCTCCCCATGGTTCCAGTTTTGGTTTTAAACTAATTGAAGATAGCAATAGCGATGAAACCGACTGCGAATATTAAATATTACTGAATCTGACGATACCAAGCATCAAGTGCTAATTGATGCACCTCCCGCCAAGGCAGATGATATTGCCGCGCTATCGAAGCACAATCTTCGTATTCTGGTTGCACATTCATAATCTTCTTTTTTCCAGCATCTTCGCCAGTAGCAACCTTAACGCGCACACAACCGTAATCCGTCTCAACTTCCTGAATTTCCCGTTGTAAAATCGCTCTTTGTTGGGTGCGACGACGAATTCCCAAAGTAGTAGTTTCTCGGAATAAAACTTCCTGACAAGCTGTTAACTTTTCTGTAGGACAAATAACAGTAAGCAAAATCCCAGGGCGAGATTTTTTCATCCCAATTGCCTGTGTAAAAACATCCACAGCACCGACACCAAAAAGCGCCTCAAAAACATAACCAATAGCTTGAGGATTTAAATCATCAATTTGAGTTTCTAGCACACAGATATCTTCTAAACAAGAATCTGAGGGATGAGAGTGTGAGTGAGTTTTATTCAGAGACTGCTTTAGTTGTTGCTTGTTCCCAAAATTAACTTGAAAAGTACTACCCTTATGCCAATTTTCTCCTCTTGCTGCTAATGACTCACCAATCCACAGTCTGAGCATATTCGGCAGCCGTAACTGGCGTGAGCCGGCACCATTACCAACTTTATTGATAGTCATTGCTGGTGGAGCACCAAAACTAGTGGCAAGGGTAACAGCCAGGGCAGCACCAGTCGGCGTAACTAATTCCCGCTCAATACCATTACTGTAAACAGGCACCTGACGAGTTTCCCACAATTTCAGCGTAGCTGGCACAGGTACAGGTAGCCAACCATGTTGTGTCCAGACAGTACCACCGCCAGTTGGTAAAGCTGAACAGTATAATTGATCAATTTCTAGCCAATCTAGCCCCAAACAGGTGCCGACAATATCTACAATGGCATCAGTAGCACCTACTTCATGGAAATGAACTTGTTCTGGTGCAATACCATGTACCGCCCCTTCGGCTTCTGCTAGTCTACGGAAGACAGCCAGACTCCATTGGCATACTCGCTCTGGTAACTCTGCTGCCATAATTAAGCGCTCAATTTCCGGCAAATGTCTGGCAGAAGCATATTCAGCATCATGGTGGTGCACTTCCTGATGTTTGCCATTACCCTTGAGAGCCGAAGCCTGCTGGTGCTTATAGGAGGCAGAATCCAGTAAATCCACATGGGCTTTTGTTGCCAACTGACCATTGCGGTGGACATTTTCTGCCCACAACCGATATTCTTGCTCAATGCCAAGACCCTTAAGCTTATCGGTTAAATATTCAAGAGGCACACCCGCTGCCACCAGTGCCCCCAGGCACATATCACCGGCAATTCCTGTTGGACAATCTAGATAGGCGAGTTTAATCATACAGTGGCAAGTGCTTATTTTAAGTAATAAGTAATAAGTAATAAGTAATAAGTTTAGAGGATTGATTAAAAATCATACTTTAGTAGTAGATTGCCGGAATAAGAGGGAGCTGCTGTTACAACTACATCAGGCTTGGTGAGCGGGATCTGGTAATTTTGATGAGTTGATTGTTTACAGCAAGAGAAAAATCTAATGGCTATTATTTATACCGTCCATCCGGAAACACCGCAAAGACGCCGAATAGAGAAAATAAGGGACGCCCTGCAAGATGGTGCTGTGATGCTATATCCTACAGACACCGTCTATGCAATTGGGTGTGATCTCAATGTCAAGTCAGCAGTACAAAGAGTTAGACGTTTGAAGCAACTATCTAATGATAAGCCTCTGACCTTTCTTTGTTCTTCTCTGTCAAACATTGCCCAATATGCTAGAGTAAGCAACCAGGCTTACCGCATTATGAAGCACCTAGTCCCTGGGCCCTACACTTTCTTGCTACCAGCAACGAAGTTAGTACCCAGATTAGTGATGAGTCCCAAACGCCGAACCAGTGGTATCCGTGTTCCAGATCATCAGGTGTGTCAGGAGTTGCTTGCAGCTTTGGGCAATCCAATTATTTCTACCTCCGCCCATCTACCAGATGAGGATGGTAAAACCCCAACAGTTGGGCTAGAGAAGGCAAAACTATTTGATTCTCTTGATGCTCTGGTGGATATAATTGTTGACCACGGTTTAGAACCTGGCTTTGAAGTGTCAACCATCATCGACATGACTGGTGATGAACCTATAATTGTTCGTCAAGGTCTGCAATGGGAGACAGCCGAGGCTTGGATTCAGCCTGCAATCCAAGGGCGGCATTAAGCTCAAGACCAGTACAAGGGTTGGCGATCGCTAACTTACGACCTAAAGTTGGGTTAGGGGCACTTACCAGTAGTTTCGAGCAACTCATCCAACAACTGGAGAAAAAACTATCATAGCATCTTCAATGTATAAGTGTCATCCTAATCTTTTAAAAGCCAATACACAGCTAGCAAAACTGCTGGCAACACTCTTCAAAACAGTCAGATTTGCTGAAAATGTAGGGTTTACAATTTACTTCCATCTTGATCTCCTTATCACTGTTAGCAGGTGGCAAAGATTGCTACCTCAATTAGGGAGGAGTGGCAATTCTCAGCCACTGCCAAGATTGGCCTACTAAAACCAATGTTAGATTTCTCGGACAAACAGGCACAGTGTAAATCCTGAAACTGCTTGCACAGCAGGGATTTACAAACTCAGTCCTGTCTGTCAATAGCTGTCGGTAAGCATCGTCAGATTGTAGGCAATTCGAGAACATCAACCCACTAACAACTGGGGTTAGAAGTAGCTGTCTAAATTTAAGTAACAGACAGCAACATCAAAATAAACCCAGTAGATAGCACCTACTTTAAAAACCTCATCAAACCTTCCTTCCGTCGGTATCCTCACAACCCATAACTGTCGTCTTTAGGGGCAATACCATGCCAGTTAAAACTCCTGAGTCTATTCATCAAATTTCCCAGATCAAGTTTCATGCTCCGGAAATTACAACAGAAACTAATGTAGAAGCGCTGACGAAACTGTTGCAATCACAAATGCAAGCGCAACTGAATTCAACCTCAAACAGCGCTTTGGCAGTGGCTCATCGAATAGCCTTAGAAGTGATGCGGATTTGTTGTAAGAGTTATCGCATCCAAAGCAGTGGTCAAATCGGCTCTTGGCAATTAAGCTTGGCGCGCCATCGGCTGCAAAAGTGCCTGGATTACTATCAACTGGGTTCTAGGCAAGGTCGTGTTGAGTTACACAGCAATCTCAGTGTCATGGTTTATCGCCATGTAGCCCTACCTCAATCCCACTTACAGTTTTCTGCTCGTTGTAACTTAATTGAGGACTTTTTGCAAGATTTTTATGCTGAATCTCTCAAAGCCTTTCGGCGAGAAAATCAGCTTGAGGGCGGATATAGTCCCCGCACTCAGATAGAACTAGCTGAATACATGGCGTTTACAGAACAATATGCTAAGCGGCGCATCAGTCTGCCCAATGGCAATAGCCAACAGCTAATTGTACTGAGGGCTCAAAGCTTTGCCAGACGCCTACCCAGCGAAACCTCCCTCGATATTGAACAAGCAGTTGAGTTTGCCAAAAGCGAAGAGGCACAGGAGCAAAGACGCTCACCAGCAATGCAACAGGTGCGCTCTCGCCTCATTGCTCAAACAGATGATCCCAGCGATGCTGTGTTGCGCGATCGCGTAGTTACAGAGCTGGTAAAATATCTTGAGGAACAGGGTCACTCTGACTGTGCAGATTACTTAGTCTTAAAGCTGCAAGACTTAGCAGCACCAGAGATTGACGAAATCCTGGGTTTGACACCCCGACAGCGGGACTATCTGCAACAACGTTTTAAGTACCATGTAGAAAAATTTTCTCGCTCCAGTCACTGGAAACTGGTGCACCAATGGCTGGGAGCAGACATTGACCAAAAACTGGGCATGTCATCCCAGCAGTGGGAAATATTTGTGGCTCAGCTTAATGAGCCCATGCAAAAACTGTTGTCCCTCAAACAAGCTCACAAGAGTGAGATCGAGATTGCCAAAGTGCTAAAAATCACGCCCAACAAGGTGAAAAAGCAGTGGACTCAGCTGTTGTCATTAGCTTGGAAAACTCGTAACTCAATACCGGGAAATGAGTAGTAGTAACTCAGTAGTAGTAACTCAATAGTGCCAAGAGGTTGATTGTCTCTACTTTTGCTAAGGTAATGTTAACAATTACAAACTTCAACAACATACCTTCCTACTTGAGTATGGAAATTCGCAGCCCAAAACTGCATCTAATCGCTCACCTTCAGGCAATTGACAACAAAAACTTATGGCACTAAACACTACTCAAACTCTGACTATACCTAAGGTGGCAGCACCAGATAAACAAACCCTCACAGAGGTTTGGAAGACTATACAGCCAGATAGCTGCCCTTATTCCTACAACTTCCACATGCACACTATCTGCTCTGATGGGCGACTTAAGCCAGAAGAATTGATCGAGCAGGCAGTTGCTATTGGTCTCAAAGGGCTTGCGATTACGGATCACCATACCATTAATGGCTATCAGGTAGCTCAAAGCTGGTTAGAGGATTGGCAGCAACAAATACCCTCTACTACCCAAGTTCCTCAACTCTGGACAGGTATGGAAATTACAGCTGAACTCTTGGGTTCTGAAGTCCATATCCTAGGCTATGCCTTCGATCCTGAACACCCAGCTTTACATACTTATCTACAAGGTAGTGCACCTCAAAACAGCGAGGCTAAGGCAGAGTCTGCAATTATTGCTATTCATCAAGCAGGTGGCTTGGCAGTTTTGGCTCACCCAGCTCGCTATCGGCGCTCAGCCAAGGAGTTAATTCCCTTGGCAGCTGAGTTGGGTATTGATGGCGTTGAAACCTACTACGCCTATGCCAATCCCAAACCCTGGCAACCAAGTCAGAAGCAAACTCAACAGGTCAAACAGCTTAGTGCCTCTTACAATCTGCTTAATACCTGTGGCACTGATACCCACGGCTTAAGTTTGCTCCAGCGTCTTTAAAGTAAGAGCGTCATAGACTAAAAAACTAGGGATGTATTGTCAAGTTACTATGATCAGGGCTACCGCAGCAGTTAAAACCGAAAGCAACTAAGAGCAGAGTTTTTAAAAATATTTTTTTACCCTGCTCACCTGTGTTATGTTCAAACCTATCAATCAGAATTAAGTAGTCCCATTAGTGGACCTAGAATTGCCCCGAAAACGAATCCCCCAGCATGGGCCCAGTAGGCAATGCCTCCAGTCTCCATGCCGACATCAGTCTGTACTGCTAGACTAGCAAAGCTATTGAAAGCTTGTTGTACAAACCAAAAACCAAGGAAAAAGACTGCTGGTATTTCCCAACTAGTGACAAAATAGCCTAAGAAAATTAAAGTCCGGATTCTTGCCTTGGGAAACCTCAGAATATAAGCGCCCATGACGCCTGCAATCGCGCCACTGGCACCTAGGGAAGGAATTCCTGATTGTACTGAGAAAATCCACTGAGCTAAAGCCGCTAAGATGCCACAGGTAATGTAAAAAATTATGTACTTGACGTGACCGAGTTTATCTTCAACATTATTGCCAAAAATCCATAAAAACAGCATATTACCAGCAATGTGCATAAAACCACCATGTAAGAATTGGGAAGTTACCAACGTCAGTGGTTCTGGCACTGGCTGATTCACAGGGATACCATTTAAACTAGCGGTCAACTCCTTTGGAACCACAGCATAGAGATGAAAGAAAGCTTGCAACTGAGGTGGTGCTAAACTCATTTCATGTAAAAACACCACGATGTTGATCGCAATCAGTGCATAGGTTACATAGGGTCGAATGCGTGTTGGATTGTCATCACTAATAGGAAACACAGTTTTTGAGACTATACTAATTGAACAAAAGTTCAGAACTTAGAAGCTACAGAGTACTCCTCCCTCTAAACTCCTTTATGACATATCAAACTCAATCTATACCAAGCTTCCGGATTATTCTTTCTGTGGGTAGTTGTTTTAGGCAACAGTTCTGTTAGTTTATCGTTAGTTCAAACTCCAGATAATAGGCAAAAACTCAAAAACATCTTGCTGTATGACCTCTATAGTTGGCAAAACCTTACAGGGCGGTAAATATACTTTAGAGCAAGAACTGGGCAGAGGAGGTTTTGGCGTTACCTATAAAGCCATCCATCACTACTTAGGTCAAGTGGTGGTGATTAAAACTCTCAATGAATCACTGCACCAACACCCAGAATTTGAGCGGTTTAGACGTCAGTTTCAGGACGAAGCACGGCGTCTAGCTTTGTGTATCCACCCCAATATTGTCAGAGTTAGTGACTTCTTTGTCGAAGCTGGCTTGCCCTTCATGGTCATGGACTATATCCCTGGTCAGGATTTGCAAGAGTTGGTGTTTCCAGAAAAACCCTTGAGCGAAAAAAATGCTATTAATTACATTCAGCAAATTGGAGAAGCCTTAAAAGTTGTCCATCAAAAGGGATTACTGCATCGGGATATTAAACCAGCCAATATCATCCGGCGTCAAGGCACTGATGAAGTAGTATTGATTGACTTTGGCATTGCTCGGGAGTTTACGCCCAACTCAACTCAGACTCACACGGGCATGGTTTCTGAAGGTTACGCCCCCATTGAACAGTATTTGCCCAAGGAAAAACGCACGCCAGCTACAGATGTTTACGGTTTAGCAGCGACACTCTATGCACTGTTGACGGCACAAGTGCCTGTACCGTCAGCACTTCGCAATCGCCAACCGCTAACAGCTCCCCGCCAATTACAACCTCAGCTAAGTGCAGCTCTTAGTCAAGCCGTGATGAGAGGTATGGCAGTTGATGCTCATTTTCGACCTGAAACGGTTGATGAGTGGCTCTCGCTGTTACCTGAACCTCAGGTTGAGCCAACTAGTAGTAATCATACTCAATCTCAATCAAACTCATCCCCAACTAGAGCAACTATTGCCCTCAAACCTCAGCAACACTCCCAATCTCAAGGTAAGTCGAAACGAGTTGCGATTGACTCCATGCGTCCTTGGTGGGTTGTTCCTGGTTTACTTTTCTCAGCAGCAGCCCTATTCAGTGGTGTGGTATTTGCCTTAGGTACTATTTTGTTTGGATCTAAGCAGCCAGAAGTCTCACCCACAACTGAACCGACTATACTACCTTTGCCCTTGCTCGAAGATGAGCAGACTCAGGAAGTAGAGCAGGCTCCCCCTCAAACAGTAGAGAAAAATAATACCCCTACCCCTACCCCCAGACGAGCTACGCCGCAAGTCAAGCCTTTGCCGTTGCCCAAGCCAAGCAATCAATCGCCTTCATCACAGCCGGAAGAAACTACCCCTGCTTCGCCAAAGCTCCAAAAGACTACCCCAGCACTGACAAATGAATCTAGCTCTCCTACACCAGAATCTTCCTCTGAGCAATCTCAGCCACCAGCACAAGTACCAACTTCTACCAATTCACCAGAGTCACCTACACCAACAAATCCAGGCGTAGAGACATTTAAATCACCACAATTCCAACCCCCACCAGAAGGGATAAGACCAAGGAAAAAGCTGGAACCCAATTAGATTGGGGTGACATTAAAGACGCGGAGATACGGAGACACGGAGACACGGAGACACGGAGACACGGAGACACGGAGACACGGGGACACGGGGACAAAATAGCTTTCCCTCTTCAATCTCTACCAACAGCCAAATATTTTATTATAATAGGGATATGGATCTAGTAAACGGGGGGCCTTAATGGTTTCGACGTGTTGGCGAAAGCTAACCCGTGATTCAGGTCGAGAGTGAGTCTTCTCTCGTAAATACCGGACTCAAAAAAACGTAACTGCGAACAACATCGTTCCTTTTGCTCGTAAGGCAGCTGCTGTTGCCTAAACACCTCTTACAGGTTCGAGCGTCTATAGTTTGACTCCGTTAAGGACTATAGACCAAACCCCAACGGATGCTCTAGTAAGCTGTCTTTGGTAAGCTTATTAGCTAAGAAAACCACCAAAGCATCCTGTCATCCGGGATAATGGATGGTTCCCGCCCTGAGGGTTAGAGGGGCTAAGCCTGTGAATGAGCGATAAGTTAATACCCAAGGCGGACACGGGTTCGATTCCCGTAGGCTCCATAAAATTATCTAAATCGCGTGCCAACAAAGCCATCTCTTGCGTGAAATAAGAGGTGGTTTTTAGTTATTTTAGTCACATCAATATCCTGATTTTTGCCTAATTGAACCGAAAAGATTATCTAGATATTGAATAAACTTCTTGCAACAATGTTTTGTGCAAGAGGTATACTGTATTGCAGTAACTTGCTTGAAGCACATAGACAGGGGAGCATATCAACTCAATTAAACACTAAATTAAACTAAGAAGAAAAAGACAGATGATCTTCCAGCCTGAAATTGATAGTAATTTTATAAATTCCCCAAACATAAAAATATCTCAACAAGAATTGCATTCTCTCATTAACAAGATCGAAATAGAACTTCAGGGCAGTGAAATTTATTGCCGTACAATGGCTGGTTTAGAGAAACTTTTGGCAGAAACTTTTGAAATAGGTCAAGTTCTAGTCAAAGCAGTAGGGCGAGAAGCAATCCGATTAACTTTAAAAGAAATAATGGCAAATTATAGTGTCATACCTATAATTTCTGAAGAAACTGATGATGGTGACAAGCATAATTTAAATGTTTCTGCTTTTCAGGAACATCACCCAACCAAAACAGAATCAACTTCCCACACCAATTGTAGTACCCAAGTCACTAATTTAGTGGATACTAATTATCTACCTAGTTCTAGTAATAGAACGATAGGTAAGTCTAAAACTAACAAAAAACTTGATTACCGAAATACAGTTTCAAAAGTAGCCTCAGAAAGAGAGATGCTTCTACGTCAAATTGGTCAACAACTTCGCCAAATTAGGCAAAATCACTCACTCTCTGTGCAAGAACTTCATGCTCAAACCCTAGTGCCAGTTCATCAGATTCGGGCTTTGGAAGCTGGTAATATAGAGCAATTACCAGAGGATATTTACATTCGCGGTTTCATATGTAAACTGGGTGAAGCTTTAGGTATCAATGGTGTACAGCTAGCTGCTTCCTTAGCAGAAAATGAACGAGTTACATCTACAGCCACCTCTTGGTTTCAAAAAAACTCAGCGTTAAAATTACATATTAACTCAGTTCATTTGTATTTAGGCTACATAGCCCTAATTGCCGGAGCTATAGGAGGACTAAGTTGGATTTCAAAACCGACAACACCAAATAATTATGTTGAGCTTCATAATCCTTCTCATTCGTCAATTTCTCCTCAAGCAGAAGAATCTATCAATAACAGCAAACCAGGTTTAGAATCTAGCGAGCCCGGTATAAAAGCAGTAGTGGATATAACTCCACCTGAAACGACTCAATCTTCTCTCGAATAGAAAAAATGCTATAAATAGTTTTACTGCAAGTAATATAGCAATTATCTTTCTAGCGTGAGATACACCCCATGTTCTTACCTACTATCTAAAGTCTAAGAATTGTAACTCACCAATTTGAGAAACACCATACATAAACGACGTAAATGATAGTAATATAGCGCTACGCGCAAGGCTCCAGGGCAGAATTTGACAAAGTTTTAGGGATTTAGCTTGTCCTAACCTTAATACGTACTGTTATAATAGTAAGAATATTTATTACTTATTACTTATTACTTATTACTTAAAAAAATGAACTCGAGTTATGACAAATTTAAAGAGTAGATATAGCAATCTCTTTGTTGATGATATCTCTTCCTAAAAATATTCCTACACTTCATAAAAATCAACTAGATTCTGTTGTAACAAAAATTAATGATACTTAGAGTTTGCTGAATAAGTTTTTTGGGTGAGGTTGATGAGTAATTTATGTGGAAGTGCTTTATCCTAAGTATCCCCGCGGGGTAATCATCCAATTAGAATAGATATCAGTACTCTGATTGCCAATGAGCACAGTTGAGAGCATATCAATGGGTAGATCTAGAAATTTGTCGAGAGTTGTCAGAGTTACTTGCTCATCCTCTCGATAGGCAGAGCGCACAATTGCCACAGGAGTATGAGGATGACGATATTTAAGAAATATATCTTGAGCGATCGCAATTTGTTGAGTTCGTTTACGTGATTGCGGATTATATAATGCTGTGACAAAATCCGCCTGCGCTGCTGCTTCTAGACGTTTTTCTATCACCTTCCAGGGCGTTAACAGATCACTCAAACTAATGGCACAGAAATCGTGCATTAACGGAGCACCAACGCGAGAAGCAGCAGCTTGCAGAGCGCTGATACCAGGAAACAACTGTATCTCTGGCTTTTTGCCATCCCATCCCTGATTGCGGAGCTCTTCAAAGACTAACCCTGCCATGCCATAGATACCACAATCACCGGAGGAAATAACTGCCACAGATAACCCCCACTCAGCTAATTCAATTGCTCTTTGCGCCCGTTGGCGCTCCTTGGTAATTGGTAGGGCCTCAATAATTTGCCCTGGACGCCTCAAAGCTGTGATTAAATCTATATATAGGGAATAACCAATTACAGCATCGGCTTTGGTAACAGCAGTTTGGGCTGCCGGGGTCATTTGGTCAAGTTGACCAGGACCAGTGCCAACTAAGAACAATTGCCCATTACGACCAGTGTATTCTAATTCAGATTGAGCGATCGCTACCGTTACTGCTCCTTGGTAATTGTGGATGTTGTTATCTCCCTCTAGCTTGGCAATATCTAAATTTAGGCTTTGAGAGCGGAAAATTTGTTTAGATACCAAAAGAGTTTGAGATGACGCTGCTAGTAGAGCCGCCGCCTCGGCTACGCTGGGGGTTCCTACTTCTTTCTTCACAATTCGAGAAGGATTAGGTACACTTACACCGCCGAGTACTTCAGCTGGAAAAGTTCGTAACGGCCAATTATGCTCTGCGCACAATTCCACCAAACCCACTTCATCAGCTTTGAGATCAATAGTAGCAATTGCTGCGATCGCTGCTGTTGCTAACTGATAGCGCTGACAAGTCTGCTCAATTGCTGTTACTAAAAGTTCTTTTGAAGTTCCACGCTCGCATCCAATTCCAACCCATAATACCCTTGGATGCCACTGCACCTCTGGGATGAGCAATGGATTTTGAATGCTATTTTTATTTTTAAAAACCTTTACCCCTTCCCCTTCCCCTTTCCCCTTTTCTATTTCTAGAGATGCTTGAGGAGATTTAACTTGGGAACTAATCCAAATTCTAGCTTTAGAGTCTCCAGATGCGCCAAACTCAAAGGGATGTCCTTCTTTAAGATGACTTTGCCACAAAATCGAACCAGCTTCCTGAATCACCTCTATAGACTCACCACGTGCTGCCGCTGCACTAACACCTGTCCAATTCCCCTCTCCACGAAGCCAACCGAAGGGAATACCTAATACATCAATACCTGGTATCCCTAAATCAGCAGCAGCTCCTGTTAAGATTGGTACTGCTCCCAGTTGATGAGCAACTAACTGTGCCAACTGGTTAGCACCCCTTTGATGAGAGCTGCACAAACTTATTACAAAACGTCCTCCTTGCTCTACCACCACTATTGCTGGATCACGGGATTTATCCTCTAGCAGAGGAGCAATTAAGCGCACCACTGCTCCAGTTGCCAAGCAGAAAACCAAAGCGCGATTTTGGAACCACAGCGAGGCAATATGGTCTTTAAGTGAGCCACTATAGAACTTAATCTGTTTAAGTTTGAGGTGATTGAGAGACTCTGGCACCCAAAGTGTCGCCCCAGCAGTTTGACACATCGATTGTAGTTTTTGAGCAGCTACAGGGGTAGTAGCGATCGCAGCTAGGGGTTGGAAATCATTGAACAGCAAAGCTATTTTCTATTTTTATAGAGGGGAATATTTCACAGGTATTAACATCTGGAGCGCTTTGAAAAACGCCGATTCTAAGCCAATGTTGCGGAGCGGTTTAAAAGCACGCACCGCGACGCTTCAATAATTAACAATTACAGCTGGCTATTTCTCGTTTAAAGTTATTTTTGGTATATCATTCAGATTTAGACAGTTGCCGCAGAGACTTTTTCCATTCAGCTGCTTGCTGGATATTAGGATAAGTTCCAATTAAATCAATCAACTCCTGCTGAGCCTTGCGCTTAAGTTCAGCTTTGGTACGATTACCTAGCAGGCAAATTACTCTGGATATGCCCTCAGCTGTTCCTGGAATCTTAGGTGGTAACGAAGCAGTTTCATAGTCAGATTTTACTTTCGATTCCATAACTATTGATCCCTTATCTATCCTACTTTATAGCTATTTAATCTTGATTTTAACCCCAATTAATTACAAGTATGTAACATAATTTATCGCCTTTGCTCATCGTTAATATAGCAGTCGCCACAGCTGTTAGGACACTTCCTTGTTCCCTGTTCCCTTGAACAAATATAGAATGTCCTAACTGACATCTCCGTTGCTATAGCAATGAACTATGAACCATGAACCATGAACCATCAAAGGCAAAACCCTACCCTTGGAGTAGAGCAGGGTTTGCTTTTTTAGAGAAATTAATCCTTGGGATACAAAGATAGACTCCGTTCCCCAACAACAGAGCCAACTGTTTGCATTTCTACCACTTGCGATTGCAAAATCTGAGTTTTAGTAACAGAATCATTCGCCAGTGTAAATAGTGGGTTAGAAAGAATTCCTACTACAGAAGTAGCAAATACCGACAACACTAAACCCACTTGCAGAGGACGCATACCAGGAAGAGTCCAGCTAATTTCTGGATAATTTTTCACAGACTCAGACATTTCCTGGGGTTCTTTCACCACCATCATTTTGACCACGCGGATGTAATAGTAAATCGAGATTACGCTAGTAATCAGACCTAAGAGTACTAAACCATACAATCCCGCTTGCCAACCTGCCCAGAACAAGTAAATTTTACCGAAAAACCCTGCCAGAGGTGGAATCCCTCCCAAGGATAGTAAACAAATACTTAAGCCTAAAGTCACTAGTGGGTCTTTATGATATAGTCCAGCGTACTCACTAATTTGGTCAGTGCCAGTACGCAAGGTGAAGAGAATCACGCAGATGAAACCACCCAAGTTCATGAATAAATAAACCAGCAAGTAAAAAATCATGCTGGAGTAACCGGCATCAGTACCAGCAATTAAACCAATCATTACGAACCCAGCCTGAGCAATGGAAGAATAGGCTAGTAACCGCTTCATGCTGGTTTGGGTGAGGGCAACCACATTCCCTAATACCATGCTTAACACAGCCAGGGCAGTGAAGATTAAGTGCCATTCTTCGCTGACTAGGGGGAAGGCAGTAGTTAGTAAGCGAATCGCCAGGGCAAAGCCAGCAGCTTTAGAACCAACCGAGAGAAAGGCAACTACAGGAGTAGGAGAACCTTCGTAGACATCAGGTGTCCATTGGTGGAAGGGAACTGCTGAAATTTTAAAGGCAATGCCAGCGATCGCAAATACCAGAGCAATCAAAATCCCTAGGGATTGACCAGATTTTAAATCAGCAATGCCCTGCGCGATTGCCATCAAGTTCGTCTCTCCTCCAGACAAACCGTATAGCAAAGATACACCATAAAGGAAGACTGCAGAACTTGCTGCTCCAATCAGCAAATATTTTAAAGCTGCCTCATTGGAGCGAGGATCACGCTTCATATAGCCCG
Organism: Symploca sp. SIO3C6; assembly: GCA_010692425.1. Taxonomy (GTDB): domain Bacteria; phylum Cyanobacteriota; class Cyanobacteriia; order Cyanobacteriales; family Coleofasciculaceae; genus SIO3C6. Next base: position 111,820 of record JAAHHJ010000017.1, on the reverse strand, counting down.
TGATCATATAGGAAGAAATACTCAAGGTTTCCAGGGAAACAAAAATTGTCACCAACTCCTGGGCCCCAGAAAGAAACATCCCTCCCAAAGTAGCAGTCAGCAAAATTCCAATAAATTCTGCCAAGGACGTACCAGACTGCTGCACGTAAGATATAGACATCATAATCGTTACAGCAGCCGACAGAGCAATGATGCCTCGGAAAGCAACACTCAGGGTATCACCATTAAATCCCCCAAGAAAGGCAATAGGATTAACAACATCCCATTGGTAGCACAGGGCTAATATGGAAATTAATAAACCCCCAATTGCGACGTAAGGAATTACTTTTACAGCACTCCTGCCAGCAATCAGGTCAATCACTAAAACTAGCAAGAGGGTGATAATAACGATCCCCTCTGGCAAAATCACCCCAGCATTAAGCTGGGCAGCAACACTGGCAAAATCCATAGTTTTTACTTTTATAGTCTATGGTTATGTGACATCCTCCCCAACCTAGAAGGCGCAGGGATTCCCATCTACCCAAACAGCGACAGCCGTATGAATTTGGAGGGTAGGTTGACGCTTCCTTGGATGCTGCTAACTTTTACGATAGTCTTACGCTTGGGACTCGTCTGTTTAAAGTCTCAGGCTATCCGCCTGGGACTTTAAGAATTATATCCTCGCCTAGAACCAAGCCACCCTTATAGGGCAGAGCTTGAAACCCATTTTTAGAGTTTATTGTGAGATTAACTTTTTTATCATATCGATGATGGCAACTCCTTGTGTAGCGAATTGCACCTAGTAACGCATTCCTGCTACTAACCCTTCGGGTGATAGCCCTACGGGCATAGACCAAAGGCTTTAGAGTGTAGGCTTTTAGTAGCCCTGCTACCCAACGCCCTTGCATACCCGATAGTTGTTATGCAAAGATTGGTTCACGAGCCTAATCAGCGTGGTTACAGTGTAGAGGATGTACTCACCCTTGCGCCTAGGAAATCTTATTAACTCTCGACAAATATTTCTTTATCCTAATTGCCGACATTTTCACCATATCTTGCTTACTGCTTAACTGTTTCTCCAGGATAAAAGAGTGCCTTAGCTTTTCAGCATAAATCTAATATACCTGTTAAATTTTTGAGCCATGACCAGGTTTAGCCACAATTCTGGCACAATCTGGAAAAATAAGAGTCACTTCACCTTCATCAGATATAAGAGAAATTAAGAGACTTCAATAATTGAGTAGCTAGGTGAAACGAAAAGTCTAAAACCCTTGCTTAGATTTCCTTCCGGGAACACTGAGTGCTGCCCTCTCCTCGTCAACTTTTGCACAATCTGGGGGAGGCAAAGTTAGCTTAGTATCAACAAAGGGTACATCCGGGCTTCCCTCACTCAAGCACTCGCGATGTGAAGTCTACACGCCAGCTATATAGTGTTGAGTAAATTGCCCTTGTACACCGCTTAACTTACTTGAAATCTTGCAAAGTTTACTTGGATTAAACTGTTCAGCTTAGCTGCTATTTTCAAAAAATTCCTATGACAACCCTCGTCATCGTCGAATCTCCCACCAAAGCACGTACCATTCGCAACTACTTGCCCTCTAACTACCGTGTAGAGGCTTCGATGGGACATGTTCGCGATCTACCTCAGTCCGCCACTGAAATTCCTGCATCCCTAAAAGATGAAAAATGGGCGCAGCTAGGGGTGAATGTGGAGTCGAACTTTGAACCCTTGTACGTAGTTCCCAAAGCCAAAAAGAAAGTGGTTCAGCAGCTCAAAGATGCGCTTAAAGAAGCTGATGAGCTGGTTCTCGCCACAGACGAAGACCGCGAAGGGGAAAGCATTAGTTGGCATTTATTGCAACTGCTCAAGCCAAAAGTCCCTACCAAGCGAATGGTATTTCATGAAATTACCAAAGAAGCCATCCAAAAAGCACTACGAAACTGCCGGAGTATCCATGAGCCACTGGTACAGGCACAGGAAACTAGGCGAATTTTAGACCGACTAGTGGGTTATACTCTCTCGCCCCTGCTATGGAAAAAAATCGCCTTTGGCTTATCTGCTGGGCGGGTGCAGTCGGTTGCTGTTAGGTTGTTAGTTAACAAAGAACGTCAGCGACGGGCTTTCCGCAAAGGTAGCTACTGGGACCTCAAAGCCCTCTTAGAGCAGGAAAAAAACCCCTTTGATGCCAAGTTAGTTACCTTAGCAGGTACGAAAGTTGCTACAGGCAGCGATTTTGACCCCAACACTGGTCAAATTATCGAAGGTCGTAGGGTTAGATTACTCAATGAAGCTGAAGCCAGAGAACTTCGCGAGCGACTTCTAGACAAAACTTGGACAGTTAGCGAGTTAGACGAACGACCAGTTACTCGCAAACCTTCTGCACCCTTTACCACCTCGACTCTACAACAAGAAGCGAACCGGAAACTGCGCTTGGGCGCTCGGGAGACGATGCGGATTGCTCAAAATCTCTATGAGCAAGGTTTTATTACCTACATGCGGACAGATTCAGTACATTTGTCAGAACAAGCGATTGCGGCGGCTCGTAGCTGCGTTGAGGAAAAATACGGATCCCAATATCTGAGCCCTAAACCCCGCCAGTACAACACTAAAAGCAAGGGCGCTCAAGAAGCCCACGAAGCAATTCGTCCTGCAGGCAGCACCTTTCGCACACCCAAGCAAACTGGTTTGGCAGCTCAAGAGTTGGCTCTCTATGACCTAATTTGGAAGCGCACTGTTGCCTCACAAATGGCAGACTCCCAGCAAACTATGATCTCTGTCGGGCTACAAGTGGAAGAAGCTGGTTTTCGCTCCACCGGCAAACGCATTGACTTTCCTGGTTTCTTGCGAGCCTATGTCGAAGGTTCTGATGACCCAGATGCAGCCCTAGAAGACCAAGAAGTGATTTTACCCCCTCTGAAGGTAGGGGATCACCCCAACTGCAAGGCACTCGAAGCTGTTGGTCACGAAACTCAACCACCAGCACGTTATACGGAAGCCTCTTTAGTTAAAACCCTTGAAAGTGAAGGCATTGGGCGTCCTAGTACCTACGCCAGCATTATTGGCACAATCATTGATCGAGGCTATGTTCAGCCCCAGGGCAATGCTCTGGTTCCCACCTTCACCGCTTTTGCAGTTACAGGTCTTCTAGAGCAATACTTTCCCAATCTAGTAGATAACAGCTTCACCTCAAAGATGGAGCAAACCCTTGACGAAATTTCTACTGGTGAAGCTCAATCCCTTCCTTACTTACAAGAATTTTACCTTGGAGAAAAGGGACTAGAGACTCAGGTGAAAGAACAAGAGAGCCTTATTGACCCCAATCAAGCCCGTACCGTTGAACTAGATAACCTGGATGCTAAAGTCCGTATTGGTCGCTATGGTCCCTACATTGAGACTGAAAATGACGACGGGCGCGTCTCTGCTTCAATTCCCAAAGACTTAACACCAGCAGAATTAGACCCAGAGCAAGTAGAAACCTTACTGCGGCAAAAAACTGAAGGGCCTGACAAATTGGGATTTCATCCAGAAACAGGTGAGCCAATTTATATCATGCTTGGTAGCTATGGTCCTTATGTGCAGTTGGGCGAAGCCTCAGAGGACAATAAAAAACCTAAACGGGCTTCCCTCACCAAGGGCCTGACTGTAGAAAATGTGACTTTGGAAATAGCAGTGGGCTTGCTTTCTTTGCCCCGTGAACTAGGTCTTCATCCAGAGACAGGCTGTAAAATCCAAGCAGGACTGGGTAGATTTGGTCCCTATGTGGTTCACAACCAGGGTAAGGAAGGAAAGGATTACCGCTCCCTCAAAGCTGGTGATGATGTTTTGACAGTTAACCTTGAACGAGCCTTGGAACTATTGGCACAACCCAAGAAAACGCGGGGCGGTAGCCGTAGCCAATCTAAGACTCCCTTAAGGGAATTGGGTTCTCATCCTGATAGTGAGGAGCCGGTAAATATCTACAATGGTCCCTATGGTCCCTATGTTAAACATGGCAAAACTAATGCCTCTCTCCCTGAGGGTAAGCAGGTGGAAGATATTACTTTAGAAATAGCGCTGGAGCTTTTAGCGGCTAAAGAAGCTACTAAGAAATCTAGCTCTAAATCGAAAAAGTCAACTACTTCGAGTAAGAGTAAGACTTCCTCAACTACTAAGAAGACAACTGCTAAAAAAAGTACCAAAACCAAATAACGGTGAACAGAGTTACTCAGGTAGGAGAGGCAAGGGGAGAGAGTTTCTCTCCCCTTATTGAGGAGTTCCAAGAGATCAACTATTCGGATCTATTCCAATCCAATTTATGTACCATTTCATCTCGTTAGCAAAATCTGGAGTAAGGTTTGCTCCACTTATTTTCTTTAGGAAAATACGGAAACTTGTGGGAGTGGGTTTATAAATAGATGAAGCTCCTACAGTTGTAAAGTGAGCACCATCGCCCCCAAGTGATGTGATGTAAATAGGGGTATTAGAGAAGTCAGCATCAGTGGTGTCAACCTCAACATAGATAGAATTATCTTCATATACCATCCAGTTTGTAGCCCCTGGCGTGGTTTGTCCCGCCCTTATATAATCAGCGTGAGCTGGGGGCGCGATTAATACTAGTAGAGCAATCAAAGAAATCAAGAAACTTACGACTCGCTTCATGCATTTTCTCCTGAGTTGAGTTAATTTGCATTTAACTGGGTTTCAGAATAGCACTATTCTGAACTGTTTCTTTGTGAACTAAGTTAAATAAAACTATCTCAGGACTTATGCAAAAAGCGTCGGAGGTAGTATTAATTCATGAATTAATGCTACGAAAAATCAAGGTTTCAAGATAGTTTTGCTTATCTCCTATAGCAGTGCGCTCTCGTCTATTTACAGTACAAGTGTTCTAAGTCTTTGCTCATCAAGGCTCGATTTGTGATTTGTAAACACACCAGCGCGCAGCGCTATATATCTAATACCAATTTCCTAAATACAGCAGTATGTATTAAGGTATGGATTTGGTATGATATCCTGGCATAAGCAAGATTATCGGTTCCAACGAGGAGCAGCCGTTGGAGGAAAGGGGGAAAGTTCGGTGTAAATCCGGCGCTGTCCCGCAGCTGTGATGAGCTTAATGTCTCTGAGTCAGAATGCCCGCCGATGAAGTTTATCCATATTTATCTGCGAGGTACAGGTAATGACTAACTGGCTAGTTAAAAAGCTTAAGAGTTTATCATTCTCGGATTGTGAAGCTGTTGGTAGAAAGAAAGCTTTGCAACTCAATCAGATAGCAGGGCTTACTAAGTAGATCACTCTGACAAACCACTATAAGTTTATTGATCAGTGGTTGTATCAGGTACATAGTCCTTGCAAGATTTCATCCTGGGTATCAAACTACTTCCCAACAAAATTTGTGACAACTAAGCATAATTCTCTGTACTTAGAGCAAGTTTGAGTGCAACTAATTTCGCTATTTTGCTCAGATGCTAGGGGAGTTGTAACAGTTTTGGCAATCAATCACTGGAAATTACTGGTCATAACCATTAACCAGAAGGAAAATAACCTTAATGTATACTAACCTTGCCGTTATTGCTTGGTTAACTAACTGTATCTGCCTGAGTTTAAGTGGGTTAACAATGATGTTTATGGGGGGCTGTGAAGTTAAGGCTCAAGAACCACTTTACGCTCAACAATCCTCTCCGGAACCGACAACTAACTCAGAAACCGAAGCGGAAAAAGAACCATTAGTTGAGGAACAAGCAGAAGAAATTGAAATTACGGTAACCGAGGAGCTATTAACTCAACCGCTCTACACTCCATTTCGTCAGGAAGGCACCCTCAGAGACTCTAGCCGTCCAGCTTATATAATCAACCGGGAACAAATTGAAGCTCAAGGTGCCAGTACAGTACAAGAAGCCCTCAAATTCTTACCGGGAATTCTCAGTGATGGTACAGCAGGGGGGCAGTTGGGAGCGTCTAGTTCTCAATTCATCCGTGGCGGTAATACCGCTCAGACCTTAATTTTGTTAGATGGACGACCGATTAATGATGTTGGCTTTTTTGGTGGCTTCGATCTCTCGGAATTTACCACCGACGTAGTAGAACAGATTGAGGTAGTTCCCGGTGGTGGTTCAACCCTCTATGGTTCTGATGCTGTTGGTGGAGTGATTAACATCATTACCCGTGTTGTGCCTAAACAACAAGAGATTGAAGCCAAACCTACTGTCGGTTTGGGTAGTTTTGGTTTCAATCAACAGGTGGTTCAGACCAATGGTCGCACTGGGGATATCGGTTGGTTTTTGAGTTACAATCGCACGGAGTCGGAGAACGACTTCCCTTTCGAGATTGACAGAATTGATTTGGAAGATGAGCGTGAAAACGCCGATGTTCTGTACAACAACCTCAATTTGAAACTAGAGACGAACTTAGGCGATCGCAACCGTCTCATTTTCAATGCTTTATATCTCACTAAAGATTTCGGTGTGGCTGGGGGTGTTCCCATTCCTATTGATGGCAGTGCCGGAGAATTTAATAACCTTACCCCTGAGGCGAGGCAGTACACGGAAGAAGTCCTACTAGATCTAAGCTGGCAAGCTAAATTGGGACAGGCAGATGATTCTCTGCTAACCAGTAGAATTTACGCCGATTTTCTCGATTACAATTTCACCAACCCTGACCCCAATACCTTTGGAACAAAAGATGATATTGAGCGAACCAACCTAGGACTACAGGTGCAACATAACTGGCAATTAGCTGCCAACCAAAGCCTGACCTATGGCTTTGATTATCGTAATATTAATGCTGAAAATAATACTTTCAGTTTCGCCACTGAAACTAACACCGAGAACTATGACGGCAATATTAGCCAAGGAGCAATTTTTGCTCTTTATGATATTGATTTATCTCCTAGTTTTAGCTTCAATTTGGGACTACGCCAAGATTTTAATAGCCTAGAAAATGGTTCATTCACTTCTCCTAGTTTGGGAGTACGTCTGGCTTTAGGAAAATCTACTACCCTCAGAACTAACTATGCTAAAAGTTTTAGAGCTCCTCAAATAGTTAACCAGGAAGGATTGGCGGCTTTTAACGTAGTCGGCAATCCCGATTTGCAACCTGAACGAGGCAATAGTTTTGATATTGGTGTTGACCAGCAATTGGGAGATCTTGGTTTACTGCGTTTAACATTCTTCGTCAATACCATCTCCGATTTAATAAATTTTGAGTTTGGCTCTCCTAGTACCTACACAAATATTGGCAAAGTGCGGACAACGGGGATTGAGGCCGAGCTAAATGCCCAACTAGCCAACAATCTCTATGCCTTCGCTAACTATACTTTGAATGACCCTGAGATTTTGGAAGATAGCAATCCGGGTCTCGAAAGTAATGAATTGAGTTTCCGTGGAGCTGATAGTCTGAATTTAGGACTAGCATATGAAACCAACCGAGGACTCTATGTTGGATTACTGCTGCGTCATCTTAGTGAGTTTTTTACTAACAATACCAATACAGAATCTCTGCCGGGATACACTACCTTGGATTTGAAACTGCGATTGCCTGTAAGTAGTAATCTGGTATTCAATGCCAGTTGGGACAATATTTTTGATCAACAGTATGAAGAATTTCCTGGTTTTCCAGGGGTAGGTAGCAGTTTTCGCATTGGTCTGAGTTCAGAATTTTAAGGAGAGTAGCTGATGAGTGCATTTAATCGTTGGGTCACGCCGCTCAACTGCCGGGATACAGAACCTGCCTCCAGAAGCGGTACGATTGAATACGAAGATTTTTCCCCTCAGATCGATGTACTTGGTCCGATATTGTACACTCTGTTTCAAGAACGTTGGCAGGAAGTGCAGCTAGGGCATGTGGTTGAGGGTAGCGTTCTGGAGTTGGAGTTTAGCCAACCCCCTAAAATTTGCGTGGTTTACGATGGGTATCTCACTGTTGCTACCGAATCCTGGCATCTGCATTTGTGCGTAGAAGAAAACCTGGGTGGTCCACATCAGAAAACCCCACCCAATCTACGCCAACAGCGTCTAGTTGGTCGCGCCGCCTTATATCGCAGCCTCAATGAACATGGTAAAGCACGCAGTTGGGGGATTCAGTTCTGGAATGGGACGGGGGAAAAGATGATGAATCTGTTTTTGCCCAATCCGTTTCTGGGTGAGGAAGAAGACCTACTGCCGGAAAATAAGCCCTGTCTGGAGAAGCTGGCACTTTACGAAGAACTACGACAAATCTACGTTCAAGGAATCCGTCCGATTCCTTACACCACTAATCCCCTCAAGCGCCCCTATTTATCCGTCTGTCGTTCTAGTCGCTGCTATCCTTCGCGTAACTGGCAGCCTGTCTGTGAGGCAATGCAGCAAGCGGTGGCAGAAGCGGGACTAGAAGTAAATGTAATTAGCTCTGGTTGTCTGGAGGTTTGCAAGTTAGGACCGGTGGTGTACTACTCAGGGGATGATCGCTCTCCCGAACTGCGCCAACAAACCTGGTACACGCGAGTTAAACCAGAGGTGGCACGGCAAATTGTACAGGAACATTTGGTTAATGGTCGCAAACTAACAGCCCACCTCTATCCTCCAAAAAGTTAAGTTTTTCTAGAAAAGGAGTTTTCTCTATGCATTACAGCAAAATTGCTAGCCATTCACCGTTACTTAAGCTATCAGCTCGTTGGGAGGTAGCTTACCGTTCTGTGTCCCAGAGTAAATTCTGGTTCCTCTTGCTTACCGCCCTAGGCAGTCTCAGTAATGTTGTTTATACCTGCACAGTTCCTCTGGTGGGTTTTGGTGTGATCGCTGGAGCGACTCTTCCCCATCGCCGTGCTATTGCAACTATGATGACTATGTGGTTTGTCAACCAACTTTTGGGGTTTACCATTCACAGCTATCCTCAGACTCTCAACACCTTTACCTGGGGATTGGTACTAGGATTAGGGACGCTGTTGGTCACACTCCTAACATCTATCAAACCTAGCTTCGGTCGTTCTCCTATGGGAAGTCATTATCTATGGTTGGCTGTCGCTTTAATGGGAGGATATGTTCTGTATGAGTGTGTCATTTTGCTGGCGGGATTTGCCTTGGGAGGTGTTGAAGGATTTACCCTGCCAATTTTGTGGGGCGTTTTTGCGGGAAATGCGGTATGGGCGATCGCTGTTGGTTGTCTTCACAGCATTTTGCTCTGGGATACCAGCCGTCAATCATCGCACGCTGTTTTGAAGCATTAACTCAACCAATACGTTAGATACTCAACGATCTCCAGGATAAGAAGATGATTCCAATTCCACTAAATTAGTTTGGTCAAATAATCCAAGTTGAATTACTTCAACCTCAGCTAGCGTAGCTCCTGCGGGATAGAGTTACGTGCTGCTTCGAGTCCTTGCTCTGCTTTTGTCGCCCACTGCCAATTGCCTTGGGCTTTGTAAAGATCTCTGGCGTATTGCAACATTTGCTCGGCGTCACTAAATCGGTTCTGGCGTAGAAATACTAAACCAGCAGCATAATAGGCATTAGCGTAGTTAGAGTTGGCAGTTGCAGCTTGCCGGAAAGCATCGAGAGCTGCCTCAAACTCTCCTTGGTTAAACCAAATTGAACCTAAACTGTAGTGTGCTTCTGAGTATTGGGGGTTGATTTGAATCGCACGCTGTAGCGCCTTTCTTGCTAGTTCTATTTTTCCCTGTTGCCAATAGGTGATGCCTAGATGATATGCTGGCTCTGGGGCGTTTCTACTCAATTGCATCGCCCTATTAAATGCCCTAATCGCTTGCTCTAGTTCTCCTGTTTTGGAGAGTACTAAACCTAAATTGTAATGAGCAACTCCAAGATTAGGGTCAAGTTCTAGTGCTTGTAACAAATCAGCCTGCGCCTGAGCTAGGTTTTGAAGTTCCAAGCGTGCTGCTCCCAAGTTAGCAAAAGCTAAGGCAAAGCTGGGGTCAGTTTGTGTTGCTTGGTAAAAAGCCTGTTCTGACTCCTGCAATTGCCCCAACTGGCGTAAGGCTAACCCTAAATTGTAGTAGGCAGGTGCCAGCTGCCGATTAAGTTGAACCGCCTGTCTAAACGCTGCGATCGCTTCTGGTAATTTGCCCTGTTCAATCCATGCCAGTCCTTGATTTAGCTGCTCAAGTGCTGCCGGTTGTGTTGGCTCTATGGTTGGAATGGCAGGCGATGAGGTTTGTGCCGCAAGTGGTAGAGTTACTAGCATCATACTGCTACCAAGCAACAGCAAACTCAAGCCTACACAGAAACCTTTTCTACGACTTTCCATACTGTGGAACAATGATCTGCTTGCCTTTGCCAATTTCTGTTTCTCTTTGAGAAAATTCGTTGCAATTAGTTATTTAAATTAATAAAAGTTTAGTTGTATTTACTATATTTAGTTTAACTTAATTTTTAATAATGTTTCTCTTAAAAGAGATTACGGTTGTGGTTTACTCGAGAGCAGAACGCGCTAAGCTCAGGGTTGAAATATAGATACCAGCTATACAACTTCAAGTTGATAGTGGTTAATTGATGGATGCCTTCATCCAAAACTTGCTCAAACTGTAGAAAGAAGAAACCGTCTCTAGCACTAGATGAGCGCAGATTTAACTCTCAACAAGTGCGGCTTTGCTGGTGACAGAGACTTAAATACCACCACTAATTTTGCTCACGTGCGTCGTTGAGCCGTGTTTGCCCTACAGACTGGAGCAGCGCCTTCGCCTTCAGAATCAAGTGGGAAAAAGCAACTCAGTTATAACTTTTTGCGGGCATTGCTGCAAAACTGAGTACAAGTCTTTATTAGTTGAATATTAATGATTTTGGGGGAAAGTAGTCAATAACCCTCGCTTCTAGCGAGGGCTTGTAAGAGGTAAGCCTTACAGAGATTTGACGCTTACCATTGAGCGCTTAACTGGCACGTACTTCTGAGTGCTTCCCCAGCTCAGATTATTTACAAGCAACCTTACTAGTTGCGCCTGTAGAAGGGACATCTTGTTAAGCGTGGTCGAGGGGACTTTTAACTTTTTCACGAAAGGTTTATCACCATGTATCGTGTACCCGTTATCAGTAAATTCGGCAAGCCTTTAATGCCGACCAAGCCTAGTCGTGCAAGGCGATGGCTAAAGGAAGGTAAGGCACGAATCTACCGGAATGACCTGCAACAGTTTGCTATCCAATTAACAATAGATGCTGATACTAAAACCCAACCTATAGCTGTTGGTATTGACCCTGGAAAACTATTTACTGGGATAGGTGTTCAATCTGTCAAAGCAACCCTTTTTACTGCCCATCTTGAGTTACCTTTTAAGAGTGTTACAAAGCGAATGTCAGACCGTAGAATGATGCGGCGTGGGCGTAGAGGCAGACGAATTAATCGCAAGTTACCCTACAACCAACGTTCACATAGACAAGTACGCTTTAACAATCGCAAGGCTAGAAAGCTCCCTCCTAGTATTCGTTCCAATAGACAACTTGAGTACCGTGTCGTTAAAGAATTAACCGAGCTGTTTCCAGTTAGCGGTATTGTGTACGAATACATTAAGGCTAAGGGGAACAAAGGCTTTAGTCCAGCAATGGTAGGTCAAAAAGTCATGATTGAGGAGTGGTTGCCACAACTAGCGCCAGTTACTACCAGGTATGGCTGGGAAACTTCAAACCTCAGGCAATACTTGGGTTTGACTAAAGACAAATCCAACAAGGCTAATCAAACACCTGCCACTCATGCTGTTGATGGTATCGCTCTAGCCGCTCATTACTTTTTGAGATGGAAAGAGTTGAGAGGTAAATACGGTTACTGGCAAGGTATTTGTCAAGTTACCCCAGCTCCGTTTTTAGTCGTTAAGCGACCTCCCGTTAGCCGTAGACAGCTACATCTAATGGTGTTCGCCAAGGGTGGAAAGCGTCGCAAATATGGCGCGACAGTAACTTGCCACGGTCTTAGAAAGGGAGACTTCGTCGAGACAGAGCGCAAAGGGGTTAAATATCGGGGCTGGGTATCGGGAGACACCAAAACACAAGTTTCGGTATCAGATTTTAACTCGAAGCGATTAGGGCAGTTTTCTGTCAAGAAAACCAAGCTACTAAGACGTAGCACAGGATTAATTTGTAAACCATTAGTCGGAGGCGCGGCTTTCCTCCCGTCGCTAAAAGCGAGGGGCGACCGCCGCGAAGAAAGATGAACGAAAAAGTCGTTTCTGCTACCCGTAATGTGGCAATTGTCGGTCCCTATTTAAGTGGCAAAACCACTTTGTTGGAGAGCTTATTGTCTGTGACTGGTGCGATTTCTCGCAAAGGCAATATTAAAGACGGCAATACAGTAGGTGATAGTGCAGCCGAAGCACGCGAGCGCCACATGAGCGTGGAGGTAACTGTCGCTACTACCCAATATCGGGGTATTGACTTCACCTTTCTAGATTGCCCAGGCTCAATTGAGTTTGCCCAAGAAACCTACAATGCTTTAATTGGCGTCGATGCCGCGATCGTTGTTTGTGAACCAGTAATTGAGCGCGTCCTAACGCTGTCTCCCCTATTTAAGTTTCTCGATGATTGGGAAATTCCGCACCTATTATTTATTAACAAAGTAGACCGATTTAGCTGTAATGGTGGTGCTTGGGGCAGCTCTTATCGAGAATTATTAGCAGCGATTAAATCAGTCTCAGCCCGTCCTTTAGTGCTGCACCAGTACCCCATTGGCACAGGGGACAAAGTCACAGGATTTATTGATTTAGTTAGTGAACAAGCCTATCAGTACCACCCTGATGCCCCAGCTGATCTGGTACCATTGCCTGAGTCTTTGAAGGAGCAGGAGCAGGAAGCAAGGGCGCAATTACTCGAAACCTTAGCAGATTTTGATGACCATCTCCTAGAAGAACTATTAGAAGAAATTGAACCGCCTCAGGAAGAAATTCTTCAAGACCTGAAAATGGAATTGGGCTGTGACCTAATTGTGCCAGTGTTTATGGGCGTAGCTGAGCGAGATTATGGCGTCAGGCATCTAATTGATGCCCTCTTGCGGGAAGCACCAGCACCTGAAACTACTGCTAAGCGACGGGGAATTGATGGTAATTCTGAGAAAGTAGTGGCACAGGTACTTAAAACCTATTACACTCCCCAAGGTGGAAGACTCTCACTAGTGCGCCTTTGGCAAGGTCAACTTACCGAGGGTATAATTCTCAATCAGGTTCGTCCCAGTGGCTTGTATCGCTTACAGGGTCAACAATCTCAGTCAATATCAAAGGCATCAGCCGGTGAAATTATTGCCCTAGGACGCTTAGAAGGTATCCAAACTGGGGCTACCTTAGTTGCTAGCGGTGATAATTCAGGCGTGAAATTATCGCAAGCTGAACCAATTAAGCCAGTTTATGCCCTAGCAATTGCCCCAGAGAAGCGCAAAGACGAAGTCAAGCTCTCTGGGGCTTTAACTAAGATGCTGGAAGAAGACCCTTCTCTAGCCTGGGAGCAACATGGCGATACAAATGAAATTATCCTCTGGGGGCAAGGAGACATTCACCTCAAGGTGGCTCTAGACCGACTGCGGCGTAAGTATAACCTACCAATGACTACAGGTTGGCCACAAGTTCCCTATAAGGAAACTATCCGTAAAACCACCTCTTCTCATGGGCGCTACAAGCATCAAAGTGGTGGTCATGGTCAATTTGGTGATGTTTACCTTGAGATTAAACCCCAGCATCGTGGTGAAGGCTTCGATTTCTCGGACACTATTGTCGGTGGTGTAGTACCGAAGCAATATATTCCTGGTGTAGAAACTGGTGTTCGAGAGTATTTATCACAAGGACCTCTAGGTTTTCCAGTGGTGGATGTAGCAGTAACACTGACTAATGGCTCTTACCACTCCGTTGATAGCTCCGAACAGGCTTTTAAGCAAGCAGCACGCTTAGCAATGACGCAAGGCATGCCTAATTGCCAACCAATGCTTCTTGAGCCAATTATGGCGATTGAAGTCAAGGCACCGATAGAATTTACCTCTAAAGTCCTCCAACTAATAACTGGGCGTCGCGGGCAAATTCTCGGCTATGAAGCGATTTCCGATTGGAAAGGCTGGGATTGTGTCTGTGGCTATCTCCCTCAAGCCGAGATGCATGACTTCATTGTGGAGTTGCGATCGCTTACTCTCGGTACTGGTTTCTTCAAATGGGAGTATAATCATCTTCAGGAAGTCCCCGGTAAGCTAGCTACAGGAGTCCTGAAAACTACTGGTCGCAGCAACGGTAACGGTAACGGCAATGGTAATGGCAATGGTAAACCCAGAAAATAACTTAGAGTAGAGCCAGAGTTAGCTAATTATGCCCTAAGTTTGCCTCAGATCTAGAGATTGGGAGACAAGGTAAAGTTTCTGCCCACTGGTCACTTTATCCTTGTTTTCATTATTCCAATCTTTTGTTTTGCAATTACAACTCTAGCGATTGCTGGAAGCAGCCCTTGAATTCTTCTGTTGTGCAATCTCTTGCTTAAGGACTTGAAAAGCTTTGACATACTGAGGGTCAGCTTTAGTGCCGACTTGGGTACGGTCACGCTGCAATTCCTTGCGTTGCGATTCTGTCAATTCTACGACGACATCCGGAGCAATTCCGGCCTTATTAATATCACGACCACTGGGAGTTAGATACTTAGCGATGGTAACAGCTAAACCAGACTCATCCGAGTGTAACCCTTTAACTGACTGGACTAAACCTTTCCCAAAAGTCTGAGTCCCCACCAAGATAGCTCGTTGATTATCCTGTAGTGCTCCGGAAAGAATTTCGCTGGCACTGGCTGAACCGCCATCCACCAGCACCACCAGTGGTTTATCAGTCAGTGGGCGATTATTTGCAGCTTCAGATTTACTTTTGCCCTGTCGGTTCACTGTCGAGACAATAGTACCTTCATTGAGCAACATTCCGGCAATTTCAATACTTGAGTAAAGTAAGCCGCCTGGGTTAGAGCGTATATCTAAAATATAACCCTTGACCTGCTTCTTTTCTAAATCTTTGATGGCTTCGCGCATTTCCTGGGCAGCGATAGCACTGAATTGATTGAGACGAATATAGCCAATGTCACCTTCAGGTTCGGGGCGATAACTGTAGCGTACAGGATGAATTTCGATTCGAGCCCGCGTGATTGTATAATCTACCTTTTGGTTCCCCCGCTCAATGGTTAGTGTTACCTTAGTCCCTGGTTTGCCTCGAATCAGTAGTACGGCATCGTTGACATCCATGCCCTCGGTACTTTGACCGTCAATTTCAGTAATTATATCCTTGGCAAGGATACCAGCCTCAAAAGCTGGCGTATCCTCAATGGGAGAAATTACCATTAATTTCTTGGTTTCTTCATCCAAAGCAATTTGGATACCTACGCCTGTTAATTCCCCAGAAGTATCAATCTGCATATTCTTGAACTCTTGGGGGTCCATGAACCGAGTGTAAGGATCCTCCAGCGTCTCTAGCATTTCTCGGATGGCTTTGTAGGCATCTTTCTTAGAGTTGTAAGAGCGGTTCTTCACGTAGTCAGTGCGAATTGCTTCCCAATCCACTTGATTGAAAGTGGCATCGACATACTCGCGGTCGATAATTTGCCAAACTTCATCAACAAGTTCTGTAGGGCTTTCGCGAAAGAATGCTTGACTTTGAGATAAATGAAGACCAGCACCTGTAACAGCAACAGTGGATAAGACTACTGCTGTCGCACCAAGAACGAGACCACGTTTTGTAATCACCATAATCCTTTTTGAGCTGGAGGAAACATAATGCAAAGGAGTTAAGCTCACTCTAACACAGGCTATAGTGGCACAGGCTATAGTAGGAAGCCTCTAAAGCACATACTTTATACTTTCTATCTAAGCAACACCTGATCCGGAATCTCACTTAGCCTCCGGAGGTGAGAGACTCGATGTTTGCTCCCTTGGAACACACAGATGCCGATCACTTTGCCTAACTTTTTTGTTAGTTTCTAAATAGTCTTGCAGCCAACTACAGCTTTTGTCTAGGAGATCTTCCAAATCCAAATTCCAAACAATTACCTTATTGTCTTGACTAGCTGAAGCTAAAGCTTTACCGTCACTGCTCCAGTTGACACTAGTTAAACGTTCTGAGTGTCCTGCTAAAGTTTTAATCAAAGTGTCATCAAGCCGCCATAGCTGTACCTTGTTATCCCAACTAGTTGTTGCCAAAATTTCGCCATCAGGGCTAAAACTAACTTTGGCAACACTATCAGTATGCCCTGCTAAGGTTGACTTGAGTTCTCCCTGAGTACTCCAGAGTTTAACTGTATTGTCATAACTAGCTGAGGCTAACTGTTGGGAGTCAGGCGCAAAACTGACATCTAATACCCAATTGCTATGACCCTTCAAAGTTTTCAGTAATTTTCCCTGGGGTGTCCACAGTTTGACGGTATTATCGTCACTAGCTGAGGCTAGGAGTTTACCATCAGGGCTAAAACTAATTGCATTGACACGCTGCTGATGCCCTGTGAGAGTCTTGAGTAAATTGCCCTGAAGATCCCAAAGTTTAGCAGTTTTGTCTCGACTAGCAGAAGCAATTAACTGACTATCAGCAGAGAAGCTAACATCTAATACCCAGTCCTGATGTCCCTTCAGGGTTGCCAGTAAATTACCTTGGCGGTTCCAAAGTTTGAGAGTTTTATCCCTGCTAGCAGAAGCAATCAACTGACCATCAGGAGAGAAACTGATGCTATAGATACGATCTTGATGACCTTTTAAGGTTTTGAGGAGCGTACTGTTGCGCTCCCAAAGCTTGATCGTACCGTCATTACTGGCTGTAGCAATTAGTTCGCCATCTGGAGAAAATTCCACATCTCTAACATCATCCTGATGCCCCTGCAAAATCAGTCGAGACTGCTCTCTAAAACTCCACAGTTTAACTGTTTTGTCATTACTGGCTGAGGCGATAGTCGGGACTTTTAAGAGTTCTAATTGAGGTTTGGGGATTGGGGATTGGGGATTTAGGGTTGGGGATTTAGGGTTAGGGATTGGGGATTGGAGATTTTTGAAGTGTTGCTCAGATTCACCAGTGCTTAGTTGTTGAGCAAATTCACCTAATCCAAAATTTAAAATTGGTAATCCCCAATTATTAACTGGACTAAAACTCACAGCAGTAGCACTATCACTGTGCCCTTTAAAAGTTTTTAATAAATTGCCGCTGAGGTCCCAAAGCTTAACAGCATTTTCAGCACTGGCAGAGGCAATCAAGCGACCATCAGCACTAAAAGCAACTCCAAATACCCAACGCTGATGCTTGGGGAAGGTTCTCAGCAGCTTACCTTTGTTATTCCACAGTTTGACAGTGCGGTCATCACTGCCAGAAACAATTAGCTGACCATCAGGAGAGAAAGCTACAGAGTTAACTTTACCACTGTGCCCTGCCAGCGTTTGCACCAATTTGCCTGTCAGCGTCCACAATTTAATCGTCTGATCTTCTCCGGCAGAAGCGATGAGCTGACCATTAGGACTAAAGCTTACCCACTTGACGACGCCCTTGTGACCTTGAAAAGTTTTAACTAACTTGCCGTTAATCGTCCAAAGTTTGACAGTGCCATCGCCACCAGCAGAAGCAAGCATTTGCCCATTGGGACTAAAACTAATGCTGTAGATGTGACCAACATGCCCTCTAAAACTTTGCATTTGAGTGCCATCTCGACGCCAAATCCTGAGGGTACTATCCCAACTGCCAGAAGCAATCAGCTGACTATCTCGACTAAAAGCCACGCTAGTTACGCTGGAGAGATGACCCTTAAGGGTAGCAACTAAAGTGCCATCTGGATGCCAAAGTTTGACAGTTTTGTCTCGGCTAGCAGAGGCAATTAATTGACCATCGGGGGAAAAACTGACATTGGCGACTATATCGCTATGTCCTTCAAGACGATTGCGCTCTGAGGCTCCGTAAACAGCTTGTGAGAGGGCAGTTATCACTTGCAGACGGACATCTGGTTTCACCCTTACTGAATCAGCCTCTTTTCCTTGCAAGAATCTGGCTGCTCTTAGTCCTTCCAGCAAAGCATCGAATTTCTTATTAGAAACAAAAAGAGCCTCCGAAGAGGCACTCAAGGCACTTAGGTGAGCATTAATCCAGAGTTCATCTGCCTGCTTCCTTAACATCTCTGCTCGCCATCCCAAGCCAGCAGAAGTAAACGCCATAATTGCCATTGCCGCACCAACTGCCATTGCCCGCAGTCGCTGTCTGCGCACCCGCGAGAGTTCAGTTGCACTTCCTTCTAGCTGTGCTAACAGTTGCGATTGAGACCTCTGCTTGGATTTGAGGCGAATTGGTTCAACTAGATAATCGTGAACTAACTGATATCGGTCTGGTTGTGAGCGTACTCGGAATACTAAACCAGAACCTATCAAGATCTTCAAAATTAAGTCAAGTTTTTCAGCACAGTTTTGAGTGAGGTTATTGTTTCCCCTCCAATGCTCCCAGCGAGTACCCTTGCCGTTGTTAACTAACTGATTATCTGCCAGATTAGGTACAACAGCAGGAGAACAGGAAATACTATTAGCCAACTCAGCTTGAGTTTTTAATGGTCTAGTACCTCTCTCATCAGTCAAGGAAAATAAAACTTGCCAGAGTGTATCTTCGTTGTCAGCTCCACAATCTTTAATTAGATTGGAGAGGGTACGCTCAACGAGAATAGCGATAGGATAGGAACCAAGCGCCTGGTATTGCTTGAGGGTGGTAATTTTTTCTGCTTGTAGCTCGGCACCCACTACTTGTAATTCGATTAGGCGTACTGTCCCTGAATTGCCTGTTAAATCCCTTACTAACCTTTCAATCAGAGAAGCTTCTAATTGAAACTGAGAGGCTGTTGCTAAAGTGTAAATCACGTTTTTAGCATCTTCTGGGGATAGGTTTCCTAGAGGGTAACGTAGCTTTCGATCCAGAATATTGTTATCGATTGCTTTGAGATTGCTATAGCGTTCACATTCCAATAGATAATGCAGATAATCTTCCCGTAGCGACAAGATTAATTTCACGAAGGGCAGGTTCAGGCAATCGCTCAAAAAATCATAAAATTGACGCCGTTCGACGAGATTTTCACACACAAAAAAAAACTCTTCAAACTGGTCGAAAATTAGTACTGTTAGCAAATGTTGCTCACCAGCTTGTCGCAGCTTTAGTAACATTTTTCGGAGCTTAGAGGCTGGAGTAGTGGGCGAAGAATTTCCCTGGAAACTCTCCAAGGAATTAGGCTTTTGCCCAGGTAGGGATTGATAATTGGTAATATCGGCTGTTGATACTGGCTTTTTATCTAAAGCTTGTGTCAGTTGTGCTTCTAACTCGCCAATCCAATCCTTGTAGACTTTCTGTACCACAGGCACTGCTATTCTGGCACCAATAATTCGTTGTTCTAAGGCTGGTACTAAGCCTGCATTTATCAAAGAACTTTTGCCAACGCCAGAACAACCGTGAATTACTGTAAGTTTGTGGTCATTGCGGCTCAGACGCTCCAGCAAACGATTGACATCAGGTTGACGTCCAGCTGCCGCAATTTGTACAGGCAATTGTCCTGAGTGAATTGCGGGTATGAATTCGCCAACTATTCTGTTGTGCCATTGGGGCTGTAGAGGGGCAGCACCCAGGAATGGAGAAAATCCATACTTTTGCTCTAGTGAGCGTCGCTCTTGCTTAAGTTCAAAGGCTCTTAGGTATTGTTTTTGCTCTAGATAGAGCGATCGCAATTCTTCTAAAATATCAATGTAAAGCTGTGGATGTTCCTGTACAAAAACTCTACCTTGGGTTTGGTATCTCAGCAAAGGCTCTAGGTTAAGAGCTTCCTCTAGAGCTGAAATTGCTGCTGATGAAAGACCTAAGTGCCGTTGCGCTTTTGCCTTCAGCAGCAGATATAATCCTCGATACTGAGGTACAGGTAGTTGGGATTGTGATAGTTGTTGTAGGGCAACTGTGGCTAAGTCTCTGGCATCTTCCCAATTTGATTGCCCTTGAGCAACAGCTGCAAGAAAGCCGTAGACTTGAGCCAGTTTTACTCGATTATTGTGGATGAATGGCAACTCCAGAGACTTGAGAGCTAAAGCCTGTAGTTCTGTCCAGCTTTGCAACTTTTGGAGTACTTCGCCGAGTACAATCGTCAACTGAGCAACTTGTTCCAAACAGCCACCGGCAGCAAAGGTTTCAATGCCTTTACTCAAAGCATCCCTAGCTTGCTCCCACTTGCTGCTACTAGCAAATCTTTGTAATTGAGCTTGGCGGCAATAGCACAAGCTGATGTGGTGGAGTAGTATTCCAATGCGCTTTGAAAAAGAAGGGGTATCAGCTTGATCGATAGAATTGGAGTTACTGTTGTGATTAAACCCAACAAAATCTGTTTCCTCAACATTAGAGTGTAGCCCATTCCTAAATTGGTAGGTATATCTGTTTTCCGGCAACTGAAGCGGAATTTCTACTCTACTCTCCCATTGTTGCTGCCAAAAATTTAGGCTATGCTGATATTGATCTAAGGCAAGTTCGATTTGATTGTCGCTAAAAGCATCTCGCCCCAGAATAAATTGCCAGCTGGCGATTAATTCTGGTTCTAAACTAATTTCCCGGGAGTGTAAGTCTCTCAAGGCCGATTCGAGCTCCTGGCGTCGGCGACACGAAGGTGCTAAACCGATAGTTTTGTTAGGTACAAACTCTCCTAAATCCCTCTCTACAATAGTCGTAAATAATTCATCTGCTGTTTGCTTCCACAAACTTAGTAAATTCTCAGTGGCCAGTTCAAACTTAATGGAAGTAGCAGCCCAACTCTTGAAATCAGGGGCAAATCTCGCTAATTTCTGTAGTACTTCGTCGGATATCCACAATACTATCGGGAAGCTCAAAGTTTTGCGGAATTCATCTCGAACTTGGTTAGTCGAAATTAGCAATTGGTCTAATGCTGCTACTGAATCTAAACCGAAGACAATCAAGGCTGATGTCTGTTTACCTTTTCGTGCCTTGAGAATGCTAGAGTATAGCGCTAAAGTTGATTCTTGTAACACTAGTTCACTCAGTGACATCTTAGTTAGTTCTTGCAGCTGTTGTCGCATTTGCTCTTTGCAAGACTCATAATTGCAGCGCACTAAGATAATCGCGAATTGCCCTTGAGAAAGAGAAATGGCACGAGATAGTGTTGACAGTGCTCTTTCATTAGCTTTCGCCACTTGCTCTAGTGGATGTGGATATTGTTGTGGATTTTGCTCCCTCATTCAATCATCAAAACTTTTGAGTTTTACTGGTGTTTAAAAACCAGCAACCAGGTCTTATTTGCATATGTGGAGGAAAATGACAATTTGGCTTTACCCAGGCTTTACAGCCTAGATTTTATCAATGAATTGCCTTTGAGGCATTAATCAAAATTAATTGCCGATAATTGCCAGTGCCAGATACTAGAATATGTTGTGGATTTGCGTTAGTTGAGCAATGAAATTTTGCTAACTCAGCCAATAACATATTTAGCCGTAGTTTAGAGTAATGATATAGCCTGTGACTCTACCTCAAGGCTTAAGCCTTAATATCAGTCATATCAACTATTTTCTGAATAAATTATTAACTTGTAAACGAATGTAACATAAATCAGGTCAGTCTTGTTCTGATACCCTTAATTCGTTGTAAAAATGCATGTTAATATTTTTTTGGACAAAGGTTAAAGGGTTAAAAACAAAGGTGCTTTTCGTCCCTTTAACCGGGTGAGCGAAAAAAGGGGTGGGAGGTGTGGGGAGTGTGGGGGAATTCTTTAAATACTTAGCTAGAAGTCCTACCAAAAATTTCGTTCATCCCCTTTAACCTTTTTAAGGCTTCAAAGTTTACCCATAACTGGAATTTTGCCTGTTTCTGCTAAAGCTGGGTTGATCCCAAACCAGCGCCCTAATTCATCCCGATATTCATAGACAAACATACTCCGCAATAAGGTTTGATATTCTTTTTCACCCTTGACATTTTGCTGCTGTACAACTTGAGATAATAACTCCCATTCCATCTCATCAACTGCGAGAGTCAGATCATCGCGGTAGCCCTTAATCACACTCTCTAAGCAACTGCGAGAGAAGGGTGGGTCTTCCTGTTGCAAGCAGTTATATAATAGCCCTAACAAGTTGCGGACATGACCACCACTGATACGGCACATACGGTCAAGAGTATCAGGATGATCAAAAACCTCTGGAATTAATTGCAGCCGTTGTTGGGGTTTTACCTGAGGAAAAGCCCTTGCCAGTACTAACTGTCGTAACAAACCCATACCTTCGGGCAACTCACTACCATCTCGTGATTGTATCGGCACCATCGGCAATACCTTGGGAGCAACACCACCCCCTACACGATTTTTTAAAGCTTCGTATTCGTTAGAGAACATCAAAGCTAAGGGCAAGGTGTAAACAACATGACAGTTTAAACTACGCAACTGAGAACCACGGTCGATAAAGAGGTATTCTGGTTGCGATCGCTTACCATGTACAGGTCGGGGATCAACCCGATCAAGATTATCAATAATTACCACTAAACCCTGTTTGCCACGCCGCTTTAGTTGTTTAATACCTTGAGCGAGGACTTCTTCATTAATAGCACTCAAAATGCCTTGGGTACGTGGCTCCAAGTGTTGTCTGAGTTGTTCACGCATCTGAGGGCTGTCTTTAGTTTTGGCAGTTATTTTGCCAATTCCTACAGAAAGTTCAGCCTCAGCTGAGAGTTCAATCGGAGTTTGCAAAAAGTTTTTGATGTCGTTGAATAAATTGCTAAAGTACCCTGGTTTCAAGTGAATGCCAATTTCTTCGAGGCTTTCGCTGACGGATCTGGCGATGCTGAGCAAAATATCGCTGATATCAACATCGGCCATATCTAAATCTTGAGAGGACTCAAAATAAACTACATGAAAATCTTCCTGTTCCAACTGAGCTTTAAGTCGAAACAATTCTGTGGATTTACCGCAACCAATATGTCCTGTAAACAGTTGACAGGTGGGTTCGTCTGGAGAGAGACGGGTGATAGTTCGACCTAAAGCTTCGATAATCTTGCCGCCCCGTACAGAAGAAAAATCTATATAGTACTGGGAATCGGACGGATTACCCATAACTAGAGTTTTAGCAGGGTTACAAGCTTTGAAAAATGTTGGTAGATGCAGTTTCATGGTCATATTCATGCAGGAGTCTTGAGTACTCACTAATCTGGGAGCCAGTTGCAGGAGTTAAACCTGATTTTTAGCGCCTGCAACTGAGAGTAGACTTTTTGATGGACGCTAAGGGCCCCATTGTCGAAGTTAATTGAGTTGGGGAAAGGTCATAGCAAGTCCCTTGCTTTTTAAGCTGGTTCCTTGCCCTTGCCTTTTGCCAAAGAATCTTTTAACCAGAGGTCTAGTATTATAGCCACCATAGTTATGGTGCTATGATTGGGTTCTTTTCAACAAGATGCAAATGATGGTCATTACCAGAGTTAATCGATTTAATCGCAATAGTTGACATAATTTACGACACTCTGGAAAAGGGGTGGTTAAATGATAAAAGTATCGTGGGTTAATCAACGGCTAATTAGTTCAGATAAGTAAGGTCGCCAGGGTTACAACCAGCGCCTTTTTACTCTACCTTTAAGGAAAAACAACATCTTTGAATTTACATCCTTGTTGAACCCGTCGGTAATAGATGGCAAACATTGCATCAGTTTCTCACGCACAAATGGTCAGCAGGCGCAAAAAGCTACAGCGAACACGCCAGATTAAATCCTGCCAGGCAATTTGGCGCTCTCTATTGGTTGGCGGTATGGCAAGTAGCTTGATTTGGGCGATTACCTTGCCAGATTGGGTGATTAGTCAGCCGGAACAGATAATTATAGAAGGCAACAGCTTGCTTTCTAAGAGGGCTATTCGCTCACTACTGCCCTTGTCTTACCCTCAATCTTTATTGCGAGTTGAACCGCAAAATCTAGCTGCTTCCCTGGAGTCTCAAGTTCCCATTGCCGAGGCTACTGTTAGCCGCCAACTTGTACCACCAGGACTGAAGATACGAGTTAAAGAGCGTTTACCAGTGGCAATTGCTCAACCTAGTTTCACCCAAAACACCGAAACTACCAATTCTGGATCACAATTGGGTTTGCTAGATGAAGGTGGCGTCTGGATGCCAGCTAAGAGCTATAGCTCACTTGAAGAAAATCTAGATTTACCTAAACTTAAAATTATTGGTTCTTGGCAGCAATATCGCCCTCACTGGAAAGAACTTTACCAAGCTGTAAGTCGTTCTCCAATCCAGGTGTTCGAGATCGATTGGCAAAACCCAGACAATTTAATTCTGAAAACCGATTTAGGAGACGTGCATTTTGGTCCTTACACTTCACGATTTACCGAACAATTAGGCATCCTAGACCGCATGCGAGAATTACCAACTCACGTGCAACCAAGCCAAATGGCCTATATTGACCTCAATGATCCCGACTTTCCAGCGATTCAAATGACCAATGGAAATGAGCTTGTCGAAGCTAGCAATTAGTAAAGTTCCCTACACTTCCCTACGGAAGAGGTTGGGGAGGGATTGCCAGACAAGCTATATATGGTGAGGCTCTTTCCCGGTAAATCTAGATAGCTACCTAGTATAACATATACGGTACTGTACCTGATCTTGACTATGTTTTGGTGACTAGCTCGAAGATTGTACTCCGGTAATTCCTGCCACCTGCTTTTAAAGACGAAAGACTTTGGCTTCAACCTTCGTTGGTTTTTCTATCAACTTACTCTATAGTTAACTCAGATTGTTACCCTTAACTGATAAAGTTAATTAATGACCCTGACCTATTGCAATGACGCTTAATAGTAAACTAAAGCTGGACTATCAAAGCTCTCGTATCAACGGGCAATCCGAACTCTCAGTTGAAGTGGATAATACTCATCCCTTCAGTAACTCTGGTCTGCAATTTGGCAAAATGCCTGATTCTCAGGGGATACCTAGGGAAGAAACTAGGAGTAACAATATCGTGCCAGGTAGCGTTGCGAAAATTAAAGTCATTGGTGTCGGTGGGGGTGGCGGGAATGCAGTTAACCGCATGATCGCTAGTGAGGTTGCTGGGGTTGAGTTTTGGTCAATCAACACAGATGCTCAAGCACTTGCTCAAACATCTTCCCCCAAACGCTTGCAAATGGGTCAAAAATTGACGCGAGGTTTGGGTGCAGGTGGTAATCCAGCAATTGGTCAGAAAGCTGCTGAAGAATCTCGCGAAGAAATTGCCCATGCTCTAGAGGGTAGTGACCTCGTATTCATTACTGCTGGCATGGGAGGGGGCACAGGTACAGGTGCAGCGCCGATAGTAGCAGAAGTGGCGAAGGAAATGGGTGCCTTAACCGTGGGTGTAGTTACCCGCCCTTTTACCTTTGAGGGACGCCGTCGTACCTCTCAAGCAGAAGAGGGAATTGCGGCATTGCAAAGTAGAGTGGATACCTTGATTGTTATTCCTAACAATCAACTTTTATCGGTTATTCCTGCCGAAATGCCAGTACAGCAAGCATTTACAGTTGCCGACGATATTCTACGTCAAGGGGTACAAGGGATTTCTGATATTATTACGATTCCTGGTTTGGTAAACGTTGACTTTGCTGATGTCCGAGCAGTAATGGCAGATGCCGGTTCAGCTTTGATGGGGATCGGTACTGGTTCCGGCAAGTCCCGCGCTAGAGAGGCAGCCACTGCAGCGATTAATTCTCCCCTCATTGAGTCTTCAATAGAAGGAGCCAGAGGCGTTGTACTTAATATTACTGGGGGTGGTGATTTAACCCTGCATGAAGTTAACGACGCTGCTGAAACTATCTATGAAGTTGTTGATCCCAATGCCAATATTATCTTTGGAGCGGTGATTGATGATAGGCTCCAAGGCGAGATTGTAATTACTGTAATTGCCACTGGTTTTAGCAACGAAGCTCCCCCTGCGCCAGTTACGAAGGAAGCTTCACGTCCAGGAAGGAGATTTTTGGAAACGCCCCCTAGACCACCTGCGGTTGCACCAGATCCTAAGGGTAGAACAACAGACCTGGATATTCCAGAATTTCTGCAAAGGCGTCGTCCCAAGAGATAGGGATAATCAGTAGCACTTATAGGAATTCTTACTTTATTTTATCCTCACAGCTGAAAGTCGGGGAATTTTTTTGTTATGGCGTAGAAGTAATTTAGTGGAATATATAAAAATCCTGTTTGTTGCCTCAAAGCCTCAAAACCAGGATTAGTGTAATTATCAAAACTGCTACTATATGAGGCACCAAGCTCAATCCAATATACCGATTGTTCTCACAATTGCTGGTTCCGATAGCGGTGGCGGTGCTGGCATTCAGGCAGATTTGAAGACATTTGCTTTTCATTGCGTTCATGGCACCAGTGCTCTAACTTGTGTGACTTCACAGAATACTCACAGCGTTACCCGAGTTGAGGCTTTACCCAGCGCAGCAGTAGTTTCCCAAATTGAGGCGGTTGTTAGTGATCTTGGCGTACAAGCAGCTAAAACTGGGATGTTGCTCAACCAGGAAATTATGAATGCCGTGGCATCGACTTGGAAAAGTCTGGGTTTGAATAATTTGGTGGTTGACCCAGTAATGGTATCACGTACTGGGGATCAACTGATTGATGATCATGCCGTAGCTTGTTTAAGGGATATAGTGATCCCGATGGCTACAATTGTGACGCCAAATTTCTACGAAGCACAAATACTAAGCGGTTTGGCGATTAATACCTTTGATGATATGTGTACAGCTGCCAAAGACATTTATCAATTAGGCCCGCAGGCAGTTTTAGTTAAAGGGGGAGCAATGACTGGTAAAAATCGTGGTGTTGATATCTGGTTTGATGGTAAAGAGTTATTAACCCTTGAAACAGAGCTAGTGGAGACATCTAATACTCATGGTACTGGTTGTACTCTCAGTAGTGCGATCGCAGCCAATCTGGCACTAGGAAAGGAACCACTCACTGCAGTACGATTAGCAAAGGATTATGTGACAACTGCTCTGAAATACGCCCTGGATATAGGTCAAGGCTGTGGTCCGCTGGGACATTTCTTTCCACTTTTGCAAACTTGAAGAAGAAGGAGTCTCTGATTCATCCGAGTTAGGAGATCATTTTCGTGATTAAGCTTTGCTAGATCCGGGTAGTTAAACTATTCTTGCCTTACATGCGTTTTCATCTAATTTCGCGGCGGTCAACCCTCGGTTTTACTGATGGGAGGAAAGCCGCGCCTCCACCGCCGTTGTACAATCGAGAGATACCGAAGCGCGAAAACCAAGCAGTAGGTATTAGCACCTTGAAAAACTAGGTTTAGGGCGTTCCGGCTAGGAATGCAAAGCTTGGTAAAAAGCCTAAGCAACAAGTACCACTCTTGTAAGACTCCGTACCGCAGGGCTTGCGGAATCGGGACTCTGCAATGGGTCGAAAGTCTGTGGACATGATGTAAGACGGGGACATAACTAACGCGAGTTGGTAGTGTACGCAGATGTGGAAGAAGCAGAAACCTAAATCGCGAGGTTTAGGAATCCCGCGCTTTTAGCGCTGGGAAGATGTCAAATTTCCTATGACCTCCCATTCTCAGATCAATACTTCTATGGCAAAACCTGTGGCTGAAAGCATGAAGCCATCAACAGTAGCTAGTTCCTATCGCCCTTCAGTACCAATTTCCGTCTATCGAGAATTGGCAGCTGAGTTGCAGACGGCACGGGCAAGGCTTGAATCCCTGAACAATCAAAATCAGCAATTAGTCAAACAAAACCAACTACTGCACCAGGAAGTTGAAAAAGTCGTTAAGTCAGCCCAGCATTTACAGCAGGTTGTAGCTTCCCTAAAACCAGTTAGCCAGCACGGAAAGTCTAGTGATGGTTCAGCTATACCGTCGCCATCACCGCCAGCTACAACCGCACCTTTGCCTCGAAATACAACAGCAACTCCAGAGGTTGAGTTTCCCAGAGAGTCCCATCAATCGGAAACAAATACTTCCCCATATGGAGAAACATTAGTATTTGAACAGGAAGAAGAGCGTTACCGTCGTCCTAATTCCTCAGAGGGAAGTTCAGATGTAAATGGTTGGCTGTTGGTTGTGGTTATTATCACAATTTTACTGACAGCATTTGGCTCTGGGTTTTTGCTGGTTAAATGGCTCTCTAACAACAATGGCTAAGATTTTTTTAGCGAAAAATCTTAGCCATTAGTTGTTTGCTAATAATATCCTCAGCAACAACTAGAGATTGGTAGAAATTGCTTGAACTGGACAGGTAGGAACGCATTGCTCGCACACAATGCAACGGGAGCGATTAAAATTGAGCTTAAATGTCTTCTGGTCAAGAGTTAGGGCTTGGGTGGGACAGACACCAGTGCATAAGCCGCAATCAACACAGGAATCTTCATCAATTACAATCTCACGACCAACCAGGGAAACATTAACATCAATTGAGCGCATCCATTCTATTGCAGCATCTAACTGATCAATATCACCCAAAAGTTCTACCACCAGGGTGCCCATGCGATTGGGTGCAACTTGGGCGCGAATAATATTTGCTGCGACATTGAAATCCTTTGCTAGCCGATAGGTAATTGGCATCTGAACAGTGTTTTTAGGAAAGATTAGTGTTAACCGTTTTTTCATAAATTGTTACAGTAATTCTGGTAGATACTTTTAGATAAATCATATTTAGCACCTATAAGTTGGATTAACCATGACAGCGAATTCCTCTGACTCAGAAACCACATCCCTCCAGAAATCTGAAATCTCTAGTGGCACTAGGATCAGAAATTTTCTGATTGCCATGGTAGCGATCGCTCTTGGTGTTACTCTCTTCTTGGGATTGAAAACTGAGACTGGTGTGGCTTCCCTTGAAGCCCAAGCAAAAGAAGCCACGCCACTGCCAGTAGCACTCAGCAGTGGTAAACCAACGTTAATGGAGTTTTATGCTAACTGGTGTAGCACTTGTCAGGCCATGGCGCAGGATTTGGGGGAGCTGAAACAGGAGTATGCTGACTCGGTGAATTTTGTGATGTTGAATGTGGATAACAGTAAGTGGCTACCAGAAATTCTCAATTATCGGGTGGATGGAATTCCTCATTTTGTGTTTTTAGGTGAAGATGGACAAGTTATTGCCCAGACGATTGGGGAACAGCCCAAGACAATTCTGAAGGCAAATTTAGATGCTTTGGTAGCTAGTTTACCTCTACCTTATACCCAAGGTAGCGGAGAAGTTTCTACTTTTGAGTCTCCTGTATCGACCCAAACAACTAGTCAGGATGATCCTCGCAGTCATGGAGCTCAAGTTAAGCAGTGATTTATCGTTGAGTGGAGTTCAAGAGTTACAGGAGTTCAGAATAAATCTAATTGTTAGGATGAAACAAATTTGACTAGCTTTTCGTCTATTACTTAAGCATTTTCAGCGGTATATAATCCCCAGCAGGGATTGAAAGATGAAAAGTCTAGGTATTTCTCGTTATCCAATAGCAGCCTCTGTATTAGCATGTGCAATACTTAGCTGTAGTGATCAAGTCGTCTCTACGACAAAATCTGTGGAAACAGAAACGGCAGTTAAAGCTTCCACAGCTAAAATAATTGGTATTGAAGCTGCAACTATTGAGTCCGAGTATAAGAACCAGTGGACTCCAGAGTTAGAAGCAGAATTTCAAAATCGCGCTCAAGAAGTAATTAAATACTATGCTGGTCAAAGCTATGGCAATAATAATGGGGAAAATGAGAAGCGTTCTTACCCCCGTGCCATGTTCGACTTTCTAGCAGGCAACCGTCAACAGGCGCTGAAATTTTTACAATCAGAAGATGCCCAAACTAATGATAACAAACATACGGAAGGGATAGATTACTACTATTCTTTTACCTTAAAAGGGCAAATGAGAAAATATTTTCTCTGGGGTCAATTTCTCGATCCTACCTATAAACAACGGATGTTTGATGGGGCTAAGGTGTGGACGGAAACAGAACCCAAAGGACGGCCCCACCCTATCTATGGTAAGGGCAAAGGCGGCGATGGCTGGGGGCCTGATGTGCGGGGTGGTTGGGTAGATGGGCGCAATACTGACAATCTCAGGGCAATGCGAGAGGTAGCGGTTTATTTGATGGCAGAGGAAACTGGTAATGAAGACACCAAGCTTCTCTATAAACAGAAAATTCAACGCTATGTCTGGGCGCTTTACAACATTGGTATGGGGGAATGGGATTCAGAGAATTACCTCGGACATACCTTTGCTGCCTATCTCAATCTCTACGATTTTGCCAAAGACCCAGAAGTGAAACAAATGGGCAAAGCTGCCTTGGATTGGATGTCAGCAGCTGCTGCTGTTAAATATTATCGTGGTGGTATGGGAGGCCCAACTAAGCGCGATTACGGTAGAGCTAATGTAGTTTATGGTTCCACGGCAGCCCGTTTATTTTGGCTCTATTTTGGTGATACTGCCATTGCTAATCCTAAGCCAGAACCAGATTCAATTCATGTCATTACCAGTAACTATCGACCTCCACAAGCAATTGTAGCTTTAGCGCGTAAGCAATTTGATAAGCCGATAGAAATCTTTAGTAGTAAACCTGTATATGAAAATTGGAAACCAGGGGGAGAAGATCAGCCAGGTTATTGGGAAACAACTTTCTTTGGTAATAGCTATCAACTAGGAAGCTTAGCAGGTGCTTTCAGTGATGGTGATGTTGGCACTTTTAAGTTGATGGCTGATAATTCTGAGCGCGGTGTTGATTATTTCGTTGCTAACACTGGCGGTGGGTGGGTTCAGCCAGGAAAAAACCGAGGTGATCAAATTGGGCAATATCGTAACTTAGTTATTTGGTTGAGACCAAGTTCAGATCAACCATTTTTCTTTCAATTACCTAAGACTGCCACAGCTGAGACTGAAGAGGGTTTTTGGTTTTTTGAATTGGAGAAAACCTGGTTAGCTGTACGCCCAATTAATCTTAATTCCTATACTGAAGTTGCCATTTCTAGAAAGAAGTTTGCTAGGGAGTATGAGCAAGAGCGAACCCTCAAAGCAATAACTAAGGGCAATGGTTATGCTGGTTTTGCCCTAGAAGTCGGTGAAAAGGAATCTCATGACAGTTATGAGGATTTTAAACAAGCTGTAAAGGCAAAAAGCAAATTAAACTTAAGTGAAGTTTCTCAGGGGATAGTGCAATTTACTGGCACCAAAAATAACAGTCTTAAACTAACACATAATTCTCAACATGATTTACCAATTATTGTTCGTAATGGTGTCAAGCATAACTGGTCACAACATTTTGAACTCTACAAACCTGTTCAAGGTAAAGCTCCAATTTATTTAGGTTGGAAGACAGGTAATCTTAGTGTTGAGGTTGGTGATTTAGTTTTTCAATTATCTGGACCTAAGAAGCCTTGAAGTGTAATAAGTAATAAGTAATAAGTAATAAGTAATAAGTAATAAGTAATAAGTAATAAGTAAATTAATCTCAATACTGAACACAGTTGCCGATGGAATTGTTCCTGAAAATAGGAAAGCCATCATCGAAGCAATTTCTTCTGGTTGGGCGATTCGTTTTAGAGAATATGGGATACTTTCTTAGAGAGGGCATAGTTTTTGAAAAAATTGGCACTCATCCGAAACTGATTGTTGAAAACTGTACAGAGCGTAAGGATTTTCAAAATTAAAATTAGCCCTTGATGATTCCCGCTACTAATCTTAGATGCTCCAGATTTTTTCACTTAGTTTCTGTATTGGTTGAAATCACTTTGTTAACCACTAGCACGCACCTCAGTCTCTTTGGTTCACCACAAAATCTCTGGAAACTTAAAATGGTGGATCAGGAATGTAGTTTTAAAATTAAGCTGCTCAAAAAATTGCTACCCTCAAATAATTAACCCACCTAGATAAGGTGGGTAAGATTGTTTATTTTTTGGCAAACTGTTACTGACCCCGATACATTGCTTAATCTATTGCCTTCTGTAATATTTCGTTAAACTTGGTTAGCTGCTCTATTGGGCAGAAGCCAGCATAACACAGGAGATAATACGGTACAGGCAACAGAAACGATCAACACGATTAATAGAACTTGAGTTAGTTCAGATGTCATCTTTATTTCCTCACTAATAGTCTCTGTGGCTATTTAAAGCCAAGGAGTTATCCTTCAGTTCCTAACTTCAATCTAAAATACATGAATTCCGGATGACAAAATTTGTATAAATGTTAAAGTTTCGGCATTTTATCGCCGGATTGTTATTAAATTTTTTATAGCTATGGGAATTAAAGTTTATATTCCTCGACAAAAGTTAAACTTAACCATTCCCCCTGATCATTGTAGGTGCGAATTAGTCGTTGACGCTTGTTAGGTTGCAATAACCAACCTAGTTCTAGAACAAAAACACTACCAGGTTTAATTTCTAAAGGACAGTTGCAAGATGCCCCATCAGGTAATAGCAACACCTGAGTAGGTAAGGGACTATGCTCAAAGTGGAGAATTGAGCCATCTATCCTAGCGGTAGAGGTAATAGTGCGGGCTGAGGTGCCAGTCTCAAAAGTGAGTTGCTGCACTAAATGATTATTTCCTTGGTATTCTATTTTTAGCTTAGTAGGATAACTGTGGGGTGATTCTGCCTCGGAGTTACTTGCTCCTTGTAGCTCAGGATAAATGGTTATTGCTTTTCCCTCCCATTCACCCAGTAGCTGTTCAAAAGTTAGTTGAGGGCGCTCCGGAGTGTCTGTACCAACAAGTTTTTCTCTAATTAAAGTCAGTGCCCTCAGTTGAGAGTCTCGGTTATATTGCTGCACCATACGCAGGCGGCGATTAGCTTCGATTAAGCCAAATTCTGCCCAAAATTCAGAATATGCTCCCCACTGTAGTGCGCCTCGGGAAAAAGCGCCATTTTCAAAGAAAAGGAGATTTCTTTCTATAGAACTGTATTCATAGACTAGTTCATTTACTGGCAGATTCTCTCGGAAGCGGCGCAGAGTCAAGCGAGCTTGTTGCTTATCGTTAAGTTGTTCTAAAATGAGTATGCTGGGTGTATCTTCTAGCTGTTGACCTTGTGGTGAGAGGCGGGTAAATGAACCGTGCCATTCCCCGAGATTTTGTAGGTGTGATTCCCATTGCGTTCGTATTTGTAAATTCACAGTTTGCCTTTGAATTCTCTCAACATTTTGCTAGTACCTTGCTCAATTGCTTGTTGTACTAGTTATGGTATCCTTCTAATTAAGGGTATATTAGGAAATATTTCACTGGTAATGGTTTCAGTGTAATTTCCATCTAAAAAAGTGTAAGTTTTCAGTTGTTGGTTACTATCAACTCCAGACTTCAGGCACACTGATAACAGCATAAACCTCTAGGGTAGTTTTATAAGTAATGTCAGGTTCAATAGCAAGGTCAGGTGGAAGATATTGTTCTAAATCCATGTTTTTCTCCTAGTTCAGCAAGAGTTTCTTCAAAATCTTGCCAAGAAAGATTTTGAGTATTAATAACACTACCAGTGGTAATTTCTATCCCTTGAATAGAAATTTTGACAGTCATATTTTTTTCAATTAACTCTATTGACCTGAAAGTAATTTTGGGCTTTTTCGGGAGGTATAGCGCTACGCGCAAGGCAGAAGGCAGAAGGCAGAAGGCAGAAATTGACAAAGTTTTAGCGATTTAGTATGTCCTAACCTTAATACGTACTGCTATACTCACAAATTTTTTCCTAGTTTGAGAGTTTCCTGATGAACTGCCAAAAAGCTTCCCATCAAGCCTACTAAACCTCCAAGACTCATCAGTAACAGTGGCATGATTAATAGTTGTAGAGGCTGTGGTTGCAAAACTGTAGCAATGAATTTGAGTAAATCTGGGCCAGTAGCCAGCAAGTTGACTAGAAAATGCTCAATACTGACAATCAAAAGCCAAGCAATTGTAGCACCAACAACACCAAAGCTCATACCCTGCAAAATAAACGGCAGATAAATCCAGGCAGAGGTTGCACCAACTAACTGCATAATCTCAATTTCACGGCGTCTAGCGATCGCAATTAGACGAATTGTGATTGTGATCACTGCCAAACTAGTCATACCTAGAAGTGCAATAATACTAAAGCTCACCCATACTAAACCTCGATTGATTTCTTGCAGACTCTGAAGTTCCTCATCCAGATAGATGACTTCATCGATTCCTTCTATCTGAGACAGTTGCTGAGCAATAATTGGCACATTTTGTGGTTTTTTAACCTTCACCTTGAGTTCATCCACTAAGGGATTACCTTCCAACTGTTGAGTGGCAGCTTCAAGATTAGAAAGTTCCAATTCCTCAACTAAAGAGACCCAAGCTTCTTGTTTAGAAATGGTTTTGATTTCACTGACTTGTGGTAGTTTCTTAACTGCTGGCATCACCATTTCTAGTTGCGCCCCTGGTTCAAGATAGACAGAAACTTGCAGCCGATTGCCCAATTGACTAAGCATTCCCTCTAACTGCCAAGATATCTGTAAACTCAAGCCAAATAGAAACAATAAAACAGTGACAGTACTCACTGCTGCCCAGTTCATTGTCCCACCGCGCTGTATCCCTAATAAAGTTTCGCGCCAGAGATAATCAATTTTGGTGAGTAATTGTAACATTGTCTAGAATTTGAATTCAGGGCGGCTTGGCAATTCTTTCATCTCTAATGGAGGCATCACAGCCATAGAATTTTACAACTTCAATAATATTTTTATTTTGTGTGAGTTAAAGGTAATTAGTTGATCTCGTTGACCAAGAGGATCATTCCTCATTCTTAAGACATAAAAACGATAATTCCCTCGATAGAGACCATTTAAGTAAAAATGCTAGTATGAAGATCGATTACACTTTGGAAAAATAAGTGTCATTCTCTAACCCTTAATCCCATGACCCCCCAAGTAGTTTTCGATAAGCAAAAGTTAAAAAATCCGCCTTTACAAATTCATTACCTTGGTGAGCGCGTTCTGCGCCAGCCTGCCAAGCGAGTGGCAAAGGTAGACCAAAAAATCCGGCAGTTGGCTCAGCAGATGCTGCAAACTATGTACAGTGCCGATGGTATTGGTCTAGCTGCACCTCAGATAGGGATTAATAAGCAGATTATTGTCATTGACTGTGAACCAGATAACCCAGAAAATCCACCCTTGGTTCTAATTAACCCGGTAATCAAGAGCTATAGTAGCAGTATGTGTGATGGTCAAGAAGGCTGCCTGAGCATTCCCGGTGTCTACCTTGATGTCAGACGTCCAGAAGCAATTGAAGTTGCCTACAAAGATGAAAATGGACGCCCAAAAATATTAAAAGCTACAGAGCTATTATCTCGGGTCATTCAGCATGAAATGGATCACCTCAAAGGTGTAATGTTTGTTGATCGCGTGCAAAATGGTTTAGTACTAACAGAGGAACTGCAAAAAAACGGTTTCTCAGTGCAAGCAGTCAAACCAATTAAGTAAAGCATCTGCCCACTATGATGATGACTCCCAAAAGCGGTTTATTTTTGATGATGTCCTGTGTCGCCGCGATTGCCGCTGTCGGTTCAGTTTTCGAGCTCTCCTATGGACACCCCCAGTATGGTTTCTTAATTACTGGGATTATTCTGGCAGCTAGCATTCCTTTGAGTGGCTTCTTTTTTTGGGCAGCGGTTCGTGATACTAGGGCTAATCAGTAGGATCATCTACTGCAACTGCTAATCGGGGATAAAATAATTGTAATTAACTACAAACGCTCAATCTGCCGATTGTCAACATTATGGAGGGCGTGGTGTTCCTTCCTGGATAGGAGCGCATAACTATGCGTTCCTAATGTCTTGAGAGAGGATCCCCCACTGCGAAGAGATGATCAAAGGCATAATTCTGACTACAGTGGCTCTACTAACTACAACCAGCTTGAGTGCAATTGCTACTGCTGAAAATCTACAAAATATCCAGCAGTTACTTTCAACTAGAGACTGTCAGCAATGTAGTCTCAGGGGAGCTGGTTTGATTATGGCAGATTTGGCAGGGGCTAATCTGAGGGGAGCAGATTTGAGTCGCGCTAATCTCTCCCGAGCCAATTTAACTGAGGCAGACTTGACTGGAGCTAACCTTAGTGGTGCCTCTCTCCATGGAGCTAATCTCAGTGGTGCTAACCTCAGCGGTGCTAATCTTAATGGTACTGACCTTCGAGATGCTTTTCTTGTCGATGCTAAATTATTCGGTATTAACCTGAAGACTGCTTATGTGCGGGGAGCAATTGGTATTCCTCAGTATGCTGGAACTTCTGAAGATTTCCACGCCTGGGGTGTGGTTGAAGCCCAAAGAGGCAACTATACTGTGGCAATTGAGAATTTTAACCGAGCCTTAAGCCTCAAGCCTGACTTTGCCAGAGCGATTATGGCTCGCGGAGTTGCCCGCTACAAGCTTGGAGATGAATCGGGAGCGATCGCAGATGCTCAAATCGCAGGTACACTCTTTACAGAGCAAGGGGATATAGAGGGATACCAGATATCTCAAAATTTGATTCAGCGCATAGAAATTGCTCAGCATCCACCTGAGTTTAAAGCTAAATCATCCTTTGGAGATGCTTTAGTATCGGTTGGCTCACTGCTATTGAGATTATTTGCCCCTTAGTGTAAAGTAGCACGGACTATTGCTCTTATCTTGTTAGGATCAAAATAATTAATACTGATCTTACACTGGGTATGTCATCAGCCTCAACTCCTCTTCCAGATGCCCTCGCCAAAATTGTTGAACGCTTTAAGCGGAGGACAGATCCTAAGCAGCGTTACGCTCAGCTGCTGTCTTATGCTAAGAAGCTTAAACAGATGCCAGAAGAAGATAAAGTTTCAGCCAATAAAGTTCCTGGCTGCACATCTCAGGTTTTCCTGACTGCTAACCTGGAAGATGGTAAAGTTTGGTATCTAGGGGACTCGGATGCTCAGTTGGTAAAAGGCTTGGTGGCACTTTTAATTGAAGGACTTAATGGACTTACCCCGGACGAAATTTTACAAGTGTCTCCAGATTTTATTCAAGAGACTGGTTTAAACGTCAGCTTGACTCCTTCCCGTGCTAACGGCTTTTACAACATTTTTCAGACGATGAAGAAAAAGGCTCTGGGATACAAACTGGGAACCTCTTCTGAATAACTAGTACCGCATTATATCTTATTCTTTTATATTGGCTACTTTAATCTGTTCTAAGCACCCTGACAAGCGCTATATCTCCTGATATTGAACTCAGTTATGTGGAGCATTATCCTTCCCGTTAACAGGAAGATAATCATTAAACTGTTGTTGGTCGTAGTGGTAAACTGTACGAATGGGGTAAGGAATACTAATATTGACCAAATCAAAAGCCTTCTTAATCGCCACAATTGCCTTAGTTTGAGTACGACGAACTTCTGTTTTCTGGGGTAATGTCCAGTAGCGTACTACCAAGTCAATTGAGCTATCACCAAAACTTTCAATGTCTACTTCTGGGGCAGGAGAAGTTAAAATTCCGTCAATATCTGTGATGGTTGCCAGCAAAACTTTAGTCGCTTCAGGTAGGGATGTATTGTAATCCACACCCACTCCTAAATCAGTACGTCTGCTTTCAAAAGCAGTTCTCACTTGCACTGCACTGGTAAACACAGTAGCATTGGGTAAAATAACCTGCTCTCCAGTATAGGTACGAATTTGTGTAGTGCGAATATCGATGCGCTCAACAGTGCCTTCATAATCACCAATTATTACTTGGTCATTGATGCGGAAAGGCTCTTGCAACAACAGCAGCACTCCAGCAAGAAAGTTTTTAAAAATATCTTGGAAGGCAAAACCAACTGCGACAGAACTAAGTCCTAACGTGGCAATGATATCTCCTAACTCCAAGCCTGGAAAAGCAACCACAGCTGCAAATAAAGCTCCAATTACCCAAGCAGATACATAAGCAGTTTTTGACAGTAATAGTTGTAGGGAATAACTCTTAATTGTTTTAGTCCCCAACTTATCAGCTATTTGCTGAACAAATTCAGCAGCATAGCGAGTCAGCAGGATAATAATCAGTGCTG
Organism: Symploca sp. SIO3C6; assembly: GCA_010692425.1. Taxonomy (GTDB): domain Bacteria; phylum Cyanobacteriota; class Cyanobacteriia; order Cyanobacteriales; family Coleofasciculaceae; genus SIO3C6. Next base: position 73,985 of record JAAHHJ010000017.1, on the reverse strand, counting down.
TCAGTAGTCCAGGCAAAATTTTGATGCCACTACCAACTAGCTCCTGCAAACTTGTGATAATTGTTTCGAGTAGTCCACTCATCAGTATGCTTCCTGAGATTCTTGAGAAGTTGAAATAGCAAAATCGACAGCAGTTTCTTGCACACCTCTGCTGTGAAGAATGAAGATTAGATACACCTTAGTTAAAGGAAAATTGCGACGAAGTTACCTACATGTAAAACAAAGTTAGTACAAAGTAATTCGTATACTATATCCTATGTTATGCCAATCAAATTACTATGTCAACACTAAATAGTTACTTTATTAGTACAAAAAGTATACAGAGACGATCCAGATGATACTGGGTGGTAGATGTCACTAACAGCTCAAATCTTCAATTGTCAATGAGACTATTTGCTACAATTTGGTGATAAGTCTCAATCATTTGCTGTGCAATCGCACTCCAGCTATAATTGCTCAAAGCACATTGTTGGGCATTTTCCCCCCGCCTGTGAAGTTCTCCGAGGTCGCTAAGAGCCTCCTGCAAAAGTTCAGCCAAAGCTTCCACTTCACAAGGACCAACCCAACCAGCCTCAGAGTTCTTAACTTCCTCCCAAATGTGAACTTGGTCAGAAATTACCACAGGTGTTCCTGCCACCATTGCCTCCGCCACCGCAATACCGAAGTTTTCGTAGTAGGAGGGCAGCACAAACAAATCTGCATCTTGTAACAAGGCTTCCTTTAAATCACCGGTAACAAAGCCAGCAATAGTGGTGCGCCCAGCCAGAGATGAACTCTTTAACTGTTTCTGAATCTGGAGTTCATAATCCGGATCTTGAGGATTTGTACCTGCTAGAACAAAGTGAAAATCTCTGTTCGATTCTAAAAGTTTTTCCAGAGCAGGTATCAATAGATTTAAACCCTTTTTCGGGTCAATACGAGACATAAATAACACTAAAGGCAGATCCTCTGCAATTGTCCACTTAGACCTTGCCAAGCCTTTACTTTGCTTTGCTATAGGCTTCACACCTAAGGGAATCACCACATCCGATGCCTGAGTCCCAAAGCGCTCTGAAATTTTGGCTTCTTGAACACTAGTAAAGTGAATTCCTGCAGCTCCAGCTAAGTTGGGTTTTTCTAGTAGTGTCCCATAAAGCTGTTTAATTTGTTTTTTCTTTTGCAAATCTGCTGGATCTAAAGTACCCAAGGGACGTAGCAGATATGGTAACTGCCGCCATCGCGCTACCGTTGCTGCCGCTGTACTTACCGGAGAAAAGAGTGCATGGATATGGGCAAGGTGATATTCTGAAGCGTGTTGCCACAGCCAACGCAGAAGAACAAGGGAAAATTTATAGCGGCGGAAGGGAGAGCAGCGAAAGTATCTTACCTGATAACCGTCCTGTTCTACCGGTGTATCCAGAGGAACATCTAGCGGTGGCTGATCAATATCCCCATTGGAGTCTGTTGTCAACACCATGACTTCAACACCTTGAGAAGCCAGTGCTGCTGAAAAGTTTTTTACCATCTGGCTAGGACCGCCATAGACTGGGGAAATCGAGGGGACTATTTGTAGAATCTTGAGGGGTTCGTTCACTTAGTGATCACAATGGAGGGAGTCTTCGGGAAGCTGCAATATTCACCAATATAACCGCTAGTTTTCAGGATTTCACTAGTTACACAGGGATGTACTCACTATTTGTCTAGAAGAATTAAAGTAATTTTTATTTGTTGAACACTTCATTCCTAAGTAGTCGGACATAAATAAAAGCAACTGTGTAAACAATTATGAAATCGCCCGGAGTTCCCTTACACCCTACACCCCATACCCCACACCCCACACCCTGCCTCAACCAGTAACCTTTATCAAGGTCGCAGGTACTTATCATTGGGGTTCCTAACTTATTCCCAGATACTTTTGATCTCTTAAACATAACTATATAAAGTCTTGTAAAGACTGATAAATTGCCAATAGCACTAATTTGTTTTGATTTTTATTCTAAAAAATGCTGAGTTTATCTATTTATTTCAAGTATCTGGGAAGCATTGTATTTTAGAAAATTAATTACTAAAGATAATGAGTTTAGAGTCCGGAAAACTCAAGTTTATTTATGTAGATCTCAACCAGAACTAACTTAACTAGAATGCCCATAAACTAATCTTCAATTTATATGTGAATAAGCATAATTTTTTTTGATTGTATCTTTAAATTGTGGATAGTTTGGGGATTCTTAACTTTTATAAAAATGTAGGGTTAAGATGAGTAAAAACAGTCCCCGCATCAGCATTGGCATGCCTGTTTACAATGGAGAGCGATTTCTCCAAGAAGCCATTGATTCCATTTTGGCTCAGACTTTTGAGGATTTTGAGCTAATTATTTCAGATAATGCCTCAACTGATAGAACCGAGGAAATTTGTAGGGCATACGCTACCCAGGATCAACGCATTCATTACTACCGACAGCAACAAAATCGAGGTGCTGCCTGGAATTTCAATCATATAGTTGGGCTAGCTAGGGGCAAATACTTTAAGTGGGCTTCCTATGATGATGTTTGCGCCCCAACCTTTCTTGCTCGTTGCGTAGAAGTCCTTGACAAGGATCCTACAATTGTTGTGTGCCACTCAAAAACAATCTTCACCAAGGCAAATGGAGAAAAATGGTGGACAGGACGTTCCCTAGCCAACCTTGACTCATGGGAACCTCATGTACGCTTTCAGGCAATTATTTCAGATTTTTGGTGCTTGGAGGTGTTTGGGCTGATGCGCAAGGATGTTTTGAAGACAACTTCACTAATTGCCCCCTACTATGGCTCAGATAGACTATTGCTCCTTGAACTTAGTCTAAGAGGACGCCTCAAAGAAATCCCAGAAGCCCTCTTTTTCCGGCGCTGTCATGGAGATCAATCAAGTAGGTTATCCCAACAGGAGCGAAAAACCTGGATTGATACTAAAGGCACTGGACCACTACAATTTTTTAAAAACAGGGGTTCACTCAGATACTTATGTGCCATCTTTCAGGCTCAGTTGAACCGGCATGAGCGCAATCGCTGTCTCAGTACACTCATGCATTATATTTTCTATTCAGGAACTTGGAAAAAATTCTTCGTCAAGAAAACACCAAGCAAAGCTTAGCTCTTCTGCAAACTACTCATTTCTGGTAAAATACCTATCAAGTTTGTTCCTGGTACGCGCAGCCCGCATGCTGCGCAAACATAGTTCATGGCAATTTAATGAGCTTCAATGAGCAATGAACCATGAACTATGAACATCCCTAACCCTAATCCTGATTAGGACTCTAGTAACTGCTTATAGAAATTCAGTTGCTCTCTGGCTAAAGCCTGATTAGTATAACGCTCCATTGCTCGCTCATAACCTAACTTAGCCAAGTTCTGAGCTAACTCTGGTTGTTCCATTAGTGAACTTAAGCGATCGCACAAAGCACTTTCATCTCCCTCTGGAAATACTAAACCAGAATCGGCAATTACATGAGGAATTTCTCCGGAGTTAGAACCAACTACAGCTACCTTAGAAGCCATTGCTTCAATCAACACATGACCAAACTGCTCTTTCCAACCAGCAGCTGTCAGAGTTTTAAATTTATAAGTTGTCTCTGAAGGTAGCACCAGAGTACTCATCAAGTTAATATAGCGTGGTACTTGGTCATGGGGAACACTCTCAACAAAAATAGTCTGGTCTTTAATGCCCCACTCAACAACTTTTTCCTTAAGAATTGACTCCAAAGGACCACGCCCTAGCAACAACCATTTCCAAGGTTTCCCTTGTAGATTAGCTAGCGCTTTGCCGAGGGTAAGTAAACCTTTTTCCTCAACAAATCGCCCCACAAACCCCACTACAAAATCATCAGCTTGAATTCCCAACTTACTTTTGAGGTCTGGTTGTGCTTCTGGATGGAAGCGACTTTCCTCTACACCCAATTGCGGTAAAACTTTAGCTGCTCCCTGGTAACCATGCTGCCTTAGTACTTCTACACCATCCTGATTGCCAGAAATCAGACCATCGGTATGGCGCAGGTTATATCCATGCAGTAAAGAAAGGGGAAATTTAACCTCATAAGGCAAATTCCACCAGGTAAAGAAGACGTTTTTAGCCTTCAGTCCTAACAACTGGTTGAGCATAATCAGCTGGGCATAGCCTAAGGACTTGGCTCCCTGTTCCACCTGAATAATTTGCGGTCGAAACTGACGTAATAAGGTAATAATATCAGTTCCAAAGGTCAACAATCCTTGGTTATTTTCGCTAAAATTAGAGACTGGAACTACCCGAAACGAACCTTCTTGAAGTGGCTTAGTTTCAATGATCTTGTTCTGAACACCACCGGGACGCCACCGGCGTGGCACCACCACAGTTACTTCAACACCAGGTTCCAAGTGAACCAATGCCCTCAACTTCTCACAGTTGAGGTCAACAATATAGGTGTGACTGGCTACTAAAATTCTCATCAAGCTTCACCCTTCAGCTATTGTGGTTAGCATCTGGTAGTGCCACTGCCTCTTGGTCAAGTTTTGTGTAAACTTGACCAGCATCCCAGCTAGACTTAACTACAGTATTGATAGCCTCAACCAAGCCCAGAGTGTAAAAAATGGCACGGCTGATAACTTTGAGCGGGGAGCCACTTTTGTTACAGGGAGGATGCCCTAAAACATGGCAATCAAACAGACGAGCAAACAGACGCAGTTGCTCGAAGAGAGTGAGATTTTTAAGTGCCATTAGGAAGTGATTGTGATAAAAGGTTCGCTGATATTTGAGCGATCGCGTACTAATATCATGACAACCCCCAGTCTCTTCCCCTAAATGCACCAAGTAGGCTTCTGGGTCATACCAAATCTGGTACCCTGTGCTGCGTAATCGCAGGCAAAAATCTGACTCTTCCCTGACGGCACTACCCCGAAATCTTTCATCAAATTGCAGTCCATATTTGGTAAAGATGTCGCGGCGGAAAGACATATTGCAGCCCCTTGCCGAAATCACACGCTGGGGTTTAATCGTATGTACCAAATCAATGTGATACCAAGCAATTCCCGGATCCATCGCCTCAGATGGCAGATACTCAATCTCGTAGGGCGAATCTCCGGTTTGGGATTTTTGGGAATCTTCCAGCTTCATGCGGTCAAAAACTCTACCAGCAATGGCTCCCACTTCCGGACGTTCCTGATAGTTGCGAGCATGGGATTTTAAATACCCCACTGGCATTTTGACGTCATCATCAATAAATAAAATGATCTCTCCAGAAGATCTGCGCACCCCATAATTCCTGGCTCCAGGTAAACTTGCCCATTGAAGACGGAACCATGTAATTTTGCCTTCACTAGCCAATTTCTCCAAATATTGTTGGATATGTGGCTTGTGTGTTGGGGTTTGATCGACCACTAGTACCTCAAAGGCGGGATAGTCTTGCTTGAGTACATCTTCAAGGGTCTCCTGCAAAGGGTCTTCCCTGCCGTAGGTGGGGATAATTACCGAAATCAAAGGCCAGTTCACGGTTGTTTCAGTTATTGGTAATGAGTTATAATTGTTTGGCGATACGCCCTAATAAAGAAACGATTGCAGCTTTTGCTGATTATATCCAAGCTAACAACTGCAATCACAATCATCAACTAGCGAGCTGTTCTCGCAACCCTCCTGTTTCTAGATTTGGCCGTTCGAGAAGTTCTAGAACTTCCCTGATTTCTAGAGGTCGATTTTCTGCCTCGCTTCTTTTTCTTGTTGGCCTGAGGATCCTGTTCTTCTGCTAGTAGAAGCTTTTCTTGTTCCTGTTTATCGATTTCTGGCAATTTAAAAATAACACCTGTAAAAAACCAGTAATAAACTGCCACTGGATCCGTATCTAAGGGATACCAGTAGGGGAAGAAACTGATTATTAAGATAAAGACCCAAAAACTTGAACCAAAGCTGCGTATACTTTTTTCAGTAGTTGATCGGAATTGCTTAAAGGTGTTGATGGTGATTGATGTAGTGAAAGCGACAAAGGCCAAGGCCCCCACAGGTCCAATTTCATAGATTAGTTTGGGGTGGAAGGTTTCAACTAGCTTAGTTGGTCCTAAGATACGGGTGGAATTAGTTGCTCGTCCTAAACCTTTTCCAATCAATCCTGGTTTTTGGTGAAAAGCCCATTTAAATTGCTCTTCTATAAATGCCTGGGGTGGTGAAGCCTCGGCACGACCCTGAAAACTCTCGATCCTCTCACTAACCAATTCAGGATTAGTAGTCACAGCAATGGTTAAAATCACGCCCAATCCCACCCCAATGGGGAGAAACCGTTTGAGATTAGTTACCTGTCCAGTCAGAAACAGCAAGGTCACTGTCACAACTGGTACCAAAGCCAAGGCAATTCTTTGACCAGAAATCACAGAGCTGACAAACACCAATGCCATTCCAGCCAACCCCCCCATTCGCCACAATGGTGAAGTATCGCTAAAGGCGGCAGCAAAAGTCAAAGCGCTATTGGAAATCAAAAACCAAGCCCAGTGCCAGGGAGAAACAAATGTCCCCGGTAAGCGAATCTGCCCCTGTGACGGACTGAAAAGCACGGCACCACCGGCTAAACACCTAGCCTCGATGCTGGCTTTAAACAGATTATCACCAGTTGCTCCGCGAGTCCCTTGGCAAATGCCTGTATCTAGCATCCAATACTGGACTATATTAATAGAACAGCAAATGATGGCGATAATCAGGCACAAGCGCCCCAGCCAGAGCAACTTCTTTTTGTCATCAATCAGATAGTAGCCGCATAAGATTAAGGGAACGTAGCCGAGTAAAACTTTCAGACCCAAGACTCCCTGGAAAAAAGGGAAAAAAGGAGTACCTGGTTTGCAGCGTATACCCGCATCCTGACAGGAAAGAAATTCAAGGGGGGCATTAACCAAAAACAGCGTCACTAGGGACAATCCCAAAATGATGCTTAGGGTAGGCAGTAAACTTTTGGCAACTAAAATTGGTTGCTTTTTGCTTCTGCACTGCTGAATTAGACCAAAGAGGGCAGGGAAATAGAAAGCATCTTTAGCCAGCTGTAATAAAGAGTTACCACCACCTATGCCGTAGGTAATGGTACCGGCAAAGGGCATATAGATGAAAAAGAACCAAATCCCTGCCTTAGGATACTTGTTGCAGATAAGTATGCTAGAGATCCCAGCTCCCAAGATCACACCGATTTTGGGCTCGACCACAAGACCAATAATCAGACCAAGGATACCTCCAATAAATGCCGCCGTCATCACAAACTGAATCACAGCTTGGCGCTCTTTTTGAGCTTGGCGCTTGATAGCTAGCTGTTCTTTCAGACTAAGGGCGGGGGCGTCGGAGGAAGAATCTCCTTTCTTTGACTTCTTTTTAGCTTTTGACTTTAATTTGACCATCTCATTGCATAAGAGTGGCTCATTACTTCTGATTGTGGCACATACTCAAAAGTTCCTATCGTATCACTATTAGTAATCCAGATTCTAGTATTGTTCATTGTTCATTGTTTATCGTTTATTTAAGCTCCCCGGTATGATATGCAGATTTACCGGGGTAGAACCTCGCCTAATCTATCAGTTGAGACTTTAACTCAGATGTTTTTTCACTGCCATAGTCAGTTGAGAACCCCAATAATCAGCAAGTTCAGCACTAATGGCTTCCACCATAACTCGAATTACTGGCTCAGTTCCTGAGGCACGAACCAAAATTCTTCCTTGCTCTCCCAAAGATACTTCAGCTTTAGCTATCTCTTTAGTAAGAGCATCACACTCTTGCCAATGACAACGACGTTCTCTACTGTCTACTCTTACATTCAACAGTAACTGGGGATATTTCTGAAAGCTTTGGTCTACTAGCTCTGTTAAGGACATACCAGACTGGCGCACCACAGACGCTAGATGCAAAGCTGTGAGCATACCATCTCCAGTAGAGCTGTAGTGGTGGCAGAGAATATGTCCCGATTGTTCTCCACCTAGCATTGCTCCGGTGTGCAGCATTTGGGCTTGAACATGCTGATCACCAACTTTTGTGCGTACCAGTTTGTAACCTAACTGCTCCCAAGCACGCTCAAAACCTAAGTTCGCCATGACTGTTGCTACAATCAGATTTTCAGGCAACTTTTTTACTTGGCTTAGGGTTTGACCCCACAAATAAAGAATGTGATCTCCATCAACAACACGACCTTGAGCATCTACGGCAATTACACGGTCAGCATCACCATCAAAAGCAAAACCCATGTCAGCAGAGAGTTCCTGTACAGCTTCTTGCAGACACTTGAGGTGAGTTGAACCGCAATTGACATTAATTTTATCGCCATCAGGTTGGTCATGCAGGCAGATAATTTCGGCTCCAAAATTAGCAAATACCTGCTGGGCGAGTTGCGAACAAGCTCCCCAGGCCAAATCCAGTACAATTCGCATTCCCTGTAAATCAGTAATTGATTGTACAGAAAGCTGTAGCGAGGCGATGTAATCTTTAAGCAAATCGGGTCGGTGGAAATGCTCTCCCAAAATGTTGTTAGCTTGAGTACACTCGGCAAAACCTCTAATCCCAGCTTCAATTTGCTTTTGCAAAGCAAATGATAACTTGGTACCTTCTGAGTTAAAAAATTTAATGCCGTTATCTTCTGGAGGATTGTGGCTAGCTGAAATCATCACCCCTCCCACAGCCTCAGTAGACTTGCAAAGGTGAGCAACGGCTGGGGTTGGGCATAAACCTAGATTCCATACCTCTAAACCAGCTGTAGTTATTCCTGCGCTCAAAGCCTTTGCCAAGAAATTGCTTGAGTTTCTTGAATCGAATCCCAAGATCACAGGACCTGGGGCTGTTGTACAGGAGCGTAACACCTGAGTACCCCAGAAACCAACTTTGAAGGCTAAATCAGCATTGAGAAGTTCTCCTGCTTTACCCCGAATGCCATCGGTGCCAAACAATGGGGAAGTTGGTAGTGCCAGTGTTTTTTCTGGCAGACTGAAATTGCTAGAGTAGTTTGGCTGAAGATGTCTTGATTGTTCTGATAGATTTGATTGTGGGGTTTTCCGGATCGGAGATGTCACCATAAACTAGTTTTCCTCACACAACACACTCACAGTGGAGGATAACACTTTCTTCTTATAGGGACTATTATTATCCATATAAACTAAACTCTATGAAGACTTCAAACTCAAAGGCATAACAAATTTTGCATAAGTTTCTGGTAACAGGTGTCACACTCCAGCATCAAGCAACAACTTTTGCATATTTTCCCAGGTTAGTCCTTGCTCGAGATAATCAGGTGAATTGGGATTATAAGGAGCAGCAATTCTGTCTATTTTGATAATCTTTGTATCTGCTGGCATAACTGGGATATCTGGATCAAAAGATGTCGGGCGCATCAAAGAACTGGAAAAACCTTTAAAGATTGTAATTTGATCCTGATCTCCTGCAATTTCAACATTTACAAGCAATACTTCCTGCGGTCTTTGAATAGTATATTGCTCTAAACGCTTGCCCACTAAATCAGCCATCTTAAATTGCGACTTGCTTTAAATTTTGCTATTAATTTTTATTTAAATAAAAGCTATCAATAATCAATTAATTTTACTGTTCCATTGCTGAGCGCCCCTGTTTGCCTAGTCTAACCAGTACAAAATAGACAAGGTATAGGATATAAATCACTAATCCCGTTATTCCTATAAAACCTAAAAATCCTGGTTGGGAATTGGGATGGAAAAACTGCTTAAATAGTAAGGGTGGCTCTCTCAAGAATTGGCAAAACTCCTCCTGAGCTTCCCCAGGGACAAATGCACAACTTAGGAAGGGAATGGTGGCGATCGCGCCTAGGGTGGAGTATACAGTAACTGCCCAGCGCCATGAAGTCATTGCTAGCTTCAGGGGGCCATTGGCTCGATCTTGGATTTCCTCATTCAAATCAACCCAAAACCACAGAGAGATAGGAATCAGAAGACGCGCTAAAAAACCAGAAACAAAACCCACTGGTCCACCGGCAATCAAGATGTAAACCGTAATCATCAGCAGGCTAGCAACCCGCCAATAGATGATTAGCAGACGCACTATTGCCTCTGCCTTCTGAACAAAAGCCCAAATTAGCAAAACCAGAGGGATAAAAACCGTAAATAAAACTGCTAAGCGATAGTCTGCCCAGACTAGTGAGCGAACAATTTCATCTTGCATTGTTGGTTGTCAAAATGACCTTTCCTGAAATTTCCAGCCTTAAGATTAATTACCTTGCTCAATTTTTTAACAAGGCTTACTTGTTAATGCTTCCAATTTAGATTTAGAGTTCTGCCGTAACTAGCACCTCTTTAGAGGTAGGTATAGTTAGCTACGGCTAATTCATTAACTAATTAGTTTAGTCGTCGTAAACCCGACACTCATCTGCTTCAGGGTTATCGTCGCAATACTTCTCCAAAGAGTTTTTGGGCTTAATTTTTTGCTGCTGGTGTGATGCTTCTGCTTGTAATTCTTCTACAGCATCCCAAGCTGCTGCACAATCACCTGAATTTGCACCTTGGATATCGCAAACTTCTCTTGCTTGTGCCCTTTCTTGTTCAATTTTGTTTTGAATGTCGCTCATTGTTTACTTTTTCCTAAAATTACCCTACTTAAGTCAAGAAAACTATTTTATCGAAACTGCTTAACCCTTAAAGGGTTGAGGCTACTGGGGATCAAGCTGTGTTTTGAGATTGTCCCTAAGATTGAGAGCATTGCAGCACCAGCTTTCTATTATCACCAAACATGTTTTAAACCAGGAAATTTACCTTGATTTTTTAAGATTTCGCTAATCTGGCTTGGATGCTAGTTCAAAACATTTAGATAGAAGCAGCTCCCGATGATCTTTGATTCAAAAGGCGAGGAGTTTACGTTTTGACTTTGATATATTAGCCTCAGGTAAATCTTAATCAAGGATACTAAGCCTTGATGATTATAACGCTGGCTTCCTAATCTTGCAATTAAGCTTCTTGAGTTATTCAAGTTATTCAAAGGTTCGTGGTAGTCCCCACCGTTGGCGTAGTAGGGGTCGAACCAATAGCTCTTAAAAGGAAGGGTCGATTATGAACTGACCTAGAGGCAAAGTATTACCTTGCAGGATAAGAACTAAATTGCAATATACTCGGCTTACTCTATGGTATGTCTTAGGGATACCGAAAACCTACCCTTCAACTCTCGTAGGGGTGAGTAGTTTACAATAGACACATTTACCTAATTATGCAACATGCTAAACTGGAAAGGTCTCAAAACCAAGCATTAATTAATTACGGCAAGATTAATTGCCTGTCTGAGGGACTTTAGTCATAATTAAAGCAATAAAAACTGAGCAATGAGAGTAGGGCAAATCGCGCCCGATTTTATAGAGAGGTCGCCTTCTCCCACTAATCCTTAGGGTAATAGTCCTACGGGCATGCGTCAAAGTCGTATGAAGGGAGCTTGGGAATAATCAGATTTCCTGTAATGGGTGTCTACCGCCTGAACTTGTTTCTGTTACGCACTTGTAGGTCTTTTGCAACCTTTTCGCCTCTTATCTAAGACCATGGCTAATCCAATCAAATGGGTCAATGCTCTATCAACTCGTCCTTCTTTGGAGGCGGCAGTCGCGGAAGTAGTAGAATGCGTTCTTAAGTCATTACCAACGCCAGCCGATTTAGGCTTGGTATTTATCTCGTCTGCTTACGCCAGTGAATATTCCCGCGTTATACCCCTGTTGAAGGAGTACTTGTCGGTACCAGTATTGATTGGCTGTGGAGGAGGCGGTGTCGTTGGCATGAATGCACAGGGGGAAGCGCGGGAAATTGTGGGAGAACCAGCAATTTCTCTTAGCTTAGCTCACTTGCCCAATGTCAATGTCCATAGTTTTCACATCCTTGCTGACCAACTGCCTGATCTAGATAGTTCTCCAGACGCCTGGGTGAAACTAATCGGCGTCTCACCTGCCGATCAGCCCCAATTCATTCTCTTAGCTGATCCCTTCTCCTCCGGAGTTAATGACCTACTTAGAGGTCTAGATTTTGCCTATCCAGGGTCAATCAAGTTAGGTGGACTCGCTAGCGCTAGCGCTATTGGTCTTCAAAGTGGCTTATTTTACTTCTCAGAGCAAAAACCCAACTCAACAACTTTATACCGTGAGGGAATCGTAGGAATTGCCTTAAGTGGCAATATTATTTTGGAAACAATTGTGGCACAAGGTTGCCGCCCCATTGGTCAAATTTATCAAGTGACCCATGGTGAGCGCAATATTATGCTGGAATTAGCGATAGAGGATAATAAAGAGGCAAAAAGCTGCGATCCTCAACCGCGCCCTCCTTTAGAAGTGCTACGGGATTTAATCCAAAGTCTGAGTGATGGGGATCGTCAACTAGCGCAACATTCTCTTTTTGTAGGCATTGCTAGAGATGAATTTAAGCAGCAGTTGAACCAGGGAGATTTCTTGATCCGTAATATGTTGGGAGTAGATCCCAGGGTTGGCGCAATTGCTATTGGCGATCGTGTTAGGCCTGGTCAACGTATTCAATTCCATCTCAGAGATGCCCGCACTTCAGCTGAAGACTTGGAGCTACTCCTTAAAGCTTATCGCCAAGACCCTGCCAAGAGTACAGAAGTTGCTGGTGCTTTGATGTTTTCTTGTCTAGGTCGAGGGGAAGGGCTCTACGGAGAGCCAGATTTTGATTCCAAAATGTTTTGCCATTACCTGAGTCAGGTACAGCTTGGTGGCTTCTTCTGCAATGGAGAAATTGGTCCAGTAGGGGATACTACTTTTCTACACGGCTACACTTCAGTTTTCGGGATTTGCCGCACTAAGGAGTAAAATCTGGCTACAACTATCAAGTGGATTCTTGGGGAAGAGTCTAATCTTGTGATTAACTGTTGATTAACCCCTTCCCAAGTCCTCCTTTTCATTTCAAGAGTAAACTAGTATGATTATCAATAAGGGCAAGATTGCCGTCATCAGTAGTAGCGCTGTAAGCCTCAAAGTGGCGGCGCACAGGAGGGGGAAAGTCTGAGAAATTAAACAGAGCATCCCCAGCAGCCATGTGAGCCCAAAAGTAGCGCAAACTAGGAAGCAATTTTTCTGCTTCGGCAACAGGTAAACTTAAAGGTGGGTGAGTCAGAAGTTTGAGCATAAAAGGGTGAGAGCGCTCCCCCATCCATTCTCGTGATCTGTGGGGCAGATTATCCCATCCAGGCACTGACTTAACTCGATGAGATTCAACCTGTAACCACTTTTTGCCCTGTTGATCGGTTCGCAAATGCAATATCCGATAAGGATGGGGATAGCTAACCAACGAACCTGTGGTGATATCATAGACACCATTGTGGTAGGCGATATCCTGAGTATGAAGATGCCCCGTAAATACCAGATTTACCCCAGCTGCCTTGAGGGTTTTTTGTAGCACTGGAGCATTTTCTAGTATGTACCGACGTCCCAAAGGATGATTGGCTTGACCGGGAATGTGTTCTACAACATTGTGATGCACCATTACTAGCACTAACTTATCCTTAAGCTTGACTAATACTTGTTCAAGCCATGTTAGTTGCTCATCATTAAGACGCCCCAACTGTCTACCAGATTTATCAAAGTAATTGGAATTGAGGGCAATCAGCTGTACTCCAGGCACCACTTCGCAACTATAGTATAACTGCTTAGGATTGTCATAACCAAATTGAGAGTAGTAGTAGGGAAAATCCCTGAGTCCAATCGAGCGTTCATTTGCCAGATGATTGGGAACATCATGATTTCCCGGCACGACGTAAACTGGAAAAGGTAGTTGGCTTAAACGTTTTTGTAACCAGGTATGATTGTCAACTTCACCGTGCTGAGTTAAATCTCCCGGTAGGAGGAGGAAGTCAAGTTCTTCCTGCTGTAAATGTTCTAAGACGACTTCGAGGGCAGGAATGCTAACTTCCACTAGAGGAAATCTGGCTGGATTATCCCAGATGGTGTGGGACAATCCAATGTGGAGGTCACTTACCACCGCAAAGCGAAAATCTAGACTCATTTTATAAAAATTATCAAAACCCTGTCAGTAATTCTAATACATTGTTGACAAACCTCCTTTTGTGTCTAATAAATCTTGCAAAGCGGGTTTAATTTGAGTAGCACTTTTGACAAACCTACAAAAGGAAATTTGGCTAGTCCAGGATTCGTAAAAGTATTCATTTTTATAATAAGCGTTGGGTAATAATACATGCGGAATGCCTAAAATCAGACAGAGGATATGTCCATGAAGTCGGTTAGTAATCACTAAATCATACTGACTAAATTGGTAAACTGCATGATGCATAAAGTTCCAGGATTTCCGCTGCATATTAGGGTCGTAAATTTGTTCAAACTTGTCTGTATATGAATGAAGGTATTTCCATAATTGCCTGGATATCCATTCTCGTGGCAGAAGATTGCCTTGCTTTCTGGCTTCACTAACAACTTTAATCATGCCTGGAATTGTCCAAATTTTAGGTTGAGGATGCTTATATCTGAATGCTGACCAATCTTCAACTGTTATCTGGTCAATTCCTATATAATCTGCTTCAAATTCTTGGTTTAGTTCTTTATCTTCTCTGCACAGAAAAAGTATTGATTCTTTTTGTTGTTTCTGTGATTTTAATCCAGGCATTCCTACTAATTGAAAAGCCATATCTGGCGCCATGAATACACGGCAATTATAAAAATACTTGGTAGCGGTCTTGTAACTTTGATGACAGCGAACAAACAAAGTTAAATTAGGGTGATTATTAAAAATATTGGCAGCTTTGCGTAAATTTTCTGGTTCTGAAAAATAAACAGTCTGCGGCAAAATTATTATTGGCCTATCTTGGTATCTAGAAATAATTTTCTCGCGAAAATTTTGCTCATGTAGCCACAGGTCTCCTAAATTACCACCTCCGGATAGCAGAATTGGAGCATTGCCAATTTGCTGTTCCATCTTTTCAGCATTAAAATTGCTTATATTTGCCGTGTAGTTAATTTTTGTCTTGAGGACATCAGTTAGATAAAAAATCTCACCTAGCCAGATTAAATGATCCCCAACATTGCAATGATTTGGGTAGTCTAATAAAGCACAATCGTCAAATTCTCCTATACTCTTTAAAGAGTTGTGTAGTATTTCTTTAACCTGCTTTGGTGTGGAAAAATTGACGCCGGGTAACTCAAATTTAGTAGATGAAAGCATTGGTAAATTATTGGTAGATTATAGTAATTGCGGTAGTTTGAACGACTAACGTCACCAAAGGAAAAGCACCATTCACTCTCGAACTCACGTGAAGACCAATCCTGTAGCGCTATCAAACGTAAAGTAATAATTGTAGAGCACCCTATGTCGTAGAGTATAACCGCAACTAAGCTTTAGTGTTTACTATCTGTGGTTATAATTAATAACTCTGCTCAATTCCTCTGGAATCCAAGTGAGGCATTTTAGGAACACGAGAGCGATGAGCTTATGAGCTTCATGATCTTAAGGAGGTAAAGCAGTTGACAAGAGTTCGAGTACGCCAACACGTCAATCCCTTCCATAAAAAATACCAGACTCCAGCACAGCCCCCGGATTGGGAACAAGTTTATGCCCAAGTGAACCAGCCACTGCATCTTGATATCGGTTGCGCTAGAGGAGAGTTTTTGTTAGAGATGGCAATGCTGCAACCAAACTGGAATTTTTTGGGTTTAGAAATTAGGGAACCCTTAGTAGAACGAGCAGGTGCTATGGTTGATGAGTTGGACTTGAGTAACATCCACTTTGTGTTTGGTAATGTTAATAACTCTATCGAGCCAATTTTGGCATCCTTGCCACAGGGAAAATTACAGCGCGTCACCATTCAATTTCCCGATCCCTGGTTCAAAAAGCGGCAAGCTAAACGACGCTTAGTACAACCAGAACTTGTCAATAATTTAGCAACTTATTTGTCTAGTGAAGGGATAATATTGCTACAGTCAGATCTTGAGACAGTGGCGCAGGAAATGTGTACTCGTTTTGAGGCAAACCCAGCTTTTCAAAGAAAAGGCAAAGATTGGTTAGCAAAAAATCCAATGCCCGTTCCTACCCAACGGGAAATATTAACTCTGTCTCGCGGTGAACCTGTTTATCGCGCTTTATTTGTTCGCTCTCAATTGAGTGAATGCTAAACAGCTAATTTGCCCTCTTTTGCGTTTGGTTGATGATTCATGGTTCATGAACCAATAAACAATCAACAATGAACCATGAACTATCCGCAAGTTAAATTTGTGACAACTGATTTTCAACTCTGCCCCGTCGGCACAAACAGCAAAAGCCCAGACACCAAGGCTACTATAGCTGCTGCATAAAATACTCCTTCTAGACCACTGTAGGGTAGTAACGGTCCCAATAGCACAGGAGAAAGGAACTGTCCCAGAAAACCGGCTCCTGTTCCTGCTGCCAGAACACTAGATCTCAGCTCTGAGGGAGCCAGTGTTGCCAAGGCATTGTAAAGAGTTGGCAAGACAATACCAAATCCTACGCCAAAAAATACCGCTGTTAACAAAATCCAGTTGAATTTACTCAAATGCGGGATAGTTGTCAAGGTAAGAGCCATCAATCCGAATCCCACTGCTGCCGCCTGCACTGTACCTAAGGTCTTAGCCAGCCATTTAGAGCCAAATGCTGAGATCATAGCTGCTCCCAACGCCCGCGAAGCTAGGACTATACCATTGGTGATTGTCCCTGCCCCAATTTCCTCCTTAAGGTAAATTGGGGCGTAAATCACTACGGCATACATGGCAATTGATGAGAGGGCAAGAGTTAATAGCAGTCGCAGAGTATGCGGATCTCCCAAAATAGAACTCAGCTTATTACTGGAGTCCTTAGAAATCGGCTTAGCCCTAGTTTGCTGCTTTTGTCCCAGTACCCATGCTGCCACTCCTGCAATCGGCAATGCCAATCCATAGAGATAAAATGCAAACTGCCAATTAGTTGCACCAACCCAGCCTCCTAAGAGAGGGAAAGCAATACCAGCCAGGGCAAGGGTACTAGTAGCATAGCCCAATGCCTGCGATCGCGCCTCACCTTCGTACATACTTCCTAGCAATCCTAAGGCTGAGGCAACAATACCACCACTAGCTGCCCCCAGTAGTCCCCGCACCACTAACAGCGGCACCAAAGTTGAAAACAAGGCTCCTGCCGCACCACAAATCCCGTAGATGACCAAAGAAGCGATTAACACAGACAATCTACCTACTCTGTCTGCCAAAATTCCCAGTAGCGGACTGAATAGGGCAATAGTGAGGCAATGGATACTCACTAAAAGACCAGCGAATGCTGGGTCAAGTTGCAGTTGCTGTATCATCTCTGGCAAAATTGGCGCTACTACTCCCCCTGCCATTGTGGTCATGGAGCCAGCCGCTAAGAGCACTAACAGTTTGGGATTGATTAACATAAGTTGAAATATCTTAATGTTTTGACAAACATACCGCAAGCAGATAAATTCAGATAGTTCGATGGTTATGGTGACTATATGAATTCCTACCCGAAATTTGCTTGACTTAAGAATCTTGAGAAGTTAAATATTTTCAACAAAGATAGGCACGCACAAAGAGGTCAAGAGTAATGGAACTGGCTACGACCCTAACCAGCCAGAGTTTTCAAAATGTTGTCCGTGAGGTTGGTATCAACCCCAATTACTGGTATCCCGTTGGTTGGGCAAACCAACTTGCCCCTGGCGAAGTAATGTCGGCAGAGATTTGGCAACAGGAGTTTGCTCTCTATCGTGATCTCCATGGTCAGCTCTACGCCCTAGAAGACGTCTGCCCCCATAAAGGTGTTGCTCTTCATAAAGGCATCGTACAAGGCAATCATCTAGCTTGCAAATATCACGGCTGGGCTTTTGACGGCACTGGTAAATGTGTAGACATCCCTTATCTGCCCTCCCAACAGAAACTACCCTGCGCCCAAGTCCGCAGCTACCCAGTTCAGGAAAAATATAACCTGATTTGGGTTTTTCCTGGTGACCAGGAACTTGCTTGGCAGCAATCGCCGCCAGAAATGCCAGAATTTGACAACACAGATTGGTTTATGGTACCAGTGAGCGCGAGGATGAATGCTCATTTTTCCATATGTAATGAAAACTCTATGGATGTTTTCCATGGGTTTTTGCACCAAAACCTCCAAGGCTGGTTCGATCCGGTACTAAAAAGTTTGCAAGCAACAGAAGCAAGTGTCTGTGCTCAATACGATGTTTCCTACAAAGGTCGTATGGCGCAGTTTGTCGGTTTGAGCGATCGTGCTGATCAAGTAACCACTCGTACTGTTTCGGTAGAATATCGCTATCCCCACTATTACAGCTCTCTAGAAGGTATATCTGCCCTCTACCTAATGCGTTTACCAGTAGGATTAACCGCAAGTCGCTCCTTTGCTCTATTCTTCTTTAAAATCCGCTTACCCAAATGGCTAAAGCATTTGCTGACACCTGTCTTGCAAAAATTGCTACAGCGCTTCGTGTTTATGAAATTTCTCAACCAAGATATTGAAATGATGGAAAGTGAGCAGCGCACTTATCTAGCAAATCCTCAAAGGCATTATGTGGAAATTAATCCAGCAATCATTGCCGTTCAACGGCTGATAGTGCGGCAGTATAAGCAGTTTATGCAACAATCTAGTCAGCTATCAAACCATCGACCTGTAGACTCACAACAGATTGTTAATAGCAATGTAACCCAGCAGATCCTGAAAAAAAATATACTTCTATAGTGTCAGAGGCGATAGGCTATCTAGGAAAAGGTGTGAGGAGCTCACTGTGCAAGTTGTCAAAGAGTATGTTCAGCGCTGGTACGAAAGTGGATTAGACCCTGATGAATATATTTGTCATCGCAAGCAGGGAAATCTGATCGAGATCGAGTCTGCTATCACCAGCAAGCGTCAGACCGTTCTTACCTTCTGCACGAATGATGTCTTGGGTCTAGTTCAGGAACAAGCAGTCAAGCAAGCAGCGATTGATGCCATCCTTCAGTATGGCACTTCCAATAGTTCCTGTTCCGTCTTGAGTGGTCGTATTGATTTGCATCGGCAGCTGGAAGATGAAATTTCCGAGTTTAAGCACTTGCCTCACACTCAGCTGTTCTTGAATGCCTGGATGGCTATGCAGGCATTGATGGATGGCTTCTGTCATTTGGCAATTCCCGTGCCTGGATTCCAGCACACTCGCGAGACACTGGTATTGACAGATGTACTTAATCATGGTTGCATTGTCTCAGCTGTGGTCAATGCAGGGACTCGTTCAGGTAAAGTCTTTGGTCATAGTCCCCGCGTTCGTGTTAAAGCCTATCGCCACTGCGATGTCAACGATATGGCTCGTAAACTCCAGCGCTATGCTCGACCTGATGACCGGATTTTAGTAGTCTCTGATGCCGTTTTTTCTATGGACGGCGATATTGCCCCTCTACCAGAGATGATTGAGGTTCTACAGAAATACGACGGCAGTGTATTGGTGATGGATGAGGCCCATGCTAGTGGAGCCATTGGTGCAACTGGCAGGGGTATCTACGAGCATTTTGGCATTTTGCCCCAGCATGCCATTGAGAAGGGTGTTGTACCACTGATTATGACAACTTTCTCCAAGTTTGCAGCTTCGGCAGGAGCCGCAATTAGCTCTCATGTTGCCGAACTTAAACCACTCCTTAATGTTTCTCCCACCTCCATTGGCACAATTTCTTTGCCAGCACCAACCACGGCTGCAGCCTTAGAGAGCATTCGTCAGGTTCGCAAATATCCAGAACTCGTGCAAAGGCTACAGGCAAACACTCGCTATTTGCGATCGCGTCTAGCTGAGGAAGATTTTATTGCCATTGGTCAGACCAACGTTATTCCTGTAATTCTACCTCCAGAGATTAATCCTAAGATCTTTGGTAGGCAATTACTGGAAAAACACGGAATTTGGGCATCCCCAATCTGGTTTATTGCCAAACCCCGTATGCGTATTACTGTTAATGCCCTTCATACTACTGAAGAGATGGAACGTCTTGTGGCTGGAATGGTAGCAATTCGGGACTTGTTGTATAAGCCAACAATTAGCGCTTAACTATCGGATTATCGAAATTAATATGGGTCAAATACCCCACCGTCACTTGCGGTGCCTAAAATTGGCTGGGGTAAAATCCCCATCCAATTTATCCGGTGCGTCTGTGCGTCGACCTGTCCCCGCGTCTTTAAATCCTGGTTATGAGTCTCTCAAGTAAAGGTTTGTCAACTCAGATTCGGGCTGTCACTACCAAGGCAGATAGTGAAATGTTTCTGGATGTACCGCAGTGGGTGTATGCTAATGACTCTCACTGGGTACCACCTCTGCGCAGCGACATTGCCAAGCAGTTTGCTCCCACCAACCCTTTCTTTGAATACGGGAAATTACAGCAGTTTATTGCCCTAGACCAAAGTGCCAAACAGCCCCAAGCAGTTGGGCGGATCGTGGCGGCAATTAACCAGCGCTTGATTGAGAAAGAAGGTGAAAATATTGGCTTGTTTGGTTTTTTTGAGTGCGTACCAGATTTCCCGACAGCGCAAGCCCTCTTAGAGGTAGCTTGCCAATGGCTAGTGGAGCAAGGCATGAATGTGGTGCGAGGACCAATTGATCTATCAACCCACAATAATTGTTTATTCCTTGTCGATGGTTTTGATGACCCACCGATGGTCATGATGCCCTATAATCCCTCCTACTATCGGGAATTTATGGAAAAGGATGGCTGGCATAAAGCCAAAGATGCCTATGCTTATGACTTCTGTGTAGACAAACCCCTTTCAGAGAAATTTGAGAAAGCATATCGGGTGGCTTGTAAATCCGGCATTACTTTTCGCCCTCTTAGAACTAAAGGCGAAGCGTTTGAGAAAGATTGCCTCAGTCTCTACCACCTTTTTACTCGCGCTTTTAGCGATAACTGGAGTTCCACTCCGCGCACTGAGGCAGAATTTTTGGCAGAAGCTAAATCATTGCAGAGTTTAGTAGATCCAGATATTTTTCCTGTAGCGGAAGACAACGGCGAAATGGTGGGCTTTTTTATGGGACTACCTAACTACAACATCGCCCTCAAACATATTGGGGGAAAACTGAATTGGTTGGGAATTCTCAAGTTTCTTTGGTATAGCCGTCAAATTGACCAAGGGCGAATAATTGCCCTGTGCTCTTTGCCAGAATATCGACGAAAAATGCTACCCCTAGCCTTAATTTACTTGGGAATGCAAGGGGGAAGCAAAAAAAGGAAGCCTTATAAAAGAGCAGAATTGTCTTGGGTTTGGGAAGATAATTTTGCTTCTGGCAAACTAATTGAAGCCTCAGGTGGCAAAATTTATAAGACTTATCGCATCTACGAAAAATCTCTCAGAAGCTCAAAGCCACCCTTAGGGACTTTCAATTAAAGACGCGGGGATGGGGAGATGGGGAGATGGGGAGATGGGGAGACACGGAGATAGGGAGATGGGGAGATGGGGAGATGAATCTTTACATTGTGTTTCTCTCGTCAATTGGATAATTTATTTCTTGGAGTTTCCTTAGCTAACTTGGAGTTTCCTTAGCTAAGCGGTGGATGAAGTAGATGAAAGTGACACAGCGGGGAGTAGCTAAACCAAAAGCTTTATGAAAGTACTTGTAACTGGAGCTAATGGATTTACAGGTTCTCACTTAGTGAAAGCCTTAGAAGCAAAAGGTAACTTGGTTGTAGGTTTGGTACGTAACTCCAGTAATCTAGACCGTCTTTCAGGTTGCCAGTTGCAATTAGTGTATGGTGATATCACTGAGGTAGATGCACTCAAAACGGCAATGGATGGTGTAGACTGGGTTTTCCATACTGCTGCTTATGTAGAGTTGGGAATAGTTAATAGTTCGCACATGGAGCGAGTGAATGTAGAAGGAACCCGTGCTGTGCTAGAGGTGGCTCAGGCTGCTGGTGTCTCTAAATTGGTGTATTGTAGTACAATTGGCGTCTTTGGCAATACCAAAGGTAAAGTAGTTAATGAAACTTTCCAGCGCACCCAGACTGATTTTTCCTCTGCCTATGACCGTACCAAATATCAAGCCCAACAGTTAGTAGATAAATTTGCTGCTCAGGGTTTGCCCGTAGTCAGTATCCTCCCTTCTGGGATTTTTGGTGCCGACGATCCCCATTTTGGTCCAGTGCTTCAGCAATTTCTTAAGGGAGGACTGAAATTATGGGCAGGAGGCGATCGCATTACTGGTATTGTTCATGTAGATGACTTAGTAGAGGCGATGATACTGGCGGCAGAAATTGGGGAAGCAGGAGAGCATTATATTATTTCTGCAGGTGATCTCAGTACCCGCCAAATGTTTGAGCTTCTCTCTGGTGAAACAGGTATTCCTGTTCCTGGTGAAGCTCCTATAATTCTAGTCAGATTGGCTGGTAACTTACTTGAGTTCATAGGGCATCTACTTAATTGGCAGCCACCTCTGAGCCGGGAGCGTGTTCACTATGTTTATGACCGATGCGTGCGAGTTGACGCCACTAAAGCCCGTGAGCAATTGGGTTGGCAGCATCGCTCTGTAGCTGAAACCCTGCGTGAGGTTGTCAAGCAGCTACAACAAATTAACTAATCAGGCTGTTAAAGACAAAAGGCTAGATTAACTGTAACTCTCTGTTAAGTGCTCCCCCTCTCCCTTGCTCCCCCTTCCCCTCTCTATTTATTAACTCCATAGCATCCCATCTTCGAGATAAGTAACTCGATCAGCGGCATCAATGATCCGGGAATCATGCGTTACCATCAAAACCGTTGCTCCTCCTTCCTTTGCTAACCGACGCAATAACTCAATTACAGTATGTCCACTTTGGGAGTCCAAGGCAGCAGTTGGTTCATCTGCCATAATCAGCGGTGGATTGTCTGCTAAGGCACGGGCAATTGCTACTCGCTGTTTCTGCCCTCCTGACAAATCTCGAGGCTTTTGATTAGCTTGGAGACCCAATCCTACCTCTTCTAGCAAAGCTTTTGCTTGGTACCTAGCTCTAGCTCCCCTAACACCTTTAATATTGAGTACAACTTCGATATTCTCAGCTGCCGTCAGTGCCGGGAATAGATTAAAGCCCTGGAAAATAAAGCCGATGTTATCCCGCCGAAAGCGAGCTAGCTGACGAGGAGACATACTGGTAATATCTTGACCAAGTAAATAAACTTTTCCAGCTGTAGGCGTCAGTAGCCCCGCCAAGATTGAGAGTAAAGTAGTTTTGCCCGAGCCAGATGGCCCCATCAACAGCTGGATATCGCCACGTTTGATTTCCCAGTCAATCCCTTTAAGGACTTGATATTGCTGTTGTCCTGACTGAAATGCCATCTTTACCCTTTGGGCAATGATAGTTCCTGTCTCAGGAGTAGTTAAACTGATTGAGGTGGAACCACCCCGCCTTAATCTTTTGGTAAACACGATTTGTTATTTCAGCAGCACTTATGCTTTGAGTGTTAGCTAGTGATATATGAATGTCAACAAGGCATGTGCCGCCGTGGTAAAGTGTCTACACTAAGTGGCACTAATTTAAGTTTAACTACTTAAAAGACTTTCTAATTGTATAGTTGCTATCTTGCTAAAAACTTAATTTTATAAAAATCACTGGTTATCGAGTATCAATGCATACTGGGTAAAGGGGTACTTATCAAAAAATCAGGGGTCTAAAACCCCGCGCTTGAGGATAAATTCATTGGAATCCCTAAGACCTAATAATCTCCCGCCCGTTTACGCCGGGGAGTGTCAAAATGACCCCTTGCCAATGCTGATCAAGTTGACTAAGTAATCATGACCCGTACAAGACCTAGGTATCCGAAATCCAACTCCTCTGCTTCTGAGAAACCTTTACTTAACGCTACAACGATCGCAATTTTGTCAGCAGTATTTGTAGTAGGAGTTTTAGTTGGTACTATTTTTAGTTCTACAGCCAGTCTCAATCCAGAAAATGTCGCTTCCAGGGAATTCATAGACCGTAGTGCACCAAATTATGAGCTTTGCGCTAAGTTCGGAGCCAGTTCCACAGTTTCTGATCTGCGAGTTTTCGTAACCTATAACCCCTTCAATGTCTACGTTACCCAACCCAGTATCCGCCCTGGATGTGTATTACGTCGCAATAATTGGTCAATTTTAGAACAGAGGAGACTGGTTACTTCAGAGCAGGTGCGTGATTGCAAAAATCGCATGAATACTTTTGGTTTCACAGGTGACTTGAATAGTTCGCCTGAAATTGAATGCATATACCAAAATGAATCAGCTGATAACTTCTTCCTTAACCAACCAGGTACAGTTGGGCCTCGACCAGAGACAGATAATTTTTGATTTATCGAAATTAATTTGGGTCAAATACCCCAATATCTATCTACACGGTGCATAAAATTAGTTGGGGTCAAATCCCCATCCAATAGATTCTCCCCGTCTTGGTGTCTCCCTATCCCCCCTTCTTTAATGGTTCCTCAGCTGCTTGCATAAGTACTCGAACACTGTAATATGCAGATTCAGTGGAGGAGAATTTCACTGTGACTATGATCACAATAACTAACGATCAGTCTCACAAAAAACTTATGGAGGATATTACACCATATAAGGTGAACAGATTTAAGCTAACTAAGGGCCTAGAAGTCTAGTCAGTACCCTGCCATGAAGAGGCGGGAAATCATACTTTAAATCGTCAATAATTCTGGTTATCTCCAAGATTGAAGAGATTGAAGTTAGCTAATGAACTACGTCCGGAAACTGTGAACATTTACTAACTGGTTTTGTTGGTTGGGTAGATATGGCTGTATGGGAAATTCCATGAAAATTTTTGGGACGCAGACAGAGCAGTTTAACCTAACAAATCAACAACTAGCTATGGGAATAGCTAAGTGTACACGGGCTCAAGAAACTTTAAGACCAGCCCAAAAAAGCGATCACAGTATTGTGGACAAAGTGGTTGAAGGTATATTTCAAGCTAATCTCGATGGGCGTTATATAAGTTGTAACCAAGCGCTGGCAAACATCTACGGCTATGAATCTACCGAACAATTAGTACTGGATATGACCGAAATTGGGCAGAAGCTTTATGCAGATCCACAGCGACGCGTACAGATTATTGAGCTTCTGAAATCTCAAAATTGTGTCGAGGGTTTTGAATCTCAAGTTTATCGCCGCGATGGTAGCCTGATTTGGATTTCTGAGAATGTAAGGGCAGTACAAGATGAGAATGGAAATTTACTATACTATGAAGGTTTTGTAACTGATATTAGTCAAAAAAAATTTGCTCAGCAATATTTGCAACAGTCTCAAGCCCAATTTCAAGCTCAAGCCCAGCAATTGGAAATTACTTTGAGTAAGCTTCAACATACTCAAACCCAGTTGATGGAAAAGGAGAACATGTCCAGAATTGGACAACTAGTAGCTGGTGTAGCCCACGAGATTAACAATCCCGTTAACTGTGTCTGCAACAATCTAATTCATGCCAGCCAATATGCTGAGGATCTATTAAATTTGCTAAGGCTATATACTAAACATTATCCTCAGCCAGTACCAGAAATTCAACAGGCTGCTGAAGCTATTGAGCTAGATTTTCTGATGGAAGATTTTCCCAAAACCTTGTCATCAATGCAGCTAGGAGCTGATCGTATCCGCCAGATTGTTGAGTCACTGCGACTCTTTTCACGTGTGGAGCAAGCTCAGATGACACTGGTTGACTTACATCAAGGTATTGACAGTACTTTGGTAATTATCAATCACAGAATACAACCAAATGGTGATAACCCAGGAATTGAGGTAATCAAAGAATACGGGTATCTACCTATGGTGAAGTGCTACGGCTCTCTGATCAACCAGGTATTCATGAATTTGCTTTGCAATGCTATTGATGCCTTAGAGGAATCTAAACAACAGCAAAGCACCGATCCTTTTGAGGACTCTAGCATAAATTTTCAGGAAACCATAACTAGTGATAGTGCCTTAGCAACCACTGACAGCCAATCTTTACCTGTAGGTAAAGAGCAAAACTCTAGTACTATCTGGATTCGGACAGAACTTATTGGGGTTGATACTGAGCAGGGGGAAGACACTAATCCACGAGCAGTGATTAAAATTATAGATAATGGATCTGGAATAACAGAACAAGTTAAGGCACGGCTATTTGAACCCTTCTTTACCACCAAAGCTGTTGGCAAAGGCACAGGTTTGGGTCTATCAATCAGTCGTCAAATTATTGTGGAAAAGCACCATGGCGATATCAGTTGCATTTCTTCAACAGAACAGGGTGCAGAATTTACAGAATTTAGGATTGAAATTCCGATCCGACAGTGAAAATGACTATTGCTAATCTACAACTTTCCCCAGCTGTTTGATTGCTTGAGCTGAACCAACTAATGAGACATATGGTTTAGTCAAGTATCGCTGCGCAACAGCTTGAACCATCTCTGGGCTAACTTGATCAATCTCTTGTTGGTAACGCTTATCAAACTCGATTCCCAGTCCAAGAGTCTCGTACCAACCATAAATCTGTGCCAGTTGGGCATTAGTTTGTTTGCCCAGTGCATACTGCCCCAGTAGCTTATTTTTCGCTGAGAGGAGTTCCTCTTGACTCAGCAATTGATCACTAAGGCGTTCAACTTCTTTTCGCAAACCATCAAAAGCTGTTTCCGTATTTTCTGAGGCTGTACCAATGTAAGTGACAAAGGTAGATTCCCACTGGCGTGTTGGATAAAAAGCTGAGACTTCATAGGCTAAACCTCGCTTCTCCCGCAATTCCACAAATAAGCGGCTAGAAAGACCACTACCCAGGTAAGTATTGAGTAATTTTAAGGTAGCGTAGTCGGCGTCTTTTACAGTTGAAGCAAGATAGCCCAGCATCAAAATTGATTGCTGTGTATCTTGCTGCGTTATTACCTGACATGGCTGTGGCTTAAAGGTCGGCAACTTTAGCTTTGGCAGAGGTGTATCGTTAGTTTGCCAATCACCAAATACTTTTTTTACTTGAGCTAGTGCCTCTTCTGGTGTCACGCGACCGGCAATACTAATTACTATATTATCGGGGCGGAAATAAGTCTGATAATAGCATTCTAAATCAGCTATTAATAGATTGGACACTGTGGCTTCTGTCCCCAAAACTGAAATACCATAACGATGATTTTGGTAGACTGAGTGCCGCAATTGATCAAAAGCAATGTTAAAGGGCTGTTCTTTTTGAGAGCGTATCTCTTGAATAGTCAGATTTCGTTCTAGCTCTACTTCGGCTTCGGGGAAACTAGGAGAGCGTAGGATCTGCCCCGCTAGCTGCAATATCTCTGGCCAATCAACAGCAACAGTTTTCAAGGATAGTAAAAAGTAATCAATAGACGCATCCGCACTTAGATAAGCCCCTACTGATTCAACCTGTTCAGCAATTTCTATGGATGAAAGCTGCTGTGTACCTTTAGCAATAGCAGCTGATAATAGGTTAGATAGCCCGGCTTGTTCTTGTGGCTCCCATAGACTTCCAGCCCGGATGAAAATGCGAGTGGCAATAATGTCTGCTGCTAAATTTTCAGTTGTAATGACAACAATGCCATTATCTAGAACAGTGCGTTCAACTATTTGTTTTGGTTGCAGGGAGTTCACATGGTAAAGCATTAGCTGTTATGGGAAAAACCTCCAATCTCTAATAGACTAGAGGATAAAAATTGCAGGTTCCCCGAAACGCCGTCTTACCTCAGTTTATGACCTGGAAAACCAGGTGGGAACTGTTGGTTCTGGTTTAAAGTTTCCGGGTAAACTCCCGGTTTACTGCCACAAGAACACTTAATTCCCTTTTTAGAACGGACATAGATCAAAAAACGCTATTGGTATTCACTGATATTATGGTCAGTGAGTCACCAACGTCTCAGAAGAACCTGTGACTCTATTGTAGTAATTTATTCAAAAATGACCAGACTTGACAAAATGCGGCTGTTGATTGTATGCACTGCTATGGGCAGGGAGTAATAAGTAATAAGTTTAAGACGAGAGGATATTAGGATATTATTCATACCAAATAGATTCGATTTCCTTTGCTATGACCTGTGCCTGATTTATTTGTTGAGATTCCAATAAAACAGTAATGTGACCTAACTTACGTCCAGGGCGAGATTGGACTTTACCATACCAATGAACGAAAGCTCCAGGTAGAGAAGATAACTTTTGTCGCTTTTGGTGGTAGTCGTGCTGAGAATATTCGTAACCCAAGAGGTTAACCATCACAGCACCGCTACAATTGAGTGCTGGATTTCCTAAGGGCAAACCGGCAACAGACCGCAACTGCATTTCAAACTGAGAAGTTTCGCAGGCATCGAGGCTATAATGCCCAGAATTGTGGGTACGCGGCGAAACTTCATTGACTAGCACCTTGCCACTTTTGGTCAGAAATAATTCAATCCCAAAGACACCAACTACTTGTAGACTATTAAGGAGGGTGCATGCGATCGCCTCAACCTCTGCAACAATTTCCGGACTAATCTCAGCTGGTACTAACACTCGGCGGCAAACCTGTTCTTCCTGCTGAGTTTCTACCACTGGGTAAACCGCTACCTCTCCAGTTATGGAACGAGCAGCAATTACTGCCAACTCTCGCTCAAAAGGAACAAATTCTTCAAGAATTACAGGTGTACTTCCCAACTGTTGGCGAGTTTTCTTTAAGCTAATGTTGTTTTTAATGATAAAAGTACCCTGACCATCATAGCCATGGCGCCGCACTTTCAAAACAAGGGGAAATTTAGAGAAGGGGGAATTGGCTTGTGTCCTCAGATTAACTAAAGTCTCGTGATCAGCTTCTCCCTCAAGGGTTGTAAACTCTGGCTGAGGCAAGTCAATTGCATGCAAATAACAGCGCTGTTCATACTTATCCAGTAGAGGTGCTAATGCTTCTAAGCGAGGACGAAAGCAGACTCCCTGCTTTGCTATTGACATTAAAGCCTTCAAGTCGATGAATTCATTTTCAAAAGTGATCACATCACAGCAGTTTGCCAGTTTAGCTGTAGCCAAGGCATCATTAATGGCAGCCAAGATGGTTTTAGAGGCGATTGCCACAGCAGGATCAGTAGGATGGGGAGTTTGAATGACTAATTCAATCCCTAAAGATTGGGCAGCACCTGCCATCATCCAAGCCAACTGCCCCCCACCAATAATACCAATTCGCTTGTTTTTGAGGGTTTGAATTTCCACTTAGCTACACTCTAAGGAATCGCGAGTCGAGACACCAGTTTTGGAGTTGACACCTGTAGCTCTCGAACATAGTTTTTTTACTTCGCTACGCTCTAGGATGGCGTAACTAAAGTCAGCACCAGTAATATCGGCATTGTCAAAGCTAGAGCGAAGTAGATCTGTTTCGACAAACAGAGCATCTCTCAAATCGGCATCAGTGAACTTTACTAGATAGGCTATACCATAGGTAAAATCTACATCACGGAGATCTGCCTCAATCATAGTGGATTGACTAAAAACGGCTCCTCGTAAGTCAGAATGACTGAAGTCTGTCTGGTCTAAAGTACAATGGGAAAATTCAGCCTCAATCAAGCTTTGACTAGAAAAGTCTTTACCTGAGAGGTCTAAATATTTGTAGTCTACAGAACCAGCTTGTGCAGGGAGAGGAACACACAGCATTAGTGCTAACAGTAAGCTACAGAAGCGCCAGAATAACATACACGATTAAATCATTTACCTTACTTGGGTAATTTTGCCATCTTGAGCAGTGCTGGGACAAATACCTAAGCTCCAATTACTTTTTCAAGGTGTGATTCCATCCTATCGAGTGAGTGGACTTCTACTTATACCTGGAGGCTTAGCAGTGAGTTGTTGACACTCGATTAGATTACGAGGATAGCTAAAATTTAAGTTATAGATAATCTTTATAAAGGGACTAATGCTAACTTTCTTCTTGACTTGGCTAGTTGCTGCTGTCTCATTGGCAATCACAGCTAAGATTGTACCAGGTTTGGCTATTGCTAGTTGGTCTGTTGCCCTTGTTGGAGCAGTTATTCTGGGTTTAGTCAATGCAGTGGTCAAACCCATTCTGACGATTTTGACCTTGCCGATAACAATCCTGTCTCTTGGTCTATTTTTATTGGTCATCAATGCTATTGCCCTTTCGCTGGCAGGATACCTCACTCCTGGTTTTACTGTTAGCGGTTTTTGGCCTGCCTTTTTCGGTGCCATCATTCTGTCTGTGGTTTCTGGCATCCTCGGAACCTTCATTGGGGAAGAGGCTTAGGGTAAATGTTCATAGTTCATAGTTGATTGTTCATTGGGAATGTATACCACAACTGCCCTTATACTTTCCCCAATGAGCCATGAACCATGAACCACGAACTTACTAATTAGAATGCCCCTTCTCCCTCCAGAATTAAAACAAAGGTTATCTACTCCCCTGAAAATTGGCTCAGTTGAAGTTAACAGCCGAGTCTTACAATCGCCACTTTCTGGCGTCACAGATTTGGTATTCCGTCGCTTGGTGCGCCGTTATGCCCCCGAGTCGATGATGTACACCGAAATGGTCAATGCTAAAGGGATACATTACCTTAGGAAGCTCTCCAAGATTATGGAGATTGATCCTAATGAAAAACCCATCAGTATCCAGTTATTTGACTGCCGCCCTGATTTTCTAGCCCAAGCCGCACAGATGGCAGTGGAGGAAGGGGCAGATGCGATTGATATCAACATGGGTTGCCCAGTTAATAAAATTACTAAAAACGGTGGTGGTTCTTCCTTGTTGCGGGAACCAAAAACTGCTGAGGTGATTGTGCAGACAGTTGCCGAGGCGGTAGCCGTGCCAGTGACGGTGAAAACCAGACTAGGCTGGAGCGATGGGGAAATCAATATCCTGGAATTTGCCAAGCGCATGGAAGAGGCAGGAGCGCAGATGCTGACGCTTCATGGTCGTACCCGCGCTCAAGGCTATAATGGCTCTGCTAGGTGGGAATGGATTGGGCGAGTTAAACAGATGCTGTCAATTCCAGTAATTGCTAATGGGGATATCTTTTCTATTGAGGCAGCTGTCAAATGCTTGGAAATGACTGGTGCTGACGGGGTAATGTGTTCGCGAGGAACCTTAGGCTATCCTTTTTTGGTGGGAGAAATTGACTATTTCCTGAAAACAGGACAACAACTAACGCCGCCAACGCCTGTAGAAAGACTCGAATGCGCTAAGGAACATCTGCAAGCTCTATGGGAGTATAAGGGTGAACGCGGCATTTATCAAGCCAGAAAGCACATGGCTTGGTATTGTAAGGGTTTCGTCGGTGCTGGACAATTGCGAGGTCAACTCAATCGAATTGAGACACTGAGTCAGGGTTTGGAGTTAATTGACGCGGCGATCGCTCGGCAGCAATTATAGTATGTGAGGTACTCCTACACCGAATCAAAGATTACGGTGTAGACTTCTCCTGAGTTAATCCAAGACCCAAGCATCAACTTTAGTCAAAATAATCAAAATAAGTAAAATGTTATTCAGGGGTATTCTAAGAATCAGCGTCGGGAGGAGACCACGCCACTGAGTCAAGGATGCTCCTAGTTGGCAATGATCGCTAAATTTGGCTATAAATTTCTAGCTTCGCGGTCTAGACTATCTAGATTGTTATAGTTTGTTGGTTGATGAACAGGAAGAGATAACATGACCCAAGTGGTTGTAGGAGAAAATGAAGGAATCGAATCAGCATTGCGCCGATTCAAACGTCAAGTTTCAAAGGCAGGAATTTTTGCAGACATGAAGCGCCTGCGTCACTTTGAAACCCCGATTGAGAAGAAAAAGCGTAAAGCTGTTGCCAGAAGACGCAAGCGGAGGTACCGCTAACTTCAAGCATAATTTGCAAAAGCTAAATTTCTTGTCAGTTGGTTTGATTTCTCCCCGGAATATAATTCCGGGGATTTTTTTGTTCATAAAATCCCGACAAAGTGCAATGGACCATGACCAGTAATTAATTCCAACAATAAGGCGACAAGACCAACCATTGCTACCCTACCATTCCAAACTTCTGCAGTTGTAGTCATACCCCACTCCCAACGCTCTTGGGGGTACATTCTAACCACTTTCTGTAAACGCCTGACTTCTGAAAGCTTACGGCTTGGTGCATTTAAAGCTTCAACCACTAAAGTTGCTAGAGCCTCTATAAACACAGGATGGGTATTGAGTGCTGGTACCCGTCGAAAGTTTTCAATGCCCGATTCTTCGGCAATTTCTCGATACTCAATGTCAATTTCTTGCAGAGTTTCGATATGTTCAGAGACAAAGCTAATGGGTACCACCAGTAAATCCTTAGTTCCCTGCTGAGCTAGTTCAACAATAGCGTCTTCTGTGTAAGGTTTAAGCCACTCTACCGGACCAACTCGACTTTGATAAGCTAGGGTATGAGCATTGGGTTGGTTGAGGGTTTGCATAATCAGGGTTGTACAATCCTCGATTTCTTCCTGGTAAGGATCACCAGCTTCGGTGACGTAGCTTAGAGGAACCCCATGGGCGCTGAAGAAGAGGTGAACTTGCTCAGGATTAGGAAATTCGTTAAGCTCTTGGGCAATTAAATGCGCCATAGCTTGCAGGTAGCCCGGTTGCTGATACCAACAAGGAATTACAGTATGTTCAATTCGACTCAGGCTTGGGTCTTCTTCCCATAGTTTTTCTAGAAGGCGGAAACTAGAACCACTGGTGCTAATGGAGAATTGGGGATAAAGCGGGAATATTACCAAACGCTCAATCTGATCACGCTTAATCTGGGCGATCGCTTCTTCTGTAAAAGGGTGCCAATAGCGCATTCCGATATATACGCTAACCTCTTGCCCTTGTTGCTGCAATTGCTCCCGCAGAGCATCTGCCTGTGCTTCAGTAATTTGGCGCAGTGGTGAGCCACCCCCAATCTGTCGGTAGTTTTCTTGCGAAGTTTTAGCGCGTCGCGTCGAAATAAACCAGGCAAGTGGGCTTTGTAGCCAGGAAAAGGGCAGGCGAATAATTTCGGGATCAGAAAATAAGTTGTATAGAAAAGGGCGTACATCCTCTAACCCATCTGGCCCACCCAAATTTAGCAATAATACCCCAACACGACCCATAGCGATAATATTTTCCCAGTAGTTTCATATTTGTTACTGATTTTAACAATATATACTTGGGATGGTTTGTCGTCGCAGTAGGAAATACAGATCTTTACTAAGAAGTGAGCAGTGGCAACAATATTAAGAACTTGGAGTTATCGATATCAATGGCTGTATGATGGGGTTTCTCGATTATCAGCTATGAGTGTTGGCGGAGAGGGGAGATTCCGCCAGCTAGCTTGGCAGGGTTTAAGAATTGTTTCGGAAACTAAGGTTTTAGATTTATGTTGCGGTAGTGGTCAAGCTACTGGATTTTTGGTGAAATTGTCCCAGGATGTAACTGGTTTAGATTTATCGCCGCTTTCAATACAGAGGGCGCAGCGAAATGTCCCTCAAGCTAAGTATGTCGAAGGATTAGCGGAACAGATGCCATTTCCAGACCAGCAATTTGATCTGGTACATGTTAGTGTGGCGCTGCATGAAATGACACCCTCTGTGTTGCGGCAGATTCTCCAGGAAGTTTACCGGGTACTGAAGCCGGGAGGAACTTTGGCGATGGTGGATTTTCACAAGCCAACAAATTTTCTCTTTTGGCCAGGATTATCTGTATTTATGTGGTTGTTTGAAACGGAGACGGCTTGGCAGTTTTTGGAAGCGGATTTGATGGGGTTGCTTAAAGAATTAGGGTTTGAGGTTTGTAAGTACAGTTTGTATGCTGGTGGTAGTTTGCAAGTGCTGCAGGCAAGAAAATAAGGGACTTCCAAATAAACAAATATCCCATCTAGCAGAGGGAGATGGAAGGATTGGGGGATTGGGGGATGGGGAGAAGAATTTTTATGTTGTGTTTCTCTCGTGAATTGGATAATTTATTTCTTGGAGTTCCCTAAATGGTTTACAGCGACTTCTCTTTAAGAAAAGTCAAGCATGACTTTGGACTAAGTACTACTTCACCTCAATGCTAGCTTGGTTGAAGTATGAAGTATATAGACGAACTAGGTAGGGATTCTCTGTTCCCTCTACGTCTGAATTTTGAACTTGCCCACTATGTCAGAAAATTCTATTGAGGTAACTATCGTTATGAAGAGGTTTTTAAAAAAGCTTGGCAAAAGCAAAATTCTCTATCCGACAGAGAATGCCGCAAACTCAGGCGTTTTCAAGAGGCTTTGGGATTTAGGGATGAGGATGTTTCAGCTATAGAAGCGCAGATTGCACCACAACCAAAATCAGCTCCTCCTTCACCATCAGCACCTTCCCCACCTAAGCGAATGGAAGTTGAACTACGCTCAGAAAAAGGAGTAGATTACACTCGACTACGTGACCTATAGCAGCAAAGAAGTGGAAAGAGGCTGATGAAGAAACAGCTAAAGTGATGCTATTGGCTGCTGAAAGAGAGCAGGAAGGATACTTAGATATTGATAATATTGATAAATTTCCCTGTGCCGATTTACGCACTATTGACCAACTCTGGATAAAACATAGCAATGGGCACTTTGGTTTTAGTGTCCAAAAGTGCATTTGGCAAGAAGTCGGTCGTAGCATAAATAGAGAAACAGAGAGAAAGCTAGGTGATCGTGTGGGATGGCGTCTGAAAGGAAAAAGGTTGAGCGATAAATCTTTGAGATATAACCCCTCAGCACCGCTTGGTCACTTACCTGCATATTTTTTTCGCATTGTTCATTGTAGTGGTGATTTTTTGTCACCTACCTGTATTCTTCTCTCGCGTAGAGACTTGTAACCTACAGGATATAGTGCGAAATCGCATTTGACAATCAAGACAGTCGCGAGAAGAGGAGTGATCTGCTTACAGCAGTCCTACCTCATCGCACTAACTAATTCTGGCTCAAAGTTCTCATTCTGTTTTAGTGGTCAAATCAGCTGCAATTGATTACCTCAACATTGGAGAGAGTCTCAATCCAGACTCTAGCACCACAAGGTTTGGGGAAATTGGGCTGATAAACGACTCGACACGGCCCGTTGATTCTCACTTCATGACCATAGATATTGCTATTCCCTCTTTTGATACTAATTACAGGAGCATGATGCCCCTGCTTTTTATTTTGTCGAATCGCATGCTGATTGACGTGGATAAAAGTAAGAGCAGGACGCCTCCTACACCATCGGGCTTTTGGTCCTCGGGTACCTTTAGTGATCACTGGCATGCCATCAAATAAAGGAATAACCCAGATTCTACCAATTTTATAAGCTCCTTCAATTCTGCCTTGCTTAAGGAGCTGGCGTACTCGTGTTGTGGATATGCCCAGGAGTTCTGCTGCTTGTGCTGTGCCAACAAACATGTTTTAAAAAACTATTATGATCGAATCATAGTATTCTCAGTTAATTTGGATCCAATTTACTGGAAAAAAAAATTTTCTTCCCCTGCCTCCCCGACCTGATAAAGCTGCTATCGATTGACTATCAACTGAAGACTAATTGCAAATCTAAGACAAAGCCAGGAAGGAGATTTTCTCCAGATAAAGTGGTGGGATTTTCTCGCACTTCTACGGGTTGGTTTGGTCGATAAATTTCCACTTTTTTATTTTTGGGGTCAATTAACCAGCCTAGACGTAGTCCATTTGAGATGTATTCCTGCATTTTTTTCCGTAATGGTTCCATGTTGTCAGTCTTGGAGAGTAGTTCGATGGCAAAGTCAGGACAAAGAGGAGGAAAGGTGTCTTGTTGAGAGGGGGTAAGTGCATCCCATCTATCTTGACTCACCCAGGCAGCATCGGGGGAACGATCTGCACCGTTAGGAAGTTGGAAGGCGGTGGAGGAGTTAAAGGCAACACCAAGTTTGGTTTGACGGTTCCACAACCAGAGTTGTCCTTCTATATCTAGGTTTCGTTTCCCTGTATTTCCCTCAGTGGGTGGCATGATAATTAGTTCTTCTGTGGCGTTGCGTTCAAGGCGGACATCTCGGTTAGCAGAGGCGAGGAGTTCAAATTGTTCTTGGGTGATTTTGAGGGTTGGGGGTATGTTGATGGGAAGGGTATTCATCTGTCTTCGCGGCAGGAGACTCTCGCTTGAGTGCGACGAGAGGAATGCCGCGCCTCCAATTATGATTTTCACATGGACTGAAATCTTTCTAGGATCAGCATTAAGTCCTCTCTTAGAGGACTTAAGCTCTTAGACTGGGGTTTGAACCCCAGGCGGGTAAAGGAATTGATAGTGACATCTCCCACACCGAATCATAGATTACGGTGTGGGCTTCTGGCTCCGCAAGGATTCGCTAAGCAAAATTTAAGTCGTATACTCCGCATTAATCTTCACATAGTCATAACTCAAATCACAGCCCCAAGCCGTACCCCTGCCATGACCATTGCCGATACTAACCGAAATTAAAACCGTATCTTCCTTCAAATATTCACCAGCCGCCGCCTGCTTAAGATAACCACTAGCAGCATCAAGAGCAAAAGCCAAAGGTTGACCATTCTCCATCAACAAGAAATCCCCTAACTGAATACGCAGATTTTCTTGCTCAAAGGGTACACCTGCACGCCCAGCCGCCGCCGCAATTCTGCCCCAATTGGGGTCACGACCAAACACAGCAGACTTAACTAAAGACGAACCAACAATAGTTTTAGCAATTCGACGTGCAGCATGATCATCCGGGGCTCCACTTACCTGCACTTCAATTAGACAGGTGGCACCCTCACCATCTCTTGCCACTGCCTTTGCCAAATGCTGGCAAACAGCTGTCAGCATCGCCTCTAACTTTTCAGCAACAAGTCCCATTTGAGTAATCGCCGCCGTGCGCGACTGCCCATTAGCCAAAGCTATCAAAGTATCGTTCGTGCTAGTATCTCCATCTACAGTAATTTGATTAAAACTTTTGTCCGCTGCCCGACTCAACATCTGCTGCCAAAGAGAAGGAGAAACTGCTGCATCGCAAGTTACAAAGGCAAGCATGGTCGCCATATTAGGATTAATCATGCCGGAACCTTTAGCAATGCCCCCAATCCTGACGGGACGATTGTCAATAGTTGTTTCTAGGGCGATCGATTTGGGAACCAAATCTGTGGTGACAATTGCTTGAGCAGCTGCATCTGAACCTGTTTCTGAGGCAGTGCTAACTAGTTCTGGAATTCCTGACAACAGTGCATCCATGCGGATGCGTTGACCAATCACACCAGTGGAAGCCAGTAAAACTGAGTCGGCAGGAATTTTGAGCGCTTCTGCGATAGCTTTAGCACTCGCCAAAGTATCTTGCCAGCCCTGTTCACCAGTAGCAGCATTAGCTTGACCAGCGTTACAAAATATGGCGCGAGCACCAAGCTTGGCTTGTAGGCGCTCACGGCAATAGTCTACGCAAGCAGCGCGAACTTGACTAGTAGTTAACACACCAGCTGCGATCGCGTCTACATCTGACAAAATCAATGCTAAATCCGGCAACCCTGAAGGTTTCAAGCCAGCAGCAATTCCAGCTGCTCGATAACCTTTAGGAGCTGTAACACCACCGAGAATTTCCTGCCAGTCCGACATGAGTTCTTTTGAAAACAATTATTCCTGCATGAGAGGTGATTATATCAACTCCCTAGAGCCTAGACATCTGGCATTTGGCTTTAGAAACACAAAAAAAGAGAGCCACATCGGGACTCTCTCGATCATCAGGGTGCATCTACTTAACATAATATACCATATCCGACCTGGGGGGTGTCACCCCTTATTTAATTTTTTCTCACTGTTCCATAAAAAAAAGAGAGCCACATCGGGACTCTCTCGATCATCAGGGTGCATCTACTTAACATAATATACCATATCCGACCTGGGGGGTGTCACCCCTTATTTAATTTTTTCTCACTGTTCCATAAAAAAAAGAGAGCCACATCGGGACTCTCTCGATCATCAGGGTGCATCTACTTAACATAATATACCATATCCGACCTGGGGGGTGTCACCCCCTATTTAATTTTTTCTCGCTGTTCCATAAAAAAAGAGAGAGCCACTTAGGCGACTCTCTCGATCATCAGGGTGCATCTGTTTATCAGACTATAACATTTTAGGCCTGAGGGGTTACACCCACTAATATATTTTTTTCGTAAACTTCACTAACTATTCAGCTTCTTGCCGAGAATTTGGTTAGTCAGTTTAGGATCAGCCCTACCACTAGTTTTCTTCATCACCTGACCAACAAAAAAGCCTTGTAGCTTTGTTTTACCGTTGCGATACTGTTCTAGTTCCTTAGGATGGGCAGAAATTACTTCATCAATGATAGCTTCAAGTTGACCCTTGTCCGAGATTTGAATCAAACCCTTGCGTTCAACTAACTCTTTAGCAGAACCGCCTTGAGATAGGAGTTCTGGTAAAATCTCTTTAGCAATTTTGCCGCTAATCGTGCTATCTTCAATCAGCTTAATCAGTTCTGCAAGGACAACTGGTTTCAGAGCAATCTGTTCGATTTCCAGTTTCTCAGTATTGAGATAGGCGGCAATATCTCCCATTACCCAGTTAGCAGCTTGTTTGGCATTAGCTCCAGCACTGACGGCTGTTTCAAAATACTCTGCCACTGCTCGATCATCAGTTAGGACTCTGGCATCATAGGCAGAAAGCCCCAGCTCCTGTTCATAGCGACTGCGTTTCTGTGCCGGTAATTCCACTAATTGACGGCGCCATTGCTCTAAAAGCTCCTTTGAGACTTCAATAGGAGGCAAATCAGGTTCAGGGAAATAGCGGTAATCACTCGAACCTTCCTTACTGCGCATACTAATTGTGCGCTGACCACCTTCTTCCCAAAGTCGAGTTTCTTGAACAATGGAGTCGCCATCGCCAGCTTCCATAGCAGCAATTTGTCTGTCGATCTCATATTCAATCGCCTTTTGAATAGCGTTGAAGGAGTTCATATTTTTGATTTCGACCTTGGTGCCAAACTTCTTTTGACCAACAGGTCGAATCGAAATGTTAACATCACAACGCAGAGAACCTTCCTGCATGTTGCCGTCACTGACACCAATGTAGCGTACAATCCGACGCAATTCTTGGGCATATTCTGCTGCCTCTTGACCAGAACGAAGATCTGGTTCCGAGACAATTTCGATCAATGGTACACCAGCACGGTTGTAATCCACCAGAGAGTGAGTAGAACCGGAAAGTCTGTCGCTACCAACATGAACTAGCTTACCTGCATCTTCCTCCATATGCAGGCGAGTGATCCCAATCTTTTTGCGTATAGGATTACCGGCTTCGTCTGTAAGTTCAATCTCCAACCAGCCATGCTCAGCAATTGGCAGGTCGTATTGTGAAATTTGATAGTTTTTGGGGAGATCCGGATAAAAGTACTGTTTACGGTCAAATTTGCTATAGGGTGAAATCTGGCAATTTAGAGCTAAACCAGCTTTGACAGCGTACTCGAGTACCTTTTGGTTAAGTACAGGCAATACTCCTGGCAACCCCATCGTAATCGGATCGATATTGGTATTTGGAGTAGCGCCAAATTCTGTAGAGGCAGGAGAGAAAATTTTAGTTTGGGTACTCAGCTGACAATGGGTTTCTAGACCAATAATTGCTTCATACTGAGTTTTAACTGCTGTAGCACTGGTCATCGTATTCGCGTTAGACCCCACCCTCAGCGAAGCAGGTTGGGGAGGGACATCGGTCAAGCTTTGTCCCCGTCGAGGGGTCAAAGCTTGAAAATCCAGTTACCGGAGTGACGATTAACCACACTCTTCGCTGCAATAGCTGGACTTTTTTGGCAGAAAACTGCCCTCATCGTTTCCAGTTGTTGAAAAGCGTGTTGTTTGCTCTTTGATAGCAAAAGTTGGCTATATTCTAACGATATCGCGGAAGTTCCTATCTCCCAATTATGACAGCTCCAGAAGAATAACTCTTACAATCTTTTCTGAAGGTTGAAGTTTAACGAGGCGATCGCCCACCCCATCTTTACCCTGTAACTTCACGGAATTCGACTGCAACCGTAAGACTCGCTCGGTACTAGTTACTAGTGCAACTTCAGAGGCTTTAGTAACTGCTACTATACCTACCAAAGCATCTGTGGCAGTCTTAAATTGTAGTCCCTGAGTACCAATGTCACCACGATTTGCTAACCTAATTGCACCCAATCTCAAGCGTTTACCGTATCCCTGCTCAGAAACCAGTAAGAGATTGTCATCAGTAGCCAGTGTCACGCAACCAACTAACTTCTCCCGACGCCGCAAACGAGAGGCTTGGTTGCCTTGAGCTGTACGTCCCATGAGCGGTAACTGTTGATCATTAATTTCCAAGCGCAAAAGCCTTCCATTACTGGTGGCCAAAACTAGTTGTTCACTGGTTTTGGCCAGGTTAAAGTACTTTAATTGATCATCTTCCTTAAGCTTAACCAGCGTAGTCCCGCGCGAGGTCAGACTATTCAACTCGGAAACTGGTAAACGTTTGATTCGCCCTTGCTGAGTTAGCAAAATCAGAGTTAAATTCCTCTCAAGAGTAGACAGATTTAAATGCCCGGTAACGGTATCAGATATTGCCCCTTTGGGGAGCAAACTCACTAAGGAAGTTCCCTGCTTGCGCCCAGCGGCTGGTGGAATATCTGCAATTTTGACTCGATATGCTTTACCACTGCTAGTGATCGCAGCTAATTCTTCTTGTGTAGATGCTAGCTGAGTCTTGATGACAAAGTCATCCCCTTGCTTAAAGGCACTGGTAGATTTTTGCTCTGTAGCAGGGCGCTGACGCTGCACATAGCCTTGGTAGGTAAATTCCAGAACAGTTTTTTCATCGGCTATGGGGAGCGTCGATTGCAAAGATTTCTTGCTCTTAGTCTTTTGTTCTCCTTTGCTGGCGGGTTTATCTGCTCCCTTGCCCTCCTGCTTCCTTTGCTCAGAAGTCAGCGACCTAATTTTAGTGCGACGAGGCTCAGCATATTTACGTTTGAGGGCTCGCAAGTCTTTCTTCAAAGTCTTGAGCAACTCCTGTCGATTACTGAGTAATTGCTGTAATTGCTCAATTCGCTCTTCGAGTTCCTCACACTCTGTCTGTAATTTTTGCCGCTCTAAACCAGTAAGTCGTCGCAGAGGCATGCTCAAGATTGCATCTGCCTGGAACTCAGAGAGATTTAACTGCTCTTGAAGAGACATCTTCGCACTGGTACCATCAGCAGCATTTCTGAGGATGTCGATCATCGTGTCAAGTTGGACTAGGGATGCCAATAAGCCCTCAACAAGATGGAGACGTCTTTGTTTGTGTTCTAACTCGTAAGCATATTGCCTGGTAAGGGTTTGTTCTCTAAAGCTTAAGAATTCCTCTAACAACTGACGCAGGGTTAGTTGGCGCGGTTGCCCATTTACCAGAGCCAGCATAATTGCCCCAAAGTTACTTTGCAGAGCCGTTTGCTGATAGAGCTTCTGGAGAACTTCTGGGGCTTTGGCATCTCGTTTGAGTTCGATCACCACGCGTATCCCCTCACGATCGCTCTCATCCCGCAAGTCGGCAATCCCTTCGATGCGTCCTTGATTAACCTGGTCTGCCATTTTTTCAATCCAGGCTGCTTTATTTACCTGGTAAGGCAACTCGCTAACTACGATCGCAGTTCGCCGAGAGCGCCGCCCTCGGCCAGTTGTAATTTGTTCTAGTTTAGCAATGCCGCGCATTTGGATACTACCGCGACCAATACTGTAAGCATCTTTAATTCCTGAGGTTTCGACAATTTCGCCTCCGGTGGGAAAGTCAGGGCCTGGAATTAATTGGGTTAGTTTCTCATCTGTCAAATTGGGGCGATCAATTAGGGCAATGAGAGCATCAACCACCTCTGCCAGATTGTGGGGAGGAATATTGGTTGCCATGCCCACAGCAATGCCAGAGCTGCCATTGAGCAATAAGATGGGCAGTTGAGCTGGTAAAACCACTGGCTCTTGTTGAGAACCATCGAAGTTATTGATAAAATCAACTGTTGCCTCCCCAATTTCTGAGAGTAGCGCTTCGTTACCGATGGGAGAGAGTCGAGTTTCGGTATAGCGCATTGCTGCTGGTGGATCATTATCCACTGACCCAAAATTACCATGACCAGCCAGGAGGGGATAGCGCGAAGAAAAATCTTGTATGAGGCGCACCATGGCGTCGTAAACCGCCTGATCACCATGGGGATGATATTTACCTAAAACGTCTCCCACAACGCGAGCGCACTTGCGGTAAGGTCGATCTGGAGTTAAACCTAGTTCATGCATCGCATACAATATGCGCCGATGGACTGGCTTGAGACCATCCCGGACATCGGGTAAGGCACGTCCAACGATTACACTCATGGCATATTCAAGATATGACCGTTCCATCTCCGCATGTAGAGCTGTGGGGATGACCCTTTCGGTCCCAAGCAGGTTCAACTGTTTTGCCATGAGAGTTAAGTTCCCTATGATCTGACCAAATTTGTGATAACTTATTGCCTTAGCAATGGCAACATTGCCCAGTCCCTGTCAGACTTAATGATTAAAGGCGCACTTTATAAAGATTAGGACTTTCTTGAGGCAACGCCCATGAAAACCGTTTTGATTGTAGAAGACGATCCGATTAATGCTCGTGTTTTTTCCAAGATTCTCAGCAAAAGGGGCGGTTTGGATGTAAAGCATACCGAAGATGTGGAAGAGGTGATGAAGATTGCCCAATCTGGAGCAGCTGACATTATCTTGATGGATGTTTCCCTGGCTCACAGTGTTTACCAAGGTAAATCAGTAGATGGTATTAAGATTACTCAGATGCTGAAAGCCGATGCTCAAACTTCAAATATGCCGATTATTTTAGTTACGGCTCATGCGATGGAGGGCGATCGCGAAAACTTTCTCAAGCAAAGTGGTGCCGATGGCTACATCTCTAAACCGGTTGTTGACCATCAACAGTTTGTCGATCAAATTATGGCACTGTTGCCAGAAGATAAATAAAACTAATCTCCACTGCTACTTCTATTTTGATTGCCATCACGGAAGTGCTAACTCCGAAAGGCTAATCGCCTCTGGCACTTCCTCTAAAGCCCTCCGGGCATCATCAAAGCAGGGCAATTACTAGATCTTTGGGAGCCGTT
Source organism: Symploca sp. SIO3C6 (assembly GCA_010692425.1). GTDB lineage: Bacteria > Cyanobacteriota > Cyanobacteriia > Cyanobacteriales > Coleofasciculaceae > SIO3C6. Next base: position 31,081 of record JAAHHJ010000017.1, on the reverse strand, counting down.
TGGCTAAGGCGCTGGCAAAGAAGCAGCAACCGCCACTATGTCAATCCGCAACTTCGTGGGAATTGCCTTTCTCCTTGCGGGGAGGGCATTGGAGATACGGTTATAGTTGAGAGGATAGCCTCAAAGTCTCTCCTGTGGCTACTGACACGCTAGCACTGATGTGGCTCAATTATAATAGATGCTTAATCAAGATTAGGGATAGAAAGCGGGCGTAGACTATTCAAATAGGAAATAAAAGGGTTAATCAACAGTGAAAGTTGCCAAAATTGGGCAAGCTCAAAACCTATGAGCATTTGCCCTGCGGGTTACTACCCAAATCAGTAACTATTTCTCGAACTGCTGATCGATGGTTTATCAGTTTTCGCCAGGAAGTCGAACCAGTATCAATACGGAATAGGCAATAGAACTATTTCCTATTCCTTAGTTCTTTTTTCTAGCTAATTTATCTGTTACGCACTTCCGGATGTTCTCCAGCATCCGGATCCTAGGAGCAAATCCCTTTACTCAAGGATAATCTCCACGAGCTTTAAGCCCTATGCGTACAGGTAACTCATCACGAGTCTGTAAATGTCTAAAAGAAAGACAAATACAAACCTTCAAACTTCGTGAGCCACTCCAAGGCAGTAGGGCTTCACCTTTTAACTAGCAAGGTCTTGAGTGTGATTCGGATTACCTTTAAACTTCCGTTATTATGGGGCACTACTACAGGAATTAGTTAAGCCAACCTTTCAGCCGTCGCGCCACTTGAGGGCGACGCAGCTTACGCATAGCTTTACTTTGGATCTGACGCACGCGTTCACGGGAGAGGTTAAACATGCCTCCCACTTCCTCTAGTGTGTAGGGCTCACTGCTAGCAAGACCATAGCGCAGAGAAATCACATCTTTTTCTCGCTCAGTTAGAACATCGCTCAAGACATCCCAAATCTCCTGGCGCATCATTGCTTCATTCATCTGAGTTTCAGGCAATCGCAGATCATTGTCTTCGAGTAAATCCACCAGTTCAGTGTCTTCTCCTTTACCAACTCTGTGGTTAAGGGATAAAGATCTCCGACGCAGCTGTAACAGTTGACGCAAATTGGTTCGGGAAATCTCTAAGGCTTGAGCCATTTCTGCCTCAGTGGGATTGCGCTGAAGTTTTTGCTTGAGTTCGCGCTGTGCTTTTTTTAGTTTATTAAGTTTTTCAACAATGTGAATTGGCAGGCGAATTGTCCTGGCATCGTTAGCAATAGTGCGTGTAATCGCCTGACGAATCCACCAGTAAGCATAGGTAGAAAATTTGTAGCCCTTCTCCGGATCAAATTTCTCGGCGGCACGATTCAATCCCAAAGCGCCCTCTTGAATCAAATCCAGAAAAGGAACACCCCGATTGAGATATCTCTTGGCAATTGATACAACCAAACGCAGGTTGGAGCGAATCATCTTGCGCTTGGCAACACGACCACGATAGAGTCGATTTTCCAACTGACGTTCTGTTAGATTTACCGCTGCTGCTAGTTCTGCCTTAGTAGGAGTGCGCTCTAGTTGCAGTTTTAAGCTTTCCCGTAATTCATTGATAGTGACAACAGACTTAACACTATTAGCTAGCTCTATCTCCTCTTCTGGCTTAAGGAGCGGATAGCGTGCCATCTCTTTAAAGAAAGCGCCTACAGTATCATCAGTGTCAGTTTTGCGATATCCTGAGGCACTACTTTCTCCTAAGAAATCCACAGATTCGGAAAATTCTACTTGCACGAGGTTCAAATCGCTTTCGTCAGCTTCAATATGCTCAAAGTGAGAAAATTCGTGATCTTCTGTAGATTTGAGAGTATCAGTTGAGCTTAACTCGGAAATATTCATAGAGAGATGTGATTTTTGAGTGTATAAAGGGAGGATTGTCAAAGGTGTTATCTGATTGCTTAACCTTGCTTAGTGACGAGAGGTCTGGTTTTTTGTAAAGCGCCTTGTCAACGGCGAGAGCGATTATGTATTCACCGAAGATCAAGCATTGGCTCAAGGTCGAGTGGGATTACTCAATACTCCCAAGATCTGCTTGGCGGTGACTTTTTAACTAGAAAGTAATGATTCTAAAGCTACATAAGAAATTTGGCTAGTGTCTGGCTTGACCTCAGCTGTGTCACTAATGCTTGAGCTTAAGACCCTAGCCGGAGATGGGAGGCGCTCCCTAAACCCATAAATTGATCTAAATCCAGAAATTCAAAAATAGTGTTTTTCATAGTCAATGATCTACTAACTGTTAACTTAATTTACAAAACTCTCATGCCAACTTTGATGTTGGTCTAGCTTGGCTCAAACCAGTGCGAATCAGTAGAAGGGAGACAACATGTCCGCCAGCATGGTTTTTGTGATTATTAGCACCGATTTAGAGTTTTTTTCGTTTAAGAACAAAAAATATACAAAAATTTGGTCAATCAATATGAATGCGAGGTAGATAACTCCTGAATAACCTTAACTAAGTTAACTGATTGCCATTAATTTTGCTATAGCAATAGAATCTCATATAGTATCTAGCTTTACTATCTATCAAGAGTGAGAAAGTAGACAAGATATTTACACTACATATTCTTGCTTAGCATCGAGTGTCTTGGGAAGAGTATTCTCCAAGGGGGTCTAATACCGGCTTCGTAGTCTGCATCATAACCCTACCGTTTCTAAATACCTGTACTTACTAGAGCGTTGTGTCGCGATCTAATACCGTCTGGCAATTAGACATTGATGAGTTCGAGTGTCGATTCTTTCCACCCTTAGCTCTTGCTGATTTCCGCCGGTGCCTTCTTTTTAGTCTTAGTGGAGACTTTCTTAAGTAGCGAGGGTTGCTAACAACATCCCCGTTACTATCGGTGTAGAACTCTTTAATTCCTAAATCAATGCCCATAAAAGAGTTAGTTCTAGGCAAAGGTTCAGAGTACTCTACATCTGTACAGAATTGGACAAAATATCCCTGGGCGCGACGGACTATCCTCTCTCGCTTTATCTGTTGTTTGGTGTACCAACTTAAGTCGCGAGTTCATTTTAGTTTAAATGAACCAGCATTGAAGTCATCAGTTAAGATTAATTTCTTCCTATCTAGTGTTTCGCCGACTGTTAATTGTCCTCTGGCACTCGTCCCCCACTTTAAAGACGGGGACACGGCGAGAAATTATGTCAAGCCTCCCTTGGTAAGGATCAAGGGTGGTTGTAGTTCTTGTCGTAATCTTAAAACAGCTACAATTGATTGGTTTCAAGGCAAAACCTCCGCACAACATAGGAGTAGTTTTTGGTGAGTAGGGTTGGCCATATGTCTAATTCCCGCTTGAGTATAGTATTGGCTGAACCAGGGGCATCTTATCAATCTGATTCTACTCAGAAGCGCTGGGTTGAAGTTCTAGTAGATTGTCCGGGTAGCCAAGGGTTATATACTTATCGACTACCATCAGGTTTATCAGTTAACCCTGGAGATGTCTTAAGCGTGCCTTTTGGAGCCTCTGTAATCGGGGCAATTGCGATTGAAATTTTAAACTCACCACCTCCTGAGTTAGCACCAGAGAAAATTCGAGAGGTTGAAGATATACTCTGTGCTGGTTTTTTCAGCCAATCCTACTGGCACTTACTGCACAGAGTTGCTAAGTACTATTGTACACCTCTGATTTCGGTGGTTCGAGGAGCACTGCCCCCTGGGCTCCTGAGGCGCTCACAGCGCCGGATTCGCCTCAAGCGAGCTGTAATACCTGATGGTGCTGAGGCTTTTGTTAGTGCAACTGCTCGTCAGCTGTTAACGCTGCTGTTGTCTCAAGCAGACGGAGATTACAGCTTCTTCTACCTCCAACGTCAGATTAGAGGTGCCAGTCGGGGAGTGCAGGAGTTACTCAAGCGCGGTTGGATTGAAAGTTATCTCGAAGCACCCAAACCCTCACGGCCCAAGCTACAGAAGGCTGTAACTTTGGTTGCCGAAACCCTTAGTAGAACTGACTTAACCAGGCGGCAGTGGGAAATATTGGAAACGCTGCGGCGCAACGGCGGCGATTTATGGCTAAAAGACTTGCTGCAAATTTGCCAAACAACTTACTCACCCGTAAAGTTGTTGGAACAAAAAGGCTATGTTGTTATTATCTCAAGAGAAGTATTGCGACGCTCTTTAGAACCAAAAGTTGCTGGGGATCAACCGAAGTCACTAACACAATCACAAACTCAAGCTTTAGAAGTTATCAATAATCTTGATAGTTACACCCAAATACTGTTGCATGGGGTGACGGGATCAGGAAAGACAGAGGTCTATTTACAGGCGATTGCTGCTGTTCTAGAACAAGGAAAATCTGCCCTCGTCCTAGTGCCAGAGATTGGTTTAACTCCACAACTCACTGACCGTTTCCGCGCCCGTTTTGGCGATAAAATTAGCGTTTATCACAGTGCCCTTGCCAAGGGTGAGCGTTATGACACTTGGCGGCAGATGCTGACAGGTGAGCCACAGGTAGTGATTGGCACTCGTTCTGCAGTTTTTGCCCCCTTACCCAAGCTGAGTTTAATTGTCTTGGATGAAGAACATGACTCTAGTTTTAAGCAAAATCAACCAGCTCCCGCCTATCATGCTCGCACCGTCGCCCAGTGGCGTGCTCAGCTAGAAAACTGCCCCCTGGTCTTAGGTTCGGCGACACCTTCTTTGGAAACCTGGGTGAGTGTTAGGGAGCAGGAGAATTCTTATGCACAAGGAGAGGGGGAGAGGGGGAGAGAGGGAGAGACAGAGGATAAATTCCCGATTTCAAAGCCTCAATTTTATTATTTGTCTTTGCCGGAGCGCATTCAATCACGACCAATGCCACCGGTGGAAGTGGTGGACATGAGACGTGAGTTGCAACAAGGTCATCGTTCTATTTTTAGCCGTTCGCTACAAAGTGCTTTGCAACAAATGCAAGAGCAAGGAAAACAAGGGATTTTATTTATTAACCGCAGGGGTCATAGTACTTTTGTGTCTTGCCGTAGTTGCGGATATGTAATCGAATGCCCTTACTGTGATGTTTCGTTATCGTATCATTACACTCATCAAGGGGCTCCTCAGTTACTGCGTTGTCACTATTGCAACTACGGACAACCACACCCTAAAACTTGCCCGAATTGTAGTTCTCCTTACTTGAAATTCTTTGGCAGTGGCACCCAACGAGTAACTAATGAGTTAACGCAACAGTTTCCCGGGTTGCGCCTGATTCGATTTGATAGCGATACCACCCGCACTAAAGGTTCCCACCGCAAGCTGTTAACGCAATTTGCTAATGGAGAAGCTGATCTGTTGGTTGGTACGCAAATGTTGACCAAAGGGCTGGATTTAGCTGGAGTAACTCTGGTGGGGGTTGTAGCAGCTGACGGACTGTTACATTTGGGGGACTATCGAGCAGCAGAAAGAGCATTTCAAACTCTCACTCAGGTGGCAGGTAGGGCTGGTCGTGGTGATGATCCTGGTAAAGTAATAATTCAAACTTATTCTCCACAACATCCAGTTATTAAGGCTGTGCAGCATCATGATTATCAGTCCTTTGCGGAAGCAGAACTAGCACAAAGGGCTGAGTTAAACTATCCTCCTTATGGGCATCTGATTCTATTGCGTTTGAGTAGTTTGGATGCATCTGAAGTGGAGAATGTTGCTGAGGAAATAGCAGATAGCTTAGCTACTGCTATATCAGATTACGAAATCTTGGGGCCTGCGCCTGCCAGTGTAATGCGAGTTGCCAATCGTTATCGGTGGCAGATTTTGCTTAAGTTTCCGCCACATATGCCTGTAGAGTTGCCAAACTTGGAAGATTTGCGAAAAATTTGTTCTAAAAACGTAAGCTTTACTATTGATGTAGACCCACTCAATATGATGTAATGCTTGCCTGTAGTATTCATGGCTCCTGGTTCATAGTTCATCGGTCATAATTCAAGGGACTGCCGATTTTTGAAAAAAACATAATCAAACCAATTCGTTTATCTTTGACTACAATGAACAATGAACAATGAACAATGAACAATGAACAATGAACAATGAACAATGAACAATGAACAATGAACAATGAACAATGAACAATGAACAATGAACAATGAACAATGAACAATGAACAATGAACAATAAACATTAATCTAGTAGCAAAAACATCTTGATAGTTCCGTCGTAACTTCCACTCACCAATGTCTGTCCATCTGGAGTAATAGCGACATAGATAACCTCGTCGTCATGCTCATCTAGAGTGAGTTTCAGCTTACCCGTACTCAGCTTCCAAATTTTGACACTCCGATCCTGACTGCCACTAGCAACTATCTGTCCATCCGGACTAATGGCAAGGGAATTAACTTTCCTAGTATGTCCTAGGAGAGTGCTTTTCAACTTTCCTGTATTTAGATTCCAGAGCTTAATTGTTGTATCTTTGCTCCCGCTTACCAGCGTTTGTTCATCTGGACTAATGACGAGGGAATTAATTGTTGCGGTATGCCCTACGAGAGTAGTTTTCAACTCTCCTGTATGTAGATTCCAAAGCTTAATTGTCCTGTCTCTGCTCCCACTAGCTAAAGTCTGCCCATCAGGACTAATAGCCAGAGAAAAAATCTGATCCATATGTCCAGTAAGAATATGTTTCAATTCTCCTGTTTTCAAGTCCCAAATATTAATAGTCTTATCCCTACTGCCACTCACCAGCATCTGTCCATCCGGGCTAATGGCAAGGGCAATAACTTCATCATTATGTCTATTAATAAGGGTATTTTTTACTTTGCCTGTACTGAGATTCCAAATCTGAATCCAGTCTTGACCTCCACTTGCCAAGGTTTTGCCATCAGGACTAATGGCAAGGCTAAGAACCCATTTTGCATGTCCAGCAAAACTTTGTTTGAGTTTCCAAGGACTCAGATTCCATATTTTAATTTCTTGGTCATCTCCACTAACCAAAGTCTTGCCATCGGGGCTAATAGCGATTGACATTGCTACAGGCTGAAGCTTCCTGATGGCAGCAAGATCATATTTGAGTTTATTAAAGGTAATAAAATCAGTATTGAGGAAATGAGTTTTTAACTGCCAAACTCCATATCCCCCAAATCCTACTAACAGAATACTACCTCCTATCAACAAAGTTTTTTTGAGCTTATGGCGCTTTGTAAATGAATCTGTAAATGCTCCTGAGTGTGACTGAGTCCAGAAAAATCTTGCAGGAGATAAAACAGGCCCTCGCTGTGACTCAATACTCAAATCTTCCAATACTTCTTCGACTGATTGATAGCGCTGCTGATAGTTTTCCTGTAGCAAGCGGTTAAGAACTTTTCCCAAAGCATTGTCTAAGGGTTCTTGCACATGCTCTCGCCAGTGAGCAACCCAACCATACCCTTGTGTCTTCCAAAGTTGCCAGGGGTGAATGCTTGTCAGCAGATGAAAGCAGGTTGCACCTAAACTGTATAAATCACTGGCAGGGTAAACTTTTCCTCCCTCCATTTGTTCGATTGGCACATATCCAAATGAGCCAACAGTCGTTCCAGTTTGAGACATAATTGTCGCACTCAACTGCTTGGCAATCCCAAAATCGATTAGTACTAATTTGTGATCACTGTGGCGACGAATAATATTGTCTGGCTTAATATCACGATGAATAACACCGTGTTGATGAACAAACTGGAGAATGCCTAAAAAGTCGAACAGAAATTCCCGAATTTCTTGTGAACTAAAGGTTCCGTACTCCTTTAACTCATCAACTAAAGTTTGCCCTTCAATATACTGCTGCACTAAATACAGGTGCTGCTCTTGCTCAAAGTAAGCAAACATCGTGGGAATCTGAGTATGCTCTCCTAAGAGTTGCAGACGCCTTGCCTCTTGCTCAAATAACTGTATAGACTTCTCAAGGACCCAGGGATCTCGATTTTTTGGTGCCAGTTGCTTAACTACGCAGCATTCATTCAGCTTATGTGTATCTTCAGCTATGTAAGTTCTGCCAAATCCTCCCTGAGCAGAAAGCAGCCTGATAATTCGATAGTGACCCTGCAGCTGCACTAGAGGCATCCCACAGCTATGACAAAACTTTGCCCCATCCGGATTATGGGGATTTTGGCAATCGGGATTGAGGCAGCAGCTCATATTATGAGAAGATAATTAGGAGTTGTGCCTTTATTTTCTCTCGCTAGAGGTGATTTTGGCTTGTTAAGATTCTGGATATACTAGTGTTCACCTTTAGCATGATGCCAGCTTATCTGCCCAGCGAGTTGTCTCTGGCAATCGATATTTGGTAGTGCAGCGCAGAGTATAATTAATCGCAGTGGGTAAGCTAAGGCGATGACCTATAGAAACATAGATTGGTTTTACCCGAGTACGCGATCGCACTACTGCTCCCACAATTTCTCCTTGATGGTGCAGTGGTTGCCAATTACCTTTCTCTTCCGCTAACTCGTCGTGCTTACCAATAAATAAGGACTTGGCTACCCCAATTGTAGGAATATCTGTCAGTACTCCCAAATGACAAGCCAGACCAAAACGACGGGGATGAGCAATACCTTGACCATCGCATAGAATCAGATTTGGAACAGTGTTGATTTGTTCTAAGGCATCAAGTATTACTGGCACTTCCCGGAATGAGAGGAAACCAGGTATATAAGGAAAGGTGGTAGGACATTTGGCAATCCCTTGCTCTTGTAGCTGCAAGTCAGGAAAACTTAGTACTGCTACTGCCGCCTTGGATATTCTACCATTGTCCTCAAAACCGACATCGACGCCCGCAATATAGAGTACTTCTTCCAGCTGATCTGAGGTAATTACCTCTGGTTGTAGTTGTTGCTGAACTATCTTTGCTTCTTTAACTGTCGCAGGCCAAGGATGACGTCGGGAATTTCTATTCATACATCGGGGAGCAGGGCATTAGCTATAGCAGTTTTCCTATTGGTGAGGTACATTAATCTTGGTTTTTAGAAAGAAAGCTCCAAGGCTCCGAGGCTAGGAATTAAAACTCTTTCACTAATTTGCCAATTTATATATTTGTCCCATTCTTCTGGCTAATTGCTTACAGTTCATAACCACGAATTATGAACTATGAATACCGAATCACAGTTTTTTAAGTAGGGAGGTGATGTTCCCAACTAGCTGTTATCACACATATTCAGAAATGGCAAGCAATCACGTTATCATCAGGTTTTCAGATTCATTTGTGGAGATCACTACTGCCAAAAAACTGATTTATTCTAACATCTTTTTGCCCAGATATGCTACGGCGTGACACCCATCGTGCCAAAATTTGTATGGTAGCACTACTATTTCTCAAATTTCCTTATCGAAATATGAGAGTTATACTAAAACAGTCTATGAATAAAATTATGCTCCTCTCGTTCCTAGGTAAAATTATCTATATATATCAGAGTTCAGGAGCATTCTGGAGCAGAATACAACTCAGACAAGGTCAAAGAATTAGCTGTGGTCCCTACGGTAGTAAAAATGAGGCAAAAGTTTGCAGTAAATTGAGGGTATTGGTATGGACTGCGGATCAAGAACAAGATAGCTGCCAGATTGCCTATAAAGGTAAAATTCTCTACCAAAACTTCCCCTCTCTGGAAAAATTCGGAGACAGGCTATATCAACCCCTTGAGGAGTTATTACCTGTGGGAGAGGGAAGTTCTTTTTTAGAAGAAATTTCCGATCAGCAATCTCTAAAACATCACTCACTTCAACTTGATTTCAGTAATTACTGCCAGAAAATACAGTGGGAAGCCAAGCTGTATCGTCTAAGCAATTGGCAAACGATCATATACTTAAAGATTTCAGACCATCTGACTCCAGCAAGCGAATCAAGTCACTCACCGTACCTTTATACACTCCTTGAGTAATTACGGGAGAATCACTCCTCCAGGTAGCAACTTCAGGCAAATAGGGGAGAAAAGGTATCAGTTCATCTAAGTTAAATTCGAGGTCTTGGTTAGGGATTAAAAGATTGCGATAAAATGCCAAAAATTCCCTATCCCCTGGACGGCATAAGGAAGCGAATTGGTCAGGAGTTAATCCTTGTAATTGGGCAGCAACCTTTAGCCAATTAGCTAAGCGAGTTCTTGCCTTAAAAGATAAGTTAACAAAACCCCCTGAGTTCAGAAAACTATCCTGTGGAACTGGAGACCACCATGAATTGGGCATCATTCCACCAAGATTTTCTGTAGCGTTCGATACCTTCTCTGTGGTAAGCTCCTGAGCAATCTCGGTCAGAATTTTTTTAACCCGCAGCTTGGCAAATTCTTCTACAGTCGGCAGGTCTTCTCCGAGGAAGTTCTCCCAAAAATACTTCTGCGCCTCATGGGGCAGACTACCAATCAAGGATAGAAACTCCCCAGCTTCGAGATCACGCCGCCCACGCCTGAATTTGCTGAGCTTAGTCGGTTCAATGCCGCTCCATTCGCTCACACGCTTGGCGGAGTACTTGAAGTGACTCATTACTTGATTGAATGTCTGGCGGTGGCGCTCCATGAAAACCCTTAATCTAAATCTGGCACTTTTGTGTAATTTTTAGATTACACAACGAACTAAAATATTTGCTTAAGTTTGCTATAAGAGCAAAAAATTGCTTTAATAAGCAAAAATCAAAATTATAACTACAGACCTTACAATGCCCATAGAGGCGAAGTCAACCCGTAGTCTCTTGATTAATAAATTCAGCTGAATGATGAACTTGCAAGAATAGGATTATAGCAAAGAAATATTCTATTCAACAAGTTTATACTACTGAAGTAGCTAAATTCTCCTGGTGTAGATGAGTTTTACTTGTCTAAGTAGTAGTTGAAGCAATTCAAGGGCAGAAGGCTCCTAGACTCTAAGTTAGTTATGCTACCAATCAAATCAAAAGCTCTATGGTGAGGTCAGAGTAAAAATGCTGTCGAATCTAAATTCATCAAGCAATGGTTGTTCAGTTTCAGTCTGAAAGTGCAGCCTACTCAAAATAAGTGACTAGTAAAGCCTGGTTCACATCAAGCAACTGCTGACAATAGTTTAAAGGCAATAACTTAAACTTTTGCCTAGATGCACTAGATACTGAGCCAGGAAGACAGGTCTTTGTGGATTAAATCTTGCAATTTCAGGATATCTTCGCGGTAGAATTTAACTAGCTCCTGGCGCTCTTCTGTTGAGAGAGACGGTTTGCCAGTGGAGTTCATATCGATAAGACTAGAGCGGATATTTTGTCTGACCTGAAGAGGAATGATATTTTTGAGTACAGAAGCTGTAAATTTCCTGAGGGGATTTTGTTTGCGTAAAAGGGTGTTCAAGAATTGAACTCTAGGAACTTGGGCAACTTGAGATTTTTTAGACATATCAGGGTTAAATGTATCATCAACCCCAATAAATTTGTACAGATCCTGGATAGTATCTAAAGGCTTTTTAGAGAAATCATCATATAAATATACTTTCACTTGCTCCTTGCCAAAGGCATCAAAAAAGTACTTCAACTGTTCATAGTAAAGTCCTTTGCGAAGAGTAAAAGATGCATTAGATCTTGATTTAATTTGCTCTGACAAAGTTCTGGACTTGCCAGCTCCAATTGCGTCTCGTATATGCATTAAATAATCTGAATATGCTCTTTCAATGGGATTGCGAAGGATGGCAATAAGTTTGGCGTCTGGCAGGTAACGAAGTATGCGCGCAGAGGCTGATTCATAATGAAATAAATAGTTGGGAGAAGCTTCGCCAATTGCAACTTCATCCTTTACACCAGCAAATAGTTGGGAATATTTTTCCAAGGTATCAATCCCATTTTTATTAATCACTTCAGGGGCAAGATTTTCCCAATCTCTTTCCAGAAAATTTGTCTCTTTGACGGGACTCATGTACACCTGGGGGTGCTGCTTTAAATAGTTATATATAGAAGTAGTTCCAGCTTTCTGGACACCTATAATCAGGAATGTGGGTAGTTTAGTTGATTGTTCCATCAGTCCTCTTGGGTTATCCTAAATTTTAAATATTTGCCAAGACACACCAATATATCTATACAAACTGGAGCTCAGCCATTCCGGATTAAGCATAATCCATTCTAGCAAAATTGAAATGTTCCCGTCTTTCCAATTGATCACTAAGTGGAAGCCTAATAGCTTTAATATCGATATACCTTAAATAAGGTAACTTCTAAGTTTCAGTTGATGAATAAAAAGCATCGTACTGTTCCTCCGACACGCCTGGTGAATCGGGATAAGCAGAGACGTTTCGATGTCGAGAGAAAAGGTGGATCACACTCTTATTGGCGCGATCCCTATCATTTGCTGCTAATTATTAATTGGCCTTGGTTTTTAGCAATAATTGCCTTAGGCTATATACTCATCAATGTCCTGTTTGCATGTTTATACCTATTAGGGGGAGATTGTATTGAGAATGCTCGCCCTGGTTCTTTCCAAGATGCTTTTTTCTTCAGTGTTCAAACCATGTCTTCCATTGGCTACGGTGCTATGTATCCGCGCACAGACTATGCTAATGTACTAGTTGCCGTTGAAGCTTTGGCAGGTTTGACAGGTTTATCCATGGCGACAGGACTGATGTTTGCCCGTTTTTCAAATCCTACAGCCAGAGTTATGTTCAGTCGCCTAGCGGTGATTACTCCCTACAACGGTGTACCTACCTTGATGTTACGCACTGCCAACGAGCGCAGCAACCAAATTTTGGAAGCCCAGGTTCGAGTTAGCTTACTGTGTGATGAAGTGACCAAAGAAGGTAGTTTTATGCGACGCTTCTACGACCTCAAACTGGTTCGCAGCGAAACACCAATCTTTGCGCTGACTTGGACAATAATGCATACTATTGATCAGAGCAGTCCTTTATATGGGGTAACACCAGAGTTGTTCGCCAAGATGAGATCAGAAATTATAGTAACGCTAACTGGTCTAGATGAAACAGTTTCACAGATCATTCACGCTCGCTACTCCTATATTGAAGGTGAAATTCTTTGGAACATGCGTTTTTGTGATCTTTTCTCGCAAAAGCGTGACGGGCGTTTGCTCATCGACTACAATCGCTTTCACGAAGTTAAGCCTATCTAAAAAAGTCTCCAACTCTATAGAGTAAAAGTACTTCGTAAACGTCAGTAATTGTCGTGCCAGAGATTGGAAGTTAATAAGTAATAAGTAATAAGTAATAAGTTTAAAAATGTTACAAAATTAAATTTATTACTTATTACTTGCTGTGTTTTAACACTTCATCCCCGAAACTACCGGAGGGCACTCAAGGTATAGTGACATACTCCCGACGCTCAATCTGCATATTAGAGCGCGGGGCTTCTGGCAGCTTAGCTAAGAACCTATTACCAGTAAGGACTAAGCAATAGCTGCCATCTTGACGTCACTATTGGCTAAGATATCTTGCAGTTCCTCAGCATCTACCGTTTCTTTCTCAATCAACATTTGGGATAGTTTATCGAGGACATGCTTATTACTAACCAAAACATTTTTGGCGCGTTCGTAAGCTTGAGAGACTAATTGGCTAACTTCTTCGTCAATTGCAGCAGCAGTAGTGTTAGAAAAATCACGGTCTGAGGCAATTTCTCTACCGAGGAACATATTGCCATTTTGTCGTCCCAGGGTTACTGGTCCGAGGCGATCGCTCATACCATAGCGAGTTACCATCTGCCGTGCTACCCGAGTAACCTGTTGCAAGTCATTGGAAGCACCAGTGGTCACTTCTTCTTCACCGAAAATAATTTCTTCAGCAATACGACCACCCAAAGCTACTGCCATTTGATTTTGCAGGTAAGAGCGCGAATATAGACCTGAATCCATCCGGTCTTCACTAGGTGTGAACCAAGTCAAACCACCAGCACGACCACGAGGAATAATACTAATTTTCTGCACTGGGTCGTAATCTGGCATTAGAGCGCCAACTAGGGCGTGACCAGCTTCATGGTAAGCAACCAGGGTTTTACGCTTCTCACTCATGACTCGGTCTTTCTTCTCTGGTCCAGCCAAGACACGGTCGATGGCGTCGTTGACTTCATCCATGGAAATTTCTGTAAGATTACGACGCGCTGCCAGGATGGCTGCTTCATTGAGCAGGTTGGACAAATCTGCGCCAGTGAAACCAGGGGTGCGGCGGGCAATTTTTTCGAGGTCAACGTCCTTAGCTAGGGTTTTGCCACGAGCATGAACATTGAGGATTTCCAAACGGCCTGCATAATCTGGTCGGTCTACCACCACCTGCCGGTCAAAACGACCAGGACGCAGCAAGGCAGCATCCAAAACATCTGGGCGGTTGGTAGCAGCGATAATAATAATACCAGTATTACCCTCAAAACCATCCATTTCTGTCAGTAGTTGGTTAAGGGTTTGCTCTCGCTCATCATTACCGCCTCCTAAACCAGCACCGCGCTGGCGTCCAACGGCGTCAATTTCATCAATGAAGACAATGCAGGGAGCATTACTTTTGGCTTGCTCGAACAAGTCGCGCACGCGAGAGGCTCCAACACCTACAAACATCTCCACAAACTCAGAACCAGAGATGGAGAAGAAAGGAACGCCAGCTTCACCAGCAACAGCGCGGGCAAGGAGGGTTTTGCCGGTTCCTGGAGGTCCAACCAAGAGTACACCTTTGGGAATTTTGGCACCAATAGCAGTGAAGCGGTCAGCATTTTTGAGGAAGTCAACAACTTCATTGAGTTCGAGCTTGGCTTGCTCAATACCAGCTACATCCCCAAAGGTTACTTGGGTTTGTGGTTCCATTTGCACTCTGGCTTTGGACTTGCCGAAGTTCATTGCCTGAGAGCCAGGACCATTCTGGGCACGTCTGAGTAAGAAGAACAGTCCTACTAATAAGAGTATGGGGAAGAACAGGCTGCTTAAGGCTCTAAACCAGAAGTTTTCATCGTTCTGGGGTAAAACCGAAATGTCTACACCATTTTCACTGAGGATGCTGATTAGTTGTGGGTCATTGGGCAAGTTAACTAAGACTTGCTTACCATCTGGAGCTGTAGCGACTGCTCTGGTACGGTCAGCACTCAGTTTAATGCTGTCAATTTTCTGGTTTTGGACTTGCTCAATTAATTCGCTGTACTTCCAGGTATCTTGACTTTGAGATGGCTGGTCTAAAAATGCTGTTGCTAGGGCAATCACTACTATTGCTAATAGTGCATACAACCCTGCATTTCTCCATTTTTTATTATTATTCACCGATTGTTACCTCCTGATAGCGAGGATGTGAGGGCTTTTCATAGCTTGCTTGTATTAACTAATGTTAACCTTTCTCAGTATTAATTGACATTGCTTAGGTAAATTGTTTAGAAAAGAGTCTTTACCGAATCAGCGTGCTACCTATCTGTTAGTCTAGCTTCTGTTGATATGGCACTGATTCGGTAAACCGACTGCGCAGTTGCTCCAGACTAGGGTGCAAGGGTTCGTAGGTTAGAGGTTCCTTGCCACTAATGATGGTATGGATAGGAATTACTTCAATGACGCTATTAGTGTAAGCAACTGCTTCAAATTTTGTTACTATTTTAGTATCCCAGGCTACTTCTCTAATTGCCCAACCCTGTTCTCTGAACCAATCAAGGAGTTGCGATCGCACTACTCCCGGTAAGATTGAAGCTGCTATGGGTGGTGTCCACCAACAATGATCGTACCAACCCCAGAGGTTGCCAGTACTAGTTTCTAGCCAGTTACCATTGGCATCGACCAGTATGGCTTCGGCTGCCCCCAACTGCCTTGCAGCTTGCTGGGCAAGCCAAGCCGAGAGATAGTTACCAGTTTTATGGGCAGCGAGGGGGCGGCGATATTCGGGAGCTTCCGCTAGCCAAGCAGCTATGCCCAGTTGTTGGCGCACTACTAAGTCAGATGGAAGTTCTCGCCCTGTAATCCATTCTCGTCCATCAGGAAAAATCGCGATCCTCAGTACGGGGTAGGAAGTGCATAAAACCTCTGCACCATAGCGCAAGCGCTGCCAGTCAGGTAGCTGCCAGCCAAAGCTTTGCAAACTTGATTTTAGGCGCTGACAGTGAGAGTTCCAATTGGTCAGCGGATGTTCTAATAATTGATGATAAACTCGCAAGGTTGTAAAAACTGTTGCTCCGTATAGCAATCCCGGATTATTGGTTGCTAGTTCAAGGGTATCTGCTTCTTTTAACTGACCACTGTACCAAAACAAATATTTTGTTGAGCAAGCATATATAAAGCTCTAATCAGTTTCTCATAATTAATGGTTAATCTGAAAGTAATTTAATCTGGGTTTAACAGAACTTTCCCTGCTAACCTCTCTTTCCTACCAGGGCAGAGAGGAACAAAGAAAAAATTAGGTTTTAAGCTTCTCCACCCACCAAGCTTTACCCCCAGCCAAGGGGGTAATCCAGATATTCCTTTCCCTGGAAGGGTAGGGGTGACTAAATAATGATCTGAGGTTTGGATCAAGAGCAAGCTTAGCCTGTATTGAACTCAGGTTAATAAATTCTCTCACTGCTTAGGTAAAACTCCCTGATTAATTCCAGGGGTTCTAAAACAAATTACTACTGTCAATTCTTGAGGCGTGATCAGTTAATTTAATAATGAAATTGTTTAGTAAACTACGAAAAAAGACGAATAAATTTAGGCAAAGACTTGATCCTTCTTCTCTACAGGCGCGATTAACGGTGGGGATTGTTGGTGTTACGGCAATGGGTTTGAGCTGTGTTGCCATTTTGACTAGTTGGAGTACTCAGCGAATCCTCGTTACCACTCAAAAGCATCACCTTCAATATATCGCTGAGCGATTTCCACAGGACGTGGAGATTTACAGTGATATGGTAACGATGGCAGAGGGTTTGCAAGGAGCTGTGGATAACCTGACCACTGGTAATACTCTGTTATGGGTGAAAAATCCTGATGGGTCTATTGTCTCCCAATCTGCTGCTTTGCAGATGAATACTAACAAATCCTTATTCGCTTTGAGGGTTTCACTTATACCCGAAGTTTACGAGATGGATGGACGTTACTGGATGATCTGCGGCACCCCCTTGGAAGTCAAGGGTCAGATGTTGGGCAAGTTTTATGTTGCTAAGGACATCACTAGTGAACAAGCTATGTTTGTGAGCTTGATTGGTACTCTTGTCATCGCCAGTATTGTGTCAATTGGGGGCATCACTGTCGCCATCGCTTTCTACGTACAACGTTCACTTCAACCCCTACGCCATATCGTTGCCCTAACCAGAACTATTTCTGCTGAGGATTTGGGGCAAGCACGGATAAAATTAGACTGTGCCCCCTCTGAAGTGAGAGAATTAGCACTAACCTTCGACAAAATGTTAGTGCGTTTGTTTGATGCCTGGGAACAGCAGAGGCAATTTGTTAGCAATGTCTCTCATGAGTTACGAACTCCCCTAACAATTGTCTCTGGTTATCTGCAAAGTACCCTGCGACGGGGTGCTAATCTAACTGCTCCGCAGCAAGAAGCTCTTGCCATCGCTTCTTCAGAAGCCAACCGTACTATTCAGCTGTTGCAGGATTTACTGGACTTAGCACGAGCAGATAATGGTCAAATGCGCTTTAATATAGAACTTCTAGTACTCAATGAACTTGTGAGTGAAGTTGTCTCGATGGCTGAGCAATATAGTAATCGAGTAATTATGGTAGAAGTATTAGATTTAATTGAGGTTAAGGCAGACCGCGATCGCCTTAAACAAGTTTTACTAAATTTGATTGATAATGCTGTAAAATATTCAGATAATCAACAGCCAGTGACTCTGAAGTTAAATCAACAGGGAAAACAGGCAGTGATTCAGGTATGCGACCAAGGCAGAGGTATTCCCTTAAAACAACAATCGAGGATCTTCGAGCGTTTCTATCGTGTTGATGAAGCCCGCTCTAGCTCCACTGGTGGTACTGGTTTGGGCTTATCAATAGTGAAAACCCTAGTTGAAGGAATGGGGGGTTTTGTGGGAGTACACTCGAAGTTGGGTCAAGGTAGTGTGTTCACAGTTACTTTGCCCACTGTTAATGCTAAGCACTATTTGAGGAGTAGCGCTCTTTGACACTCCCGTCGAGCTCAAGCGAGGGATTCTTGAGCTAATCGCTGCCTGTTGGAGTCGCCTCTACTAAGGTCTTACACGATTATGTCTGAACCTAGCTTACTAGAATATCACTTGTTATCTAGCGCCCACTGTTGGTTCACTATCCAAGCTTTTACCTAAATTAATTAGGAGGTTCCCGTATGCCCTACAGTACCCATGAGTTATTTGATTATAAACCATCCCCGCCATTATAGCGCTGCGCGCTGAGAACTCTTAACTCTTAACAGAGGAGGGAACAGCTTGTCAAACAAAGATTATAGCAATTATTCTTCACCTGAAGAGTGTAAACACACTGCTGGCGCACTGCTATATGTAGCACTACGCATTTAGGTTAGGACAATATGATTTGGTTTAAAGCAAGAGTGAATATAGTGTAAAAAATATAGATGTCCTCATGTATTCGCGTAGTGCTATACCCGAAAGGTTAATGGGGGCTTTTTGAATTGAAGTCACTGGGTTATGGCAAATAGTTTTTAAAAAACTGCTAAGTTCATAACTGAAGTATCTTTGCTGGCATCTTGGCAGCTCTTGTTGGGGTCTAATTGGAAACCTTGCTTAGATTTAGGCTCATCTTCAGTGTTCAGTTTTGATTGCTCCGCAGGTATTGTTACTGTAAAAATTGTACCTACTCCCACCTCACTCTCACAAGTAATCTGACCGTTGTACAAGTCAACGCATTTTTTCGTGATTGATAAACCAAGTCCTATCCCCGGAATATTGCCAACATTATTGGCTCGATGGAAGGACTCAAAGACTCTGAGTTGATCTTCAGGGGGGATGCCAATACCTTGGTCTTTAATTTGCCACACTACTTTACCATCTTGACCTGAAATTTGGAACTTTATTACGCTAACTTCAGGAGAGTATTTGATGGCATTAGAGAGTAAGTTAGACAAGATTTGGCGCAGAATTTTTTCATCCCAGGCTCCTTGAAAACAGTCTCCTTGGTAGCTAAATTCAATGATTTGACCCTTGGCAGTGGTCATCTTTAGCTCCTCAACAAGCTCTTCACTAAATTTGATCAAATCCAGAGGAGCTAGATTTAATTGAATTTTCTCATATTCAAACTTATCGAGGAACAAGACATCATTAACCAAGCTGGTTAGGTGTTTAACTTTTCTTTGAATTCGCTGCAAATGATTCAGTTGCTTTTCTTGGGGCCACTTATGACGGTATAGTTCAAGGAGTTCGGCAGAAGAATTGATCGTGGTTAGAGGAGTACGGTATTCATGGGAAATGGTGGTAATGATACGAGACTTGAACTCATTAAGTTCTTGTTCTTGAACTAGAGCCTGACGCAACTGGTTTTCTAATCTCAGCAGCTGTTGATTTGCTTGTGTGAGTTGAGCTGTACGTGCTTGGACTCTGATTTCTAGTTCTTGATTGAGAGTTTGTAATGCTACTTGAGCCTGCTGGCGATCGCTAATTTCTTGCTGTAACTTGATATTGTGTTCTTGTTGTTGTTTTTGTAGTCTTCTAATCAGCAGTTGGTTTTCTACACGGGCAACAACTTCTTCAATCTGAAATGGTTTGGTGATGTAGTCAGCGCCGCCAACATTAAAAGCTTTAACCTTGTCAATGGCTTCATTGAGAGCACTCAGAAAAATCACCGGTATTTTTGCAGTTTGCTCACTAGCTTTCAGTTGTTTACAAACTTCATAGCCATTGATTTGGGGCATCATGATATCAAGTAAAATTAAATCTGGAGGATTGACTTGTGCTGCATCTAAAGCCAGTTTTCCACTAATAACTTTCCGCACTTTATACCCATGCTCTGTCAACATGGTTGATAGCAACCGTAAGTTTTCTGGTGTATCATCAACAACTAGAATATTCCCTGTACTAGTGTCAGCTTGATTGCGATTCATGATATCTCCTTGGGGAGAAACTTTGTAGAGCCTCTGATCTCAGGATGACAAACCAGCGTTTGCGATCATGTTTGTCTATTAAGCTTATGTATGAATTGACAATTGAGTTAAATCAATAATTTTATCAAGACGAAAATTATTCACCATCTCGATTATCGCCTCAGCCAAAGAGATTTCAGAATCTGGGATTTGCTCAATCAGACTCAAAATTAGATCTTCATCGGCACTCCGCGCTGCTAGGTTTAGTTGCTGGATCCACTCAGTGGACATTTTTGCTAGTGTTAACTCGAAAGATGGAATAGTTTCTTGTTGCTCTTGCTTGCTGTCGGTACTTATCTGAGTATTGGTAATCTTAATATTGGTTGTAGAGGAATGATTTGTTGTTGTGCCGAGATCATAGCGTGGTACGACATTGATATTGAACTTAAAAACTGTTCCCCTCCCCAAGGTAGAGTTAACAGAGATATCCCCACCCATAAGTTGCACGAAGCAACGAGTAAGAGGCAAACCTAAGCCAATACCTGCGTGAGATTTTTCACCGTTTTTATTCTGTATAAACGCTTCAAATAAACTGTCTAATTCTGCTGGTGCAATTCCACAACCAGTGTCTTCGACTTCAAAGGATAGGGAGTAGGGAGGAGAAATTTCTTCCCCTTGATTTCCTGTAGCAGAATGCCTTGGCACTAGAGTTTCCCTACACAAAAACTCTTGAATCCGCAACTTAACGCTACCTGCTTGAGTAAATTTAATGGCGTTATCAATAAGGTTGCTCAAAACTTGATGCAATTTATTCTTGTCAGTAACCACATATTTTGGTATTTCTGGAGTGTAGTCGAAGCTAAGTCCTAACCCTTTGTGAGCAGCTAAAGGTCTGAATCTATCTTGGAGATTGTCTAGGAGGCTATAGAAATCAAAGCAATCTTCCTGAAGTGTGACTTGACCAACCTCAATCTTTGACATTTCCAAAACGTCATTGATCAATTTGAGTAAATGCTCGCCAGAGCGATGAATGATGTCCAGATGTTCCTGATGTTGGTTTGATAGAGATAAATCGCCACCCATAACCTGGGAAAAACCGAGAATGGCGTGGAGTGGTGTCCTCAATTCGTGGCTCATATTTGCAAGGAAGTGGCTTTTGGCTCGATTGGCAGCTTCAGCAGCATCTTTGGCTTGTCCTAGTTGTTGATAGAGTCGCGCATTTTCCAGAGAAATTGCGGCTTGGGAAGTCAATAGTTTCAAAACTTCTAATCGTGCTGGAGTAAAAGCCCCTGTAGTCAGATTGTTTTCGAGATAAAGGATACCGATAAATTTGCCTTGCTTGACAATGGGAATACACAATATGCTTTTGGGCTGATATTGAATAATGTAGGTATCAGCAGCAAAATCAGTCTGTGCCGTGGCATTGTTAATAACTAGGTTTTCTTGAGTGTTCCAGACATAATTGATCACAGTTGTGGGTATGTCTTGAATGGACTCAAAAGGAATGGATTGTAGTAGAGATTTGAGATTTAATTTATTGGCTTCTTCAGTAGTAATATCTCCTTGAGCCTCAATTACTAATTGCCCTAATTTTAATAAGAGCAGAACACCTTTTTGGGCCCCGGCATTTTCAATCACTACTTGCATCAAAATTGAGAGCAGTTGCTCAAGTTTAATTTCTCCAGAAATAGCTTGAGAAGCTTTCATAACTGCTGCCAAATCTATAAGTTCTGAAGCTCCTGTGCCACTACTGGTAATAGTTGGATTAATAGCAGTAGTTATAGTTTCACTAGTTTGGAGTTGAATTTGATTTTGACTCAAGATAGGGAGGAGTAATTGGGGATAGCTTTGTTCCAAATGCTCAACTTTAGCTTTGGCACCCCAGTGAGCGTAGCCGTAATAGGCATCCTGGAGATAGGTTTGAGCAATTTTATGTTTACCCCAAACTAAGTAGAATTTAGCAGCTAATTCATTAGCGAGAGCTTCTTCCTGAAGATACTGATTTTCTTTGGCACCCACAATAGCAAGATCATAATAATCTATTGCCTTAGCTTTTTGACCCAGAACTCGATACCATTCTGCCTCAATTAAATAAAATTTGTGTAAGAAATTCATCGGAGCATAGTGCGCCCAGTTCTTAATTTGGTCTTGACTAGCCCTTACTTGTTCAAGGAGATGTTCTTGTTCAGATACTTCTGTTTCCGGATAAACTGCTAGAAGCGCTAGAGAATTATAGAAATAGAACATAGAAAAAACTACCTGCCCTAGCACTCCTTCTGAATAAGACTGAGCTCTGGCTGCATTCTTGAGTGCTTGTTTATATTCTCCAAATAAATAGCAAATTATCAGTTTATTTAAGTATAAAAAGTAAATTGAGGTGGTATCATTGGCTTGCTGATGCTGTGGTAACATAACTTGCTCATTGTAGACTTTGCCAATTAAACTGCACGGCTTTTCTACATTGCCCATCAAGTTCGATACTGCCTGTAAAAATATCTGATGAAAATTCAGTGCTGTTTCTTGCTGAAGTTGACTGATAGCCTCGCTGTAGGTTTCCATTTCTCTTGTCACTTCTCCCAATTCATGGCCGCTAAAATATAAATTGTGGCAGTAGGCGAAAGCACAATAGGCGGCAAATTCTAGATCTCCAGTTTCTAATCCAGTTTGATAAGCAGCTAGCAGCGGTTTCGATGTATCCCTAAGATGTTCTTGCCAATGTCTAATATTGTTATTAAAGATAAAAACTGTTTTCGCTTGAAGTTCTCTAGCATTCAACTGTGACAATAAATTTAAAGCCAGTTGACCAAATTGATAGCCTGTATCTATATCTCCTATTACTCCGCACAGAATTAAACCATAGGCAGCATAGGCAAAGGCAGACATAGATGTATTACCATTTTTTACCGAAATCAGCACCATTTTGAGTACAATTAGCGGGTATAGTGCCGGAACCGCCACATAAACAGCAGAACTTAAAATTGGTAAAATCCTCATCGCTGCCAGTTGATAGTGATCTTTCATCTGGGGCAGCTTGATTAAGTCCTCAATATTGTTGAGCCCTAATGCTATTTGTATTTCTTGTAATCCCTTTTCAATATCACTTTGACAAGGTGATTGGGGAAAACTTACCCCCAAATGCTTGAGAAAACTAAGTCCAGTGTTTATTGCTGTTAACTGTTGGTTTTGAGCTATGTAGGATTGAATTTTGATTTCATATACTTTAACTTCATCTAACAGTGTCTGCGCTTGCTGTAGTATAACTACAGCTAATTTCTCCATCTGCTCAAAGTCACCTTTCAGGTATACTGCCTCTGTTGCTTCCTGATAAAGAGCCAAGGTTAGGGTATAGTAACTCTGCCAGCTATCTACTGCCAACAGTTCCATCCCTGCACTCAAATATCTCCAAGCCGCAGCATAAGCAGTAGAAGCCTTAGCTTTACGTCCAGCAATCAGATTTAATTGAGCCAGTTGATTTTGATCATTTTGATTGGTAATTAGTTTCAAACCAATATTTAACTGGTTGACAATTTCAAAAATTTTCTCTTCCCGTTCTACTTCCGGGGTATTTTTCAACAGCAGTTGACCTATTTTTAGATGAGTTTCCTGTTTATGGTTTTCTGGAATCAAAAAATAAGCAGCTTGCTGCACACGGTCATGGGAGAACTTGTAGGAACAGACTTGATAATTAACTTCATCCTGTAAATCATGAGATCCTACTAACTCCTGAGTGCTAAAAAACTTGTAAACCTCACTCTCCGGTAAAATCAAACCTTCTTGTAAAGCTTTCCACAGGTCATTGGCTGTTTTTGAAATAGATTTCTCATAAACAATAGCCAAAGTTTCTAAATCAAAGTGGTTGCCAATACAGGCTGCTATTCTCAAGACCTGCTGAGTATTTATGGGCAATCTTTGCAACTGATGAGCCATAAATTCGACAACGTCAGAACCCATTGTTAATAGCTTGATCTGGGCAAGATCACATTGCCAATGACCGCGATTTAAATTAAACCAAATGAGTTGATCTTCGTGCAGGGATTTGAGGAATTGAGTAGCGAAAAACGGGTTTCCTTTAGTTTTCTGCAATACCAGTTCGGTTAGAGGCTCTGCTAGCTTTAGAGTACAAGAAAGTGTATCAGCAATCAGTTGATTTAGGGAAAATTGGTTAAGGGGAGTGAGGGTAATTTGATTGATGATTGCACCCGATTGGCGAATCTCCTCTAAAGTCAGCATCAGCGGATGGGCTTTTGAGACTTCATTATCTCTGTAGGCTCCAATTATTAGCAAATAGTTAGTATCGGCTTCACTGATAAGCAATTGCGTTAGCTTCAGAGAAGCCGAGTCTGCCCATTGCAAGTCATCAAGGAAAATGACTAGGGGATGCTCTGCCTGACTAAACACTCCCATGAACTTACTAAAAAGCAAATTAAAGCGATTTTGAGATGCACTAGGGGCAAGTTCGGGCACAGATGGCTGTTTACCAATGAGGAGTTCTAATTCGGGGATGACATCAATGATTACCTGAGCTTGCTCCCCTAAAGCTGAGAAAATTTTGACTTGCCATTGTTGAATCTGAGCATAATTTTCAGTAAGCAGTTGCCGCATCAGATTTTGGAAAGCTTGCACAAATGCCGAAAAGGGAATATTGCGCTTAAATTGGTCAAATTTACCTTTAATAAAGTAACCCCTCTGCCGCACAATTGGCTTATGGACTTCATTGACTAAAGCTGATTTTCCGATCCCAGAAAAGCCTGCTACCAGCATCATTTCTCTGTCGCAATGGCTAACACGGGCAAAGGCTGCCAACAGAGTATTTACTTCTGCTTCTCTACCATAGAGTTTTTCTGGAATGCAAAAGTGATCAGAAATATCTCTTGTTTGAAGGGTGAAGGAATCAATGCTGCCTTGGTTGTACCATTGCTCTAAGCATTGCTCTAAGTCGTATTTTAGTCCAAAAGCACTTTGATAACGCTCCTCAGAAGTTTTGGCCATCAACTTCATAATTATGTCATTGATCACCTGAGGAATGACTGGATTTAATTTTATAGGAGGAGTTGCTTGCTTAGCAAGGTGACAGTGAACTAACTCCATGGGATCATTAGATATATAGGGGAGTTGTCCTGTTAGTAGTTCGTAAAAAGTAACTCCCAACGAGTAAAAATCACAGCGGTAGTCAATACCACGATTCATCCTTCCCGTCTGTTCTGGAGACATATAAGCTAGAGTTCCTTCTAGAACATTTGGGTTTTGGGGAATCTGAAATTCATGAGGTAAAACCGAGGCGATACTGAAGTCAATCAGTTTAACTTTTAGGGTTTCTGGGTCAATTAGAATATTAGCAGGCTTAATATCTTTGTGAATAATTTGATGGGCATAAAGTCCTTCTAGTGTCTTAGTTAACTCGATCGAAATCTCGAGAAACTGGAGCAAATTTAGTGAAGTTTGTTGTGTGTAATCTTGGAGAGAGACTGCCCCATAGTCCTCCATCACTAGGGCAAAACCATGGTGGTAGGGCTCCAGACTCAGCGGTTTTACAATACCTGGCAAGTCTAAGTTTATAGTAATATTGTATTGATGTCGAAATCGTAGTAATTCAGAAAAATTAGGGTGTTCATTCTTGAGTAATTTGATTACTATTGGCTTTAGATCTGATTCTCTAATGCCTCGATAAACTAAGGTTCTGGAACCATCGTAGATTTTATTAAGTAGCCGATAGCCTTTAATGGTAACTACAGAATTGATCATGGCTGACTGGTTACTTTGACTCATAACTCTTTTAATCGCAATAAATATCTAAGAAAAAATTACTTCAATAACAATATTAAGTTTGTGTAGAGGTTTCAATCTTTGAATTGTTGAGTTAAATCAATAATTTGCTGTAGTTTAAAGTCATTGACCAAATCTACTAGCATCTTAGCTAAAAGAGTATGGGAATCTTTGATTTGCTCGATGAGAATCAACATTAACTCTTCATCAGCGCCTCTTGCCGCCTGACTTAACTGCGATATCCATTTCTTAGGCATTGCCATCATTACCTGTGGCAAGTTTACAGGCTCCAAACTCGCAGCTGAATTTAGACTAGGATCAAGTTTGTTAGTTGATTTAAACTCTTGATAGAGATAACGCACCCCCAAATGTTGAGCCAACTTTTCAAAGATAACCTCTTCCCTTAAGGGTTTGTTTACAAAGTCATCACAACCAGCCGATAGTACTAATTCTTGTTCTTGTTCAAAGGCACTGGCAGTTATGGCAATAATCACTGTCTCCTGAGTAGATGCTTGGGCTTTAATCTGTTTAGTTGCCTCATAACCATCCATGACTGGCATACGCATATCCATCCAAATCAAGTGTGGTTGATAGCTTGAGAAGAGTTCTACAGCTTGTTGACCATTTGTTGCTGCACTTATCTGGAAGCCAATGGGTTCGAGAAGTTTCAGTAGTACTTGGCAATTATCCCAGTGATCATCAACCACTAGCAAGCGATAAGCTGGTTGCTCAGCAGCTAGACTAATTACCCGTTTCTTCTGCTTGAGCGTGGGAAATTCAAAGTAAGGAACTATACTCACTTGTAGATCAAACTTGAAGATGCTTCCTTTGTTCAAGGTAGAGCTGACACTAATATTTCCTCCCATTAGTTGCACGAAGGAGCGACTAATGGGTAAACCTAAACCCGTACCCTGTTGAGATTTTCTGCCAGTTTCAGTTTGTACAAAGGGTTCAAATAAGTTTTCAATCTCCTCCGGAGAAATGCCAGGGCCAGTATCTTCAACTTCAAATAGCAAACGAGTAATTTTCGATTTAGAGTACAGGCTGGGAATTTTAAGACAATAATTTTCTACTTCTACCTCTGCTTCGTGCCTAAGAACATAAGAGTTTTCCGGCTCCTCGGCACAGCCTCTTACCCGTAAAGTCACGCTACCTTCTTGAGTAAATTTTAGGGCATTACCCAAGAGATTAATCAAAATTTGGCGCAACTTACTCTCATCAGCAATCACGTATTGAGGCACTTCGGGAGTGCGTTCAAAAATTAACTCTAAGCCTTGGGATTGGGCTTTGAGTTGCAACATATTTTCAATGTTGTCAAGGAGGTGATAAAAGTTAAAGGCATTAGGATTAAGACTTACTCTACCAGCCTCGATTTTGGACATGTCTAAGACATCATTAATTAACTGTAGTAAATGCTCACCAGAACGACTAATGATACTGATATATTCTTGCCCAGAGGTGGAGATGGAATAATCCCGTTCTAGTAATTGTGTAAAGCCAAGGATAGCATTGAGTGGAGTTCTCAGCTCGTGACTCATATTAGCGAGAAATCCACTTTTAGCTCTATTGGCACTATCAGCAGCTTCTTTAGCTTCCGAGAGCGCTGCGTTGGCCTTGGCTAGCTCCTGCATAGTTGTTTCAAGTTCATAATTCTTTTGTTTTAATTTTTGCCTGGAGCTTGCCAGTTGTTGGGCACGCTCAGTGAGAGCAGCTTGTGCTCGCTGGCGCTCTTCAATCTCCTGTTGTAGTTTTTTATTAAGCGATCGCAATCTCAGATGCAGCTTAATACGAGCTAACATTTCCTCTTGCTGAAAGGGCTTGGTAATATAATCGACTGCCCCCAGATTAAAACCTCTAACTTTATCTGCCGTATCGGCAAGAGCAGTGGTAAAAATTACTGGAATTTCGTTAGTTAAGGGATTGGCTTTGAGCCTTTGACAGGTTTCAAAGCCGTCGATGCCCGGCATCATCATATCCAACAGGATCAAATCTGGTGGAGCCTCTGCCACTTGCTCAATGGCACTGTTGCCATCAATAGCCACCGCGATTTCAAAGCCAGCTTCAATCAAGACTTCGGATATCACTGCCAAATTATTAGGATTATCATCTACAACCAGAATGAACCCTTGATCTTTGCTAGATGTGTTCCCAAACTTACTTCGATGAAACCTTTGATCACTAATTCGGTTTTTCTCCCCTGCCTCCCCTGCTTCCCCTACTGGTTTAGAAAAGGGGGGTAATGAACCCAGATTTGGTCTCATATTAACCTTTGTCCCTGTTGAGAGTTGCTTACCCATCAGCTCTGATTACTCCAGCTAATTACAGTATTCCCACTTGAGTCAGTCAAAATTAAGATGTCATATATTTAAGTGCATCTTTAGAGATTCGGGGAGGGGGAGAAGGAGAGAGGGTGATATGATAGAGTATTAACCTTCTGACTCCTAACTCGGAGCCTTTCTGAATCTGAAAGGGATTAAAAGTTTTGCTTGCTCCTAGTACAGTCAACTAATAACTGCTTGGAGTTCTTACTCTGAGGGATAAAAAGAGGAGTCTTCATTGGTATAATTCCCAGTACTTTTGAGAAAGAAACAATTTTTATTAATAGATTTATTTTTTTATCGAAATTAATATGGGTCAAATACCCCACTGTCACTTGCGGTGCATAAAATTGGTTGGGGTCAAATCCCCATCCAATTTGTCTGGAGTGTCTCCGCGTCGACCTGTCCCCGCGTCCACGCGTCTTTAATATCACAGTGATCAACTTGGGCAATCACACCACAGGTGTTCATGATTTTTCTTAAGTTTAAATAAACTTAAATACTCTTGTATATAATTATGACCAATATTTTAAGAGCGATAAAAACAATTGTTGGCAATCCGGTCTCAGATTTGGTTAGTCATTACAAAAGTAAAAATAGAATTAATCAAATTGGCGAAGCTTTAGAGTACTTTATAAAAGATATATTTGCTAATACTCTTGCTGAAATTGATCAACAGAGAAAGTTGTTGAAATATTCTGAAGTTTTTGCATATAGTGGAAATGCTAATAACCCTCCTGATTTGATTTTGAAAGATGGTGATGCTGTAGAGGTCAAAAAAATAGAATCATTAAGAGCTGCTCTTGCTTTAAACAGTTCTTACCCAAAATCTAAACTATTTTCTGATAGCCCCTTGATTACGAATGATTGCCGTAACTGCGAAGATTGGCAGGAGAAAGACATAATTTATGCGATTGGAGTAACTCCGAACAAAAGACTTAAACTGCTTTGGTTAATCTACGGTGATTGCTATGCCGCTGATCGAGAAATATATGAGAAGATTAAAAACACTATAGCTGATGGTATTAGTGAAATACCTGGAGTAGATTTTTCGGAAACAAGAGAGCTAGGCAGAGTTAATAAAGTAGATCCTTTAAACATAACTTACTTAAGAATTAGGGGGATGTGGGGCATGCAAAACCCTATATCAGTTTTTGATTATCTCAATTTGGGCGATCAGCAAAATAAAAAATTTCAAGTAATTGCTCTAATGAGGAAGAGCAAGTATTTTTCTTTTCCAGAACAAGATAGAATCCAGCTTGAAACTATATCAGATAATCAACTACAAATTAATGAGATAAAAATAAAATCTCCTAATAATCCTGTTAAGCTCATTCCTGCTATACTCATAAAGTATACGATATAAACTAATATTTTATAGAATAGATGGGAGCTTCATCTAAAAAAATCATCTCTTTATTCTCTGGCTGTGGTGGTTTAGACTTGGGCTTCCGCCAAGCTGGATTTGAGATTATTTGGGCGAATGAATATGATAAATCAATTTGGGATACTTACAAATATAATCATCCAGATACAGAGCTAGACAGAAGAGATGTAAGAAAAATTAAATCCTCTGAAATTCCTGACAGCATTGGTATAATTGGTGGACCACCTTGTCAAAGCTGGAGTGAAGCAGGTGCTGGTAGAGGAATTAATGATTACAGAGGTCAGTTATTCCATGAATACATTAGGATTATAACCGACAAGAAACCTCTGTTCTTCCTTGCTGAAAATGTCAGTGGCATCTTAGCAAAAAGGCACAGACAAGCCTTCCAAAATATTTTGACTCAATTTGAAAAAGTAGGCTACAAGGTTAAATCCCAATTACTTAATGCTCATGATTTTGAGGTGCCTCAGGATAGAAAAAGGGTAATTATTATTGGCTATAAAGAAGAATTAGGGAGGGACTTTAACTTTCCTAAGTACAGTAATAAAATTTTGACTCTCAAAGAAGCTATATATGATCTGAGAAATAGAGAACCTCGAAAATTAGAGGGTACTGCACTTGTAAATAACAATTCTCTAGAGCATAAAGCAAAGGAAGAAATTTACAACCACGAATATCTGGATGGCGGCTTCTCCAGCATTTATATGTCGAGAAATAGGGTAAGAAGCTGGGATGAACCCTCCTTTACAATTCAGGCTGGTGGCAGACACGCCCCCCTACATCCTCAAGCTAAGAGAATGATTTTTATTGAAAAAGATAAATGGAAATTCGATCCTGATTCACCTCAACCCTATCGTCGATTATCGGTAAGGGAATGTGCCAGAATTCAAACATTCCCAGATAATTTTATCTTTAAGTATAGTAAAATAGCCGACGGCTACAAAATGGTCGGTAATGCTGTGCCTGTTAAATTAGCTGAAATTTTAGCTAAAAAGATCAGCAAAGATTTACAGCAGTATCAAAAGTCTGGAGTTTGTAAGAATGTGTATAAAGAGAAATATACCAAGCAATTAGCTTTTATTTGATAATCTATGCTTCATAATTCATCATTCGTCGAAATGATATCTGATATCGTTCTACTGAACAACTAGCTCTATATCTATTGGGTTAGATCGCTTTCAGCGTTAAGTTGCCCGATATCGTAGCTTCGCTACGTTCGGGCCTCCTAAACTAACCAAGAGCAAGGGCACTCATGACCAAGTTTGAGAAAGCGAAGAAAATTCCAGCTACCAGACCACTGCTCAGCCCCGTGAAAAGTATTATAGAAAAGCGCAAGTTGTCAAAATTTTCCATAAATCATCCTGCGAATTAATGTGAGTTTAAAAATATTCAATAGGACAGACTTGGTGTCTTGTGAATATACTCTTCATCTGCCAGTTCCTTCAATATGAAGTCAGCAACATCAGCACGAGAAATTTTGAGTTTTGAGGTTTGATCTGTACCTGGAAAACCGTGTCGGTAGTTGCCAGTTCGATCCCCATCTACAAAGGCTCCAGGACGAACAATTGTCCAGTCGAGGCCACTGTGCTTAACATAGTTTTCTTGCCTTTGATGATCGGCAAATACTTTCCGTAGGAGAATTCCAAACATGATGTACTTCCAGAAGAAGTTCAGATTTCCCCAACTATAGCGCTGCGCGCTGGTGTGTTTACAAATACTGAAAGGCTGCATCCGCCGCTTTGTGGACATCAAAATTATACTTAGGCAACTCTTTTCTAATCGCTGTTTTGACTTTGTGCCACCAGTGTTCAA
>JAAHHJ010000169.1 GCA_010692425.1 Symploca sp. SIO3C6 | reverse complement strand
CCCCAATTTCGGGTCATCCACTTCAATCGTGGCATCAGGAGGGGGCCAGCTATCGGGATCATTGAACTTGAATTTCACCCCATGTTTGCGGGGGGCACCTTTACCCGAATAAGGTGGGGGTGTCCCCCAGACGCATCGATTGCCCGGTAAGCGGATCAGCAGGTCAGCCTCCACTCCATCGGTGGCCTTCATAAAGGGCGCGTTCCCATAGGCTCGGTCATAGGCCACGACCGGGCGCACGTGCAATTGCCTACACACGTGCTTGAGCTGAAAGGCTGCCTTACTCACGGGCGTTTCAAAGCTCGTCACTCGTTCCTGGCGCAATGGTAACGCCCAACTCCCCTCCTCCTCGGGTATCCACGCTATTGTGCTGTAACTCTGAGCCAACTCGATTTGGCCTCCTTTACTGCGTTCAAAGGTCCGCTCTTTGAGCGTAACCGCATCGGGGCGTGGCCACACCGTCGTATCCCCTGACAGCAGCACTGGACCTTCGGTCGGCACCTGTTCTGTCAACTGCTTCATCAATTTCGCCTGGGGCAATCGTGCCCGTTTTAATCCGCTATAGACGCTCGGCCACTCACGACGGAATAATGGACTTTGAGACACTCGCACAAACGATGATAAATTTGGACTCGTCAAGATCGCATCCATCAAATCAAACAGGCTATCTCGGCTGCGACCGATGACCTCATACACCTGTTGGCGAAACTGACGCAAACGGTTAAAAATCATAGGGTGTCAACTCACTTTACTGGACTGAGTTTGACCCTACGACAGCTCATGTTTCACATGGGCTGTTTTTCTTTTTTTGATCACATTTGTTAAAAGTCCAGATCTTACTGTCAGTTGTGATTGACGATCTAGGAGATCAACCAAGGCCCCATAGGTCTCGTGGGTGGTCGTTGATTGGGCAATTAGTTCTTTTGCAACTCGGACAATGCTGGACTCGATCGCTTCGTCTAACTGTCTGGCGATCGCCGTTCCAGGCTTAACCTCCAAACCCAGAATTGGCGCTGCAAAGCGTCTCGCTTCCACAATGGTGGAGAATCGATCGCCCGATAAAAAATGCTCCGTTAATGCTTGGATAAGTTGTGAATGATCCACTGAAACACCCCAAATGAACAACCGTCATTGAGGTAGATGCAAAATTGGTAAATCCTGATTTAGCTGATTTCTAGGCCAATGCCTTCTCGCTTCGTCCCATTCTTGGACTGGTGCTTGGAGGGCATTGATGGTGATGATGTTTGTTGGGTATTTTGCTATTGGGCGACAGATTGCATTCGTTCTGCCAGCCGAGAAAAGTGAGCAAAATCCTTGGCTCCCAATCGGGAAAACACTCGTCCCTTGTGTCGCCGAAACACCACACTTCTGCCTTCCTGTTTATCGGTGATTCGCAGCAGTCCTTGGTCGTCTCGTTCAAACTTAAACTGACTGCCTTCCCGTTCCCACACGTTGGCACCTGGTTGACTGACAAAACTTAGGAAGCATTAAAGACAAACGTTTGTACCTGAAATTCAATCTGAAAGCGGCGTTTCTCATGTTGTTTTTGAGAGGTCATCGCAGGCTCTGGGTCTTTGTTTGAGGTGAATCGTACGGATTGAATGACCGCCCATCCCTTGATAA
>JAAHHJ010000168.1 GCA_010692425.1 Symploca sp. SIO3C6 | reverse complement strand
ATAGCGAGGGATCAGAAACCGCCTTCTATGACTTTGGTTACTCCCTTCCCGGGTTAAGGTTGCCTATACTAAAGAGGTATCAACGGGGTGGAGTCATGGTAGGACTAACGAAAAATCGGACAGAGCGATTTCATGAGATTGAGTTGGACTTAGAGCAATGGCAAAATCTTTATTATAAACACCAGAAAGCCTACATCAGAAAACGACTGTTAGCCATTAAATATCTATATGAAGGCAAAAGTCGATTGCAAGTTTGCAAGCTTCTAGGGTGTGCTTACAATACCCTCAACACATGGATAGACAAATTTATTGAAGGCGGATTAACAAAGCTGGTAGAAGGAATCAAACATGCAAACGCCCCTCAACGACTTAGCCACGAGCAAAAGCAAGAATTAAAACAGATGATATTAGAACACTCTCCTCGGGACTATGGAATTGCTCGAAATATCTGGACCGCAGATATTATGATTGAGGTGATTCAACAGCAGTGGTCGATTTCCCTAAAACGAAGTCGAATGTATGAGATTTTACATGAGCTGGGCTTATCGTATCAAAAAGCGCATCGGGACTATCGCAATGGGAATAGCGTGGAACAAACGAAATTTGTAAACGCGTTAGAAAAAAACTAGAAACCGTTGAGAAGACAGAAAAGATGGTCTTCTTTGATGAATTTGCGGTGTACGACCGTCCCAGCTTATTTTATGGATGGGCTGAGGTGAACACTCGATTTGAAGTCCCGAGTGATGAGAAACGTAAACGCAATAAAGTGAATGGATTTCTGAGCGTTGATGCTGTCAGTGGAACAGAAAATCTACTGCTGCTGCCTCACTCCAAGAGTCATGATGTTGCCCATTATTTAGCCTTAGTGTGTGATGATGCCGTTGAGGAGGGCTATACCAAACTAACGATTTATTTGGATAATAATAGTACTCATAAGGAAAAGATGCGCAGTAGGCTCACAACCCTGTTATCAGACTTGGAACTCAACGATAAGATAACCGTAGAGTTTATTGATATTCCAGCCTACTCGCCTAAATTCAATTTAGCGAAGTACATTATCCATCAAATTCGCTTAAAGGTTCTTCACCAGATGCCTGTTGATGCAACGATCACCACCATTAGGAAGGAGCTTGAAACCGTCCTAGAAAATGCTCAGTTCCAAACCGCCGAGCAAATCAAGAAAACCCTTCGCCATATCTGTAATTTAGTTCCTCAATCATAGGGCGGGAAGGGAGTATACCTTTGATGGGATGGCCTGGAATCAAGCCATGACCGTCAATTCTGAGGATAATACGAACGATAATCAACTGGGGCAATCGGTGGCGATCGCCGATGGCAAAATTATTGCAGGAGCCTATGATAATCAAAGCTGGTACAACGACGACGGCCCTGCTTATGTTTTTGATGCTAGCCCCATCTCTATTGGGGGTATTCCAGAAGTCGGTAACTTTCTTTATTTTAATATTTCTAATCTAGTGGATGCTGATTGATTGCCCTATGACAATCAATCGTATTATCAGTGGCAGCAATCGGAAGATGGCGGTGTAACATGGACTAACATTGACGGTGCCTATGGCTATAATTTTACCCTTAGCGATGATCAAATCGGTGCTCAGGTGCGTGTGCAG
>JAAHHJ010000167.1 GCA_010692425.1 Symploca sp. SIO3C6 | reverse complement strand
GAGCAACTTCAACAACGTTGATTCGAATTTGGCGATCGCTATCCTTAAGCTCTTTCTGCAACCCGGTGCGAAGGGACTCAATACCCGCCCCGCCTCGACCGACAACCACTCCTGGTCGGGCTGTGTAAATTTCTAAATCAATCTGGTCTGCTTTCCGCTCGATTCGAACCTTAGAAATTCCAGCATTATTTAGCGTTTTAGCCACGTGCTCCCGAATCAAGTAGTCTTCCTGTAACAAATCAGGGTAACGCTTGAAGTCCGCAAACCATTGTGAACGGTGTTCTTGAGTAATTCCTAAACGGAACCCAATTGGATGTATCTTCTGCCCCACAATTACTCCTTATGCTCTCAAAAAGACAACTACTTTTTCCATATACACACTGCTGGACATTACTCATCGTCAAGCCCTGGTGCCACCGCAATCGTGATATGGCAGGTTGGCTTACGGATCATATAGGCCCTTCCCTGTGCTCTAGGACGATAACGACGTAAGGATGGTCCTTGGTCAGCACGAGCCTCACTGATCACTAGTCCTGCACGGTCATATCCCTCGTTATGCTCCGCATTAGCCGCTGTTGAACGCAACACCTTTGTCACCGGTTCACACGCACGGTAAGGCATAAACTCCAGAATAATTAATGCCTCACGATAGGAACGACCCCGAATCTGATCCAACACCCGACGTACCTTATGGGGAGACATTCGTATATACCGGGCCACTGCCTTGACCTGATTCTCAGTTTCTATAGCCATCGCTCTCTCCTAAATACCTCTTAGCCTTCCGCTAATCTGTAGTCAATTGCTACTCATACTACAAATGCCACTCACAAACGATCTAATTGAACTCGCCATGGCCTTAGCGACGAGCTTTCTTATCACTTTTGGCGTGCCCTTTGAAAGTACGTGTTGGGGCAAATTCCCCTAGCTTATGCCCCACCATCTGTTCTGTGATAAAAACAGGTACATGCTGTCTGCCGTTATGCACAGCAATCGTGTGGCCGATCATTTGAGGCAAGATGGTTGATGCTCGTGACCAAGTCTTAATGACTTTTTTCTCACGCTTCTCATTCAGCGCCTCAATTTTCTTCATCAAATGATCCGCAATAAATGGACCTTTTTTCAAAGAGCGAGCCATAGACTATTCCCTTAATCAAAGATAAATTCTCGTGAAAAAGACTGTATTTCCTTACCCCAACCCGATAACAAAACAAATACTAAGCGTTACGCCCACCACGACCTCGCTTCGATGACTTACGCCGCCGTCGCACAATCAAGGAATCGCTTGCTTTTCTTGTCTTTCGAGTTTTCTTTCCTAATGCAGGTTTGCCCCATGGTGTTACAGGACCACTGCGACCAATGGGTGCTCGCCCCTCACCTCCACCGTGGGGGTGATCACAAGGGTTCATCACACTACCTCGAACCTGAGGTCGTCGCCCTAGCCAACGGGTCCGCCCCGCCTTGCCCAGACTAGTGTTTCGCATATCAGCATTACCCACCTGACCGATAGTGGCGTAGCATTCCTTACGAACGAGTCTCACCTCACTAGAAGGTAGCTTGAGAGTGACAAAGTTTCCTTCCTTAGCCACTAACTGGGCAGATGTTCCCGCTGCACGAACAATCTGCCCACCCTTTCCAGGGTAA
>JAAHHJ010000166.1 GCA_010692425.1 Symploca sp. SIO3C6 | reverse complement strand
CAATCAGTATCCTGATGGACATCCCAATGAATACTGGGTGGGGGCCACAGTGGAATTTCCAGACGAATCGGGTAAGGTGAAGGCAAACAATGCCCAGTTGAAAACGTTATTGGAACGGGCGATCGCATTTTACCCGCCCTTAGCCCAAGGAGACATCGTTTATCAATGGTCTGGGTGTCGTCCTCGTCCGTTTGGGCGACCTGCTCCTATTATCGAATCGTTACCCGATCATCCCCACATTATTCTTGCCACAGGACACTATCGCAATGGTGTGCTGTTGGCACCCGCAACAGCCCATGTGATCCGCGACATGATTACAGTGTCCTAGAACCAGAGCTATTACATTATATGTGCTTTGAATAATATTGTTGTTGTCGATTTAAGCCATTCCTGTAGATTTAAAGAATGTGAGATGTTACTGAATGGACTTGGCTATATGGGCTGACAATCCGTGTGGGCCAATACCTATGAGAGATTGAGGGTTCTGAATGACTGATGTTAACATTGATGATATTGGCTCTATCATGAAGTATGCGGAGCAATTAATCTTTACTCAAACAAAGATTTATTGCAGTGAGCTACAACGCAGCCTCCTCCTCTATGTTCTGCAAGGGGAACGTAAAAATTATGAACAAATTGCCGCTGAGTGTGGATATTCGGTGACGTACATTCGACAGGATGTCGCCCCCAAGTTGTGGCAAACCTTTTCCCATGCCCTCAAACAAAAGGTTACTAAAGCCAATGTGAAAACCATTTTGGAAAAGGCCATTTTGACTCGTGTGGGCCTTAAGCCCGAGCTAGATGCTACTCAAGATGTCCTTCAAAATGATCCCCAAGCGGAAGCGCCATCTCCAGCGTCTCAGGCGATCGCCATTTCTCCTTTGCCAACTGTTTCAACAGCGGCTCCTTCCCCATCCGAATTACCCCTATCTGCCAATATTTTGTTAGTAGATGACCAGCCTAAAAACCTACGGCTGCTCGCTGACTTACTCGAAGAACAAGGGTATGAAGTCCAAGAAGCCATCAATGGTCCGATTGCATTGCAAGTAGTATCGGTAGCTCCACCTGATTTAGTTCTGTTGGATATTCACATGCCAGAAATGGATGGCTATGTCGTGTGCCAACAACTTAAATCTAATCCCAAAACCCGAGATATCCCGGTGATTTTTATCAGTGCGGTGGATGAGGCATGGGATAAGGTCAAAGCCTTTTCAGTCGGTGGAGTGGACTATATTACCAAGCCGTTTAAAGTGGTTGAAGTGCTAGCACGGGTCAAAAATCAGCTTAAGGTACAGCAGTTGCAGCAAGAACTTAAAGCCCAAAATGCCCAATTGCAACAGGCTATTCAAGAATTGCAACGGCTAGCCGTGATTGATCATGTCACTCAAGTGGCCAGTCGTTACCGTTTCGACCAACATTTACAGGTGGAATGGCAACAGGCTATTGAACAGGAAACATCCCTTTCGCTGATGTTGTGCCATCTAGATGAGTTTGAGGGCTATCTCCAACGCTATGGCTATCAAGCGGGCGATCGCTGCCTCTATCAAATTGCCCACGCCATTAAACGAGTTGCCCAACGACCAGAGGATCTTGTGGCTCGGTATGGGGGCGAAATTTTTGTCATTGTGCTACCTAACATGGAGA
>JAAHHJ010000165.1 GCA_010692425.1 Symploca sp. SIO3C6 | reverse complement strand
CGACCAGCAGCCCAAGTGCCCCCTTCTAGAACTTTAATTAACGGGAGCTCCTCAGGAGTCTTGTTGAGGCGGTAACGAACGCGATCGCCAATTTTATCGAGCATCATCACAGTTAAGGCACGCCATTCCACCACCACTGGGGAACTGGGTAAATGAGCTTTTGAGGTGACCTCTGTATGCTTGGGCACGAGTAAGCCTAAATCCACACAGAGTCCTCCATTGCGATATTCGGCTAATCCTGTGAGGGCGTCTAAATTGACAACCTTGATTCCAGCAGTAGTTAAGGGTTCCACTAGGGAATAGGTGAGCCACTGGGAGAGCTTATGGAAGGGAACGAGATTTGCGCCCAACGAGTCATTGGGTAAGGTGGGATGGGGCCAGACATCTCCCAGG
Organism: Symploca sp. SIO3C6; assembly: GCA_010692425.1. Taxonomy (GTDB): domain Bacteria; phylum Cyanobacteriota; class Cyanobacteriia; order Cyanobacteriales; family Coleofasciculaceae; genus SIO3C6. The sequence goes on along the minus strand of JAAHHJ010000165.1, from coordinate 1,256 downwards.
CTGGTTTGAGCGATCGCCACTCGCCCCGGCCAAATGGTTCCCAAGCGTTGTAAGATTTCTGTCAGTAGGATTCCCGCGTCCATCTGATCACCGTAGGTTTTCCGCCAATAGTCGAGCAAATTTCCTGGGCGAGCAAGTATATGGCCAAATTGCTCAGGCTGTGTCGTTAAGGTTTGGCCTAATTGATGCAATAGGGTTAAGCGACCAGACAATCCCACCAGCGGATTATCATTATTTACCTGGAAAACGGTCGCTAAATCCACCTCGGTTAAATTTTGTAAGGCGATCGCATCTACTTGATAGGGAAAATCCGCATTAGAGGAAAAAATCCCTTGTTCAAAGGCTCGGAGACTGGCGATCGCTAATCCCTCGGAACGGCTTAACGTTTGATGGGTCACCGTATCGTGATAGGTCCACTGCGGTCCAGCTCCCGCATCCAGTAAAACGCTAATAATCGCCAGGTCAAGGTGCGATCGCGCCATTGATTCTACTTTTTCCCCCTGAGCCAGAGAAACTAAGGAGGGTGACGCTAAAATAGCCCGGTTCAATGGTGCTAGTCTTGATACTCCTCCCGCATCAAAATGTCGCCAGCGACTATGAAACGGTACATCAAAATTAGGGTAGAGTTGTCGAGTGGTATCCACCACAAAGTCGGCTACGATATCGAGTTTGGATAGATCACAGGAAAAGTGCTCTAACTCATTGGCTTGACATCGCTCAAAAATCTGTTGGCAGCGATCGCGCACGGCTTGAGACGTTTGAAGGTAGGCGATGGCCTGTTGCTCGGTAGTCCGCTGTTCGGTAGTTTGCTGTCCGGTAGTCCGCTGTTTGATAGTCTGTTGCCCGAGCATCTCTTGGTGGTCAGAGGTCATTCAGTATCCTCCTCGTACTGCCGACCAATAGTTTGGGCCAATACTTCATCATCAGGAACCTCGCCCTCGGTGTAGTAGCCAGCGGCTTTTTTCGCTTTCATTTCCACTTGAGCATCGGCTGGAATCAGATCTTCAGGAATGGAAATCCGCTCCACAATTTCAATGCCCGATGACACCACCGCATCGTATTTTAGATGACTCATGGAGACAAACTGATCGATGCGAGTGATTCCCAACCAGTGCATCACATCTGGCATCAGTTCTTGGAAGCGCATGTCTTGTACCCCCGCCACACATTCGGTCCGGGTGAAATAGGTATCGGCGCGATCGCCCCCTTCCTGGCGTTTTCGGGCATTGTAGACCAGAAACTTCGTGACTTCTCCA
>JAAHHJ010000164.1 GCA_010692425.1 Symploca sp. SIO3C6 | reverse complement strand
GATGGTATCCCCCACTTTGTCTTTATTAATGGGGATGGATAGGCGATCGCCAGTGTCATTGGAGAACAACCCCGAACCATCATGGCCGCCAATTTGGAAGCCTTAACCCAAGGCGCACCGTTGCCGTACTTAACACAAGTCAGCCAAACGTCGGTTGTGGAAGTGCCATCTACCACGACTGTCATCAATGATGATTCTCGCAATGATGATCCTCGCAATCATGGTGGTTAAAGCTTATCAATTGGTGTCCATCCACTCGATGCATGTTTTGATTTGCTCTTGAACCGTTATGGCATCACCATGGTATCGACGACCATGACCGGGCAATATCCACTCGAACTCGTAGTTCAACAGGATCTTCATCGATTGAATTTGTTCGGTCCAGGAGTGCCAACAATAGCGACGAAAAGCATACAACTGCTGTAGTCGTTCAGACCAAGCCAAATGGTCTCCTGTAAATAAAACCCGTTCTCCATTGGGTGGGGTATGCAGTAGTACGGTGTGGCCTTTGGAATGACCAGGAACCGGGATGATCAGTAAATCGGGGGTAAAGGCGATCGCGTCTACGCCTTCTAAAACTCGTTCGATATCTGCGGTGTCAGCTGTAATATCATCTTGATGGAGAATGCGATCGCAGCCAAAATGAGCTTGGAATTTAGCGTGATCCGCCACATCATCCCGATGGGTAAGATACATGTATTGAATGCCGCCCATTCCCTCTAGTTGCTTGACCAGTGGGGGCGTAAAGCGGGGTGAATCGACCAACACATTGCCCTGTGACCGTTGATCAAATAACTAGCCGCCCCGAAGGAGGCTTGCGAATGGTACCCACAGTGATACACCGTGTCGGTCACTGGGATTGGAAAACTGTGCTGCACCTTTGCCAAGCTGAAGCAATATCGAGCGATTGCAACCCGCTATGATAAGCGTTAAGCGTTCAGTCAACTTTCTGGGAGGGAGGGATCTAGTCGCATCAGTGATTTTATTGGCATAGGGATATAAGCACTCATATAGCATCTATTTTGTCAACATCTTTAATTGATGACACGCCTTAGGATATCCAGGTTGCTGGACTATTCTCGCGTATTCTCTATAAATTCTGGAGGGATGTCAGCATTCTTCCGTCCAGCGATCGCAAAATAGTATAAAGGCTCTCCTTCGATCGAAAGTCGATGTCTGTACCGTTCCAAATGGTACAAATCCAGGTACTCCGAGAAAATTAGCTCCCGTATCGTTGTTGATAAACCACTCGTATCGCTGTTGTCTAGGAATGTCTCCTTGATATTGAACGCGACCCATCCTTCATTCCGAAGGAGATTAAAGGCTTGGATAAAGGCATCTTTAGGAATATCACCAAAACCCAGAGCGGCCACGCTCATGAGGCAATCAAGTTCCCATGACGCCAAATCGTCCATCTGCTCTTCCGCTAAAGCCATAATATCTGCCACGTAATACTCGTCGTAAATGCCTGGACGGTCTCGTTCTGCTGCATTCTTTGCTTCAGGAATAATATCAACGCCAACAAGCCGACAGACCCCAAGGCCCTTCAAGATCTCTCCGACCATGCCATTACCGGCACCCAGATCCAGAACGCGTAACTCCGCAAGGTTGAACGAGGACTGTTTCACCGTTGTCTGGAGTATCTCACAGACCTTCT
>JAAHHJ010000163.1 GCA_010692425.1 Symploca sp. SIO3C6 | reverse complement strand
TGTTTATCGTGCCAGATGGGGGGCGATCGCCGCAAACTTGCCCGAAACCGCACCGATGCCCCTGCCGCCACCGGATCATCAATATCCTGCCCAATCGGTTCCACCACCGCATACCCCCGTCCCGCCACTGGACGATAGGGCCGCGCCATCGGGTCCTTACAGGGGTAGACTTTTAATATTTACCCAGAACTAAAGCCAGGAATGCCTTCTGACTGACCCCAGAAATCGGGCACAAATTGGCCAATCGGTAAGGCATCTCCTTTGAATACCGCTGCTAAGATGCCTAAAAATCCTTGCCGGAAGCAACTGAGATGACGGGATGGACGAGAACTCTGAGACTGGAGCTCATCGGTCTGCGGGGCCGTGGGTGCGCGATTGGAATCCTGCTGTGAAGGGGGCGCGATTCCGTCAGGTTCAGGCGGATGAGAGGGTTGGGGTCGGTTGTTGAGGCTGCTAGCGTCTTGTTGAGCCTCCATTTGCCCGCCAACACTCACTAACCAGATGGTGGCCACGGCAATAGCAAGCCACAACCGTTCAGCCCGCTGCGGATCATCCATTCGAGTCAAGTGCCATTTTAATCCTCCCCGCTTGATATCTTTGAATAAGCATTCAATCCAACTGCGCAGTCCGTACCAGATGATGTCTGCTTCGTTGGCGTCTAAGTCGGTGAGAATGAGCCAGGGGTCACGGTAGCCCTCATCCCAACGAGCTAGCAGTGTACCCTCAATGGGGTTGGTCTTAAAACAGCTCACGGAGGCGGACCAGGACTCTCCAACTTGCGAGAGAATCCCCTTGAGCGGATAAAAGGCAGTTTGGCCGGCGATCTGATAAGTTCCTTGGTCATTAATGCGCATGAATGGGTGCCAGTCAAGAGCCTGAATGGCGTCATACAACCACTTGGCATACAACCCTCGGTCAGTGGTAACCAGCACAAACCAATCTGGAGGAATACCCGACTTAAGGTGCTCAAAAAGCGATAACCAATGGGGTTGCCAACTGCCCTTTTCCGTTGCTCCAACTATTTTCCAGGCGACCGGGATGCCACAGCCTCGGTAGACCACCGCAATCAACAGGATCGTAAAGCGCTGGCCTAAGGTGGAGGCATCTGCTGCAAGGACTAATCGATTGTCTGCGGCAGGCCACCAACTTAAGATCCACTGCAACAAAGGCACAAAACTGGCGCTCACCTCCAAGGTGTTCCGCTTAGTGCCCGGATGCTTGCCCTGCTTATCCGCTGCGTCCTTATACCAATCCCGTAATCGTTGCCGAAGGGTATTGCGAGGTTGCTCAAATAATTCAGCCAGAAATCCAGACACCGTCGATAAACCACACGATTGAGTGATGGCAATGCCAAAACTCCACATCGTCAGTCCTATGGCTTGGGGTTTGCTCAAATGTGGCATCTTCTGAGTGACCACACTGAGCCACTCCTTGTATCGTTGAGGGCGAGGAGACATGAAATACATCCCATATTGATGACCTGGGCAACTTTACTATAAGGCTTCCAGAACGCAGATGTTAAAAACCTACCCCTGTAAGGGGACACCCCCACCTTATTCGGGTAAAGGTGCCCCCCGCAAACATGGGGTGAAATTCAAGTTCAATGATCCCGATAGCTGGCCCCCTCCTGATGCCACGATTGAAGTGGATGACCCGAAATTGGGG
>JAAHHJ010000162.1 GCA_010692425.1 Symploca sp. SIO3C6 | reverse complement strand
CATAAATGGTGGCGGGGAGAGAAGAGGCAGAGGGAGAAAAATCAGGGGAACGGGCGGGGAGATAGGCAACGTTGCCAATGCCGCCAATATTTTGGACACAGCGATTGAGAGTGGGATGGCCCAATAAATGGCGATCAACGGGAGGAACGAGGGGAGCACCATGCCCCCCCATAGCGATGTCAGCAGCGCGAAAATTACTGATAGTCGGGATTCCAGTTTGTGCTGCGATCAATGCTCCTCTGCCGATTTGGAGACTATAACCCAGGGGAGGGGGAGAGTTTTGAGTTTTGAGCGATGGAGGGATGGAGGGATGGGATTTTGGATTTTGGATTTTGGATTTTGGAGATGTACCACTTGTAGGTTGGGTTGACGAGAGGAAACCTAACAAAGATGATTTTTCCGTCTTGGGCGGCGGATTGTGGTAAACGGTTTGGCCGTGGGAGCCGATCAGCTCGGCGGGCAGGTGATTAGCTTGGACGGTTTGAGCGGCATGGGCGAAGGTGAGGGCGATCGCGTCATCCAATTGGGCCAGCTCTGCCATGGATAAGGCAGCTCCACCACAAACAGCTAAAATTCGTTGCCGTAAGTCTTCTGGATAGGGAACCGTTTGACTCGCTAAGAGTTCAATCGTTAGATCAGTCGTTGTTCCTGACACATCCATCAAAGCTGTATCTACACCATCAACGGAGGTGCCACTTATCAATCCAATTACACGCATGGTTGGGTGCTACACTCACCTAATTAATGAAGACGGGGACTTGATTGAGAGATTCACTGGCTGATAGGACCGCTTCTCTGGCCCATTGATCGGCATCCAAAATATCTTGTAGAGATGGGGTCATTTTGTTATCAGCTCGGTGGCGATCGCACACTTGTTCCACCACTTTGGGAATATCCAAAAATTGGATTTTTTCTTTGAGGAAGAGTTCAACAGCTTTTTCATTGGCGGCATTGAGGACCGCTGGCATCGACCCCGCTGCTCGTCCGGCTGCATAAGCGAGGTTAATGCACGGGTATTTCTGATGATCCGGTTCACGGAAGGTCAGATCACCACAGGTCACTAAGTCGAATTTCTTCCACTCCGTATAAATGCGTTCAGGCCAGGACATAGCGTAGAGCAAGGGGAGACGCATATCGGGCCAACCAAGTTGGGCAAGGACTGACGTATCTTGCAACTCGATTAACGAGTGGATAATGCTCTGGGGATGAATAACAGTGTCGATGTCATCGTAGTCCAGGCCAAACAAATAGTGGGCTTCAATCACCTCTAACCCTTTGTTCATCATCGTGGCCGAGTCCACGGTAATTTTCTGGCCCATGGACCAGTTGGGGTGTTTGAGGGCATCGCTAACGGTTACAGTGGCCAATTTTTCCACAGGCCAATCTCGAAAAGCTCCCCCAGAGGCGGTTAAAATAATGCGGCGTAAGCCTCCTTCGGGCACCCCTTGCAAACATTGGAAGATTGCAGAATGCTCTGAGTCCGCTGGCAAGAGCTTCACCCCATACTGTTCCACTAGAGGCAAGACAACGGGACCCCCTGCAATTAAGGTTTCTTTGTTGGCAAGGGCGATATCTTGCCCTGCTTCAATGGCAGCGATGGTGGGCAACAATCCGGCACAACCAACGATACCGGTAACCACCGCTTCGGCATCCCCATATCGGGCTACTTCAACGATGCCAGAGACGGCGCCCACCGTGATCTACACTCGTTCCCTACGCGAAACTCCTCCGATC
>JAAHHJ010000161.1 GCA_010692425.1 Symploca sp. SIO3C6 | reverse complement strand
GACCACACTGAGCCACTCCTTGTATCGTTGAGGGCGAGGAGACATGAAATACATCCCATATTGATGACCTGGGCAACTTTACTATAAGGCTTCCAGAACGCAGATGTTAAAAACCTACCCCTGTAAGCTCCCCAGCCCTCCCCTTGCTAAGGGCTAATCCTGTAGGGGTTTTGATAGTTCTTGTGTATTACAATATCAAGGCCATCTCGATAGATAAAGGTCAGTCAGGGCTGGGAATGCTAAACTGTGGTTCAAAACGATGTGGAGTAACCCAGGTTGACATGTCAGAATTTAGCCAACTTAATGGTTTCCGCCCTCAGGTAAAAAAAGTCTGAATAAAGCCTATGAACAGGCCTACGAGAAACCAAACATGTCCTTTTCTAGCTGTATGGGCAACAGCTTCAGACAAACCGTTGCAGGGTTATTTGCCAGAGAGGATATGACCAGTTCAACGATGTTGTCCGGCCATGTTGCACAAACCCAAGCCCGAGTGCAAGCCAGCGAGAGTGAGTATGTGATCGCCGCTCAGGACACAACGTACTACAACTACTCAGGTCAGCCCCAAATGACGGGATTGGGGAGAATCCAGGGTAAGGTGCGCGGTCTGCTGCAGCACAATGTGTTTCTCTGCGACGAGGCGGGACACCCCCTTGGCCTGATCGACCAACAGTATTGGACCAGAGCAGGGGGAATGGATTGGCCCTCAGAGCAAAAAGAATCTCAGAAGTGGTTCAATGGCCTGACTGCGATCAATCAGCAAGCGGCAGGGTCGAGCAAACGGTGGGTCGCTACCTGTGACCGTGAAGGTGACATCTTCGAGTTCTTCAAAGCGCCCCGTGAGCCGAATGTGGACTTACTGGTACGAGTTTATCAACCCCGTCGAGTAGAAGTGTCTGCCGCCGGAATCGTTTGCCCATTGCCCGATGTCGCCCCACACCTGAACGACTATGGTCAGTCCTCAGTGCAGATTGAGCGGTTATATGACGGCAAGCGGCGCACAGTAGAGGTAACGCTACAACTGCAAGCCGCTACCGTCCATATTTACCCCAGCAAGGACTTGAGTGCATCTCACCATAAGACGCAGGAACTGTCGTTAGTGTTGGCCACCGAAATCGCTTGTGTAGAGGTTAAAACAGGGGATGATTGCTTCGATGCAGACAACGCTCTCTGCTGGTCTCTGCTCACCAGTTTACCGATTGACTCGACCGAGGATGTGCATCGCATCCTCGGATTCTATGGGGTGCGCTGGCGCATAGAGCGACTTCACTTCACCCTCAAGTCAGGGGCGTTGAACGTTGAGCGGCTTCAGTTTGACGATGTACATACCTTAGTCAACGCCTTGAGCTTCTACTCTGTGGTCGCTTGGCGACTGCTGGGGCTGACGTATGCGTTGCGCCAAGACCCTGAACAGTCTGCCCAGGCAATGTTTGACGTAGATGAGCTGAAGCTGTTACATCAGCTATCAGGCAAACCTGTTGACTCCCTTCGACAGGCCACCCTAGCGTTAACGACATTAGCGGGCTTTGCCCCCTCTAAGAAGCAACCCCTGCCCGGGGTCAAAGTACTGGCTACTGCGATTGAGCGATTCTTCTTTGTCAAGCAGGGGGTGGCGGCAGTTTCCAAACCCCTACAGGATTAGCCTTTAAGGGAGGGCCAAACTCCCCAGGTCAAAGGGATTACCCATTTTCTGTTTGGCTTTGAGTCGGTTCAATTCACATTGATGCAAATCCACCA
>JAAHHJ010000160.1 GCA_010692425.1 Symploca sp. SIO3C6 | reverse complement strand
TGTCTATTTCATCTGTTGCATCAGACTGGCCAGTTCGATGGCAGACATGCCATATTCCCAGCCCTTGTTACTTTTAATGCCAGCTCGCTCTAACGCTTGCTGTAGTGTATCTGTGGTTAGAATGCCAAATACCACTGGCACCCCTGTCTGAAGGCTGACAGCCGCAATTCCCTTAGATACTTCCGCTGCAACATAATCGAAATGGGGCGTGCCACCACGAATAACGGCACCAATACAGATAATGGCATCGTAACGGGATGATACTGCTAGTTGCTTTGCGATGAGGGGAATTTCAAAACTCCCAGGCACCCACGCATAATCCACTTGAGTCCCAGTAGGGTCAGGATCAATACCATGTCGCTTCAAACAATCTTGGCACCCCTCTAGCAGCTTGCCCGTCACTAAATCGTTGAATCGACTAATAACGATGGCAAACCGCATGGAGCTTGCCCCAGCAAACGAACCCTCAAAAACGGCCATAATTTCCTAGCAATGAACTCACAATCACTGATGTGACGACTTAAAACGGCATCTCAATCAAATTTAGAAAATGAAGGGGCATAAAGATAGGATATGTGCGATCGCCCATATCCTTTAGCTACCTTAAGACAGGGATGACTCACCCGTATTACGCCAGAAATCTGGGGCCATCCCCTAATAATTAGGGACAAATCATGAGTCAATTGACTCAGGTTGCTAATGACTCAGGTTGCCAACCCAGGTTACTGTCCCAAGCTATGCAACAAGATAGTTCAAAACTCCAACAACGATGACCAATGCTCCCCAGAGGACAGAGCCGACAAGGATTAGATTCTTAGAACGATCCCACCCTTGTGGCACAGCATACCCTACAGGCACACCAATGACCATCACAAGAGACAGCAAGACAAGTGCCGCCAACAAAACCTGAAACAAAATTGTTAACATTTAGACTTTCCTCCCAGTAATGCGGATACTAACTCAGCTTTGAACTCGACCTCAAGAGGCACGTTCAAACAACTGAACGCACCTTACGATTGTCTATCGATGTCCAAGGAATATGCTCAAAGGAGCGCTGATAATAAAACCCCTTCTGTACACTATCAGAAATCGATGCAGAAATTGATGCATCTTACGCACTTGTCTGGGAATGGGTTGCAATTTACAGCGGGGTAGGTTGCTGGAAACGATAAATATCGCGGATCGTCTTAGCCCAACCTTGAGCTAATGAGGTGAGGATGCGATCGCCTTTTTCCTTGGTTGCCACAGTTGGATCGCCCAATACACCGCTTTTGCTCAGATCACGAGTCATCCAGGCAAAAGGTAAGTTTCCCTCCATGCTCAGTACACTTGTTTCGTCCGGGAGATTATTAGGATACTCAACTATTGCCTTATCCATACGAACCTGATCAGGCAGTAAGGACAGTAAGAGGCTTGTTTCCGCATCCCCAGCATGAATTCCCAATTCTTGTTCTTTCTCAGACAATAGTGTACTGACCGTATTAGGGACGGCCCAAACAAATAAGGGGAAGACACAAAAATCCCCGTATTGCTGGTGTAAGTCTCGGGCTACGATCTCTAAAAGCTGAGGTTGTCCACCATGGCCATTGAGAAAGACCAGTTTACGAAACCCTGCTCGATAAACACTAGCCCCGACTTCCATCAACATGGCCATCAAGGTCGTAGCCGTTAAAGTAATTGTGCCAGGAAAGTGCCAGTGCTCATTGGATTTACCGTAGTACAAAGGTGGTAATCCATAGGCTGA
>JAAHHJ010000016.1:37852-217924 GCA_010692425.1 Symploca sp. SIO3C6 | reverse complement strand
GTACTTGGGCAGATGTGCTCAACCGCGCTAACCTAGGTTTTGAAGTTATGCACGAGCGCAATGCTCACAACTTCCCTCTAGATTTGGCAGCTGGTGAGGCAACTCCTGTAGCTCTAAGTGCTCCTGCTATCAACGGTTAATAAACCACTTTTAATTCCTACAGAGGTTAAATTTAACCTAGGAAGTTAGTACCACTAGCGCCCTCCGTTATGGAGGGCGCTTTTTTATTTCAATTTAGCTTGGATCTGGAACAAAAACAATCAGTTTACGTCTTAGATCATTTGAATGAAGCTAGGTAAATAGTTGGGATGAACAAGCAGATTTTAAGTGCGATGATGCTGTTGCCAATGATGTTGGTGGGGGCAGATTCGATTTTTGCTAGTGACAATAGTAACATTGCCATAGCTCAAGTCTCCCTGAAATCTGCCTCAACTTGGCAACCGCCTTTGGTGTCGAAACCTGTCTTAACTAAGAAATTTCCTGTACTCACCACAGTTTTTTTCAAGCAAGCGCAAGTCACTACTCTCACTCGCTGTAATAACACATCTTCTGCAATCAACACTGGGTATGCCAGAAAAATTTCCAGTGATCAATGGAGCCAGGTAACTGGATGGATAACTATTAAACCTCAAAAATGTTCTCGGCTTTATCTCGGAGAGTATAGTGACGCGGTGAGAATTTATAAAAACACTGATGGCAAGAGTGATTTCGTTGAAACAATAATTCTTAGCCCAGGAGACACTAAGTATACTTTTCAATCAAATAGACCAGTATCAACTAATTGAATCTGTTGTCCCAGAGCTTAGCAAATGGAAAAGAAATAGATTCAGACAGCAACAAAGATCGCAGCTATTAAGTTTTTACATTTTTATGATCATTGCGTGCTACCCCCTTGGGGTAATTGCACAGTTGAAGATCTTCTGGAGTAACATTAGGGTTATAGTCAAGATAATCATCCACCCAGTCACAACTGCGCTTCAAGAGTTCATCAAGTTCAGGATAATCTAAATCCAAATCCCAGACAATCACTTTCCCTTCTGAATCGGCAGAAACTAGTTGCTTGTCGTTTGGGGTGAAATTAACACTCAAAACCCTAGCTTCATGACCAAATAGGGTTCTGAGTTCTTTGCCATTGTGACTCCAAATCTTGATAGTTTGGTCATCACTGGCAGAAGCGATGAGTTTACCATTGTGACTAAAACTCACACTATTGACTTGCTTACTATGCTCTCCTAAAGTTTTAAACAATTTGCCTTGATTAAGATTCCAGAGTCTGACAGTGGAGTCTTTACTACCAGAAGCAATTTTGTTACCGTCGGGGCTAAAACTAACGCTGGTGACACTATCAGTATGTCCTGGTAAAGATTGGAATAAGTTACCTTCAATAGTTCGGATTTGAAGCCTGTTATCAGCATCAACAGATACTATCTTGCTACTGTCAGGGGAAAAACTAACATAATTGGAAGAAAGATTACTCAGCGTTGGCAGTAATTCTCCTTCTTGACTCCATAATCTAACAGTTTTATCCAAACTAACGGCAGCGATTATCTTACTGTCAGGACTGAAACTGAGACTCTTCACCGGAGCACTATGTCCTTTCAAAAGATTGAGTAATCTACCCTCGAGATTATAAAGTTTAACCACATATTCGGTATTCAGAATATTACCAGGTTTCATTGAAGTATCTTCACTAGCAATAGCAATTCTTTGCCCATCTGGACTAAAGTTGACACTATTGATAATAGCCGTATGATAATCTTGAATATTAAAGATTTTAGCTTTACTGCCATTAGTTGACCAAAGAGTTACCTTATAAAGAGTTACCTTATTGCGATCGTTGGCAGAGACGAATAATTGCCTATCAGGGCTAAAACTAACACTTGTGACTCTAGCACTACTGCTATCACCTTTAACAATTCGAGCTTTTAGGTTTCCAGGTTTTTTACTCTCCAAATTCCAGAGTTTAACTGTAGTATCAACACTAGCTGAGGCAATTGTATGCCCATCGGGGCTAAAACTGACGCTGGCAACTCGATTACTATGACCTTTAAGAGTTTGTTTTTTTTCATTCTCTAAATTAGAGACTTGAACAGTATTATCATTACTAGCTGAGACAATTTTCTTGTTGTCCGGACTAAAACTAAGGCTAGTTATCCAACTACTGTGACTCTTGATAGTTTTAAATTCCTTAATATTTTGAATTTTTTTGCCCTCTAAATCCCAGATTTTGATCGTATAGTCTTTGTTATTTTCATCATTACTAACAGAGGCAATTCTTTGACCATTAGGGCTAAATTTGACAATAGTAATTTTACCTGTTAGTTTTAATTCTCTGAGTTGCTCTCCCTGAAGATTCCAGAATTTAATTGTACCGTCATTACTAGCAGAGGCAATTATCTTACCATCAGGACTAAAGCTAACACTATTGACCCAATTACCGTGCTCTTCAAAGTTTTGGAGTAACTTACCTTGAAGATTCCAAAGTTTAACGGTATTATCATTACTAGCAGAGGCAATGATTTGACCGTTAGGGCTAAAACTAATGCTATTAACCACATCTTGATGACCCTTAAAAGTTTGGAGTGGTTTGCCCTGAAAATTCCAGAGTTTGACGGTCTTATCGTTACTAGCTGAAGCTATTGTTTGACCATTGGGGCTAAAACTAACGCTATTAATTGGCTGATTATTTTCTCGAAAGCTTTGAAGTTCTTTACCCTGAGGATTCCAGAGTTTAATAATACCATCATTACTAGCAGAGGCAATGATTTGACCGTCAGGGCTAAAACTGACACTATTGACTGGCTGGTTATGCTTCTGCAAGCGATTTTTTTCTCTAACTTCGTAAACTGCCTGCCGCAGTGTAGACACAACTCTAGCTTTAGTATCATCTTGTACCCAGTTTGCCCAAATTTTTTGTTTGAGATGCCTAGCTGCCTGTAAACTCTTAAACAAGGCATCAAACTGTTGATCAGAGGCTAAAAGTAATTTTGAAGAAGTAGTCAACTCACTGAGATTAGCATTAGTCTGATTTATGGCTGTCAGACACAATCCTACGGAAACAGTTGCTAGGGTTGCCAAACCAAATGCTGCTACATATGCTAATCGCAGTCGCTGTTGTAAAACCATAGTCAGCTTAGCTTCTGCCAGTTGTCGTTGTTGCTTCTCCCTTTCAAGTTCAGCAATTAGTTCAGCTCCACGCTGTTGACGGATGAAAGAGACAAGATAATCGTGAACAAGTTGATAACGATCAGCTGGGAATTGCGGCAAAACAAATACTAACCCTGATTTGACTAAAATCTCTAACACTAAATCTAATTTGTTGGCTTTGGTTTCCAAAGCTGCGGCTAATTCAGCGTGAGTTTTGGGAGGGCGAGTATTGTTTTCATCTGTTAGTAAGTACAACAGTAGTTCAGCAATGGGTTCATTCTCAGGACCACAATCTTTGACGACTTCTTTTAAAAATCGCTGCACGAGCTTTTCCTTAGGACCACTTTCTTGATACTGAGCGAGCGTAGCAATTTTTTCTGCTTGTAGTTGCGCTCCTACCACTTGCAATTCAATCGGACGCACCTTGCCAAAATCGCCAGCTAAATCCCTTACTAATTCATCGATTAGTGCTGGCTCTAGGTAGAAAGAGCGTTGGGTTAAACTTTGGATGACCTGTTTGGCATCTGACGGTGAAAAGTCTCCCACTGCATAGCGCACTTCTTTATTGAGAATGTCGTTTGTTGCTACCTCTAGATTGGTCAAGGTATCACTGTTATTACTAGTACTACATCTTGGGTAATCACACTCCAACAAATGATGTAAATAATCTTCTCGTAGCGACAAAATTATCTTGACATAGGGAACATTTAAGCTATCTAAACAGGTCTTGAAAAAGTCCCAAAATTTTCGCCTCTGTGCTGGGTTAGGACAATTAAAGAAAAACTCTTCAAACTGGTCAAAAATCAGAACAGTTAGTAGATTACGTCCTCCATTTTTTTTCAACTGTTCAACAATAATTTCTAATGAATCTGGTGTCGTAGGTAGAGATTGGTTAGCAAAATGGAAAGCTGTATAACTGCCTTTCTCTATTTCTCCTAAAGCTTTTTCTAGAGCTATTCCTAATTGTCGAACCCAATCGATGTAAGAACGCACTACAACAGGCAAAGGATTGCGACTATCAATGGCAATTTGTTGATGTAAGGCTGGTACTAACCCCGCAGTTAAGAGGGAACTCTTGCCTACTCCAGAAGGACCATGAATCACAATTAGTTTATGATCAGAGCGATTGAGGCGCATAATTAAGCGCTCAACATCTTGCTGGCGACCAGAAGAGATAATCTCTTGAGCCATAGTGACTTTACTTAAGTTTGATTCTTCTGGATGAGCATGTAATTGTTCTGAGTCAACTGATATTAAAGCCGGGTTAATAACTTGTCGTTGCGAACGTAGACGAAAGGCACCGATAAAGGCTATAAATCCATACTGTTGCTCGATGGAGCGTTGTTGCCGTTTACTTTGAAAAGCTTTTAAATACTGACTTTGTTCAAAGTAAAGCTGGCGCAAAGAATCTAAAATTCTTAGATAAAGTTGGGGATGATATTCTGGCTTGAATTCATCTTTAGCAGTTTCTAAGTGTTGAATTGCCTTTTGTATCTTGCCTGCACCCGCTTGCGCTTTTGCCAGTAAAAACCTATACCAACTCTGATGGATTTGTCGCGCCCAGACAAAATCGTTATTTTGACTTTGCAAGGGTAAATCAGTAATTGATACTATCAGTGAAGATGTTGAAGCTTCAGCATTTGTTTCTAGGGCTGTTTGTGCATATTGCTTGACTTGACGCCAGCGAGATTTTGCCAAGGCTACCTCAGCCAGAAAACCATAAGCTCTGGCTAGTCTAATCTTATTGGGATAAGTTTGGTGCAACTTAACAGCTGTTTTAGCAATAATGTTGAGTTCGTCCCACTGTTGCAGCTGCTGCAGAACTTCTGCCACAGAATTAATAAATTTAGCCTCTAAATCAGGTCGATTTGCCCGTTGTAATATCGTTCTACATTGCTGATAGTACTCCCGCGCACGCCCATAGGCTTTTTGAGCAGATCCTCGGTGTAAAATTGCATATCTTCGCCACCAAAGCCCCAAATGAAATAACAAACAAGCTTGCCGTTCTAAATCATTACTTTGTATCCAAAAAACCAAGCTTTGTTCATAAAGTTTTCGAGACTGCTCCATTTGATTATGAGCATAAGCATCGCGACCTAAAATAAATTGTTCACTAGCTGCTAATATAGGTTTCCAGGCACCACGCCTTTGTAAATCCTGTTTAGCTAATTCCAATTCAAGGCGTTGGGAAACACCCCTCTTCTTATATATAGAAGCATTATCCCAAAATCGGTCTTCACCAACATTCAATACTGTGGAAAATATTGAATCGGCTTCTTGTTGGAGAAATTCAATTAATTCATCAGTAGCGATTAAAAACTCAATGCTCGTTGTCCAACTCTCAAAATCAGGTGCTAAGCGGAGCATCTTTTGTAGCACCTGATCATTAAGCCACAATATTAGCGGAAATCTGAAATTGTTCTTAAATTCTTCCCGGATATAGTTAGTAGAAGTTAAGACACGATCAAGGTTACTTACTGACTCTAGCCCAAACACCATCAATGCTGGTGGTTGTTGTTCAGCAAGCTGTGCCTTGATGGTATGGTAAAGGTTATCGAAAGATTCAGGCAACAGTAGCTTCTGAATCTCGACAGGGCATAGCTGCCGCAACCTTGGCACAATCTGCTCCCGCAAGGCAGCATAGTTGCAACGCGCCAAAATCAAATAAAACTGCCCCTGAGAAAGCTCAATTGCCCGCACCAGAGTCTTGAGGGAACTATCATTAAAGGCAGCGACATCTTCAGGTTGATGCGGGATACTCATGGCTCGAATTCTTTAGCTGATGCTGAAGTTGTATTGAGATCAAAGTCAAACCAAACCCAAGTTAGGTTTTGAGCTTTGACACTTCTATGGCTGTTTGCGTTCCCAGATGGTAAGCATGTTGGTTTTCGCCTTCTATAATTTTGAACTAGTATGGGAGCTTTTACCTAATGCTCTTAATCTACCGTAGCTGTTTTAGACAATTGTGTACAGGCATTAACATCAAAGAGAAAATACCAAGATTACCGAAAAAGCTGAGCCCATAAACTCCCAATGCTGAACATTCCTCAAATACTAGCTCAAGAACTTACCCTCAATCTCTGGCAGATAAACAGCGCTCTCGAACTTTTTGCTGAAGGATCAACAATTCCCTTCATTGCACGTTATCGCAAAGAGCGCACTGGCTCTCTTGACGAAACGCAACTACGCAGCTTATTTGAAAGATTCACTTATCTCACTGAACTAGAACAAAGAAAGACAGCAATTTTGGAGGCGATCGCTTCTCAAGGTAAACTAACAGAGCAACTAAAAGCGAAGATTGAAGCCTGTCTGCAAAAAACTGAACTTGAAGACCTCTACCTTCCCTACAAACCTAAACGACGCACTAGGGCAACTATCGCTAGAGAAAAGGGCTTAGAGCCATTAGCAGAGTGGATAAAGTCCCTCAATACTCCCACAGCTGCACCCACGTCCTTCCAGCAAGAGGCAGTAAAATATATCTCTGAGGAGAAAGGGATAAAGACTTTTGAAGAAGCCCTTCAAGGTGCCTCTGATATTTTGGCAGAAGAAGTATCAGAGCAAGCTGAATTAAGGGCTTACTTGCGAGATTACTTCCTGCAAGAGGGAGTATTTGTCTCGCGGGTGAAAAAAGATTACCCCGAAGGCAGCACTAAGTTTGAGATGTACCGTGACTTCCAAATCCCAGTCAAAAATATCGCGCCGCACAATATATTAGCACTGCTGCGGGGTGAGAGTGAGGGAGTATTAAGTTTTGAAATTTCCTTTGATGAAGAAGTTGTTTTCTCCTATCTAGAATCACAGGTAATACTGGCAAAAGTTCGAGAGGTACGAGAATTTTATCAGCGGATGCTTAAAGATGGCTTCAATCGCTTGATGAAAAATTCTCTAATTAGTGAAGTGCGCTCCTCCAAAAAAGCCGATGCTGATCTCGAATCAATTAAAACCTTTGAAACTAATTTGCGCGAATTGCTACTATCTCCTCCTGCTGGCATGAAGCCAACGCTGGCAATTGATCCGGGATTTCGGACTGGTTGTAAAGTAGCGGTTATGGATGAGACGGCAAAATTTTTGGAATATCAGACCATCTTTCCCCATCAAGCAGAAGCGCAGCGTCAAAAGGCTGCTGAAACTATCAAAAATTTCATTGAAAAGTACAGCATTGAACTAATTGCCATCGGTAATGGCACAGCTTCCAGGGAAACAGATGAGTTTATCTGTGAAGTTCTCAAAAACATCGCCGCTAAACCAATTAAAGTTATGGTTAATGAATCTGGAGCCTCGATCTATTCAGCCAGCGATGTGGCGCGGGAAGAATTTCCAGATTTAGATTTAACAGTACGTGGAGCAATTAGTATTGGACGACGTTTACAAGATCCTTTAGCTGAACTGGTTAAGATTGATCCTAAGTCCATTGGTGTAGGACAGTATCAGCATGATGTTGACCAAAAATTACTTAAAAAGAAACTAGAAGAGACAGTAGAAAGCTGTGTTAATTATGTCGGTGTTGACTTGAATACTGCTTCCAAAGAACTGTTAACCTTCGTTTCTGGATTAACTCCCACAGTCGCTAAAAATATTGTCGCTTATCGCAATCAGCAGGGTGCATTTAGCAATCGTCGCCAACTTCTGAAAGTAGCGAAGTTGGGGCCAAAAGCATTTGAACAGGCAGCTGGTTTTTTGCGTATTCGTAATGGGGATAATCCCTTAGATAATACTGCTGTGCATCCAGAGAGTTATGGTGTAGTCAAAGCAATTGCCTCTGATTTGAATTTACCCTTGGCGAAGATAATTCAAGCATCAGATAGTTTGAAGTCCATGGAGCTCAAAAAATATGTTACCGATACTGTTGGTTTGCCCACATTAAAAGATATTATCAGTGAATTGGAAAAGCCAGGAAGAGACCCACGAGCTCAGTTTCAGTATGCCACCTTTAAAGAAGGGGTTAAGGAAATTACCGATTTGGCTGAAGGTATGGAATTGGAAGGCATTGTAACCAATGTTGCCAATTTTGGAGCCTTTGTTGATGTCGGTGTGCATCAGGATGGACTAGTGCATATCTCGCAATTAGCGGATCACTTTGTGAAGGATCCTAAGCAAGTTGTCAAAGTGGGACAGGTGGTGAAGGTAAGGGTAATCTCAGTTGATCAGAAATTAAAGCGTATTGGTTTATCGATGCGAGCACCAGAGCAGGCAAATCGTGAGCATAATCCTAGAAAGACGATTAATAAAAAGCAGAAGTCAGCGACATTAGAGGATCTTAAAACTAAATTTGGCAAACATTAAAACTTTTTTAACAAACCCTACTTATTACTTATCGCACTAATTCCAAGCACAATTGTCGAAAATGATCACCCCGACACTCAAAACTTTGATATTGGTCAAAACTAGCACAGGCTGGTGAAAGCAAGACAACACGAGCATCATAATCCTGAGCAAGCTTAGCTGCTCTCGGCACAGCTTGCTCCATAGTTTCTAAAATCTCACAGGAATCATAGCCAACCTGATGCAAACGCTGGGCAAAAATGGGTGCAGCATCACCAATCAAGAGTACTAATGCAGCCTTAGCTTGAATAGTCTTAATCCAATTAGTATCATCACCAGCTTTAGCCTCACCGCCAGCAATTAAAATAGCGGGACTTTCAACAGCAGATAACCCTACCTCTGCCGCATCATAATTAGTAGCTTTACTATCGTTAATAAAATCTATACCCTGCCAACTAATAATCTTTTCCAGGCGATGGGGAACACCAGGAAAATTAACAATAGCTTTAGCAATCGCTTCCTTTTCAATTCCCACCAAACTTGCCACAGTGACAGCCATTAGCAGATTTTGTTGATTGTGTTCCCCCAGCATCTGCAAAGATTTAACTGGCACTATTGGTTCTTCCCTAACAATTACCCAGCCATCTTTAATATATGCCCAAGGCTGAAAACCAGTCTCACGCTCCTCAGCTTTGATACTTGTCCAATAAGCATCAGGCCAATATTGTTTACCTAATTTTCGCAGGTAGGGGTCATCTCCATTAATTACTTGTAACTTAGATCGGCGCAACAAAGATGCTTTGATCTCGTAGTACTTTTCAAGAGTTTTGTGGCGGCTAAGATGATCAGGGGTAAAAGTTGTCCAGACACCAATGCTTGGGGAAAATTCCCGCGAGGATTCAATTTGGTAACTGCTGATTTCCCCAATCACCCAATCAACTTGATGTTTAATTTTGGCTTGTTCCCCTGCACAATAGTTACCCTTGTTGAGAGCAAGTTCACAAGCTGCGTAGCCAATATTACCGCAGGCGGGAGCATAGAAACCAGCAGCTTCAAAAATGGCAGAGATAAGGGTAGTAGTCGTGGTTTTGCCATTGGTGCCAGTGATAGCTACCCAAGGAGATGATTGTAGGTGACGCCAAGCAAGTTCTATTTCTCCAATCGTATCAATTCCTTGGCTTCTGGCTTCTACTAATACAGGCAAATCCCAAGGTACACCAGGGCTAACCACAATCAACTGTGGTAATTCCGAGGTATTGAGAATTAGGGAATGTTTCAGTTTAACAGTAATCCCCTCAGCAGCAAGTTCTTGTTGTTGCTGGTATAGTGTTTCTGAGCTATTGCGATCGCTTAGTGTTACTTGCCAACCTTCCTGCTTGAGGAGTCTAGCGGCAGCGATTCCAGATCTTCCTAGACCAATTACGATAGCTTTGGGCATAAGTTAAGTTGAAGATGTCCCTAATTTACGATAATCGACCTTGCTACGCTAAAGGTAGAGTTAATCAAACTACCCAGTTTTTTGCACGCTCCACGGCTTTGAGCCAGATAGTAAAATTAGCCTGAGCCTGAGTACATCCCCCTCCAGGCTGAAAAATCCTGTCAATTTTGCGCGTTGCCACTACAGAGCTATAATCATCCCATAAACCCACTGCCAAGCCAGCAGCAAATGCCGCTCCTTGAGCAGTAGCATCTAAGATAGCAGGGCGCTCAACTGGAATGCCTAGTACATCTGCCTGAAACTGCATCAAGAAGTTGTTTTGAGAGGCTCCCCCATCTACTTTCAACAAAGATATCGCTTTCTCACTATCTTTATTCATGGCTTCGACAACTTCCTTCACCTGATAAGCAATCGATTCTAAAACTGCTCTTACCATATGCTCTGGCTCCACACCAGCGGTAATTCCAACAAAGGCAGCGCGAGCACTCATATCCCAATGAGGAGCCCCCAAACCACTGAGGGCTGGCACGAAGTAAACGCCATTAGTATTCTCTACCTGAAGCGCTAATTGTTCTGTTTGAGCTGCTGAATCAATTAACTTGAGTCCATCTCGCAGCCATTGAATGCAGGCTCCTGTGGTAAACATTGCTCCTTCTAAAGCATAATTTGTCTGGGCAGAGTTTGTCCAAGCTATAGTTGAGAGGAGTTGATGTTGTGATTGCACCAGTTGATTTCCAGTTTGAGCAACCAAGAAACAGCCAGTGCCGTAGGTACATTTAAGCATACCAGGGCGATCGCAGCCGTGAGCAAATAAAGCTGCTTGTTGATCACCCAAAATTGCTGTAATCGGAATAGCTGTTCCTAACAACTGAGGGTCAAGCTTACCAAACATACCCATGCTAGGCTTAATTTGGGGCATAATCTGGCGAGGAATACCGAATAAATCCAGTAGCTCCGAATCCCAATCTCCAGTTGCCAGATTCATCAACATCGTGCGGCTGGCGTTGCTGTGATCTGTTGCATGAACCTGCCCTTTTGTCAAGTTCCACAACACCCAAGTATCGATAGTGCCAGCTAAAACCTGATCAAAATTCACCCCACGAGCTTCGCGCCGTAAATAATCTAATAACCAAGCCAGTTTTGTAGCAGAGAAATAGGCATCTACAACTAGCCCAGTAGTTTGCCCAATTTTGCTAGCATAACCCTTTTGGATCAAGTCGAGACAACTAGTAGCAGTTCTGCGGTCTTGCCAGACAATAGCATTATAAAGAGGCTTACCTGTTATCTTATCCCATAATAAGCAGGTTTCGCGCTGAACCGTCAGACCAATTGCTGCCACCTCCGAAGCAGAAATGCTAGTTTTGACTAAGACATCTGACATCAGTGAGCGAGTATCTCGCCAAATTTCGTTAGGGTCATGCTCTAACCAACCTGGTTGTGGATAATACTGAGTCAGTTCCTTATAAACTTGAGCAATAACTTTGCCCTTGGGATCAAAGAGAATGGCGCGGCTGCCTGTGGTACCTAGGTCAAGTGCCAGGACACATTGAGGTGTATTTTTAGTCATAGGGGATAAAACTAGCAATTTTTACACTCAGACCTAGTCTGGTTTGAATATTAGTTGTAACAAGTTTATGGCTAAAGATGGTAAATTTTTAGCATTTCCTATGGCAGCTCTTACACAACGAAGCTGGAGACTTATTGAATACTCACCTATTACCTATTACTTATTACTTATTACTTATTACTTATTACTTCGGAGAATATTGCTCAAATTTACTCAACAAAAAAATCAGTCATGCAGCAGTGGCTTAAATTATTAATTCAGTATGCTATGCCAGTCTTTAATACTTTAGTTTATAACCAGACTGGTAAGCAGTTAAGTGATGTGCCAATTTATCTGAATGAAAAACTCAAAGAAACGCAAATAGTACTCGATCATCTAGGAATCAGCAACCAATTGGGACTAGAACCAGAACAACAATCATTTCCAGAAAAGCCCACCGTATCTGGAGAGCAAAGGGGCAGCGAAATTCAAGATCTTTTCCAAAATGTTACTTGGATAATTGCTCAAGCAGGTCTAGATTTTCAGAAGTGGCACTTTCAACAAGAAAAAGAACTACAACAGCAGTTAGTTGCTTACAACCGCCAGACGTTATTAGAACTAGCAGCATATCAAAGAGAAACAACGCTGCAATTACCGGAAGTTCACAAAATTCTCGATCACTGGCCCTTAAGGTTATTTCCTTCGCAGCTTTTAACTGAAAACAGCCAGACTAAAGTTTTACCACTCCGTATTTTTGTTGCTCCCCCTAATATACAGTTTGAGCGATTTGGTCAGACACCTCAGGGTACACCTGATATTGAACTAAAATTAGCTCAAAGAATGCGAGAATTTCTATCTCAAAACTATCCATTGCGTAGTTCTATTAGAGCTACAGAATTTTTAGGCGGAGCTTGGGAAAGCAAGCGTTTTCATAGTGAATCCAGTATTAAAGCTCTATTTGGGATGCTCAAATCTGAACCCACTTTGATTTTGGAATCAGAAATTGACGACCATGATTTGACTTTTCGCATCGCCTACTGGGGTTTAGGACAAGAAACCTATTGCTATGAAACTATCTTTAAGTTGTCTTACCAAGATTTTATATATGAATCTGCTAAAACCCGCGCCCTAAAATGGAAAATCACGCGAGACAAACTTCTAATGCTGGGGAAAAGTCTAGAAGAAGTAGACAAAAAAGGTGGAAATAATGCGCTCAACCTAGCAATTCTAGAAGAGGCAGAAGAATTAAAGCGTGCAGGGATTGATCTTAGTGAACTAAACCTCTCTTATCAAGTCAGTAGTAAAGATTGGGATAATCTCTGTTTATTTTTAAGTACCTGTCATTGTCTAGTTGCAGGCTGGGTTTCAGATATTTACCATCTTGTTCACTATGATGTATTTCCCCTCATGCCTGAACTACTTCCCCAGGTACTCCAAGAAGTTTCTGACCAAAAACTGCTGCCAGCAATTATTAAAACTACAGTTTCTATTTATCAAAATGTTTTGAATTCTCTGCTGATTGAAAGACCTTACTGGGCACCTGAATTAGCCTTAAAATTAGCTCAAAGCCTTACCCATTTACCTGATAAATCTTGGGCGAAACAACAGATAGATTACTCCCTTCATACCTGGCTGCAACAGCGCCAATTGCCTCAAATTGAGGGTATTGAACCTTGGCAGGTAATGGAACCAGTTTTGACCAAACAAGACCAGGAATATTGTCAAGCATTGAAAGAATGTTTGATAGCCCTTGGAGATGAAACTGCAGTTACCCAGGTGCAGACTCTCCTCAAGGCGATCGCTTCTTTAAAAAGTCAGGGTAAACTGACCAATATTGCTCTAGCTCATACCTTCACTGGACTTGCAGGCAAGGTGGCAACCCTTGCCATTAGTCCTGATAGTCAAACCCTGTTTAGTTGCGGCGATGATAACACCATAAAATTGTGGAGTCTTGTCGAGACAGAAAACTCCGCCTGTTTACAATCTACCCCTACCCACATTCTCAACGGTCATTCAGGCGGAGTTTTAACCCTTACACTTAGCGACGATGGTCAGATTATTGCCAGTAGCGATAAATCTAAGCGCAGAAGCTATATAAAAGTTTGGCAACTGCCGACAAGAAAACTGCTTTGGACTCTCTCGGGACACAGAAAGCAGATTCACGCCCTTGCCCTCAGCCCCGATACTAAGACTCTTGCCAGTGGCTCCCACAAAATCAAACTCTGGAATTTAAAAACAGGAGAACCCTTTCGGACTTTGTTTGGGCATAAACAATGGGTTTATTCCCTTGCTATTAGTTCCGATAGCAAGACTTTAGTCAGTGGCTCTCAAGACATGACAGTTAAAATTTGGGATTTGGGGACAGGCAATTTACTGCGTATCCTAAATGGGCATCAAGACAGTATTAAAACTGTTGCCATCAGCCCCGATGGGCAAACAATTATTAGTGGGAGTTATGACAAAACTATAAAAATTTGGGATTTCGAGAGTGGTAAACTACTATACACCTTAAAAGAACATTCAGGAGCAGTTAATGCTGTTGCCATTAGTCCAGATAGCCAGTACTTAATCAGTGCTAGTCAAGATACAACCATCAAAATTTGGGATTTGCGTACAGCAGAAGTAATCAAAACACTCAAGGGTCATACCGAAGCTGTGAGCGCGATTACAATTAGCTCTGATGGGCAAACTCTTGTCAGCGGTTCCACTGACAAAACTATAAGAGTTTGGCGGACTTTGTAGAGCTCAGGAGTTAAGGGAGGTAGGGAGGAGGAAGTAAGGATAGGGAAGTGTGGGAGTGTAGGAGGATTTTTGTAGAGAACCCATTTGAGATCTTTTTCAACAAGAAGTAATCTCTTCAGGAGAGGGAGACAGGGATGAATTAATCCAGTCCCCCTACTTAGCAAGGTAAAATTATATTGACAATCATTCAGAGTTAACCATAGGGGCACCTGTCTTTCCCCTTACTAACCCCGATTTTTCTATGACAAACCTCAAGGAAGAGGGTGATTCTCAACTCAGTACCCAGTTATCCGAGATCAAAGCACAACTGAGTCACCTCAGCAAGCGCTTAGAGGGAATTGAGACTAACTTGACTCAAGTCTCACTTCTATCTGAGCAAGTATCTCGGTTGGAGGATAACTTTATGCTAGTTGCTGATATCTATAGATATCAGAGCCTACAGAATTACCTAGAGTCTGGTAACTGGTTTGAAGCAGATAAAGAGACGATTAAATTGATCCAGGATATAGCGGGTCAGACAGACCTCGAAGAATTAAGCCCTAATGACATTAAAAAATTTCCCTGTAATGGACTTAGAGTTATTGATAAACTCTGGCATACCCATAGCAAAGGACGTTTTGGTTTTAGCGTGCAGTTGCAAATTTACCAAAGCCTAGGAGGTAATCTGGATACAACCATAGAACAAAATCAGGAAATAGTAGAAAAATTTGGTGAACAGGTAGGCTGGCGTGCCAACAAAAAATGGCTAAAATGCAGTGATCTTGACTATAGCCTCAAGGCACCAGTCGGTTGTCATCCTTCTAGGTGGTGGAATTCGCCCTATGGCTCAAAAATGACTAACTATTTCTTATCCCGCCTCATGACTTGTGAATTATGAAATATTCCCGGCTTTAGAGAGATGGGAAGATGGGGAGATGGGGAGATGGGGAGAATGAGTGTAGACAAAAACTCTCTCACACTTCCCATACTTGCCTATCCTGATTTTCTCCTAACTCGGGGCTTTTCTAGAAATAGTCGAAACTGCAATTTGATGCACAACAGCTCATTAGTGATTTAGCAACAAATAATGGCTAAACCAGCAATCTTAACAGTTGACGACGATCCGGAGGTTCTGCAAGCCGTTGCCCGTGATCTTCGGCGTCAGTATAGTGATCGTTTTCGAGTAGTCCGCGCCAACTCCGGTTCAGAAGCTCTAGAAGCCCTGCAACAGCTAAAATTGCGCAACGAATCAGTAGCACTGTTACTTACAGACGAGCGCATGCCACAAATGACAGGTGTGGAATTTACTGAGCATGCAGCCACAATCTTCCCTGACGCCAAACGCGTCTTGCTCACCGCCTACGCCGACACCAATGCGGCAATTCGCGCTATTAACACTGCTAAGCTCGACTACTACCTACTTAAGCCTTGGGATCCACCAGAAGAGCAGCTATATCCTGTACTAGATGATTTACTAGATGACTGGCTAGCATCATTCCGCCCAGCCTTTGAAGGTATTCGCGTCATTGGCGATCGCTGGTCAGCTTACTCTCATCAGGTTAAAAACTTTCTAGCTCGCAATCAAGTGCCCTACCAATGGTTAGACATCGAGTTGGAAGCAGAAGCCAACCGCTTGCTATCCTATACAACCTCAGAACACAAGCCTCAGCTGCCCTTAGTGCTCTTCCCTGATGGGGTACGTCTGGAAAAACCATCAAATCTTGAAATTGCTGACAAAATTGGTCTGCAAACCCAGGCAGAGCACCCCTTCTACGATTTGGTGATTATTGGTGGTGGCCCTGCAGGCCTAGCCGCAGCCGTCTACGGTGCTTCTGAAGGGTTAAGCACAGTGATGATTGAACGAGAGGCTCCTGGAGGGCAGGCTGGTTCGAGTTCTCGCATCGAAAACTATTTGGGCTTTCCAGTTGGCCTTTCCGGTGGCGACTTAGCCCGACGCGCTGTAACTCAGGCAAAACGCTTTGGCGTCGAAATTCTTACACCCCAAGAAGCCATTGGTATGCGTGTGCGAGAACCCTACCGCCTAGTACAACTGGCAGACGGCAGTGAGATTAGCTCTCACGCCGTGCTAATTGCCACTGGCGTCTCCTGGCGAAGGTTAAATCTGCCTGGGATCGAGAAGTTAACCGGTAGAGGCATATACTATGGTGCGGCACAAACAGAAGCCCTCGCCTGTACTAACGAAGATGTCTATCTAGTTGGAGGGGCAAACTCAGCAGGACAAGCCGCAATGTACTTTTCCCGCTATGCTAGACAAGTCAATATGCTGGTAAGGGGTGATTCTCTTGCCCAGAGCATGTCTCAGTACCTAATTGATCAGATTGAGGCAACAGATAACATTAGTGTTAAGTTGCAAACTACTGTGGTTGAGGTTAAAGGTGAAAACAGCTTGGAGGCAATTACCATTGCCAATGCTGCAACTGGAGAAAAACAAACCCTAGACGCCAATTCGCTGTTCATTTTTATTGGCGCTAAACCTCAAACACAATGGTTGGAAGGACTTGTAGAGCGTAATGAGCAGGGTTTTATCCTCTCAGGTCCAGACTTGAGGCGTGATGGTCATCGTCCTCGCGGTTGGAGATTAGAGCGTGACCCCTTTCTCTTAGAAAGCAGTGTACCAGGTATCTTCGTCGCCGGAGATGTGCGCTACAATTCCGTCAAGCGAGTAGCTTCTGGAGTTGGGGAGGGTTCAATTGCAATTATGTTTGTCCATCGCTATCTCAGCGAGGTGAGAGCTTAAATGGAAACTTTCTCTGAAAATTCAGTATTTCCTAAATTGTCTGATGAGCAACTTCAGAAACTGTCGGTATGTGGCATTGAGGTGCAACTTAATCCAGGTGATATTCTTTTTGCTGAGGGAGATATCAACTACTATTTCTATGTAATCCTTGAAGGCGAGATCAAGGTCACAAAAAAACTAGGTGATAAGGAAGTAGTAGTTGTTGTCCACCAACCGGGAGAATTTACAGGCAATTTATCAATGCTTGTTGGTAGCCCTTGCCCAGCAACTGGGCGCAGCGTCAACACCAGCCGCCTCCTGAAATTTACAAATTTCAAGCAGTTGATCGATGAATGCCCCTCAACCAGGGATTTTGTCATCCCTGCCATGGCGCAGCGATCACAACTGCTAGAAGTACAGATGCAGCAGCAAGAAAAACTGGCAGCCCTAGGTAAGTTATCGGCTGGTTTGGCCCACGAGCTTAATAATCCGGCTGCTGCTGGCTCTCGCGCTGCCAAACAACTAAATTCTGCAATTGAAAATCTACAAACCAGAATGCTGAGTCTTGGGGGTGAGCATGTCTGTGTAACTCATCTACAGCTTTTAACAGAGTTGCAACAGAAGGCTGTTGAGCATATGGCTCAGGCAAAGCCACTAGCACCCCTAGAGCAAAGTGATCGCGAAGATGCTCTTGCTGAATGGCTTGAGGAGCAGACAATTGACAATGCTTGGCAACTAGCACCTACTCTAGTATCAGCCGGAGTCGATGCTGAAGGTTTGCGCCCCCTTGCCCAACATTTGAACTCAGAGGTTTTCTCAGAAGCACTAATTTGGCTGGAGACAACACTAACGATTAAAGGGTTGGTTAAGGAGGTTGAGCAAAGTACTGGGCGCATCTCGGAATTGGTTCAAGCTATCAAAAACTATTCCTACATGGATCAGGCTTCTCTGCAAGAGATTGATCTACATGAAGGGATCGAGAATACCCTCACTATTCTTAATCATAAGCTCAAGCATGGTATTACCGTAAAACGCGATTATGACCAGCAGCTGCCGAAGATTTGTGCCTATGGTAATGAACTCAACCAAGTCTGGACAAACTTAATTGACAATGCCATCGACGCCATGCAAGGACAAGGCGAATTGAGAATTCGCACCGCAAGGGAAAACGACTGCGTGTTGGTGGAAATTTATGATAATGGTTCAGGGATACCGCCAGAAATTCAGGCTAGGATTTTTGAGCCATTCTTCACGAGTAAGGGGGTGGGAGAAGGAACAGGTTTAGGGCTTGATATTACTCGTCGTATCATTGCCTGTCAGCATCATGGTAATATTCGCTTCGACTCGGAACCAGGAAATACATGCTTCCAAGTGCGTTTGCCAACTAAGAAGTAAGAAGTAAGAAGTAAGAAGTAAGAAGTAAGAAGTAAGAAGTAATAAGTAATAAGTAAGAAGTAATAAGTAAGAAGTAAGAAGTAAGAAGTAAGAAGTAATAAGTAAGAATAAAAGTGTTCGTTGTTTATCATTTTTTGCCTAGAAAATATTGCTGAAAAAGTATTTGTAGCCAACATTTAGATAATCGATTTAATTACAGAAAGCCATGACTAGGGAAACGATAACAGAGGGTTTGAAGCTAGAGCAGAAAATACTCAATGATCCACAAACAACTTTGGGCGAGATTTTGCGTCAAGTACCAGTATTCTCAAAATTACCAGAAGCAAAGTTGCAGTGGTTATCCCAAGAGGGCGAAGAGGTATGGTTAGAGCCAGGTGAGATCCATCGTTCACAAGGTGATCCTGCTGAACACGTATTTGTGCTGCTTGCAGGTGAAATTAGGGTGATGCAGAAAGTGGGTGAACAGGAAGTTATTCTGGCTACCTATAAACCAAAGGAGTTATTTGGCGAGTTGCCTATTTTAATGGGTGAAGAATGCTTCTGGGCAAGTGGGCGTGCTGTCAGCAACTCTCACATCTTTGAATTACCTAAGGATGCTTTTTGGAACCTACTCTCGACTTGTTCCTGTGTCACTACAAGCATCCTTGGTACTATGGCGCGTCGGATGCAGGAAGTGCAAATATTGTCACAACAACGAGAGAAACTCACTGCCCTAGGTACCTTAGCAGCAGGTCTTGCCCATGAGTTAAATAACCCAGCCTCGGCAGCTCGTCGCGCTGCTAGACAGTTAAGAGAGACTTTTGAAGATTTGCAACCATTAACCTGGCAACTGGGCCAACAGCAGATGCCATTGACCCCTCAGGAGTTTCTCGGAGAAATCCAGCGCCAAGTCCCCTCTCCTGCTACGACCTTACCTCCACTAGATCCTATTACCCAAAGCGATCTTGAAGATGAACTGATCGATTGGTTGGAAGCACATGGGGTTCCTAAGGGCTGGCAGTTAGCTCCGACTCTAGTGGAGGCTCGAATTGATACTAAATGGCTGGATGCTTTGAGTGTGCGTGTTCCCCCTGACTCACTTGGTGATTTGATGCTCTGGTTGGAGAAAACTTTGACTGGAGTAGAGCTTTTGGAGCAAGTTGAGCAAAGTAGTGAGCGCATCTGTGAGCTAGTTAATGCTGTTAAGGATTACTCCTACATGGATCAGGCTCCTTTGCAAGAAGTCGATGTTCATGAGGGACTCGAAAGTACCCTGACTATTTTGGGTCATAAGCTCAAACAGAGTGTGGTGGTAAGCCGCGATTATGACCTAAATTTGCCACGTCTGGAAGCCTATGGCAGTGAACTCAATCAGGTATGGACTAATTTGATTGATAATGCGATCGATGCAATCGCTTCTCGCTTCTCTAACCAGGCAATAAATGAACAAGGAGAAGTCCGGATAAAGACTAGTCGTGATCAAGACCGCCTGGTAGTTACTATTACTGATAACGGCTTAGGAATTCCACCGGAAATTCAGCCCCATATTTTTGAACCATTTTTTACTACCAAGGGAGTGGGTAAGGGTACTGGAGTTGGTTTGCATCTTGCCTATGGCATTGTTGTCGAACAGCATCAGGGGGATATTCGTGTCTTTTCCCAGCCTGGTGAAACTTGTTTTGAGGTGAGGTTGCCCATCAAGTTTCCTCAATTGGGTATTGGAGATTAGGGATGAGGTTACTGATTATCTACCGCCAAGAGTTAGACAAAATCTAACTTTAAATGCTATTATACATGATTAAGCACAGCCCTGAGTGGATTAGACCGTTGGTAATTGCTAATGTAATTGAAATTATTTCTAATCCTAAAAATCACTCACTCTCTGAGCTGTGGCTCAATGGTGCGATTCTTGCTGTTTCTGTGTTGCAGAATATTCCCAACCATGATCTGCTCATCAAGTATATGAGTATCGCCACGCGCAAGATGGAGTCGAATTTACGCTCACTCCTAACTAGGCAGCTACAGCATCTTGAAATTGGATTTTATAAGGACAAAAGTACTGGTGTACTGCCAAACGAGCTCCTGCGTGATTTCGAGCAAATCCAAGTCCTAACCAATCATCGCAAACTTGAATATAGCTTGAAGGTAGTCTGATCTCAATTTTCTAAGTAGATGAAGATTAGTTAAGTTTTCCTACTCAATCAATCGCTTCATTAACTCAATTTCAAGATAAATTTCCTGTTGCCTGTTCCTTGTTCACTCTTAACTATTATTTATTACTTAAAATCAGAATAATTTTATCATTCTTTGTTCTATTTAAGATCACAAGTATACTAACTCTAGCCAATACCAGGGAGAAATCAGCAGTGACTATCAATCAAATCAGTCAGGTGGCAATTGTAGGAGGCACTCACGGGAATGAATTGATCGGAGTCTATCTGGTTAAAAAGTTTAAGCAATTTCCAGATCTAATTAAACGACCTAGTTTTGAAGCGCTAATCCTGTTGGCAAATCTCAGGGCTTTTGAGGCTGGTAGGCGATACCTAGAAACCGACTTGAATCGCTGTTTCGATATCCAAGACTTGGAAAACCCAATGCTCATTCAATATGAACAACTGCTAGCCAAGGTAATTTATCAACAACTACAGGAGTCTCAGGTAGATTTTCTGATCGATCTCCATTCTTCAACTGCTAACATGGGTTTAACCATTCTGCTTGGTAATGACCATCCCTTCAATTTGCATTTAGCAGCTTATCTGTCTTCTATAAACCCATCGGTCAAGGTTTTGCAAACAGAAGCTACTCAGAAAAATAATCGTCTCAGGAGTGTTTGCGAGTTAGGCATTACTATTGAAGTTGGTCCTATTTCTCAAGGAGTTTTAGATGCTACCTTGTTTCAAAAAACTGAGAAATTAATTACTGTAATTTTGGATTATTTGGAACAATGGAATCAGAACCAAACGCCCAATTCTCCAAACACTCTCACCTTGTATTACCCTTTAGAATCTATAGACTTTCCTAGAAATGAAGCTGGAGAGGTCGTAGGCATGATTCATCCTAGTCTTGAAGGTAACGACTATTTAGCCCTCAATCCAGGAGACCAGATGTTTGTTAACTTTGATGACTCTGTAGTTGTTTATCAAGGTAAAACAACTGTTTATCCGGTATTTATTAATGAAAGTGCCTATTGGGAAAAGGGAATTGCTATGTATTTAACTTCTAAACAAGAGCTTAACATACTCAATCAATAGCTCTCAAACTGATTCTTTGATTTAGAAACAGCAGCAATAACCAGAGTAATGAAAATTGCACTTGTAGCAGTCGTCACAACCGTTAGGACACTTTCTTGTTCCCTGTTACCCTTGAATTAAAATAGGATGTCTTAACTGATATCTCCGTTGCCATAATTTGCAGAAAAAACCGACGTGTAATTCTTGACTTTAAACCAAAAATTGGCTTTAATTTTAAAGGATATTTTTAATAAACATAGGGTCAAAGTAATGAAAGTTGTTAGCTCAATCGGAAGCTTGAAGACTCGTCACAAAGATTGTCAAGTGGTGCGCCGTCGTGGTCGTCTATATGTAATTTGCAAAAGCGACCCTAGATTTAAAGTTCGTCAGGGTGGGTGTAAGAGTAAGAAGAAAGGTAGAGGTTAAACCTTTTAATTGTAACACTTGAGCAACTTATTTGCCCGTCTATCCCGAGAATATGGCTGAACTCTCCGGAGAATCCCCGTTTCCTCAGAGCGGGGAGCGTCAACGGGATTGGGCGACGCTACGAAGAATATTTATCGGACCGTACTCTTTGAGAATCCTCATCTGCTGCTCATTTTTGACGAGCAGAGCCCCGGCAAATCCCAAGGAGTTCACAGAAATTGAGTTGAACTCTTCTTGCGATCGCACTACAATGAGTATCCATTCTCGCGTTGCTAAAAGATTATAAGCGCCAGCTTGAGAACTATCACCTACCCCATCTCCTGACAAGCCGACGGTATGAAGCAGAGCGTAGTAAAGCTCTAGAGTTTCTGCAGCAGCTGACAACGGAGATTCTACCCAGGCAGGTTCTAATTTAGCGATGGCATGTACAAAGGGAAAATCAGGTATTTTACCCACTGAACCTTGGAATCTGGCAGATGTTAACCAAGGTTCGATGGGCATTTTTAGACCATTGGGTACCAGTGGCAGTGGGACAATTTGCAAATGCTTATGGCGCTGACTGGCACCAGCAATCTTGCCAGCGTTGTAAAATGCCAAGCCCTCAAATTCGGCTAGACAAGCCCACATCGATTCAAAATCCTGCAAAGTCAGCCAACTTTCTTGCTCCTCGAAAGCGCGGGTAACAATCAGCAGGTGATTATCAACAACGTTGAATTTATTTAACAGACACAGGTGCGTATCAGAAATATTGGCAACGAACAGGTCTTCTTCGTAGGGAAGGAAAGGGTTAAACTCTTTTGAAGAAGCAGCTTTTTTCTGTTCCTGCCTCTTCTTCGCCTCGTCCTTGCGTGCGAGGTTAGATAAAATCCTAACTAGAAAGCTAATGCCATTATCTTCTACAAACTCGTACTCTGTCGGTATTGACTGAAGGGCTCCGCAGCCCAGAGCATACTCAGTCCTGTCCTTAATTTTTGCCCATAAGGTTCCAGGCTCTAGCCTCAGTTGAGCTGTTGCAATTGGTTGTCCCTCAGACATGGTTAAATTTTATATCGGCTTCTCGTGCGCATCCAATCTAGACTAATTTACTTATTTTGACCATATGTGTGTGTTAAGGAAGGGGAGATGGGGAGATGGGGAGATGGGGAGAAATTATTATTCTGGGCTAACTTTTATCTGAGAACTACAGCGTTTTTCATAACTTATGAGGTACACACTGATTGTTTCCCTACTCCATACTCCCTACTCCCTAAAACCTAGCACGACTTAGTATAAAGATGATTTTCCGAAAAGCTTAACCTAAAAACTGTATATCATAACGTTTACCCATAGTAAAAATTTCTGGAGCATCTCCTTAATTCCTAGATTATGGGTATTCAAGCGAAGATGATATTAGTATCTAATTAGCTGGTGGCGATGCCACTGTCACTGCAAATGGGCTCAACTGATGCCATCAGTCCTGAAAGGAAAGCATTTATGGGTAAGTTAGTCGTCTTGAAGTTAGGAGAGGGTAGCTTTGAGCAGGGCTTTGCAGTTACGCTACAAATTGGTCCAGAAGGTGAGCGCCCCTCGACGGAAATTAATGGCAAACTACCTCCAGCCCCAGGAATTCACCAACAATACAGCTGCTGGCAACAAACTTATTTGCGCCTAGGATTACCTTCTCGCTTGGAAGCTCCAGCAGCACAGTTAACCAATGTTTCCCATATAGATGACTGTCGCCAAACTGCCCAGTTATTGAGTAACAGCCTTAATTGCTGGCTGCGAGCTGAATCATTTCGCTCGATTCGAGAAACATTGCTCGAAAAGTTAACCCCAGCCGAGGAAATTCGGATACTAGTACAAACTGAAGCTATCCTTGTACAAAGATTACCCTGGCACCTATGGGATTTGCTGGGACGTTACCCCAAAGCTGAAATTTCTCTTAGTGCCCCAGAGTATCAACTCAACACCTCCATCAAGACGCCAACCTATCGAGATAAGGTGCGCATCCTAGCAATCCTGGGCAACAGCGAAGGTATAGATGTCGCCACAGACCGACAACTGCTGCAAAATTTACCCAATGCTACCACTACCTTTCTGGTTGAACCTCAACGCCAAGAACTCAATGACCAACTCTGGGAGCAAACTTGGGATATTATCTTTTTTGCTGGTCATAGTAAAACTGACGATAAAAAGG
The DNA here is from genome assembly GCA_010692425.1 of Symploca sp. SIO3C6. Lineage (GTDB taxonomy): Bacteria > Cyanobacteriota > Cyanobacteriia > Cyanobacteriales > Coleofasciculaceae > SIO3C6. The sequence goes on along the minus strand of JAAHHJ010000016.1, from coordinate 193,867 downwards.
GTCTAATTTATATCAATCAAACCAAGAGCATAACTATCGAAGAACTCAAATTTGCTCTTAGAAAAAGCATAGGTAGTGGTTTGCAGTTAGCAATTTTCAATTCCTGCGATGGCTTGGGATTAGCTCATGACTTAGAATCTTTACATATACCGCAGTTGATTGTGATGCGGGAACCGGTGCCAGATGAAGTAGCACAGGAATTTTTAAAGCATTTCCTTAAAGCTTTTGCTGGCATTCATCATTCGCAGGCAATGCCTCTACACTTGTCCGTGCGAGAAGCGCGAGAAAAGCTACAGGGTTTAGAAGATGACTTCCCCTGCGCCAGCTTTTTGCCAGTAATTTGTCAACAGGCGTCTGTGCCACCACTGTGGGAAGATTTAGGGCGTAGACCAACACAGATGTGTCCCTATCGCGGTTTGTTTGCCTTCCGGGAGGAAGATACCGAGTTTTTCTTTGGGCGTGAGACTTTTACTGAGCAATTGCTCTCATCAGTGCGTAAGCAGCCTTTAGTAGCAGTAATTGGTCCTTCAGGGAGCGGCAAGTCTTCAGCCGTATTTGCTGGTTTAATTCCTCGCTTACGGGCAGGGGGAAAAGAGCTTGCGCCTCTAAAAAATATTATTTCCTTTCGTCCTGGTAATCATCCCTGTCGTAACTTAGCGCTACAGCTAGTACCACTGCTGGAAAACAATGTCGGTGAAATCGAACAACTACTGGCAGTCAATCAGCTATCAAGTGTCCTCAAACTTGGAGAGCTAAGCTTAAAGGATGTGTTATTACGCATTCAAGAAAAAAACTTAGACCCTCGTTTGTTAATTGCAGTTGATCAATTTGAGGAACTATATACCCTCTGTCGAGATGAGTCGGAGCGTCAGCTGTGTCTAGATGGATTACTAGAAGTAATTAAGGAACTTACCCATGTTAATGTCATCCTCACTCTGCGAGCTGACTTTCTAGGATATGCCCTTTCTCATCGTCCCTTAGCAGATGCTTTACAGGTAATGGGAGCTACCTGCTTTCTTGGTCCGATGAATCGAGAGGAACTGCAATCGGCAATTGTTTCTCCTGCTGAAAAACTGGGGGTTACGATTGAAGAAGGTTTAACAAATACTATTTTAAATGATATAGAGGGTCAGCCTGGAAATCTGCCCTTATTGGAATTCGCTCTAACTCAGTTGTGGGCAAAACAGAGTAATGGTTCTTTAACTTATCAGGTTTACGAAGAGATTGGTGGTGTGGAAAGGGCTTTGGCAAATCATGCTGAGGCAGTTTATGGCAGTCTTTTGGAGGCAGATAAACAAAGAGCGCAGCGGGTATTTATTCAGTTAGTAAATCCTGGAGAAGGCACAGAAGATACCCGCCGTTTGGCAACGCGCGAGGAGGTTAAGGAAAAAAACTGGGATTTGGTAAGTAACTTGGCTTCTGCCCGTTTGGTGGTTACTAACCGCAATGATGCCACCGGCATTGAAACTGTAGAAATCGTTCACGAGGCGCTGATTAGAAGTTGGGAGCGACTACAGCAGTGGATGCAAATTGATGGTGAATTTCGTCGTTGGCAAGAGCAGCTGCGGAGTGCAAGGCGTCAATGGGAACAAGGCGGCAAGCAGGAGGGGGATTTGTTGCGGGGCAAGCAACTTACAGAAGCTGAAGACTGGCTGCAAAGACGTTTTGAGGAGTTAACTGATTCAGAGAGACTATTAATTGAGTCGAGTCTTCAGCAGCGCCAACGTCAATTTCAGAAGGAAAAACGTCGAGTATTAGTTTTAAGGTCACTACTGGTTTTGGTAAGTGGTGCCTTCGTCGTGGCTGCCGGTGTGGGCCTATTCGCTTTTAATCAGTCCCGCAAAGCTCAAAAACAGAACGCAATAAATAAAGCAACCTTAGTTAGAAGCATACTACCGACTAAACCTCTAGAAGCTTTGGTGCAAGCAATTGAGGCGACTGGTTCAAGTCAATCCTCTTTAGGGAAAGTCCCTCCAGAAGTTGAATCCTCTTTACTTGAAGCTATACATATAGCTAGAGAAGGTATTATCGAAAGCAATATTTTGAGAGGACACAAGAGTCCTGTCTCTTCAGTTGCCATCAGCCCAGATGGACAGATGATTGTCAGTGCCAGTTTTGACAACACTTTACGCCTATGGGATCTCCAGGGTAATCAAATTGGTGAACCATTCTCTGGACATGAGGATGTGGTTAACTCAGTTGCTTTCAGCCCAGATGGAAAGTATATTGTTAGTGGTAGCTTGGATCATACTTTGCGTTTGTGGGATTTAAAGGGTAATCAAACTGGTGAGCCCTTTCAAGGTCATGGAGATGTGGTCTACGCTGTAGCTTTTAGTCCCGACGGCAAATACATTGCTAGTGCTGGTTTTGATAATAATCTGCGCTTGTGGGATTTGGAGGGTAATCAGATTGGCGAACCCTTCCGGGGGCATGAAGATGTGGTTTTATCAGTAACTTTTAGTCCTGATAGCCAGAACCTTGCCAGTAGCAGTGATGACAATACAGTGCGCCTCTGGGATTTAGATGGTAATCAGATTGGCAAACCCTTCCGAGGGCATAAGAATTGGGTTAACTCAGTGGCTTTTAGTCCAGATGGCAAGTATATCGTCAGCGGCAGTTATGATAACACCTTGCACCTGTGGGATTTAGAGGGCAACCAAATTGGTGAACCCTTCCGGGGACATGAGGATGTGGTTTACTCAGTAACTTTCAGCCCGGATGGTAAATATATTGTCAGTGGCAGTTATGACAACACTATACGCCTGTGGGATGTGGAGGGCAAGCCGATAGGTAAACCCTTCCGGGGGCATAAAGGTGTGGTGAATTCAGTGACTTTTAACCCCCAAGGAGCAATAATCGTCAGTGGCAGTGGTGACAAGACAGTACGTTTATGGGATCTAGAAGCTAAGTCTACAGAGCAAATCTTCCAGGGGCATGAAAGTGTAGTTCACTCGGTAGCCTTTAGTCCTGATGACGGAGAAACGATTGTCAGTGCTGCCGGCGATAAGACAATACGCTTATGGAATCGACAGGGCAATCTTTTAGGGGAACCTCTTGAGGGACATGATGATTCAATTAATTCAGTAGCTTTTAGTCCTGATGGTAACTATATAGTTAGTGGCAGTAGTGATAAAGATTTACGCTTATGGGATTTGGAGGGCAACCAGATTGGTGAAGCCTTTTCCGGGCATGAAACTGCTGTCCTGGCAGTAGCTTTTAGTCCTGATGGGCAGACAATTGTTAGTGGCGCTGGCGATAACACTGTGCGGCTGTGGGATTTAGAAGGTAAACCAATTGGTAAACCTTTTGAGGAACATCAAGATGTCGTTCTTACAGTAGCTTTTAGCCCTGATGGGAAGACAATTGCCAGTGGTGGTTATGACACTACAGTGCGGCTGTGGGATTTAGAAGGTAAACCAATTGGTAAACCCTTCCGGGGGCATCAGGGTTTTGTCCGTTCAGTAGCCTTCAGTCCAGATGGCAAATATATTGTTAGTAGTAGCGACGATATGACAGTGCGGCTGTGGGATTTAGAGGGCAATCCCATGGGTGAGCCATTTCAGGGACACGAAGGTTTTGTCTCTTCAGTAGCTTTTAGCCCTGATGGGGAATATATTGTCAGTGGCAGTGGTGACAAGACAGTGCGCTTGTGGGACTTAGAAGGACAACAAGTTAGTGAACCTTTCCGAGGACATGAAAAACCTATCTCTTCAGTAGCCTTTAGTCCTGATGGGCGTTATATTGCCAGTGGTAGCGATGACCAAACAGTGCGTTTATGGGATCGAGAGGGAAATTGGCAAAACTGGCTCCAAGTTGCCTGCAAGAGGTTGCGTCACCATTCAATCTTGAATAACCCTCAGACTCAAGAGGCAACAGGAGCTGGCAAAACTTGCAGAAAGTTGGTTTGGTCTCAAGATTAGGAAATGTTCATGGTTCATTGTTGATTGTTCCTTGGAAAAGTATTCCACAACTGCTGGATACCAATCCCATGAACCATGAGCCATGAACCATCAATCATGAACTATAAACTAGTTTCTCCTTGATTAGGAGCAGGGTCAAAAACTACGATGTAGTTGTTAGTGGGCATTAGGGAGTGTAGGGCACGCATGTGTCCTTCGGCGTCATTCTGAGTGCGAAAACGACCAACTACTGTTCGCTGCATGTTGGGGAGGGGTTTGATTAGACACCAGGGACATAGTCGCTGAAGATAGACTTGTCTTTCCAACTCATTCATATATTCTTCGGTTAAAAACTAAAGCTACCATACAAGCAAGGTGTCTAAGCAAAACATACCAGATTTCTATTTACTCTGGAGTCGCTTGACCCATTGCCCTCGCAGAGGTTGGTTCTTACCAGATGCCTCAGGTTATGGTACAATTACTAATATTTATTGTAAAGAATACTAAAAGCAACTGCCAGCAAGACCCGGAATTAGTCCTGTGAACTACCAGACTTATGTACAAGTAACCACAAAGAATCAACAATAGTTCTTCCCTTTGCCACTTCTAGCAAAACTTTGGTGCGCCAAGCTTGCCACATAATCAGTAGCCAGAGGATTTCACCAATTCTTCGCCCTTGGATTTGTCCCCCCAACTCACCCAAAATAACCTGCTTAGCTAAATCTGGAAGCCAACGCCCTTCTTGGCGCAGTATCCCTGGATTTAACCAATAACCAACCTCGAACCGCAGTTTTTTTAAAAACCATTGAGTTAAAGGAACACCCATACCACGCTTTTGACGCCAAACAATTTCTGCCGGCAACCATGATTCTACTGCCCGCTTGAGAATGTACTTTTCACAAGCTCCCTGTAGAAACAATTCTCCCGGTAGCTGGAATGTCCACTCTGCTAATGGTAAATCACAAAAAGGCGATCGCACTACCAATCCGTGAGCCAATGCCAAATTTGTTGCCCGTGGGTGGATGTTTTGAGAGCCTTTGAGCATTAAAGTGGCGCGACGCAATCTGTCGAGCAAGCCTGAAGAGAAGGAGGGGTCTAAAGCCTCTTGTAACCATTGTGCTGGATTGAGAGGCGCAATACCATCATCCCCAGCAATTTTTGCATACACAGCTGAAGAGAAAACCCTTGCTTCATAGCCATAGAGTCGGTGAAATGTCTGTAGATACTGTTGGGTCAAATCTTCTGCCCCAGCTGGTTGTTGTGCATTGTAAACGCTAGCTGCAATTAGGGGTTTATTAGTCCAACCAGCAAATAATTGATCTCCACCTTCGCCATTGAAAATAACCGCAGTTTCTTGACTTGCTGCTTGGTAAAGTAAGTACAAGGGTACAGTCACACCATCGCCAAAGGGCAAATCTAAAGCGGCAGCCGTAGACTCAATTGCCTTCCTCATCCGGCGGGGTGTTACCTCAACTTTCACTAAAGGAATCTTCAAGAAATCGGCAACCTGTTGGGCATAAGGTGATTCTGGGATAGCAGTTGCTCCAAAATCTAGGGTGTAGGCTCGTACTTTTACCCCTGCTTGCACTAACAAGGAGGCTACCGTTGAGGAGTCTAAACCTCCTGAAAGCAAGACTCCCACAGGTTCAGATGGTAAGTTTTCCAGTTGTCGATCAACAGCATTTTTAAGCAAACTTTGTAGTTGTGCCGTTGCTGCCCCCTCCTCTTTAATCAAAACTGGTGCTGAGCGCCATTGATGCCAGCGACGGGGTGTCTGGGGTGCCACCTGTAAAGACGCTCCATGCCACTTTTCTATACACTGACACACTTGTTCAGTTCCAGGTGAGACAGCAGAGATACCCTCGACTGGTGTTAGGGGTGTGGGAACATAGGAAAAACAGCTGTATCCATACAAAGCGGGAATACTAACTTGTGGTGTCTTAGTAATTAGCAATAACAGCTGTAGTTGGGAAGCAAACCAGATAAATTGTTCCAGCTGCATCCAGTATAGGGGAAAGTGTCCAAAGGGTTCTCTTCCCAAAATTAGGCTATTTTTTTCTACCTTTACCCAGGCGTCTGGGGCATTGGATAGCCCAGATGCAGATACAGAAGCGATAATGTTCTGACTATCTGCAACTGTTGGCGGAGTTTCGTCAATACTGATGTAGCTAACGCCCCACATACAATTGCCCTCGGTAGGGCCTCTTTTAGTTAGCCAGCCTAGGGGTTGAGGTTTACCCCAGTTGGACACAGCATTGAGTACTTTTGTAAAAATTAATTCTAATTTGTCCTGGGAACCAATACCCCAATAACCGATAAACTGATATGGTTTGCTCACTGCGCTAGAATCCTGATTAAGAGAGCATTTATTACTTAGAGTTATCTTCCTTATCCAGGAAGTGAATTTCTATAGGCTGATGCATAAAACTGGAAAATGACAGAACAATCTAAAATTAAACTAACTATCGCTCTATCTGATCCCGAGCTAGACGAAGAAGAGCTAGACGAGGCAGCACGAAAACTGCTACAGGAAATGAATGAACTCGATGAGGTAGAGCAAGCAAATCTCGTTAAAGTAGAACAAGCCCCAGAAGGCTCTAAGGCAATAGCAGGATTTGTGCTGGGGATGTTGGAAGCTGTGGTGGACGTTGGTAAAGTTCCCGGTTTTATGTCGTTTCTTGGGGATCGTTTCGGGGGTAAACCAACACCCATTGAGATGGAAGTAGAAGCCAATGGCAGAAAATTGAAACTCAAAGCCAGTAACCAACAAGAGTTATTAATCGCGATTAGAGCAGCAGAAGATTTTATTATGCCAGATTAAAATATAACAGTACGTATTAAGGTTAGGACAAGCTAAATCGCTAGAACTTTGTCAAATTCACCCCTTCTGCCTTCTGCCTTGGAGCCTTCTGCCCTGGGGCCTTGCGCGTAGCGCTATATAACCATTTGCTTCAATAACTCTCCTCCATGGTCAAGATAGCATTGCTGATCGGGGTTAGTAAATATCACTCAGGTCTTACACCCTTGCCTGCATCCACCAAAGATGTGGAGGCAATGTACCGAGTTTTGCAGAATCCAGAGCTTGGTGATTTTGATCAAGTTAACAAGCTTGTCAATCCTAATAAGCAGGAGATGGAGGAGCAAATTGAAGCAGCTTTTGCCTCTACTCGCAAAAAAGATGACCTAGTGTTACTATTTTTTTCTGGTCATGGAGTTAAGGATGAACGAGGTAGACTTTATTTAGCTAATCGCATCACTCGCAAAACTGAACAGGGAGAACTCATCAAGGCGACGGCAGTGGCAGCTAGTTTTATCCATGACATTATGGATAATTGCCGTTCCAGGCGACAGGTGGTAATTCTCGACTGTTGCTTTAGCGGTGCTTTTGCTGAGGGATTATTAGCCAAAGATGACGGTAGGGTAGATGTTAGAACACAGCTAGGCGGCGAAGGTAGAGCTATTTTAACTTCTTCTAGTTCTATGCAATATTCCTTTGAACAAAAGGGATTAGAACTATCAATTTATACTAACTACCTAGTTGAGGGTATCAAAACTGGAGCAGCAGATCAAGACTGCGATCGCATGATTTCGGTTGATGAATTGCATGGGTATGCCAAAGAAAAGGTGCAAGCAGTTGTACCAGCAATGAAACCGGAAATCTATGCTATCAAAGAAGGCTATAAAATTCTCTTGGCTAAAGCGCCGATTATAGAGACTTTACCCTTAGCCTCTTCAGAGGAAACACTACCAGCAGGTGTTCCTAATTCTGGAAAAAAAAATATCTCCTCAGTGCCAGCACAAGTGCAAGCGCCTGTAGATTTCGTCCCAATATCGTCAAATCAACCAAAATTAAAGGAAAGTTCCCCCCTCAATCGCCAGGAGTATCGCCATCGACAGATTTTACTCAACAAAGTCAGAAATGCTTGGATTAAAGGTGTTTTAGAGAAATCATTGCATGGTCAAGTAATGATTGCCCTAGGACTCGAAGAGCGACTTAACATGGTGGAAAGTCCAGCCGTATTAGTTTGGGAAACTTCCAACCAACACCAGCAAACCTTACCACTGGGGACAAAAGTAATCGACCAATTTGATGAGTTAGGTATAGGTCGTACCCTACTCATTTTAGGAGAACCAGGCTCTGGTAAAACTATTACTCTGCTTGAACTTGCCCGAGATTTGATTAATCGTGCTCAAAGAGATGTCAACTTGCCGATGCCAGTAGTGTTGAATCTCTCTTCTTGGAAAGATGGCAAGCAAACTATTGCCGATTGGTTAATTCTTGAACTTAACAATCAATATCAGGTTTCTAAGGATATCGGTAAAGTTTGGGTAAAAGAGGGAAAACTGCTACTATTGCTCGATGGTTTAGATGAAGTCAGAAATAATATTCGCGATAACTGTACTCAAGCATTAAATCAATTTCTCCAGCAACAGGGAGAAACAGAGATGGTGGTTTGTAGCCGCATTAAAGATTACGCCGCACTTAAATCACGTCTGCACTTTCAAGCTGCCATTTCTGTACAACCACTAAAACGTGAACAAATTCAACAATACCTTACTAGTGTCGGTGACTCAGTAGCGGCAGTGAGTACAGCACTACAAACAGATAGCCAATTGCAAGAGTTGGCAGCTTCACCATTAATGCTTAACATTATGGCGATCGCTTATCAGGGAATGTCTGTTGAAGACTTGCCCAGTATGAACCTAGAACAACGTCGCCAACAGATTTTTAATGCCTATATTGACAGGATGTTTAGCCGTCGTGGTGCTGATGATAGATATCCCAAACCAAAAGCCATGGGCTGGCTAATTTGGCTAGCCCAAAGAATGGTACAGGAGTCTCAAACGGTATTTTTAATTGAGCAAATGCAACCTAGTTGGTTACAGACAAGGATGCAAAAATGGCTCTATGTTATCGGGATTGTATTTATTTTCTTGCTATTAGTTTGGCTGATGGCTGACAGACACTATTGGGATCTTTTTTTTCAAGTTGCTTCGATTATTTTTGGCAGTTTAATTTGTTGGTTTTTATTTGGTTTTCACAGTATCAAAACAGTCGAAATACTCAAATGGTCTGGCTTCTATACTATAAAAAATATAGCTATAGGAGGATTTTTGGGGTCTGCTTTAGGTGTATTGATTAGAGTTATTCTAGGACTTACTTGGCATTTACTAAATCCCAACACCCCGATTAGTCATAGCAGCGTTGAGTCAGTTATTCGTGGGATGACATTTGGACTGAGTATCGGGCTTCTGATCGGAATCATTAGAGGTATAACCGGTAAGAATATAGACACCAAAACTATTCCTAATCAAGGAATCTGGCAATCACTAAAAAATTCTATATTTTTTGCTTTGATAGGATTTATTTTGTTAGCTGCTATTGCTATTACAGTAAAAAGTTGGTCAATGATGGCAAGCTGGTCTATATTTTTCTTGGGTACTTTCGGACTAGTTTTTGGATTTGCGGCTGGAGGAGGGGAAGCTTGCGTTAAACATTTAAGTCTGCGACTTATCCTCTACTTCAATAAATATATACCCTGGAACTATGCCCGTTTCCTGGACTATGCCACAGAGCGCATCTTCTTGCAAAAAGTTGGCGGCGGCTACATCTTCATCCATCGACTACTGCTAGAGCATTTTGCCTCAATGTCACTGAACAATAATCGCTCAAGACCATTTGAATAAACACAACCGAAATATTCCTGAGTACCAATCAACTTGTCTCCACTAGTCAAAGCCAGCAGTACCAAACCCTGTAAACTGACGCACTTCAGGTTCGTGGAATGCTAAAATAATATCTTGTTTAGGAACTCCCATTTCAACTAATCGGTTGGCAAGCCCCTCTTCAGTGCCGTCATGCTGAATCCAGATTTTTCCACCCTTAATGTCAACATGGAGAATACAGCCAAAATCGCGTTTATTCCCACGCCAACCTACATACAGAAGTTGGTAGTGATCCTGCTGTTGATCAAAAACAGTCTGAACATCGTATTCCGGCGCATTTCTCTGCCGTGAAGCGCGCTCGGCACGTTCCGAAAGCAAATGCTTAATGTATTGTCGATATTGCTCTACAGCCATTGAACAATCACCTCCTGGTTGACATTGTAAATCACCAATCGGACTTGATAGCGTTCAACTGCCGCCATGATAAAGCGTCGCTGGAAGAAACTTTCATAAATTGGCACTCGCACAGCCAAATAAAGTTGGCGCTCAGGTTCAATTCTTGCCAGTGCATCTCGGTAATTGAGGAACTGACCCAACGCCATATGAAAGTCTGAAACATTGGAGGGGCTGATAAAACTTTTCACTTCCACAGCAACCTTCTGATTTTCTCGTTCTGCTGCCAATAATTGTTCTGCTGCTAAATCGATCTCGAAATCCACATCATCGATACTAATTTCGTAAGGATCAGCTGTTATTTGCCAATTGTCCTTTTCTAAGGCAGTTCTAACAACAGCATGAAATCGATCTTTTACCATCTAAATTTCCCTGAGGTAGACCATTCATTAGGCAGCTTTATCGAGCCTATAATTAATCAACCTGACTATAAATATTTTAACCCTTATGTCCTCACTTAGGCGAAATGTCAATGTTCAGTAGACCTCTTGCAAAAGTAGAATTGACCCCCCAATTTCCCCGATGCGGGGAGAAGAAACCTTGCTCCCTATCCTTGTAGGATAAGACACAGGAGGGGTTTTAGGGATTTACTATGTACAGTAAAAACTAATTACAATAATAAGACCAGTGACTGAGACGCCAGATTTTATTCTTTACGCCCAACACGGGTGGGCTGATAACCACAAAGCGATCGCAAAACTGACTAAAAGGTTAAATGTATCAAAAGCTCGCATCATTACTCCAAATCTGGGCTGGATTAGAACCTGGCTGAGAATTGAGCCCCTAATTGAGCAAGTGGAACAAAAAGCAATCGAAACGATTGCCGCTTATCCTAATACACCCATGAGAATCATTGGTCATTCCATGGGGGGACTAATCTGGTTGGAAATTCTTAGCCGTCACCCAGAATGGCACCCAAAAGTTGAATCGTTAGTATTGATTGCTTCTCCAGTGGGAGGTGCAGATTTAGCTCGCATTATTGATCCTTTGGGAATTGGCATTGGTATCGCCAGGGATTTAGGTAAAAACCGTCGCCAGATAGCTCAGTCAATCGCCAAAAATATTCCCACTTTAGCGATCGCTGGAGATCAAGATCAAGGCAGTGATGGTACAATCACTCTAGAGGCTACTAAGTTTGAGGGCGCAAAGTTGGTAGTTTTACCTAGTCTGCGTCATCCTGAACTCAAAAATCATTGTCAAGTAGCGACAAATATTATCAATTTTTGGGCTAATCCCGTCATAACTGCACCGCCACCAATAGATTTTGCATATAAATTGATTGAACGTTTGCGCCTAGTACCAGGCATGACTGATGCTCATCAGCGAGATTTTCACCGCGCCAAGACCTATCTGAGGTTCGACAATGGTTTAACTATTCGCACTTGGAAGCACCCTTTACAGATGGAACACGTCTTTGTTGCCAACGGCAAAGAGCAATGCCTCTATAGTGGCTTTGTCGGTTGGATGCATTTTAGAGAGTTACATCAAGTACTCGAGGAGATCACAAGGGAATTTAACTAAAATTTTCCCACGCTAAATCTTATCTTCAGCATAACTTAATTTTTTATTCCACATAATTTAGTGCACATTTTGAGCACTATTGTGCTAACCTGTTATGAATCTTTACAGGAATAACATATAGAAACCATTAGGTTTCCCATTATCTACGCCCTGCAATAGATATTCGCTGCTTCGATAGAGTACTTCAGCAGCGCCATATTCGCACACTCACACAATTGTCATGACGGACGCATCAGTAACACTACAGACAGAAGCATTAGAGACGCCAGATGTCGCCTCTCTCAACAAGCAGTTGGATCGCCAGATGATCGTCATTCTGGACTTTGGTTCTCAATACTCTGAGCTCATTGCTCGTCGCATCCGCGAAACTCAAGTCTATTCCGAGGTTCTTTCCTATCGTACTACCATCGAGCAGTTGCAACAACTCAATCCCAAAGGAATTATCCTTTCCGGTGGCCCTAATTCTGTCTATGACCCTGGTGCACCCCTGTGTGACCCAGAAATTTGGAATTTAGGCATACCTGTGCTAGGAGTTTGCTATGGTATGCAGTTAATGGTGCAACAACTGGGTGGAAAAGTGACGCGTGCCGAAAGAGCCGAGTATGGTAAAGCCTCGCTACTCATTGATGACCCCACTGACTTGCTAACCAACGTTGAAGAAGGTTCAACCATGTGGATGAGCCACGGTGACTCCTGTCAGCAATTACCAACTGGCTTTGGGATTCTGGCGCATACCGAGAATACCCCCTGTGCAGCAATCGCTGATCACCAGAAAAAAATGTATGGGGTCCAATTCCATCCCGAGGTGGTACATTCAGCAGGGGGTATTGCCTTAATCCGCAATTTTGTTTATCACATTTGCGAGTGTGAACCTACCTGGACCACTGACGCCTTTGTTGAAGAAGCAATTCGGGAAATTCGTGCCAAGGTAGGAGATAAACGGGTACTACTTGCCCTCTCTGGCGGTGTTGACTCCTCTACCCTTGCCTTCTTACTTCACAAGGCAATTGGAGACCAACTGACTTGCATGTTTATTGACCAAGGCTTCATGCGCAAAAGGGAACCAGAGCGCTTGGTAAAGTTATTTGAGGAACAATTTCACATTCGGGTAGAATATGTCAATGCCCGCGAACGATTCCTGGAGCTACTGGCTGGGGTTACTGATCCAGAAGAAAAGCGCCGTCGTATTGGTCACGAATTCATTCGCGTTTTTGAAGAGCAGTCTAAACGCCTTGGTCCGTTTGATTATCTTGCTCAAGGTACACTCTATCCCGATGTAATTGAGTCAGCCAACACCAACGTTGACCCTCAAACTGGGGAGCGAGTCGCAGTGAAAATCAAGAGCCATCACAATGTCGGCGGCTTGCCTAAAGACTTACGTTTTAAGCTGGTTGAACCTTTGCGCAAACTCTTTAAAGATGAAGTGCGTAAGGTTGGTCGTTCGATTGGATTACCAGAGGAAATTGTACGCAGGCACCCTTTCCCAGGGCCAGGGCTAGCAATTCGCATTATTGGTGAAGTGACAGCAGAGCGGCTGAAAATTTTACGCGATGCTGATTTTATTGTCCGCCAGGAAGTTAACAGGCGGGGGATTTACCATGACTTTTGGCAAGCATTTGCAGTCTTGTTGCCAGTGCGGAGTGTAGGGGTTATGGGAGATCAACGTACCTATGCTCACCCAATTGTCTTGCGCTTTATTTCCAGTGAAGATGGTATGACTGCTGACTGGTCAAGGGTACCTTATGAGGTGTTGGAAGCAATTTCTAATCGGATTGTCAACGAGGTCCATGGTGTTAATCGGGTAGTTTACGACATTACCTCTAAGCCCCCTGGAACTATAGAGTGGGAGTGAATGTTGGCATGGTAGTAATAAGTAATAAGTAATAAGTAATAAGTAATAAGTAATAAGTAATAAGTTTTATTGAGTACTGACTTATTACTTATTACCTAAAATTTATTACTTGCCCTGTTCTAGATAGAGAAGCTTATGTTTTTTTAAATATGGGAGGCATCAGATGCATTTCGCTGACGGCGACTAGCAATTAGGGGAATGCCCAAAAGTGCCAAACTAATTACAGTTCCTGGTTCTGGTACAGGCTGAACTTGATTACCACTAGCAGCTGAACCAATGACTTTCCAGTCTGGTCCATTGTATTTCCTTCCTCGGCTAATAACTCTAATTCCAGTAATCGGGTCTACAACACCTAAGTCGTTTAAACTTACACCTAGAGAACCAACTTTCTGGGCTCTTTTAATTTCCTTAGTATTAAGTTTGTATCCTGCATAATTCCAGTTATTAGAGTCAAGGTTTAGTAAGTTGCCAATCACATTACCATCAGCATCAAGAGCCTGAACATCTAATTTGCTATTCATACCCCTTTCCCAAAAGAAAAGGTTATCTACTGCTTGCTCGAATCTGAGGTCAATAGCAAAATTGCCCTTATCTTCAGTGTCAATAATACTGCTAAGATACATATTGCCAAGAGCTGCTACCACACCCTGATTATCAACATCCTCCTGCTTTAGACCCACAGTAGCTAAGTCTCCCAAGTCAGCACTGGCTGCACCAGCGTTACCTCTAGTCCAGAGGTCATTACTGACTATATTGGCTTGATTGACTAGAGCAAAGTTGTCAATAGTGATTCCATCAAAGGTTCTTCCTTCAAACTCTACTGATTGCAGTAGGATATCTCCTTTAGCCGCTTGAGCTCCTGTTAAAGCAGCATCAAAGTTGGTCTGGAAACTGAAAGCTTGAGCTGGCTGTGTGATTATAGAGGTAATGCAGGCAGTTGCAGCAACACTTCCCAGTAATTGTTTGAGGTTCTGATTGTTAGTAATGTTATTCATAATTTTTGTTGTCTGTTAATTAATTAGTTTTCTGTGCTGTCATAAATTAATTATTTCAAGCACTTGTTTGCGAACATGTATAAGTCAGCATTTAATTTATGTATGATTTAGTAAATTTCTAGATGAGTTGTTAAATTTAACCTAATATCCAGTTGTTTTCTAATAGATAACTCTCTCTCCCCATCTCCCCCTCTCCCTATCCCCCCTCTCCAAGATGACAACTGGATACAAGCCCCTTGAGACCATAGAGTGGGAAAATTAGATAATCTCACCTGATAAAATTGGAGGATATAGACTATGGCTTATTTTTGGTACAAGGCATTTCACCTGATTGGTGTCGTCGTTTGGTTTGCTGGCTTGTTCTATTTGGGGCGTCTGTTTGTCTATCACGCAGAAGCTTCTGAGCAGTCAGAACCTGCCCAAACGATTCTCAAAAATCAGTATCAAATTATGGAAAAACGCCTCTATAATTTGATTACCATGCCAGGAATGGTGTTGACGGTAGTAATGGCGATCGCTTTACTGACTACTGAACCAGAGCTTCTCAAAGACGGCTGGTTACATGCCAAGCTAGCTTTTGTTGTCGCTTTACTGGGATATCATTTTTACTGTGGTCGTATCATGCGGCGGTTGGCGGCAGGAGAATTTAACTGGAGTGGTCAACACTTCCGCTATTTCAATGAAGCCCCAACTCTGTTGCTAGTAGCAATTGTGTTACTGGCAGTTTTCAAAAATAGTCTGCCGACAGATATCACTGCCTGGGGAATTGTAGGACTGATTGTCGCGATGGCAGTAATCATTCAGCTCTACGCCAAAAAACGCAAGCGCGACAAAGAAAAACTCTTAGCTGAGACACCCCTAGTAGATGAGCAAGCACAGGCATCTGCTAATCCTTAAATTTTCCAGTAAAGACCTCTCACCTGAAAGGGACTTTGAGCAAAGTGACTTTAATGAGCTGTTCCACATTTGTAGCAGTCGCCACAATTATTAGGACACTTCCTTGTTCTCTGTTCCCTTTTAATCAAAATATGATTTGCTAAACGACATGTTCGTTGTTATAACTTGCTACAACTTGCATATTTTGGGGCGGACGAGACGCCAATCCCACAAACATCTCACAACTATTCTACAAAAAACAGATGATTTTGGTTGATGAAATTAGATGTGTTTTAGGTTAAGGATAATGATGGTAGTGATTATCAATTGTTTATCCTTTGTGGAAAACTAACACCATGCTGTGGAAAAGTGCTTTTTGTTGTGGAAAACTACTGATTTACAGAACTAAGTGTCTTACTAAAAGCTAATCTGGTCAGATTTGTAACTTAGTGGCTCGACATGAATTAAAACTCGCACTGAACCAAAACGTTCTTCCAAGTGAGTTTCCACATTTTCAGTAATTGTATGAGCGTTGTCTACATCTTTTGCCTCGACAATCAGATGCATTTCAATAAAGACTTGACGCCCCACTAAACCACGAGAAGCAATTTTGTGGCAGTTGATTACGCCGGGAACTTGCATAACAATTTCTTGAATCGCTTCTGGGGCGATCGCCATTTTATCTACTAGCCAAGGCAAGTTTTCTTGCAGCACCTTCCAGCCACTGCGAAATACCAATAGTGCCACAGGAAAAGCTAAGAGCAAATCGAGCCACTTAAAACCACTCCAGATGCCAATCAGACCGAAGAGTACGGTCATTGTAATCCAGATATCACTCATGGTATGTTGGGCATCGGCAAGTAAAATACGACTGCCCAAGCGTTTGCCTGCACGACGCTCGTAGAAAGCTACACCTATATTAACTCCCAGGACAATTAGCATTAGCCACAGGGCAGAAGCTGACATTTTTACTGGTTGGGAGCCTATTAACAGTCGCGAAATAATGCCTTGTAAAATTTCCAAGCAGGCAAAGCCCAAAAAAGCTGCGATTCCCAATGCTCCTAAGGCTTCAAATTTTTGGTGTCCGTAGGGATGATCACGATCCGGTGTAGGTGAGGCTAACTGATTAGCTGCCAATCCTAAAATGTTACTGGCACTATCAGTAACGCTGTGGAGGGCATCGGCAAGTAAACTAAGAGAACCTGTCCACCAGCCGACAGCTGCTTTGAGGGCTAGCACCAGTAGATTTAGCAGTAGGGTGATGAGTAAAACCTTCCGAACTATAGGACGGTTATCTGTATACACGGAATTTGCACCACTGACTTAAAGTTGAATATTTTAATATTCCTATCCTAAATCTTGATTACCATGACTCCTTTAAACACCCTTGCTAATCTAAGTTTCACTCTGGAGCCAACCTATCTCAAACGTTGGACGGTACAAGACTACCACCGGATGAGCGAGTTGGGCATTCTTGACTCCAACGAAGGAACTGAACTGATTGCTGGACAAATTACACTGATGGCTGCCAAAGGAACTTCCCATGTTACCTCGCTGCATCTGCTGGCGAATGCCCTACGCGATCAACTTGGCAGCAGTGCCCTGATTCGTACTCAAGATCCAATTCAACTAGATAATTTCTCAGAGCCAGAACCAGATTTGGTGATCGTTAAAGGAACAGTTCTAGATTACGCTCAACAGCATCCGGGTCCTAATCATGTTTATCTGGTGGTGGAGGTGGCTGACTCGACACTGAAACAGGATTGCGAAATCAAGGATAAGCTCTATGCTCAGGCAGGTATCACTGAATATTGGGTACTCGATACTAAAAATCGCCAACTACACGTCTTCAGTGACTCAACTCCCACAGGTTATGCTCGCCATCTCATCCTCACCGAACCTAACCAAGTTTCTCCCCTGGCATTTCCTCGTCTCACCCTCACTCTTACTTCTATCCTCCCTCCAATTAATTGAATTCATGGTCTTGAGATCTTCGAGAAGCTACTTACCTTTTTTTTTGGCTACTAGCAATTAGCTCATAACTCGAAGAAGCATAGGTAATTTCCATGATGACAAGAAAACTGCTAATGCTATGAGATAAACTGTTCCTTAATTAGGAAGATTTTTTAGACAGATGTTTGTTGGTACCACACAAGCGGCAAAACTGATGAGTATATCTACCAGGAGAATACGCCAATTACTCTCCGGAGGCAGAATAAAGGGAGCGTTTAAGGCTGGTAGGTCTTGGATAATTCCCCTAGTGGAAGGAATGCCACAAGTCAGTGAAGGAACAAGAGGACCTAAAGCCCGTTGGCGTAGGAAAAGACCTTGCCCTGTGACGATCATTCATGTCAATCAGCAGACTATTCGCCAAAATCGAAAACAGGGAAAGTCTGCTCCGGTGATTAGCGTTAAGCGAGGGAAAAGCAATATTTACGGTCACGAGGTGGAAATCCATGGACCGTGCCGGGTGGTTTATCGACCCGACGCCCCTAAGCCTTGCGGCGCAAAGGTTTGGATTGAGACTCCCTTCCAAGTTGAGGTGTTCACGAGAAATTCAGAGTTGCGATTAGCCCGAAGCGCTTTAAGCGGAGCAATGCCAAAGGCGATTGAGCAAAGCTCAGCGCCCAAGGCGATCGCAGACTTTTTTCTTGATAGAAATTGCTCAAGGCAGGAAAGTTAACAAAATTCTATGAGCAAACGCTGTATCGACTAATAGACCTTCTGGCTGGAAAGTATTAATAATAGGAAAAACTCGAGAGTGACAGAAGACGGATATTAGGGTTAAAGCGAATTGGGGTCTCTTAGTTTGGTTTTTCCACCCAAACCCAGAAAACCTTTGGAAATGTTGGGTTTCCCTGTCAATCAAGCCAACCTATCAGCTGATTAATTTAGTTCTTTACCAAGCTCTTGCAATAAAGCTATCATTAAGCAAGTATTCTGTTTGCCCCAAACTAACTCAGAATGTCTGAGCATATTTACGATTGGAAGCGGTTTTGGTCTCCTCGATCAGATCAGCTTAATCTTTTCAATGGTGGTTCTTTGTCTTACCCTGGATGGGGAGATACGAATAATCCAGATTCGGTAACTCTTGAAGCAATATCTGACTTTCCCTGCTTGGTACTTTTGGGTGAAGCAGGTATGGGTAAGACGACAGTACTTAAACAAGAATATAAAAGATTAGAGGATTTGCTAAAAAATTCACCACATAAGTGTCTATGGCGCAGTTTAGGTGATTACACTTCCAAGAGTGAATTATGCGAAGATATTTTTGAGGATCAAATATTTCAAGATTGGCTTCAAGGTAATTACAGACTGTATCTTTTTTTAGATAGCCTCGACGAAGGATTACTGACAGTAAAGATACTTGTCCGAATTCTAAAGCTTCAGATAGAAAAACTTCCTAGCGAGCGCTTATATTTTCGCATCACCTGTAGAGCAGCTGATTGGAAAAATAGTCTAGAGCAAAAGCTCCAAGAAAAATGGGGAAAGGATAAGGTTGGGATTTATAAGCTGATTCCTTTAAGACACGAAGATATTATCGAAGCATCAAGTAAAAATGGAATAGACTCAGACAAAATATTAGAGGAAGTTCGGAATAAAAATGCTATTCCACTTGCGATTAAGCCCATTACCTTAAAGTTTCTTTTAGATATCTATGGAAAAGACGGAGGTTTACCGACTTCTCAGAAAGACTTATACGAACAAGGATGTTTACAGCTTTGTGAAGAGATTAACCCAGATCGTTATGAAGCAGGGTTTGTAGGTAAATTAGATGCTAAACCTCGCCTAGTCGTTGCAGCTCGTATCGCTTTTCTGACATTATTTTCAAATCGGGCTGCTGTTCGTGATAGCCGTGAATATGGACAAGTAACAGTTTTTGAGATACCTATCCAAGATTTATCTGGAGGAAGAGAAAGTCTTGAGCAACAAGAGTTATCAGTTGATGAAGCTTGCATTAAGGAGGTGCTATCCATTACAGGATTATTTACTCCTGGTAAGAAACATCAGATGGTATGGGCACATCAAACCTACGCTGAATTTTTAGCGGCATGGTATCTAAAGCATCATCAATTCAACCCTCCACAAATTTTGAATCTAATCATGCATCCTGATCACCGAGTTATTCCTCAATTGCGAGGAACGACAGCTTGGCTATGTAGCATGATGCCTGAATTATTTCGGGAAGTTAGGAAAACAGATCCGGATGTTTTACTTCAAGGTGATATAGCCACATTTACGGAAACAGATAAAGCTACTTTAGTAGAGTCATTACTGAAGGCGTATGATGAGAAAAAGTTATCATATTCTCTTCAAGTAGGGTTATATAAAGAACTGAATCACTCAAAGCTAGCTAGTCAACTTCAAGCATATATTTGTGATTCCAATAAAAGAGAAATTTCTAGGTGGATAGCGATCGACATTGCTAGAGATTGTAACCTACAAGCTGTACAGTCTGATCTGGTGAAGATAGCACTTGAGCCATCACAACCTTACCAAGTAAGAGTATTTGCAGCACGTAGTATATGTCAAATTGGAGATGAAGAAACCAAGGCAAAATTGAAACCGCTTGTACTTGGTGAAGCTGGAGATGATCCAGATGATAGTTTAAAGGGATATAGTCTTAAGGCTGTTTGGTCGAAACAGTCGAAGCATTTGACGATTGAAGAGCTACTCAATAGCCTCTCGCAACCAAAAATAAGAGGCGATCGTTCTACTTTTTATGGTGCATATCAGGATTTTATACTAATAGAATTAGCACAAAGCCTCCAGTTATCTGACTTACCAAAGATGCTCAAATGGCTTGAAAAGAAACTGGCTAGGCAAGAACTCTATTATCCATTTGACGGACTTTCTGATACTGTCATTTTAAAGGCGTGGAAGTCTCTTGAAGAACCTGAAATTCTGCAAGCTTTTGCAAGTTTAGCTTTTCAAAGACTCAAAAAATACCAGCCACTCGTATATAACGAGAGTAATTTGTTGTTGCTTAAACAAGAACTAGAATCTAATAACCATAAACGCCGTCAGCTTATAGAAGCTATCTTTTCAAGAATGCCAGACTCGAAGCCAGAATTGTTTATTTTATTGGGCGATAGCAAGTATGGTTTTATCAAGAGTTGGGATGAAGATTTTCCTTGGCTGATTGAACACCTACAATCCTCAGATTCCGAACATATCCAAAAGATGTATGCGAAGTTAATCCGCTGGAATCTAGATTGGGATAGTTCCAACCAATTGAGTACTATTATCAAAGCTAGTCAGGATAATCCCATTCTAAAATTAGAATTTGCCTCAGATTTAGAACCAATAGAGCTTAATTCATTAAGGGCAGAACAGGCGAAAACAAGTTACTTAGAATGGCAAAACCGGCCAAAGCCTCCTGAGCAAAAACCTTTACTAGATCCACCATTAAGACAGAGGGTGCTTACGGCTTTAGAGCAGGTAGAATCAGGACAACCTGAACTATGGTGGCAGGTATGTATGGCAATGCAGCTTACACCAACAAGTACTCACTGGCACTTTCCTGATCAACCAAATTTGGCGAAACTCCCAGGATGGCAAGAGGCAGAAGCAGATACAAAAGCAAGGATTATTAAAGCGGCAAAAGTTTATCTCGATGTTGGGCAGCCAGAAACCCAAACCTGGCGAGAGAATAACACCTTCCGCAATAATGCTTTTACTGGTTATCAAGCATTATATTTACTACAGCAGCAGGAGTCAGAATTTATCTCAACCCTTCCTACTAGTATCTGGATCAAGTGGATACCAGTTATTCTTAAATCTATAAGTTTGACTTCTAGAGATATAGAACAACAAGAGCAACCTTGTCGAGAGATAGTTAGAACGGCATACCACAGTGCTTCTGAAGAATTTATTGAAATGTTGATAGTTTTGATGCATCAGCGCAACTATCAGCCTCTTACTAGTTACTCTCACGACGTTTATCGCATGACTAAAAAATTATTGGATAAACCTCTAGCAAAGTTAATATTCGATAAAGTCAAAGATGAAGATTTGCAAGCAGGGATGCTAGAAATTTTACTCAGAGATATTTTCAGTGACGATGTTGATGAAGCTAAAAAAATTGCTAGATCTTTTATTACTGCTTCAATACCTAGTTTCGGAGAGATAAGGGATAAGGCAGTTGTAGCTGCTCGTTTGCTTCTAGTTCACGCAGATAATTCTAATTGGTCAGTTTTATGGTCTGCAATACAACAAGATTCTAAATTTGGTCGAGAAGTATTAGAACCCATAGCCTTCCCAGCCACCTGCAAAGGTAAAATTGAACAGAATCTTCAAGAAGAATATCTAGCCGATTTGTATATTTTTCTTACCCAACAATACCCAGAAATTGAAGAATCTAAGCAAGAGACGAAGGAACTCAGGGGTATAGAAGCTGTCATAATTTTAGATAAAACTCATAAAGTCAGGCTCTGGAAAAACTACATTCTGCAGCATCTTCAAGAGCGTGGGACTCCAGAAGCTTGTGAAGCACTGCAAAAGATTATTATTGAGCTTCCAGAACAAAAAGAGTTAATACAATGGAGATTACTAAAAGCTAGGGCTATAGCGCGTAGTCAAACTTGGAAACCGCCTCAACCAAAAGATCTTCTTGAGATTGTTATTGACCAAAATAAGCGTTTGGTTCAAGATGGTGAGCATCTTCTCAACGTGTTGCTTGAGTCTCTCAAACGTCTTGAATTAGAACTTCAAGGTGAAACTCCGTCTGCTAGAGATTTATGGGATAAATTTGACAATAATTCTTTCAAACCTGTTGATGAGAATGCATTTTCAGACTATGTAAAGCGTTTCCTAGATAGAGATTTGAAGTCACGAGGTATTATCGTTAACAGAGAAGTAGAATTGAGGCGTAACTACGGAGGATCACCAGGAGAAAGAACTGATATCCATGTGGATGCAGTCCTGAAAAAGCCAAATGGAGGGTTTTATGACTCCATTACCGTCATTATCGAAGTCAAAGGTTGTTGGCATGATGAAATCAACAGTGCCATGGAAAC
The DNA here is from genome assembly GCA_010692425.1 of Symploca sp. SIO3C6. Classification (GTDB taxonomy): domain Bacteria; phylum Cyanobacteriota; class Cyanobacteriia; order Cyanobacteriales; family Coleofasciculaceae; genus SIO3C6. Next base: position 171,585 of record JAAHHJ010000016.1, on the reverse strand, counting down.
ACAGCTTGTTGGACGGTACTTGTTAGATAATATTCATGCATACGGTCTTTATTTAGTTGGTTGGTTTAACTGTAGTCAGTGGAATGATCAGGACTCAAGAAAGAAAAAATCTCCAAAAATTGACATTGATCAAGCTAGAGAGCAGTTTGACAAGCAAGCTGAGCAACTTTCTCAATCAGGTACTCTGGTTAAATCCTTCGTTCTCAACACTGCTCTACGATAATCAATCTGTGACGTACCTACACTTCTCTTCGAGTAAGTGTAGGCTTCTCAGCGACTCGTCTTTGACGACATTGACTGAGCTTTTTTAGACAGGTCGTGCGTCCCACGATTCCTGATATTTATAGCCGCATTCATATCGCGACACAAACTGGTATGGCATACCGGGCAATTGTGCGTTCTCTGAGATAGCAGTTTTTTCACCTTATGACCGCAACTAGAACATTCTTGGCTTGTACCGTTGGGATTTACAGCTATTACTTTCAAACCAGCGTTTACGGCTTTGAATGAAAGTATGTTGATAAACTGACTCCAGCCAGCATCATGTATAGACTTAGCCAATCGAGTTCTAGCAAGTCCTTTTACCTTCAACTTTTCAACAGCAATTACATCATATTTTGAGAGCAATTTTTTAGCGGTTTTGAAGTGAAAGTCCTTACGGGTATCAGCGACTTTTTTGTGAGTGATACCTAACTTTTTGATTGCCTTTTTACGACGGTTAGAACCTTTCTTACGACGTGATACTTTACGTTGTGCTGACTTTAGTTTTTTTTCAGCTTTACGAAGATGTTTTGGTGCAGCAATTCGAGTATTATCAGAAGCTACATAAAAATCAATCAACCCAACATCAATTCCCACAATATTATTAGCATTGAAATCTGGTTTAATTGTTGGAACTGTTTGATCATCAAGACTTAAGGTTACGTAATAACCATCGGCTTTCTTAGTAACTGATACGGTTTTTATAACAAAACCATCGGGAATAGAACGATGAACAACTACTTTTAGATCACCAATTTTTGATAATGTAATCTTATTCCCTACGAAATGATGCTGCTGGAATTGTTTGTAAGTGAATGTTTTATATTGACCTAAACCTTTGAATCTTGGTCTACCAGATTTTTTGCCGTTACAATCACTTTTGAGCCATCTCTCAAAAGCTTTGTCAACTTTATCCGATACAGCCTGCAATACTTGAGAATGAATTTTCTTGTACCACGGTCTATCTTTTTTGAGTTGGACTAAGCTTTTTTCTTGATTGGTTTTGTTGGGTCTATCTTTTAATTCTGGAAGATAACAAATAAGAGGACACCTATCAATAGAGCAACGATTTTGCTCGTACCAATCAAACCGTTGAGCTAACTGATAATTGTATTGACAACGAAGCATATCGAGTGTGTTATCGATACTTTCTCGCTGTTCTTTATTCGGTTTTAATCTGTATTGGTACGAAATTCTCATTGATAAATTCCTTGCTGTTCGACCTATCCGTATACTACCATAAAGCAAGTATATTGTCCCTACGTTATCAAGAAAAAAAGATTAGAGATAAGGCTAAGTGAGCGTAGATTAAATAAGTTAAGATTATATGCTGCAAGCTCATACAAAACAATGACGGCAGTTCTCGAAGATTTGATTGATTCGTTGTCATCTGAAGAGATTGATAAAAGTCTCGCTCTCCTAAAAGACTCGTCAATAAATTGACATTGCTATTGAGGAGGCAAGACTTTTATCCCGCATTCATCTGACACTCCCCTATCGGGTGAGATGTGAGCCTTCTGCGGTTAAAGGTAAAATCAGCAAAGCGAAGTGGTATAAATATTGATTAACACGCGCTCTCTGTCGAAGATTACTAATGACCACCACAAAACTAACCCTAAATCTGCTCGAAGGTTCTGTTTATTTCAATTTCACAGCCGATGCTGCCAGAAATTTGCAAGCTGAGATTTCCCAATTGATGCAAAAAATGAAAGCAGCGACTCAGGCGACAGGAAGCGGTGGCAAACCCACTCCCCAAAAACCAATGGAGTACCGATATACAGGGGATATCTTTCTGGAAATCTTTTGTAATCCCAACATATACCCTAGTCCTTTTGCTGCGAAAGTTCTGATTACTCTGCGAGATGAACGTATCCGCCTGAGCACAGAAGCTGAATTGACTCGCTTGATTGAAGATTTAAGCCAGTATTTGGAGCAAGTGGGCTAGTACTACGTCAATATTGTTTTGATGGATTAGTTTTTCCCTGTGTCCATATCTTGTGCGTCAGTATTTACCCGTCATTTCAAACTTGACAGACTACTAGACGCCAATTGCCATGATTACAAATCGCACTAAGAAGATAGCGGCAAGAATCCACACAGTTACTGAAAGCTCCTGGATTTTACCCTGAAACGCCTTAATTAAGGGATAGGTAATGAAGCCGACTGCCAAGCCTTCAGCAATCGAGTAAGTTAAAGGCATCATTAGCACTGTTAAAAAGGAGGGAATTGATTCAGCAGGATCATCCCAGTGGATCCAGCGCAGATTTTGGGCCATCAAGACACCAACAATTACCAAGGTTGGGGCAGTGGCGAAGCTGGGAATTCCAGCTAGTAAGGGAACAAAAAATATCGAGATAACAAATAATAAAGCGACAATAACTGCTGTCAACCCCGTGCGCCCTCCTTCAGAAACTCCAGAAGCTGATTCCACATAGGTAGTAACTGTAGAAGTTCCCATAACCGCTCCTGCTGTCGTCCCTACAGCATCTGCCATCAAAGCTAATTGAGCCTTGGGCAATTCCCCTTCGGCGTTGATGTATCCAGCTTGCATGCTCACACCGGCGAGGGTACCAATAGTATCAAAGAGGTCAACAAATAGTAAGACAAAGATTACTGCTAGGAAATCTCCAAGATTAACCTCCCCTAAACGCCCTAACCCGAAAATGGCTTGACCTAGCAAATCTCTTGGCAATTGGGGTAAGCTTACTATCGCTTCAGGCCAATTAGCAATACCCAGAATCCATGCTAGCAGGGCAGTTGCTAAAATACCTAAGAGCAATGCTCCTTTAAGGCGTCGAGCCACGAAAGCTGAGGTAATGACAATACCGATTATGGCGATTAAAGTTGGTGGCTGACTCCAATCCCCCAGAGCCGTTTTAGTTGTTTCGCTAGCAGCAATAATACCAGAATTACTCAAGGCAATATAAGCGATAAAAAAGCCAATTCCTGCCGCTGTTGCTCGCTTGAGACAGTCGGGAATGGCTTTGACAATCAGACTGCGTATATTGAACACAGTCATAACTATAAAAATTAGTCCTTCCACGAAGACAGCTGCTAAGGCAATGCGCCAGTCAATGCCCAATCCCAATACCACCGAGTAGGCAAAAAAGGCATTAAGTCCCATGCCAGGAGCAAGAGCAAAAGGATAATTAGCTAGTAAGCCCATGATCATAGTAGCGATCGCAGCAGAGAGTGCGGTGGCAATTACCAATTCGCTAAATAAATCGCCGGATTCTTGTAAAAAAATTGCCTGGGATAAAATCTCGGGATTAACCACTAAGATATATGCCATCGTCATAAAAGTAGTGACACCTGCCACAACCTCTGTAGTCTGGTTAGTTTGGTATCGTTCAAACTGAAATAATCTAGCAATTGTTCCCTGTTGTTGATGTGGTTGCACAGACGTTTCAGGAGTACAATCAGCTTGATGATGAGTCGGTTCATTTTCATCAATATCATTCATAAGATATATCCCCAAAAACATTAAGTATAAGATTATTATCTAATTGAAGAGCTGATTAAAATTATGTAGCACTTTCGGGAGTACCCCATGTTGGTCAATTTGTAGTGCGGGTAGGAAAGCCCACTTGCTTTAATGATAGAGAGCAAGATGCTGTAGCAACAGACATCTCAGTCAGAACATCCTATTTTGATTCAAAGGAAACTCTTAACAGGAAAGTGTCCTATCCTAACAGCTGTAGTAACTTCTAGATTAATACTAATATTTTTTCAACCTCGGGATGTACTAGCGTTTTCAACAACCTTGTGGCTAGCCAATCTAGTCTTACATCCAATAGACAAAAGAAGGCTACAAATAGTCTAACCTAGCTTCAGTTAATAAGTTACAAATAATCGCAACCATTCCTTATTACTGATTACTAAAAAAATCAAAACATTTAGTCTATCATATTATGGCTTTGCATTCAAAACTTCATAACTCATCTATTTTTTGGTTTCGTATCGGCATGACTACTATTTTTATAATATCATTTGCCCTACGATTTTGGGGATTGAGTCGATTTAATAGTTTAGTATTCGACGAAGTTTACTACGCCAAGTTTGCCAACAATTACCTCACCAATACGCCTTTTTTTAATGCCCATCCACCGCTGTCACAGTACACCATCGCTATTGGAATCAAGATTGGTTCTCACCTTCCTTTTGGTCAGGATACAGTTAATAGTTTGACAGGTTCTGTACGTTCCACCTGGAGTTACCGTTGGCTTAACGCCTTAACTGGCTCCTTGATTCCTCTGGTAGTTGGCGCACTTGCCTATCAGTTAAATCGGCGTCGCAGTTATGCCTTAATTGCTGCTTTATTGGCTGCTACTGATGGTCTGTTTTTGGTAGAGTCTCGCTATGCCCTCAACAACATTTATATTGTCATTTTCGGGCTATTAGCTCAGTTATTCTTGTTGATGGCACTGAATAAACCAAGGCAGCAGCGCCAGGGAATTATGGCCTTATCTGGTGTCTTGTTTGGGGCTTGTGCAGCAACTAAATGGAATGGTTTAGGTTTTCTATTGGGGGTTTATCTGGTTTGGGCAGCAGTTTGGATCATGCATTGGGTGCGGAAATTCTTAGAAATACTCGATGTTGCACCAACACAAAAGGGAGAGCAGGAAGAGGAGAAGAAGGGGAGAAGGGGAGAAGGGGAGAGGGGGAGAGGGGGAGATTTTGTTGGTGTAAAGCCATCGCAGGCAGTAATTTCTCAGACACCACTGCAAAAATTCAGAGAGTTAAATGTTTTCCATATCCTTGGTAATTTTGCGATTATTCCAATTTTAACCTATAGCTTGCTGTGGATTCCCCACTTGCAAATGAATCCGACGCCTGGATTCTGGCAAATGCAGAAGGAAATTTTTAACTATCACCAAAATATTGGCAGTGGTTCTGAAGTGCATCCCTATTGTTCTCGTTGGTATAGTTGGCCTTTGATGCTGCGCACGATTGCTTATTTTCACCACGCTCCTAATCATAACTCTGAGGCAAATTCTCTGGAATCACCCGTAACTGATGGTGTAGCTGAGGCAATATACGATGTCCATGCCATGGGAAATCCAGTTTTGTGGTGGCTATCAACAGCGGCAATTTTACTACTATTGGTGGTGTTAGTTTTACGCTTCAAGTCAAGTCGGAGTTGGAAATTAGCTCCAACTAGATCTACCTTGGTAGCACTTTATCTAGTCCTCAACTGGCTAGGGAACTTACTGCCTTGGTCTCAGGTCAGTCGCTGTCTGTTTCTCTACCATTATATGTGTGCCTCTGTGTTTGCTAGTTTAGGTCTTGCTTGGGTTCTAGATTGGTTAATACAAAACAATTATAAGGAACATCAGGGGGTTGCGGTCTCTTTGATTTTGCTAATTTTAATTGCTTTTTGCTTTTGGATGCCGATTTATTTAGGACTTCCCCTGTCTGTCGAGGGTTATCAATGGCGGATGTGGCTGCCTTCCTGGATTTAGATAAACTCACAAAATAGATCTGAGAATATGATGAGTTTAACCTTAGTATGACATTAGAAAAGACTATAAAAACACTCAGTTTATCATTGTCAAATTTTCTTGACTCACTACTAATTAATCCTTACAATATATTTGAAAGCACCTAAACGAAGTTATTCAAGTTTGCTGAATTAATACCAACTTGTGCTAACGGAGATTAGTACTTTTTGTGAATTTAAGGATTAACTTAAGGATGAACTTTAATTTCAAAAAGTAGCCCACTGTATCCAAATGAAGGAGCTAGAGATAATGACTGCAAAAATAACAACCGAAACTTTAGTACAACAGCCTTCTTTAAATTGTGATCCACCATCAATAGAGGGCTATGTGAGTCCATTTGCCAACTGGAGTCAAGAAAGCTGGATTCGCAGTCGCTCCCTTAGACAAGGAGAGATCACTGGGTTGCCATTTTCTCCTGAGCTAATGCCATTAGCAGCTCATTCTGCGATTGCTAGCGATCAAGATATGTGGCTCAAAGTACTGGCTTACAAATTATTTAGCTATCTGCGCTTTACCACATTACTTGAACTTAATCACGTCAACCCGATCACAGCTGATATTGCATCCGGGCGTGCCCCATGTAAAGTTACTACCCAAGAACGACAAGATGCCTTCCGAATTTACTGTGATGAAGCAGGACATGGTCTATTCACAGAAGAATTAGCCTTGCAAGTTCAAAAAACATTTGATTTGCACCATTCCATGTTAGGTCGTCCTCGTATGGAACTAGAACTGGAAGCAATTCTAGAGCAAAATAAAGGTCAACTATCAGAAAAGCTGATCCAGCTCTTCTTCGTATCTATTTCAGAAACTCTAATTACCAAATACTTGACAGTTCTTCCCCACGATACCAAAGTTGATTCTTTAGTCCGTGCAGTGGTCAAAGATCACGCCGATGATGAAGCCAAACATCATCTTTTCTATCGACACCTCTTTGGACGGATTTGGAATAGTATTACCTGCTATGAAAAAGAAGAAATGGGTAAGATTCTCCCTAGATTTGTTAATGCCTTTTTAGGTCCAGACCAAGAGTTTGAATACCGAATTTTAAGGCAAGTAGGCTTTAATCAAGCTGATGCTAGGGGCATTCTTGAAGAAGTCTATGTTCCGAGTGAAGTAGCGAAATCAGTTAAGAAAGCAGCAGTTCCAACACTAAAGATGTTCAAAGATGCCAACGTTTTTGAAATCAAAGCTGTTGAGCAATCCTTTGAAGACTACGAATATATCTAGAAAGACAGAAAAAAAGGGGACAGTCTGAACAAAAAGGCTATCCCCCTCACCACATAGTTTTAGTAGGAGAGTTAAAATGCAATCAAAACAAGCCACAGTTATTCGGCATCTTGCCTTTGAGGATCTAGGAACCTTAGCCCCTGTTTTAAACCAAGCAGGATACAGCATTAAATATCTGGAAGCAGGGCAAGATAATTTGCAAAGTATTGAGTTTGATCAACCTGATTTACTAGTTATTTTAGGGGGGCCCATCGGTGCATATGAGGAAAAAGATTATCCTTTCCTCTTGGATGAATTGAGAATTTTATCATCTCGTTTCCAAGCAGATTTACCAGTTTTGGGTATTTGCTTAGGATCACAGTTGATGGCTCGGGCTTTAGGTGCATCAGTCTATCCCAGTGGTAGTAAGGAAATCGGCTGGTTCCCCATCACCTTAACTACCGCCGGGCAAAAGTCGCCCCTTCGCTTTCTCTCTGGGGAATACACCTCAATGTTCCATTGGCATGGAGATACTTTCGATCTTCCTGCTCAGTCAACTCTACTGGCATCAACTCCAGTCTGCAAGCATCAAGCATTTATGGTGGGGGAAAATAGTTTGGGCTTGCAGTTTCATCCAGAGGTGACTCCTCTAGGATTAGAGAGATGGTTTATTGGTCATGCAGTAGAGATTGGAGCAACAGAGACTGTTAAGGTCAGTCAGCTCCGGGCAGATACAGTGGAATATGGTAAGAAATTAGAAGAGCAGGCTTCGGCATTTTGGTCTGAATGGGTATCAGGTTTAGACAGAAGATCCCCTTTGACAAATTTGACAAAACAGCACAATCTATGCCTGGGTAGGAATTCATGATCGAAATTAATATGGGTCAAATACCCCACCGTCTATACGGTGCATAAAGTTGGTTGGGGTCAAATCCCCATCCAATTTGTCCGGTGCGTTTTTAAACACTTATCAAGCATGAAATAAAATAAAAATATTTATTGAGCATTGAGCTTTGATTTTACCTATCCTCGAACACAACTACCGGAATCCTTTGTAAATAAAACTCCACTTATTCATCACCATTATTGCTTAATCTTTTTGAAACACCTCAAAAGAAAACATCTCAGTCAAGGTTCGCAAATAAGGTAAAAAAGTTGCCATATTTTCGGGAAGTAGGCACTGGTGCATTTCCCAACCCATGACTCTAAGCATTTCTTGCACTAATCTCCAGCTCACTTGTAAGCGGGGATATAACAACACGCACAGAGGAAATAATTCTCGCTGCACTGAAGATATTTCTTGATCCAAAACGCACAAACACAGGTAAACCTGAAACATTTCCACATCCCGGATACTGGAAGTTCTAACTTTAAGTTCACTAAGAGGACCGCTGTAGGTTCTATAATTAGGGAATGATTGACGCACTTGCTTGCAAACCGAGTAAGCAATCTGGCTGCTAAGTGGTAAAAGCTGGCGAACAGCAATTAAAGCTGGTGAATTATAGGAATGGTTGCCTGCTGCTTCATAGGCAGCCTGTAGTGGCATGTACATATGGTCATCCATTACCTTCAAGTAAGATGTCCACAGTAACTGTTCCCTTGGTAAGAGCCACTCCAGTAACTTCTGACCAGTATAGTGAAACTGCATGCTGACGAAGCCAATGGCACGTCGGTCAATGCTAGTGTATTTCTGTCGTACTCGACCAAAGTCTTTCCCCACAATCACTGATAGACGTTGCGGAGTTTCTTGCCGTGCATAGGCATCTAATACTGTTTGAAATAGATAACGAGTATCTGCAGCAATCTCCAAGGGATGGATCAAGTCTAGGTTAATTCCGTGGCGTTGAATATCTTTCGAGAGCAACTTTTCTGTCAGGGACCAAGCTTGAGCACTGGCTAAATTGAGATTGTACATTAGCTTCTCAGCAGTTAGCTTGCGATTGGCTGGAGAAGAAACGTCTTTGAACTTATCAGTATTATTAAGTTCTGACTCCTCATCCTTAGTGGTAACGGCAAGATAATATTTCCGCGCCCAAAGAGCAGCCAGAGAGGCAAAGTTAGATTTTGATGACGGGGAGGTAGATGCAAACAGCGAAGGATTGTCAGGTTGAGAGGTAGAAACCGAAACTTCAGAAGACTGAACTTTAGTTACTGCTGATTTGGTCTCATGCACGTCGCTGGTTGCCGATGAGTGAGTCATTATATTATATTGTCGCGGCTGTTGGAAGAGATGGGATAAGCAGTATTCTTACTGGTGATTGCGACTTAAAGATCAGAAATTTTACTTTTTTAAAAAAAATTAAGATTTCTCATCAATTGACAACAAGTTGCACTCCAAGCTATTAAGCTACTCAATCAGATTCTACTTCTACACGGCGCGATTGAACCCCCCTCTTTAACCCTAGGGATGTTTCTAAAAGGGGAAGTGTCAACTAAATATGCAAACACAACCACAACTAACTCCAGTACCATGGCACGGCAGTTTAGAGTTAATCTACGCCCACGGCGACGGCAAAACTAAGCTAATTCATAACAAAATGCGATCGCCTTTGAAGGTGCAGCGACCATTTTATCCGGAAGACCCAGCAGTTTGCCATAGCGTAATTTTACACACAGCAGGGGGCATGGTAGGAGGCGATATTCTCTCCTCATGCATCCATCTCCAACCGAATGCTCAAGCTCTAATTACCACTGCTGCCGCTGCCAAGATTTACCGCAGTAATGGACTTGAAGCCAAACAAACCATCCAGATACAAATAGATACTGGCGCTTATTTGGAATGGTTCCCCCAAGAAGCGATAATATTTAACGGCGCTGTTTACCGACAAGACTTGCGAGTAGAATTAGCACCAGGAGCTAGTTGGTTAGGCTGGGAAATTACACGCTTTGGTCGTTCTGCCAGGGGAGAAAAGTTCTTACAAGGTCAGTGGCGATCCTATACCGAAGTCTGGCAGCAGGGAAAACCCTTATGGATTGACAGGCAGTGGCTACCAGCTGGGGAGGAAGTTTTTAGCTCTCCCCATGGCTTAGCGGGAAAACCAATAGTGGGAACTCTTGCTTGGCTAGGGCAACAAGTCTCACCAGAGATAGTTGAGCAAGCCAGAGAGTTGTGGAAAACTAAGGAAGGAATTGGAGAGGTTGGCGTCACTCAACTACTATCGGGATTATTGTGCCGCTATCGCGGTACTTCCACAGCTGAGGTAAGAAACTGGTTTACTCAAGTTTGGCAACTGCTGCGCCTACGCTTTTATGGGCATCCCCCAAATAAGCCAAGAATATGGCAACTATAGCATTATCAGTTAACGATATCATATTTGTTGAAGATAACCCAAGGGATTAACCATGTTGGTGCAGTATGAGCGCAGCGCTGATCATGAACCATGAAACAGGCACAAAACTCAATACAAATAACTACTATATAGAATCAGATGCAACTATCGCCCCAGGAAAAAGATAAACTGCTAATTTTCACAGCGGCTCTGTTAGCAGAACGACGAAAGAAAAGAGGTTTAAAACTAAACTATCCAGAAACAGTTGCCTACATCTCTGCCGCCATTTTAGAAGGAGCAAGAGAGGGGCAAACCGTGGCGGATTTAATGAGTTACGGAACAACCTTACTGAAGCGAGATGATGTCATGGAAGGCATACCAGAAATGGTCAGTGAAGTACAGGTAGAAGCCACATTTCCCGATGGTACTAAGTTGGTCACGGTTCATGACCCGATTCGCTAACATTGATTAGTACTAAATATATAGTGTGTATTGAAGAAGGAGTTTAGGAGTTAATGACCCCATTACAGAAGTTCACAATCAGGAACAAAAGGGTTTTTATTCTGATAATTCCTATAACTCCTGTTAGTTTTCCCTCCAGGCAGAATCTTGCTCTTGCTGAGGATGAAAATCCTGCCACCGTAGGTATTTGATAACTGTTCAGTGTTAACTATTACTCTCCATCGTGTCCATATATGATACAACGTAGTTTCTTGATAGGATAATTAATTTGATTACTCCATACTTTTGTTTCGGCTTTTTGAGCTTGGAGGCTCTCAAGAGTTTTCAGACATTCTTGCAACAGGTGAAGATCTTGTACCAGAATTTCATTAATATTATCGATTTGTTTCTGGATAGCAACATGAGATCTGTCTGAATCTCTTCTACTAACTTCTCTAATTGCCGTTAAATGCTTGAGTATTTTTCTGGCACTCATGGAAAAATAGTTGCTCAAATGTCATTAAGTTATTCGCGAAAGCAGCGGAAAACCAGAACCGAAACTTTAAAGATTATGTGAATTTATGTAAATAAAACGAATTCAGCAATTGTTGCAAAATAAACTAGAAATAAAAAACAAACCTAAGAAAATAATTTAAGATGATCCCAGGGGAGATAATCGTACAAGCTGAGGAAATTGAACTCAATGCTGGTAGAAGAACCTTAAGATTATCAGTGGCTAACACTGGTGATCGCCCCATTCAAGTTGGCTCTCACTTTCACTTCTATGAAGTTAATGAAGCGCTAAATTTTGAGAGGGAGCAAACCAAAGGTATGCGCTTAGATATTCCAGCTGGTACAGCAATTCGCTTTGAACCAGGTGATGTCAAGGAAGTGACCTTAGTGCCCTTTGCAGGTAGTCGTCAGGTTTACGGTTTCAATAGCAGAATTAAGGGTTCGTTAGATTGAGCGTTTAAACTTAAAGTGCAACACAGATATATATTTGCACGTTTGCTTTGACAATCAAATTTTCTAGATAGTCATGCATAGTATGTAGCACCCCTCACACCACTTCTCCCTAAGTTTGATACTTTCATGGATGGGAAGGCAAATTCGGGAGGATATATTTGTATCAAAAAATTACTGAATTGTTATTAGTTATTAATGCTGGAGGTATTTATTTTCTCTAAAAATATAGAAATAGCCTGGTTAAAGATGAGTATAGAGATGGAGCAATACTCCCTGGCTATAGCAACAGCATTATCACTGGTAATGTTGAATAATATCTAAAAGCCGGAGCTATCAAGCTTGTTAGTAAAATTTCCCTATCAAACCAAATTCGCAGATGGGATTTGCGAAAAACAGCCCTTTACTAGTGTTGTTGAAATTTGTGATTTAAGTCTTGAGGGGCGATACCATGATTAAACATGTTAAGTATAGCGATCAAACTTTTCAAAGCAACTTTGAAATGCACCTATTGTCAGATAGTCGGGAAAATCACTCACTAGTCGAATTGGAAAGAGATTGTGACTCTCTAGCTTTGGATTCTGGTCAATTAGAGATTTTGCCAGGGTACTCAGATTCAAGTTTAGACTCTCCTGAAGGTAGTGAGTTCTTAGCTGAGAGTCTAGAAATTACTAATCGTCAGACTTTGAGCCAGCTGTTATTAGAGGAACTCCAATCGGCGCGATGCTGGCAAGAACAAACTCTTGCTGAGGCGGCAGCAGCAATTCAATTACTACTGAAGCAATTGGCACAAAATCAACCTACCGCCACCGAGGAAGAACAACAGGCTTTTGTCACAGCTGCCATTGTTCCCAATCAAAGAGAAAAGTTCTTAAGTGCTCTGCAAGCAGGTTGGCAAACAATGATCAAAGAGTTCTTTGAGCAGTCCTACTTTAACTTGGGAATTGCAATTTTGGAGAAATGGCAGAAGTCAGAGTAGCATTTTAATTGCCGAATCTACCATCCCAGTCGGAACGTGAGTTCAGAAAACAAAGAAAAATTCGCGATAGAGTACCAAGCAGGAAGAGCAGCATTTGAGCGAGGTGAGTACCGAGTTGCCATACAGCGCCTACTAGCAGCAATTGCTATGATCAACCGAAACTCCCCCATTGGAGGAGAGGCACAAATTTGGCTAGTGACAGCTTATGAGGCTGCTGGGCAAAAAACGGAAGCAGTCACTCTTTGTGAGCAATTGAGTAAACATCCCGATTTTGATACCCGCAAACAAGGTAAACGCCTACTCTACATTCTACAAGCACCTCAGCTGACAAGACCAGCAGAATGGATGATCAAAATTCCCGACTTAGGGAAAATTACAGACACTGAACCCAAAAATATTCGCGGTAGTGGCAATTTTACCAGCACTAAGAGTACTTCACGCCCAACGCCAGAACCAGAACTAATCGATCCTAATCTAATCAATACCAAAGATAATCAATTTATCTGGTTAAGTTTAATTGCCCTTGCTTTGACAGTGGGTGGTTTAATTTGGTTTGGTGCTTGAGTCGTGTTCATGGTTCATAGTTCATGCTTGATGGCTTATAGAAGTTGGAAAACTCCTACCTCAAGTTTTGTAAGTGTTAAGTGTTAATAGATAAACATCTCAGGATTACAATGAACAATGAGCAATCAACCATGAACAATCAACTATAGACGCTACCATCAGGCATAATAGCTCCCCAGAGGTTAGCTTGAGTGAGGTTAGCGCCGCTAAGGTTAGCATTTTTGAAGTTAGCTCCCCGGAGGTTAGCCTGAGTGAGGTTAGCCTGAGTGAGGTTAGCCCATCTCAAATCAGCCCATCTCAAATCAGCCCTTCTCAAATCAGCTTCACTAAGGTCAGCACTCAACAAATAAGCTCTACTAAGGTGAGCTTCACTTAAATTGGCTTGGTGGAAATTAATTCTGTAAAGGTAAGCCCCAATTAATTCAGCTTCGTAAAGGTTAGCATGACTCAGATCAGCACCAATCAAATTAACGGCAATTAATTCAGCTTGGCAGAGTTTAGTCCTTCTCAATTTAGCCTCACCCAAATTAGCACCTATCAGGTCAGACTTGCTAAGATCTGTCCCGATTAAATTAGTAGCAATTAGGTTAGCTCCACGGAAATTAGCCCCTCTCAAGCTAGACCCAATCAGGTTAGCCTCACACAGGTTAGCCTCTGTTAGATTAGCTTCACTCAGTTGAGAATTTACTAGTTCAGCTTTTTGAAGATTAGCATAGCTTAGATTAGCGTAACTCAAATTAGCGCCTTTAAGGTTAGTTTGCTGGAAGTTAATCCCTTGGAGGTTGGCCTCTACGAGGTTAGCGGCGCTCAAATCGGGTTCTATGTGTAAATTTTTGGCTCTCCACTCAACCCACCTGAGTGGAGCTTGGTTTAGTAACGCCAGATGCTCTACATTTGACATCAGAAAATCTCCAAAGGGTACTGCAAACAGATTGCTAAGCAATGAATTAAAACGGACACTGCCTAAAAATGTCCTTAAAATTATTTAAGCTGTTGTGCATCTAAATTAGACATCTCCAGAAATTAAATATCCCTTATCCGCCAACCCTTGTAGAGACAAGATATATCACGTCTCTACATTCTTGTTCAGCAGATGTCTATTACACTTTCGACTGTTTGAGGAAAACTCACTTCTAGAAAAGTCCAGACATATGGCTTCAGGACTAATAGTTCATCAAAATTCTCCCCCCATCTCCCCATCTCCCCATCTCCCTATCTCCCCATCTCCCCATCTCCCTATCTCCCTATCTCTCTATCCTTCTCATCTATACTAAAGTTAAATGTTGAGAGCTTATTCTTGGCGATCGCCAGCAGGATTTTCACGGCCAGTTACATTTTCAATTGCCGCTAGTGCTGCCTTAGAACCAGCCATAATATCTCTTTCTTCTCCACCGAGATAGAGACGCCCAAAGCTTCCGACGGCTTGCACCTGTAGGATATTAATCAAGGCGGCTTTTTCCGCTTCGTTAGCAGCCAAAGCGGCATAGGTAGCAGGCTGCACTTCTAATACGTAAAGGGTTTCTCCAGCCAGAAGCATCTGCCCACGCCGATTACGATTAATTAGCTGTGCTTGGTAGGCATCCACATTGCGGATAATCTGGCTAGAGACAACTTGCGGTTTGAGGCATTCTTGCTCTCTGACTCCCAGCGCCTCCAAAATTGCCTTACCAGCAGCCCTAGTTTCGCCCTGTTTATTGGAATGAACCTCCAAAAGACCGTAAAGTCTCTCAACAAACTGCACTCCTGGACGAACAACAGCCGATTTCAGGGCAACATCCGTAATCCGGTTAATTTCAATACCAGGTGAGATTTCAATCCACAGCGATGCATCACCCGGTAATGGCAAAAACCCTAGCGCTACCGTTCCAATATAGGCGGCATGCTGAGGCTGCAAACTGTCTAGAAATACGTAGCTGCGCAGTTGTGTACCCAAGGTTTAGATCTCCGTAGATGGCGTAAAACGGCAAGAAGATGCAACCTCTGAGTTTACCGCACTCGCTTCGCTTTAGGAGAAATGGAATCAATAAACTGTTTTAGCTTCCGTTTCAATTCATCTATTGAATACAGATTAATACAGAAAGGGTAGGTAATTACCTACCCTATATAACCATCAACTAAAATTTGTGGTCAATCTACGAATTTACTAACGACCAGCCGCCGTTGGCATCCCCAAAATATCTTCAATCTTAGGCATTTCTTCCAGTGGAATTATTCGCCCTTCATCCTCAAAACCAGCAATTTGATCAAAATTTAAATAGCGATACAAATCACCAGCAAAAGGATTAATCTTTTCTGCGACAATTGACTTATATTCTTCAACAGTTGGCATCCGACCTAACAGCGCACAAACTGCAGCCAATTCCGCCGAACCGAGATAAACTTGAGCACCCTTACCCATGCGATTATTGAAATTGCGGGTAGAGGTAGAAAACACTGTGGTCTCATCTGCCACACGCGCCTGATTACCCATGCATAGGGAACATCCAGGCATTTCTGTTCTCGCGCCAGCCACACCGAATGTGCCGTATACACCCTCTTCCTTAAGCTGTTTCTCATCCATCCGCGTGGGCGGACAAATCCATAAGCGCACTTTTACAGGTGGTTCACCTTCTAGGGCTTTGGCAGCAGCGCGGTAGTGACCGATATTGGTCATACAGGAACCGATAAACACCTCATCAATCTTGTCACCTGCTACCTCAGATAATAGCTTGACATTATCTGGGTCATTTGGTGCCGCCACAATTGGTTCGGTGATTTCATTCAAGTCAATTTCAATAATTTCGGCATACTCGGCATCTGCATCAGCCTCCATCAGTACTGGATTTGCCAACCATTCCTCCATCTTGGCGACACGACGCATAATTGTGCGCTCATCGTGGTATCCCCGCGCTACCATATTCTTCAATAGCGCCACATTTGAGCGTAGATACTCCGAGATTGTCTCCACACCCAACTTAATCGTACAACCAGCACAGGAACGCTCCGCAGTAGCATCAGTCAGTTCAAAGGCTTGCTCTACCTTCAAATCTGGCAAACCCTCAATCTCCATAATCCTGCCGGAGAAGACATTCTTCTTATTTTTCTTCTCCACCGTCAGCAACCCTTTCTGAATTGCTACATAGGGAATGGCATTAACAATATCCCGCAGCGTTACCCCTGGTTGCAATTCCCCTTGAAAGCGCACTAAAACAGATTCCGGCATATCCAGTGGCATCACCCCCAAGGCGGCGGCAAAGGCTACTAACCCAGAACCCGCAGGGAAGGAAATTCCCAAGGGAAAACGGGTGTGCGAGTCACCGCCAGTACCTACTGTATCCGGTAATAGCATCCGGTTGAGCCAAGAGTGGATAATACCATCACCAGGGCGTAGGGCAACACCACCACGGGAGGCAAAGAAATCAGGTAAATCTTGGTGAACTTTGACATCAACAGGTTTGGGATAAGCAGCAGTGTGACAAAAACTTTGCATTACCAAATCAGCACTGAAGCCTAAACAAGCTAGTTCCTTTAATTCATCCCTTGTCATCGGACCAGTAGTATCCTGAGAACCGACAGTCGTCATAATTGCTTCACAGGATTGACCGGGACGAACACCTGGTAAGCAACAAGCTTTGCCCACCATTTTCTGAGCTAAAGTAAAGCCTTTGCTAGTATCATCTAGCATTTGGGGACGAGTGAAGACAGTACTCGGTTCTAATCCTAAGGCTTCGCGGGTTTTATCAGTAAGAGAGCGCCCAATTAGTAAAGGAATGCGTCCACCAGCACGGACTTCGTCAACAATAGTATCTGGTTTGAGGGTAAACTTAGAAATGACTTCCCCAGCACTGTTGGTGATTTCTCCTTTGTAGGGATAGACCGTAATCACCATGCCCGTTTCCATCTTGGTAACGTCGCACTCAATGGGCAAAGCCCCAGAGTCTTCAGCAGTGTTAAAGAATATAGGCGCGATCGCACCTCCCAAAATATATCCTCCTGCTCGCTTATTCGGCACAAAAGGAATGTCGTGACCAATGTGCCAGAGCAAAGAATTAATCGCCGATTTGCGGGATGAACCAGTACCTACAACATCCCCAATATAAGCTACAGGATACCCTTTTTCCTTTAATTTAGCAATAGTTTCCAATGCCCCAGGCATGCGAGACTCAAGCATTGCCAAAGCGTGTAAAGGAATATCTGGGCGAGTCGTGGCGTGGGTTGCAGGTGACAAATCATCGGTATTAGTCTCTCCTGGCACCTTAAACACCGTTACTTTAAATTCTTCTGGTAGCTGAGGACGGGAAATGAACCATTCGGCATTTGCCCAAGCCTCGACTACTTGCTGAGCGTAAGAATTAGTGTCTGCCAAGGCGAGGACATCATGGAAGGCATCAAAAACTAAGAGCGTCTTGCTTAGGGCTGTAGCTGCTGTAGAGGCTAAATTAGCATCATCAGATTTAAGCAGACTAACTAAGGATTGGACATTGTAGCCGCCGAGCATGGTACCGAGGAGAAATACGGCATCAGCTGGTGAAATTAAGGGGCTGGTAGTTTCGCCTTTGGCAATTGCAGTTAAGAACGAGGCTTTGACATAAGCAGCTTGATCGACTCCAGGAGGTACACGATCTCGCAGTAATGCCATTAAAGTCTCTTCTTCTCCTGCTGGCGGTGCTTTGAGCAGTTCACACAGTTGGGATGTCTGTTGGCTATCTAGGGGCAAAGGTGAAATCCCCAGGTTTGCTCGTTCAGCAAGGTGTTGGCGATAGAATTCAAGCATCATCAAGTCTCTCCTCTGGTAGCAGGCACACAATTTTGGCAGTTCTCATCAGAGTTTCCCAAGCAAGATCTTACTGGCAACGCCACCTTTCCTGCTGTTGTGCATGAACGCAATTAGTAAAGTAAACCATCGCCAATATTTCCATGGACTCATAACTAAGTTGTAGTAAATCTACGCCCATGATCTATCAACTATGAACAACCCCTATGGACATCTTGATGAGTCAATCAACAACTAACAGATGAGAGCAAGTCTTCTTGCTGATGCTTTAATTAACAAAAACTATTGCCACGGAAATGCCATTTGCTCTGCCTCTAGCAGGCGCACTAACTGTTCATCTCCTTGGGCTTTTGCTACCTGCATCCGGCGTTCGAGGGTGCAGCGGATATTGGTAAGATGAACTGCCTTAATCTGCTCGAGGACTTTTTGGCGTTGATTGCGCCTAAGGGTAGCGGCAGGTTTAGCAACTGACTTGGGACGCTTGGTGATCGAGCCTTGACCAGTGCAGTAAGGAACACCGCGATATTTGAGATTATATACTGGTTCAGGTTTGGGAAGCTCTAGGGGATGGTGGAGTCTCCAATTTAGACCCCGGTATTTACCTCCAATCTTGCCTTGGGCTACCGCCAGCTTCGACGGTTCAGCTTCGTATTTAACACCCCGGTAAGTCAGTTTCATTGAACTTTACCTCCTTGTTGATTTCCCAGAAATATTTTGTTTGTTGATCAGCAATGCCAAAGCAACCCTCTGGCTTGCTTTCCCTCAAGACACTTATTTGGGAGCTATGCCGGTCAAAGGGTAACTTGTAAATATTTTCTGTATCTATTTTTACATTAAGATACTTTTTTTGACCAGGATAAATTATTAACAAATCAATACAATTAGGACTTACTTAGTCTATGCCGAAGTTAGAACCCAATTTGGCTTATCCTCTAATCTGGCAATCGGCGCAGTAAGAAGGGTTTGTTCTAACCGTAAGACCGTAAGACAGCCAAGCTCAAAAACAAGAAAGTATTGAATTTGCTCCCACCTCCATCGGCTATGATGCTCGAATCTTTAGCTTTAGAGAAAGGGATTAGACAGTAAGTCTCAAGCTTCTTAACCAGCGGCATCGGTTTGAACTGCTAATTGGTAATTACCTGCATAGGAATTCTCAAGGGAGTATCGCTAACTTCTGCTGAGACAGTACCTAACTTACAAATGCCTCCTGGCGGGAGTGAAACTATTTTTGGTTCCTCCTGCCTACACCTCCTTAAGCTGTCATTGGTGCTTGCATCTGGGCAAGAGGAAGGGCAAGAAATTTAGCTGCACCAACTGCGGCAATAAGTGTGACGCCGACTATAACGGCGCTAAAAACATAGCACATTGGGGTCGATTATAAACCGACCTAGAGGCACTCGACTATCCTGTCAGATTAAGCATCAATTGCAATATATTCAGCTTACTCTATGGGAAGTCCTAGGGCTAACGAAGTAAGGGTGGATAGTTTATACACGGAGGATCCCCTGTAATAACTGCTAAATCAAAGATTAAGAATCAGAGGGATTGCTACTTCCATCTTCACTTTTAAATTTACTGCCGTTTGGGTCAGCTATTTGGTAGTTAATAAATGTCTCTCGTGGCGGTTCTAGGGTACGCTTAGCCGAAGATGGACGCTTGCCCAAAACTTCTTCAAGTTTAGTCTTATCAGTTTCTCCTTGAAGGTGAATCTGAATTTTTGGTCCGGAGCTAGCTAGACGAATAATCATTCCATCCAAGACGGACATTTTAGTAATGCGCTTCCCATCAATATAGGTTCCATTAGCACCTAAACTAAATATTTCCCACTCAGAACCCTCGCGCCTCAGTTCCACATGGTGACGGGAAACGACGGCACTGTAAAGAATAACCTCATTGTCTGTTGAGCGCCCAATGCGAATCACCGATTCGTTTTCAAAGGGCCATTCTTGAACAGGTAGAGACTGGAGAGGGTGCAGTAGAGTCAGAGTAATCACTAGCTTTAACTTTTGGAAGACTTATCCTGACAGCTGTAAGACTCGTGAACTACCTACATCAAACCAAAGATTATGATGTAGGCTTCGCGTCTAATTCGCTGACGCCTTCAACAACAGGTTGCCGTTGGTCTTACTCAGCGTCTGGTGGTTAGCAAGCCAACCTTTACCTCGTGACATACTCCCGACGCTAACTTCTGAGGAAGTATGGCGTGGGTTTCTCAGCGACTCCTTAAGAAAGCATAGGACATTGACTGAGCTTTATTGACAACACGGGATGCCCCACCGCGCCGGAACAATACATAAATACAAGTTCATCCTATTTACTGTTGGAATTTTACCCATCCACAGACTATTCATTCACAAATATTTACTGGATGGAACCCCATACTCTGGCGTTGTCTAGGTTCAGTTACCAATAACCAGCACTTGTCCTGCCAAAGCACGGACCCGCTATGCTAACGGCTTTGTTACCTTTGTCTATTGTAGCTATTTTCGTGCCAAGTATCGCAACTGGGTTGCATATACTGGCGATTCATCCCGTCTCCAAGATGCACGGGTAGGTCAGGGGACTTCTCGCAGGACTTGCTAAAATTACGGAGTTTTCTGATTTGACGGGCAGATCAACATGGGCATATGCCAGAGCAAGTGCCTTTTCTGATTCCCAGAACTGGAGCTAGTACATACTCTATACCCAAAATTTAGCCTCTTAGTCGGTAGGGTAGGTCAACAACCAGGATTATTATAACTTTCCTGGCACAGTGTTATTGCGACTAAAGTCACTCATATAAGCAATTCATCTCACCGTTCAATGCTTTGCATGATAACGGGAGACTTCTTGCCGTAACTAGTTGACAGTAGATACGCCTGTGTCACCTTTCCCCCACCAAGGAAAGGAAACATGCCTCTACACCCTTGCTTAGGAGAAACAAGGGGGGTAAAGACCTAGAATTGCTTCCACTAAGATACTCCTGCTTCTTACAATAGCAACACAATTAAGAGATTTGGAACAAAAATGTTACCTTATCACCTTTGCCTAAGCTAATGCGATCGCCTGGTCTTAACCGATGCCGATCACCTTTGAGTAGGGGTGTGTGGTTAATGTAAGTGCCATTAGAACTCCCAACATCTTCAATGTAGTAGATGTCGCCTTCAACTCGGATGTCGGCATGAACGCGGGAAACAATTTCCGAGTTGGGGAAACCAGAAACATCAATGTCAGGGGGAATCTGCTCATTGCTCTTGCCTATGTGAATCACTGCCAGATTCTGAGGCAATTCAATTTGTGTATTAGTTTGAAGATGCAACAGTTTAGCAGACTGTAGCTGCAACTGAGTTTGGGCACTGTTAGGAACAGCTGCTGGGGGCACTTTTGGGGGTTTCTGGTTGGTTGCTGGCGGGGTAGGGGTTGTGGTAACACTAGCCGGAGGTGGTGGCACTGTCGCTGGCTCAGGAGCAGCTGTGCTGCCTGCACCCATGCTCACTGGTTGACTCACGAGAGTAGCAGGAAGCTCGTAGTCAGGTTCAGGAGTAGGTAAACTCTCATGATCCTGTTCTGGATCAGGCAGTTGAGAGTTAATCGGCATGGTTTCGAGTTCCGGTTCTACAAGCGAGTTAGGAGTCGCCAAGTCTGGTAAATCGGGAGGCGAGCTAGAAGCAGATTCCTGCTCTGTCGCCATGGGGGCACTCAGTTTTAAATTAAAGCCACACTGACCGCAGAAACTAGCGTCTGTCTGAACAGTTGCCCCACAGTTAGGGCAACTGGTAGTTGCCGGCAAAGGGGTATAGCAGGCTTCACATTGAGTGGCTCCATCCGGGTTTTGGTGATTGCAGTTAGGGCAAACAATCATAAAACGTTAATTGCAGCCAGTATACTTCCTCCTTTATAAAAGCACAGCAACAGGGTCATATTCTAATCGATTGCTTTATTGGAGCTAGAAGTGTATATTTTCAGTTCAGATTTTTACCTGCTGCGTGATCTAAAAGCCACCAAAGTTCTCCTTGCGGTTGGATTAAGCGTGCTGGGTAAGTTAGAGAGTCTGCTTCAGGGGCAAAGATCTGAGCTAAAGCCTGCTGTTTGCCTGCTCCAGCCACTAAAAACATGACGCACTTAGCATGGTTGATTAGTGTAGCGGTAAAAGTGATGCGGGGTTGACCATCCTTGTTGCCGACGGCTATCAGCCGTTGTTTTACTTGCAAGGCTTCCGTGTGAGGAAAGAGTGAGGCAGTATGGGCGTCGTCGCCAATGCCCAGCAAAATTACATCAAAATTAGGAAATTCTCCTTGAGTGATCTTAAAGAATTCCTGTAATTGGGCTTCATGCTTGTCAGCATCAGCGGCTGGATTTTCCCCGTTAGTGGGTATGGGATGAATATTAGCTTCTGGGATGGGAACCTGGTTGAGCCAGGCCAGACGTGCCATTCTTTGATTACTATCGGGGTGATCTGCCTCTACATAGCGCTCATCGCCCCAAAAGACGTGAATTTTATCCCATTCAAGAGCTTCAGTTGCGATTGCTTCATACAGAGGTTTTGGCGTACCGCCACCTGCTAAGGCAATGGTACACCGACCATTTTCTTCAATAGCTGCTTGCATTTTGGAGACTACAACCTCGAGGGCACGTGCGATCAGGATGGCTTTATCTGGCAGAACTTCGACAATCTTGTTCATTTTCCTTGATTAAACTTTAAATTGCTGGTTTGTTGATCTCAAAGAGCCTATAACAACCAGATGATGATTACAGTTGTTGAAACTAACTAGGTAGCAATAAACTAAAAATAGTATCTAGCCACATTATGCTTTAGGGCGCTGTAAATTAGATTACTGGGGATTTTAAGTCTCCCTGCTCCCCGATACTCTCAAATCTTTTATTTGATAGGCTAATATGGGCAAAAGCCCTTAAATTAAGCAATTCTTCGATCTGCTTGAGCATGTACCCCAATCCCAATCTTGATCGCCGTTGAGCGCGCGATTGGGAAACCCGTACTGTACTGCTTGCAGTCAGCGTCGGGAGGAGGTCAAAACTATCTAAAACCTATATGATCACAGGCGTAGCCCATGAAAACTAGTTCTGTCTATTCCCCATTTACTGCTCTGACTCTCAAGCTAGTCGGGCTAGTCATGATTGTGTCTTCCCTGTTAGATTACATTATTCTGGCAATTCCATCTAATTCCTTTGAGTCTGCTGATGCTTTCCGGAATTGGCAGTGGGCTGTTACAACTCAAAGTGTAGACCGGGGCGTTGTTCCTCTAGTAGGCATCGCTCTGTTTTTGGTAGGGTATTGGATCCGCAACAGCTTTAATGACCGAGGGACAGAGCCCACTTCTTACACCGGAGAAATTAGATTTTGGGTGCTGGTGCTATCGACTATATTAGGATTGTTATTTTTACTATTAGTATTGTTGCACACCAGCAATACTTTATGGCGTAGCAATAAGGCTTTTGAGCAGATTGAGCAACAAGCCACTCAAGTTGAAACTCAACTCAGAACTACAACTGAGCAACTAAAAACACCTGAAGGAATCGAACGAGCTCAACAAAGGCTAGCACAGTTAGAAAGGGCAATTGAGAGTGGTCAAGTTCCCCAGGCTCAATTACCGCAAGCTCAGGCTCAGCTGCAAGCAATTAAAGCACAATTACAAGCCCTCAAAGAAAACCCCGAAGCTGTAAATCAAAAGTTCGATGAAAATCTCAATCAAATTCTATCTCGCAAGCTAGAAGCCGAGAATCGAGTAAAAGCCAATGTTTGGAAATCGGGCATAAAAACCATTGTGAGCAGTTTGCTATTAGCAATTGGCTACACTTTTATTGGCTGGACAGGATTGCGCAGCTTGGGAATTTAGCTAGCAAATGTGGAGATTAACTATACCAGCAGCAGATGTTTTCGATTTATATCTTGACTTATAACGAACAGCTTGATATTGCCGCTTGCATTGAATCTGCCCAGTTATCAGATGATATTATTGTTGTCGATTCCTACAGTAGCGATCGCACTTTAGAAATTGCTTCTCGTTATCAAGTGCGTATCGTTCGGCATCAATTTGAGAGTCATGGGCATCAGCGCACGTGGATGCTCAAAGAAGTCCCAACTAAGTACGATTGGGTTTATATCCTAGAAGCTGATGAAAGGATGACTCCCGAGTTGTTTGCTGAGTGTACTCAAGCCTTGCAAAGCATGGAATACATAGGCTATTACGTGGCTGAAAGGGTCATGTTTATGAATCGGTGGATTCGATACTCGACTCAGTATCCCCGCTACCAGTTGCGCCTGCTCCAAAAAAATAAAGTCTGGTTCACAGATTATGGTCATACAGAAAGAGAAGTATGTGAGGGAGCAACTGGCTTTTTAAAGGAAACCTATCCTCATTACACCTGTAGTAAGGGCTTTTCCCGCTGGATTGATAAGCATAATCGCTACTCTAGTGACGAAGCTACTGAAACCTTGCTGCAATTAGAAACAGGAAAAGTTAATTGGCAAAATTTGTTTTGGGGGCGCTCGGAAGTAGAAAGACGCCGTGCCCTCAAAAATCTGTCACTGCGCTTGCCTGGGCGGCCTCTGGTACGATTCTTTTATATGTATTTCTTACTAGGTGGCTTTCTAGATGGGCAAGCGGGATTTGCCTGGTGTGCCTTACAAGCTTTTTATGAATATCTTATCCTACTCAAGGTTTGGGAACTCAAGCAGCAGCCACAGCTAGTTAATGAAGGCTTTGCCGAATCTGCCTCTTTGGTTGAGTCAGACTTGGAAGCAGAACACATGAATTAGCCTGGTCATATTCTAGAAGTCCATTATATAAATGGCTTGGCAAGTTAATGAGTAAATCTGGCTTTGAGCCCTCAGAATAGGGGTTCAAGTGCTTATTTTTCTTTAGTCAATATCAGATATGAACCAGACTTAAAATAGATGAGAATGTTGAACACTCAGCCAAAGCAGAAACCTCAAGGTTTTACTAAACAACCTGCTAATCATAATCCTTAGGTTTGATCGAGTTTTAACCTTTATGGTTTGAATTTTGACAGGCTAAAGTTTGAAGATTGAAGTTTGAACACTAAGCTTTCCACTTTAAGCTTTAACCTAACCCTAAAACTTAGAAGTGAATTGACACTCTTAAGCTTTTAGTACCGTAATTTTAGAGATTTTCCAGTGACCAGCAAATCTCAGCATCTTAATCTGGAATTTCGATCACAGTTCTAGCATTGCTAATGGAAACCACACGGTCAATTGTTGACTTAAACTCTTCGATGAAAGTCTACCATCTTTTAATTTCTTCGGCTAGGTTAGTTGGAGCGAGGAATTCAACAGCGCAGTATTGTACCTACATTTGGTAAGTTAATCGAGATTTAACTTTCTAAGAATTATTAATTGCCAGATATGGTGGAGACTACTTCTGCAAAAGGCAGCATGGAGGTTCACTCTGGCTGGTTTGATGTCTCTGAGATTACCCTGTTGTGGCTCCTTGATTCACTCTTAAACTTGGCGGCTTGTGTAATTTGGCAAATATAACTGCTTGATGCTTTTTTGATAAATTGCTAAGTCGTGTTCTATACCAAAGGGCTAGGAGGGGAGTATGTAACTAGTTGAAAGCTTCCCTTTTGATGTCCCCAAACAACGAGAGTTGAGGCTGAGGACTGTTTGACCCAACAATCAACTACCAAGATCAACACTCAGCCTTTTCTCCCTTACTCTGTTAGAATATAGGTTGTCAAGCTAAATGATACAGGCAAATACTTTGGGAAAAGCATCCTGTAAGACCAGAAGAAAGTTTTGAGAAAGCAGAATTGCCATCAAGACTTCGGTACTTGCAGCAATTCTCTACGAGACTTAAAACTTAGGAATGGGAGTCTAAAATTAAGAGTACTGGTTAACAAAGACAAGACAAGCAGAGTTTGCCAGGAGTGCACAATTAACAAATACAGATTACTCTGAAACAAACAATTACCCCTTGTCTGGTCAAAGCTTAAGTGCCATCACGCTAGTACTTGAGGCAGTATCAAGAGCAAATTTGAAGGAGATTCGGTACTTTGTGATCCAACGCTTCAAGCAGGATTTAAAAAATGATCTGATTGCAGGTTTGCTGGTAGTTATTCCTCTAGCTACCACAATCTGGCTGACGATTACGATTGCCAGCTGGGTGATCAATTTTTTGACGAGGATTCCTAAACAAATCAACCCCTACAATAACCTCCACCCAATCTTGGTAAATCTGCTTAACTTGGTGGTGGGGTTAACTGTGCCACTACTGTTAATCCTAGTGATTGGCTTAATGGCACGTAATATTGCTGGGCGGTGGTTGCTAGATGTGGGGGAACAGCTGTTGCAAGCTATTCCCTTAGCTGGTTCGGTTTATAAAACCCTAAAACAGCTACTGGAGACAGTTTTCAAAGACTCTAAAGATAAGTTTCGTCGTGTGATTTTAGTAGAGTATCCCCGTAAGGGTGTATGGGCAATTGCTTTTGTCACTGGCAGCATCAGCGGCGAAATTGAAGCTCATATGGATAGTCCCATGTTGAGCATTTTTATCCCTACAACTCCCAATCCTACAAGTGGCTGGTACGCAATTGTACCAGCAGATGAAGTAGTCAATCTTTCCATGTCGATAGAAGACGCTTTCAAAGTACTGTTATCTGGAGGAATTGTTGACCCTTCTGCTTCTTCAATCAAAATGCCTAGGTCAATGCCAAGTGGTCCAAACAATCTTGAACAACTCGTACCTGAAATTCCACAACAGGTTGTAACAACAGAAGAAGGTTCAGGAGGTATTAGTCACTAGTCATTGGTTGCTGTTTTCCAGGAGGTAGAAATCAGCACTAAAGAAAAAACAGAACTAGACAACAGGCAATAGGCAAAAGACAAAAATGCAACCCCGCAGAATTGCACGTGAACTGGCTCTTTTGAGTCTATCTCAGATGAATAACATCACTCAACAACTAGATTCACAGCAGCTAACTAATCTAGTATTGGTGGCAGTCCGTACACTCACAAGTGAAACTCAGGAAGCTTTAGAAACTGCAGCAGCAGAGCTCAAAAGAGGTAGTGATCGTCTCCTTAGTAGTGAAACTCGTTCTAGCGAAATGCGCAGTGCCAAAGCAATGGTAACTGATGCTATTGAACATACCCAGAAAGCAATTAATCGGCTCGGAAGTGCTATAGAAATTCCGGAAGTAATTCAGCTTTCCAATCAATATGAAGTTCGTGAATATGCGATCGAAATTATCGCAACTATTAATCGTAGACAGCTTGAGATTGATCAAACCCTCAACCAAGCACTTCAGGATTGGCAGTTGAAACGTCTGCCTAGGATTGACCAGGATATCTTGCGGATTGCAGTATCGGAAATATCATTTCTGGAAATTCCAGAGCGAGTGGCGATAAATGAGGCTGTAGAACTTGCTAAGCGTTACTCCGATGATGAAGGACATCGATTTATCAATGGCGTTTTGCGCCGAGTTACTAATTATCTCAATAGGAAAGCTACCTTACCATAGTAAATATGAGCGTTCTTACCTCTGTTAGAGTTATGGCTGAACTCTTTTGAGAGAAGATTGTTCCAAACCTACATAATTTTTGCTAAAGTATTTTCCTGAAAACTCAATCGAGTATCACTTAAAAAATCTGGGATTAATAAGTTTTAATATTTCGCTGTTTTATGGTTTTTAATTGGTTTCGCAGACAGTTTGCTCCTAGTGAAACTTCTTTAGAAAAGACTCCCTCCCAATCCCCGCAGGTTGAGAAGGAACAAGAGGTTCCACAGCAGCTTGAACAGACTACTGAATCGGCATCAACCTCGAAGCAATCACCAGCTGTTGACAATGATTACCTGAGTTGGGCAAAAACTGCTTACAAAAATATTCAGAAACAACAACAGCCAGTATCTACTCAAACAAGGCAACAGGAGGATGGGGCAACCCAAACCGAAACCGCCGATGCCTCAGAAACATTGCCTGAGGAGGCTCAAACCAAAACGTCAGTTGCCCTCCAGGGTGATACCAGCGAGATTAAAGAAATTGAAGATACTATTGAGCACATAGGTACTACCCTAACCACCAGCACTACAGCAACAACAACTGTCGAAGAGAAGGCAAAAGCCACACCTGAAACTCCAGAAATAGCAAAGGCTGCAATTCCAGCCACAGAATTTTCTGAAACTTCTGTGGAAGTAACAAACGCAGTAGCGGCTGAATCTAAGGTAGTTGAGCCAGCAATCACTTCAGCACAGACATCTGCTGACGAAGTAATAGCGCCAAAAACCACACTAAAACCAACTCAGTCTCAAGAAATTAAAGAAGCTGAACAACCAACTACTCCTTTACCCGTTTGGGCGCGTCAAACCGAAAGGCAGGAAAGGTTAAAACGCCTAGAAGCTAATGCTATTGAAACATCAGAACCAGTCACAGCTGCTGTTGAGGCTCAAGAAGCTGCTGATGTTGCATTTGATGAAGAGTTCTTGTGGTCAGCCGAAGTCTTAGCCGCTCAGGGGCGCTCTCCTGAAGATGTCTCAGCCGGAGAAATCAGTTGGCTGAAGCAGCTGCGTCAAGGACTGGGCAAAACCCGTCGCGGCTTAGTTAACCAGCTGAAGGCAGTTGTCGGTCAAGGCCCTTTGAATCAAGACGCTGTAAGCGAGGTTGAAGCGCTATTGTTGCAGGCAGATGTCGGTGTCGAGGCAACGGACTACATTATCGAAACTCTGCAAGCCAAATTGCGGCAGGAAGCATTACCACCAGAACAAGCGATCGCCTACCTTAAACAAATCCTTCGAGATTTACTAGATCAACCATATCATCAATCCTACGAACCCACCTTTGTGCCAGAAAAAGACAACTTTAATATCTGGATGATGACTGGTGTCAATGGTGCCGGAAAAACCACAACAATTGGCAAAATTGCCCATATGGCAAAACAATCAGGCTACAGTTGTTTAATTGGGGCAGCTGATACCTTCCGGGCAGCAGCAGTGGAACAGGTAAAGATTTGGGGAGAGCGCAGTGGCACTGAGGTAATTGCTAATCCAGGCAAGAATACAGACCCGGCAGCAGTAGTGTTTGATGCAATTACTGCAGCAAAATCGAGAGACGTGGAATTGCTGCTAGTAGACACAGCCGGACGTCTGCAAAACAAGAAAAACTTGATGGAAGAATTATCAAAAATTAGACGAATTATTGATAAAAAAGCCCCTGATGCCAAAGTAGAATCTCTCTTGGTTCTAGATGCCACCCTTGGTCAAAATGGTTTGCTTCAGGCACAAGTCTTCTCAGAAGTTGCAAAACTCAGTGGCGTAGTCTTGACAAAATTAGACGGAAGCGCTAAAGGGGGCATTGCCCTAGCTGTGGTACAGCAATTGGGACTACCAATTAGGTTTATTGGTGCTGGGGAAGGTATTGAAGATTTGCGCCCCTTCTCTAGTTATGAGTTTGTGGAAGCTTTACTTAGTGGTTAGCTATAAGACTCACATTCTTATTAGTACTCTGGCGAGAACAAAAAGTACAATTTCCCGGATCACAAATCCTCGATAGCGGAAGTAGACATAAATCGACAACCTAAGTTAAACTTGTAATGAGTTTGACTTATTAGTTTCGAGCTTCCCTGAAGAAGCTCTGCTTTCAGGTCTGCGCTGCTGTTTAATTAATCAGAAGCAGAGTATTGGTAAGATCACAATCATAACTCTGTTGAGATCAGCCTACAGCTAGGTTCCCTGGAGACGTAGCGGAAAATGCCAAAATCCCAACCAGACTTATAATCTATAAATTACCAAAAATCACTTTGAAAATCTCTTAAATTTAGTCTAAGAACATTAACCATGCACAATGAAGCGGCAGTTGTAAAACCAATTCGCTCACTTGAAGACGCCCTCAATCGCTGTCAGGCTATAGGAATGCGTCTTAGCCGTCAGCGTCGCTTCATTCTGGAATTGCTTTGGCAAGCAAAAGAACACCTCTCAGCGCGAGAAATTTATGACCGCTTAAACCAGCAAGGCAAAGAGATTGGTCATACTTCTGTTTATCAGAATTTAGAGGCATTATCAAGTCAAGGCATTATCGAATGTATCGAGCGCTGTGATGGACGACTCTACGGTAATATTAGTGATGCTCACAGCCATGTAAACTGTTTAGATACCAACCAAATTATTGATGTCTATGTAGAACTACCTCAAGATTTGCTCAAACAAATTGAGCAAAAAACTGGTGTGCAGATTGCTGAATATCGAATTGACTTCTACGGCTACCGCAACTCTAAGGGCAAATCTGAGGAAGACAGTTAATGGTTACAACTGAGCCTGTGGAGGTATGATTACTGTATCTGCATAGGCGTCCTCATCGTCCTCATCATCCTCATCCTCCGAAGAGACTTTCTGCTCTTGAAAATGATTTTTAATTACTTCTGTAGGGCGGTTGTATTCATTTAGCCCATTACCTACCATAGCATCTGGTAGTATTGGTTCCCCTTCTGCACTCTCAACCAAGATGGTTGTCTCTTCTCCAGAAAGTTTGTCATCTTCAGTAAAGGAAAATTTTGGAACTAAAGAGTGCTTGTAAGTCTGAAACTCTTCTAGGGAAAATATGGCTCCGTTGCTTTTGGCAAACTCCCTGTTATCTGGATCTAGCTGAGCTTGAAACAGGCAAGCATTAGCAAGATTTGCCTTGGTCAGAGTTGCCCTGGTAAGATTAACACCAGATAAATCTGCTCCTTCTAAACTTGCTCCTGAGAGATTAGCATCTGTTAGATTAGTACCAGCCAAACTTGACCAAGACAAATCAGTATTTTGGAGATTTGCCTGCCTTAAATTAAGCCCAATTAACTCAGCAGCAGATAAATTAGCTCTCGAGAGATTCGCCTCAGCAAGCATGGCACGATTGAGACATGCTCCTGCTAGTTGTAATTGAGCTAAACTATGTCTTACTCGCTGCCAAAAAGCAGTAGTTGAAATTGCTGTTGTACGACCAATAAAACTTAATAGTTGTTCAGCATCAAACTCTGAGGGAATGTCTGGATTGCCACAGGGCCAAAAGGGTATTTGCGCTGCTCGCGCTCCTGAACAAAGCAATAAGAAGACATTAATGCCAACAGCAGCATCAATTTGCAGTACATTTAGAGAGTTGTGGATTACCTGTAGCTGGGAATGAGTCTGATGAGCAATACCCTCATCGAGCCAACGCCCCCGACAGTAAGCTCGATAGAAACGATAGAGACATTGAAACAAAACCCGAAAAGAAAAAGCCTTGGCATTACGCTTTTCCTGCCTGCGTAGACCTTCAATTACGAGCTCTTCCACCTGGTTAGATAATAGACCGTAGCCCAGCAAAGCGTAAAGATGCTTAGCGACTTGGAGTTGGTCATTAATAACATAAGTGATTTCACCATACTGGTCTTGAATTTCTTGGGTAAGTTTCATCAACTGAGCAGCAATTTCTTGTGCTGCCAAGTACTCACCTAGGTTAGGGTGAGAGAACTCAATGATAGAGTTTGGAGAAGAACTGGTTAAGGGTTTTTCTTCAGAGGTATTTTCAGGATATAGGTTATAACTTTCAAGTTTTAGCCTCTCACCCTTCAATCCTTTAGGTATTCCAGAGTGAAAGAATAACGCTGGCAGGGGCTGTATGGAAACCTCAGTTGCCAACTCGCCAAAAAGCCTTTTTTCGATCTCTGTTTGAGGCACTTGATATTGACTAGTTTGCAGAATAGTTAAAGCCGCGACTTGCATTTGACGGCGCAGGTATTGAGGATGACGTCCCTGAAGAAGATTAGCAATTGCTTCTGCAGAGCGGCTAGCATGAGCAAGACCTTCCCTGAGCAACTCTAGTGTTAAGTTGCTCTTAGCAGCAGTTTCCCCTAAGAGCCATCGACAAATACGCTCGTAAATTTCAAACTTCAGCTCAGAAGCATTCATTTGAAAAATACTCTTATCAACCAGGGCATCTCGATGTAAAATACCCAACAGGTAAAGCAGGAGAGGACGTTTGACCAGAGTCGCCAGTTCCTTGGCAATCGGTTGCTTTTGAAAAACCTTGCCGTGCTTCAAAAAGTTAAAATAGGCCTGAGCAATAGAACGGGAACCCAGTTTTGCCCACTGCTGAAACCATTGTCGGAACTCATCTTGAGCAAACGGTTGTATTGCCATGCGCCGCAGTGGAACAGGCGAGGTGAACCTACTACTGTGCCAGTAATTACCGATTAAACAATCTAGCGTGGTTGAGCGACTGGTGAGAATGAGCTTGTGGCGAGGCAAACCACTCTCATCAAGGTGCTGCTGATTAAATAGCATCACCTGATTGAGAAAAGCTCTAAGTTGGCTTGACTTTCTCGGAGAGTGAGCAAGCTCATCAAGACCATCAAGGATCAGCAAGCAAGGAGGATATATTGATGAGAGCCAACCATCGTGATCGCTAAAACGCCCTATAGGTAAAGCAGTGTCTAAAGTCTGCTCCAAGGTTTGACCTAAGCTAACATCTCGAAGTCTAATCAGCACGGGCATCCACCTGGGATAAACTTCCCTAGCAATTTGGGCAGCCCAAATCTGGCAGAAACTAGTCTTGCCACCACCAGGCTCAGCTTCGATAACTGCGATACTTGTGTGATCTTCCAACTGAGACATCGCCCATTTCATTAAATCCTCTGCTTTCGGGGGTGAAGCTTGTAAAGGCAATAGTGAAGTCTGAGGCTGCGAATTATCCTGGAGTCTAGCCTTCTCTACACCACTGACAGGGAAATCCTCAGACATAGGGTAAGTGAAAATTGCTGGTTGTTTGTAACCTAATCTGCCGGAAGCATTTGTTGCCTCTAAAACTTTCCCAGCTCCCAAGTGTACTTCAACACCCTTTAGGGGTACATATAAATCTTGTAGGGAAAAAAGTTCTGCCAGTAAAGGTTCACTTAAAGACTGCAACAGCCTAGCTCGGTAATACTCCCGATTGAGGTTGCTAGACAGACCAGTTGTGGCAAATTCTGGGTTCCCTGGAGAGTGCTTGTGAGTAGCTGGATCTCGCCAACTGCTCAAATTACCCAGGCGCACAAACTTTTGCAACTGTGCTAGGGGCAGAGGGTTTTCAGCAATCACCGTGAGCAGATGACCTGGTAGCCCATGACTCAAGCGCTGTGTGAGCAATTGGGCTTCAGTTTCCTCAGCACCATTAGCAACAAACCAGGCTTTTGCCAGATTATTCATCTGCTGCACCAGAAAAGAGTCAGCTATGATTGAAAGGGCCTGTTCTGCCTGACTATCAGTGAGGCGTCCTGGTCGTAAAGTTTTCACAAGAGCCAGTAGTTGTGGGTTACTCAGAGTTTCAACAGCTCCTTGAGCAGTTGGAACCTCAGCTCGATTTGCCCAGACTCTTTTCAATTGAGATTCTTGTTCTACAATCTCTTGTAGAGCATTGAGATAAGCAACTTGAAAAGTCAACCAAGTTCCTTCATTGCGCTTGAGGGGTCTTTTTCGATTGAGAATGCGCAGCAAACTCACACTGAGCCGAGAAATGGGAGCTGCTGCTTGCCAGGCAGCTTGAAAAGGCAACTCCAAAACCTCAGTTAAGACACTGATGTTAAAAGGGGTTAGACTTTTGATTTCCATGTCTTGGGCAATGCGAAAAGCAATACCCGCCAACTGGCTCCCTGAGAGCCTCAGTTGGATTAATTCCATGTGGTGTTCTACTAACCAATTCCTCAGATTAAGGGTCATTCCCCCCTAGTCTCTCCCAAATTATCGCTGATCTTAATTGTGAACCCTAGACCACAGGCATCTCCGACAAAGAGCCTCAAACCCTGATAATATCTTGGTTGAATCGGGATTTATAACAAAAGTCTAATCAGTGCGAATCTCTTAGTTATTTTAGTCATGATCACTTACTCTAGATACTTATACCTTGAGCAATAGTCAGGAAATTAAAGATCTTCCACCAAAAAATTTCTACAGGAGTGGAGAAGATCCATCTACTCAAACACAATACCATCATCGTCGCCTTTGGCTGTGGTGGCTGCTGTGGTCAATTTTCTTGGCCCTTCTTGGGGGAGGAGCCACCTCCGCTATCTGGTGGCTAACTAAACTACCGCCTCCGATTAATTGCCAAAGCATCTCTCCCCTATCTGCTGATGGTGAGCGCTTATACTGTGCTCAGAAGGCTGCTGATTCAGGGCAATTGCAGCAGTTATTGGCAGCAATCAGTTTAGTTGAGAATTGGTCACAACAACATCCACTGTATGGGGAGGCACAGCGCCGCCATCAGCAATGGTCAAAGGCAATTATGGCAATTGCCCAGCAAAAAATTAACCAGGGTGAACTCACCGCAGCAGTAAAAATTGCTCAGCAGCTTCCTGTCACCAGCCCTCTTTATGCTCAAGTACAAGCCACCATTACTGCCTGGCAAGGGGAATGGCAGCAAGGTGAACTAATTACTGGTCGATTTGAGGATGCTCTAAAACGTCAAAACTGGGAGCAGGCTTCTCGACAGATTGGAGAACTTACCCAACTAAAGGAGCAATACTGGAATTTATTACGTTTCGATCAACTGATCCAAGAGCTAGACACTGAAAAACAGGCTTGGCAACAGCTGGAAAAGGCACAGAATTTAGCTTCATCTGGTTATTTTACTCATTTAGAGCAGGCTATTACCCTAGCTGGGAAAGTTAGCCCCAGTAGCTATGTTAAAGCCCAGGCAAAAGCCAAACAGTCTCAGTGGGGGCGTACCTTACTCCAATTGGCGGCAGAGCGCTTTGAAAAGCAAGATTTTACCGGTGTAATTAGTATTGCTGAGCAAATTCCTGTTAATACCTCTGTGTATGAAGAAGCACTCGACTGGATTCGCCTGTCTCGCGCTAGTGAAATCGCCAACAAGAATAATCTTCCTGCTCTGGTGGATGCTCTAGCCGCAGTAGCCCAAATTTCCAGCCGCAGCCCTCTGGCTCAACTGGCTTCTCAACAAACTGCTAAGTGGTCATCTGAGCTGCAAGCTTATACACAACTAGAATTAGCAAAATTTGTGGCTGGATTTGAGCAGCTTAGTGGACTACAGATGGCAATTGAACAAGCAGCTTTAATAGAACCGGGTAATCGGCAACGCCTCAGGGCTCAGACGCTAATTGCTCAGTGGCGTCAGGGAATTGAGCAAATTGAAGATCGACAGGTGTTGCTTCAAGCCCAAGACCTAGCAGAAGCTAGTTCTATCGAAAGGCTCAGGGCAGCTGTAGAAGTCGCTAGTAAAATTAAGCTAGGTCAAACCATACACCCTAAAGCTCAAAGTGCGATCGCCAAATGGCATCAGCAAATCCAATTCCTTGAAGACCAAGCTCTCCTAGATGAAGCTAAGGTACTTGCCCAGAAACAGGATTTTAGTACAGCGATCGCTACTGCTCAACAAATTAGTTCACAGGGGGAACTTTATCCTCAAGCCCAGGAGGCAATTGCCAACTGGCAAGCTGAAATTGAGGCCTCTCAAGACCTCCCGATTTTAGATGCAGCTTCTGCTTTAGCTGCTCAAGGACGTTTTGAAGCCGCTATTGCCACAGCTTCTTTTATTTCTCCTGAGCGAGCTCTTTACAAACAAGCTCAAGCCCTGAAAAAGACTTGGCAATCTCAACAGACTAATCTGAGCAATGGCAGTTTTTTGAGTAATCAATCTCCAAATGTCAACGATCAAACCGCAAATTGAAAACACTTTGTGATAGTATCTATCGATAAATACGCAATGCCCAAATTCAGCGCGGAATTTTCGCTACTGAGTTAATTTCGCCTAACTACTTGGTCTTTACGTGAGTTTCAGGTATGTACGTAGCACTCTGGCCCGGCAAACCCTATCCTCTGGGAGCAACATTTGATGGCAAAGGTACGAACTTCGCTTTGTTTTCAGAAAACGCCACAGGTGTAGAACTCTGTTTATTTGACAAAGACGATAATGAGGTACGTCTAGCCTTGAGTGAAGTTGATAACTTCGTCTGGCATGGCTATGTACCAGGAGTCGCACCTGGTCAACTTTATGGTTTCCGAGTTCATGGACCCTATGCACCTTCTGAAGGACACCGCTTCAATCCGACTAAACTACTAATTGACCCCTATGCCAAAGCCCTTGATGGCGATATTGGTTATGGTCCAGAAATCTATGGCTATGCCTGGAATCACCCGGAAGAAGACCTCAGTTGGTCTCATTTAGATGACTCTCATTTGATTCCCAAGGCTGTAGTTATTGATGATTCCTTTGATTGGGAGGATGACCAACTTTTACAGACACCAGCCCATGAAACAATTATCTACGAAACCCATGTCAAGGGCTTTACTAAACTCAACCCAGATATTCCAGTAGAACTAAGGGGAACCTATGCCGGGTTAGCCCATCCAGCGGCAATTTCCTATCTCCAGTCTCTAGGAGTCACGGCGATTGAACTGTTACCTGTTCATCAATATTTCTCCTCTCCCGGGCATCTGGTTAAGCAGAAATTAACAAATTACTGGGGCTACGATTCTATTAACTACTTTAGCCCCCACTGGACCTACAGTTCGGATAAAACTCCAGGAGAACAAGTAACTGAATTTAAGCAGATGGTGAAGACGCTGCACAATGCAGGGATTGAGGTAATTCTCGATGTCGTCTACAACCACACAGGAGAGGGCAATCATCATGGTCCTACTCTGTCGCTCAGAGGCATTGACAATGCCACCTACTACCGCTTGGTAGAAGATGAGCCCCGCTACTACATGGATTTTACTGGTTGCGGTAATTCCCTCAACGTGCGCCATCCCCAGGTTCTAAAGTTAATCATGGATAGCTTGCGCTATTGGGTTTTAGAGATGCATGTTGATGGTTTCCGCTTTGATCTGGCATCGGCTCTTGCCCGAGAATTGTATGAGGTTGATAGTCTGGCAGCTTTCTTTGATATCATCCACCAAGACCCTGTACTTTCTAATGTCAAGCTGATTGCTGAACCCTGGGATGTAGGCGAAGGCGGCTATCACGTCGGGAAATTCCCGCTGTTATGGTCTGAGTGGAATGGCAAGTATCGTGATACGATAAGGGACTTCTGGCGTGGAGAAGATAGCAGTTTGGCTGAATTTGGCTATCGCTTCACTGGCAGTTCCGATTTATACGAGTGCAATGGGCGACGACCCAGTGCTAGCATTAATTTCATTACTGCCCATGATGGCTTTCCTCTTAATGACCTCGTCAGCTACAACGATAAACATAATCAGGCTAACGGAGAAAACAATCGGGATGGGGAAAGCTATAACCGTTCTTGGAATTGCGGAGTTGAAGGACCAACCGATAACCCAGAAATCCTCAAGTTGCGCGAGCGACAAAGGCGGAATTTCCTAGTCACACTAATGCTTTCTCAGGGCGTACCCATGCTGCTAGGAGGAGATGAAATGGGGCGCTCACAGCATGGCAACAATAATCCCTATTGTCAAGATAATGAAATTTCCTGGTTCAATTGGGATTTGCCAGAGGAAAATGCAGAACTTTTAGACTTTACCCGCCAGCTGATTTACCTCCGCCGCCAGCATCCAGTATTTCGCCGACGCAAATGGTTTCAGGGTCAAGCTATCCACGGTTGGGGCGTTACGGATATTGGATGGTTTAATCCTGATGGTGGCGAGATGACAGAAGAGCAATGGAACGATGGTTTAGGCAAAGCAATTGGTATCTTCTTAAATGGAGAAGCAATTGCTAAGCGTGGTCCTCAAGCCGAAAGGATTATGGATGATAGTTTTTTGTTGTTCTTTAATTCTCACTATGAAATGATCGAGTTTGTCCTGCCAGTCGGGCTCAGGGATAGAAATTGGGCGGTGGTAATTGACACTAAAGAACCTCACTTTATTGAGGAGGGAACTGTGTATACAGACTACAAAACTATACCACTTGCAGAGCGTTCAGTGGTGGTATTGCGTCGTTTAGATTAATTTAGTAGAAACAAGGGAACAGGGAACAGGGTGTATTTTTGGTTAGGAAGTTTCCTGTTTCCTATTCCCTTATCACTATTTTTCTTTAATTTTTATGGTCGTTACCATCACTCTGGAAGGGTTGTTGACCAATTCCTAATGTTTCTTTAGAGCGTTTTAACTTTTTCCAGAGTTCTTTGATTTGGTTGTAAGCATCTTCTGGGGGAAGTTTGCCGTTAGTTTCAAGATTGCAAACATAGCTTACTTGCTGCGCAAATTCCTGTAAATTAGCGTTAAAAACCAAATTCTCGGGATTAACTTGACCGTAATATCGACCGTAAGGATACAAAAAATCTTCCTTATCTTCTCCACCTAACATAGCTAACTCCTGATTTTAACTTAACTTAGAGGTCTTCAAGGTTCATTTCTATAGTTCCCACAAATCTTCAATAAGATGACAATCGCAGATCGAAATAATTAGATTTTATAGTTAAGTTTGATCAGGATAACTATCTAAGAATGGTTGTTTGAATTAGTCAGCTTGTGAACTAAAAAATACGTAATTTAAGCGGAAAGGTCGAGCAGTTATTTCCTAACTTCATCTGAAACATTGCTCCTTAATCCCATTAGACACAAATAACTATTTGAAATTAAATTTATTTTAAAAATCACATTTATTAATAGAATCTTAAAATGAAACTACTTTGATTATAACACTTAGCGTAACAGACTCCTTCTAATTGAGATAGTCCAGGAAATTGTAATTATGTCGTCACCTCAAAAACTATACGAAGGCAAAGCCAAGATTCTCTATACAACCGATGATCCATCAAAGTTGCTGGCTCACTTCAAAGATGATGCCACTGCCTTCAACGCCCAAAAGAAAGGTCAAATTATCGGTAAGGGGGAGATCAACTGCGCGATCGCCACGGAATTGTTCAGGTTGCTGGAAGCAAAAGGAATTACCACCCACTTCATTGAACAACCAGCAGCCAACCAGATGCTGATCAAGCGCACTCAGATTTTACCTTTAGAAGTGGTAGTCAGGAACATTGCTGCAGGTAGTCTCTGTCAACAGACTGGGTTGCCGATGGGTACGCTATTGCCAAAACCATTGGTGGAATTTTATTTTAAGAACGACGCTTTGGGGGATCCACTGTTGACGCGCGATCGCTTGTTACTCCTGAAACTAGCAACACCTGAACAGCTCGACGAACTCAATCAACAGGCTCTGCGAATTAATCAGATTCTCCAAGCTTTTTTCCACCAGTGCCGTATTACCCTGGTAGACTTCAAGCTAGAATTTGGTCTTACTCCCACTCAGGAGTTAATATTAGCCGATGAAATCAGTCCAGACACCTGTCGCCTTTGGAACCAAACCGAGACAGATCCCCAAGGACGAGTCATGGATAAAGACAGGTTTCGTCACGATTTAGGAAAGGTGGAAGATGCCTATAAACAAGTCTTAGCAAGAATTGTGGCTCTCAAACAAGAGCTAGAGAAGGACAATTAATAACAAGTCAATTGCTAACTAGCAATACAAATGGTGTGTGGAAGTGGCAAAAAACCTCAAGGAAATACGCGTATCTAGCTTGTTAGCGGTAATTATCGCTGCAACTGCCAGTATTGGTTTATCAAAGCCTAGTAGTGGGCAAACAACTCAGTCTGCACCAGCAGCGGCAGAGGATAATGCCAATAGCCTTAACAATCGTGACTACTTGGTCAATAGTACAGTTGCTCCAAGCAACAGGAATTTACCGCTAGCGGTGGAGGCAGGTTCCCAACAGCAAATACTTCTAGGTGATGTCAAAGCAATCTCGGTACCAGAATTCCTTCTGGTGACACCAGAGTCGGAGAGTATTAACTCGATAAGTTCTTCCTCAACACTTCCAGTTGTTGACTGGAATGATGAAATTGATTGGCAAGTGCAGGATTTGACTCTGGAGAGGCCTTGGCAGGCACAACAGGATATTTCGGAAACTTTAGCCTTACTCAGAGCACAAGCTCCTCCTACAGAAATACCTCCAGCACAAGCACCAACTCCAGAAGCAGAAAAGCGAGTGCTAGTGGCAGAAGTAGATGTAGAGGTTGAAGGTGCCCCCTCCCAATTCCAAGAGCAGCTGACAGAAGAAGTTTATCAGGCGATTGTCACTCAACCGGGACGAGCGACAACTCGTTCCCAGTTGCAAGAAGATGTTAATGCTGTCTTCGCTACAGGTTTCTTCTCCAGCGTCAATGTTGAGCCAGAAGATACACCCTTGGGTGTCCGCATTACCTTTATTGTGCAGGCTAACCCAGTATTGCGCGAGGTTGTGATCCAAACTCAACCACAAGGCATTGGTGAGCGTGCACTACCTCAAGAAGAGGTAAATAGTATTTTCAGTGAACAGTATGGTGATATTCTCAACCTTCGCCA
Organism: Symploca sp. SIO3C6; assembly: GCA_010692425.1. Taxonomy (GTDB): domain Bacteria; phylum Cyanobacteriota; class Cyanobacteriia; order Cyanobacteriales; family Coleofasciculaceae; genus SIO3C6. The sequence continues at coordinate 131,385 of JAAHHJ010000016.1, read as the reverse complement.
ACTCCAAGACGGCATCAAACAAATTAACGATTGGTATCGAGAAAATGGTTATGAATTAGCTCAAGTAATTGATGCCTCCCAAGTGAGTGAAGATGGAATAGTCACATTGGTGATTGCAGAAGGGGTAATTGAAGACATTGCTGTGCGTTTCCTCGATGAAGATGGAGAACCAATTCTCGATGAAAATGACAATGAGTTACCAATAGTAACTGATAAGCAAGAACCAGTGGGAGGGCGCACTCGCCCCTTTATTATTACGCGGGAGATGGAACTTGAAGGAGGCGATGTATTTCGCCGGCAAACAGCAGAAAGGGATTTACGTCGCGTCTTTGGTTTAGGGCTTTTCGAGGATGTCAGGCTTTCGTTTACTCCCGGTAGCAATCCCACACAGGTGATTATGGTGGTGGAAGTGATTGAGAGAAGCTCTGGCTCCCTCGCCGCCGGTGCTGGTGTTAGCTCTGCCAGTGGTGTGTTTGGCTCAGTTAGTTATCAAGAGCAAAACTTAGGGGGCAATAACCAAACTTTAGGGGCAGAATTTCAGGCAGGAGTCAGGGCATTGCTGTTTGATGTCAATTTTAGAGACCCTTGGATTGCTGGAGATCCCTACCGTACCTCCTATACAGTTAATGCCTTCCGACGCCGTTCGATCTCGCTGATCTTTGATGGTGGAGAAGATGAAGTGGAACTGGATAATGGTGATCGTCCCCGTGTTGTACGTACAGGTGGTGGCGTCAACTTTACTCGTCCTTTGTCAAGAGATCTTTTCAAAAGCTCGGAATGGACAGCCTCAGCGAGATTACAGTATCAGCGAGTTGCCATTACCGATGCTGATGGTGACGTCGAAGCTGAAGATGAGGAGGGTAACGATCTAAGCTTCAGTGGAGATGGTAGAGATGACCTGTTTACCTTGCAGCTAGGGGCAGTGCGAGATCAACGCAATAACAGACTCAAGCCCACTAGCGGTTCTCGACTAAGTTTTGGTATTGAGCAATCTATCCCCATCGGCAAGGGTAATATTCTCTTAAGTCGCCTGCGAGGTAACTACAGTTACTACATCCCAGTTAAATTTACCAACTTTGTTGAGGAAGAAGGTCCAGGTACTCAGACCCTTGCCTTTAATATTCAAGGGGGAACTGTAATTGGAGATTTACCCCCCTATGAAGCCTTTTCTCTCGGAGGCAGTAACTCGGTTCGAGGATATGAGGAGGGAGAAGTAGGGGCAGGGCGCAGCTTTATTCAGGCAACTGCGGAATACCGCTTCCCCATTTTCTCAATTGTCGGCGGTGCTCTGTTTGTTGACTATGCCACTGATTTGGGTACAGGTGACGATGTACCTGGGGAACCAGCAGTTGTAAGGGATAAACCGGGGGATGGTTTGGGATATGGTGTTGGTGTCCGCGTGCAGTCCCCACTTGGTCCAATTCGTGTAGATTTTGGTTGGAATGATCAAGGAGATAACCGCCTCCACTTTGGTATTGGAGAAAGATTCTGAGGAAGTTAAATTCTTAGAGATTTAACTTGCTTTTTTGGGGAGGGGAGAGGGGGAGAGGTGGAGACAGGGAGATGGGGAGAGAAGTTTGATCAGCCTTCTGCCTCAGAGCTTTTCTAGAAAAAGTCTAAAGTGCAATATTATTAGATCCACGAAAGCTTAGAAATTTATACCAATTTCCTAAATGCATGCTCGACATTAACCCCCGTGTCTCCGTTTTCCCTTGTCTGTGCGTCTATAGCCAAAATAAATGAAATCTTGATTAGAAGGTTGAACCTTGGCAGTTTTCAACCATGATTTTGGATAAAAAACTAATGACTCAATATACTTTGGGAGGTACTTTTGAACGTTCCGGCGTTGGACTCCATAGCGGCGTGTTAACAAAGGTGCGAGTTATGCCAGCAGCACTAGGGGAAGGGCGCTATTTTGTGCGCCTTGACTTAGCTGGAACTCCAGTTATTCCGGCGGTGGTGGATAATGTATCTGAGACAACGCTTTCCACAGAACTGGGCTCTCTAACACAGTCCGGAAAAGCCAGGGTGCGGACGGTAGAGCACCTGTTGGCAGCACTAGCAGGTTGTGGTGTTGATCATGCCCGCATTGAGATTGATGGGCCGGAAGTACCTTTGTTAGATGGCTCCGCCAAGCTTTGGGCTGAGGCAATTAGCGAGGTGGGGGTTGTGGTTATTGAAGCAGAGAGGATAGGTAAATTCGAGGATAGGGAAAAGATTTTTACTCAGAGTCCTTGTCTATGTTCCTCTTATTTAGAATTATCTGAAGCAGTTTGGGTGTATAAAGGTGATAGCTTTGTGGCGGCACTGCCAGCACCGACAATTCGTTTTACCTACGGGATTGAGTTTGATTTACCAGCGATTGGCAATCAATGGTATAGCTGGATGCCTTCTCAGGAGAGTTTTGCTGAGGCAATTGCTCCGGCTCGCACTTTTGGATTAGCTTCGCAAATCAATCAGTTACGTGAGCGCGGCTTGATTAAGGGTGGCAGCTTGGATAATGCCTTGGTTTGTGATCGACAAGGATGGCTTAATCCTCCCTTAAGATTTTCAAATGAACCAGTGCGTCATAAACTTTTAGATTTAGTGGGGGATTTAAGTTTATTAGGGAATTTTCCTATAGCTCACTTCCTCGCTTACAAAGCCAGCCACAATCTACATATTCAACTAGCCCAGCAGTTGGTTGGAGCAAAATAGTTGAAGTTTAGAAAGTTGTAGGCTTACTCTCTTTAAACACACGAGGCTAATAGAGGTGTATAGATTACCCAAAAGACTCTAGCCTCAAGCTAATCATCTTTGATTTTCAAGCAGCACACAACATGCTAATCTGCAACCTGCAACCTTCCTAAGCAAGCTTATGTCTATACTAACTGACCTTAATAGCCATGATGATTCTGCTAAAACAGCTCAACAGCCAGATGGTAAACCATCTACTAAAGTTATTTTCACCCTTGAAGATATCCAGAAACTACTACCTCATCGATATCCTTTTGCATTAGTTGATCGCATTATCGAATATGTACCAGGGAAACAAGCTGTCGGCATCAAAAATGTTACTTTCAATGAACCCTATTTTCAGGGTCATTTTCCTGGACGTCCAATGATGCCTGGGGTGATGATTGTTGAAGCCATGGCTCAGGTGGGAGGTATTGTCTTAATACAACTGCCAGATAGTCCTGGTGGATTATTTGTATTTGCGGGTATTGACAAAGTGCGCTTTCGTCGTCCTGTAGTTCCAGGGGATCAATTAGTCATGAAAACGGAACTGTTGTCAGTCAAACGCCGTCGTTTTGGTAAGATGCAAGCTCGAGCTGAAGTTGATGGTCAGCGAGTAGCAGAAGGTGAACTAATGTTTTCTTTGGTAGAGTAACACAATTATTGTGCTTGCCATACAGGTTAACTACTCACATTCACCCTAATAGATTATCAAAAGTATAACGGAGGACTCCTGCTGGGTAATGTTTGAGTTAATCTCGATCCTGGCAGGCTAGAGCTTTAGAAAACTAAGCCTCTTGAGAGTTATCCCTCCGGTTTCCTGTCTAATCTTAAGTTGAGAGCAGAAAGGTTTGGTCGCACTACCTTGTAAATTTTCATGATAGCAACATTGATTCATCCCACTGCTGTTATTCACCCTGGTGCTCAATTACACCCAACAGTTAAGATTGGGGCCTATGCGGTGATTGGGGATCATGTAAAGATTGGACAACAGACTACTATCGGCGCTCATGTGGTGATCGAAGGACCAACAGAAATCGGAGCTAATAATCACATTTTTCCTGGGGCAGTGATTGGCTTGGAACCCCAAGACCTTAAGTATAAGGGTGCCCCTAGTTGGGTAAAAATTGGTGATCATAACCGAATTCGTGAATACGTCACTATTAACCGAGCCACTGATGCTGGTGAAGCAACGCTGATTGGTAATGGTAATTTGCTGATGGCTTACGTCCATGTGGCTCACAATTGCGTGCTTGGAAATTCGGTTGTGATTGCTAATGGAGTGGCTTTAGCTGGTCATGTTCAAATTGAGTCAAAAGCAGTGATTGGTGGAGTGTTGGGAATTCACCAATTTGTACATATTGGACGCTTAGCAATGGTGGGGGGTATGAGTCGCATTGACCGAGATGTGCCACCTTATATGTTAGTTGAAGGGAATCCAGCACGAGTGCGATCGCTTAATTTGGTCGGCCTCAAGCGTGCTGGAATGACGGCTCCCCAAATAGGAAAACTCAAGAAAGCTTTCCGTACTCTCTACCGCTCTGGAGATACTCTCAATACGGCTTTAGAGCATCTTGATTTAATCTCAGATGATGAACATTTACGACACCTACTTATGTTTTTACGATTGTCCCAAATGACAGGGCGTAGGGGTTTAATTCCTAGCCGCAGTATGTGAGTTCCTCAATTTTAGGCTTTCCTACACTTGAACAGGGGGAATGGAGGGATGGGGAGATGGAGAGATGGAGAGAAGAATCTTTACGTTGTCTTTCTAAGTGAATTGGCTCATTTATTTCTGAGGTTCTCTTAAATCAAATTAATTGTTTGAAAAAAAAACAATCCCTTCAATACTGACACTGGCAAGACTGGCATAATTTATCGAAATTAATATGGGTCAAATCCCCAACCAATCTGTCTGGAGTGTCTGGAGCGTCTGGTGTGTCCCCGCGTCTTTAACACTGCGGCGAGAGTTACAAGCTTGACAGTTTTTTTCGCATATTAGCGGATGATAGATACAGCTAAATATAGTATTGAAGCTTCTGTTGTTGCAACCGAAATAACAGCAGTATTTTTTTGTAAATTTTGTTCTTATTGGCCACTAAAATAAATCTTATAAAGAGGTTATTCAAAGATGAATCAGAAATATTTACAGAAGTTTGAATCAGAAATTTTTAAATCCATTGATGGTTTTGAGGTATGCACTGACTCTAAGTTTTACCAAAGTCTTCAAACCCATTTTCCTGGCACTTTAACCATGCAAGATTATATGAAAAAAATCTATAATTCTCTGAGATGTTATGGGTTTGAAGATGAAAATACGATGGGTATGGCGGCATTTTGTCGGGATGAAATTACCGATCCTTTACTAGATGAAGTTATTAAATACTGGGGCAAAACCTTCAATTGTTGTAGCTTGGCAGGGTTCGTGATGATGGGAAAGACAGGGTTAGCAGCAGCAACAGATCATGTTCCTATCTTTGACGGAGTACGTCGTTTTACCTTCTTTGCCATGCCTCACATTGCAATTTCTAAAGAGGGGGAAATGGGAAAAGTTTATCGGGAAGGTATTCAAAAACCTTCCCATGCCTGTGGCTCATTAGAAGCTATTGTTAGGGAGCTAGAATGCGGTCGTCTTAATCTAAAAACTGATATGGAAGATATTGAACAATCAATTATTCGGCAGAAAATAATCTCTACTCTCCGCTATGGTGAAAAACCTAATTTAATAGAAATAACTAAGTTGGCTTGTCAGATTATTTCCGATGATGTTAAAAAACTCTTAAGTCCCTTAGATTCTTCTGTGTTTAACTATGCCGTAATGACAGGCATTCAAATTCATGGGCCGATGGACACTAACTGGATCTATCCTCAAGATTTTTATGTGGTTGGTGCCAATTTAGCCGAAGTTGATACTCTAAACACTTAAAGGAGAGATGGGGAGTACTGTTCATAGTTAATTGTTGATTATTCATTGGGAATTTATTCCACAACAGTCGAATACAAACCCAATGAACTATGAGCAATGTTTGCGCAGCATGTGCGGAGCGCGTACCATGAACCGTCAAGCACTAATATTTTCCACCAAGTGAAAACTAATACGTGTTGTACTGGTAAGATTATCTTACATGCCTTAACCATCCAAGCTAAAACATAAAGTATTGATAACTTTTCTTAAATTTTTTGTTGAAGAAAGACAATTAACTTCTCATCAATTTAGAATTAACAAACTGGATAAATTAAAAGTAATCCAATAAAAAACTCTGCAATATCTGGAGGCCTCTATGATCGGATATGCACCAGTAGGAACAATCCTTACAGCGAATCCAGGGGATAGAATTGCTGATGAACCTCAGACAATTGAGGAAAAAGCCAAGCAGATGGCGGTAGATACCTATGACATTACCGGAGAACGTGTAAAGGTTCCGACTTATTTCATTGTTAAATATCCTGATGGTGAAACTAAGGCTCTACACCATGTCAGAGATGCAAAGGAAATTTCCGATATCATTCGGCAGATGCACTTAGAGGAAGAAGATACTCAAGAATCAGGAGAAGTGAAACACTGGTTGAATTGGGTAGGTTTATTCTTCATCATGGCTTTCGCCTTGATGACTACCACCATACTTGTCGGCATTTTTTAGGCTGTTGAACTTTAGGTACTGAGTGTAATTACACTCAGTACTTGTGTTGTGTTTGTCTAATCAGGAATATCAATTATAGCGCTACGCGCAAGGCAGAAGGCAGAAGGCAGAAGGGGTGAATTTGACAAAGTTCTAGCGATTTAGCTTGTCCTAAACTTAATACGTAAATACGTACTGCTATACCTAAATATTTTTCTACTTATTACTTATTACTTATTACTTATTACTTATTACTTATTACTTAAAGTCAGTTAGACTTTGTCAGTCGTTGATAATTCCAAAAACCAAAAACCAGCCAGGATACAAGGAGAATAGTAGTAAGTAGCAACACAGAAACCGGCCCAAATCTTGCAATCAAAAGTGGTGCAGCAGCAGTGAATAAACCACCCCCAACAATTGGTTCAAAAAACAGCTGTTTGTAAGCAAAACTCTCAAAAGCGCCGGAGCGGTTGAAGGGATCTACCATCCGCATCAATAACAAACCTGTTGCTGTGACGCCCATAGATTGACCCATATCACCAATACCACGCTCAAACCAATAGCTGGGAATAATGCGGGGCGCTAGGTAAATAAAGCTGATTACGTTCCAGGCAATCCCAGCCACAGACAAAATAAGAAAAGCAGCAAAGTTAGAACCAATAACTTTTAAAGAAATAGAAGCCAGTGCTGCCACAATTGTGACATCTAAAGAAACTCCACCAATATTGTTGATCAATTGGCGGTCGATTAGATAAGTACGTCCCAAGCGCTCCAACAGAAGTTGTACAATAATTCCACCAATCAGTGCTAGAGGAAATAGAGGGATTGCAGATACTAGTTCAAGTCCTCCACCACCTTGGTTCCAGGTAATTGACTCGATCCAGGTTAGTGCTTGTAAGAGCAACCAGCCAATAGCTACTGCTACCCCTACAAAACCAAAGTGTACCGATAAAGGATCAATGAGTAAGGTACTCAGGTGCTTATCTCTTCTGGCTTTAAGTGCAGAATTTTTTTCATCAACTGTATTGACAACTTCTGGCTGTTGGTGGGCATCACTACTTACTGAAATATGCCCCTGTTTACGACCCCAATCTGCTAAAATAACTCCAGCCAAAACCCCGGTAACAATTCCCACTGTGGCTAAGCCTAGAGCAAGATCTGGTCCTGCCTCGAAGCCTAAACCCTTTATTGTTTGGGACATTCCTGCTGCTGTTCCATGTCCACCTTCAAAAGCTATCTCGATTAAAGCCCCAGCAATGGGGTCTAATTTAAACACCGGTGCCAATACCAGCAAGGCTAGTAAAAGTCCAACAACATATTGTCCCCAGGCAAGACTTTGACCAAATGCTACCTGAGGTGCTGCCCTACGCCAAATGTCTCTAGGACTAGGTATAAACTCTCCCAGAAAAATTGTCGCAAAGACAATGTTGATAAAAACACCTGGTACTGCTGACCAAACATCCTGTATTGGTTGGGAAAATAGACCATTAGCTAGGAATGCTTCCTCACCGCCTACAGTTTTTGCGATCGCACCTAGGGCTTCTGAGCCTAGCAGTAGGGCAACTACACCTGCAACAATTGAGCTAGGGATATAAAGTGACTTTAACACAGCTATGCTTTGCCGGAGCCATCTTCCGATCAAAATCAAAAAGCTCAGTATCACCAAAGCGAAGAAAACATCCTGTAAATCATAGGATGAGCCTTGGTTAGAAACTCCTGCTGCTAGGGCAATTGGGACTTTAGAGGTAGAGAATAAGTATAAAAGCACAATAATAGCAAAGCCTAGTCGCAATAGTATCCAACAGATATTAACCCAAAAACCTTGCTTGGGTTGAAAGGAGTTCACAATCAAGAATTTCAAGGGATTTACAGAATTTTTGATTCTAAAGTTATATTATTGCAGTTCCGAGGGAATAAAGAGTGTTCATAGTTCATTGTTGATTGTTGATTGGGAAAGAGTGTTCATAGTTCATTGTTGATTGTTCATTGGGTTTGTATTCGACATTTGTGGTATACAAACCCAATGAACCATGAGCCATGAGCCATGAACCATGAACCATGAGCCATGAGCCATGAACCATGAGCCATGAGCCATGAGCCATGAACTATGAGCCATGAGCCATGAACCATGAACCATGAACCATGAGCCATGAGCCATGAGCCATGAGCCATGAGCCATGAACCATGAACCATGAACACAAATGAGATACCATTAAATTTGTTAGGAACTGTGAAACTTTGAGCAATCAGGGGACAATCTGTTGCACAATAACGCTACAGCTTTGGTTTTTACTTAAATGCGAATTTTAAATCGTCCTCCTCAGTCAGAGATGGAAACAAAGCAGCGCATCCTCCAAGCAGCGCAGGTTTTATTTGCTCGTCGGGGGTATGACGGTACAACAACCCGCGATTTGGCTAGTGCTGCTGGCGTTGCTGAAGGCACCCTATTTCGCCATTTTGAAAATAAGAAAGCGATTTTAATTGAGGTTGCAACCCAAGGCTGGGTGGAAATTCTCACCGATTTACTGACGGAGCTCAGTGAAATGGGCAGCTATAAGGCGGTGGCACAGGTAATGCGGCGACGGATGATGCGGATGCGTGAGAATGCTGATATGATGCGGGTGTGTTTTATGGAGGCACAGTTTCATCCGGAATTACGCGATCGCATTCAATCAGAAGTGATTATCAAAATGACGGATGTGGCTGAAGCCTTTTTTGAAACTGCAATGGAACGTGGTATCTATCGGCGCACTAATCCCAAGATAGTAGCGAGGGTATTTTTGGGAATGTTTGCCGTTGCTGGTTTTAGTGACGCTACGATTATGGAACCAGGAGCTTCCCCCCAGGCAATGCAGGAGATGGCAGAAGGAATTGCCGATATTTTCCTCCATGGTGTCTTAGCGAACGAGTAATATCAAGTCTGGCAAATCACCATAATAAGGGACTTCCAAATAAAAAAATATCCCATCGGTTAGGAGGAGAGGGGGAGAGGGGGAGAGGGGGAGAAGAATCTTGACATCGTGTTTCTGGCGTCAATTGGATAATTTATTTCTTGGAGTTCCCTAAAAACTTCTCCGCGTCATTCCTTATACTCTTTGGCTTGTTGAATCCAGCTAGCTATTTTCTCTACAGGAGGGCATAAATCTCGACGTTGCATGGTTGCTACCTGCACTCGTAAAATTTGCTGGTGTAATCTGCCGACGGGAGTTTGAGCTAATTGGTTGATGGAGGCGATGCCAGCATGGAGCAATAGTCCACAGTATTGGCAGCCAACTGTTGGTATGCGAGCTAAATCTGCTAGGGCAACCCATTTATTGACATACTGGGGCTTGATTTTGAGTTTAATTGCTAGTGCTTGCCTTGATTGTGGAGTGCTGGCTTTTTTTAGTAATTGCCCAGTGGTGGTAATGCCGATTGCTTTGAGTTGGGATTGGTCTTGATGGGATAATCCAGGTAACTGATCAATTGACCAGTCAGCTGCTTTGCTGAGGTGGCGATGAGTTTTTGGTTTGGGAGACATCTCAATCACCTAGTGAAGTTCTTCTATTGTTACACTCTTGAAGAATAAAAGACTCTCTGTCAGGAGCCAGAAGCCTATGCTTGCCTGAAGGGAAGTTGAGGAGAAGTGATAGATTTAGTAAAATTGAGATTATAAATTAAACTCAGATCTTGCACCATTGTTCCGTAAGCTACTTTTCCCGCCGTGGAATTAATTCCACAGCTAATAGCGCAAGTCCACTCAAGTGGACTCAAATTCAAATCTTGTGGGCATTTAGTCCTCTTGCAAGAGGACTTTCGCTATAAGCCTGGGGTTTAAACCCCAGGTGGTCTTTGTAAGATGGTACAAGATTTGAATTAAAGTTGCTCTGTCTGGTGCGTTGTCTCTATTCATAAATCTTTTGAAAAATCAGTTTTTGGAAACAAGCTTAGAGTCTAACCGCTCAATTAACCCAGAAACTAGGCTTTTCTAATACAAAATCTAAATTTCAGAATTGAGATGTTGCGTCGGTTTTTTCCTCTACTATTAACTTTATCGCTGGTAGCAACTCCTCAAGTTGCGGTTGCCCAGAGTATTGATCAATTATTTCAGCAAGGTAATGCTGCTCAAGATGCGGGAAATTTCTCTGAGGCAGAACGTATTTTTCGTAGAATCATTCAACGGGAACCAAATAATGCTGCTGCTTATAACAATCTGGGCATGGCACTATGGCAGCAGGGAAAATTAGACCAAGCCATCGATAATTACCAACAAGCGATTGAAATTGAACCTAATGCTATCCGTTACAGCAATCTGGGCAATGCACTGAGGCAGCAGGGAAAATTAGACCAAGCCATCGATAGTCACCAACAAGCCATCCAACTCGATCCCAATAATGCTGGTGCTTATAACAATCTGGGCGTTGCGCTGAAAGACCAAGGAAAATTAGACCAAGCCATCGATAATTACCAACAAGCCATCCAACTCGACCCCAATTATGCTGGTGCTTATAACAATCTGGGCGTTGCGCTGAAAGACCAAGGAAAATTAGAACAAGCCATCGATAATTACCAACAAGCCATCCAACTCGACCCCAATTATGCTGGTGCTTATAACAATCTGGGCGTTGCGCTGAAAGACCAAGGAAAATTAGAACAAGCCATCGATAATTACCAACAAGCCATCCAACTCGACCCCAATTATGCTGGTGCTTATAACAATCTGGGCGTTGCGCTGAAAGACCAAGGAAAATTAGAACAAGCCATCGATAATTACCAACAAGCCATCCAACTCGACCCCAATTATGCTGCTGCTTACAACAATCTAGGCGCTGCACTGAAAGACCAAGGAAAATTAGAACAAGCCATCGATAATTACCAACAAGCCATCCAACTCGACCCCAATTATGCTGCTGCTTACAACAATCTAGGCGTTGCACTCTCTGAGCAGGGAAAATTAGACCAAGCCATCGATAGTTACCAACAAGCCATCCAACTCGACCCCAATTATGCTGGTGCTTATAACAATCTGGGCGTTGCGCTGAAAGACCAAAGAAAATTAGACGAAGCGATCGCCAATTACCATAAAGCTTTGAGTTTACCTGATAATAATAATACAAAACCCAGCGCTCATACTTTAGCTCACAGTAACTTGGGCTTCGCACTCCAGCAGCAAGGAAAACTACTCCGCAAGCAAGGAAATTCAGATGCAGCGATCGCTAAGCTAAAAGAAGCCATTACCGAGTATAAGCGCTCTATTGAGATTGACACTAACTTTGTTACAGCTCACAACAATCTTAGAGAAGCCAAGCGGCTAGCAATACTCTGGTCTAATCCTGCTACGAAAAACCTACTCAAACCTACTCAAGCCTGTTCAAAGCTAGTAGTTTGATGTTTTCTTCCTGCTTCAACCAAGGGAGTCGGCTCCTACTTGTCCACAGGCAATCCCCCTATAGCCTAGGGTTCTAGTGGTTTTAACTTGCTAGTTGGGACAGTTGCTAAGTTAAGCGCGGCATTTAAGTCCCTATCAGCAGTTTGACCACACTCGCCGCACTCGTAGGTGCGCTCTGAAAGTGGCATTGATTGGATATTCCCGCAGTTATTACACGTTTTTGACGAGGGATACCAGCGCTCAACCAGAAACACTTTGTTGCCATAGTGCTTCTGCTTATATCCTAATTGCCGCCGAAACTCATAGAAGCCCAAATCGCTAATTGCTGCTGATAGTTTGTGGTTGGCTATCATGCCAGCTACGTTCAAGTCTTCTATGTGAATGACCGCGTATTTCCTGCTCATTTCCGTTGTAGTCTTGTGCAAGAAATTCTGGCGAATGTTGGCAACATGAGCGTGAGTTTTGGCTAACTTGGCGTAGTGTTTCTTGGCGTTGTTAGATGCTTTGATTCCTTGCTTCCGACTCCCGAGTACTTTGTTCCTATTGCGCCACTGTTGTTTGCCCAGCTTGTTTTTCGCTTTCTTATAGGGCTGTGGTGCAACGTATTTGGATCCGTCCGAACAGGTAGCGAAGCATTTAACGCCTAAATCAACTCCTACTGGTTTAGCTACTTCATGCATTAGAGGTGGGAGTCTCTCAGCGTCAACTGAGAAGGATACAAACCACCTTCCGGCTGTTTCGCTGATAGCAAAGGTCTGTGTCACGTAGCGACAAGGCAACGATTCCTTAAGCCTGAAAGCCCCCAGGGTAGGGATTTTTATCTTTTTCCCCGCCTCAAGCAACACCTTGCCGTTACTTGAATCAACCGTAAATGAACGCTTATCTTTTTTGCGCTTAAACTGAGGGCATTTTCCTAATCCTTTGTGCCAGCGAGTGAAAGCGTTCTTTAAGCTAGCAAAAGAGTTTTGGTACACTCTAGATGACAGTTTGTTAGTCCACTCAAGTCCTGGTTGTTTTTTGGTAAAACCAGTGAAAATCTTTTTGATTTCATTAATCTTTTTACCAGAACCACCTTTGTACTCTTTGTGGTCTAATTGCTGCATTAAAGAAAGACCGTGATTGTAGACGAACCGGGAGAATCCCGCGTGTTGAGCTATCTTGGTTCTCTCTTTATTATTCAATTTGAGTTCAACCTTAATGGCGTACATTTTATCCCCTATAATCTACTCTATTCTAGACTAATTGGCTTGATTTTTTGCTGCCATAATTTGTCCCTTCGAGTTTCTACAGTTTGAGCAGGTTTGAGCAGGTTTTTCGTTATCTATTAGCTGCTCCGCGCCACAGCCAATATCACTCGTAATTCATCCCCCGTCTATTTCCCAGTCATCCTCGGACAACCTTCTGGTAGGTATGAATTTGTAGTCTATAGTCCCCAATCTAACACCTTCCCCACCTTTGAAATTCGTCGTAACGAGCAAGTAATATGGAGCGAACCCCTCAAAATTCCCAGGAGTGGTCATATCCCCTTTACTTGGGAATACGGCAATGCTCCTGCTGGAACCTACGAACTTTATATTGTCGATGGTAATGGGAAACCTCGTACTTTTCGCTTTGAACATAACCCGGATTGGCTATAATTCCATCTACTTAAATCCAAATTAAATGTATCCCCATCCCAAACCATCCCACAAAACTAATCCCCGACGTAGAAAACAAATTTGGCAGTGGGTCAAAAAAGTATTAACAGCAATTTTGGCTCTACTACGGCTATTAGTGGGATTGTTAACAAGGGTATTTTTGGGTTTAATCTCTCAATTAAGCAAAGTACAAAGACGCAACCAAATTCTGGCAATTATCCTACTACTAATTTGGACAGCGATTATACTAGGTTACTTTATCTTCCAAGGTAGCTACACCTTTGAAGGCTATCTCCTGGTGGAAGAAATGAGCTTTACCTACACAGGAGGACAAAATAAACGCTTTCTCAACACTATTAGAGATATCAAAAACTTAGATCTTGAGGGCAGTCAACCTCAATCCCTGGTTTTAACGGGAAAATTTTCTAGCGATTTAGATCCCCAACTTAACGAAAAACTCAGTCAACTCAAGCAACTGACCATTGAATTACCTTACCCGAAAAGTCGTTTAATTTTTACTCCTACCAATCCCACTCAAACCAACGCCATCTCTATTTTAAAATTCAGTATTAATCCAGAAAGCCAAGTAAATCAACTCAACTATAATTCCCAGCCTTCTCAGCTTTCCTTTTGTCTCCAGTCTGCCAGGGAGAAACTAGAATCTTGCCTTTTCCCCGACAGTTTACTAGACAATTACCTTCCTTCTCAAGCAGCAACAGTTGGTAGCTTGGAACTGCAATTAGGTCAACAGCCCATTACAGTTAGTTTGACAATGTTCAATCTGCCTGAATTAGGCATCCAAAGCGATATTTATGATCTTCAAGAGCTAAGCTTTCAATTTATTCCAGAAATTGATGAACTCCAGTTAACAACCCTTTCCCCTACCCGCTTGCTCATCGACTTACCTAACCTCAGCAAAACAGGAAATTCCCAAACAGAGAAGCCACCCCAATGGTTTTGGGGAGATATTGATGTTAAAGATGTCAGCTTCTCCAAATTCGAGATTACAGAAAATGTCAACGATGAATTAAAAACCTCTACAATTATTTCCGGTGAAGTCCGGATGAAGAATAAAACTCTTAAGCTTCAAGAAAACCAATTTCTAATTGTCTTTTCAGACAAACCTGGTATTAGAAAATTGCGCTACATCCAGATTAAGACTAAACCAACCCAAGGTTTACAAACTCTAATTTCTGGTGAAAGTGAAGGCATCGCCGTAGGATTATATCCAGAATTCCCTGTTGAAAGCATCAAACCTAGCTGGTTATCTAAAAACCTTTCCCAAGAAGGAATTAATGCACTACTAGCCTTTATTGCTGCCCTCACAGGTGTTTTGCTGCCTAGCTTATTTCCTGAAACCCCCAAACAACCATAAATCCTTAGAGTCGCAAAATTTCAGTTCAACCAGCGTTTTCTCCAACGAGAGGTTGGCTCTAAAGCAGACGCTTGCTGTTCAAGTTGACGCCTCTGCAAAATAACATCTGCAGAATCACATAATAGGGGATCACGGTAGGGAATAGCAGCGCGAGTTTGCAAATGTTCGAGCGCTTTTGTCGGCAGAGGAGGCAAATCAGTGGCACTGGGGCTACAAATGGTTCCTGGTTGCCGATTTCCCACTGCTTCAGTCTCGCCAATATTAAAACCTGCGGCGATTAATGCGGTTCTCACTGCTGCAGCGCAAGAGTAAGTAGCTAGTCTGCCGTTAGCTTGGCAGCAGCTAGCTAAGCATGCAATAAATTCAATTGTCCATAGCTGAGGGCAACGGGGTGGAGAAAAGGGATCGAGCAAAATTGCATCAGCTTGAAAGTTTGATTGCTGTAATTGTTGAATTGTAGCTCTGGCATCGCCAAGGTGCAACACAGCTTGGAATTGGTGACTGTGAATTTGTAAAGATTGGGCAAGAAGTCTCAGTAATTGAGGGATGGGCTGTTTCCAGCTATTAAGTAAACCCTGTGCGATCGCACTTCTAGGTACAGTTAAATCTAATTCTAAAGCAACAAGTTCAATAGAGCAGTTGGGATTATTTTCCCAAATCACCTCCAAAGCTGCCGCCGTATTGTACCCAAGACCATAACATACATCTAAAATACGCACTATCGGCTGTTGAGCCTTTTGTGCTAACTGGCAAGGTTTGGCAAACTTCAGCAGTGCCTCTTCTTTAGCTCCTTGAGTACTGTGAAAATATTCGCCAATCTCTTCTGAAAAGAAGGTATATGAGCCATCAGCCGTGAGTTCTGGTTTCAATGATTTTTAAAAACTTTTCTTCAAAAAATAGCAATCACAACAAAAAGAAGTATTACCAACAAAGTTTGAGACCTAAGAAACCTAGCTTATCTGCACTTTACACCAAATTAAATTTTACAGTCTTAAAAGATAAATCTCTCTTCCCATCCCCCCATCTCCCCATCTCCCCATCTCCCCATCTTCCCATCAAGCCGGTGGACTTTCTGGAGACAAAATTTCTGAGATCTCTTCGTGGACTAATTCATCTGGCATCTGGATTATAAAAGGCAGACTAGCACCGAGTAAACCTCGTCTAATCCTTTCTGGCGTCTCCGGCAAAACTACAAACAAGGGATATAAACGTTCAACTTTCTCACTGAGAACATGTTCATAACCTGGAGGCATCAACCATTGATAGTCTTTATTAAGTAAAACTTGAGTTTGACGCCAACGACTAAGGAAATCAGAAAAATCTTCATGGGGGCGATGGATGAAGATAAAAATCTCAACCCCCATTTTAATTTTCCACTCTGGATCACACATCAAAATTGCCAAATCACAGGGCAGACAAACTGCTTCCAGTAAGCCTTCTAACTGGACACCATTAGCTGCTAGTACAGGTTTGGGATGACGAATTCGCACAACCGGCAGAGGAATAGTAATTATACTCTCTTCAGGGCGGCGCATGCTAGGCAGCAACTCCAGGTAAGAGCGGTGTTTCTTGAGCAGCGCAATTGCACCATCCCGGTTGCTATAGTCAGCGAGTAAGGTTTCGTAATCAGACTGCTTAATAAACATAACTCTTAAAAAATTAAGATTCTGGATTTTGGATTTTAACTCTTAGATTCTATTCCTAGTCTTGGCTTCCAAAATCCAAAACTTTTTAACCAAAATCTTCAAACACTTTAAACATTGGTAGATACATTGAAACCAAAATTGTACCAACCATTCCCCCGACAACAACAATCATCACTGGTTCAATAATACTAGTAAGTGCTTTGACAGCTTGCTCGACTTCATCTTCATAAAAATCAGCAACCTTCATTAGCATTGAATCAAGTTCACCAGTTTCTTCCCCAATACTAATCATCTGAATTGCTAGGCCAGGAAACACCTTCTCTTTTTGTAAAGCCAGACTAATCATACCGCCTTGCTGAATTTCCACCTTAGCAGCATCTATAGCATTAGCAATCACCTGATTACCAGCTGTATCGCGTACAATATCTAAGGCATTGAGTATTGGTACTCCCGAACGAGTCAAGGTTCCCAAAACTCGGCAAAATCTGGCTACAGCTGCCTTTTCATTCAATTCACCAAATAGCGGAAGTTTCAGCAGCAAGCGATCAATTTGTACACGACCAACAGGGGTTTTATAATACTGTCTGATCGCAAAGACAGCAATAATGGAAAAGACTATGGGGATGAGTACTTTCCAGCTTCTTAGTATTCCACTTAACCAGAGCATAAATTGGGTTAGAGCTGGCAACTCTGTCCCTAGCTCTTGGAAAATAGCGGCAAAGATGGGGATGAGAAATATAGTCATCCCTAGAAAAACTAGAACAGCAATGAATGCTACCACCATGGGATATGCCATGGCTGATTTAATTTGATTTTGTAGCCGAGCGATATCTTCAAGCAGCTTAGCTAAACGATTTAGTACTTCGTCAAGAACACCACCAACCTCACCCGCTTGCACCATACTAACGTAAAGCTCGTCAAAGCAAGCTGGATGTTTGCGCATAGAGTCAGAGAGATTAGTACCCTCTTGCACTTCGCCACTGACTGCAATTAGTGATTTTTTCAGTTTAGGATTGGGACACTGTTCAGATAAAACCCCAAGACATCTAACTATCGCTACACCAGCATTCACCATCGCCGCAAACTGACGAGAAAAGACAGCTTTATCCTTGACTGTTACCTTGGCAAACTTGGCTTCAAGTTCTGATAAATCAAGATCAAAGCCAGCTTTGCGAATTTTGCCGATAGCAGGATATTTGCTTTGGAGAATACTACGGGCTGCCTCAGGAGAAATTGCTTCAATTTTTCTTTTTGAGGCTCTTCCTCTAGCATCCCGAACATCAACTATGAAGGTAGGCATGGCTCACTTCTAAAATGTAAGTTAAAGCATTTCAGGGATAAATACAGAAGGGGAGATTTTTACAAGTAGTTCACGGCTTGGTCGCAGAAATTCAAGGAGTTCAAGAAATTAGAGGAGTAATTATTACACTTAAAGCCAGACAAAAACCAGATAGTTTTCTTGATTGGGTCAGTGTAGTTAAATGGGATAGTCTTCTACTCCTGTAACTCCTGTAACTCCTTGACTCTAAACTCCTGAATAAGGAGTCAATCAAAAAACTAGTTGATCAACACTAAATTAACGGGTAGCTTTGACCTTAGCACTCATCCTCGCATTATTAGCTACGGTACCTCCTGCACCACCAAGAATACGTTGCAACTCGTCGGGTTTGGAACTTTTGGACATTCCTATCTCAAAGGAAATTACACCAGTCTTAACGTAATTAGCTAAATCCTGTTCTAGAGTCTTCATGCCCATCTTCATACCGGTTTGAATCGCAGAATAAATACCAGGAACTTTCCCTTCTCTAATTAGGTTAGCAATAGCTGGAGTCACCACCATGATTTCCTGAACCATCTGCCGACCAAATTCACCCGGTTTTGGATTTTTCTTGGGTACCAGAGTTTGACTAAAAACGGCTACTAAAGAATTAGAAAGCTGAGCTCTAACTTGGGGCTGTTGTTCGGAAGGGAAGACATCGAGTATACGGTTAATCGTCTGAGCTGCTGAATTTGTATGCAGTGTTCCAAACACCAAGTGACCAGTTTCTGCTGCCGAAATAGCAAGAGAAATAGTTTCAAGGTCTCGCATTTCTCCTACTAAAACAATATCTGGATCTTCCCGTAATGCTGCTCTCAGGGCATTGGAAAAACTCTTAGTATCCTCGCCCTTTTGGCGTTGGTGTATTAAACTTTTAACATTGGGAAAAACGTATTCAATTGGGTCTTCAATTGTCAGAATATGTTCTGCCCTAGTGCGGTTAATTAAGTCAATCATTGCCGCTAAGGTAGTAGTTTTACCAGAACCAGTTGGTCCAGTCACCAGTACTAATCCTCTAGGTCTTTCACTAATCTCCCGAACTATATCTGGCAAACCCAATTGCTCAAAATGGGGGAGTTTGGAAGACAGAGCCCTTAAGCAAGCAGCATAACAACCACGCTCTTTATAAACATTAACGCGGAAGCGAGCCAAGCCCTTGACACCATAAGAGCAATCTAATTCCCAATTCTGCTCTAAATCCTTACGTTGTGTATTATTGAGCATGCTAAAGATTAGTTTCTGACACTCTTGGGGAGTCAGAGGATCTTCACCGAAGGGTTGGATTTTGCCATTGATACGGAAATAGACAGGGGCACCTGCTTGCAAGTGCATATCTGAACCCCCCATCTCAATCATCTGCTCCATTAAGTCTTCAATCATCAAATCCATAAAGCTTTCTCCTGATCAACGAATTATTAGTCAATGGTCAGCGTTTTCTACAACAAACATTTTTATTGCTTTTAGTCATGAAAACGAGGCGTCATGCAATATGGACAGTCTAACCACTCCGGCTCTAAGCCTGCACCACAAGTGCGACAGGTGAGAGAACTTTTGCGCTTGGCTTTGAGCTCTGCTTCTAAACCTGAATCAGTAAGGGTTACGCGCTCCACTTCTTCGAGGGTAGTATAGCCTTGCTGTACCAGATTTAAACTATAGGCAAGTAAGGTAGTCATTCCTTCTTCTACAGCCACTTCTTTAATGCGCTCTGCGTTTGCCCCTTCGCTAATTAAGGGTTGTAAACGTTCAGTGATTTGCATGACTTCATAAACACCAACGCGCCCCTTATAACCAACCCCATTGCACTTTTGGCAAAGTGTACCTTGACTCCGAGCATTGGCAATACCCTCTGGAGTGAGGGTATTGGCTTTATAAAAAGTTACTTCCCCTTCACTGCCAGCCGCCAGACCAAATTGAGCTAGTTCTGCTGAACTGGGATAATAGGGAATGCGACATTCATCACAGACGCGACGTACTAAACGCTGTGCCAAAACTCCCAACAGAGCCCCAGAAACCATAAAGGGTTCAACTCCCATTTCATCAAGGCGAGGAATGGCACCAGCGGCATCATTTGTATGCAGGGTGGTGAGTACCAAATGACCTGTGAGGGCCGCTTCAATTGCAGTTTTCGCCGTTTCTGTGTCCCGCGTTTCCCCCACTAGAATTATGTCCGGGTCTTGACGCAGAAAAGAACGTAAAATTGAGGCAAAGTCTCTACCCTTTTCCCGAAGTACCTGTACCTGAGTAATGCCTGCTAAGGAATACTCAATTGGGTCTTCCGCCGTCGAGATATTCACCCCAGGCTCATTGCGCTCTGCCAAAACTGAGTACAAAGTCGTCGATTTTCCAGAACCAGTTGGCCCTGTAACCAAGATTAACCCAAAGGGACGACTTGCCATTTCTCTAACTATTTGCAGCGTCTGAGGGTCTGTAATCAATTTATCCAAACCCAGCTGAGTTGAAGAGTTATCCAAAATCCGCAGTACTACTTTCTCGCCATAGCGGCTAGGCAGGGTACTAACTCGAAAGTCAACTTTGCGACCTTGGAACATCCGCCGAATCTTACCATCTTGAGGGATGCGGCGCTCAGCAATATCGAGATCCGCCATAATTTTGAAACGGGCGGAAACAGCGGCAGTAATTTTCTTGGGTAAAGGATCAAAAGCCTGACGTAGTACCCCATCTTTGCGGAAGCGTATACGTAAATAATCTTCCTGAGGTTCAACGTGAATGTCAGAAACTCCTTCCTGTAGAGCCTTGGCAAGAATTTTATTAACCAGTTTAATTACAGGAGCTCCGCCAGCCTCATTGACTGCCTCACCCAAATCTGCCTCGCCCTCATCCGGCGCATCTTGCAAACTATCAAGACTGTCTAAATCCTCAAGTACTCCCTTAACATCTACAGATTTAGCAGCCTCCGCCTCCTTGGAGCGTTTGAGTTGTTCATCAAGATATTCAGAAATTAGCCGCTGATAGTCTTCGAGGGTGATTACCATCCGCTGTAGGCTAATTCCCTGAGGACGTAAGATGCGATTAAGATCATCTTGGGCATCAAGATTATCTGGGTCAACCATTGCCACCAAGACTGATGGGGGCTGGGTGTCATTTTTTGAGACTGGTACGAGCCGATAGCGACGACAAATATCAATCGGGAGTAACGTATCCAGTAGCTGACTAACTTGATTGACCGAAATATCGCTAATTTCCGGATCTAGAGATTCAACCCCGTAAAGAACTTTTAGTTCAAATAGCTGTTGTTTCTTGTACTGGCGCAGTAAATCCGGTGGCAACTGACGCCCCGTCATCGATTCAAGAATCTCAGTCAGTGGCCTTCCTGACTTGCGGGTTTCTACCAACGCCTGCTGCATTTGATCAGTATCAACATAACCAGCCTGAATCAGCGACTTGCCAAAGGGCGAGACATCATTGCGAACAATCAGGGCGCGTCGTGGTGATGAGGAGTTAGTCATAGTGGGCGAGAAGATCTCCTTACTTTAAAAATTATTCCCAAAAACTATAGTTGACACTCCCCCACCTGGAAGGAGCAGGGCTGTTTCATTTTGGATAGAGAAGGACTATATTAAAGTTATCTTGCCAAAAAAATAACAATTTGGGCTAATGGTGCAACAGCTGTTTCATTCTTACTTTTGGAGAAGGACTAGCGCCAGAGGCAATTAGTCTTTATGCTATCAGCTTTCGCTGATTAGCCCTGCATTGCTGGCGCTAAGCCAGCCTTCGGCACGCTTCAAATTAGCTCAATAAACGGCAAAATTGAGCAGATAAAGAACAAAATTAATAACTAAGACTTTTGAGATTGCTCAAAATCAGGCAGTCTTTTAACTTGACTCCAGTGTCTTGGCTTTGCATTCCAATCATTGCAAATAATTAAGCACCTGAGATTACCAAATATTTACGCAATAACATTTTATTACTGGCATCAGCCTGATTGTTCAGACGAAGATCCAATCTCTAATGAAATGGCATGTTCGACTGAAGCTAGAACGTCCGCCGGTCAATGATGGAGCTATTCCTCATTGGCAAAAGTTAATTGCAGACCAAAGTTTGGTAAAAACACGGCTACATCCTGATGTAGATGCAGTTTTTAGCCGTCATCAGCTTCCCTTTTGGGTGACTAAAGAATACGACAGTGCTGAGCGCCAATGGAGTCGAAGCGAATGTGACTGCGGACTCGATCGCATCTATCGCCTCATTTTACAGAGCCATCGGAAGGTACTCCCTACAGTTTTGCAGGAGCTATCTCAGCTTCCGATTGTAGAATCAGCAGCTATGGGTGATATAGGTTATGCCGACTTACCAGAATTGCAACCGATGCAAATGAGTGTTACCACTGGGGCGCGCTCGCGCCTGGTGATCGGGGTTCCTGATGCTCATCAGCTTTTTACTACTGGTAGCCCTAGCATAACTATAGCAGTTCTTGATACCGGTGTCGATCTCAATCACCCGGAACTGTCAGAGGTACTGCTACCAGGATACGATTTTGTTGATATTATCAACGGTGCGGGTAAATTTGTCGGCGACTTTTTGGGCTTCGATGAAGATCCAGAAGATGAAGTGGGACACGGAACCCACGTTGCCGGGATTATCGCAGCTAAAGGCGATCGCATGCCACCGGGTGTAGTTCCCCAATGTAGAATTTTGCCCGTGCGGGTTTTGGGGGCGATGAAAAAAGGGAATAAGCGCATCGGTTCAGGATTAATTGATAATATCAACGTTGGGATTAAATGGGCCATTGATCGTGGTGCCGATGTAATTAATATGAGTTTGGGCGTCAAAAGTACGGGTGGCGGCTTGCCCCATCAAGAAGTTGTCGATTATGCCCAACGCCAAGGTGTCACCCTGGTAGCAGCCTCAGGAAACGACGGCAAGGAAGAATCTTACTATCCGGGCGCTTTACCTCATGTAATTACCGTCGGCGCGATCGATGAACTCAACAAGGTTGCCCCCTTTTCCACCTACGGCAAACAAGTGGATTTCGTCGCGCCGGGAACCGACATTTACAGCACTTACATTAAGGACGACTATGCCTTTTCCACTGGCACTTCCCACGCTGCACCTTTCGTGTCTGGGGCAGTGGCATTGCTGAAATCCTATGCCTTGATTAAAAAAGGGATAAATTTGCGCGATCAACAAATTAAGTATTTGCTCCAGCAAACAGCAGATAAATTCGATCAACGTTTCAAGCATCGTAAAGCAGGGTTTGGCAAGCTCAACCTCCTCGATGCCTTGCGTTTATTGGACTATAAACTGAGGTAAAAAACTTAGTAAACCATGGAACTAGAAATCGATTGGCTTCAACAACTGGGAAGCTCCTCAAAGGAGGTGGGTAATGCAGTTATCTTGGACGACAACAACTATTACCTCTATGCCAGTGGCTATACCGAGGGCGCATTATCTGATAATTCAACCAACAGTGGTACGAGCAATGCTTGGATTGCTAAATTCTATGCCAAATCTGGAGAACGGATCTGGCTGCAACAACTGATTCCTGAAGATAGTCAAAGTCAAGTGAGTTATGGCATTGCCGTAGACGAGGGTGGAGTTTACGCAGCAATTGCCACCGTCAATAGCGATGAAAATAGGGCAAGTTCAGTATCCAAATTTGACCTCGACACGGGAGAGGCTCTATGGACTTACAACTTTGAGTCTGATTCTGACGTCTCCAATGAACTCTTCAGTATTGTCGCCGATGGTAACGGTTATTTATACGTAACTGGTTTTGTGACTGGCTCGATGCTCTCGGAAACTGGCGAAGTGTTGACCTCTATTAGCGGAACCGATGCTTGGATTGCCAAATTAAGTACGGATTGCGATTTAGTTTGGCTCAGACAACTTGGTAGCGATGGCGCAGATGTCGGTTGGAGCATTGCCGTCGATGGCAGTGGTAACGTTTACGCAGCAGGTCAAACTACAGGCGTAATCGTGGATAGGGAGGAAACCACCATCGATGAAACCAGTATCAAAGACACTTGGATTGCCAAATATGATGGCGAGGGCAATCGTCAGTGGATTGTGCAATTTGGTAGCGACGAATCGGTAGACCATATAGCCAACGCCATTGAGGTTGATCACTCTGGTGGCGTTTACGCCACTGGCTATACTGGCACCTTGCAGCTAAGCCAGCAGACTTGGGTGGCAAAATTCCGGGCGAGTACGGGAGAAAAGATCTGGCTTAACCAATTGGGCGATTCCGACTCTAGTACCCAAGGAAATAGTATTGCGATCGATAACTATGGGGGTGTATATGTGGCAGGAATGACCCAAGATCAACTCTATACAGAGAACCAGTTAGATGCAGAGTTAGGAAATTTGAATTACTACGATGCTTGGCTGGCAAAGTACGATGCTCATAAAGGAACAAGAGTTTGGCTCAAACAAGTGACAGCGACATCGTCTGATCTTGACGATGCCACTGAAGGTATTACTGTCGATCCCAGCGGCAGTATATACGTAACGGGCTACACCAATAGTCAGATGTCCGAGATTTCCAGCCAGGAGGGAAATGCTGATATTTGGCTCGCTAAGTTTCGAGAAGTTCCTCAGAGTTACGAAGAACTCGCCCAGGTTTTGAAGCAGTACCTTGATTACAAGCTTTCCCAACCAGTTGAAACTTTGGTAGAAGCTTTGGATACCACTTCCACTACTACCAGCAGTAACATCACCACCAGCAGTCACCTCGAAGTGGCTGCCGATTTGGTAGCTACCAATGGCAGTAGCACCGAAGAAGAAACCGAGACAACAACAGTATCGGGGAATTCTCTGAGCGTACTTGGTGTAGTTGCGGCGCTTGCCAAAAGCAAATCCTAGACTTTTACCAGCAGTCTGGAAAATTTCAATTTAAAGAAACGGATGTGAACTATGCAAGCAGAAATCAATTGGCTCCAACAACTGGGAACATCTGACAATGAGGCAGGTAATGCAGTTGTTGTTGATGGCGACAACAACTACATCTATGCTGGTGGATATACTACGGGTGCCTTGTCCGACGACAGTGCAAGTAGCTCAAGTAATTACAAGAATCCCTGGGTAGCTAAATTCTATGCCAAATCGGGAGAGCAAATCTGGCTCAAACAACTCAGCTATGAAGAATATGAAGTAAATTCCAGGAGTCGTGATCTTGCCGTAGACGATGACGGTGTTTATGTCCTTATTCGAATAGGTGTAAGTAATATTGCACAGGAAGGAGCAATCGGGAAAACATTGGTTATCAAATTCGAACTCGAGACGGGAGATGAACTATGGAGTTACGAGTTTGAGTCTAACAACGATGCAGCTCACAAACCCCGCTCTATTGTGGCAGATGGTAACGGTTATTTGTACGTAACCGGTACTGTGGCAGGCTCGATGCTCTCGGCAGATGGTGAAGCGTTGGAGTCTACTGGCACCTTAGATGCTTGGATTGCCAAATTGAGTACGGATCAGGAGCTAACTTGGATTCAGCAATTCGGTAGCAGCGAGAGCGAAAGCTACGGCATGGATCTCGCAGTCGATAGCAGCAGTAATGTTTATGCAGTCGGCTATACCACAGGTGTAATTTCCGGTACGGATGCAAGCAATGATCAAGCAAGTCAGGATGTTTGGATTGCCAAATACAATAGCGATGGAGAGCTTCAGTGGATTGAGCAAATTGGTAGCGCCAGCAACCAGAAAGAACAAGCCTTAGGCGTTGCCGTCGATGAGTCCGGTGGTGTTTACGCCACCGGTCCTACCTATGGTGACTTAAAAGAAGGTGCAGTAGAAGCAGAATACGAGAACTCTCAGTCCTGGGTGGCAAAATTCCAGGCAAGTACGGGAGAACAGCTCTGGCTTGATCAATTGGGCGATGACCAAGATGCTTTTAATGTCTGGATGCGAGGCATTTCAGTCTATAACGATGGCGGTGTGTATATTGGAGGATGGACTAAAGGTCAGCTAGATGGTTTAGAGGCAGTAACTACCAGTGATGCTTTAATTGCCAAATACAATGCCTATACGGGAGAGCAACTTTGGCTCGAACAACTCAACTCCTCTGACGATGGGAGCGATAGTGCCTATAACATGACCGTCGGTTCTGATGGTAGTTTATACGTAGCCGGCATTACGGGTGGTGAGATGTTTGAGACAGAGACCTATCAGGGATCGACTGATATTTGGATCGCTCAGCTTCGAGAGGTTCCTGAAGACTACGACGAACTCACCCAGGTTTTGAAACGGTACATCGATTACAAGGTTTCCCAATCAACTGAGACAGTACTGGAAACATCAGAGACGACATCCACTACTAGCAGCAGTATCACCACCAGCAGCCTTCTGGAAGTGGCTGCCGAGGTTATAGCTTCTAATAGCAGTAGCACTGGGGATATTTCTTCGGATACCACCAGCGTACTCAGTGTGGCTGCTAGCGTTGCCAACGAAGAATCCTAGACTTTTCCAGCAGCTTAGAAAATCTCAATGTTAAAGAAATAATACAAAACAAAAAATAACCTCGAGGGAGAGCGCGTTGGTTTTAACCAATTGTAGGGTCACGAATCGAATTTATTCCGACGATACTTTGACAAATGTTTTTGTTGTAAAATAATTTTAGGTATGAAAGGGGTTAAGCAATTAAAGGAGGTGATATTTTTGTACAGATGCCAACAAATAATGCTTCATCCTGATCAATTAGAAAAAGAGATTTTGGTATTTATCTGTCAGCAAGCCAACAAGCTAGTCAATTGCGGCACATACTTGTTGAGGCAAGCATTTTTCACCTTTGGTCAAGTAGAACATGATGCCTATTCTCTCCACGCAGAACTTAAAGACAATCCTCATTTTAAGATTTTGAGGTCAGCAGTTGCTCAGCAGGTACTCACAGGAGTAGCTGAATCCTTCAAGTCCTATAAAGAGTTGACAAATAAGTTCTTTAAAGGAGAAATATCAGACAAACCCAAGCTGCCCAAATATCGAAAAAAAGGCGGTTTGGCTACTATTTCATACCCTGCCAGATGGGTATCATTTGACCAGGAAACAGGTCAAGTCTCACTGAGTCTGGGCAAGACATTTAAGGAGTGGTTTGGAATTGAACACATTCAAGTGCCACCTCCCTATGGACTTCGCGTTAAAGACATTGCTGAAATTCGGATTCTACCGAGAAATGGCTGTTTTTACGCTGAATACACTTACAAAATGCAGCCACAAATTGTGGATTTATCAGACAAGGCTTTAGGTATAGATCCAGGTTTGAACAACTGGTTAACCTGTGTTTCTACTGATGGAGACAGCTTTATTGTCGATGGCAGGAAAGTTAAAAGTCTTAACCAGTGGTACAACAAGCAAGTGGCTAAGCAAAAAAAGAACAAAGCTCAAGATTACTGGGATGAGAAACTAGCTCAACTTTCAGAGCGTCGTAATCGCCAGATGAGAGATGCTCTCAACAAAGCAGCAAGATTAGTAATTAACTACTGCTTAAGTCATGACCTTGGCACGATTGTCTTTGGCTGGAACCAAGGCAATAAAAACCGTATGGAAATGGGCAAAAAAAACAACCAAGAGTTTGTAGGAGTGCCTACCGCTAAACTCAAAGAACGTATAGCTCAGTTGTGCCAACAGTATGGATTAAAATTTATTGAAACTGAAGAGTCCTACACCTCAAAGAGCAGTTTTTTAGACGGAGATTTCTTGCCCAAATTTGGTGAAAAACCCGAACGGTGGAAGCCATCCGGAAGACGAGTATCTAGAGGTATGTATCGGACAAAAAATGGCACTGAAGTTAACGCAGATATTAACGGGGCTGCCAACATTTTGCGCAAAGTAGAGACACAGTTAAGTGTGAACTTAACCAAGGTCTGTAGGGTATTTTTGACCGTACCTACCAGATATAAAATCTGGGAAACAAAGCGCAGGAGCGACATTTTAATGCGCTCTTTTACAACCGCTTGAATCTTCGTCGTTTTAACGCGAGGAGAGGTCAATGTAAGCTAATCAAATCAATATTAGAATACCCTCTATTTTAAGGATTAAGCAGGGGAACTCGAGTGTCATTAGATAACAAACACAGGTGAACTATGCAAGCAGAAATCGATTGGCTTCAACAACTAGGAACGTCCGAAAATGATGGAGGTAATGCAGTTGTCGTCGATAGCGACAACTACTACATCTATGCCACTGGATATAATACTTCAAGCGGTTCTTTGATTTGCTGGGTCGCTAAGTTCTATGCCAAATCGGGAGAGCAGATCTGGTCCAAACAACTCAGCGATGTAATCGATGCTAGCACTTCCCTTGGTGATGATCTTGCCGTAGACGATGACAATGTTTACGTGCTAATTCGAGATTATCAAAACAAAAAAACTTTGGTAACCAAATTAGACCTTGATGCGGGAGAAGTAGTATGGACTTACAACTTTGAGTATGCCAGTGGTGCAGTGGTTTCAAGCAGCTCTATTGTGACAGATGGTAGCGGTTACTTGTATGTGACTGGTTCTGTGATAGGCTCGATGCTTTCCTCAGATGGCGATACGCTCACATCTACTGGCACCAGGGATACTTGGATTGCCAAATTGAGTACGGATCAAGAACTAGATTGGATTCAGCAATTCGGTAGCAGCGAGAGCGAAAGCTACTGCATGGATCTCGCAGTCGATAGCAGCAGTAATGTTTATGCAGTCGGTTATACCACAGGTGTAATTTCCGGTACGAATGCAAGCAATAATCAAGCAAGCGAGGATGTTTGGATTGCCAAATACAATAGCGATGGAGAGCGTCAGTGGATTGAGCAATTTGGTAGCGTCAGCAACCAAAACGAACAAGCCTTAGGCGTTGCTGTTGATGATTCTGGTGGTGTTTACGCCACCGGCACTACCAAAGGTGACTTAAAAGAAGGTGTAGTAGAAGCAACATACCAGAACTTTCAATCGTGGGTAGCAAAATTCCAGGCAAGTACGGGAGAGCAGCTCTGGCTCAATCAATTTGGTGGTCAAGACGCCTTTAATCTATCGATGGGGAGCATTTCAGTCGATAACGATGGCGGCGTGTATCTCGGGGGCTCGACTGAAGGTCAGTTAGAGGGTTTAGAGCCAGTAACTACCCGCGATGCTTTGATCGCCAAGTACAATGCCTATACAGGAGAGCAGCTTTGGCTCAAACAAGTCAGCTCATCTGACGATAACCAGGATTTTCTCTACAACATGACTATTGGTTCTGATGGTAGTTTATACGTAGCAGGCTTGACGAAGGGTGATATGTCTGAGACAGAGACCAATCAGGGATCAGATGATATTTGGATCGCTCAGCTTCGAGAGGTTCCTCAAGACTACGACGAACTCGCCCAGGTTTTGAAACGCTACATCGATTACAAGGTTTCCCAATCAACTGAGACAGTACTGGAAACATCAGAGACGACATCGACGACATCCACTACTAGCAGCAGTAGCAGCAGTAGCAGCAGTAGTAGCACCACCACCACCAGCAGCCTTTTGGAAGTGGCTGCCGAGGTTGTAGCTTCTAATAGCAGTAGTACAAGTAGTACTGGGGATATTTCTTCGGATACCACCAGCGTACTCAGTGTGGCTGCTAGCGTTGCCAACGAAGAATCCTAGACTTTTACCGGCAGCGTAGAACATCTCAATGTTAGAAAAATGGGACTCAATTCCAAACGTATCTAAAGGAGAAAAACCATGGCAACAACTAGTTCTGTCGATGCAGTGCTCGTGATTAGTGCCCCGAGCGTCACCCTTGATGATTACGCAACTCAGGCACTGGAAGCAGTGGAATCTTACTACGACACAACCTTCTACACCGATACTTTCTCCGACAGTGATGCAGCTAGTAGTGTCGATGACGCCAAGCAAGCAATCATCTCAGCCTCATTAACGGGTGTGGTGTCTCAAGTCACCGATAACCTTAACAATGCTTCTCTAGATAGTGTTGTACAACTGTTGCTCTCAAGTATCACTATCTACGCGGGGGTGATTTACTTATCAATCCAAGAAGGCTCGATTGATGAAGATTCAATGTACAATGCGGTCTTGCGCTACGTTCAAGAAGGGCCGCAAACTAGGTTCTACGGTCAAATGTTCGGTCTAGTTTGTCTAGACAAACACATCTCCTCTATTGATGAGAGTGCTTACAAGTGGCAACTCCTCGATGATTTGATTGAAGAAAGCGGGCTTCCAATTGCCTCAGGTGAAGTTGAATCGGCAGTGGAAGCAATACTCGACATTATTAACGAACGCGGTGAACTATCCTATTACCTAGATCAATACATTGAAAATCGCACCAATATCGATTCGAGCAAGTTCACCGATAGCATCAAAGATAAAATGCTTGATCGTCTCGTTGAACTTGACCTGACGATTGATGAAAATGGTTATAACAGCGGCGATTACGACAAATATTTTATCCTAGCTTATAACGAGGCCCAGACTGGGGCTAGCGATTCCGAAGACCCAATCGATC
The DNA here is from genome assembly GCA_010692425.1 of Symploca sp. SIO3C6. Taxonomy (GTDB): domain Bacteria; phylum Cyanobacteriota; class Cyanobacteriia; order Cyanobacteriales; family Coleofasciculaceae; genus SIO3C6. The sequence goes on along the minus strand of JAAHHJ010000016.1, from coordinate 101,277 downwards.
TCATTTATTCTTCTAAAGAGTTTGAAAATACCTGGGATTTTTCTGTTGATCGCTTTGAATCAGTGGAGACTCAGGGGATTACGAAGAGCAATATCTTGGCTGCTGGAGCCTTGGATTACGTCTATTGTGTTGGTGAAGTGATGCGGGTTTTCGATGTCGCCAACGCCTTAGTTTTGCGTTGGGCAAGTGGTTTACTCGACATCCCCACTGGCACAACGGCCTCATTACTATACCGTTTTCACAAGCGTCGCAACGAGCGCTCAACCCCTGAAGAACGAGCCATGCTCTACAAGCGGGTACTCAACAAAGGTGACGGACAAGTACTCTCCCGTATGGCGGTAAATGCTGACTTTACCACCTTGTGGGAACAGTTGCTTGCTGAGGTAATGAAATATATCTACAAAACTGAACGCAAGGCTTATTGGAGTACCTGGCAAGATAGCGGTGTTTCTAACTCTCGTATCTATCAAGTCACAGAAGATTTGCAATACAACCTCAGTGACCATATGACGGGCATGGCGCATTTGCAAGTGACGGAGGATTATAATCACCTGCAAGAAGCGATCGAAATTATTTATAGCGATGATGTTCGTAGCTATTACGGCGGTAGCACTCAAAGCCTATGGAGTACTATTGAGCGCATTGCCAAAGAAGAGTTTGGTCAGGCTCCCAATACCGAAACCATTAAAACTATGGCAGTAGATGGTAATAAAATCTTTGAATGGATCGCCAATTTTAACTCAAGTTCTGTTAAATCTAGTCAGTTTGAGCAACTGATAAGCTCCGTAGAAGCCTGGGTTTTAGCAAGGGAAACTCTCGGTGGTAAGCCCTACAAACAGTCGCCAAGATCTTTACCGTCGGCTCCCCCCCGCAACGGCAGAAGTAGGGGGAATGGTGGGGCAAACTTCATTGCTTACGACGTTAAAGAGGGCGATTTTGATGATGACGATGCTGAATTCGATAACTTTGCTGGCAGTGGCGTTGGTGGTGATGACGAGTTTGACCACTGGTAATAAGTAATAAGTAATAAGTAATAAGTAATAAGTAATAAGTAATAAGTAAGGTTTGCTGGTTTTGGCTTGAGTTAATTTTTGTTGCTGTTACTTTAGTTTTTACTTACTGCTTGTTAATTGGTTCTTATAGGATTTAGAGCAAAACCCCCGTCTTTCCAGCGGGGGATGTAGCGATAGCACTTTTAAGTGCGCGAAACATCCGTAAACAACAACTGATTTAATGGTACAATAGCAGTCACAAATACGGCAGCATAAATGTTAGTACTTGAGGCAAAACTAGTAGGAAAAAACTGGCAGTACGAACGGCTTAATGAAGCTATTCGTACTGGTCAATTTATCCGCAATAAATGCCTCGCCTATTGGATTGAATCATCGCCAGACGAGCGAGTTAATCGCAACAGGCTAAACAAACTAGCATTAGAGCTGAGGAAAGAGTTTGAATGGGCTGGCAAATTAAACTCGCAAGCTTGTCAATCTCACGCAGAAAGGGCATGGAGTGCAATCTCCAGGTTCTTTGACAACTGCAAAAAGAAGGTGCAAGGATTGAAGGGCTATCCCAAATTCAAGAAAAACTCTCGCTCTGTTGAGTACAAAATCACGGGATGGAATCTGTCGGAAGATAGGAAGAAGTTAACCCTAACTGATGACTTCAATTCTGGCACTTTCAAGTTGAAAGGAACTCGCGACTTAAGTTGGTACACCAAAAAGCAAATAAAGCGAGTTAGAATAGTCCGTCGTGCCAAAGGGTATTTTGTCCAATTCTGCATAGATGTAGAGCGTTCTGAACCCTTACCCAGAACTAATAAGTTTGTGGGTATTGATTTGGGCATAAAAGAGTTCTACACCGATAGTAACGGCGAGGTTGTCAACAACCCCCGTTACTTAAGGAAGTCGGAACTGAGGTTAAAAAGAAGGCAGCGACGGAAATCTGCAAGAGTAAAAGGCTCAAAAAATCGACTTAAAGCCATTAAGAAATTAGGTAGAGCGCACTTCAAGGTAAGTAGTCAGCGTAAAGATTTTGCTGTCAAGACAGCAAGAGCGCTAATCCAATCTAACGATCTGGTGGTTTACGAGGACTTGAAAGTGCGCAATATGGTGAAAAACCATAAACTGGCGAAGTCGATATCTGATGTCTCGTGGTCAATGTTTACCGACTGGCTGGACTATTTTGGCAAAGTCTATGGGCGGATAGTATTCTCTGTCGCGCCCCACTGGACATCTCAAAATTGTTCTAGCTGTGGGGAATTGGTGAAGAAAAGTCTCAGTACGAGAACTCATCAATGCCCATATTGCCAGACGGTATTAGATAGAGACCACAACGCTGCGATCAACATTCTCAACAAGGGGTGGGGTGATGATAGAGCGTTTTGATATACCGCAGGGCATGCGGGAATTTGAGTGCGACCCAAGGCGTTAGCGAAGCGGGGCGCTCTTAGCGCACGGTTCCCTCGCCATTGGAAAGCGCACTCGCACGCTTGAGGAGAGCGGAGCCTCTGGCAGAGTGGAGAAATCCCTTCTGCTAAGCTCTGTCTAAGATTCAAGAATCCCCCTTTTTCTAAAAGGGGAAGTGTCAATACTTCAAGCGATATTTGTGGCAAACAAATATTAGTAGTTGAGTAAACTTTAGGGAGAAAAAAAACTATGCCGAATCAAGTAGCAATCCAGGAACAGGCGCGAGCGATGGCTCGAGAAGAACTTGGTAAAGATCGGGAATTTAGAAAGCGGTCTAGGCAGGAACAGTTTCAGCTTTATAAACATCGCGTCGGCGAATTATCTCAACAAATTTCGCGGCAACAACAATTGGCTGAGGCGATGGCGGCAGGGGATTTAATTGATGATAGTCGCCATTTGAATCGCCGCATTGATCAACAAGGCGCAATCGCTGGCAGGACTTTGCGCCAAGTGGATTTTCCTCAATTTGTCAAAGACTTGCTCAAGGGTGTATTCGACGCCAACTTGGAAGTAACTAAGGAGCAAATGGACTCCTACGCCGATTTAGTTGATCGTATTACCCAACCGGCGAGCAAGTTTATCAGTACTGTTGATGATGCTACTGCTTACGCCTTTTTATCCGAAACTCAACCCAACCGTTTCCAAATTCTTGGTAGCAGTAACTTCGGCGGGGACTTACTTGGTTCCGGCGGCAATCTTGGCAGCTTGGATGGAAGCAGTACTAACGATGCCAGTAGCCAAATTACTCTGGGAGATTCTAGCGGTAACGCTGTCGATACCAGTAGCGAAGATATTCAGGGCGAGATCTTGCAAGCGAAACTGCAATTAGTAAGGCAACACCAACAATTGTTGGAAGAAATGCTGCTCATGGGGGTGACGCGTTTGGTAGTTGACAATGGAAAAGTCAAAGCCACCCTTGATTTCCAAATTACTGCTCAAGAGCAAATTCGCAAAGCTGATACAGCCCAACAGAATCGGCAAGCGATTCGCGGCCGCACGATTGGTATGGGTGGCTTCCTTGGTATGTTTGGGGGCGGCTATGGCAGCAGTAAGAGGAATACAAAAATTTCGGTTTCGACTGCCCAAGTACAGAGTGCTGCAGCAACTGCCTCTAGTACTAAAGTACACGGCGAAGTGGAAATTAACTTCAAAACCGATTACTTTGCTTTAGATAACTTCCGAGATATTTTGATGAACCGTGATAACCCTGGTTCAGTCCAACCAAAAACTGACCAAACTCAAAACGGCAACCAATCTTAACCTCTAAGGTCAAAGTTGAGTCTTGAATCTCGAACTTTAAACACATCTCCCAATGGCACTCGCGATCGTTGACTTTAAAGAAAATAAAGGCAACAAAATTATATTTAATCTGGATATCGGGACGACTAACCGATTCTACGCCTATAGCATTGGGGACGATCGCACCTTTACCAGAAATGGTTTGACCTTCCTAGAAAATGCTCGGTTTGTTTCTCCCGTGTTCGGTCCTTTACCACCAGAAACCCTAGGTCGTACTCTTTTAGAAATACCGAGCAGTCGCTTTGATTCTCGATACCGTTACCTGCAATTATTTAGCTTTCGTGATCACAAACGAACTGGTCCTGCCCTTTCTGAAATTATTCCTGTTCCCGTTACCTCTAGCCCCATTTCCCTATCGTTTTCCACCCCAAATGTTATGGATAACCAACCTGTCGATACTGTCCCCTTCAGCTACCAAGAATCCTATAGCGAGAGCATGGGATTTTTGGACGGTTTGATCAAAACTGTGGGCAAAGTAGCTTCTGGTGTGGTTAAAGCTGTCAAAGCTGTTGCCCCCGTTGCTGCGCCTATCCTCACCGGCATTTTAGGTCCAGAAGCAGGAGTTGCCGTCACTGGGGTCACGAAATTACTTGATAGTTTATTACCAGGGACAGGGGGGCAGCCGCAAAAGATTAAGGCACAGCTCCAAAACCCCGATACTCTCAATCAAATTGTGAGCTTAATCTCTCAACTTCAAAACGCCAAGGCAGCGCCAAGTACTGCCAAAGCCTTGAGTTTTGATGGCTATTCCCCCTTTCCTGGGCGAGTTATGATGCCGCCGGAAGTGTTCGATCACATGCCCAGTTTAATGCCATTATTGGGACGTTCCTTGCACCCAGAAACTGTGCGGACAATATCATCCGGACCAATGCGAGGGCGTGTTTTAATGGGGACAATTACTCAAGGTGCTTTAGAAGCGGGTAAGCATTTTCCAGGCTTTATCAGAGCGATCGCAGATGAACTCAACGATGATGATCCTGCTCTTATTCCCCTTCGCAATAGTCTCAATGGTCGAGAACGAGAATACCACCGCCAGGAAACGGTTCGACTCCACTTTTCCGGTATTCGCCCCCAAGTGACGGGGGGAGGCTCGCGAGTTTTGTATCGCATTGATCAGGATATTGCCTTTCCCTTAGTATTGGATACGCCCCGTCCGATTACACGGGGAACAGTGCAACTGTTAGTTAAGAACCCGGAAACCTTGGAGGTGTTAGCTGAGCAAAAATATCGGGTGGAAGACTTGCGCTCAGGTCCAGTCGATGGTAGGTTCCGGTTGGGTCGAGAACAGTTGCGATCGCTCAAACCCAATGAAGAATACCTGATTTGTGCAGTGCTGACTTGGACGGCGCGATCGAGTCGCACGGGCAACAAAAAACGCCTGGGAACCAGTACGGCGGTTTTGGTGACTTTGGTGGGAGGCTATATCTTTGAGCGCCTTGAAGGTGTGGAAGAAACTTTTGCTCTCAACGACCCCAAGGAATATCGTCCCTACTGGCATAAGATTTGGCAAGGGGGTTTTTCAGAAGATGGGCAGCGTATTGCTCTAGACTGCAAGTATTACTACGTTTTGGAGCCAAAGGAGCGAAATAATGCCCGGATGGAAACCATGCTCCACATGGATGCCCGGGACACAAGCGATCAATCTGGCAAGTTGAAAACGGGCATGGTGCTTAGTCCACGGCAGCTAGAGCGGTTATTAGCATGGATTTCTGATAAGCCCCGCCTTGACGATGAGGAGATGGCGGCATTGGCTTGCTCTGAATTTCGCGATAGTTTTCACCAATTGGCACGGACTCAGGTGGAGTTTGAAGGGGATGAGGGGGATAGTGCTACTCTCTGGGTTTATCCAGAGGTGAATCTGCGGCGAGTAGTACTCAAGCAGGTGATGGATAGCGATGGTAATGGTCGCGTTTTGGAATTGAGCGAGCGTACAGTGTATTTCCCTATTCCTAGTGTTGCTCGGTTCGTTGGTACAAGTTCTTAGAGAGTGCGATCAGGATATTGCCAAGCAATCTGAATCCCTCTTTCCAGTTTAGATTTGCTCTTCTCTCAGTAATTTGAAATTTTTAGGAGATTAGAAAAATGGCATTTATACAAATTTCTCCACCAGAAGAGGAAAAAAAGGGTTACATAGAAGATACAGAATTCGATACAGAAGAAATAAATAAACTCAAGAATGAAAAAATTGATATCAAAAACTTGGGAAACCAACACGGTCCGAAGTGCGGTGCTTTCGCTCTAGCAGCTATTATAGTCTCGATGAGCTTGAATCCTAAGGAAAAGGACATAGAAATTATTTATAATCCTACTGATCAAAAATCAACAGAACGAGAAGGAAGGATTTTATCCAAGAACAACAGAATCCGGAAGACGCCAAGCGAGGAAGTAGACTTCATTTACAAACTTACTGGTAATATTACGCTGAATTCAAGCAATGATGAAGCAATTTATATTACTAATAAAAACCAAAATGGTTTGAACTCTGTTTCAGGGTTGATTGATGTTGCTCTAAAGACTGGTTATCTTGAGGTTGATGTTTATGTAATCGAAGGCTTTGAAAAATGGCTTTTTCAAAAATATCCAATCTTTCAGAATTTGTATCAAAAAGAGAAAAAATTCTTAGAAGAAAACTTGAAGGTTAAAATAACGGAAAAAAAGGGCTATAAATTACCCCCGAAAGGGGCATCGCATCTGATTTGGGTAAAAGCAACAGATGATAATAACACTCTCCCCGGACATTGGGTTGCCATGGGCGGTAACGGTGCGATTTTTGATTCTGCTGCTTCTGGAAGCAGGAAGAAACTTTGGGATCTTGAAAAGAGTACCGAAGCACCATGGGATATTAATCAATCTCCCCCCCAGTTAGCCATGCCCTCAAACAAAAACAACAACAGGGCTCTTATTTTTTCTAATCTATGGATCGAATTTAGATACAAAAATCAAGCGCTTGCAAAATCATTGGCTTTAGAACTGGGAAGTGAACTTATTCTCCTCAACGGTGAAAAAGTCATCTTCGATAAACCCGTTCCCACTACTCCCGTCACCCTCGAACCCAAACCCACTCACCGTCGGGCATATACCAACGGCAACGGTTATCGTCCCTACTAGCAAATTACCAAAGCCATGCCAGCCAACACTTCTCAATCCAACCAAAATAGCCTCCACTCGCCCTTAGCCGAAGTGGTAGAACAGCTCACAGATTGGGACGAAATCCTCGCCGATTCCCAAACAGGTTCCACCATGCACGTAGAAGCAGTGAAACTAGAAATGCCCTTAGAATTGGGAGTCCAAGCCGATGAAACGGGCAAACTCTTCTTAAACGGCTCAGCTCCCACCCAAACCATAGAAACGACAATTATGCCAGTGTTTCACCGCCTCAAGCTGCGTGTGGAGGTTGATCATGGCGACTAGAGAAAACCAGTCCTGGCACTTAAATTCCTTCGTTGATGCGCTGATTTACGAACTCGATCGCGCCCAAGATACTCTATCGGTAAAAGGAGCTAATCGCAAGCTAACTTACATGGTCAAAGATCTGGCTATAGACTTGCAACTGTTCCCCGAATACCATGACGGTCATATCCAGTTTACCACCGCCCAACCAGGAGAAAGGGGGGCATCGAAAATGACCCTGCAACTGGGTTCGATTCGCGAGCACCAAATTCAAGAAGTAACCAAACCCATCAGTCAAGATGATATCGTCATCGAAGCAACAGACTTATCGGAAACAGCACACAAAACCCTCAAAAAATTGGGCATTCGTTCGACAGAAGATTTGCGGCGTGCTGTTGATGATCAAGGCATTGATCTTAATGCCCATACAGAGGAGAAGATTGAACGCCACACCCTCGATGAACTATTAAACCAAGCTCGTCGCCGCCAGAACCCGCCCATGGTTTCTAAAGCCAAATTCACCAAAATTTATAACGAAAGTGTCCTCATCTTGGAAGGTAAAAACCTAATGATTTTTCCTGGTGAGGGAGAGTTTCCGGTGGCAGTTCTTGATGGAAAAAGAGTACCAGTTATAGCAGCAGGAGAAAACAAAATCGACCTCAAAATTAATCGCGCTCAACTGGAAAATCAACCAGGAAAACTTGAAGTTGCCCTAGATCACTACGCCGTCATTAACCTCACGCTCAAAACTAATCTCAATTCCAAATCGGCACTCGAAGAGCATGACCCAAAAAATGGGTCTGGTGCCTCCCCCTTCTAGGGGGACTTTCAGCAACCAGCGCTTTTGATAAAGGGACTGGGCGAATATTCAAAGCTGAAGTAAAATAAGGCTAAGGAGGCAGACAAGTGTTTAATTTAACTTACGAATTTAAACTTAAACCAACAGCAACCCAAGTCGTTCTATTTGAAGAATGGCTAGAGCGGTGCAGAAAAGTCTACAACTACGCTTTAGCGGAGAGGAAAGACTGGTTTAAGTCGAGATCGTGTCAAATAAATGCTTGTTCCCTCAAGTCAGAATACATCATCCCAGCTGATGCCAAACGCCCGAATTATGCCAGTCAGTGCCGAGGGCTTACTGCTGCTAGAGCGTTAATTCCTCAACTAAAAGCGGTTCAAGTTCATGTACTTCAGCAAACAATCAAACGACTAGAAAAAGCGTTTGTGAGCATGTGGGAGAACTCCCACGGGTTCCCACGTTTCAAGAAGCATGGAACGATGCGGTCATTCGTCTTTCCTCAATTGGGGGTGAATTCTTTAGAAAAGGGATCGATCAAGCTTCCCAAAATAGGAAAGGTTAAGTTCCGGCAATCAAGAGACATTCCTGAAGGGGGAGAACTCAAGCAGGCGCGAGTAGTGCGCAGGGCTTCTGGCTGGTATGTGATGTTAACGGTTCAGTGGAAAGTAGACATCCCCCAAGTACTTCCCTATGGGGAACCGTTGGGGATAGATGTGGGAATTTTAAGCTTTGTAGCGACTTCAACTGGCAAATTGTTCCCTAATCCACGACCTTTCAAAAGTCTCGAACGCAAGCTTAAATTGCTGCAACAGAGGGTTAGTAGGAAGCGTCGGGGGAGCAGGAACCAAAAGAAAGCGCAATACAAAGTAAGCAAACTGTATGAGCGAATTGGGAACATCCGGAAAAACTACCATTGGGAATTAGCCCATAACCTTTGTGATCAGGCAGGAATGATATTTGCAGAAGATTTAAACCTGAAAGGACTAACCAAGGGCATGTTATCAAAACATTGCTTAGATGCAGGTTGGGGTCAGTTTCTACAAATACTCTCCCAGTGCTGTTTAAAGCGCGGTGTGTTTTTCCAAAAGGTAGACGCCAGAAAGACCTCTCAAATCTGTCCCAATTGTTTAACAGAAACTGGGAAGAAAACTTTAGCTGAGCGTGTCCATTCATGCAGCAATTGCGGCTATACCACAGACAGAGACGTGGCAGCCGCTCAAGTAGTCGCAATACGCGGACTTGCAGCCGTAGGGCGCGCACCGAGGCGTGTTAATTACCGATTGACGAAGTTAAACTCGGTGGTCAAGATGCTTTCGGAGGGTAAATTCATTGGAATCCCCGAGATGAAAGAATCCCCGCTCTTATAGGGCGGGGAGTGTCAAATCGCCTCATCCTGGTCAAAGGGAGGACAATCTAAAATTTAAAATAAAAATCTAATAAAATCTAAAATCTAAAATTGATATGCATGATCGTCGCCCTACTAGTAAAAACCGCCTTCTCGATCTAGAACGAGAATTGGTCGCTCGCGGGCGATCGAACCAGCAGAATCATTTTATCCCCAATAGGATTAAGAAAGGAAAAGTCTCCCATCACTGGCTCCTAGACTCAGGTGAGGAAACGGGAAAGGCTCCACCTCCTATTAAAACATCAAGCGATCGCCCTCTATCAATGCAGTACAAGCGCCCTGCTGCCAGTAACAATCGCTTGCTTGATTTAGAACAAGAACTTAGAGGCAAAGTAGGGCAAATTCAGCCCAAACATCCAAGGCAACTGCAAACACAAACACCGAAACAGCCTCTTAAAAGACCAAAGTTATCATTTAAAGCCTACGTTTTCGATACCGGAGAACCAATTGTAGTCGGATACCGAGAAGCTCAGGAATCAAATCATTTACCACCGAGCCATTTACCTCAATTAACGAACAAATTAGAATCAGAAATTGCCACCACAGTATCCGATGAAACTCAAAACGGAAATCAGACTTTCGTTTCCACTGCCACACAGCACAACGGACATCGCTCAACCTCAGAAGCAATCAAACCAGAACTAAATTTTCACGAAACCTTCGCAGCTGCTCCCAGTCGAAATAATTCGCACGAAAATGGATTTCATGCCGCCTTCAGCGACATTAGCAAAGAAATGAAATACGCTACCTCTTTCGACTTGGGAGAAGTAGAAATCGAGATTCCCTTCGACGAATTTGATCAAGAAATAGACCGAGAACAGTCTTCGGCAAAAACGCACACAACACCAACAGCAAAAATATTAGAGGAGCGGTTCGACGATTTTGATCGCAACATTAGCTTGGGGGAGTCCTCGACTAAAACCGAGCAACCACCCCCAACAACCATGCAAAATTTACAATGGAGGACAGGTAACGAGGAACGGGGAACACCAAACCGTTCTCTCTCTATCACCTCAACCGAAACCTTAAAGGAAAATACCGGCAGCACCATTAAAGAAGGCAGAGGGCAGGAGGCAGATGGCAGAAGGGTGCAATTGGATGGGGGGGATTCAAACCTTACCCAATTGCAAGCCACCAAATCGAAGATTCTGGTGGGGGATTTAAACCCTTGCTCCCTTGGGTCGCTAGAAGTACCAGAGCAGATTCCTTCTGCCCTCTGCCCTCGTACTTCTGCCTTAGTTAAAGAAGAAGTCGAATCTAGAGCAGGGAATCGTTCATTGCTCACTGTTCCCCGTTTCCTATTCCCTATTCCCTTGTTAGTTGAAACTCTACCGTCCGGTTCCCTAGTTTTGCAAGGCACAAATTCAATCTTATCGCCGTTAGATATAGGGCAAAACTTCGAGCCGATGTTGCCGCTCCAGTGGTTTGGTCGTATCCTGATCACCTCGCTACCGGTGATTATTCGTTTACTCGTCGATACCCTATTGTTTTTGGCAGCTTTGTCCCAAATTTTTCTGCTTACTCTAGCAATCACGATCTGTTTTGTAACTCGAACCAGTGACGAGCCATCAGAGGAGGATCATAAGTTGCTTGCCAACTATTCCGCATCAAGAACATTGACGGCATTCAAAAAGATGGAGAGAGGGGGAGATGGGGAGATGGGGAGATGGGGAGATGGGGAGATGGGGAGAGAGGGAGATGGGGAGAGGGGGAGATGATTCTTTAGATCATATTTCTAAGTAAATTGGATAATTTATTTCTTGGAGTTCCCTAAGAAACAGCCCATTGCCAAACGTTTTAGTAATTTAGACCTTAAAGGAAAATGAAAAAAAAACACTCCACAAACCGACTCTCCGAGCTTGAACAACAACTGGACGGTGATCATCTATCGCCTCCTCCTCCACCCTCGCCATCGGGTTCTGGTTCCTTATTCAATCTAGAAAAAGCAGTTGAAAAACCCAAGAAACAACCACAGCCCCAAAATTACCGTCGGCAAGTTCGTTCCTTCGACGACGGCAAGCCGATTGAAGTTATCACCCCCGAAGGCGATGATTCTCTAATGACTGCCCAGGCTTTCGATTTCAACGAAGACATTACTGTCCAACAACAAGACTACGCTAAAGCTAGTTCCTGGGATGATGACTATGCCGAAGCTAGTCCCTGGGACGATAACTACCCTGACGAAATGGCAACAGGGGATGTACCATTCCAGGCATCCTCCTTTGAGCCGGAAGAAGAAGAGATTTCCCATGCAGCCGAGTTCACCAACGCCACTTCATCTGACTCCAACGATATTGCTAGGGAAGTAGAAGCCCTCCGCCACGAAATGCGATCGCTTAAGGCGCTGGCGCTACCGCGCCAATCGCTTCAGCAACCACCAGCCTCAACAGCGCAATCTTCACCTCACTCTGATGCCTTAGGGGCTCGACTTCAGGAGATTCGTAACGAAGTTAAGCAATTGCAATGGCAGAAACAGCAGCAGCCACCGCAACAAACAGAAGCTCTTGCCGCTCAAATGGAAGCCCTTCGTGACGAACTGCGATCGCTGCGCAATAGTAGGGAAGCTGAAGCCCTCAACCACGAATACTGGGAAGCGTTGGAATTAGAGCCAACTTTCCAAGACTTTGACCAGAAAATGGACGAGGAACACTCACCCTCACTGTCAGAAACTGCCCAGCATGTTCCTGTGGAAGTGGTTCCTCCCCAAGCACCATACCCGCAGGCAAAAGCGATGGAAGTGGAACTCGCCGAGCAGTTTGCCGAGTTTGATCGGATGATGGAATTGGAAACCGTCGATGCCATGGAATTGGCTGAGGGTTGGGAATATGGAAGTGGAATTGGCTCGCAACAGTACGCGAGTCAACTTGGGGTAGAAAATATTTATATGTACCTGGATGCAAATCGAACGGGAGAGCGAAATGGTAATCCTAAGGAACTAAGTAAAAAGTTAGTTTCAGGCAAGGAGCTAAAAAAGTGGATTTGGGGTGAAAATGGTAAGGGAGCGATTATCCTCTGCCAGGGTGGAGTTTTCAAAGACAATGATGACAATGATGACAATGATGAAAATGATGAAAATGATGAAAAAAAAGGTGATGAGTTAGTAGTTAATACAAGTGAACTACAGCTTGCCCCCCTAGTTTTCTATCCGCATGTCACGGATGAAGATGATAACAAAGATCAAAAACTGGGAGGGACTCTTGAAGTGAGTCCCACAGACCACGCTCGCATCCAAATCTATGAAAGCATCAAAAAAGATGCCAAGGAACTAGAGGCAAAATTAGATCAGGACAAATATAAGTATCATTTTGAGATTCCTAAAGAGGGTCTAATCTTGGGCATGGCAGCCAAGCGTTACGACCAAACAAGAAGCGAGAAGCCAATCAAATTGAAATTCATCCCGATTGTTGATGAAGTCTTACAAAAAACTCAAAGGGCAGAAGTTATTGTAGCGCCTTGGATGATGCCTCATATTTACTCCAAGACAAATAAAGTGTATGTCGCTTATTGGAAACACAAGCCTCAAAAACAACAAGAGGAATCGAAACAAGAACAAGAGGCTTCGAGAGATTGGGAATTGGTAACAAAATTCATCGAAGACTTACAGAATATATTTATGAACAACAGTCTTAATACAGAGATTGTCAAGATACCCATCGATGGCAGTACAGACGTCTTTGTTCAGGATGCTGCGGAAATTGGCTACTCAAATATGCCCGGTCAAAAACTAAAACTAAATTTTTCAACCCTTATTTCGCCCTTAAAACGCTGGGAAGTATTATTGACGAATGAAAGTTTCCCGAATCAGATGCTTAAGTTGACAAAAATTGAACAAACAGACAAGAATAAATACAACACCATAGGTTTTGGAAACATCGAAGTGACCCCTCCATTGCCTGATTATCCTTGGGGACGTATTTATTTTTCAATACAACATACTAGTGGTAATATCATCCCAGAATACGCAAAATTCTTGGACGCCCAAAAAGTGCAGAAACCGTTTGCGCTAGATGCAAGTTGGTTAGAGGTAGGTCATGTTGATGAAACAGTGTGCTTCCTGCCAACAAAATCTAAAAATCAATTGATTGCGTGCATTCCCAGCCCTACTAAGGCTTACGAACTATTAGAGATAGCATCAAAAATGTTCCAAGCAGAAGGATTCTTGACTGAACGGAAACTGAAAAACGTATCAGATCCGGATTTGAAGGAAATATCAACCATTGATTTGCATACATTTTTGTCAGTAAGAGGAAAAACAGGCAAGCAAACAGTGGATACATCATTAATGCAGCTACCAAAAATTGCGGGAATGGATATAATGCAAATCCATCAGTGGAACAAAATTGTTCAAATACATTTAGACTCAGTTAAACAAACTCTAGAAAAAGAGGTGAGCAAGTCTATACACATAATAGAAGTTCCTGTCCTTTTCAAGTATAGTTCGTTAGGCGGTGGTTATTCAGCCCTGACCAGCAATATGGTAAATATGTTGATTGTTGATTCTTGTTGTATTTTCCCCAAGCCTTATGGACCAATCGCCAAAGCGGAAGCCAAAAAAATCTTGGAAGTCGATGCTAAGGGGGAGCAAAAAATTCAGCTTTCAGTAAAGCCAGGTCAAGATGTATTTGAAGAATATATGCTCACCATGTTCAAAGAAATAGGACTGAAAGGCGAGTCAATTGATACTTGGGAGGGCTATCATTTGCACGACGGAGAAGTTCACTGTGCAACCAATACATGGCGTCAGCCAAAGGATGAAACAAAATGGTGGAATTGGTTAAAACCGGAGCTTTCGGAGTCTCATTCTTGAACAAAACCAAATTAGGTTCAAAATAACAAAACAATGAGAACGATCCACAATCGACCTAGCGACACCTTAGAGCAAAACCAACGGCTCTCAAAATCGCTGCTGTGGAGGTTCCAACGCAACTTTTTCGATCGCCAAGGGGTCGAAGCTTGGAACCAAGGTATCGTTCCCCATTACATTACCAGCAACCCCTTCATTGCCAACGCCTACGCTAAGGTCATTTTCGGTTTTCTGAGAGATTGCCATGCCCAGGGTTTCAATAGGGATCAGCCCTTCTATATTATGGAACTCGGAGCCGGATCAGGTCGCTTTGCCTATCATTTTCTCAAGAAATTTGTCGGGTTCTTCGAGCACTCCCCTCTCAAACATATTTCCGTCAAATACCTGCTAACGGATTTTACCGATCGCAACTTAGAATTTTGGCGTTCCCATCCATTTCTCTACCCTTTTGTCCGCAGTGGCATTATCGATTTTGCCCGCTTCGATTTGGAGAATGATCGCCAACTTACCCTCGAGTACGGTGGCTATATTCTCTCTGCCGCAACCCTTAAAAATCCCCTGATTGTTATTGCCAATTACGTTTTTGATAGCATCCCTTCAGATGCGTTTTCAGTTCGCAACCAACAGTTATACGAAAACTTAGTTACCCTAATTCCCTCTCAACAAGTATTCGATCTCAACCATCCCGAACTAATCGATCAAATTGAGATTAACTTTGAAGAACATCCGATCACATCCAACTACTATAACGAACCCAACTTCAACAAAATTCTCGAGAGCTACCGCCAACGCCTGCAAGACACCACCGTTTTATTTCCTAGCGTCGCCCTCAACTGTATTCGCAACTTACGCTATCTCTCAGGCGATCGTTTACTGTTGATTTCGGCAGACAAAGGTCATAGCCACGAACAAGCACTCCTCAATCGCGGCAATCCATCTCTAACACGACATGGAAATTGTTTTTCACTGATGGTAAACTACCATGCCATTGGGCAGTACTTTCTCCATGTCGGCGGTCAATTTCTCAATGTGGTTCATCGCCATCACAGCCTCAATGTTTGTGCTTTCTTGTTAGGCTATGCCTCCAAAGACTGTGTGGAAACGCGACTAGCATTTGCCGAACATATCGAACAACTAGGACCCGACGATTTTTTTACTTTGAAAAAGGCGATCGAGAAACATTACGATACACTCACACTTCCCCAAATTTTAGCTTGGCTGCGAGCAAGCGGCTGGGATGCCAACATCTTTCTCGGCAGTTTTCCCACTTTGATGCAACATCTAAACACCGCATCCGAATCCCTTAAACAAGAACTGTATCGAGCGATCGAGCGCATTTGGGAAAACTACTATCCCATTGGCGAGCAGAAAGATTTAGCATTTCATCTAGCAAGATTACTCTATAAAATGAAATGCTATCGGGAAGCCTCACTCTATCTTCAATATTCTCTGATGCTGTACGGAACTAATGCCAATACACTCTACCATCTGGGAATGTGTCACTATCGCCTCGGGCAGTTAGATGAAGCGAGCAAACGGTTTGATCAAGCTTTAGCAGTCGATCCGTCCTTGGAAAAAGCGCTGCCAACTAAGTACCTCAGGTTAAGGCTCAGGCAGATGTTGCCATGAGCATTACATTTGTAAGTTTTGAACCGTCTAATTCAAGTGCTAGGATCTTGGTAGCTCTAGCGCCTTAGTTGATTGCCATAGGTAAGTTGTTAGGCTTGTGCCAAGACAAAAAAGGATTTGGGGAAGCAGTAGTTGTGCCAGTAATGCGCAAACGCTTTCCTCTTGGCTACAACGCTAAAAAAACTTGCTAAGGAATTGGGTTGCTAGTAGTGAAAACAGACAAGGATAAGTTCAGAGCTCTAAGATAATTAGCAGTTTCAAGTAGCTTGGATAAGTGGAGTATGATCGACGAAGAAAAACAGCAAGACAACACCTCGCCACAGACACAGAGTACACTATCTCAAGAAAATGAGGGTGAACAATCGCCGGCAACTGAGGTAGAGGCTTCTGTGGCAAAAGATTTGGAGTTACCATCAGATCTTGACCAACCAATTACCCAGGAGTCGACAGACTCACAAGAATCTGCCCCAGAAGAAATACTAGAGGTTAAGGATGCCCCATCAGCAACAGAGGCACCAGCAGTCGAAGTTGTTTTAGAAGACACCGAAACCTTGAAGCAGGAAATTGAGGCTTTAAAAGCTCAGTTAGAGCAGCAAAATCTGCAACTTGACTCCCTGAAAAGTCAATCTGCAAGAATTGCAGCCGATTTTGATAATTTTCGTAAGCGTACCTCCAAGGAAAAAGAGGAATTAGAGCTACAAGTCAAGCGGAGTACCATCAGTGAGCTACTGCCAGTAGTTGACAATTTTGAGCGGGCACGAGCCCAAATCAAACCTCAAAATGACGGAGAAATGGCAATTCACAAGAGCTATCAGGGCGTCTACAAGCAACTAGTAGACTGCCTCAAGCGCATTGGAGTTGCCCCCATGCGCCCTGAAGGACAAGAGTTTGACCCCAACCTCCACGAAGCCGTGATGCGGGAAGCTACTGATGAATACCAAGAAGGAGTGGTGATTGAACAGTTACAGCGTGGATATTTCTTAGGGGAGCGCGTGCTACGCCACGCGATGGTCAAAGTTGCTGCTGCTGTGGAGCCCGTGGTAACCTCGGAGGAAGGTACCCCAGAAATTGCGGACAATTAAGTTGCTTAGGCACTATTAGCCGTTGGTGGGTGTCACTTTCACGAAATTTCAGGTACCAGTAGGTATCAACGAAAGTTGATTCAAGGGATAGTCATTGATGGCAACCCGTTCAACTAGAACTAAAACAACTTCAAATACCTTTACGCCGAAGCGCTATGGGAAAAGTCATTGGCATCGACCTAGGCACGACTAATAGTTGTGTCGCTGTTTTAGAAGGGGGTCAGCCCGTCGTCATTTCCAACTCAGAAGGTGGTCGAACTACCCCAAGTATGGTGGGATTTGGCAAGGTAGAGGAGCGCTTGGTAGGTCAACTGGCGAAAAGACAGGCAGTGACCAATGCCGATAACACGATTTATAGCATTAAGCGCTTTATCGGGCGTCGCTGGGAGGATACTTCCGAAGAACTCTCCCGTGTCCCTTACACCTGTGTTAAAGGTCGTGACGATACCGTTGACGTACAGATCCGAGGTCGTAATTACACTCCTCAAGAAATCTCTGCCATGATCCTGCAAAAGCTCAAGAAGGATGCCGAAGACTACATCGGTGAACCTGTTGAGCAAGCAGTGATCACAGTTCCTGCTTACTTTACAGACGCCCAAAGGCAAGCTACCAAGGATTCTGGGACTATTGCTGGTCTCGAAGTCCTGCGCATCATTAATGAACCCACGGCAGCATCTTTAGCCTACGGTTTAGATAAACAGGATCAAGAACAAAAAATCTTGGTATTTGATTTGGGTGGTGGCACCTTTGATGTCTCGGTTTTACAACTTGGAGACGGGGTCTTTGAAGTCAAGTCAACTGCTGGTAACAACCACCTGGGAGGAGATGACTTCGATAATGTAATTGTCCGGTGGATGATTGAAAACTTCAAAGCAACAGAGAGTATCGATCTCGGCAGCGATAAAATGGCTCTTCAGCGTCTGCGGGAAGCAGCGGAAAAAGCCAAAATTGAACTTTCTAGCATGGTGACGACCCCCATCAATCTACCGTTCATTACTGCAGATCAGACAGGTCCTAAACATTTAGAGACGGAGCTGTCGCGAGCTAAGTTTGAAGAACTAGCAGCAGAAATGATTGAAGGGACGATTGAGCCTGTCAAGCAAGCTCTCAAAGACTGTGACTTGGAGCCAGATGAGATTGATCGTATTCTGCTGGTTGGTGGTTCAACCCGCATCCCAGCGGTGCAAAATGCCATTAAGAAGTTTTTTGGCGGTAAGTCCCCAGAGAAATCGGTTAACCCTGATGAAGCTGTAGCCCTGGGAGCCGCTATCCAAGCTGGTGTTTTGGGAGGCGAGGTTGAAGACTTGCTGCTGTTGGATGTTACTCCTCTATCGCTAGGAATTGAAACTTTAGGAGAAGTATTTACAAAAATTATTGAAAGAAATACTACTATCCCTACTAGTAAATCTCAGGTATTTTCTACAGCTACAGACGGACAGACTTCTGTAGAAATCCACGTACTCCAAGGTGAGCGGGCAATGGCGAAAGATAACAAGAGCCTTGGTAAGTTCTTGCTCACTGGTATTCCTCCAGCCCTACGCGGTGTTCCTCAAATAGAAGTATCTTTCGATATCGATGTCAACGGCATACTCAAAGTTTCCGCTGCTGACAAAGGTACTGGCAGAGAACAGAGTATTGTAATTAGTAATACTGGGGGATTAAGTGGCTCGGAAGTGGAACGGATGCGGCAAGAGGCAGAAGAATATGCCGAAATTGACCGCCTCCGGCAGCAATTGGCTGAACTGGAAAACCAATTCAACAGCCTTGACTACAGCCTAGAATCGACTTTAAAGGACAACGACCAGCTATGGGCAAAGTTGGTTAGTGAAAACCCTCAGGCAAAAGCGCGGCAGGAACAATCCCAGGAGCAAAGAAAACACCTGCAAGCATTGCTGGCAGATGATGCTGTTCCTACCAAGGAGGTTAATATGATCAAGGAGACTGCAAAGGAAGTCAAGCAAAAAGTTGATGAATTTCAACAAACTGTATTTGCAATTGGCGGTCTACTTGCCTCCGACACTACCCAAATCTACGAGACAGATGAATTTGAAACCGTTGATGAACATATCGACTCTCCAGATGGGAACAACATGAATCAGAACACAACAGATCAAAAAGAAGACTTGGATTTGAATTTTGATGAAGAGACACTAACAGCTGATTATGAGCCGGTGGACCTTGACTGAAGCTAACCTCCAAAAGCAGGTAGCGATCAGCAGTTCTTTTTTGATAGACATATTATAGATAGGCTAGTGATCTCTGAAAAGCAACATCAGTTGCTGAAGTTAAATCACCTGAGTCAAACTAAAGCTACCCCTACTAAGTGATCACATTAAGATCGGCGCCCCTATGGCTGACTATTATGAAATTCTTGGTGTTTCCCGCGACGCCGACAAAGACGAAATTAAGCAGGCTTTCCGTCGCCTTGCCCGGAAGTATCATCCGGATGTCAATAAAGAATCAGGTGCGGAAGAACGCTTTAAGGAAATTAATCGAGCTTACGAAATTCTTTCAGAACCAGAAACCAGGGCTAGATATGACCGCTTTGGAGAAGCTGGCGTAGCCTCAGGAGCGGGAGCAGGCTACCCAGATTTCGGTGACATGGGTTTTGCCGATATTTTTGAAAGCTTCTTCAGTGGCTTTGGTGGAGTGGGTCAGCAAACAGGTCGCCGACGCGGTGGTCCAGTTCGGGGAGATGACCTGCGGCTAGACTTGAAGCTGGACTTTAGAGAAGCCGTTTTTGGTGGTGAAAAAGAAATTCGGATCCCTCACTTAGAAACCTGTCAAGTTTGTGACGGCACAGGTGCCAAGCCGGGAACAAGACCACGCACCTGTCCAACTTGTAATGGCACTGGACAAGTGCGCCGCGCTACCCGCACCCCCTTTGGCAGTTTCACCCAGGTTTCAGTCTGCCCCAGTTGTAACGGTGAAGGACAAATCATCGAAGAAAAGTGTGACAGTTGTGGGGGTGCGGGTCGTAAGCAGGAAACAAAAAAACTCAAAATTACTATTCCGGCAGGGGTAGATAATGGTACCCGTCTGCGTGTTTCTAAGGAGGGAGACGCCGGAGTGCGTAGCGGTTCTCCTGGAGACCTATACGTCTATTTATTTGTTGAAGAAGACGAAAATTTTGAACGGGATGGGATTAATATCCTCTCTGAGATTACTATTAGCTACTTACAAGCAATTTTGGGGTGCCGCTTGGAAGTAGAAACGGTAGATGGACCAGTGGAGTTAACAATTCCTCCAGGAACACAGCCCAATACCGTGTTAACACTGGAAAACCACGGTGTGCCAAAATTAGGAAATCCAGTCAGCCGAGGGGAACACCTAATTACCGTTTTGATTGACATCCCCAACCGCATTACTCCTGAGGAAAGGGAATTGCTAGAGAAGCTAGCTAAAATTAAAGGAGACCGCACAGGTAAAGGCGGTTTAGAGGGATTCTTAGGAGGTCTGTTTCGCGGATGAGTAACCCCACTACAGCGGCGCTCAACCAAAAGCCTGATGCCCAACTAGACTTGCGTGGGACTCCTTGCCCAATTAACTTTGTGCGCACCAAACTGCGTCTAGAGCAAATGAATCCTGGAGCCTTACTAGAAGTTTGGCTCGATCCTGGAGAACCAATTGAGCAAGTACCAGATAGTTTAGTGATCGAGGGCTATCAGATTGAGGCTCTGGAAAACCGTCAAGACTACTTTGCTCTACAAGTGCGGCGTCCAAATCAAGGGGATCAAGCCTAGGATGGAATCTTCAAAATCATCCGCGCCGCTACTGGGTACAGTGCTGGCGATGCAGGCTAACTTCTACAAAGTTAGATTAGAACCAGAGTTACACTTCGACAAATTGAAGCCTGAAGGTTTAAGCCAAGTCCCTAAACTTCAACTTCCATCCCCAGAAAGCTCCTCCGGATTCAGCAACTCTGCTTTTCCCTTTGGGAAATCTTTCTCTACTTGTTGCGAACCCTTGCTCTATCCTTGGCAGTACCCTCCTAAATCTTCTAAGGAGTACATCCAAGATGGGGTCAGAATAAGTACTATTCAAAGTCCCCTTAGGAGTATGCCCAAGAGCTTTAGTCTTTCTCCTATGGAGTTTTGCCCGTCTACTGGGGCGCTAACACTTTCCTCGGGGCGAATGCTAACTGAGGAAAACACCCAACATCCAATAATTAGCCTTGGGAGTACATTTCACACTAACTTCAATCAAGATACACAATCGCAAAATTGCAATTTAAAGGCTTCAACTCTCCTGTGTACCCGCCGCTCCCGACTCAAAAAAATTGGTCAGCAGGTAATGGTGGGTGATCATGTAGTGGTTGAAGTTACCGATCAAGTAGGTGAACGAGGCGCAATTTCTAGAGTTTTACCCCGCCAAACACACTTAGATCGTCCGCCAGTTGCCAATGCTGAGCAAATACTCCTCTTGTTTGCTCTAGAAGAGCCAACTCTGGATGCTTACCAACTTAGTCGGTTTTTGGTTAAGGGGGAATCGACTAATCTCGGCGTCTGCTTGTGCTTAAATAAATGCGATTTGGTGCTGGAGGAGCAATTGCATCATTGGCAGCAACGTTTAGCACAATGGGGCTACCAATCCATATTTATCAGTCTCTACACTGGTATCGGTTTGGATGAACTCGAAAAAGTTCTTAACCAGAAAATTACTATTCTGGCTGGTTTGTCTGGTGTGGGTAAATCGACGCTAATTAATAAGCTACTTCCTGGGGCTAACCTGCGAGTGGGAGAAGTTACTGGCAAACTGGGAAGAGGACGCCATACAACAAGACATGTGGAACTGTTTGAATTACCTAGAGGCGGCTTATTAGCAGATACTCCTGGCTTTAATCAACCAGAACTTAATATTGAACCAGGGGATTTAGCACTTTACTTTCCAGAAGCACGGCAGCGCTTAGCCCAAGGAAGTTGTCAATTCAGCAACTGTCTGCACCGCGATGAACCAAACTGTGTGGTTAGAGGAGACTGGGAGCGCTATGATCATTACTTGCAGTTTTTGGAGGAAGTGATAGCACGGCAGGAAGCTCTTAAAAATCAGAGAGACACTGAGTCAAATTTGAAGTTAAAAATCAAAGCTTCTGGTCAGCACAAGTACGAACCAAAGCTAGAAAATAAAAAGTATCGGCGTCCTTCCCGTCGTACTCAGCAACAAGCGCTTGAGGAATTTTATCGCGATAGCGATGTACTTTTAAATTGAAAGTAATAAGTAATAAGTTTTTTAAAATCATACTTGTTACTTATTACTTGTATTGTTCTAATTAAGAAGCCATGTCTTTTTAGGCATGGCAGGTGTTATAGTTCTATATCCTCTATGGATTTAGGAACTCCTGCTGTAAGTACCTCGTTCCCTTCAGCAGTGACCAAAATATCATCTTCAATCCGAATACCAATGCCGCGCCAGCGCTTATCAATCTCTGGCTGACCTTCAAATGGTTGAATCTCAGGATTAATATAAATTCCTGGTTCGACAGTGACTATATGACCAGGCTGCAAATTCTGCCAGGAATCACCATGTTTGTATGCTCCGCAGTCATGGACATCTAACCCCAGCCAGTGACCAGTACGATGCATATAAAAGGGTTTATATTTTTCCTCTTTGATAATTTCACAGACCTCACCAGCCAGAAGTCCTAAATCGATCAATCCTTCTACAAGTACGCGCACAGCGGTATCATGAAATTGATTATAAGGATTACCTGGTTTGACTTGGGCGATCGCTTCCAACTGCGCGTTTAAGACAATCTCATAAAGTATCTTTTGCTCTGGGGTAAATTTGGAGCTGATGGGGAAAGTTCGAGTAATATCAGCATTGTAGTACTGATAGGAACAACCAGCATCAATCAGCAGTAACTCATTTTCCTGAATTTGCCGATTATTTTCAATGTAGTGCAGTACGCAGCTATTGGCACCAGAAGCCACAATTGAGGGGTAGGCTGGTCCAATTGCCCCTTGCCGCCGAAAGATATGTTCTAATTCTGCCTGCACTTCATACTCATAGTGTCCTGGCTGTGCAAATTCCCGAGCGTGATTGTGGGCTTCTACAGAAATAGCAACTGCTTGGCGCATGATTTCTAACTCGGCTGCGCTCTTAGTTTGGCGCATCCCATGCACAATTGGACTAGTCGATTCAATTGCCATCGGACCAGTGCCGCGCTTCTGGTAACCAGCCATCAATCGCTGCCAGTACCTGAGAATAAAATTATTAAAAGTTTCATCCCTTCCCAAATGGTAATAAATTCGGTCTGCCTTTTCTAGATACTGAAATAACTTTTCCTCTAATTGAGCAATGGAATAAACCTCATCTGCGCCAAATTTCTCCTTAGCAGCTTCCACACCAGTGCGATAGCCCCCCCAAATTTCTTTTTCTAGTTCTTTGGGTTGCACAAAAAGCACAAATCGGTGTTCTTGGTGATGGGGTGCTAGCACTGCCACTGCTTCCGGTTCATTAAAACCAGTTAGATAAAAAAAGTCACTGTCTTGACGGAAGGCGTACTCAACATCATTGTGCATTACGGCAATGGGGGCGCTACGAAATATCGCCGTACCATTACCAATTTTTGCCATCAATTGTTTGCGACGCTGGTAGTACTCTGTTTGCAAAATCATCTGTTGTTAGTCTTTAATTTGTATTAAATGGCAAAGTGACAGTAAATGTCGTGCCAACTCCCACTTCACTGGTAAAGGAAATCTGACCGCGATGCAAGTCTACACATTTTTTGACAATACTCAGTCCTAAACCTGTACCACAGATCGAGCCGACATTACTAGCGCGGAAAAAAGCAGAAAATAGTTTGTGCTGTTCTGCTGGCGGAATGCCAATTCCTCGGTCTTGTACCTGCAAATAGATTTGCTCTGGCTCACACCAGAGAGATAGCAAGATGTTGCCACCACAGGGAGAATACTTAATCGCATTAGTTAAGAGATTACTCACAATCATGTGTAACAGTTGTTCATCTAAGTTAGCAACCATGCTATGGCTCTGATATTCAAAATTGAGTTTGTAATCACTACCGAGAAGTAATCGCTGTTCTTCTACTAAATCACGGCACAAGGCTGTTACATTGAAAAGTGAGGGTTCAAATGGAAGTTCACCAGCTTCAGCTTGATTGAAAGCTAGGAAGTCACTGATCAGCTGGTTCATCCGCTCTACTGACAATTGAATCCTTTCAAAGTAAGATTCTGCTGTCTCTGGAGATAAATTTTTACTATAGTATCGCAGTATCTCAGAAGAACCCTGGATTACTGCTAGGGGAGTACGATATTCATGGGCAATAATGCTTAGCAGTTGGGATTTGAGAACATTGAGTTCTTGTTGAGTTGCCAGAGTGTTGCTTTTTTCCTCTGGAAGTTGTTGAGTCTCAAAGATTTCTTTCTCTGAAAACTGCATCTGTTGACGTTGACTAAGATCGGCAAGGATCACAACCACACCATTAATTTCGCCTGTATCCTTGGTCATAGGTGAGGCGCTGTCTGTCACATGGCTGTGAGTGGTATCTCGGGCAACCAAAGCCATGTGTTGATCAAGATAAAGTACTCTCCCTTCTTGAAGTACCCGCATTGCTGGGTTATCTGTAAATTCTCCGGTAATTTCATTGACGAATTTAACTACTTCGACAATACTTTGGTCATGAGCTTCTGAAAAAGACCAGCCAGTGAGTTTTTCAGCAGCTGGATTCATGTATTTTATCGCTCCAGTTTGGTCTGTAGCGACAACAGCATCCGCAGCTGAATGTAGGATCGTTTCTAATAGTTGTTTCTGTTCAACTAACTGGCTTTCACGTCGGTGTTTATGGAGAGCAGTTTCAATAGTAACCCGCAAATCTCCTTCTTTAAATGGTTTGAGGATATATCCAAAAGGTTCTGTTAACTTAGCTCGCTCTAAGGTGGCATCATCAGAGTAAGCACTTAGGTAAACTACTGGTAATTTTAATTTTTCCCGGATACGACTAGCAGCAGTAATTCCATCTATATCTCCTGCTTGCAAGCGAATGTCCATCAAAACTAGATTAGGAGGATTCCGGAGGGCGCTGGCGATCGCCTCTGTCCCAGAACTGACGATTTCAGTTACAATATAGCCTAGCTCATCAAGCTGTTCAGCGATCACTTCAGCTGTAATCGCTTCATCCTCAACTACCAAAACCTTAGCTGCTGACATTTTTTGCCCTCGATCGGTCAAAAATCCACCCTTGTCCCTCTATCTATCTAAAACTAATTTTAAAGCTAGTACCAATACTTGTATCTAACTCTACATTACCTTTAAGCTGTCTGGTCGCTAGGGAACGAACTAAGCGCATTCCCAGACTCTTTTGGGTTTGGAAATCAATATCTTCTGCTATACCGATACCACTGTCGCGGACAACCAATTCAAACAGATTATTTTCAGTTTTATGGAATTCAACGGCAACTTCACCAGTCTGTTTTTCTGGAAAAGCATGTTTCAGAGCATTAGAGACTAACTCATTAATAATTAAGCCACAGGGAATAGCCATGTCGATTTCTAGAAAAATGGGTTCGATGTTAATTACTAGAGAAATTGCTTCAGCCTTGACAGCATAGGATTCAAATAAGCTCTGGGTTAAAGAACCTATGTAATCTCTCAAATCAACGCTGTCAATATTTTTAGACCTGTAGAGTTTTTCATGAATCAGAGCCATAGTTTGAACACGTTCTCGGCTCTCTTGCAAAACTTGCAAAGTTGCTTGATCTTCGACGTAGCGGGATTGAAGGTAAAGTAGTCCCGAAACTATCTGCAAATTGTTTTTGACCCGATGGTGGATCTCTTTGAGGAGAATTTCTTTTTTTTGGGCTTCTATTTTTGCTGCTTCTGCCTGTTTGTGTTCGGTAATATCATTAGCGAGGCTATCTCTACGGATGGGATTACCTTGAGTATCGAAAATTAGTTTAGTGCGTTCTCTAAGCCAACGGACCTCACCATTGGGTCGCAAAATTCTATATTCTAAGTCTTGACTACCAATTTTTGACAGGGAGAGGTTAGCCTGCTCGACTCTTTGCTGGTCTTCTGGGTGAATTACCTCTTGCCAAAGGTTAAAATTATTTAAAAATTCATGTATCTGGCGACCATAGACTTTCTCAACAGCAGAATTAAGGTAAAGTAGCTTATTAGTTTGGGGAGAAAATGACCAAACTACATCTTCGAGGTAACTTAAAATACTTTCTAGTCGCTGTTGACTCAACTGCAATGCCTTTTCATTTTCCTGTAGTGCCTCTTGTACACGGATACGATCATTAATTTCCTCTTTAAGCTGTGCGTTGATGGTTAAAAGCTCGGCTGTACGTTCTGAAACCCGCTTTTCTAACTTTTGGCGGGTTTGCTGCACAACTTTTGTCAGGCTAGCACTTCGATCTTTCGTCCAGCCTAAATGCAAAGCTGGCAAAAAAACAATGAGAATGCTGAAACTAACCTGTAGGACTCCCCTCGTTAACGTCAGCGGACTAAAAGGAACCAAAACAGCATAGATAATGTATATCACCCATACAGTAGCGCTAACCATCCCTGCCTTTAGCCCACCGATGCTGGCACTCATTACTACAGCTACGTTGAGCAATAAAAATGGAGTTGGCACAACAACCCCAGACTGGTGTAGAGATTCAATTAAGACAGCAATAGTTGCTGTTACCAAGCCACCAGTCCAGAAGGGCAGTTTCATGGTTTATGGTTGACTATTAGACATCTTCAACAATAACTATACAGTTGTCGATGATGTCTGGGTTGAATTATGATTCCTCTTTTACCTCAATTAACAATAAACTAGGAACAATACACTATCAGCAATTTTTGCCTAGAATCGGTAACTCATAACTTTAATTACTGAGCCATTTTGGGGTAGATCTGTAGATTTAACAGTTATTCGATCGCTATTGACGCGACTTATAGGCACTCCTTCCATCAAGCTTAAGAAATTATCTACTGGCAAAATAGAATACTCTCCCTGGCAGGTTTCTTGATCAGCTGCCTGTGTCAAGAAATGAGTAGGAATTACCATTTTGGCATTAAGAGCTTTGATTGCTTGCTTGGCTTCTTGGGGATTATAAACTTTTGGTCCTCCTCCTACAGGTACCAACAGCACATCTGGAGACCCCATCAAGATTTTCTGCTCAATTCCAATCGGTGCTGCTGCTCCTCCCAAATGCAGTACCTTGATGCCTCCTTGAGTCCACTGCCAAGTTACATTGGTGCCGAATCGCTTGCCGCCAACACGATCATGATCGATGCCGATACCTTGTATTTTTAAGCCATTCACTTCATAAGCACCAGATTCGTAGAGGATCTGGGGATCGCCTGGTAGTTCTCCCACTGCCCCTTCATCCAATAATTGGCTACTAATGAGTACTAAATCTGCATTCACTTGCGGTGGACGATAACCAGCTGTACAACCTAGTGTCTGAAATGGATTAACCAAAACTCGCATGCCACTGCCGGTGAATAAAAAGCAGGTGTGCCCTAGCCATTGCACTGAAAGAGAACCACTGGGGGCTTGAGCTTGAGAAGAACTAAGTGTTGAAGTTAAACCTGTTCCTAGGGTTGCCAGTGCACTTGCACCTGCATAGCGCATCAACTGTCGCCGTTTCATGTTTTATTTAACTAATTTTCCCTGAGATTAAACTGAGATTGGTTCATTAACTGAGGCTGGAAGTAATTCCAGGAAGTTTCGCAATAGCTGTTTACCACAAGAGGTTAAAATGCTTTCTGGATGAAACTGGACGCCTTCAAGGTGTCGATAGTTCCTGTGTCTGACACCCATAATGGTTCCATCCTCAACCCAAGCCGTAATTTCTAGGACATCTGGACAGCTTTGAGGATCAATTACCAAGCTATGATACCTAGTAGCTAGAAAAGGATTGGCTAATCCCCGGAAGACGCCAACGCCTGTATGATGAATCTCAGAGGTTTTACCATGCATTAGCTCCGGTGCTGAGACAATTTGACCACCGAAGACCTGACCAAGGCTTTGATGACCAAGGCAAACCCCTAAAATTGGTATAGTTGCCCCCAACTCTCTAATCACAGACTCAGAGATTCCAGCATTTTCAGGACGTCCTGGCCCTGGAGAAATCACCACTCCTGATGGCGCAAGCTGGCTAATCTGCTCCAGGCTAATTTTATCATTACGGTAGACTTGAATCTCAGATGCTGCTGGCAATTGAGAACCCAACTCTCCCAAGTACTGCACCAAGTTGTAGGTAAAGCTATCGTAATTGTCAATAACAATAATCAAGACTAATGCTCCTTAGGACGCCGGGTACAGAAAGCATTTTTTTTAAATTTATAACTAATTGTTGATTGATGATGGCGTTGTTCAATAAGTTGACTGTTGCATTACTTGCCCAAGCAAAGCTAATAGCGGTGGCAGTAGCAATGAGCCAGCGACAATCACAGAAGTGATTGCTGAGACGAGAACCGCACCAGCAGCACAGTCTTTGGCAATTTTTGCAAATTCATGGTAAGTCTGCTTAACAGTTAAATCAACTACTGACTCAATTGCCGTATTTAACAACTCCAATGCCAGCACTAAACCTGCTGTCAGGGCGATCACAGCAACTTCCACCATTTTTAGATGTAACAATAAGCCTAAACTAATTGCCATCGGACCAATTACAGTGTGAATACGGAAGTTGCGTTGGGTAACAAAGGCATAGGTAAATCCAGCCCAGGCATACTTAAAACTAGTCACCAGAGTCGGTGCAACCTGCCAAGCAAACTTCCGGTTGGGTTTGATAATTGGATCAGGGGGGTTCGGTGTCGGCATTGCAATGTCTGGAGGTATAGACATAGAAACTGAATTAAACAACTAGGGGGCGGAAGGGTGAGTATTGTATAACACCATAAGTCTTTGCTTCCATATAGATCTTTACTTCTTTACTTCTATCTCGCTATATACGGTAGCAGAATACCGAAGAACCCTAATTTCTTAACTTTAGACCGATCATCTCCAGCAAAGTTTCCTGCTGATTTAACATTGTGAGCAAACTTTCTTGATCCTGATGATCCCAGCCTAGGAGATGAAGTAAACCGTGGCTTGCTAACCATACCAGTTCAATAGTTAGGGAATGCCCTTGTTGTTGGGCTTGCTGATGTGCTGTCTCTACTGAGATCACGATGTCACCAATATACAAAGGCATAGACAATTGAATTTGGGCTGGTAGTTGGGGGGAATTTACCTCATCAAGGACTGCAAAAGCTAAGACATCTGTGGGCTGATTTTGATGACGGTACTGAGCATTGAGCGCCTGAATTTCGGTATTATCAGTGAGGCGAAGACTGAGTTCATAGACCTCAGCAGTAGGAAGCTCCCTGTGCATGTTTTTTAGCCATTGGCAGAACCAGCTTTCCCAAGTTGAGTGTGAAATTGTATAGGAAAGAGTTTCAGCATCAGTAGTTGCTAATGGGGATTGTGTAGAAAAAACATCCTGCACGTTCACTTCAACTTGCACCATCAGTGCCTCCTCAAGTTTAGCTGCCGAATTCTAACGGGTTAGATAGGCAAGACCAATCAACACAGCTAACAAACCAACAGTTGTCAGGAAAAAGTGATATAGAGATTTACCTCGCTTGCGCACCATGTTGCGCATGGCTAGCTTAACGTAGCTTGGTTTTGGTTCAGTAGAGGTTAATACCTGTTGGGCAGTAGGTTCACTCAGAGGGGACTCTGGAGTTGCCGTAGATGATGATTCTGTACTCATAAACAAGGGTAAACTGGGCTCAAAGCTGTACTTGATGTCTCTAATGTAACAGCTAGCTTAACAATTACTATCCAAATCTTGGATCTTATGGGCAGGGGAGATGGGAAGAGAGGGAGATGGGGAGATTTTGGGTACACTCTTTCCTCCCTATCATCCACACTCTCTCTATTTTCCCTATTGCCCCAAAGGGGCTTGCTCAAGTCAGTTGATTTTCCTGACGGAGGTAAGCTTCAATAAATTGGTCAAGGTTACCATCAAGGACTTCGTTAACTGCTGTTGTCTCGACATTGGTGCGTAGATCTTTAACCATTTGGTAAGGATGGAAGACATAATTACGAATTTGGTTTCCCCAAGCCGCTTCTACCATATCACCTCGAATCTGAGCGATTTCTTGGGCACGCTGCTCCTCAGCAATAATTAGCAGTTTAGCCTTTAACAGAACTAATGCTTTTTCTTTGTTTTGCAACTGAGAGCGCTCTTGGGTACAGCGCACAGCAATACCAGTGGGAATATGGGTAATTCTAACCGCAGTTTCTACTTTGTTGACATTTTGTCCGCCCTTGCCCCCAGCACGAGAGGTGGTGATTTCTAAATCTTTCTCAGGAATTTCCAGTTCAACAGAGTTATCTATGGCTGGCATTACTTCTACTCCGGCAAAGCTAGTTTGTCGCTTACCGTTAGCATTGAAGGGAGAAATTCGCACTAGCCGATGCGTTCCCTTCTCTGATTTTAGATAGCCATAGGCACGGGGACCATTAATTTCAAGAGTTGCCGATTTGATCCCTGCTTCATCTCCTTCAGAAAGTTCCGCCAACTGTACTTTATAACCTTGGTCTTCTCCCCACCGGGTGTACATTCGCAGTAGAATCTGGGCCCAATCTTGGGCATCAGTACCACCAGCACCGGCATTGATGGTGAGTAGAGCGCCTTTAGAATCGTAGGGGCCAGATAGCAGTTGTTCGAGTTCCCAACGGTCAAGTTCGTGGTTAAGTTGAGTTAGATTGGTTTCGGCTTCCTCAATCAGTAATTGGTCTGCTTCTAGTTCCAGTAACTCCAAAACTGCCTTAGCATCTTCCAAACTAGCTTGCCACTGTTCGTATTTCTGAAGGTTAGATTTTAGTTCATTGAGATTTTGAAGGGTTTGCTGTGCCGAGGTTTGATCATTCCAGAAATCAGGTTGAGCCGCCAGTTGCTCCAAATCCTGGATTTTTGCACTTAGAGCCTCAACGTCAAAGATAGTCCTGGGTTTTACCCAGGCGTTGCGACAAATTTTCGACCTCGCGCTTAATGTCTAATGTCTCCATCACAATTGTCATCCTCCTTGGCGTATTTGTGACTTTGTACCTTCAATTTTAACTTGAGGAATGGGATGAACTTGAACCAGATGCATTCTTATCAGCTGAGGGGCAGAAATATCCGGATGTGACTGCTAAGTCCTAGAAGTGTTAGTGGTGATCTTATTTGTAAGTAGTCTAAATCTATTGCTCAATTAAGGTAATCAATAAAAATTTGCATTTTAATATTGTATTCATAATCAGGATAATTCTTAAGAAATAATTATCTCTATAAAATAGATATTTACTTTAGCAGTTACCACTAAAAATTCACAAATAAATGCAGACATCTGCACGTTTGATCTGCTAAAACTTAAAGTAAGAATTAAATTATTGCTCAACAATCTACAGGAGACAATTATGAGTTTAGATCCCCATAGTTTTATGGAGAAGATGGAGAAGCGTGTTGGCTTGACAGGTGAAGACAAATCTCTCCTACAATCAGAGTCTAATTGGGGAAAAGAAATTGCTTCAGATATGGCAGATCATTTCTATGGTTACTTGAGTCGCGATCCAGAAATGGACGCGATTATGAAAGATAAAGAGGGACGAATGCACCGTCTGCGTGAAACCTTTATTCAATGGTTTTATGAGATGTTTACTGGCATGGATGATTGGGGAAATGCCTATGCTGACCGCCGCTGGCGTATTGGTCTTGTACATGTGCAAATAGGTGTCGGTCCCCAACACGTTGTACCAGCAATGGCTACTGTGGTTAATGAAGTTGGCAAGCGGGTGAAAGTTGATGGCAAACCTGAAGCATTGCGGGATGCTCTGAGTCGGATTTGTATGATCGATCTAGCTTTCATTGAGCAGGCTTATGTAGAAGTAAGTTCTGCTGCTGTTCTCAGGGAAACTGGCTGGACAGAAGGCTTATTCCGACGTCTGATCAAAACTGGTGCAGATGCAATGTAAATTCCAAGTATCTAAGTGTTCTAAATAAAGGTTAACCTAACACTAATATCTGAAAATCAAGCAGGGAAACAATCATGGCAATCAATTCCGAAAAACTTGGGCATATTCTGCAAAGCTTTGTCACTACAACTAGTGATGTTCAAGGGGCTGCAATAGTTACCCCTGACGGTTTACCTTTGGCTTCCTTTTTACCAGGAGGCATGGATGATGAACGGGTATCAGCTATGTCTGCTGCCATGCTATCCCTTGGTGATCGCATTGGTAAAGAACTGGCTAGAGGTGAAATTGAGCGTATTTATGTTGAGGGTTCAGAAGGCTTGAGCGTTTTAACTAGTTGTGGTGCAGATGCAGTATTTCTCGTCCTTGCTAGTAAGGATGTTAAACAGGGACTTTTGATGCTGGAGATTAAACGCACACTTACTAATCTGAAGCAGTTTTTAATGTATTAATTGTGGAAAATTTACCTTAAATAACTTCGGTTATAGAGGGATTATGTGAGTTTATACTTCACGAGTATAAGGGTGCATGCTATCTAAAATTGAATGTTGATATAGAGTTTTTCAAATTGATGAGATACAGTCTCTTGGCTTAAGTAAGTTCTTAACAGATAACTGGGAATAGATAAGAAGATGGAGTGTATTTCATTAATTTGAGAATTGCTATATTAGAGGCGTCAGTTATCTTTGAAAATTAAAAATAAGAGTATGGCTTTTTCAAATAAAAGTAGTGTTTATTGTCATCGCCATTAAGGATATTAAGCAGTGATTTTTAAGGCTATAAATTAAATCTACAATTACTAGTTTTAAGCAATACTTAATGCTTAAAATATTAAGTATTATTGATTAGTTAATTTTCACTGGACAAGACACCATGGAAAGTAGGCGTATAGTAGTAACAGGTATTTTGGGAGCTGGCAAGTCTACCTTTGTAAGGACAGCTAGTGAAACTGAAGTCTTAGCTATCGAGAGGAAAATCACTGATGAAATATCTACCTTGAAGGAAAAAACTACTGTTGCCTTTGACTTTGGTAAACTCCTGCTTACTCCCAACCTAGAACTACAAATCTATGGCACTCCTGGTCAATCTCGTTTTGAGTTCATGTGGGAGATGTTGATTAATTGGGCTTCCGCTTACATACTACTAGTAGCAGCTCATAAATATAGTGGTTTTGAGGAAGCACGTGAACTGCTCTTGTTTATGAAACAGCGAGCACAAGTCCCGATGGTTATTGGTCTGACTCATATGGATTGTTCAGGAGCATTGGCTCCAGAAGAAATTATCAATTCTCTAGGCTACCAGTATGAGGAAAATAAACCAACCTTTGTGACAGTTAATCCTCATGAGAGAACCTCAGTTATCCAGGCTATTAATGTTCTAATCAATATCATGAACTTACAGGATTAAACTTGGAGGAAATAGAGAGCAGATCGCAGGCCATAGGTAAGGAGATAAAATGTATCTCACTTAAACGAGAATTGCTATATAAGTTAAGCCACTTACAAGTCAACCATAAAATTAAATTACCTATACGACTTGGATAATTAGCATCAAAAGTAGCGAAAAACAAGAGAAATTTTAACAGTTAACTCTTAATATAAAACGGCGGCAATACCTATGCTTCCGTTGCTGGATTTCTTAACTTACCAAGTTGTGTTATGTAAGCGATTTAACAAGAGTGAATTCTTTATGAGTATTTCTCGGAGCAAAATCGAATGAAATTCATGCGTTCAGTAGTTGCAGGGACTCCAGGCGCTGGCAAATCTACCTTTGTTCGGATGCTCAGTGATATTGAAGTGGTAGACACAGATCGTAGAGCCACTGATGAAACATCTCTGTATAAGAGAAAAACTACCGTTGCCTTTGACTTTGGTAGACTTTTACTCGGCCCTAACCTAGAACTTCACATCTACGGCACTCCTGGTCAAGCTCGCTTTAATTTTATGTGGGATATGTTAATTCGCAGAGCCCACACCTATATTATGCTTGTAACCGCTAATCGCCCCAGAGATTTTGTCTACGCTCGTCAGATTATCTCGTTTATGAACCAGCGAGTACAAATACCGATGATGGTTGGTTTGACTCATATGGATTGCCCAGGAGCTTGGTCTCAAAAGGAAATTATGCTAGCTCTAGGTTATATAAATGCTAAAAACCGACCTCCAGTCGTAGTTGTTAATCCTAATGATAAAACTTCGGTGGTTGAAGCGATGCTAGTTTTGATGGGTCTTGTAATTGCAGGTAGTAATGTGAAGTTATCCAATACTCCATAACCAGCAGCCAGTTGCTGAGAATCTCCCGAATTCTAGTCGAGAGATTCTCAATAACTTCTGGTACTAGCTTTCTTCCTGTGTCTCAGCACTGTTGCTCGGAGACCAATTGTACAAGGCATCTAACTTTTCACGGGCATCCTCAACTGTAAGAGAGCGCATCACTAGAAGTGGTTCATTGACTGGGTTGCCTCTTTCATCCAACATTTCCGGGTGTGGTGTACTATTTTCTGGAGAGGGAGAAGAGTTCATTTGCTGAGGATCCCAACTTGCTTGTGACTTTCCTGCTGGTGGGTAAAAACGTTGAGAATCAAGGCTCACACTTAACAAGCTGCGAATTAAATTGGCAATCGCTAGAAACGCGATCGTTGTAAAGGCAATTAGATAGAGTAGGTGTAACATTGCTTAGTCCTCCAGAGTGAGTAGTTTGTAAATTTTATATTTAGATCAAGGTAAAAAATGGTTTTTTATCGGTAGCTTGTTGAGCTTATCCAAAACAGGAGATGAGATCAAACTAGTTGACAACCCCTGATTTAGCTATCTTCTGGGATTTTCCATCCCAATTCTTGCCGATGCTAGAGAGCGCCACCGCATTCCCACTTGCCAGCACTCGCTCAACAATTGGTGCCATGGCATCAGAGTAGCCATTTCAACACCCACTTCACCGCCAGTGGCTTGAAAGAGCATAGCAGCCGTGGAAACCTCCTGTTGGGCTTGTTTTACTCGTGAGAGTAAATTGGATTGTTGCTCCTTGCTCAAAAAGGGAATATCTTCAGTTTCTAATAAAGAGCGCGATCGTGAAAACCAATATTGAAAATCTTCTAATAGTGGTTGCAGCACCGTCCTGAGTAACTCTTTTTCGGATGGCTGGGACTGAGGCATGAATTAAACACAGATTCTCTTCACACTCTATTATATTAACTCTGTTTATATTTCTTAACATTTTGTGACTCTCGCCTAAATACAATGTGAGTCTTGCTAAGCAAAATTCCCTTTGTATCATAGAGGCAGACCACATAAATACTACAGCCACCTGAAGCGGCATTAGGCTTTGCCCTGCCCACTTTGCTAGGAATAGTTTTTATCTCCAAACCCTAGAAGGAGTAAGCTTACCCCTCCTTCTGTGTGCTAATTTGAAATCTCTCAAGGAATAAATTCACCGATGTCGAAGTCAGAAGCACCAGAACAGCCTGAAAAGATCTATCTGCCCCGCACCAGCGAATCCGAGTCCTTGAAAAAGATTCGCCACACTACCTCTCATGTGATGGCAATGGCGGTGCAGAAGCTATTTCCCAAGGCACAGGTGACTATCGGACCTTGTATTGAGAATGGTTTCTATTATGACTTCGATAAACCAGAACCCTTTACTGAGCAAGATTTGAAGACCATCAAAAAAGAGATGGACAAAATCATTAAGCGTAAACTGCCAGTGATTCGGGAAGAGGTTAGTCGCCAAGAGGCCCAGCAACGAATTAAAAAACTTGCTGAACCTTATAAACTAGAAATTCTTGAAGATTTGGCAGAACCAATCACTATATACCACCTGGGAGATGAGTGGTGGGACTTGTGTGCTGGTCCCCATGTGGAAAATACTAGTGATTTAAATCCCAAGGCAATTGAATTAGAGAGCGTTGCTGGTGCTTACTGGCGGGGTGACGAAACCAAAGCTCAATTACAGCGCATTTACGGCACTGCTTGGGAAAAACCAGAACAGTTAGTAGAATACAAGCGTCGTAAGGCAGAAGCCCTGAAACGGGATCACCGCAAGTTGGGTAAAGAACTGGGATTATTCATTTTTGCAGATCCAGTTGGGCCTGGGTTGCCCCTGTGGACGCCGAAAGGAACAGTTTTGCGCAGTACCTTAGAGGATTTTCTTAAACAAGAGCAACTTAAACGCAATTATCTGCCAGTAGTAACGCCCCATATTGGTAGAATCGATCTGTTTAAAGTTTCTGGTCACTGGCAAAATTACAAAGAAGACATGTTTCCGATGATGGCCGAGGATGAGGAAGCAGCGGCAGCAGAACAGGGTTTTGTCCTCAAGCCAATGAATTGTCCTTTCCATATTCAAATCTACAAGAGTGAGTTACGCTCCTATCGTGAGCTACCTATGCGCTTGGCAGAGTTTGGTACAGTGTATCGTTATGAGCAATCTGGGGAACTGGGGGGCTTAACCCGAGTGCGAGGCTTTACTGTTGATGACTCCCACCTGTTTGTAACTCCAGAACAATTAGATCAGGAATTTCTCAATGTTGTAGATTTGATTCTGTCGGTGTTCAAGAGTTTGCAACTGAAAAATTTCAAAGCCCGACTGAGTTTTCGTGATCCAGAATCTGATAAGTATATTGGTTCAGATGAGGTTTGGCAAAAGTCAGAGGGTGCCATCCGTCGTGCCGTGGAAAAATTGGGCATGAACTACTTTGAAGGTATCGGAGAAGCAGCTTTCTATGGGCCCAAACTGGACTTTATCTTTAGCGATGCCCTGGAGCGCGAGTGGCAGTTGGGTACAGTACAGGTAGATTATAATCTGCCAAAGCGTTTTGAATTGGAATATGTAGCAGAGGATGGCACTCGTAAGCGCCCGATTATGATTCACCGTGCGCCCTTTGGTTCATTAGAAAGACTAATTGGGATTTTAATTGAGGAATATGTTGGTGATTTTCCCTTCTGGCTAGCCCCTGTGCAAGCGCGGTTACTACCAGTCGGTGAGGCGCAATTACCCTTTATCAAAGACGTGGTTGAGAAAATGCGATCGCTTGGAATTAGAGCCCAGGCAGATACTAGTGGTGAACGACTAGGCAAGGCAATTCGCAATGCTGAGAAAGCCAAAATTCCAGTGATGGCAGTTGTTGGTGCCAAGGAAGTGGAAGCCGAGGGCCTCAGCATCCGCACCCGTGCTTCTGGAGAATTGGGAGTAATGCCCGTGGCAGAAGTAGTTGAAAAGATGAATCAAGCGATTGTTAACCGCGATAATTTCTAATGTTGATTGTTCATAGTTCATTGTTGATTGTTCATTGGGAGTGTATACCACAACTGTCGAATACAAACCCCATGAGCCATGAACTATGAGCCATGAGCCATGAGCCATGAGCCATGAACTATGAGCCATGAACCATGAGCCATGAGCCATGAGCCATGAGCAATGAACCATGAGCAATGAACCATGAACCATGAACCATAATAAAAATCAATAATGTCTACGACTCCCAATACTTCCTACGCAATTGATTTTGGCACTAGTAATACTGTAATCAGCCGCTGGAATATGGCAACCCAGCAGCCAGAAACTATCAACTTATCTGGATTGTCGCTACAGTTAGGGCAAAATCCTCCCTTAATTCCTAGCTTAGTTTATGTAGAAGACGCGGCTCAGGGTAAAGTTATTGTAGGGCAGGCAGTGCGCGATCGCGGTTTGGATCTGAGCAATGAACCACGCTTCTTTCGCAGTTTTAAGCGGGGAATTGGTACAGATATTCAGGGATTTCTGCCCGAATTAGATGGAACAATTGTCTCTTTTGAACAGGTAGGGCAATGGTTTCTTAAGCAATTGCTTGCCAAACTGGAACCCTCTCCAGAAAAAACTCTTGAATCTCTAATTTTGAGTGTGCCTGTAGATAGTTTTGAAGCCTACCGCCATTGGCTTAGTGGGGTATGTCAATCTTTGCCAGTGGAACAGGTAAGGATGTTGGATGAACCTACTGCTGCTGCTTTGGGTTATGGGCTGGCTGATGGGGAAACTATGCTAGTAATTGACTTTGGCGGCGGCACTCTGGATTTATCTTTAGTTAAGCTTAATCAAAGTACTCAAACTAGTAGTAAGCCTCTGGGTTTTATCCTTAAGTGGGGTAAGAAGTCACTGGGCGAAAATTCGGCACAGAAGGTAAAAATTGCTCGTGTACTAGCAAAAGTCGGGCAAAACTTGGGTGGTTCAGATCTTGATAACTGGCTAGTGGATTACTTTGCCCAAAAACAAGGATTACCGAAATCTCCCCTAACTACCAGACTGGCAGAACGCTTGAAAATTCAACTTTCAGAAAAACAGTTGGCTCAGGAAGTATATTTCAATGATCAAAC
Organism: Symploca sp. SIO3C6; assembly: GCA_010692425.1. Lineage (GTDB taxonomy): Bacteria > Cyanobacteriota > Cyanobacteriia > Cyanobacteriales > Coleofasciculaceae > SIO3C6. The sequence goes on along the minus strand of JAAHHJ010000016.1, from coordinate 63,104 downwards.
CTTTGAAAGTTACGAACTAAACCTAGACCGAGATACTTTTGAAAAGATCTTGAGAGAATACCAGTTTTTTGATACCCTTGATGATATGATGGGGCGCTTGCTGCAACAAGGGCGGCGTAATGGTATAGAAGTATCAGATATTGATGCTGTCTTACTAGTGGGCGGTACGGTGAAGATTCCAGCTGTGCAAAGTTGGGTAAAACAATACTTTGACTCAGATAAAATTCGCTGCGAAAAACCCTTTGAAGCAATTGCTCATGGTGCCCTAGGGCTTTCTCAGGGCATCGAAGTCAAGGATTTTCTCTACCACAGCTATGGTATCCGCTACTGGGATCGACGCAACAACTGCCACAATTGGCATTCGATTATTAAAGCCGGACAACCTTACCCCATGGATAATCCAGTAGAGTTAGTTTTAGGAGCATCAGCCCAGAGTCAGCCTAGTATTGAACTAATTGTTGGTGAGTTAGGTACACAAACTGGCAGCACCGAGGTTTATTTTGATGGTGATCGTCTGATTACTCGTCAATTAGATAGTGGCAAAACTGCCGTGCAACCTCTCAATGACCGTGACGGAGCTCGAAGCATTGCCCAACTGACACCTCCTGGCAATCCAGGGAGCGATCGCATTAAAGTCCAATTCCAAGTAGATAGTGAGCGTTCTTTAAGAATTACGGTTGAGGATTTATTGACCAATGAAATATTACTGCAAAATCAATCAGTTGCTCAACTGAGTTAAACAGGAAATAGGTAATATCGATTAGTAATAAGTAATAAATACTCTTATTGTCACTTATTACTTATTACTTATTACCTATTACTTATTACTTATTACTTATATATTACTTCCAAAGTATTTGTAGCAAGCATAAGATTTGGAGAATTACCTGAGTAAAGTTGCTATATTTGTAATTCAAGAGTTAAGTTGGTGTCAATGTAGCGCGGCGGCTTGCAAAAACTTAAGACAGTGGAAAAAGTTAAACGGGTTTGGCAATTGCTCAATACTGATATCCGGGAGTTAGGAACACCTGGAGAAAGGGTTGAAGCTGGGGCAGAAGTTTCTAAAGCTAGCTTGGAATTGATGATTCATCTCGGTTTACTGGGTACTCCACTAGCGCCAGTGGCTGCTGTTGCCGCAGGGCTATCTTTTGTTGGACTCAGCCGCAAAGGGTTAAACCTGCTTCGTGACAAGACTGAAGACAGGCCCACCCTGGAGCAATGGGTAGCGATCGCATTCCCTTTAGCTTATATACAGAGTTTTGATTCTTTAGTTGAAAATAATAACTGGTTAAGGGAAAAAATTGGTGCTGGAGTATCTGATAAAGATGCTAAGCAGCAAGTTGACCAGTTGGGAGAACTTGAATTAGATCAGGCGCTAATTGAAGAAGCATTTACCTATTTTCCAGAATCAAAATTGGCGCAAGCCTTAAATCAGCAATTATCTCTTTACCTGGAACAAAAAGGACTAGATCGATATACCATTCCCCTAGTAACTGGGTGGGTAGCTTGGGGTACTTATCCCCATATAGATTCACTCCTCTCATACGAGTCAAAAACTATCGTCAAGCCTCTAAGTGTTACTAGAGCAGCAGCCAAGGAAACAGCAGCAACTGGAAAATACGGCAACATTGAATCTTATCTGACTGAACAAATATCCCCCAATTCTAGTAATCCGCTGCGAATTCAACAGTGGAAAGTACTAGGTGAAGAATTCAAAATTCCCGATATTTATGTACCCCTAAACGCTCAGTTACTCGATAGCAATGGGAAAGTCAAAGAAAAGGCAAACTCAGTTAATTTAGAGAGTTGGGCAAAAGAGCAGCTTTCTAACCCTGGCAAAAATGGTCAAGTGATGTTTATTCAAGCTGGACCAGGGCGCGGAAAAAGTGTTTTTTGTCGGATGTTTGCCGATTGGGTGCGTCAACATCTTCACCCCATCTGGACACCAATATTAATTCGACTGCGGGATATTCATGCCTTTGAAGAGAATATAGAGAATACCCTCCGTGCTGCTGTTCAAGAAGATTTTGCCAAGAGTGATAATGGCTGGTTAACTGATTCTAATACTCGCTTTTTATTCTTACTTGATGGCTTTGATGAGTTGCGAATGCAGGGGAGAACCTCTGGTGGTATTGAAGATTTTCTTAAAAAGGTAGGGTACTTTCAAAGCAGCTGCCAGCAAAACCCCCAATTGGGACATCGGTTTTTAGTTACTGGCAGAGAGTTGGCATTACAAGGTATTGTTGTTCCCGGTAATTTAGAGCGGGTGCAAATAGAGTTGATGGATGAAAAACTCCAGCAGCAGTGGTTGAGCAACTGGGGAAAGTTCGTTGGTTCAGATAAAGCCACTAGGTTTCAGGAGTTTTTGCAAGCTCAAAACTGCCCACTACGAGTAAAGCAATTAGCCCAAGAGCCTCTATTACTTTACCTGTTAGCAGCGATGCATCGGGATGGTGAATTAGAAGCCGGAATGTTTGAGAAGGCTAGCAGTACTAATGCTAAAATTCTGATTTATCAAAAAGCCCTAGACTGGGTACTAACAAAGCAGCGTCCTCAAGAACTCAATTTTGAACTTACTGAGCAAGAGACGGAGGATTTAAAGCGCATTCTGATGGAAGCAGGTTTATGTGTTACTCAAGCCGGCGGCGAATGGGCTTCAATCAACATGATTGAGGAGCGTCTCAAAGGAGATGATGCCGCTAAAGAATTGCTGGAAAAGGCACAACAGCGCATTGGCGAAAATCCCCTCAGAAATGCCTTGGCTGCATTTTACCTTCGGCCAGCTTCTGCTTCTGGTATCAAGGAAGGAGCAGTGGAGTTTGTTCATAAAAGTTTTGGTGAGTTTTTATGTGCTTTGCGCTTTCAAGAAAGCCTTCAAGAGTGGGTATTGGTAGAATCGCGCCGCAGGCGTCGGGGATTTATAGTATCTAGGGAACAGTTAGCAGAGGAGATTTACGACTTACTAGGTTATGGTGGACTGACACGAGAAATTGTAGACTATCTGATGGCGCTGCTCGATTTAAGTAATGAGGAGCTAGTGCAGTTGTTTCAGCGTTTGGAAGAGTTTTATCTCGACTGGTGCAATGGCGAATTTATAGACAACCTGGAGGAAACAACGCTACCCCAGAAAACAGGTCAAAAATTGCGCAAGTATGGAGTTGAGTTAGGTCAACGACGGGTAGATATCAATGTTGGGCTAAATGTGATGATTTTGCTCTTAGAATTGCATCGTTACGCTCAGGAAAACAATGAGCTGAAGGATAAAATTGCTTTTCATCCCTGCGGGAAAAAAAATACTGAATATTTTGATAGTGAGCGATTACTTCGCATTATTAGCTATAGCAATAGCGTTGACTTTCATTCTTTCCGAAATACAGTTGGACCATTCCTCAGTGGCGCATTTCTCAGTGGCGCATTTCTCAGTGGTGCAGACCTCAGACGCGCAGGCTTTAGTGGTGCAGACCTCAGAGGTGCAGACCTTAGAGGTGCAGACTTCAGTGGTACAGACCTTAGAGGTGTAGACTTCAGTGGCGCATACCTTAGTGGCGCATACTTTGAAAACATTACCTGGGATGAGGATACGAAGTGGGAAGATGTGCGGGGTTTAAAGGAAGCGATTAATGTGCCAGAAGCCCTAAAGCAACAGCTGTCAATTTCTCAGCCGGCAGAAGGATCGATTGATGATTAAGTATTTGTAGATTAAATAATATCACTTCCGAGTATTATTTCTAACTTCCTCCAATTCCAAACCCAACGACTCTGCCACCTGCTCCAAACTCAACCCCATCTCCAACAACCGAGGTATCGCATCCCTTCGCGCTTGCTCCGCCTTTTGCGCCCTCTCCTCACCAATTAACAACAACTCTCCCTGCTGATTCCACCACCTAAGCCAAAGTTGGGTTTGATTTTGATAACTGCCTTCCCACAATCCCAACTCTACTCCTAAGGGCATTATTGGATAATGAAACCGCTCATTAGCTGTCATTAGTTCATAGAAACCATTGACCAGATTATATACTTCTAACTTGCCATTATTAATCTGATAAATTCCATAGTAGGGAATCCGCATGATGCGCTCATAAACCCAAAACTTACTCGGTTTAGTCACCTCCCCTTGAGTAGAGAAGGATAAGGGAGTTTGATCTCTTTCTTCTGAACCATCTCCCGAAGCAAACTCTAGTACAATTAAAGGTGCTATTAATTCCCGCCACAACACATAGGAGCGACGGATTTTACCATCAAGCTTTGGTGGTACATTAGGGACATAGAACCAATCAGGAGCTTCTGCACCTTTTTCTGGTGGCTCCGTTTGTCGCCAATAAATACCGCAGTCTTGACCAATGGCATATTGCCCATCGGGATGTAGTTTTTGTAAAACTGGACCAATCGAGTCAGTGAGTATTATACTCTGGGGATGCTCCTGAAAGTTTTTCACAAAAGTACCATCTGACTCTGGCAATTGAGTGTGATCAGGAAAGGGAGGAGGTAGGTCAAGTGGTGTTAAACTCTGAGTCATTGCTAAGGGAATTCCAAGAAATAAATTATCCCATTTACTGATAAATATGATCTAAAGAATCATAGAATCATCTCCCCATCTCCCCATCTCCCCCTCTCCCCTAGATGGGATATTTTTTTATTTCCCTAATGCCTTACTCATGAATTACCACCGAAGTCCCCTCAGACGCCCAATCAAATAACCATTCGGCATGATCAACTGCCACATTAATGCAGCCATGACTAACTGGTGTTCCAAACTTGCGATGCCAGTATGCCCCATGAATGGCATATCCTCTGTCATAGTACATGGCATAGGGAACATCAGGTACATCATAGTCCTCGCCGCGCATACGATCAATGGGACGCTTGGACTGAATCGCAAAAGTACCAGTTAAGGTAGGAGTGGATTCTTTGCCAGTGGATACCTTAACTAGATATACTTGCTCTGAACCTTCCCAAGCAATCAGCAATTGCTCGGTAAGATTAATTTGAATCCAGCGTTCCTGTGAATCTTGCAACTCCATCATTCTGGTAGCAATGACTTCGCGTTGCTCATTAGCTAAGACTGGCTCTATAGGTAAAATTAAAGCTGTTAGAATTAGTGCGATCGCAATTAAAGACGCGGGGATAGGGAGACGCGGAGACGCGGAGATAAATTGGATGGGGATTTGACCCCAACCAATTTTATGCACCTTATAGATGGTAGGGTATTTGACCCATATGAATTTCGATAATAATTTTCTAGACCGAAGCAGAAATCTATAAGAATTATCAGAAATGATGCTTGTCATCGGCACCATACCTCCCTTGAAGTTTGAGCAGAGAAGTTCGATGACCCCGAGAGGCTAGATTATTTTTTCCCGTCAATAAATTGGATTAACGCCTATTTCTATTTTAGGCCTCTAGTCTTCCTGGAGCAATTGTGTACTTAGCCAGCTTTTCGATGAGAGTTTTTGCCCTTTGGGCGATTGCCTCCCAATCACCTTTAGAAACTAATGGTTTTGGGAATAAATCTCCAGCTAGGCCAACTGCGATCGCACCTGCCTCCATAAACTCCTGAGCATTGCTAATGGTAACACCACCAGTGGGAATTAGGGGAATTTGACCTAGTGGGCCTTGTAAAGCTTTGATGTAACTTGCTCCACCCACCGCTTGAATCGGAAACACTTTCACACAGCTAGCACCAGCATTCCAGGCAGTAATAATTTCTGTCGGAGACATTGCTCCTGGCACTATCGGCACGCCCGCAGTCACTGCCGCCTCAATCAGCCTAGTTTCTACATGGGGACTAAACAGAAACTGTGCGCCAGCATCTATTGCCTGCTGTAGTTGTTCTAGATTCATGAGTGTACCAGTACCAATAATACAGTTTGGCAATTCCTTGCGCATTCGACTAATCAACTCAGGGGCACAATCGCTATTCCAAGTAATTTCAATTACCGACACTCCACCAGCTGCTACGGCTTGAGCCATTTGATACCCCAGTGATTTACGAGATGTCCGAATCACGGCAATTGCTTTTTTCTCTCGCAATAGAGTTAACCAATGCTGATTAGACATCCTTTACCAATTATTAATCAAAGCTTACTTAACTATTAAGTCTATTATGTTATTCTTCCCAAGAGACAAATGCAAATATATCAATTTTCATTGCTTAGTTCAAATTTATGAACTTGTCACAATCTTTATATTATTAGGGTTCCAGAGTCAACTTCATTGTATCTTCACAAAAACAACAACCATAGTTGATACATAATTCATAATTATGAAAGCTATAGATATCCGTCGTTGGAGTATCCCCAGCATTCTTTCAATTGTAATGACTTGGGGGATTTATACTATGCCAGCTTTAGCTCAAGTCAGACAGATAGACTTAATTATTAACTCTAATAGCAGCCAAACTTTTGAATCTTTGATTAAGAGAGCAGAAATTGTTGCCAAGACTTCTATTGACCAGGAATTTGTAGAAAACTCAAACGTGAGAGAGGTTACTGTCACAATTTTAGGGGAACGTAATGGACAAATGGCACCGATTTTAATGGTGAAAGTTTCTCGTTTTGATTGGCAAGCAGAACCTAGTATTCAGCAGTGGGTTCGTTATTTAGGTGATTCAGAAATTCTGCTAGGTTTCAAAGAACCTCCGGTAAGTGAGTCTGCTTCGAGAACAAGTACCACTGGTTTCAACAATGGGCGTGGTAATTTTCGTCGTCGCAGGAGTAGAAATAATAGTGGTAATTTTCAAAGTGAAGACGGCTATTATGATGATGGTCGTGGTTTTGATGATCAAGATGACTAATATGGCAGTTGTTATTTAGATGAAATTTGAAGAAGGGAGTAGGGAGTAAGAAATTAGGAGTAGGAGGCATGCTAATTAATACCAATTAGATATAAAGATAAACTTCCTTGTCGAAATTAGTATGGGTCAAATACCCATCCAATTTGTCCCCGTGTCTTGAATTTTGTTATCTGCCTGTATAACTTCTTATAAAAAAAATAAAAAACGTTCACTTCAATCAAGTAGTGAACGCTCTGTTACTTACGACACAACTAATCAACTAAATCACTTCACTGATGAAAAACCAATGCACTGAAAAATATCCAAATTAAAGGCAGTTTTTAACTAGATATTTTGGGATGATACTTGCTTTTTCCTTAGCAGAAAACCTAAACCAATAACACTCAGTCCCAAAATAGTTGCAGGTTCGGGAACAGCTTCCGGTTCAGTGTAAGTAACACTTCCCACTCCTCCCCCTAAGGAACTAACAGCAACCTCTCCACTGTTATGGGCGAAATACTCTAAACTATCGTTAATTAGGTCGAAGGGAAGTGCAAAGAAATCATCGAAAGGAGAGAAGTTCAATCCCAAGAAAGTACCGCTATCAAATTCTACAAAAGGAGCACTAGGATAATAAAAATCTTGCTTCTCAGTATAGGTTAAACCATTAAAGTCGAATGAAACTTTGTCAGCTACAACTGTCTCGCTTCCAGTTCCAGTGAGTTCAGAATCATCAAAAGTTAAATAACCCTCATAAGAATTTCCTGCCAAATCACCTGTAGTTATATCTACTGTGAAATTAGATTTAAATTTCAGGGCATGGGCAGGGTTAGCATCAATTGCTGCTAGGGTTAGTGCTGCGCCAGTAGTAGCAACAACAATTGTTTGCCAGATTCTAGGCATTGATATTTTTCCTTATTTATGAATACTGTGGGGGGAGGTTAGTAAATGCTTGAATTAACGTTAGTTAAGGCTGCAATTATCCAGACAATCAATAATAATTAACTTGTCTTGTGATGTTATTGTCAGTCTCAATAACGCTTGTCACTATCTAAGCGTCTTCGCTAGATTATGTCAACACTTTACAGATATTTTTATAATGAATTTAAATTGACTTTACAGTTACTTTATATAGTATATAACTTGTAAATCATTGATTAAATTGAAGGACTACAATTGTTTTTCTTTTGAGAAGACTTAAATTAATTTTAACCAGTAAATAATCAAATGTTTTTCTGGAATTGATACTTTTATACTAAACTAATTCCAATTAGATAAATCTAAACCAGGAGAACACTTTGGCTATATCACGACGTAAATTTTTTGCCTTAGCAGGTACAACTGCTGCTGGTGTAGTAGTAGCATCACCACTGGAAGCTCTGTTTTCGAGAGTAGCTTTGGGTAAATCGGTTCTTGGGAAAGGTTTTGGTTCACTCAAACCAAAATTTCCCGAGAATATCCAAGAGCTGCCTTTAGAGATTCAAGGAATTCCTTTGTTAGACTTACCAGATGGATTTAAATATGTTGCCTTTTCCATCACTGGTCAGCCTATGAATGATGGTAATTTAGTACCAGAAGATCATGATGGTATGGCAGCTTTTGCTGGACCTAGAGGCACTACAATCTTAGTCCGTAACCATGAAATCAGTGCTAGTGAAGAGAACCAACTTACAGCACCAGATTCTAAAAAGTATGACCCCTTAGCTGCAGGTGGTACTTCCACACTTATACTGTCGAAAGAACGCAAACTAATCAGACATTTCAACTCCTTAGCTGGTACTATACGTAACTGTGCTGGTGGTCCAACTCCTTGGGGTTCTTGGATTAGCTGTGAAGAAAATACCTCTACTCCAGCAGGTAATACACTAGGGGATGTTAATAATGTTAGTAAAAAACACGGTTTCAACTTTGAAGTTCCAGCAAGAGGTGGACTGGTAGATCCTGTACCTTTAATTGCTATGGGTCGTTTTAATCATGAAGCAGTGGCAGTAGATCCTGCTACTGGTTATGTCTACGAAACTGAAGACAGAAACGATAGCTGTATTTATCGTTTTCGTCCTAACAAATTTGGCGATTTAAAGTCCGGTGGTATCCTGGAAGCACTGGTGATTAAAGGTATGCCTACTGTGGATACTAGTACTGGTTTTCTTTCTCGGAAAGGTCAGTCTTTACCAGTGGAATGGGTTGAAATTGAAGATGTTAACCCAGATGAAGATACTCTGCGCTTAGAAGCCCAGGAAAAAGGCGCAGCTATCTTTAAACGTGGTGAAGGGGCTTGGTACGGTAATGGTAACATTTACTGGGTTTCTACCACTGGTGGTGATATTGGAGCAGGTCAGGTTTGGTGCTACAATGCTTCCGCCAATACAGTCAAACTTTTTGTGGAATCAACAGACCGCAGCGTACTTGATGAACCAGATAATATTACTATCGCTCCCTTTGGTGATTTCTTCCTCTGTGAAGATGGTCCAGAAACACAATTTGTAGTTGGTATTACTCCTTCCGGGGAACTATATCAGTTTGCACGTAATGCCCTCAATACAAGAGAATTTGCTGGCGCTTGCTTCTCTCCAGATGGTCGTACCATGTTTGTCAATATCCAAACTCCTGGTATCACCTTTGCCATTTGGCCAGAAAAAGGTAGTTGGGCAAGATAGTTGAACTATCTTGATTAAGAAAGTAGAGTTTTATTCTGAGGTGGTTGCCAGATAGTACTCGGACTATACTACGCCAATCATTAAACTTTCCTTATAATTTCCATATATTCACTGGCGTAGCTCTTTAAACAAGAGCAAACTAAAAGTTGTGTATTGAAGTACAGCACGTTCTGTTTAAACTACTATTAGTTGTAAGTTTTACAGTCCGAGTTTATCTGGTACCCATTTCATAAACAATACTATGGATCAATATTGGCATGCCGGGGACTTGACCTTAATTTTGTAGTATAAATTTATGAAATTGGCATCATCTAAAATAATACACAACTGTTTCAATTTTTATATAACAGGGTCTTTAACAAAAGTTAATTTCAAAGGGTAATTTGAGGCATCCATGTCAGCGATATGGATGCCTTTTTCTTACTTTTAGAAGATATAGCAGTACGTATTAAGGTGTAGGACAAGCTAAATCGCTAGAACTTTCTCAAATTCTGCCTTCTGCCTTCTGCCCTCTGCCTTGCGCGTAGCGCTATATCTCCCAGAAGAAGATAGGAAGCTGGACTCAGGTATAGCAGTACGTATTAAGGTTAGGACAAGCTAAATCGCTAGAACTTTTTCAAATTCTGCCTTCTGCCTTGGAGCCTTCTGCCCTGGAGCCTTGCGCGTAGCGCTATACAAAGAAAAAAAATTGGTATAAACTCTCAAAATACTATGCAAATTTCTTCATCAACACCTTCTGTTTGGCAGCAACTAAGGACTCGTCAAATTAACTGCCAAGAAGCACTTGCCCTGTTAGTAAATTCCCAAGGTATCCTACAACGAGAAAAACTTGATTCAGAGGTAAACTCAAGATTTTTTAGGCACTTTTCCAATCGCCAGGGGTTGCCACCAGTAATCCCGCTACTATTGTGGCGCGGCTGTTATTACCTAGGTAGCCCAGTTAAAATATCTGCCGAGACGATTCAGACCCTTAGCGATCGCACCCTTACTGAGATTAAGATTATTCCAGTCAATAGTAAAAGCTATCGTCTCTGGTTTCACTCCCAAAATCTTGACCCAAACCGCATCAGCTCTACTCCCCTAATGAATCCTCTCACTGGTGAGCAGGAGAAAGAGGACATCTGCGAAACCACACAACTTTATCTTGAGAAAGCTGTTGACCAAATTGCTCGCATTAGAACCCTAATTTCCGGGGCATTACGCAACCGTGCCAGCGATATTCACTTTGAACCAATGCCAGAAGGCTTAAGAGTGCGCTATCGCATTGATGGGGTACTACGAAATATTACCACACTGCCACTAGAACTTAGCCGCAAGGTTATTGTCGCTATTAAAGTCATGTCTGACATCGATATTGCTGAAAGTCGGCGTCCCCAAGATGGCAGAATTGCTGATAAGTATATCGATGATTCCTCCGATGATTCTCAACAGGAAGTGGGTATGGACATGCGGGTAAGTACCCTCCCCTGTGTAGGTGGGGAAAAAATTGTAATTCGTTTGCTGCCTAGACAAAATCCTTTTTGCCAAATTGATGACTTAGGCTTTTCTCGGCAGGCACTGACAATATACAAAAGCTGGTTACAGCAGCCCCAAGGAATGATTATCCTCACTGGACCTACAGGTTCTGGTAAAACCAGTACCCTCTACAATAGTCTACAATTTGTTGCCACAGAACACGTTAATGTAATTACAGTGGAAGACCCGGTAGAGTATGTTTTAGCTGGTATCACCCAAACTCAGGTAAATGAGCGTGCTGGTATGACTTTTGCTGCTGGTTTGCGCTCAATTTTGCGTCAAGATCCAGATGTAATCATGGTTGGGGAAATTCGTGATGGTGAGACTGCTGAGACAGCTATTCGAGCTGCCCTTACTGGCCATTTAGTGTTCACCACCTTGCATACTAATGATGCTATTGGGGCAATTCCCCGACTCCAAGATATTGGCCCTAATCCAGGTTTAATTAGTGAGGCACTGCTGGGGATTGTGGCGCAGCGCTTAGTGCGTCGGGTTTGCCCCCACTGTGCTCAAACCTATAGGCCCACAGAAAGTGATTTGCGGGTGTTGGGTTTGGAGTATAACCAGGTGAATTCGCCCTCTTGGAGGCGGGGAGCTGGTTGTGTAAAATGTTTTAATTCTGGTTATTTAGGGAGAGAGGCAATTGTAGAATTAATCGATATTGATGATCGGGTGCGGGAGTTAATCTATGAAGGTCATATGACTCAGTTACATCATCATCTCCGGAAAATCAATTTTGTTTCTTTTGCCAGAGCAGCAATTGAGAAGGTAACTACGGGTGTAACCACGGTTGAGGAAGTATTGCGAGTGCTACCTCGAAGTGCTTTTTCTCATCAGGTTGCGCCAGAAAGCACTAACGGCAAAACTCACCCGATTATTGCTTTGAATTCCACTCTCATGTGACCCAAAGTACACAGAGGTTGGGAGAGACAATCCCCATCCCCCATTTCCCCCTCATCCTCATTTCCTTTTTTGAGAGCTTAATCTCTTGAAGTTTATTTAATGTTTGTGCTTAAGTTTTAAGATAAATTTCGATAAATGCGCTAATATTAAATAAATCTAAAGAAATTAGACTCAAGTTTAGAAAAGAGGTAAGGGTGATGTTGCCAAACAACCTACAAAAGGCGGGAGCAGCTACTTCAGCTCAAGATAAAAAGGAGTTATCGGAAGAAGCCCTTAGACTTTACTTCTCTTTAAGAAAGCATAAACAATCCCATTTGAACCCAGAGGCAAGGGTTTTTGTGAGTAATTACCAGTTTTATCTGGAGAATCTTTTATTTTAAGTAATAAGTAATAAGTAATAAGTAATAAGTTAAAATAAGAATATTTATTCTAAGGGTTTGCAGATGCCTATGTTGCTGCTGCTTTGATTTCTTGGCAAATATAGAGTAATACTAGGTCTCTCTCTCCATCGTCAAGAGTGTTGAGTGGCTTAGAAAGATTATGGGCTGCCTGATAATCTCCAATTTCTGATTCTTTGTACATACAAGCACTCAGATATACCCAAATAATTGTTAGTCCTTGTTGTTCTGCTGCTTTGAGTAGAGGTGGTAGTTCTTGCTCTGCAATAAAGTCAGATGCTAGGAAATTTGAGCTTACCATTAATACTGCTACTTTTGCTACTGCTAGGGCTTTGGTGATTTCTTCTCTCCATTTGGCTCCGGCTCTGATTCTGGTGTCATCCCATACTGAGATTGTCTGATTTCGCATTAGGGGTTTGAGCATGGTTTGGAGTCTTTCGAGCCAGATTTTATCTTGATGACTATAGCTGATAAAGACTTGATTGCGCTCAACAGTAGTAGATGGAGAATGTTGTTTTTGGTTCATTGGGCAGATAGGGTTGGGTTTTGCGGGTGGGAGATGCGGTTGGGTAAGGGTATAGTTGTAAAACTTGAAGCGTTCTTGTATGGTCTTAAGTGCTTTGATGGCGAAATCAAATGTAATGCCATTATTAGCTGTAACAAATTTTTGATCTTTTAGAGCACTAATCAGAGCAGTTATTGCTGCTTCTGTGCCGATTTCTCCCAGAGCATATGCCGCTCTCCAACGCACAGAAGAGTCTTGATCTTCAAGAGTACTAATCAGAGCAGGAATTGACGCTTCTGTGCCGATTTTTCCCAGAGCCTCGGCCGCACTCCCACGCACATGAGAGTCTTGAGCTTCTGCCGCTCTCCTACGCACAGAAGAGTATTTATCTTCGAGAGCTTTAATCAGAGCATCAATTGCCTCCTGGCTACCGATATTTCCCAGAGCTTCTGCCGCTCTCCTACGCACAGAAGAGTATTTATCTTCGAGAGCTTTAATCAGAGCATCAATTGCCGCTTCGCTGCCGATTTTTCCCAGAGCCTCTGCCACTCTCTCACGCACAGAAGAGTCTTGGTCTTCAAGAGCTCTAATCAGAGCAGGAACTGCTGCTTGGCTGCCGATATTTCCCAGAGACTCTGCCGCTCTCCCACACACAGAACAGTCTTGATCTTCGAGAGTTTTAATCAGAGCAGGAACTGCTGCTTGGCTGCCGATATTTCCCAGAGCCTCTGCCGCTCTCCCACGCACAGAACAGTCTTGATCTTCGAGAGTTTTAATCAGAGCAGGAACTGCTGCTTGGCTGCCGATATTTCCCAGAGCCTCCGCCGCTCTTTCACGCATAGAAGAGTTTTGATATTCAAGAAACTCTGCCATACTCTCACACATAGAAGAGTCTTGATATTCAAGAAACTCTGCCGCACAGTATTTATCTTCAAGAGTTCTAATCAGAGCAGGAATTGCTGCTTGGCTGCCAATTTTTCCCAGAACCTGTGCCGCTTTCCCACGCATAAAAGGGCCTTGATATTCAAGAGTTCTAATTAGAGCAGTTATTGCCGCTTCGCTGCCGATATTTCCCAGAGCCTCGGCCGCTCTCTCACGCATAGAAGAGTCTTGATATTCAAGAGTTCTAATCAGAGCAGGAATTGCCGCTTGGCTGCCAATTTTTCCCAGAGCCTCGGCCGCACTTTGACGCACATAATAGTGTTTATCTTTGAGAGTTCTAATCAGAGCAGTTATTGCCGCTTGGCTGCCAATTCTTCCCAAAGTCTCCGCCGCTCTCCAACATATAGAAGGGTCTTGATCTTCGAGAGTTCTAATCAGAGCAGTTATTGCCGGTTTGCTACCAATTTTTCCCAGAACCAATGCCGCTCTTCCACGCATAGAAGAGTCTTGATCTTCGAGAGTTCTAATCAGAGCAGTTATTGCGGCTTCGCTGCCGATTTTTCCCAGAACAGATGCCACTCTCCAACACACATCAGAATTTTGAGCTTTGAGAGTTCTAATCAGAGCAGTTATTGCCGCTTCGCTGCCGATTTTTCCCAGAACAGATGCCGCACTCCTACCCACATCAGAGTCTTCATCTTCGAGAGTTCTAATCAGAGCATCAATTGCGGCTTCGCTGCCGATTTTTCCCAGAGCTTCTGCCGCACTCCTACCCACATCAGAGTCTTCATCTTCGAGAGTTCTAATCAGAGCATCAATTGCGGCTTCGCTGCCGATTTTTCCCAGAGCTTCTGCTGCTCTCCCACGCACAGAAGAGTCTTCATCTTCAAGAGCACTAATCAGAGCAATTATTGCCGCTTCACTGCCGATATTTCCCAGAGCATCTGCCGCTCTCCTACGCACAGAACAGTCTTGATCTTCGAGAGTTTTAATCAGAGCAGTTATTGCTGCTTCTGTGCCGATATTTCCCAGAGCATATGCTGCTCTCCTACGCACAGAACAGTCTTCATCTTCTAGAGCTTGATTGAGAAAATAAACTGCTCTCTCAGATTTTGTTAACCCCAAAAGCTCGACTTTGAATAACTGAGAAACTTCTAACCCAGCCACTAAACTCACTGTTTGCTCTTGCCACTTGGGTTTAACAGCCCCCGCCAGCCTCGCTCCTAGCAGCAAATCCACCTCTAAGGCTAACTTCACCACTCGCACCGCCTGTGCCTGACTATCCACCAACTCCAGCATCAGTACAAGAGGTTCTGTCCATTTGAGATAATTGATATACTCTCGCTTCAATTCCTCATCACTGAGACTCGATAACAACTTCAGTAGACTTTCTGCCGTGTAATATTCCTGAATCAGTTGATGTCGAAACTCAATTTTGTCTCCTGCACCCAACTGAATCAGATGATATTTGAGCAAATCCTCAAGCCAGCAAAGAGCACAATCCTCTGGATGAGCCACTTTACCTTGCAGAAATTCTGTCAGCAAATCCTCTGTTTGCCGCTTGGGAATCGCCACTTGAATCTCTTTGAGGGATTCTCCCCTACTCATCACCCAAGCTAAATGCTGCAACAGCCGATGCCACCAACGGCGAGATTCCCCAGAAGCTGGGATATCCTGTTTCAGCTTGTTATCGTAAATCTGAGTAAATTTACGAAACACTGAACCCAAATTGGCTGGCACTTGATTGTGGTTTTCTGCAAATACTGAACACAGCATCATCAACAGCAGAGGTGTTTGCCCAAGCTCCCGCAAGCGAGGGCCCAACTGTTTGAGTAACTGCTCCCCTTGCTCTGGCAAATACTTGCGGATAAACTGTTGCGTTTGTACTTCAGTTAAAGGCTGCATTTCCAGCTTCTTAGCAATATCCAAGTCGCCCCCTACCCCCAAATCCCGTGTCGTGAAAATCATCGGCGTATCTTGGTATTTGTTGCGAAACCCCTGCAAATCCCGCCGCGCTTGATCAGAGGGCAACTCGTTGATGCCATCTACCAACAGCAATAGTTGTCCTTGAAATAGCAGTTGCTCAATGGCAGCAGATTCGAGCCACAAGCGATGTCGTTGGCAGAAATCCCGAATTAAATCTAGTACTGAAGTTTGGTAATATCGCAGCTCCACCAGCACAGGGATTTTACTTAGCTTCCCCTGCTCCGCTTCTTCCAACAACAGCCGCACCAATGCCGTTGATTTACCCGAGCCTGGACGCCCTACCAGTAAAACATGCTCTGGGGCATATTTGCGCAACCCCTCCAATACGCCCAAGCGCTCGATTTTTTGCTCACCTCTATCTGCCTCTGGCTTATCCCTTTCAACCCTCTGCACCATTAGCCCAAAATCAAATAGCAAAGGTGCTGGGTTTGACTGAGCCTGCTGCTTTCCCACCACATCTGTAATCGTGTAAACCTGCCACCATTGGGCGTATTTTTGGCAGATTGATTCTAAATATCTACTCCAATCAACCATGCTTGATTGTTGAGGTATAGCCAAGGGTTTGGACTGTTTCTTTACCTTATGAAGATAGCAAAATCTCTAAGGAAGAGATGGGGAGAGGGGGAGATGGGGAGACGCGGGGAGGGGAGATCGCCTGACAGCAGATTTAGTGTATTTGTAAACTTTTTTCTCAAAACTATTGTGTTAATAAAGCTGCTGTAGTAAATTAATATTGTTACAAATGTAACCCAGAAAAAAGCCAGCCTGGCAGAATGAAACCCTACAGGCTGGCTCTGGACTCCCTCTATCCAAGGAGACAATTAAATTATGTCCTATCGAGACAGGCTCAGGCCGTGGGCGATTAGCCCTTCGGGCTAGCGCGGAGCGATCGCTCGTCTATTGCACAACAAGCTGCAATGGTCAATTATCGATCGCTATCGCACCAAATCAGATGCAGAAGGACATCTTCAGTGGTGGCGTGAAAATGTCCCCGACACCAAATATGAAGTCATCTGGGATTTACCGAATCGTACAGATAATCAAGAGGAGGAGATTTAAGTAATAAGTAATAAGTAATAAGTAATAAGTAATAAGTGAAGACCAGAACATTTATTACTTGTTCATGGTTCATTGGGAAAGTATTCCACAACAGCCCTTATACCAACCCAATGAGCAATGAACCATGAGCAATGAGCAATGAACCATAAGCAATGAACCATGACACAATTATTTAATCTTCTCCAACCTTCTCAAAATTTCCGCATTAGCGTTAGTGAAATAGCCAAGTTTCTCAACATTCCCGAGCAGTTAATTGTGCGCATTGAATGTTGGCAATATGTCTTATTTGTACATCGCTGTGATGTGGGCGGACAATTTATCAGTTATCGGAAATTACAACAGTGGCTACTGGCTACTGCCCGTCAAATTCAGAAGTGTTCCACTTTGCTAGAATTACTTAATTTCTTAGTAGAAATTAGGGAAGACTGCCAAAAACACGAAAAGCAATACAGTGCCAAACATCACCAATTTTTAAGCCACATTTGGTTCCAACACTGGGAAAGCCTTTGCTCTGAGCAAAACTCACTGACTCCTGACTCCTGGCTCCTGGCTCCTGGCTCCTAACTCTTAACTTCTTCCTCAAGTACAACATCTTCATACAGAAGTTCAATAGGAAACTCAAAATCAAGGCTTGATAAAGTGATAGTATCTCCAGCCTGGTAAGGATAGTAAAGCCACATCCTTCCCTCTCCCCGAGAGTAAAGCTCAACGGAAACTTTCTCCGAATCAATCAAGATATACTCTTGTAAAGAGGGAATCTTAAGATAGTAAGTGAACTTTTCACTCCTGTCTTTAGCGCTGGTACTAGGGGAAAGAACTTCCGCAATTAGCTTAGGATTTTGAATAAATTTGCGTGCGCTGAGGTCAGTAGGATCACAACTAACGATAAGATCGGGATAATAGTAAATGCTTTGAGAACCCACTTGCACCTTCACGTCTGATACATTCGCCCGACAACCCTTAGAACGCAGATGCGGGTACAAGGCTCTGTACAAGTTAAGTGCAATATCATTATGGGGAATTGTACCGCCTGTCATGGCAAAGACTTCGCCGTTAACATATTCGTAGCGAATCTCTTGCCGAGGTTCCCATTCAAGATATTCCTCGATAGTCATTTTTTGCGGTTGTTGTGGAATAGCTATCATAAAATCACTTCTCACTTATTACTTATTACTTATTACTTATTATTACTTATTACTTAAATCTAAACTGTCTGTTAACAAAAAACTATCAGAACAATGGGCAAAAACAAGAAATCATTCAGAAGTCAGTGGCAAACTTTAACTGAACTCGGAACTCAGTACGGTATTTCAGCCAGAAAATTCGGTTCTTTGCTCAAAGAGCATGGACTGCGAGAACAGTCTTCTGGCATTCCCACACCCTTGGCAGAAGGGATGTACCAGGAGATTACGCCCAAAAACGGTAAACCTTACATTCTTTGGGGAAGAACACAGGTAATCGATTACCTTAAATCCAAAGGAATAAATCCCATCGTTAGCAATAAAGAGGCGATAAAAGACACCGAAGCCCGTAAGTTAGCGCGTAATTACTTAGAAGCACAAAAGCTTGGCGAGGAAGGCTCAAAACTTGGTTATCTAATGTTTCAAGAAATGTCTGGCGAGATTAGAAAAATCGGACTTGAACGATTCAACAAAGCTCTAAAAGCCATTGGTTATAAAGGCGAAGAAGTCACTCTAGATGAGGAATAATAGTAGTTCTCACTTGAGAAAATACAAGGTTATCAGTTCCTAGACAAGAGAAAGATCTAAAATCTTCCCATCTCCGCGTCTCCGCGTCTCCGCGTCTCCGCGTCTCCGCGTCTCCCCATCTCCCCCTCTCCCCATCTCCCCCTCTCCCCCTCACACAACTAAACCCTTACTTTCCAAAAAAGTAGCAACTCTTAAAATCAGTGCCTCATTGTAAGGAGCAGCAATCAATTGCACTCCCAAGGGTAAGGAAACCGAACTTTGAATCGGCACAGACAAAACCGGCAAACCAATGAAAGACAAAGGTTGTGTAAACAATCCTAAATTAGGACGTACCAATACCTCTTCCCCAGAAATTACCATCTTTTCCTGACCAATTTTTGGTGCAACACAGGGAGTGGTTGGGGCTATAATTATATCTACATTCTCAAATATTTCCTGAAGGCGATCGCCATACCATCGCCTAAACCTTTGGGCTTGAATATACCAATTCGCCGGAATCAGCGCACCAGCCAAAAACCTATCCCGTGTAGCTGGATCAAAATCCTGGGGGCGTGAGCGCAATTTTTCCAGATGCAAATTCGCCCCCTCTGAGGCAGTAATAATATAGGCGGCTGCCCTTGCCCGGTGGGCTTCTGGGATAGTGATAGATGAATTGACATCTAGCGCCTTGGCAACTTTAGCCACAGCTTCCAAAGCTTCTGGCTCTGCCCCTTGGGCAAAATAACCGTCAGCAACAGCAATCCGCAAGCCCTCAATACCTTGATGGAGTTGTGGTAAGCAAAGTTCTGGAGGACGATCAGTACAAATGGGATCGCTTTGGTCCACTCCCTGTAAGATATCAAAGCAGGTGGCTAGGTCGCGCACAGAACGAGCAAAAGGCCCAATATGATCTAAACTATTAGAAAATAGGGCTACTCCTGAGCGTGAGAGGCGACCATAGGTAGGCTTGAGGCCAAAAATACCGCACAGAGCAGCAGGGACACGGATAGAACCATTAGTATCGGAGCCTAGTGTCAGAGGTACTAATCCCGAGGCAACGGCTGCGGCTGATCCCCCAGAAGAACCACCAGAAATGCGACTGGTATCGTGGGGATTAGGGGTAGCACCGTAATGGCTATTTTCAGTAACGAAGCCATAGGCATACTCATCCATATTCAGCGCCCCTACTAGTACAGCACCTGCTTGTTTAAGTTTGGCAACAGCAGTTGCATCTTTAGTCGCTGGGGGATTATCAGCGTTGATTTTTGAACCTGCCAGAGTAGTTAAACCAGCAATATCGAATAAGTTCTTAACTGCAAAGGGCACCCCTGCCAAGGTACCAGGGTTTTCTCCTTGAGCAATAGCTTGATCTATGCCTTCTGCCTCTGCTATTGCTGTCTCAGTTGCGATCGCAGTGAAACAGTTAAGCTGTTGATTACGAGCAGTTACTTGTTTTAGACATTCAGCGACTACTGCCTTAGCACTTATTTTGCCCGTTTGCACAGCAGTAGCAATACTAACAGCATCAGTTATTTGTAAGTTTGACATACTATTACCCTGACGCTAACGTTTTCAGATGCAAATTGTATCATCTTTGAACAAATATCCGATAGGAATACTTAAATTTTAATTTTTCTAATTTATTTCTGGTAATTGTAGAAAAAAAAACTTAGTGTTGTATTATCTATTTAGTTCTCATGAGGAAATCTACAAAGCATATATGGTGTAAATGCCAGATATAATCAAGGAAATGCCGGGACTAGCCGAATTATGGGCACAGACACAAGGGGATTCAGGAATCTGTGTTGCAGTTCTCGATGGTTTGGTAGACCAAAATCACCCCTGTTTTGAGGGAGCAACTCTCAGGCGAGAACCAAGTTTAGTTGCTGGTGTTGCCACTACCCAAGGGAGCATGTCTGCCCATGGCACTCATGTGACCAGTATAATTTTTGGTCAGCACGGCAGTAGTATCTCAGGAATTGCACCCCAGTGCCAAGGGTTAGTGATTCCAGTCTTTGCCGATGATGGGAGGAGGCTATCACAACTGGACTTGTCACGGGCAATTGAACAAGCAGTTAATGCTGGGGCCCAGATTATCAATGTCAGTGGTGGCCAACTAACTGAGATTGGAGAAGCAGAAGATTGGCTAGAAAGAGCAGTTAACCTGTGTAAGTCTAAGAATGTCTTAATTGTGGCAGCTGCTGGCAATGATGGCTGTGAATGCTTACATGTCCCGGCGGCACTATCGGCAGTGTTGGCAGTAGGGGCAAGTAATGCTCAAGGGCAACCCTTAGACTACAGTAACTGGGGGGAAATTTATCAATCCCAAGGGGTTCTTGCCCCAGGAAATAACATTTTGGGTGCTAAGCCGGGAGGCGGTACCGTCAAGTTGAGTGGTACGAGCTTTGCCACACCCATAGTCTCCGGGGTAGTAGCCCTGCTGTTGAGTCTACAACGGCAACAAGGGGAAACGCCAGACCCGCAAAAAGTAAGGGCAGCTATCTTGCAAAGTGCTTTGCCCTGTGATTTAGGCGATAGTAAAGACCAAAACCGCTGTTTGGTAGGCAAACTCAATATAGCGGGTGCTATGGAATTAATTACGGTAGGAAAAATGTCAGAGTCGTTACCAATGGTAGAGTCATCAGGTTGTGGTTGTGGTCAAACACAAGCTAGTGATATTTTAGTTGAGAATAAATCTCAAAATCAGGAATTAGTTGCAGCACAGGTAGCCAATTCTCAAGTAGCATCTAGCGAAGTTGTGGCAGCCTCGACAGCAGCTGCACCCACTCCAACAACAGCTACAACCACAGTAGTAGCAAGTAGTCCCTCTAGCTTAAATACTAATTTAATGTCTAACAACTCTACCGTTATGCCTAATAACTCCAGCAATGCCGTTACTGCCAGCCAAGCTACTGAGCCTGCAGGAGGAGGTTTAGTCTATGTCTTAGGCACTCTCGGCTATGATTTCGGCAGCGAGGCGAGGCGCGACTCCTTTAAACAGTTAATGCCAGGGGTAGAAATTGACGGCACCAGAGTCCCTGCTAACCCCTATGATGCCCGTCAGATGGTAGATTATCTGGCAGATAATCTCTCGGAAGCAAAGTCATTAATTTGGACTTTGAACCTGGAGTTAACCCCCATCTATGCGGTTGAACCCTATGGCCCATTTGCTAGAGAAGTTTATGCTGTCTTTCAGGAATTACTGGCAGGAGAGGTAGAATCTGAAACCAGCGAAGAGTATATTGAACGGGTAAGTATCCCTGGGCGCTTGACAGGGAAAACTGTCAGGCTATTTTCTGGGCAAGTAGTACCAGTAATTGAGCCGATAGCAACACGGGGTATCTATGGCTGGAAGATTAATACTTTAGTTAGTTCAGCGATAGAGGCAGTACGAGCCCAGCAGACGGCAGTACCTGAAGAGGAGCAAATGCGCAAAACCCTCTCTAGCTTCCTACAGCGAGTTTATTACGATTTGCGCAATTTGGGGCAGACTTCTCAAGACCGAGCTCTCAATTTTGCTGCTACTAACGCCTTCCAAGCAGCATCAACTTTTAGTGAGGCGGTGGCAACAGGGATGGAATTAGATAGTATTGTTGTGCAGAAGAGTCCTTTCTGCCGGATGGATAGTGATTGTTGGGATGTGCAATTGAAGTTCTTTGATCCAGAAAATAGCCGTCGGGCAAGGAAGGTATTCCGCTTTACTGTTGATGTGAGTGATTTGATTCCTGTGACTTTGGGTGAGGTTCGTTCTTGGTCTTCGCCTTATTAAGTAATAAGTAATAAGTAATAAGTAATAAATGCTTTTGTGGTTACTTATTGCTTATTGATGGATGTGTGGGTTGGGTTGAAGGCTAGAGAAACATAAAATTTGTAAGGTTGTTATGGGTTTTGTTTTTCAACCTAGCCTACGAAATTGAAGCCAAGATTTAAGGAGAATATTGAGAATTGACATCCTCCCAGCGCGTGTTTCGCGGGATTCCTAAACCTCGCAATTTAGATTTGGAGCTTCTTCCACATCTGCGTACACTACCAACTCGCGTTAGTTATGTCCCCGTCTTACGTTATGTCCACAGACTTAAGGGCCCATTGCAGAGTCCCGATTCCGCAAGCCCTGCGGTACGGAGTCTTACAAGACTTGGTACTTGTTGCTTAGGCTTTTTACCCAGCTAAGCATTCCTAGCCGGAACCCCCTAAACCTAGTTTTCAAGGTGCTAATACCTACTGCTTGGTTTTTGCGTTTCGGTATCTCTCAATTGTACAACTATGTGGAGGCGCGGCTTTCCTCCCATCGGTAAAACCGAGGGTCTCTAGCCGCGAAATTAGATGAGATTACCTATTCTCTCTGCGCCTGTGAAAAGACCTGATGTGATTTATCCTCATCGGGCTGTAGATGTAGTGCATGGTCGAGCGAAGGATTTGATTAGTATTCGTGTGGATTTGTTGCATGGTGCTAATTATAATGACCCGCCTCAGTTCCAGCACAGAAGTTATCGACAAGTGATGTCTTCTGGATCTGGCGGTTTTCCCTGTCTGAGTGGGTCACGATTTTTCTAAGTTATTGCTCTTCAAACCAAATTATTGATATGTGCTATGGTCGAAGCAGCAACAACAACTGATACTCAACTTCAATTAGAAACTCTTTGGCAAATTGGCAAAGCCGACAACAAGGCTAAGGAGTTTATTAAAACTGGAGTTTGGACAAAAGAGTTTGACTATAGGATAGGGGAAGACTCTGATCCTATTAATAATCCCAGCATACCTGCAATACTCACAGCCTCTGAAGCTCGTAAGCCTGCTAGAAGGGCTGCAACAGACCAGCTCAACATCCATTTTCGTCTAGAACGTAACTACGGCGAGGGAGAATTAGTTCTGTTTTACCATCGCTTTGGTTCGGAAGAAGATAGCCTGTTTGTGGATGGGAAGTTGTTAACTAAAATTGCTGGTTTGGGAGAAAGGAAAATCCAGCGTTCTCAAATCCCTCTGTGGGCTGTGAGTAAGGGCGGACATACTTTAACGATTACTACTGCCAGTGGCAATGGCAGACATGCAGTTGATTATTTGGAGTTAAAAGGAATTATGCCGGAAGAAACTAATCAGCCTCAACCGGAAACTACTCAAGCTACTAATTCTCAAACTACTAATTCACCGACAGAATCTGAAGAAGATAAAGTCAAAAAACAGGCAACTGTATTTGCTACTGGATTAGAGGATTATGCACGCTGGAAGACTATATTTACTGAGCGTGATACTTCTCAAGACCCTCCTTTTAGAAGGGGAAGAATTTGGTCTTGAAGAGGGTTGAAAGCGCTTTTCAATTGAGTTAGGTACATCTTTGGAAGGGAGAGGGGGAGATGGGGAGAGAGTGGGGTGTCCTTTTGCGGGGGACTCCGACGAGTAAGACCAATCAATTACCACTCAACCTGATTAAAGGTCAAAACTATTTTTCCACTTCGCCTGCCCCGGGATTGGCACGGTATAAATTGCCAAAGCTAAGGGCAAGACAGAAACCAACAACAAAGAAAAAATCATGAAAAAAAGCACAAAATCCATGCTGCCCACACTTTCTGCTCCCGTGAGCCGTAATACCAGTGCGACAGCAAAAAACATCTCCACCACTGGTCTAGGAGCGAGCTTGGAGCTTTTATCTAATACTAACCCCTTTGCGGGGGACTCGGACGAGTAATACTCTGAGATTGCTACTCAAAATAGACTAGTTCGGAATCTAGCGATTGGCGCTTTCTTCGCCACCGCAAAATGATCGCACTATTATTCAAAGTGAGTGAAACCTCAATTTGAGTATCAAGCGATAGTAGATTCAGAGCTAATGCTTTTTTTAAGAAGCTAACAAAATCTTGTAGAGAGGTTACAATGCAGCCTCTCTATAGATGTTAGTAAAAGGATTGCTACAACTTTTAACCTAAGTTTTTAGCCAAAGAAACTGACAAATAAATGTCTCTTTGGTTAGCTTATTTTGTTTAATTTTCAAGCAAAAAAATCAGATTTTTACTTGCAAAAAAATCAGTACTTTACTATAGTTTTTATAGTAGGTTTTGTAATGAGAGTTACCACCTAACAGTTATCAAGTTATCAACAGCAGTATTTGAAAGGCATCAGAAAAGATTGCCTGATCAAATGTGTAGTAACTAAAAACTCGATAGCTATTAACTGCTAACCTACAAACAAAAACCAACAATAAGGGAAATTAAGGACAGATGAAAAATACAAAATCTCTGATGCTGCCCACACTATCTGCTCCCGTGAGCCGTACTACCAGTGTTTCAGCTAAGAACGCCTCTGCACAAGGGGTAGAGAGCGCTTTCATTCCTTTTGTTTTGCCACCTTTTGCGGGGGACTCCGACGAGTAACACTCTTAGATTATCACTCGACATAGACTAGTTCGGAGTTCACCTTCTCCCGTTAAATCTGCATATTATAACGGGGGACTCCTTCCGGTTTTAGTTGAGCGATGGGCGCAGTAGCGCCAACTAGTAGTTAACTAAATTAACGACAGAGAACATCATGAAAAAAAGCACAAAATCCATCCTGCCCACACTATCTGCTCCCGTGAGCCGTACTACCAGTGTTTCAGCTAAGAACGCCTCTGCACAAGGGGTAGAGAGCGCTTTCATTCCTTTTGTTTTGCCACCTTTTGCGGGGGACTCCGACGAGTAACACTCTTAGATTATCACTCGACATAGACTAGTTCGGAGTTCACCTTCTCCCGTTAAATCTGCATATTATAACGGGGGACTCCTTCCGGTTTTAGTTGAGCGATGGGCGCAGTAGCGCCAACTAGTAGTTAACTAAATTAACGACAGAGAACATCATGAAAAAAAGCACAAAATCCATCCTGCCCACACTATCTGCTCCCGTGAGCCGTACTACCA
>JAAHHJ010000016.1:0-37752 GCA_010692425.1 Symploca sp. SIO3C6 | reverse complement strand
TTTTAGTTGAGCGATGGGCGCAGTAGCGCCAACTAGTAGTTAACTAAATTAACGACAGAGAACATCATGAAAAAAAGCACAAAATCCATCCTGCCCACACTATCTGCTCCCGTGAGCCGTACTACCACTGTCATAGCCAAAAACGCCTCTGCACAAGGGGTAGAGTGCCAATGGGTCGGGACTCCCGAGTTACCTTTTTTTGCAGAGGGCTCGGACGAGTAGCACCATTAAATTATCACTCAATCTCAGAAAAGGTCAAAATTTTTTTTCTACTTCGCCTACGGCACGATTTACTTGTATAAACTGCCGTGCCACTTCAATTACTTGTTTTCAGATACTTGTTGGCTTTTTGATACCTGGTACGGTACCCTTAAAGCTCTCAATAGAGTAGAGAATTCACTTGTAGTCTGACAGGAGTGGCAAAAAGATTAAGAAGCTACTCAGCAGCTTACTATCCCGGTGAGACTGGGTAGCTTTCTTTGCTCCAGGTTTATATCTCAGGCAAAAACCCCTGTATTTCCTAACACACTCGTCGAGGAGGTTTTCTAGGCATGAGTAATGGAGAGAAATGATTACAGCCAATAATGTTTCTATTGATAGCGACAAGAATCTCCGATATCTTGGCGAACACAAACGCATCTTTGGGGTTGAAAATCTTTATCCTCTAGAGTTATTTGAAAACTTTGTGCAAGCACGACAAGATTGTCTTATTGACTGTGCCTGCAAGATTGACCAAGATAAACTTCACGCTGCTCGCTTCAGTTTAGCGTTTGTGAACCAGCAGGATGCTAAAGAGCAAATTAGGGCAGCGCTTAACTTCTTTGGCAAAGTAGAAAGAAGAATTGAAGTTAAGCTTAATTATCAGTTACTACAGGAATTTTTAGGCATTGGCTTTGACTTCACTAAAGTGATAAAAATCTTGGTGGGAGTAGATGCACGTCGGGAGATAACTGATTCGCGCTTGAAGCTTTTTATCTGGATTGATGATTATCCTGAAAAGCTAGAAACAGCAATCGCCCTAGCTGGCGACAGCCAAGATTTACGATTACTACTTGTTAACAACCAATTACTAGTGGGTTTTGATTTTTGGCTCGATGGTCGTAATGCTATCGAGCTTTATCCTACAATCTCAGCGGAGGAATGGCAGCGAGTTGACGTGCGGCAGCGACTGACGACAGTTTTTTCACCGCCTGCTTTACGACTACTAGATGACTGTTATAAACTCCAGATTGGTTTTAGCCAAGCCAATGAGAGCAAAATTCTCTATTTTCACGCACTTGAGCCCAGCAATTTTGTTGATAACTTAGGTAATGATCTAGCTTCTAGGATTGATGCCTATTATCGGCATCAACCTGTGAAAGCTCTAGTAGTGTCTATCCCAGAATCGGAGTTGCTGGCTGGGTCAATTCAAAAGTTAAATATGTACTACGGTGTTTAAGTAATAAGTAATAAGTAATAAGTAATAAGTAAAGGAGGGTGATTTAGACTAACCAATGGCAAAACCTGTATACCGTCTAACAAATGGTTCGTGAAAAGCTAAAACAATATCTTCTTTAGGTACTCCCAACTTGACTAATTCATTCGCCATACCAATCTCTGTACCATCATGCTGAATCCAAATTTTCTCATCTTTGATATCTAGATGTAAGATACAACCATACATCCGTTTTCTCTTTTTCCAGCCTGCATATACTAATTGATAATGGTCATGTTCTGTATCAAAGATAGTTTGAGTTTCTACTTCCTGATCGGCTGAACCTAGACTCGCATATTGTTTTAATAGTTGTTGAATATAGATGCGGTAGTTTTCTATTTTTTCCATTGTACAATTACCTCGTTAATAGGGTCATAAACATTATTATCACATTCTACCTTGCTAGAATACTGAACAAATACCAACAGCTGGTTGCAGCATAAACTAAGAAAATGACCTTCAAGAGTGCTATTTCTCCCCCCTTACCCATCCCCCCCCTCGAAAGCGGAGACAGACTCAACCGCACAGAATTTGAGCGCCGCTATCATGACATGCCTCAGCTCAAAAAAGCGGAACTAATTGCAGGAGTTGTCTACGTGGCAT
Organism: Symploca sp. SIO3C6; assembly: GCA_010692425.1. Taxonomy (GTDB): domain Bacteria; phylum Cyanobacteriota; class Cyanobacteriia; order Cyanobacteriales; family Coleofasciculaceae; genus SIO3C6. Next base: position 35,675 of record JAAHHJ010000016.1, on the reverse strand, counting down.
CACCGATAAGATACAAAAGTCATGGAGAACCTCATGCTTACATTATGACTTGGCTTGGGTTCTACAAAGCTGCTACACCAGGGGTAGGGTTAGGAGATAATGCAACAGTACGCCTCGACGCTGACAACGAACCGCAACCGGATGCTCTGCTAAGAATTGAAGTAGGGGGACAATCAATTATTAGTAAAGATGATTATCTCGAAGGTGCGCCAGAGTTGATTGTAGAAATTGCTGCTAGTAGTGCTTCCTATGATTTACACCAAAAACTTGAGGTCTATCGCCGCCATCAAGTACAAGAATATTTAGTGTGGCGAGTTTATGAAGGACAATTCGATTGGTTTAGATTAACTGAAGGAGAATATATCCAACTCGAACCTAATCAAGAAGGCATAATTTGCTCGGAAGTGTTCCCCGGATTATGGTTAGCTAAAGAAGCCCTATTAGCGGGAAACTTGACAAAAGTTATAGAAGTTTTGCAACATGGATTAGCCACTAATAATAAGTAATAAGTAATAAGTAATAAGTAATTTGAGATGCTCACAACCCCTTTATTACCAATTGACTCAAATGCTTAAATATACGCAATACATCGTTGTAAGTCAGGTTTCCCTTGACTCTACCCAACCTACGCTGATAGCAGCTATTAGAGGGCACAAGTCAGTGCGCCTCTACAAACCAAATCTTAACCTTTGACTTGTACTTTAAACTTAATTAAAATTAAATGCCTGATCTAACTGATATACCCGGACTTTCTGAACTCTGGACTCACACCAAAGGAGATCCTAGAATTACTATTGCTGTGCTTGATGGCCCAGTTGACTTAGAGCGCGCCTGTTTCCAAGGAGCTAACCTCACTAAAATTCAACCTTACTGGGAAGAAGAATTCCCGATTGAACCTAAATATCTAGAAGCCTATATAGAAATAGAAAATAGTGATGACGACGACGACACCAAAGCCTCAAAACTGGAAGAAGCCATCCCAGATGAGCAAATTCGCGATAGTCTTGGCTTAGCCTTCCACGCCACCCATATCTCTAGCACGATTTTTGGTCAACCAGACTCTCCTGTAGAAGGCATCGCCCCCAACTGCAAGGGCATCAATATACCTATTTCCTTCGAGAATAATAACTTCATCTCTCCCCTCAGCCTCACCCGCGCCATTAACTTAGCCTTAGATTCTGGTGCTAACATCATTCATATTGCCGCCTGCCAACCCACCCAAACCGGAGTTGCCCACGAATTGCTTGACAAGGTCATACGGCAAGCACAAGAAAACAATGTCTTAATTGTCGCTCCTGGTGGCAACGATAAAGGCGAATGTTGGTGCATCCCAGCAGTATTAGAAAATGTCCTAACTGTGGGAGCAATGAAAGATGAGGGAGAACCTTTCAAATTCAGTAATTGGGGAGGACAATATCAACAGCAAGGGGTACTAGCTCCTGGAGGCAATGTCTTAGGTGCGCAACCAGGCACCGATGAGGCAATTAGGAAGAGAGGTACTAGCTGTGCTGCTCCCATCGTTACTGGAATTTCGGCTTTACTGATGAGCATGCAACTGCAACGGGGTGCATCCCCCGACGCTGAGGCAGTAAGGGCTGCTATTACTAATAGCGCTATCCCTTGTGATCCTCAAGAGGTGGAAGAACCAGAACGCTGTTTACTTGGTAAACTCAATGTATCTGGTGCTTTTAAATTACTTACAGGAGAAACCTTGGCCAGTGTAACTGCTGCCAATAGTGCAGAGGCAATGGTCGAGGCTAGTTTAGATGCTAGTCTAACAGATAATACACCGCCTCAGACAGAATCTTTTTCAACACCATCTGCACTCTTAGAAGCTTCAAACACAAACCATACTCCCATTAATTCTCAGGCAGATAATACTCCCCTTAGAAACGAGAGTAGCCAAAGCCCTATTCAGGTAACTGAAAGCTTTACTGAGACAGAGTTTCAACTGACTGCCGTTACCAACCAAAGAATTGAATCTCTGACAGAATCTGGGCTATTAGCTGCTGCTGCCAGCATACCAGAAACCAGTCCATCGAGTAATGAAAATGCTGTTATGCCCAGTAACACTGCTACTAATATCACCGCCAGTCAAACTGCTGAAGCCATTACTCCCAGTGCTGTGTCTAACCTAGTCTATGTCTTAGGCACCTTAGGCTACGACTTCGGCACCGAAGCTAGACGCGACTCCTTTAAACAACTGATGCCAGCAGTAGAGATAGACGCTACACAGGTTCCGGCCAATCCCTACGATGCCCGTCAGATGGTAGATTATCTGGAGACAAATCTCTCAGAGGCCAGTTCCTTAATTTGGACATTGAACCTAGAGTTAACTCCAGTTTATGCGATCGAACCTGTTGGTGCCTTTGCCTTTGATGTCTATGAAACCCTGCTGCAACTATTGGCAGGAGAGATAGAAGCAGAAGAAAGTGAAAATTACATCGAACGGGTAAGTATCCCTGGACGACTCACAGATAGAACTGTCAAACTGTTTTCTGGTCAAATTGTACCAGTAATTGAAATGCAAGCCAAGCGGGGAATTTATGGATGGAAAATCAATACCCTAGTTAGTTATGCCATCGAAGCAGTGAGCGCCCAACTCGAAGAAACTCCTGACGAGCAACTAATGCGTAAATCACTATCTAGCTTCTTACAGCGTATCTACTACGATTTGCGTAACTTGGGGCAACTTGCCCGCGATCGCGCCCTCAATTTTGCTGCTACTAATGCCTTTCAAGCTGCATCAACCTTATCTGAAGCAGTTACTGCAGGTATGGAATTAGAGAATATTGAAGTGGATAAAAGCCCCTTTTGCCGCTTAGATAGTGATTGTTGGGATGTGAAACTGAAGTTTTTTGACCCAGAAAATGGTCGTCGGGCAAGGAAAGTTTTCCGTTTTACTATTGATGTTAGGGATACAATTCCTGTTACTTTGGGTGAGGTTCGTTCTTGGTCTGTACCTAAATAGGGAGCGAGAGTACTCTTAAAAATAGCATGGGTTTCTTGATTAGAAGACGGCAAGTAGCAGCTCATAAGGATTTAATACAGCTGTTCCTTTCTCAGTTGAAAGACAGGAGCAGCTTCGACATCCTCAGGTAATGGGAATTCCATCACTACAGAAGCGATCATAGATACCCTAGCAAAATTCTCTACCACACTAGGAAAGTATTTGGGAGCAATTGGCAGATCTAGTACCTTAGCCATTTGTTTGACATATTCACTAAAATCAATGTTTTCTTCCATAGTGCAATTATTTTTAGGGAGTAAGGAATAGGTAAGGGGTGGAACAGCTGATTGCAGCAAGCGGGCAAGATGCCCACACTACAAATTTACCAAAATAAATTAAGTCTGTTTCTCTTGATTTTGTTTCATAGACGAAGGCTTCAGTAAATTTTTTACAGGCCTTAGAACCTGTTTGACAACAAAAAATAAATCATTGATCAATATTTTCTGATTCTGTTGTAACCAAACTCCCATATGGAAATAACAGCGTAGTTTCTGATTCCAACTTATAGGAGCACTAGTAATAGCTAAGCAATACTCACGCAAAAGTCTCCATTGTGGAAAGACAATCTCCCCTTCTCTGGCGGGAGCATACCAGAAGGTGTAAGCTTGAGGATTCCAAGATAATGTCCAAACAGATTGTTTGGGATGGAGCCTGTAATAGAACAGGAATTCAGGGATTTCTTGAAATCTGCCAAATAGGGCAAGTTTGACTAATAAAACAATGTCTGATGCTGCATAACCACCGATTAGCGGTGTTTGCTTCAGAAAATTTGCACGTATCAGCCCGAAAATTTGTAAGCATGATGCACGGGCACAAACGAGGTCATAAAAACGCTGCTGTGGTTGAGGCAAATGAGTGTTTGTGGAGCCACCATACTCCTTTTCTTTCTGAAAATCTCCCTGTTTATCATGGACAATATACATTGTCCGAGAGTGGCAGACAACTACAGAACTATCTTTGTCAAGTACCTCAACACACTTTGCTATTAATTCGGGGGCGCACTTATCATCACAAGCAGCCCACTTAAAGTACTCACCTCGAGACAATTCAAAAACCCGATTGAAATTGAGTGCAGCACCGATATTTTTTTCATTCCGACAGTAGCGGATACGTCCATCTTTGGCAGCGTATTCTTCACAAATCTGTTGAGTGCTATCAGTGGAGGCATTATCCGATATAATTAACTCGAAATCCTCAAATGTCTGAGCTAAAATAGAATCTATAGCTTCCCTAAGATGCTGTTCGCCGTTATAAACAGGAAGACCAATACTTACACGGGGATTATCATTACTCATCTTGACTTATTTCTCCTGAGAAAGAATTAAAATTGATTAGTAGAGTCAATTTTTTTGCAACTTAGGTATTTTTTGATGTTAACATTTACTATTTAAATAGACAATAAAGTTAAATTTATTATTCTATTTTTAGAGATATTTTTCTATTGCATCTCATCTAAAAAACCTAACAAAATTCGGGAAGATTTTTCCCAAGAAAACTCCTGTTCAACTCTTATTTTTCCTGCTCTGCCCATTTCCTGTCTTCGTACCTCGCTCTTGAGTAGCTGTAAAATTGCCTCAGCTAAAGCTTGAGGATCGTTTGGTTGTACCAGTAAACCAGTCTGATTGTGAACTACAATTTCGGGAATTCCACCCCTGTATGTGGATATAACTGGACGTTGGCAAGACATCGCTTCAGTTAAAATCATCCCGAAAGGTTCATTCCACACAGATGGGTGTACAAATATATCGCACAAGCTATAGTAAGCTGCAAGTTGTGCATGAGGTAGACTGCCTAAAAATTTTACTTTCTCTTCAATACCATAGGATATGCTCTTCAAATAACCTTTGTAATTATTCTTAAGCTTTTCGATTTTATGCAACTGTGAATCACGCTCCTGGCTGGCAATTGGGCTAGGAGCATTGGTAGCAAAAGGTCCAGCAACTAATAATATAGATTCTGGCTGGATTGCCACAACCAGTTTCATGGCTTCGATCAGAACATGTAATCCTTTTTCTGGAGTAATTCTGCCAGCAGATAAAATTACTTGCTCGTTCTTTAAATTAAGCTGATTCCTGATTTCCTTAATTCTTTTTTGACTAATTTGACTGCTATTAAATTTTGTAATATTTGTCCCATTATAAAGTGTTTTACATCTAGTTTGAAACTGTGGTAATTTATCTCTTATGCCCTGCGTTATATGGTTGCTACAACCTAAAATCAAATCTGCGCTTTTAATCCAGCTGTTAATTCTGACTGAATCTATTTCGATCAGCCAATCACATTGCATTACTAAAATTATTTTTACATCCTTATTGAAGTACCTAATAATTGGCAGAAACTGAGAAAAATTTGGAACAATGACTGCTTCAACTTTTTCTCCCTTAAGCGCCAATGAAATGGCAGCGATATAAAACCAATAATAATACCATCTAAAAAAATGAGCTTTGGGCGAATAAAAATTAGTTTTTATTTTAAAGTAATTGGATAATATTGTTTGAATTCTTACTTGAATTTTATTTAAAATATTTAGTAATTTGTTATCCCAATCAGTATCTATACCAATGTGTTTAACCTGTTTTTTTTCGGCAGTGTGTTGATGAGCATCCCTTTTAGAAGAATAAACTAGCACTTCATGTTTTTGGGCAATGTTGGTGGAAATCTCATCTGCCCAAATCGAAATAGAATTCTTAGGAATCGGTAGCAAAACATCAAATGGTTGTGCAACAAAAGCAATTTTCATTTTGCTAACAAATGGCTTGAGTTGGACTTTATGGAAGTAAAGATCTACACTCTCAGAAATGAGAAAAGTTTCCTAAGATCTTTTCTAACAAGTGCCTTAGTAATTAGTAAACTGAACCTAAGGTATAAATCCAATATGGCGATTACATATTTTGCCAATATGCAATAATTATCGAAATTAATATGGATCAAATACCCCACCGTCACTTGCGGTGCATAAAACTGGTTGGGGTTAAATCCCCATCCAATTCATCTGGAGCGTCTAGTGTGTCCGGTGCGTCTTTAATGCTGTTATCCTGTATGCCAGTATAACACCTGTGAGTTTAGTCTGTGGACAATTGCTTTTTGATTGATCATCAGTTTAACTCATGAAGAGGATTCGTCAAAATTCGTCAAAACAGGAAAATTTAATCTCAAGTTCAGCGAAACGAAGTTGACAATTAGCTAAAAATAAAGTTTTTAAAAATAACGGAATGAAGCTTAAAATTGCAAAACTTCTCGCTCCCAACCATCTGCTCTCGGTTCTATTTCCCAAACCAGTCCCTCTTTTGGCTCCAAGATAACTTCCACAGATAACCTATCTACAGGAGTTATCGCCGTATCTTGATTATTTTCAAAGGGTTGCAAGTCTTCGGTTAACAATCGCAACTTAAAGCCAATAGGAATTTGATTACCAGGAGTTGCACTCTGCAATTCAAATCGCCAAATCTGATTTTCGGGATTACTAGTAGGGAAAATACGTAACTCGTATGTATTACCTGCAATTATCAATTGCCGAGACAAACCGATAACTGCCTCTACACTCCGCATTCCTGTAGGCACCATTACCAATTCTCTTTTTTTCCATCCCCACTGTTGAGCTAAATTTGTCACTCCTGTCTGTAACCATTGAGGAATAGACCATTGTTCTGGCAAACCCTGACGTAATTCATATAATTTTTCTCGCCAGCCTCCATGAGCAATTAGTGCGCCCCAAACTGAAAAGGGAACAGCCAAGCGAGGAAATTTGAGATCACAATTACCTAAGCGTTTTAAGAGTTGGTAAGCTTGGGTTTGAGGGATAGAAGCTAAAGGTGTAATCTGTGCTTGTAATGTTTCTGTATAATTCAGTTGGCGGTTAACCCAAAGCACATTCAGATCTTGGATTAAGTCTTCACTGTCTAAGCTATAAGTCCGGTCAGTAAAATCATAAATACCTTTTGTTTTCAGATCGTGATGAGTTGTGTAACCCAAAATTTTTATCCAGCCATCTTCGGAATTGACTTGTACTGCGATGTAGTAATCAGCAGCCCATCCCGGAATATCTACCCATTCTTGTTGTACACGTAATTCATCCCCATCCATAGCTAAAGTAGGAATCAAGACTAGGCCAGAGGAATCAAAACTAATGGTTGTACCATTGACTATTTCCCAAAAACTTGGCAAGGCAGCAGTGTTAGGATACACTTGGGCACTGGAGTCAAATTCTTCTCTAAACCAAGGTAAAAATGCTTGAAAGCACAATTGATTGATCTCAGCACGTTGATAAGCACCAGGGGTTGAATGTGCTTGTTCTGACATCTGGAGAGATTCGGGAATTTCTAGGTACAACTGGTGTGAGTCAAGGCTCAAGGGAGGTGGTGCGTTAAACATGATTTGAATGGCTCCATAAGACTGAGTAGAGGAAGTAAACAGAAAAAAATATTTTTACTTTTTAACTGTGTTAGCATGACCATAGTAAAACTTAAGCCATTCCTCTAAGCTCTTGTTAATGGCATCTAGTACGTCTGGCTTTGGAGAAATATGCAGGGTTTTTTGACTCCACTTGGTAAGAGTCAGTAGTAATAATTTTTTGATCTTATGGAGACGGCGGGAAACAGTATATTGTTTCATCTCTAGTTGTGCGGCAATTTCCTTTTGAGTGAGTTGTTGAACGTAGTATAGTTGCAGTAATTGTTGTGACTCAGCCTCTAGTGAGTTGATTGCTTGCTTTAACACTTGGTTTAACTGAGTTTGCTGATTTTGTATATTCGCAGTTTCTTCTTGCTCAATTATTTCTGCGAGTACAGAATCTTGTGCATCCTTAGACAATATATCCAGGAAACTATCATCTTCACCTTCTTTGAGAGAAGCATCTGCGGAGATAAATTTGGGATAGAGGAAAGTACGAGCAGCTTTGGCAGCGGATAACAACCACTGTTCTATGGTTTGCTGGTTAATTGTAGGAGTGGATGAACTAAACCTACTCAAACGTTCTACATTATAGAGATTAGTAATAGCTTCCCAAGTCCCCGCATCTGGTTTAGTAAGTTGGCGAATTTTGGCGTTGTTACCTGTGTAGAGTTCCTGAAAGCATTCCCAGGCTAAAGTGTAACAATTAATAGTTTGGGTATTGAAACCCATATTTTGTAATGAATTGATCAGCCTTTTACGGCTCAGTTTATGTAATAAAGCCCAATCTGAACAAATGTGCGTCTGCCGACGTAAACGCAATTCATCCTTAATAATTCGCTCAAAAGCTAATTCTGCATAACTTTTTAAATAGGAGCTGTATTGGGGATTAAAACTTTTTAAGATTTTATCAAGACGAGCGATCGCAATCTGAAAATAGTCTGCGATGGAAGAGGAGTTGGAAAAATTGAGAGCGAATTTTCTGGCAGTCCAATAGCAGGTTTCTTGTAAGTAGGCAGAAATATGAGCAACTGCCACAGCACTAGCTTGAGTCTGCCAAACTTTATACCAATAAAGCGCCCAGAAACGGTCTGATTCCTGTATTGAAGAACGTTCCAAGCAATTTTTCATACTACGTCGCAGTTTAGGATCACTTACCCAACCACTAAATTGATCTATATCAAATTGTATAAAGGTGGAAAAAATTTCCACTAAGTCCTGTCGGGGTTGCATGGAATACTCGCTGCTGTTGAGTTTTGAGAGTTACGCCTTCAAACGTAGCTCTTGATTGATTATAAAGCCATACAGCAAAATGCACAGAGCCTATTCCTTACATAATAAGGGTTTTACAGATTTTTCAAAAAAACTTTTGAGCTAAGTGCATCAAAACTATAAGCCGTCGTAAAGAGTGATATGTAGAGATATTTTCCTAGTAAGTACTACAAAAAAAGTGCCTGCTTAGTGAATCAAAATTTATCTAAATATCTCTACATGGAACAACAAAACACACTCTCTTACTCGCGCAAAAAACAATCATGAACAACCAACAAGAACAATTATTTACTGAATTAACTCCTGAAGAAGGAGCCGTCATCGAAGGTGGTGCTACACTCTTTCTGTATGGAGTCTATGCTGTCAGAGCAGGAGCAGATAAAGGCGGGTTTCTTCCTGGCGATAGTGGAGACGACCTTTATGTCAAAGTCAACGAAAAAACAGTCTTTGGACCAAAAAAAGACGTAGATACAGGCGAATTTGTCCGCATCAACAAAAAAGTGTCATTCACAGGAAGTGCAAAGGTTAGCCTTTTTGATGAGGATCCAGGGATTGATCCCGACGATTTTCTAGGCGGTTTTAAGGCTGGAAGTACTCCCTCAAACGTGTTCACAAAAGTGCGCGTCAAAGGAAGTGGCTCTATTTATGATGTAATCTACAGAGTCACTGCTTAAACAGCGCTTCTGAAAACTTTGAGAACCTCAATAACTACAGAGTCAAACCTTTGGTTCTCAAAAGCTGAGCATTAAATATTGTCGGGGCTTTTTGCCCCGATTTTCTTTGCATACTTATTTCATCCACAGCACAGGTTTTTCAAAAATTTTCTCGCCAAGAGTGCATGAAACCAAAAAGCAATCGTAGAGAATGACATGCAGAGAGATTTACCTAGTGAGTTCTACAAATAAGGTGCCTGCTCAGGTGAATTAAAAGTTATTCAAATTTATCTGCATAGAACAAACAAACTCTCTTATCTAGTGAAGGAAACAATCATGAACAACAATCAACAGGAACAATTATTCACTGAATTAACTTCCGAAGAAGGAGCTAAAGTTAGTGGTGGAGCTTGGGTGACAAAACTCGAACTAAAACATTTTGTAGTCAACGATACTCAAGAATGGCCTCGGGACGAAATCTACCTGAAACTGGATGGCAAAAAAGTTTATTCTAAAGGTGGAGTTTCAAGCGGTGACACTCTTTACATTAACAAGACTTTCACTATGACCGGTTCCTACGACACTCTCAAACTTTTTGAAAATGATACCTGGCCTAATGGTGATGAGCACCTAGGTACCAAGAATGTTTTCACATCACAAATAGGCAACGATCAAAAAGCCAGCTTTACCAGAAAGGGAGCTGACTATGACCTTTACTTTGATGTTTACAGAGCATGGGTTTAAAGAATAGATGATGCCTTGATGGTTTAGTACCATACTTTTCTTGCTCATGTGAGCAGAATTAGTCTTGAGTATGGAGGCTTCTTTCCAAATAAAAAACTATTTGGAAAGAAGCTTTTCTTCTTACATATAACTCAGGTTATGTAACAAACAATCTTTTGGTGTCTCTAGCTTCCACGCCTTTTACTTCTTTCAGCCCTAATTAAAGAAATAAGATGAAATATCCAATCGTTCTCCAACACAGTGAAGAAGATTGCGGTGCAGCCTGTCTCGCCACTATTTCCAAACATTACGGACGTACTTTTACCCTCAACCGTATCCGGGAAGCCGTAGGCACAGGCTCACGAGGAACCACCCTGCTGGGATTAAGCCGGGGTGCAGAAGCACTAGGATTCAATACCCGCCAAGTTAAAGCCAGCGCTCAACTACTTGACCAATTACAGCAAGCTCCTTTACCAGCAATTATCCACTGGAAAGGCTACCATTGGATAATATTATACGGACAAAAAGGCAAAAAATACGTAATTGCTGACCCTGGTGTTGGTGTCCGTTACCTGACTCGCCAAGAATTAATGACGGGTTGGGGTAATGGTGTAATGTTACTGCTGACTCCAGATGACAGTCGATTTTATCAACAAGAGTCAGATAAAATTGGCGGCTTGGGAAGATACCTACAGCGGGTTTGGCCCTATCGTTTTATTCTTGCCCAAGCAATTGCTATTAATATCGCCATTGGCATGCTTGCCCTAGCATCTCCCTTTATGATGCAACTACTGACTGATGATGTCTTGGTGCGGGGAGATACTCAATTATTAACTACCGTGGCAATTGGCGTCATTGTCATGAATCTGATTAGAAGCGCCATTGGCTTAGTACAATCTCATCTTATTGGTCACTTCGGTCAAAGATTACAATTAGGGCTAATCTTAGAATACGGGCGCAAACTTTTACATTTACCCCTATCCTATTTTGAAGGACGACGCAGTGGGGAAGTCGTCAGTCGCATTTCTGATGTCAACGCTATCAATGGTTTAGTTTCCGCAATCGTCCTCGGTTTACCCAGCCAATTTTTTATCGCCATGGCTTCCTTGGGCTTTATGCTCTTTTACAGTTGGACATTAACTCTGGCTTCGATCATTGCCTTTATAATTGTTACGGGCGTTAACTTACTTTTCCTACCCATAATGCGCCAGAAAACCCGCAAAATGATTGTTTCTGGTACGGAAAACCAAGGCTTTTTAGTAGAAACCTTTCGTGGAGTCCAAGTATTAAAAACTACTCAAGCAATACCCCAAGCTTGGCAAGAGTATCAAGGGAATTATGGACGCCTTGCCAACCTGGGCTGGAGTATGATGAAACTGGGATTATACAGTAGCACTATTACTGGCATTCTTTCTACATTCATTAGTATAGGTATACTCTGGTTAGGCAGTTATTTAGTAATCAATCAGACTTTAACTATTGGTCAATTGATGGCATATAACGGCATGAGTGGTAATTTTCTCGGCTTTTTGGGTGCTGTTATTGGCTTAGTTGACGAATTTATAACTGCTCAAATAGTTATTCAACGTCTGACAGAAGTTATTGACTCCACCCCAGAAGACGAAAATGATTTTAAAAAGCCTTGGGCACAACTTCCTGGGAATACAGATATTACTTGCACTGAGGTTAATTTCCACCACGCTGGTAGAGTTGACCTCCTACAGGATTTTTCCTTAACAATACGTGGTGGTCAAGTAATTGCCCTAATTGGTAAATCTGGTTGCGGTAAAAGTACCCTGGCTAAACTAATTGCTGGTTTATATAAAGTTAATTCTGGTAATATTCGTTATGGCTTATATAATCAACAGGATTTATCTTTAGAATGTTTGCGACAACAGGTGGTATTAGTCCCCCAAGAACCCCACTTCTGGAGTCGTTCTATTATTGAAAACTTTCGCTTTAGTTATCCCCACATTAGTTTTGAAGATATAGTTCAAGCTTGTCAAATTGCTGGTGCAGATGAGTTTATTAGTAAATTACCGGATAAATATCAAACTGTTTTAGGAGAATTTGGTGCTAATCTTTCCGGTGGACAACGCCAAAGATTAGCTATAGCCAGAGCGATAGTTACCGATCCGCCTGTTTTGATTTTAGATGAATCTACGGGCGCGCTTGACCCAGTCAGTGAAGCGCAGGTGTTAGATAGACTCTTATCTCATCGTCGGGGTAAAACTACAATTATGATTAGTCACCGTCCCAAAGTTATCCAGCGTGCAGATTGGATTGTTTTGTTAGAAAATGGACGCTTAAAAATCCAAGGAAAACCGGAAGACTTACGTAAATTACCAGGTGAACATTTAGACTTTATCGAGGATTTTATTCCCTTTCATAATAGTTTAATACTGAGTTCTGATCCTACTCATCTTAATGGTAATGGCAAGTCTACTGCTATTCATTAAAGATCATTTTGTGTATTAATAACATTACATAATCAACTTTTAGTGTAGAGACGTAGTATGCGTAGAAATGTAACATGTTACGTCTCTACATAATTTTCGGGTACAAGTGCATAAAAATAAAAAGTCGTCGTAAAGAATAAAAGCATAGGAATTAAACTACTTCTGTTCAATTAACTAGAAATAACTTCTAAAGGAGAAGCAAATGTCTAAGAAAATGACTGTATTTGAAAATAGCGAACTTTTCACTGACCTATCCATCCACGAACAAGAAGCTATATCTGGTGGTGGATTATTGGGTGATGCTTGGAACGGTGTTAAAAAAGTAGCAAAAAAAACAGTAAAGACAGTTAAAAAACACTGGAAACCTATAACAATAGGTGTTCTAATTGCTGGTGGGGCTCTATTCAGTGGAGGTAAACCTACTGGAGGTAGTACTAATGGAGGAAAGTGGGTTGGAGGAAAGTGGGAGTATTAAAAGCTAAGAATTGAAGCAGGGAGTAGGGAATAAGAGATAATGTTCATTGAGGATTAGTACCTCTTACTGCTATTCCCTACTCACCACTCTCCCATTGTTAAAAAATACCTCCTTTGTATTGAGTTTATGGACAGGAATAAATCCTGTTCTTTTTATTCAAAAAAGTTTTATGGTTAGCAATACAGATTCTCTCCCACCAATTCAAACCAATGAATTCTTACCACCAATTAGTCGTTGGACTACTTTTGGTGGACTATTTATTCTCTGCGTTTTGGGACTGGTCGTTCCCGTCGCTTCTGTTACTAAATATAAGGTGACAGTTAAAGGTCAAGCTGTTGTTCGCCCTGTGGGTGAGTTGCGAATTGTACAAGCGGCAACAGAAGGTCAAGTAATGCAGATTTATACGAAAGAAAATAAACAGGTAAAACAAGGAGATACCATTGCTACTATTGATGATTCCCGTCTACAAACTAAAAAGAGTCAGCTACAGGCTAATATCCAGCAAGCCAGATTACAACTATTACAAATCAACGCCCAGATTCATGCCCTCAATAATCAGATCCTAGCTGAAACTGAGCGTATTAATCGTATTATTACGGCTGCTGAAGCGGAATTAAACAGTCGTCGCCGGGAATACCAAGATAAAAAACTTACCACTGTTGCTGAAGTTCAAGAAGCTGATGCTAATATCAGCATGGCTCAGAAAGAGTTACAAGCAGCCCAAGCCCAGTTAGAAACATCATTAGCAAATCTCTATGCCAGTGAGGCAGCTTTAGGTGCAGCTCGTTCAAAACAAAACCGATATGAGAGTGTAGCGAGCCATGGAGCTTTATCTCAAGATCAATTGGAAGAAGCACAACTAGCTGCCAAGCAACAACAACAAGCAGTGAAGGCACAAAAAGCAGTAGTGGAAGTACAAAAACAAACTATAGAGCGGTTAAAACAAGCCGTGTTTGCTGCTGTTGCCAGAAAACGACGCACCCAAGTGGCTCTCAATCCTAGTAATGCCGAAGTAGAAATTGCTACTGAGCGTATTGCTCAAGAAAAAGCTGCCAGGGAAAGTAACCAGGCAACTTTAGAAAAGGAACATCAAGCGCTGATTCAGCAACGGATTGAAGTTGAAAAACAGTTGGAGCGGGATAATGGAGAACTTAAACAAGTGGAAGTTGAACTAAATCACACTACTATTACTGCTACTGCTGATGGTATCGTTTCTCAGCTAAACTTGCGTAATCCAGGTCAAACCGTGCGTCTTGGTGAAGAAGTAGTACAAATTGTTCCCAGTCACGCTCCCAAAGTTGTCAAGGCATCTGTAGCATCTGAAAATAAAAATAAGTTAAAAATTGGTCAAAAAGTCCACATGCGGGTGAGTGCTTGTCCTTACCCAGATTATGGTATTCTTAATGGTAAGGTAAAAGCAATTTCTCCGGATGCAATTACTCCTCAACAAAATGGCACCAATACATCTGCTGCCGGTGCTGCAAGTCGAAAAACTGCGGCGGCTGGTGCTTTTTATGAGGTGACTATTGAACCGGAAAATCTGGTTTTAGGTAAGGGGAAAAATCAGTGTCAGATTCAATTGGGAATGGAAGGTAGGGCTGATATTATTTCTCGTGAAGAGAGTGTACTACAGTTCTTCCTGAGAAAGGCTAGATTAATTACTGACTTGTAACATTATCGGAGGTAACTATTGTCAAATCTTAAGTTTTAACAATTCAACTCTGATCAAATCTAAATATTTGTTGAAATTATAGCAGTTTTCACGCTTGATAAAGTACAAAGCATTTTAGTTCTCGGACAAAGGAACTACATAAAGTCAGCCAACAAGAATAATTTCTCCCCCTCCCCACATCTCCCCCTCTCTCTTCAACAAGGCGTACCTAAGTCAATTGAAAAGCGCTATATGTATATTAATCGTCGCTCAAAATCAAGCAGTAAGGTGGGGATTAATGTGAAAACCGATAAAAAGGTCAATTGCCTCCCAATTTTAGTAAGTTTTTTCAGTATCGCTGGAGTATTTTCCCCTACCATATTCGATTGTGGGAACCACGTCTTAGCCCAGATTATCCCTGATCAGACCTTGGATAATAATCCCTCAACAATTACTCCCAATGTCAATATTAAAGGTAGTACTACTGACCTAATTGATGGTGGTGTATCTCGGGGAAATAATTTATTTCATAGTTTTCAAGAATTTAATGTGGGCGAATTGCAGCGAGTCTTTTTTGCTAACCCCACAGGAATTAATAATATTCTCACTAGAGTTACTGGCAATAAGATTTCTAATATTCTTGGTACTTTGGGAGTAGATGGTAGCGCAAATTTATTTTTACTCAACCCCAATGGCATCGTCTTTGGTAAAAATGCCAGACTGGATATAACAGGTTCTTTTGTAGGTTCGACAGCGAGTTCACTGATGTTTGGTGACGGCTTAGAATTTAGTGCCATTAATCCCCAAGATCCACCTTTGTTGATGATAAATGTTCCCATTGGTTTGCAATTTTTCGGCAATTCGGGAACAATTCAAGTAGAGGGCAATGGTCAAGGTTTAAGGAATAGAGATGATCCGGTTATTGATACTAATCAGGCTCTGCGAGTTCAACCCAATCAAACCCTAGCTTTGGTGGGTGGTAATTTATTATTGGATGGTGCAACCCTTAAGAGTGCAGGTGGAAGAATTGAATTGGGTAGTGTTTTTGGCTCTGGTCAAGTTAGCCTCAATAACATCGAAAATGGTTTTTCCTTGGGTTATGAGGATGTAACAGAATTTGGGGACATACAATTATCAAAAGCTACAGCTGTCGATGCTAGTGGTGAAAGTGGAGGCGAAATTGTAGTTAAAGGTAGACAAGTAAGACTAGAGGGAGGCTCCCAGATAGAAGTTACCACTCTCGACACAGCACCTGGAGGAAAATTGCAGGTATTTGCTTCCGAGTTGCTAGAAATAATTGGTTCCACTGCAGATAATCCCCAAGATAATCGTCGTAATCCCAGCTCCCTAGCCGTTGACAATCGAGAAGATGGGCTAATTCCTGGGGAATTAACAATTGATACTAAGCGGTTGATTGTCCGCAATGGAGCCAGAATTTCAGCCAGTAATTTACGGGGGGGAGTAGGAGGAAATATTATTGTCAATGCTTCTGATTCAGTGGAATTAACAGGTACTGGAATATCATCAGGAGGACAACGTTCTAGCGGCTTATCTGTGCAAACTAGAGGTGATGGTTCAGCAGGTAATTTAACAATTAATACCAAACATTTACTAATCCAAAATGGTGCAGAAGCATCGGCTTCAACTTTTGCTGCTGGTGGTGGAGGCAAAGTGGAAGTTAATGCTAGAGAGTCTGTAACTTTAATCGGCACTTCAGCTAATGGTCAACTGCGTAGCCGATTAGTGGCAGAAGTCGGTGATCCTAGAGAAATTCGTCGGCGCAGAGACTCTGAACCAGTAGTTCCTGCCACAGGAAAGGGAGGAGATTTGTTACTCACAACCAAGTTTTTAAAAATTAGAGATGGTGCAACCGTAACTGTCAGTAGTAGAAGCGATGCGAGGGATGCTCAAGGTGCAGGGGATATTGAGATTACTGCCCAAGAAATAGAATTAGATAATGGGGGAAGAATCACTGCCGAAACCCTCTCCAATCGAGGAGGAAATATTATAATTAGCTTACAAGAGCTTTTACTATTACGTAGCCAAAGTCAAATTTCAACCTCTGCCGGTACTGCCCAGAATGGTGGCGATGGTGGTAAAATTTTAATAGATATTAATGATGGTTTTATTGTTGCCCTCCAGGGTAAAAATAGCGATATCACAGCCAATGCCTTTAGTGGTAGTGGGGGAGAAGTTATAATTAACGCCACTGGAATTTTTAACATTGCACCTCTGACTAGAGACGAACTTGTAAATCTCTTGGGAACAAATGATTCTACACAGCTAAATCCCAATCAACTAAGCACCAATGACATCACTGCCATTTCTCAGCAAAGTCCCAACTTAAGTCAGGAACCCGCTATTAACACTCCCGATATAGATCCTGAGCGCGGTTTAATTGAACTACCATCTAACCTAGTTGATGCATCTCAACAGATTGCCCAAGGTTGTACTCCCAGAGGAAGACAAAACGCCAGTAGTTTTATTGCCACAGGCAGAGGGGGATTACCTCTTAGCCCTAACGAACCTTTGCGGGGACACTCAGTGATTACTAATTGGGTAGATTTGCCGCCATCAACAACTGAATTCAACACAGTTGAAACAGAGGGAGGAAATAGTTGGCATAGGAATTGGCAACCAAACTCAACCGGATCACAGTATAATAGACAATGGCATTCCATACCCAATAGTAATTGGTCTGAAGAGTATCGAAGTATCTTTGAACTTAATGTCCCCCTCTCCCCCTCTCCCCTTCTCCCCATCCTCCTCCAACCGAAGGTTGATCAATTACCGACAGCAGAGATAACTCAATCGGCAAACCAGATTGTGGAAGCCACAGGATGGATTTTCGGTGCTAATGGTGATATCCTACTGATAGCTCAATCTTCCCAAAATACTTTTGTTCCCTCTCCCATTTCTTGTAGCTACTGAATGATGTGCGTAAAACCTACAGTTTGTCCTGAGAATTAATTAGGAGCAAGCTTATGCCATTGGTGGAAAACTAGCTATGGGAAAGTTAATCATCTTAAAGTTAGGAGAGGGAGACTTTGAAAAAGGTTTTCCTGCAATCCTACAGATTGGTGATGAACATGCCCGCCCGACTGTGGAAATCACCGGTAAGCTGCCCCCCAATCCAGAAATTCCCCGTGATTATGATCGGTGGCAATCTATTTATCGTAATCTTAGATTACCATCTCGCCCGATAGGTTTACCAAAGCAAGTTACTCCAGTCTCTAGTGTAGAAGAATGCCAACAGATAACAGAAGAGTTTAAAGTACATTTTAATAATTGGCTGGCTTCCGATTCCTTCCGCCCCATCCGCGAGAAATGGCTGGAAAAGCTTACACTAGGAGATGATATACGCATCCTTCTACAAACAAAAAACCTACGATTGCAAAAATTACCTTGGCATTTGTGGGATTTGCTAGAACGTTATCCTAAGGCAGAAATAGCCCTGAGTGGGATTGCCTATGAGCAAATACACCGCATCGTCACTACAGGCGAAAAAGTAAAAATTCTGGCGATTGTAGGTGATAGTCAAGGAATTGATACCAAGGCAGACCAAGAACTTTTGAAACAATTACCCAATGCAGACATAACTTTTCTAATTGAACCAGAATCTAAAGAACTAACAGATAAGTTATGGGAACAACATTGGCAGATTTTATTTTTTGCTGGACATAGTTCTACCCAAGGCAGCGACGATATTGGAAAACTATACATCAATCAAACAGAAAGTTTAACAATTAGTCAATTAAAATATGCCTTAAAAAAGGCAGTGGAAAGGGGTTTACAATTGGCTATTTTTAACTCCTGTGATGGTTTAGGATTAGCACGGGAGTTCGCCGATTTACATATTCCCCAAATGATCGTAATGCGAGAGCCAGTACCGGATCAAGTGGCACAGAAATTCTTGAAGTATTTTTTGCCAGCCTTTGCCAGGGGGGACTCGTTGTATTTAGCTGTAAGAGAAGCACGGGAAAGATTACAAGCACTAGAAAATCAATTTCCTTGCGCTACCTGGTTACCCGTCATCTGCCAAAACCCTGCTGAGGTACCCCTGACTTGGGAAGAATTATCTAAAAATATCTCCAATCTTTCCACATCTTTATCAAAAACTAGGCACACCAGAGCCATCAAAAATAGGCTTGGCTTCTCATTGATAATAACGGCAAGCATAGCAATAACTACACTATTGATGGGGGGGCGGTATCTGGGATTATTGCAACCATTGGAACTAAAAAGCTTTGACCAATTAATGCAACTGCGTCCACCTGAGAAGCCAGATTCACGCCTACTGGTAGTAACTGTGACCGAAGAAGATGTGAAGGCACAAAAAGTAGAAAAACCACAAGGTTCTTTATCTGACCAATCTCTTGCCAAATTATTAGAAACAATAGAGCTATATCAACCAGCAGCTATTGGTTTAGATATATACCGGGATTATCCAGTAGACAAGAATTATCCTGAATTGGCAAAACGGATGCAAACAAACCGTTTGGTAACAGTCTGTAAAGTTAGCAATCCCCAAAAGGGTCAACCAGGTGTTGCGCCCCCCCCAGAAGTGTCTATAGATAGCTTAGGTTTTAGTGATATTCTTTTGGATGAAGATCAGGTGGTGCGTCGTCATTATTTAGCCCTAACTCCTCCTCTTTCTTCTGCTTGTAATGCCTCCTACGCTTTTAGCGTGCAACTAGCTTTACGTTACCTCTATAACCAAGGGATTAAACTAAAATTCACTACAGATGATGCCTGGCAACTAGGCAAGCTAAAATTCAAACCTTTAGAAGCACATACCGGAGGCTACCAGGGAATTGATGCCCTGGGACATCAAATTTTACTTAATTACCGCTCTGCTCCTTCTCTAGAAGCAATTGCCCCGCAAATTACTTTGGGACAGGTATTAGCAGGAAAACTCAACGCGACAGCAGTTAAAGATAAGATTGTCATAATTGGCACAACAGCAGAAAGTTTTAAAGATTATTCCTTGACTCCCTTTACTGTCCAAAGAAAATTACAAACTATACCAGGAGTGATTTTGCAAGCACAAATGGTTAGCCAACTGCTGAGTGCTGCTTTGGATGGACGACACTTACTATGGAGTTGGTCAATATGGGGTGAAGTAATTTGGGTTTGGAGTTGGTCAAT
Source organism: Symploca sp. SIO3C6 (assembly GCA_010692425.1). Taxonomy (GTDB): domain Bacteria; phylum Cyanobacteriota; class Cyanobacteriia; order Cyanobacteriales; family Coleofasciculaceae; genus SIO3C6. The sequence goes on along the minus strand of JAAHHJ010000016.1, from coordinate 15,895 downwards.
AATTGGAGGCTTGCTGGCTTGGTATCTGCAACGAACTAGTTATTTACTATTAGCAGTTGGGGTAGGATGCATTGCTTTATATAGTAGTAGCCTGATCTTATTAATTTCATTAGGATGTTTGGTTCCTCTAGTTCCTGCAGTTCTTGCTTTGGGAGGTAATAATGTAATTTTAGCAGCCTATTTAAGAAATATTGTCCAGCATCAATAACTAGGGAATGATGATTAATAATTAGGGAATGAAGATCAGGAAATGGCAATAAAGAGATACTAGTTTTTTCGTTGTGAACAATTAATCTTAGGTTTTATAGCCTATATTAAAAACACTATATTTATCAATTCAATTATGAAAAACTCTCGAAGAACAATACAATTAACATCTATTTTAGTTATGACTTTCTTAGGCAGTATCGCCTACTCCCCATTAATTTGGGCACAACTAGTTACCTCCAGCAGTAGCTCACTTAACGAAGATAGAGATAGTAGCATCCTCCCCTCTCCCCATCTCCCCCTCTCCCCATCTTCTCAGCCGAAAACTATTAACTTTACTCCACCACCGCCACCACCGGATCGGAGTGCAGCAGGAGAGCGTGGAGGAGCAGCTAGTAGGGGATGTGGTAATGGTAAACAATCCCTGATGGCACTGGTTCCTGACTACAAACAAACCATTAACCTAGAGCAAGGAGAAGAAATCCCAGTCACCAAAATTTGGGGTTTAACAACCGATGATTATCCTACTTTTTGGTTTTTTGTTCCTTATGACCAAGCATCGATTACAACCATAGAATTTGTGATCAAAGATGAGTCTCAAAAACCTAGTAAAACAATATACCGGACTTTACTAAACAAGCCAGAAATGCCAGGGATTATTAGTGTTACCATGGATAAAACTACTGAACCTTTACAAGTTAGTAAAACAGCACACCAAAAAAGTTATCATTGGTTTTTAAAAATCAAAGTCAAATGCAACCCACTACAACCAGCACAATTACAGACTGTTGACGGCTGGGTTGAGCGAGTTAGCCCAAGTGCTACCCTGGCAGAGCATCTTCAGCAGGCAACACCTCAGCAACAAGTAGCACTTTACGCAGAAAACGGCATTTGGCATAATGCCCTGACAACTTTAGCAGAACTTCGTCTTGCCAAAGCCAAAGATGCTCCCATATTAGCAGACTGGACAAGTTTACTAAAGTCCGAAGAACTTGAGAGTTTAGCTAACTACCCCCTTGTTAATTGTTGTCAAGCTGAATGAAAGACTTTTATAGCGGTTATCTAACTACATGTACCGATTCTGGATACACTGCACTTTTGAGGAAAATCTCAGAGCTGCTCATAAATAATCAGGCTTAAAACTGTTCTCTATTCCCTGTTAAGAGTTCCCTCCCTTTACCAAAGACTTATTCAGCAAACCCTACTTATATAGCGTTTGTATTTGAGTTGCGAAATTGTTAATTGAGGCAAGGAGCCAGGAATCTCCGAGTCAGAAGCCAGAATAGACAGGGGTATGAGTCAATTACAGATATTAGATGATGGGGTTATACTTTTTCACATTTCCTTTAGAAACGCCATAGCAGAACCTATAGATTGGGAAGCAATTCTGTCACAATTCCAAACAAGCCAATAACAATCAACATAGTCCCGGAAATGCGGTTGAGAAGTTCATGGCGTTTCGTCATCCAGCCAATGAACTGACGTTGAGCTCCTACTGCTAGCATAGGCAGCAATAAAAGTGGCCAGCCAAAACCTAACCCAAAAAAAAGAAAATATAGTAGTTGAGATGCCAAAATTCCTACAGAAAAAGTACCTGTAGCATCTACACTGAGTAGAAAAGCTGTAGTAATAATTGGACCAGTACAAGGTAAAGTCATTGGTCCAAACATGAGTCCGTAAAGGTAAGCTGTGCCAAAGGGATTGCTTACTACTGGGGCATTGACCATGATTAGTCGGGCAAAAGGATTGTATCCCCATAACATCATGCATCCCAAGACAATGACAATCCCGTAAATAGCTGGTAGTACAAAGGGTAATATGGTTCCAAAGGACTGATTGATTAGATAGAGGAGCAAGCCAATTAAGAGCATCATGCTCAGGATTCCTGCCAGCACTATAAAACCCAACCAAGCTGAAATCTTCTGGGATTTCTGGTTCTGGTTATTGCTGCTTAAAAAAGCAATCATGCCTGGATAGAGTGGAAGCATACAGGCATTAGTGAGAATAGCACTATTTCCCAATACAAAGGCTTGAAGTAGCTCTGACATCAGTTGTTATATCTGGGTAATAATAGGAAATGGAAAAAAGGATGCTACAAATAGTCTGACTTTAAGTAATAAGTAATAAGTAATAAGTAATAAGTAATAAGTAATACGTTATAACCAGAACCTATATTACTAGTTACTTAATGAAGAATAAAGAAAGTTTTTTGTAGCAAGCGTTTAGGTAATCGATATAAGAGGTTGCCAGTTTCAAAAGTGACAACTTAGCAAGTCCTGAAGAAGCCTACACTTTCCTTTGGATAAGTGTAGGAGACGTTATTTTAAAAACTGGGAAGCAAGGAAACTAGATAAATACCCAATCCTCAATTCTTCATTGCCCTTTTACTTGCTGGAGCTTAGCAACTAAAACATCAGGTTCGGTGAAGCCAGTCGATAGCTCTGAAATTTCGCCGTTTGGTGAGATTATGAAGTGTGGTGTGGAGGCTGTATTAAAAGCTGTCTGACCAAATTTAGCGTTGAGAACACGGGTTATTTCTGGAGTGGCAACGGCAAATTTCCAATTAAATCCTTCAGATTTCGCGAATTCGGCTAATTTTTCGTCTGAGAGTCCTTGATCTATACTCAGGCTGAGGAAGATGTATTCAGAGTCTGGCAATTTTTCGTAAGCTTGTTTAGAGTTCTTGTGTTGTTTTTTGCAGCTAGAGCAAGTAACTGACATAGGTTCCACTGAAACCGTTTTTCCGGCAAAATCTGAGAGGGTGAATGATTCTCCAGTTTTAGCATTTGTTAGCTTCAAGGAAGTCAATTCTGAAGCCTTGTAGCCTGTGGTGTCTGCTTCAACCGTTGCAGTTGTCTGGGTGCTATTTGACTCTGGGTTAGTGCCAGTAGATTGGCTGTTGGCACAGGCACCTAGAAATACAAGCGTGATTACAATTAAACCCGAACGAAAAATGCCCATATACTTCTCCTACTTGAGATCTCATAAAGTATACGAACTAAGGAACCGTTTGGATTCACCTACGCTGCACCAATACTCTATCAGCTTCAAGCTAGAACTTGATTGATGAGTTGGCATCCTATGGGTCGAGAGTAGAAGCAAAACCCCTAACTCAGCAATATCAGGAGAAAAAGGCACAGCTAGAGGAAACGGGATGATGCTAAATTATTTCCAACTCAAGTTAGTATTCTCAAGTAATCTTCGGCTATAGCTGCAATTTCACTGGCACGATCTAGGCGATTGACTATACGTCTAGCATTGTAAAAATCTAACTGTGAATTATTGATATAATCATTTAAGCTAACTCCAGTAAAAGTACCATCCCGCATTCCTTGAACTAAGATTGTAGCGGCAATCTCTGGTTCTGATGCTCTTTGAGGGTTATTTACTAGGTCGATACCAAGTATATTAGACCAGTATTGATAATTGGAGCGCCCTGTAATTTGAATATAACCGCGCCCTTTAAATCGTGGGCCGTCTCCCGGATGGATATTGCCTAGATCCTGTCTCCCCTCATATTGCCAACCGTCTGAGAGTTCTTCCATCCATCTACCAAGATGTGATTCGTGTTCAGCTGTTGCCAGGATATAGGCAATTTGCGCTTGATCAGTAATGCCGCTTTGCTCAACTTGAGAAAGAATTAGGGGAATAGAATCTTGAGCATATGGTAGCATAGAAGGCTCAACGGAATCCAAGATCTGGTCTAGCTCAAAAGGACTATTGCTCATAGGTAAATAGACGAGCTGACCTATTTGTAAATTTCTGGCTTCAGCTTCTGTGAAGGTAGTACCATCCTCCTTTTGGATGTTCACCCAGTTATAAGGGTTGCCTAGTTCTTGTTGAGCGATATTCCAGAGGGTATCTCCAGGCTTGATAGTATAAGGGCGAACTCTGTTCAAGGTTCCGATTCCGGAGCTGAGAATTTGACCTGTTAATAGGTCTTTAGATATGTTATCAAGTTCAGTTGTGCTGTTGCTAGTACTAGCTTTCTCTACCTCAATACTCTGGGGAACAAGCAAACTATCAACATCAATGGGACTGTACTCAAGGCTCAACTGCCAATTCTCAACCTCAATTGCTCCTAGTTGATTATTGGGTGCTGGGGTAGAGGTAAGTAAGTCAGGCACATCTAAACTGTCAGTTAATTGTGTGGAGTTGGGATTAATTGATAAATTCAGAGGGCTATTGGCATCCATTTCAGGAAAGTCAAACAAGATTTTAGGCTCCGATTAATTATGCCTAGTTTGACACTCCCCCTTTTAGAAAAAGGGGGATTCTTAACTCATCCATAGAGCTTACCTGAAGGAGTTTCCCCACCCAGGCAGCGGCTCCGATGTCCTTAAGCGTAACTTCCCGCATGCCCTGCGGTAGATCAAGAAGCTCTATCATCATTCCACCCCTTGTTGAGAATGTTGATAGCAGCATTGTGGTCACGATCTAATACCGTCTGGCAATATGGACATTGATGAGTTCTCGTACTGAGGCTTTTCTTCACCAATTTCCCACAGCTAGAACAGTTTTGAGATGTCCAATGGGGTGCGACTCCAAAAGTTATCCGCCCATGAACCTTGCCCAAATAGTCCAGCCAGTCGGTAAACATTGACCACGAGGCGTCAGATATCGACTTCGCCAGCTTATGGTTTTTCACCATGTTGCGCACTTTCAAGTCCTCATAGACCACCAGATCGTTAGTTTGGATTAGCGCTCTTGCCGTCTTAATGGCAAAATCTTTACGCTGGCTACTTACCTTGAAATGCGCTCTACCTAATTTCTTAATGGCTTTAAGTCGATTCTTCGAGCCTTTTACTCTTGCAGAAGAACGTCGCTGTCTTCTTTTGACGCTTAATTCTGATTTCCTTAAGTAACGAGGGTTATTGACAACATTCCCGTTACTATCGGTGTAGAACTCTTTAATTCCTAAGTCAATGCCTACAAACTTATTAGTACTAGGCAAGGGTTCAGAACGCTCTACATCTATGCAGAATTGGACAAAATATCCTTTAGCGCGACGGACTATCCTAACTCGCTTGATTTGTTTTTTGGTGTACCAACTTAAATCGCGAGTTCCTTTCAGTTTGAAGGTGCCAGCATTGAAGTCATCAGTTAGGGTTAACTTCTTCCTATCTTTTGACAGGTTCCATCCCGTGATCTTGTACTCAACAGAGCGATAATTTTTCTTAAATTTAGGATACCCCTTTTTCCCTGGCACTTTCTTTTTGCAGTTGTCAAAGAATCTGGAGATTGCACTCCACGCCCTTTCTGCATGCGCTTGATCTGCTTGCGAATTTAACCTGGTAGCCCACTCATACTCTTTTCTTAACTGCAATGCTAGTTTGTTTAACCTATTGCGATTGACCCTCTCATTTTGCGACGATTCAATCCAATAGGCAAGGCATTTATTGCGGATGAACTGACCAGTACGAATAGCTTCATCCAACCGTTCGTATTGCCAGTTTTTACCGACTAATTTTGCCTCAAGTACTAACATTTATGTTGCCGTATTTGTAACTACTATTGTACATTAAATCAGTTGTTGTTTGCAGAGCGTTTCGCGCACTTATTCACGCACTTAAAAGTGCCATCGCCACATCCGGCGCTTACAAGACGGGGGTTTTGCTTTAAATCCTATAACTATATTAACTGGAGGTTCCTTAACACCTAATACCTGTTAACTGCTCGTTATTTATCGATTATGTCTGCACTGCTTTGACTAGAGCTTGACAAGCGTGCAAGAAGACGCCGACATCTACACCAAGGGCAAGGTATTGAACTCCAGCATCAATCCATTGTTTGGCAGTTTCTGGATTGTCAGCAAAAGTGCCTACAATTTTGCCAGAATTGCGGATAAGATCTATACATTGGTTCATCTTATCAATAACGCGAGGGTCGTGTACTTGACCAGGAATACCTAGAGACTGAGAAAGATCATAAGGACCAAGAAAAATGACGTCAATGTGGGGAACACTGACAATTTCTTCCAGGTTCTCTACACCCATAACGCCTTCGACTTGAATCACCACTAGGGATTCTTCGTTAAGCTTGTCTGTGATTTGGGTTCCGGCAGCTGTGTAAACGCCAGCACGAGTATAGAAGGAAAGCCCACGGGAACCTAGAGGAGTGTACTTGGCAGCTTTCACCGAGGCTTGGGCATCGGCTTTAGTTTCGATTTGCGGTACTTGAACACCTGCACTACCTATGTCCAAGGCACGTTGGATTGAGAGAGGGTCATTTTTGCCTACACGCACAATTGGTGCTATTTCCACACAGTCTGCGGCACGACAGAGGTCTTCGGCAACTAGTGGATGCAAAGCACCATGTTCAAGATCAATAACAGCAAAGTCAAATCCGGCATGTCCGCAAATTTCGATCAACGCTGGATAGGAAGAATTGAAAAAAAGACCAAGGACAACTTCGCCTCGCTTCAGTTTTGATTTGATTTTGTTTTCCCTTACCTTTGCCAAAGTTAGCAATTAGCTCCTATTATTCTTGTTCCTGAATACAATATAAAGTATAAACTTATAAAATCTGGGGTTGCTGATGTTTACTCTATCCAGGTTAGTTCGTTCTTTAACCCTATCACTAGTTGCATCGATTTTGGGTTCTATTGTTCTTTCTGTTGTAACTTGCTCTGTTGGTGCTGTTTTCGGTATTAATATACCGTCATTTCTCTTAATTGTGCTGTAGCATATTCCCAGCACCAACTTCATACTGGCGAAGAGTCATGTACTGGCAACAAAAATTTGCTCGGGCTATAGCTATCACTCTTATGGTACTGATACTATTACTGGGAGTAGTTACCCAAGCAGCACTGGCAGCGGATACAGTTCAAGGAACAAAGCTTTTTCAAGTTCACTGTGCAGGCTGTCATCCTCAAGGTGGCAATATCATCAGGCGTGGTAAAAACTTAAAGCAAAGAGCGCTGCGTCGCAATGGTATGGACTCTGTAGAAGCAATTATCTCTTTGGTTGAAAATGGCAAAAACAATATGTCTGCCTATAAAGACCGTTTGAGTGCTTCTGAGATCGAGGCTGTATCAGCTTATGTCCTCGAACAAGCTGCCACAGGCTGGCGCTCTTAAGATGTTACCAAAGAATCCCCCTTTTAGAACAAGAGGGAGTCTCAAAAAATCCCCCGTGTTTTAACCGGGGGAGAATCAAAAAATCTGGTTGGGGAGTAAACTTGTTAATAACTCTATCTCCCTATTCCTATGTAGGTACGAAATCGGAACGACTAGTGGCCAGAAAATAGTTGCCACAATCAAGACTTTCATACAAATAAGTTTTTGTTCATCACATAAATCAGTTTCCTGCTGGAAAGCTTTCAATCCGGCTCTTAACCATATATAGAAAAAGTGAATTGCTGCTGACAAGTAAAGTATTGCTAGAACTGGCATAATTTGTTTGAGGTATAACTTTCATTTTAACTTAAGCGTTTGGTTTAGTTTGACTCGAAGGCCAAGTAGTCAAACATCAACAATCAATACAATAATACAATGATTTAAATTGATGTATGGTGGTCAGATGCCCAATTTTAGCTTTCCTTAAGGTTAATTTAACAAAAGTTTGCATATGCTGTTTAATTTGTGTTTGCCTAATATACTTAACTAAACTGGTCAAGTAAAAGTTCATATTCAGAATATAAATTGTAAATTGGCAGGGTGATTTGGCAATGGTGTCAACACAAGCATTCCCGACAAAGCCCTTTTCTCTGGAACTAGCTGAGGAATTACTGACTAATTATGGCTCTCCTCTATACATTTATCAGCATGAGCACCTACAGGAAACCATTGCTCACATTACCCAATCCATTCCTTATCCCTTTACTAAGTTTCACTTTGCCAGTGTGACTAATGGCAACCTTGAGTTATTAAGAAGAATTCTTATTAGCGGTTGGGGACTCCATGCCAATACACCAGGAGATATTTATTTGGGTTTAACAGCTGGTTTTCCCCCTCAGCAAATTGTTTACAGCGGTAGTAATCTCAATCGCGCTGAGATGGAGCAAGTACTCAAATGGGGTACTGCCACTTTAAACTTAGATAGTGTGTCTCAACTGGATTTGTGTTGTCAAGTATATCAAGATGTAAAGCAGCAATTGCCTAGACTGCGATTGGGGTTGCGGTTAAATTTACCTGAATTAACTGCTGAAAATCGCATCGGGGTGCGCCCAGAAGAATTTCCGGCAGCGCTCAAAATAACTAAAGCCGCTGGTTTAAAGCTAAGTGGCTTGCATTTTTATCGCGGCACTGGCACCAGTGCAACTAAAGCTTTTACCCAAGTTATTGAACAATTATTAGCTATTGGTAAGCTTTTGCCAGACTGGGAATATCTTGATTTTGGTGGTGGATTTGGCTATCCTTATCACGCTGATGGTGTAGCCTTTGATTGGCAAGATTTTGGTAGGGAGTTAACTAAACATTTAAATGCTCTCGGTAGAAAAATAGAGTTAATTATTGAACCAGGGCGTGCTGCGATCGCCGGTTGTGGTACCCTATTAGCAACGGTGGTTTCAGTGAAGTGGCAATCAGGTAAACAAATTCTGGGAGTAGATACCACTGTCGCCAATTTATCAGTTCCTTCAGTGCATGGTGGCTACCGAGAAATTGCTACTTGGGCGGATACTAATGGCGAACTTTACCTAACTGATGTCTGCGGTAATACTACCTATTCACGGGATTACTTAGGAAGAAATTGTCAACTTCCAGCTTTGCAAATAGGAGATGTCGTCGCTATTTTAGATGTGGGAGCTTATGGTTATGCCATGTCTTCTCACTTCTTACATCGCCCTCGCCCCCCGGAAGTTTTATTAGAAGGTGATAGGCACCGATTAATTCGCCAGCGAGAAGATTACAGTATTTTATTAAACAACCAATTATTTGCTCAAGAGGGGTGAAGGGGATGAAATGTATTCGCTGTGGTACAGACAATAACTTGCGTGAGCGTACTGCTAACCGTGGAAGGTGCAAAAACTGTGGGCATCAGTTTGCTTTTGAACCCACAAGTATGGGTAAATTAAAATTTACTGACCCCTTTTTTGCTAAAGCGATCGCTGATATTTCCGTTAACAATACTCTATTTTTTACTCCTCAGCAGTTTTTGTATTTTTTGGATAGACGTTTAAAACGTCATTATTTTGGAGCTAGATTCTGGTGTTTGTTGGCTTATTTTTTAATGAATAGCTGGGTACTTAACCTAATAAATAGTGATTTGTTCATCGTTGTTGCCCCACTATTAAATTTAGGCTTTATTTTTAATTTTTTCCGTGCCAGTAATTCTAGTAACTTGACTTATAAAGGTCGCAAAGCTAATGCCAAAATTTTACAAATAATTGGGACAATCATATTAATTGTTGGCAATTATCTAGGTATAGCAGTAATTGATTCATTATCTATATCTGTAATTAGTATCCTTCTAGGAATGCTATCTATTTATTTGGGCACTAGGCAACTAATTCGCCAACAGCAAATACCACAATCTCTGTTGATAACCCCAAGTCAAATTCAACAATGGCTGCTTCGCTGGAGGGAAGTGAATGGTTTGCACGATAAAATACTGCCCGCTCCCCAAGAACAAACCACACCTGCCGAAATTAGTCCTGAGATTAGTGCCTATAGTTTTGATAGACTAGTAGTCTGCGATCGCACTGCCATTGCTCAAATGCTGATTGCTAATAACTTCCACTTTGAATATAACTGTGCAGTACTTAGTATAACTGGCTATCCCCAAAGTATTTTTAGCACTGTCTTGGAGATGGTGCGCCGCAATCGGTCATTAACAGTATACGCCCTCCATGATGCAAGTCCTAGTGGCATCAGCCTGGTTAATAATTTGCGCACTAGTCCCAATTGGTTTGGAGATGGTAGTGTCAATATCTATGATCTAGGGCTGTTACCGCGCCAGGTTTTTAAAAATCCTAAGGTATTTGTGGGAGAATCAGAAGAAATGAAACAGCAAGCTAGACAATTATCTCCGGCAGTGCGGCAGAATTTGAGGGCTGAAGAATTATCATGGCTGGAAGCTGGTAAATTTGTAGAATTGGAATCTTTCAGTCCTCAAAAGATTTTACAAGTCCTCAGCCAAGGCATTGCTAAAACTAGGGCTACGGCTCAGGCTGTTGATGGCGGTGATGGTTTGGTTGTTGTAGATGGAGGTGATATTAATGGAGACTATCTCCAGTTTTATATATATGATACTTTTGGCTAATGAAAGCGATCGCGCAGGAACTTGAATCGATAGTTAGTAACTCTGGTGTATGTCAATGGGATTCCTTAGAACCAAACTGGCAAGAAACTCTTGGCAGGATCAACATACCGGATAACTTACCGAGTACAATTATTTACCCTAGCAGTGCCGAAGAACTTGCCCAAGTGATCAACTGCGCCCACCGCCACAGTTGGAGCGTAATTCCCTGCGGCAATGGCAGCAAACTCAGTTGGGGTGGTGTGGGCAAGAAAGTTGAACTCATAGTTAGCAGCAAACGCCTTAACCGCGTGATTGAACATGCAGTTAGTGATTTAACTGTTACCGCTGAAGCCGGAGTCAAATTTGCTGACTTACAAGAGATTCTCTTAAAGACTGGTCAATTTTTGCCCCTTGAACCTGCATATCCCCAAGAAGCTACTCTCGGTGGTATCATTGCCACTGCAGATAGTGGTTCTTGGCGTCAGCGCTATGGCGGCGTGCGAGACATGTTGCTGGGCATTTCTTTTGTCCGCTACGATGGTCAAATTGTTAAAGCTGGCTCTCGAGTGGTCAAAAATGTTGCAGGTTACGATTTGATGAAGCTGTTGACTGGTTCCTATGGAACCCTGGGAATGATCACACAAGTGACTTTACGAGTTTATCCATTACCAGAGACATCAGCAACAGTGGTACTGACAGGTAAAGCAGAGGCAATAGCATCTGCAACTAAAACCTTACTAGCTTCTGCTTTAACGCCGACAGCTGTTGATTTGCTCTCAACCCAGCTAGCAGCTCAACTGGGTATAGGGCAGGGTATAGGCTTAATGGTACGTTTTCAAAGTGTGAGTGAAAGTGTTAAAGAACAGTCCTCACGATTATTGGAAGTAGGGCAGCAGTTGGGCTTAAAAGGCACTTTATATGTTGATGCCCAAGAGACGAATCTATGGCAATCATTACCAAAACAAATCTGGATAACACCACAAACCTCAGCAATTACTTGCAAAATAGGAGTGTTACCGACGGCTGCAGTTAACACACTGACTAAGCTAGAAACTTTGACTTCATCATCAGTAAATGCATATATTCATGCGGGTAGTGGCATAGGTCACGTGCGGCTTGACCCTATCACTATCACGCCTCAAACAATTATGGAACTCCGACACTATTGCCAAGCTCAAAACGGGTTTCTCACAATTCTGGAAGCACCAATTTCTTGGAAACAGCAGTTAGATGTCTGGGGTTACAACGGTAATGCTCTTGAGATTATGCGTAACCTTAAACAAAAATTTGATCCGAAAAATCTTTTTAGTCCTCAGAGGTTTGTGGGGGGAATTTAAGCAATCAACAATATAAAAATGTTTCATGGTTCATGGCTCATGGTTCATGGCTCATGGGGTTGGTATTCGACAGCTGTGAAATACTGTCCCCATGAACAATCAACAATGAACTATGAACAGTCAATTGTAAGAAGTCTATAGATAATATGGCGAGTTCATCTACTACACCTTCTCCTAAATTCCCAACTCCAGAATCTGTTAAGGAAAGTTCAGCTTTTAAACAACTTGAACCGAAAACCTCAATCTCTGGTTTTGATACTCAAAAGCCACCCCCACAAGAACTTATAGATACTTGTGTTCATTGCGGTTTTTGTTTATCTACTTGTCCCAGTTACCGAGTAATTGGTAAGGAGATGGATTCTCCTCGGGGACGGATTTATTTGATGAATGCTATTAATAAGGGTGAGGCTCCTCTAGTTGAGGCAACAACACAACATTTTGATTCTTGCTTGGGATGTCTGGCTTGTGTGACTACCTGCCCTTCTGGTGTTCAGTATGACAAGTTAATTTCGGCTACTCGCCATCAAGTTGAACGCAATCAGCCCCGCACTCTCCCAGAGCAGATTATCAGAAGTTTAATATTTAATCTCTTTCCCTACCCTGGACGTCTTCGCCCTTTACTAACCCCTCTCTATTTCTATCAGAAATTGGGATTGCAAAAACTTGTCCGTGCTACTGGTTTACTTAAACAGGTATTCCCACGCTTGGCAGCGATGGATTCGATTTTGCCGTCAATTACTTTGGATGCTTTTCGAGATAAATTGCCAGAGGTTATTCCTGCCCAAGGAAAAAAACGCTACCGCGTCGGGATGATTATCGGCTGCGTGCAGCGTTTGTTTTTTTCACCAGTAAATGCAGCAACGGTGCGTGTCTTAACTGCCAATGGTTGCGAAGTGGTAATTCCCAAAACTCAGGGCTGTTGTGCTGCTTTGCCAGAGCATCAGGGGCAAACCAAACAAGCTAAAATTATGGCGCGACAGATGATTGATAGTTTTGAAGGTACTGGTGTTGAGGCAGTGATTATCAATGCTGCTGGTTGTGGTCATACCCTTAAGGAATACGGGCATATCTTAAAAGATGACCCAGAGTATCGAGAGAAGGCTCAAAAATTTGCCGATACAGTAAAAGATGTACAAGAATTCTTGTCTGAAGTGGGGCTGACGGTAAAGCTGTCACCACTCAAAGATGAACCACTGACGATGGTTTATCAGGATGCCTGTCATCTCCTGCATGGACAGAAAATTAGTGTACAACCACGGCAGTTGTTGCGGCAAATTCCGGGAGTGCAGTTGCGAGAACCCCTAGATGCAGCTTTGTGTTGTGGTAGTGCTGGAGTTTACAACATGTTGCAACCAGAAGTGGCAGATGAGTTGGGGCAGCAAAAGGTGGAAAATTTGCTCAATACTGGGGCTGAATTGATTGCTTCAGCTAATCCTGGTTGTTCATTGCAAATCAAGAAGCATTTGCAGTTGCGGGGAAAAGAAACTACTTTGATGCATCCGATGGAGTTGTTGGATTATTCGATTCGAGGGGTGAAGTTGGAGAGTTAAGAGAGGGGGAGATGGGGAGATAGGGAGATGGGGAGAAGTTTTTAATTAATCTTCTGACCAAAAAAATGGGTTTGGTGCCTCCCCCTTTTAGTAAGACTGGCGTAAAGTCAGCGGCAGCCCATGAAGCGTCAACCCGTTCAACATTTATTCAGTTGTCGCTGTTTGAATAGGTGGCAATCTCCGCGCCTTTGTTTGCCGGGGAGGATGTCAATCTTTAAAAATGCACAACAGCTTAGTAGAGCAGTTCGTATTAAGGTTAGGACAAGCTAAATCGCTAAAACTTTGTCAAATTCACCCCTTCTGCCTTGGAGCCTTCTGCCCTGGAGCCTTGCGCGTAGCGCTATAGAGCACAATTTAATAGCCCCACTGCTGTAGACTTGTCCAGAATGTTCAAGTAAAGGACTTGCCATAAATCCAGTCCTTTACTTGAATAAAGAAATAGGAAAATAAATTTTTGTTAAGAAAGGAGTTAAGAGGAGCAAATATGTACATCGTTCAAATTGCCTCTGAGTGTGCCCCCGTCATTAAAGCTGGAGGCTTAGGCGATGTTGTTTACGGACTTAGTCGAGAGCTAGAGGTTCGCGGAAATTGTGTCGAACTGATTTTACCTAAATATGACTGCATGCGCTACGACCATATTTGGGGACTACATGATGCCTATCGCGAGTTGTGGGTACCCTGGTATGGTGCTGCTATCCACTGCTCTGTCTACTGCGGTTGGGTACACGGACAAGTCTGCTTTTTTATAGAACCCCATTCCAATGATAACTTTTTCAACCGAGGTTATTATTACGGTGGCAATGACGACAATATGCGTTTTGCCTTTTTCAGCAAAGCTGCTTTGGAATTCTTGCTTAAAAGCAACAAACGTCCCGATATCATCCATTGCCATGACTGGCAGACAGGCTTAGTCCCAGTCATGCTCTTTGAGATGTATAAATACCATGGTATGGAGCACCAACGTGTCTGCTATACCATTCATAACTTTAAGCACCAAGGGATTGCTGGAGCAGATGTACTCTGGGCAACAGGTCTCAATCGTGAGCCTTACTACTTCAATTATGACCACCTCGGTGATAACTTCAACCCCTTTGCCTTGAATTTTATGAAAGGAGGGATTGTTTATTCCAATCATGTGAACACGGTTTCACCTCATCACGCTTGGGAGGCAAGACACACAGGTATAAGTTATGGGTTAGGTCATACGATCCATCTACACCAGCACAAATTCGGTGGGATTCTCAACGGTCTTAACTATGATATGTGGAATCCAGGAGTTGATAACTACATTCCTTATCACTACGATAAGGAGGACATGCAAGGCAAGGAATGGAACAAAAAAGCCCTGCGAGAGAGACTCCTGCTCAGTAATGAGGATAAACCGCTTGTTGCCTTCATCGGGCGCTTGGATGATCAAAAAGGTGTTCACCTTGTTCATCACGCAATCTACTACGCCCTAGGGCGAGGAGCGCAATTTGTGCTATTAGGTTCAGCAACAGAAGCTGGGATCAATGCTCGTTTTTGGCATGAGAAAAACTTCTTAAACAACAATCCTGACTGCCATTTAGAAATTGGTTTTAATGAAGAATTAGCCCATCTGATCTATGCGGGAGCTGATATGATTGTTGTTCCTAGTAACTACGAACCCTGCGGGCTAACTCAAGTGATTGGATTGAAATATGGAACAGTCCCCATTGTGCGGGGAGTTGGTGGGTTAGTAAATACCGTTTTTGATCGAGATTATGACCAAAACACGCCCCCTGAGAAACGCAATGGCTATGTGTTCTATCAGGGTGATAACTATGCCCTAGAATCAGCTATGGATCGGGCAATTGGGTTATGGCAAAACTATCGAGACGAGTTCCGTAAGCTGGTGATTCAGGGTATGGAATATGACTATTCCTGGAATGATCCAGGTACTGAGTATCTAGAAGTGTATGACAAGATCCGACACAAATAAAACCTGAATATCTAACACCTAATACATAAGCTGAGTTGCATTAAATATGCAGCTCAGCTGGGTGTGGTAGTTGGGTAAGGCTTGATTTCACCATAGCCGATACCCAATTTCAACAGCAAAATAAAATATACAAATTAAATACACAACAATTTAATACAAAATCGCCACTAAATCACTCCCTCCAAATTGATTAGAAAATGACCAACTAAAGTATGCCTCTCGTAAGATAACAAGTAAACATGCAGCAAGTTGGGGTTATCCTGATCCCGGTGCATAACTGGACCATCAACTGCTAGGCTGTGATGATCTATCCACTGGTCTTTTGAATCTAGTAATACACTGAAATAGGGACTTTCATGGGGGGGATTCTGTTTTAATTCTTCGTAGCTTTGATAAAACGGTGGCACCCCTATTCCCATGGGCATATAAAATCCTTTGTTATATTCCTCTACAGGTAACTGAGGAAGTTCTTTGAGATTGATACCACTGAATAATAATCGATTTTGTTCGCCAGTTCTAGTATCGCTGAATACTATAGCGCTGCGCGCTGGTGTGTTTACAAATACTGAAAGGCTGCATCCGCCGCTTTGTGGACATCAAAATTATACTTAGGCAACTCTTTTCTAATCGCTGTTTTGACTTTGTGCCACCAGTGTTCAA
>JAAHHJ010000159.1 GCA_010692425.1 Symploca sp. SIO3C6 | reverse complement strand
GTTTGATCATTACTTAGCACAATCGTTATTACACTAATTTAACTGGTAGGGCGCGTAACTGTTTCAGGGTTCTACGTAGTTACAAGGTTCTGAGCTGCTGGTAACGCTAAAGGAAGCGGCAACGTCTGAGGTTGAGGGAGGGGTAAAATCGATGGAGCCGTTAAGCCTAGACGATTGGCACGAATCGCCTCACTGAGGTAGTCCCACGAATTACGTCCCTGAGCCTTGAGGGAGGTGGTCACCGTCAGAATACGCTCAACAAACTCACTGCCTTTTTTCGATTGAGAGCCATAGCTGGTTCCTCGCCAAATCACCCCTGAGCGCAAATATCGTTCAGCATCGTTGTTGGTCGGCTCTACACCAGGGGTATAGACAAAGGTCCATAGGGCCTCTTCCACCTTGAGGATTTCACACAAGCTACGCACACTTTTGGCAAACGGACTCTTTTCGCCCGTCACCAATTCTTTGAACTCGCTGGCCTCCTCCAACTCAGCCTTGAATCCTCTGCGCAAGTACTCCACCGCCTCGATAAAGTGCGCTCGACTCATGGTGCCATCACGCACTCGATGCCACCAGCGAAATAGACGACGTTGACGCGCCAATAAAGGCTCTGCCATCTCTTTTGATGCCCCTCCGCGTTCGCTAATCTTGGTTAAATCGCGTTTGAGATGCGCCCAGCACACTTGCCGTTGGCTCACATCCAACCAACTGTACGCACTGTATCGGTCTGAGTGAACAATGCCTTTGAATGCTGCACCAATCAGCTCTTTTGCCACGGCATGGGAGCGACTCAAGCTCACACAAAACACCATCACCAGCGGGGCGGCTAACACCCACAACCATCCTTGGCGCTGGTTCGGATTAGACCCATCTCGGTTGCGCTGGGCAAAACTCGTCTCATCACTATGCACCGACGCTTGCGATTGCACATAGCTCAATGCCTCTTCCACTGGCCTACACAGCGCATCACTCACTTGAGTGCGCATGCGATTGATACTGCTGCGCGACACCTCTAAATCGAACAATATGGAGAGCAATGATTTCACCATGCTGTGACTTTGACGATGCTCTCCACTACTCAATAGCCCCACCAATCCCACTAAGCGGTCCCCATAGTGAGTGCGAGGAACATCCAACGGCAATTGCCCTCGGGTTGCCTTGCCGCAACACTCACACGTTAATTGATGCAACTGATGCTCTTCCACCTGCAACGGCAACGAGGGAATATCCACCACCTGATGGCGATGAGGCGATGGGTCTACTCCACTGAGCACTTCCCCACAATGACCACACTCCTGGGGAATATGATGGTGAATATCACCCTCTTCCACCGGATAAAACCCAAATCCTTTATCCTTCCTCGGTTTCTGGTCACGGCTGCGCTTATCTTTGGAACGCGATTTTCGCTTATCCTTGGCGGAATCTGATTGAGACGAATCCTTCGGCTTACTCTTGTCGAGCGTATCACTCGATGGGGGGCGCGATGAGTTACTTGAATTTTGGTTGAGTTGCTCTTCAAGGTGGGCCAAACGCTCACTCAACAGCTTCACCACTGCTCTCACACTGGCGGGGGTTGACTCCCAATCGCCTTGGGAAACTTCAATTCCGGCAATCTTGATAGACTCACTCATGAGCGATATCTTAAACGATTTGGAAGCCTCTAATCCCTTTTTTTTCGTTAAGCCCTGAAACAGTTACGAAGTATCTAAACAATTTCTCCCCTAGTAGATGGCCTTGAACATCATTTGAACACCACTTGAAGATCAGTAGATAGGGTCGATAGGAATGTTA
>JAAHHJ010000158.1 GCA_010692425.1 Symploca sp. SIO3C6 | reverse complement strand
GGGGATTTTTGTGTGTGCCATTTCCAGCGAACAATTACACCATCGAAAACCTTAAAAGGCTTACAGGGTGGGGATTTTTCCAGCGAACAAACTGGCAAAAGCCAGCTTTTGCTTAGAGCCTTTTGTGGTAGTATGATAATACTGGTTCTTCACCCAGTGTATTTGCGTAGCCTGACGATGCATAACATGGGCCTCCAAAGGTTGTCCCCAGGAGGCCCATGTTTTGATCACAGATACCTTGTCGTTGTGGTGAGAAGTAAAAGACTTATTGGTTTTTGAGCAGCTCAAGAGAATCGTCGAAGAAATTGGCAGCTGACTCCAACTTTTGTATCAAACCCTCTTTGTCTTCTAAGTTGAGGTCATTTTGTAATGCTTGAGAAAGCTCGTCAATAGCAAGTATCGCCAAAGACAAGTTAGCCCAAACCCTGGCTAAATCAGGATTGTTGTTAAGAGCCTCATCAAGAGCATGATCCTTTCCCAGAGGAAGGACAACCACGGTGTATAGCGCTACGCGCAAGGCAGAAGGCAGAAGGCTCCAAGGCAGAAGGCAAAATTTGACAAAGTTTTAGCGATTTAGCTTGTCCTAACCTTAATACGTACTGCTGTATTTGGGGTCTGGTTTGGGGATAAGCATAATAACAAAACATAACCCAATCTAGGTGTTTTTACGGTATTAAAGACATAGCTGTAGCTATATCATAAACACAAATCTAATTTTGTGACAAAGATGCCACTGACCTTACAGCAGAGATTTGGGGAAAACGCCACCTTAAGCAGCGGCAAACTGCAAATAACCATTACTGACCTGGCAGCAGTAGGATTAGACGTTACACAGCCCAATGCTGACCAGATTTTAGCCAGCCTGATTCTGATCAATCAACAAAACCAGCCCGCTACAGCGACAGAGGATCCCACCGTGGGAGTAACTATTGCCGATAGCTTCAAAACTTTTTCTACTCGTGGTGAGCAATCTCAGCTGGAATATCAAAAAACCGTGAGTCTGTATGTTCCAGATACCACTTCCACAGTAGATCCAGATGATTTGGTGAGTTAATTATGCCAGCAGTAACCAAGGTTTTCAATCGTCAAATCAGCAATTCGACTCAATTGGCTCAAGCTCTAAAACTGGCAATGGGCTATGCCGGTTATTCAGAGCCGGTAGAGACAACCAGCGGGAGTACAATTTATCTTCATTTTCCCGTGGAAGTGCCAGTAGATAATTACACTGTTCATTTACAAGTAGGTATTACCTCTTCTCTAGGGTTAAACCAAGTTTTGTTAAAAGACTGGTTGCCAGATGTTAGCAATGCCGTTAAAAGCCGTAGCAGCGACACAGAAGACTATGACCCTGGGTTGATAGTTTTTAATTGTTGCAATCATTCGGAGTTAAGAGTAGTAGATGTTTATCAAAAAGGAGCGGAGAATTTTCTACTCGGAGCGATTCGACCTTTACACAAAGAAAGTTATTGGAATGAAAGTCTTTTCCCTTTTGTTTTTACGGCAGCTTCCTCTACAACCAACCCTTATTTTTATGGCTTTGATGATAGTTGGTCTCCTCACGACAATTATTCCTACGCTATAGATACTTTTCCCCAACTAAGGTATAGAAATCGAATTACACAGAAATACAATATTGTTACAGGAGTGTTTTTTTTAACTAACAGTGGTGAAGGGGTATGTGGGACTTTTTCTGAAGAGGTGGGCAGGGGAGCTACCGATGGTGCTACTCCAGGAGATTTGAATTTAGAAACTGTAGATAAAATTTATTTGATTTTAACAACAGGAGTTTCTGG
>JAAHHJ010000157.1 GCA_010692425.1 Symploca sp. SIO3C6 | reverse complement strand
AGTTATCACTCAGGTGCTTGGAGCGTCAGTGTTGGGTGGCAGATGAAAGTGACAGCGCAGGGCCGATAGACTGAGGGTACTGGCGGTCAGATGGTCTTCAAGATAGTCGGCCACCCCCGATTCTTTATCCTGGGTGGCCGCAATATAAAGCGCTTCGACCATCAACACTGCGGCTCTATCCAAGGCGATGCTTGACAAGTTAAGTATTTTTCAATTGTGTCAAGGGCTTATTTCTATCATCGGGGAAAGGGCTGAGGTCCAGGATTTTAAGGGGTTTACGCAGTGACTTAATGACACTCAAATCTCGATTTTCTGGGGCCGCTAGATAGACAATCGGGTCAGTGGCTATTCCCTTGTTGTAGGCCGTATTGAAATGATAGAGACCTCGCCACACCATTTCAGGAGAGATCCGGTCTAAGGGCAATTGCACAGCATCCGCAACGGCATCCGAAAGGTCAAACAATACCGCATACATGATCCATGTGGCCCAAATTTGGAGCTGGAGACCATTGAGCGACCCCGTCCACAGATAACTTAGCCCCAGCAAGCGTTTGACCAGGTGAAAGGCATCTTCGATGCGCCATCGACGCGCATACAAATCAGCGACCACATAAGGCGGCAGAACGTGCGGGTCTAAGACCGAGGTGAGGTAGCGATAGGTGCCCTTCCCTTTGCGAATCGAGATGAGGCGCAATTGGAACGGACCCGATGCCAGTGTGCCCACTTCAATTATTTCATCGGTGAGTCCATAACTCTCACTGAGCGTGTTGACCACACGGTAGGAGAGATTCGACTTGCCGAGGATAATGAATGCCACCGAATGCTCCATCAATCGCCTCCACCATTCAAAATCATAGAAGCCTCGGTCAAGCACCAGTAGCACCTTGGAGGCATTCTGGGCCAAACTGAATAAATCGTCTAGAAATTGACAATCATGAGCTTTAGAATCTTCGTGGAACCACATTTCAACGGGTAACTGAGACCCTAACTCGATGACCGTGCATATTTTTCCAGCCAGTTGACCCACTGGAACATCTTTCAGGCTATCGAGCTTGCGAAAGAGTGCTTCGAGCACTGAACCATCTGCCGCCCAGATATGGTCAAATGATTTGAGGCCATAGGCAATACTGGGTGCAACGGGCCGAGTGCGCTGTGCCCAACGCTGCTTCAACACGGGTAACTAATCCTTAAACACCCGTTCAAAAACACTGGCGGGAAACACCAAGAATCGTTGAGAGACGGCTTGACGAGTCACCTTTACAGCGTTTGCCCACAGTAAATCCTCTCGATTGAGTAAGCGAGTCAATTCAATCACCGAAGGAACCTTCGCCCAGAGCATGCTCAACACCGCTGCGACCATCAACGGAAGGGTGAGAATGCGATTTCGATTGCCCAAGCTCTGATAATATGCGTGTTGACTGTATACCAATGGGCTGAGTAAATCGTTTAGATGCTCATCTATTGCGTCATTTGAAGGAGCTGGAACCCCTCGGTTTCGAATATGGTCAGCATTGCGAGAGTATTGATGCATCAGGCTATTGAAGACTACGAGTGCTCTCTATCTGATACCGCATTTTGGCCCCCTTGACTATTTGGCTACAACCTTAACTTGTCACCCATCTATGAGTATTATCAGGCAGAAGGCATTCCCATTGGCTCTGGGGACGTTGAATCGTTTGCCAAACAAATTAACCAGCGGACCAAGATTGTTGGCGCAAGCTGGTCAGCCAAGAATGTCCCTCAGGTATTAGCCCATCGTTGCGCCTATCTCAATGGTCATCTTGACCCCTAGCTGGATTATTCTCT
>JAAHHJ010000156.1 GCA_010692425.1 Symploca sp. SIO3C6 | reverse complement strand
CTCGGTTGGCGTCAGCGATCGCCTCCTTCATCTTCTCTTCTGCCCTATCAAGCGCTGTTCTAGTGATTTTAGATTTTAACGACATTTTCTCAGTCATTTTTCGTTACTACTCAGGCTGAGGGAGAGGCGATTGAGGGATGCCAGAAAAGAGGTCAACTAGAGAATCCATGATATTTCGTCCCTGCTTTCGCAAGGTTGCCAGATAGCCTCGAATGCGGCAGAACCGTTTCGCTCCATCCTCAGACCGGAAGCACCCCGAAATTTTCTGCTTGAGTTTCATCATGCGCAGATCTCGTTCAGATTGATTGTTGTCGAAGGGAATCGTGAAATCATACATAAACCCGAGGACAGATGATTTCTGCTGACGCAAACGCTCGAGTAAATTGCGGGGAGGTGAGCGTTTGGAACGACCTCGTTTTTTAGGCCCGTTCGGATCAGGGGGAGGGATGGGATTCTGGCTAAACCCCTCATTGAGAATGGCCTCATAGCGAGCATCAAATGCTTCAAGCTCTTGAGTTGATAATTGGCCACCCCCCTCTGCCTTGGTCCGTTTGACATGGGAGTGAATACTCACCAGTAACAGACTCAACTGAAACGCCCACCCCTGACCATAGTGCTCCACCATATACTGCAACTCCCGCAGATGATGGGCATTACACAAGAAATGCTCACACTCATAGCCCTGATAGCTTTTCAACCCATCATGAATGGCCTTGCCCTCAAACTCAGGCAAAATGTCAATCTCATCCATCGCACTGCGACCCCGTTTGGGATGCACCTGGTAATAGACCAACCCATTGGTGCAAGCCACATGCAACCACCATAGCTGTTGATTGACGCGAAACCCGGTTTCATCAAAGTGAACAACATCACTGTCTAAAACGGCTTGGTGGAGGGTTTTCTCAAACGGCTCTAAGAGATTAAAACACTGCTCTTTGGTCGTGTAGAGTGTTCCCTCTGATAGCTCAACATTCATCATATCGGCCAATAGCTCACACACCCGATGAGAGGGCAACAATTGGCCCTCCATCAAGTACACCATCATTCCCTTGAGATGAGGGCCATATTGCACCACATTGGTTGCCTCGGACGGAAAACTCCCCTGATTGGACACTCCACAATGGGGACAGCATTTCACCTCGACCTCATGCTCTTTGACCTGGAGCGCTATCGGCGGAATATCGAACACTTGACGCGAGAGCACCTGCTCAAGCGGCACCTCACCTAACGAGGCTCCACATTCACTACACTCATGGACGGGATGAACCTCGACCTCATCGGGATGCTCTCGCCATTCTAGGGTCTGGCCTTGATGGCCCTTTTGTCCGCCGGATGGCTTTTCACTTTTTTGACGTAAGCTTTTCGTTCGTTGCTTAAACCCATCCGATGATGGAGGCTTGCTACTATTTCGACTATTTTTGCTCAGACGACCTTCAATCTCATTGACCCGTGATTCTAATCGATTCAGCTGGCTTAGCAATTGCATCACCACGCTCACCACTGCATCTTCTCCTTGCGCATAGATCGCACGGATGTCGGATTCGCTTAGCGATGGCAGTGGGTCTGGCTTACTCACGATAGTTCATTAATGCGTTTGATGCTCCTAGACTTACACAATAGGGGCGATTGCTTATAAAAACTAGGATTCTTTTAAGCCTGAGTAGTAACTGATAATCTACAACTTAAGGATTGGGAGTCAGCCGTCACAACGAAGCCTTTTCAGTAAAATAGAAGCTTATACTAAAGAAGCCAGTTACTCATATCTAAGTCCGCATCTCAACTCTGGCAAATAACAAGTACAAGTAGTTCT
>JAAHHJ010000155.1 GCA_010692425.1 Symploca sp. SIO3C6 | reverse complement strand
TACATGGGAAAGTTGTCTGATTAAAAATTGATACAAAGTTGAATATCTTATATAACAAAACAATTTATCAAACAAGTATTATTCATTAAATCATAATAGCGTTTCCAGAGTTGCGCAAGTACACATAATTGGTTCAAAACCTCACGAGAGAATATTATCTTTTTACATAAGTCTTTCAAGTTTTAAATATAGTTGCTATACTGCCTAGTATCGTGACGAATAAAGTCTAATGGCTAAGAAACATGAGGATGGCGGCATTGTTCTGTCGGCCTTGGAGGAAGACCTGTTAACGGCCATTCGTGGACACCAGGATGGTATCTACGGCTTAGATCTCCTTGGACAGATCAACACTGCTAATGAAAAACTCAAACGACGGCAAATCGGAGTTGGTAGCTTGTACCCAGCCCTCAAGAGAATGGAAACACAAGGACTGGTTAAAGCCCGGTGGGGTGAAGATGATGATTCTGGTGGTGCGAGGCGACGCTACTACAACATCACAGGGCTGGGGTCGAGCGCTTTGGAAGATACATGGCTATATCGCCAGCAGCTTGGTGCCCCTTGGAATCTAGCATTCAAGGGCATTAGTAGGCTGGCAGGATGGTAAAGAGATGATCTCCTTTACCCTTAGCTTTGTTCATGTCATTGGATTTGTCATTGGATTTGTCATTGGCCTTATCCGTGTCATTGGCCTTATCCGTGCTATTGGCTTTTGCCTTGGTCTTACTACTGGCCTCATTGTCCTTGGCATTGTCTTTCTCTTTGTCCCTGGCCTTAGCATGTTCTTTATGATCATCCTGCTCTTTGTCCTTTTACCTGGCATGCTCTCTGTCCTTGGATTTGGGCTTGGATTTGGGCTTGGATTTGGGCTTAGATTTGTTAGAAATCTTAGTAAAAATGTGAAAGGAAATTCGAATAATAATCGACTAAGAAGAGTTCCATGGACATGCGTTGTCTTAAATGAGGAACAGCGTAGGCATCTTATGGATTTTCGGCAGCAGTGGTGGAGTGAAACTCGTTCTCTCAGACCGTCCCAACGACGCTGGATTGTCTTCTGGAAAACACGTTGGTTTGAAGCCCAAGTGCTTTCATCAATGAGTGTGATTAAGTTGCAGGAAATGTTGGGGATGCATCGGTTGCCTTAGAGTCCCAATTTCGTTGTTATTACTCAGAATTTTTGAATACAGAGCTATGAAAAGCAGTATGAAACCGGACCCTTGGATTTATCGTGCGGTGATTCTTACCCTGGCCTTTACGGTGATGGGATGCCTGGTGGGAACCGTTTGTTTAACAGTGACAGGACATGAACATCCAAAATTATTAACAGGACTAGGGACTGGTGCGATGGGAGCATTGGCAGGAGTGTTGGCCCCAACACCTTGATGCAGTGCAATTGCCCCCACCTTCCATATATCTATCCGTGGCGATCGCCCTACTACTACGACCACCATCTCACGACTGTTCGCTGATGGCTGTTTGCTCTACGGATGGGGACGAAGAGTTAGGAGATGAGGGGGAAAGCTGAGCATGGACCACTCCCACGACTCCAGAGCCAACAATGACGGACACGGCCCAAGGAATCAGTCTTGCAAGGGTGTCTTCAGAAAGTTTCAGCCGGAACTCTAGACCATTTAAGTCTGAAGGTGTTGATGGGGATGATGATGGAGCTTGCTTAATTAAAAACATAGGGTAAATCCTTGGGTACAGATGAGCAATGTTAGGGTTAATCGTCGGTGGAGCGATCGCTGGGAGGCAACCCCAGATTTTCGATATGGACTTGGAGATAGAACACCCAGAGGAGCATCAGAAATTCTTGA
>JAAHHJ010000154.1 GCA_010692425.1 Symploca sp. SIO3C6 | reverse complement strand
TTACCGTGCGTGAGGTTGTATAGCCCAAAGAGCATCAACGAAAAGCGTTGGCGAAGCCCTTGCAACACAAGCAGCGTTACGCATTGCAAGCTGGTACTTTGTTGCCAAAAATCACCTCAATCACCCCATTTCCGTCACTAGGGCAGTTCATTTGGCTAAAGGCGTTGGCTAAAGGCGTTTGTTTCCCATTGGTTTCGTTACTTTTCATTCCATGTCTTCAAGATTAAGTTAGTCTTGCTACAATTAATGAATACGTCAATCGCTAGTGTGGTTCCCAATCCTATGGTTTACCTGCCGTCTCCCCTCAATTTAGATCTGCAACTGACGGATGAGCAGTTCTTTGAGTTGTGCCACAAGCACAGCGATCTCAAATTCGAGCGCACTGCTACCTGAGAGCTAATTATTATGCCCCCCCACGGGAGGATTGATGAGTAATCGTAATTCTGACTTAAATTTTCAACTTTCTGCTTGGAATCGGCGCACAAAGCTGGGTAAAGTATTTGACTCATCAGGGGGATTTAAGTTGCCGAATGGAGCCGATCGTTCCCCCGATGCATCTTGGCTAGCGATAGAGCAGTGGAATGCTCTTACTCCCAAGGAAAAGGCCAAGTTTTTGCCTCCCATCCCCGTATATTTGAGAACTTTTAATCCTTAAACCTCCTTGATCCCTTGGCGAAAAGCTTTAGCTGCTGCTAATGGACTAGGATTTTGCAAGCAACGGATGAGCAGCGTTATATCCAAGTTGGGTAGAATGTCACTTTGTTCAATCAATTCATATCCAGCCGTATTCACAAATTGTTCAGGAGTGTCTTCGCGCAGATGGTAGAGAAATAAACGATTCTTTTTCCAAAACCACACTTCTTGCACTCCCAATCGACGGTACAACTCTAAACGATTGATGCTCCCACTGGTCACAATCACCTCGATCGCCAGATCCGGGAACTCTTTATCGGTACCAATGCAATAGCTTTCATCCGGCTCTCCCCCAGCCTGTTGCGCTGGATTTTGAAGTGTCGTTGAACCCATAGGAAAATACTCGATATATGCTTCCAGAAAGTAGAGTTCTAACAAGTGCCCGAGTAACGTCTTCCCTTGTTCATGCTTACGACTGGGAGCCAAGATTTCCAATACTCCATCTAAAAAATGCACCCGGTAGCCAGAGCCATCACCTAAATCTGTCAACAGTGCATCATACTGCGCCCATGGCACCTGACTTAAGATCCGCCATTCTTCAGGATCATCTAACATTATCCGTTTTGCTAAATCGTCCAAGAGGATCATGGCATTTTTCCCAATTCAGGCTCTCACTGCTTATTGTTACACGCTGCCCAGAAAGGATAGCGTTTCAGGTTTCGTGTTAATTGAAGGAAGATAAATCTTCTTTTCACCTTATCCAGAATTTGAATCATAAAATAAAGTTGTATACCGTGCGTGGGGTGCTGTATGGACCAAAGGGTATCAAAGAAAAGCATTTGTTTGCCATTGGTTCGTTACTGTTCATCCCAAGTCTTCAAGATTAAGAGGATGTTTGAAAAGCTCCAAGGGGTCAAATTTAGGCCTGTCTGCGAATCAGTATCCGTATCATAGCCAAGTAAATAAAAGCTTCTGAGGTCTGGGGTAATTTTTCATAATCTCGGACTAATCGACGACAGTGCATCAGCCAACCAAAGGTCCGCTCCACCACCCAGCGCTTTTTGAGCAGCACAAACCCCTTGGTTTGCTCCGGGCGCAGCACCACTTGCACGATCCACCGACAGATATCCATCACCCACATCATAAAGGATTCTCACATCCCCTCAAACCGTATCCTGTGATGATGTATTACCAGGCTTCATATTGGA
>JAAHHJ010000153.1 GCA_010692425.1 Symploca sp. SIO3C6 | reverse complement strand
GTTAGTTGTTCATCTTCAAAAACTACCGCCACTGCCTTGGGTGTTGTTTCTACCTGCTCTTCAAACAACTGATGAATACACTTATCTTGGGGATAGTTTACCTTGGTATCATTCCACTCAATTAATAACTTTTTTTGCTCAATTTCTGTGAACAAAGGTAATTGCCAAATCTGCTGCTGTGGATCAGCGACAATATTTTCCAGCAAGGTGACAAAATGCCCTGCCATGCGCTCAATCGTAGCTGCCTCAAATAAATCAGTATTATATTGCCAGCACAGTTTCAAAACCCCTTGAGCTTCCATTACCATCAAACCCAGATCCCAATCTGCACCCCGTTGATGTCCAAGCAAGTATGGCTCCATTTGAAGCACTTTGGCTGGAGTGTGCAAGGAATTTTCTGTTGATTGACACCATTGATGCTGTTGCCAAACAAAACTGACTTGAGACAAGGGAGGACGACTGGGATCTCGCTGGGGTTGGAGCTGTTCTGCTAACAGAGAAAATGGATAATTTTGATGCTTTTGAGCTTCTTTGACAATTTTGCTAACTTGAGTGAGAAATTCTGTAAATGTGGCAGTTGCATCTACAGTAATTCGTAAAGGAACCAGGTTAACAAAGTATCCAATAATTTTTTTTAAATCTCCAACTCTACGCCCTCTCATCGGACTTCCCATCAGAATTTCTTCCTGATTAGTATAGCGGTAAAGCTGAATATAAAATGCGGTTAGTAGAATCTGATAAAGGCTTTTTCCAAAGCTCTGAGCCAAGTTATTGAGTTTTGGAATTAATTGAGCATCTAACTTGAGAAAATACGACTCTCCTTGAAAGGTTTGTAGAGGAGGACGAGGTTTATCTGTGAGGAAATTTAAAATTGGCAATTCGCCTGCTAGTTGTTTTTTCCAGTATTGCCAAGACTTCTCTCCTCTGGCATCCGATAGCATATCTGACTGCCAACGGACAAAATCTAAATAGGATTTATTCTGAGTCAAAGAATCTTCAATATTCTTTACTTGTTCTTGAGTTGCTGGTTCGATTTCAGCCGTATACAAAGCTTGAAATTCACTCAGCAGTAAATCAAAAGACCACATGTCCCCGGCAATGTGATGCATGGTTAGCAAGAGAATGTGTTCTTTTTCTGAACAAGTCAATAGATATACTCTCAACACCGAATCTTTTTCTAAGATAAAAGGGCGCTCGGTTTCCGAATAGATTTTTTCTGTCAAGTAAGCTTCGCTCCAACTGGAAGCATCTATGACTTGAACAGTAAATTTTAGTTTTTTATTAATTTGTTGAACAGGTTTACTGTCCTGGACAGTATATGTAGTTCTAAGAATCGGATGATGTTCAACAATTTTTTCCCAGACACGGGTAAAAATAGAAGTATTTAAGGGTGAATTAATTTTGGCGGTTATAAAGATATTATAAGCCACACTCTTGGGGTCAAGCTGGTAGAGCAACCACAGGGCTTGTTGACCATAGGAGAGAGGATAACTCGTGGTGATAATTGTGTTCATTCTTTCTACCTAAATTGCCACTCTATAAATACCTCAGACTGCCAGTAGGGACACTCAATACTATGGTTTCCCAACAAGCTGTGTAACTTGTTGGGAGATTTACTACTGAAGTTTTCTACAATTCACCTTCTTCATAATCTAGTAGTGTTTCAGCTATGGAATCTTGAGGCTCAATAACACTACAAAGAACCTCAATAGTTTTCGCTAAACGAGCCACAGTGGGATACTCCAGAAAAGTTTGTAAAGACAAAGGCACAGCAAAGAGCTCCCCGACACGAGAAATCACTTGAGTCGCCAACAAAGAATGCCCTCCTAGCTCAAAGAAATTATCCT
>JAAHHJ010000152.1 GCA_010692425.1 Symploca sp. SIO3C6 | reverse complement strand
CCAAAAAAGGATGGGGCATTATTGGCGGCCACTCCACTTATTATCTATTCCTGCCCTGGGCTTAGTTGTCACGCATTGTTTATTAGTCGGAACCCATTATTTCGGTCGGCTGCAATTTAACTGGGTCAATTGGCTCATGATTACGGCCCTTACGCTTTCAGTTATCACAGTCATCTTGGCGCGATCGCGCTTCGTATGGCGTTTATTGTCCATGGAGAAATGGTATGTTCCACCCAAAAAATAAAAGACGGATTGTGTCTGAAACATCTCAGATATCCACAATATTCAACGTATCCCCAACATCCAAAGTATCCACAGGGGTAATAATGGGGCTAGCTGCAACAATAGGCATAGGGGTAGGCAATCCCATCATCACGATGTTGCTGAGTCCTCACGTTGCGATCGCCCACCAAGTCGAAACTTCTGGGGCAGTGGGGGGTACCGTTCATATTGAACCCAATGATCGCCCTAGAGCAGGAGAAGAGCATTTGATTTGGTTTGCTCTTACCAAGCGGGGCGGACAGACGATTCCCTTATCGGCCTGTGATTGCACGTTAGATGTCTATGCCCAGCCTTATAGTGAGGAGGATGAGGCGATCGCAACCCCCGAACTCCGAGCCATTTCCGCTGAGCGCTACAACAATATTCCTGGAGCTGATGTCACTTTTCCTCGGGCCGGAGCCTATGATTTAGTCCTAACAGGCAGTCCTGTAACTTCAGGAACCTTTTCACCGTTTGAGTTAACTTTCTCGGTCACAGTCGCCCGGTAGCTATTGCTTAGGTACCAGAAATCCAAAAATGGGCATCATAAAAAGGAAGACGACACTGGAGTCTGACCCATGCCCTTGGATGTACCCATGCGTTTTGAGGCAGAGCCATTTCAAGAACAGATTGGACAGACCGTTACCCCCAAAGCCGGACGTGTTGCCATTTTTCAGCATAAAATTCGCCACGAAGGATGTCTGGTCCGTCAAGGAACGAAATATGCCATGCGTACCGATGTTATCTATGGGAAGGAGTAACGGATCATGCTCAAGCGAGTTCTCATCATTCTGGGTCACCCAAATCCATACAGTTATTGTGGGGCACTTGCCTCCGCCTATGAAAATGGCGCACGGGGGGCAGGAGCCGATGTCCAAAAAATTCTGCTTTCGGAACTGACATTTGATCCCAATCTAAAACATGGCTATGGCGATCAATCCTTAGAACCCGACTTAGTGATGGCCCAGGAAAAGATCCAATGGGCAGAGCATTTGGTCTTTGTTTATCCAACATGGTGGGGAACCATGCCAGCCTTACTCAAGGGATTTGTCGATCGTACATTCTTGCCGGGATATGCATTCAAGTATCGAAAAGGCTATCCACTCTGGGATAAATTGCTACGAGGACGGAGTGCCCGTTTGATTGTGACCATGGATGCACCCCCCTGGTATTTTCGATTTTGGTATGGGAGACCGGGACATCGGGCCATGAAACAGGTCGTATTGGAATTTTGTGGTATCGCACCCGTCCGCGTTTCTTCCATTGGATCGGTCAAAATGGTTAACGACAAGCAACGGAAACGATGGTTGTTCCATGTCCAGTCTTTGGGTCGCAAAATATGCTGATAGCAGAAACAGATGGTGCCTCCATCCGGTTCCCTCATCGTGTCAACCCATCACAAAACTTCATAGTCTTCCTATAATAAGGGGTATGGCGATCGCTTTTCTGCCCACTATGGGGCTAGGCGTTTTCCGTCCTGATTTCATCAACAACAATAATACGAGTATCAAAAAATGGCTTTATTTGGCTTAGGCAAAAAGATGACCCTTCCGACCCCCGACCAAACATTACCGGGTCGCACAGAGCTAATGCCTG
>JAAHHJ010000151.1 GCA_010692425.1 Symploca sp. SIO3C6 | reverse complement strand
AATCTCAACCTGTGGTTGAGATTATTCACATGGCGATTGTTTAATCTTCTGTTTGCCTGTTTTCAATATCCTTCAGTACTGAATCAACTTCTATTTCTAATTGCTCTACTGTGGGTAGGCGATCTTGTAGTTTCTCAGGAAGCTTGTGGGTAGAGATAGCAATAGGGGTGCTGACGTTTCTTAGTGAATATTCTGCAACAGTTTTCTTCTTGGAGCGACATAGGACAATGCCAATGGTGGGTTGGTCGTCAGCATGTCTGAGGAGGTCATCAACGGCGGAGACATAGAAATTCATCTTGCCTGTGTATTCTGGTTTGAACTCTGTCACCTTTAGGTCAATTACCACATAGCAGCGAAGTTGCAGGTGATAGAAAAGGAGATCGATGAAATACTCATCACCTTCTACTTCGAGGCGATACTGACTGCCCACAAAGGCGAATCCTACACCTAGCTCTAGTAGGAATTCTTTAATCCGTTCTACCAGGGCTTGTTCCAGCTCCCGTTCTTGGGCCTTTTCCCTCAGATCTAGGAACTCAAAGTTATACTCTGACTTAAGCAAGCTTTGTGCCAAGTCTGATTGGGTTTCGGGGAGGGTGCGGTCAAAATTGGTGATGGCTCCGCCTTGGCGTTTGTACAGATTTCTTTCAATCTGTATCACCAGCACGTTACGACTCCAGCCATTTTCAATAGTCTTTCGAGCATACCAAAGTCGTTCTTTTGGTTTCTTGAGTTTGTCTAGCAAACCTATGTTGTGGTACCAGGGAATTTGTCCAAGTACCTCTTGGACAATTTGTAATTCAGGCCATGCTTCTGCAAAAGCCCTCATATACATAAGGTTTGAGCGAGAAAACCCTTTCATGTTTGGAAAGGCTTGTTTTAGATCGTTCGACAACCGCTCAATGACCTTACTCCCCCAGCCCTCTGCTTTCTGTTTGGCCAGAATATCTTTGCCAATAGTCCAATACAGCAAGACCAGCTCCTGGTTTACAGCCAGCGCTGCTTTTACCTGGGCGTTACGGATATGCTGTTTTAGGCCATCTAGGAAGGCGGCATAGTTATCATCTGGGAAGAGGGAAGATTGTTTTGCCATGGTTGTTTTGATTAGATCTTCCTAATATTTTCGTTTTCTGGATATGAATAATCCGCGATCGCTTGAGATGCAGTGTGAGTGATGGCTAGGTAGCTGTTTGGATAACCATTAATACATCAATACATTACTGCATGTATACACTTAAGTATGTATGCATAAATTTCTTCTTTACTTGGTTGGAGGAGAAGTGGGTAAAGCTGTCCTCTCTGTTCTGTTAATCTCGTAGCTTACATTAATAGCCAAAAAGATAGTGGTAATCGCTGATAATATACATGTATACACTTTAACACTTATACACGTATGAAAATTATTAGCCTCTTATCTCAAAAGGGTGGAGCGGGGAAAACCGTTCTCAGTGTGAATTTAGCGGCTTACGCCAACAGCCAGGGTTTAGATGTGGCGATCGCTGATATTGATGCTCAGTCTAGTTCATGTGTTTGGTTTGATGCGAGAGAGGAGGATGATATCTCGGTGGTCTCTTGCCAGCCGACTCGATTAGAGTCAGTGTCTAAGACAGCGGCAAAAGAGAATTGCGATCTATTGATAATAGATACCTCTCCCAACTCAGAGTCAGCTACCCTTGCTGCTGCACGGCTCTCTGATTTTGCGTTAGTTCCGTGCCGTCCTAGCTTGCAAGATATTGAAGCGATCCGCACCACGATCGAGCTGGTGGCCATTGCTCAAGTGCAAGCAGGGATCGTGATCAATGCGGCAAAAAATTCGAGTATTGCTCAGGACGCTACCACTGCAATTTCTGGATTGGGCTTG
>JAAHHJ010000150.1 GCA_010692425.1 Symploca sp. SIO3C6 | reverse complement strand
TCAAGACCGGGGCGATCGTATTGGCTGAGGACGAAGTACCCGATCGATGCATCAACTTCACTCGGTCAATATCGCTTGCTCAGGATGCGAGTATTATCAAACATCGCCGGAAACAGCAACCTTGGGACGTGACCCTATACGGTGGTCCCCAGTCGTCAGGATTCAGGGCACGACTGATTGATGCTGTGGGCCGCGAGCGGTTGCTATTTGTCACCAGCTCTCAGCGTGAAGGAAAGCGGCTGGAGAGAGCGATCGCTAAAACCCCGGCCGGGAAGAAAGTAGTCCGTATCGACTCCGAAACCAACGAAGGAAACAACCTGGTGATTCAGGTAGGCGATCGCCGAATCTCCATTTTCGATGATCCAGATACCTGGATATCTGAGGTCCAACCAGATGTTCTGATCCTATCGCCATCGGCAAAATCGGGATTGTCCATCACAGCAACAGAAACCCTGATGGATCAAATACCGCCTTATTTCAAATCGGTTTGGGGTTACTTCCCAGCGCTGGGAGGGGATACCCACTGGCAGATGTTGGCTCGCTATCGGCTACCAGTCCCACGCCATATTTACGTCCCACCATTCATCCAAAGCAATAGTGACGAAGCACTGATGTCTGCCCGTCGTGCCCGTCAACGATACCAGTCAGATGCGAAAGGATTATCAGCCGCATTAGAACTGTCTGAAATGCTAGAGGCTGATTCAGAGGAGCAAGAACGCTACACCCGTATTCAGACTGCGGTGTTGGACTACCGAGCTGAGCAAGCGGAAGTGCAAGGTGCAATGAAGGCGATCGCCTATGATTACCTACTGAGGCGGCTTGAGAGGGCAGGTCACCATGTCATCGAGGAAAAAGCCGGAGTGAGTAAAGTTACCTCTGAGCTTTGGAAGCAGGTTCAAGATGAGATTTGGGCAGAAGACGCTGAAGAGTTTGCAGCAATTAACCTTGAAGACATTCACACCGAAGAATGGGCACAACGAACCCTCAACAGCAACGATTCCACCCGAGTCAACCGAGTACGTGCCCATAAGGTTCTTTATCGGCTTGAATTCCCAGGCGTGATTTTTGACGATGCCAGCGAGTGCTATGAGGCGTTGATGCTGGACTATGGGGCCATGCGTCGTGGGGTGAGGCTTCAGTCAAAATGCCAGAATTTAGAGGCCGCTAGATCCCTTGACAGGGAAAAAGCATCAAAACTATTGGAGAAGGATATCAAGGCACTCCATCGAATGCCTCAAGACTTTGTGAAAGCCTTTCTGTTGTCCAAAGTTGGCATCCTTGATTTGCTCGACGGCAGTGAATACCACAACCAAGACCCACGAGCAATCAGCGTCAAGGAACGTGCCCTCGAATTGTCAAATGAGATCTACTATCGGCTGAGACTTAACATCAAATCCACTCAAACGCCTGTGGAGATCTGCAACAAACTGCTTCGTAAATTTGGTCTGGAAATCAATAAACCTGATCGCCCTGGTGCAATCCAAGCTTCCCAACCGGGAAGTCGTGATGATAGAGGCGATCGCCATTACCGAGTCGATTTGGATTACTCCCCAGTTCGCAAGCGATTGCTAGAAGCTTCTCAGCGTAAGCTTTCTGAGTCCGTACACACGATTTGTATAGATCAGAATCCTAATATACAAATCGTGTGTACCGATTCCCAAGACACACAAGAACCCCTCCTAGACAAGGTGTTAGGGCCGGGGCTAGCGGTTGGCTCGGTGGTTCGGTGGGGTACTTCTATCGGTGATTGGCATATTACCGCCCTCGATGGGGCGATCGCCACGATTCACCAGGTTAGAGGTTGGGCTTCAGCCACTCCTTTCACGGCGAATATCCAAGAATTGACAGCAGTTTAATCAACTACCCCGAC
>JAAHHJ010000015.1:232816-242382 GCA_010692425.1 Symploca sp. SIO3C6 | reverse complement strand
ACGGCTTTCGCCAGCTAGATTTGAAGGACTTTGGAGTTAAGGGGAAAATATTGATGCTGAAATGCTTGTGTGGTAAGGGTTTCGGGCTAGATTGCCCCTGGTGACAGCTTCGCTAGTTTAGACCCTATTTGTAGTATAGCGCTACGCGCAAGGCAGAAGGCAGAAGGCAGAGGGCAGAAGGCAGAATTTGACAAAGTTTTAGCGATTTAGTATATCCTAACCTTAATACGTACTGCTATATTATTTCGTTTACTTATATATAACTTTTCTGGCATGCAGCAAAACCTTCTGTCTCTGTGGGAATCCTTCCTTTGCTGAAGGGGCATTTCTGGGTTTACTGACATCTATTGGTGGGGAAATAAAACTTTTCTGAAAGTCATGGATATTCTTCTACTTCTCATAATATCTTTCCCGTTATATCTGTCTTTATCAGTGGCATCAATTCCATGTAGCCAATGATATCTAGCCGCTCCCTGTAAGACTAATAAACTACCAGGTAATAACAGTAATTGCGTTTTCTCTTTAGTTTGGTATTGCGTAAAATTCATCACACATTGACTTAGAAAACTAAGTATAAAAATCGTGCTATTAAAGCAGGGTATACAATCAATATGGTTCTTACACCCTTGCCCTGGGAGATATTCATTGATCAGCAATTGATCAGGAACTACTGTTGTTGAGAATTCATTAGAGAGTCGTTTAGCAAGGCTATTTGCCCAATCGGGTAAGGCTCCCCAGTACTGTGATGATACAATTATACCATCTAGATGTTCATATGTATATCCATATTGCTGAATTCTTCTTTGTAATTCTATTGACCATAGTTGTTGGTCAATAATATTGAGTAATTTTTCTTGTTCTTCAAGGTTAATATAATCAGGAATATAGGTCATTCCAGTAATTTTTGATGCTTCATATTCTAAGATATTCTTGAGATTTAAATCTTCTGCGTTTAGATTTAACATTGTTGATTAGTAGAGAATTATTTGAGATTTTTAGTTTTCTAAGGCTGAGTTGTTTTACTGGTTTGGAATTACTTTTCTAGCTAGATGCGATCGCAATAATTCTAGTTTCAGTAATTCGGGAGTAAAAAAACCAGCTTCTTTAAGCCAATCATCGCGGAGACTAACCCGACAACCAGTAGATTGCTGATGCTCTATAGCTAATTGCAATATAGTCAGCTCATCATTATTTTCTTCGCTAAAACGGGGATAGTGTTCTTGAATAATCTTTTCTCTAGAGGCTGCGGCATCAGCGCATTCTTGATAGCGATTTTGCAAGCGCAATTCATCAAGCAAAATTTTGGTATTCTGTTCATAAGATTTTTGACTCATTAACCACTTTTGCAAATGGTGAGAGCGAGCCATCTCAGACATCAGTTGCTTAAACTCCTCCACCGTCAGGTCATTTTGTACTAGCCAATCTGTAAAGGCTTCCTCTTCATTGAGACTATTTTGGCAACGAAAGCGCTGGCATTGTTTATCAACTTCTGCCTCAGAGGCTTTTACTCCCAAACAATCGGCTAAAATCTGAACCAAGGCTCGGTTGCAAGCATACCAATTAATTTGCTCAAAGTCAGGTAAATGCAAGGCAGCGTATCCGGCAATATCTCCCAGAGGTACATTTGTATTATTGTGCCTTACTGTCCTGTCTCGGTGGTAGAGTGTGGCGAAAAACTGGTTGCGTTTTAGATCAAAGTTTGGTGTTACTTTCGGCAGCGGTTGTGGTAAATCTCGAAGAGTTTCTAGTAGTAAAATTGTATCTTGACGCTTGATATCTACATATTTTTCCTTAACAAAAGTTTCTATTGCTGCTATGTTATCTCCCAATAAGCCTGCGGCGGTGGCTTGTCGAAAGATCAAGGAAAAAGTACGTTCTGGGAAGTAAATAGATTTAGCGATCGCAATTAGCTGTTCACTTAAATTATTACTGATAATGCCCTCAGTCTGAGCGCGGCGAAAAGTTGCTCGGACGTTGATCATTGGTTCTGATAGAGGGCGGTATCCTGTATCTTCTTGTCCATGAATTAGGGCAACTTCATCGTCATCAATTAGTTCTCCGCTAGCGTACATGCGGTAAATTGCGCCCACTCCCACCATACCAAAATCACTAGTTTCAGCTGCTCGTAAAGCGCCCATACTGCTGGCTCCGTAGACAGCAACTCCCTGTTGCAGAGCATATAAAATTTCTTTATGCCACACGGAGGGATAACTAAGAAAAACACCATCAATCAGAGCAATGATATCGGGTTTGTAGGTAGTTACAGCACTAATTAAATCTGATTGTTTGGCTGGAGGAAGATAGACGGCATCTACAATTTCTCTGGCTTCTGCTCTTGGGAGTGATGGACCTAAAAAGATGACAATTTTATTCATAAATAAGAATAAATTATTCCTCCTGCTGTTTTGTGAGTACTTTTCTGGAGAATACCTTCAGCCTCACATTCAAGCACAGCTGAGTACTTAGTTTAAGCCAAAGCGGCAGAAAATTATGGCTGATCATGGCTGGATTCCTTATTTAGCCAGGTACACAGCTAATGAACAAGTTTTACTAAGCCAAAATAAATTTTTCTATAGCGCAGCGCGCTATAGAAAGCATAATTTCCCCTTGTCTCCCCCTCTCCCCATCTCCCCATCTCCCCCTCTCCCCATCTCCCCATCTCCCCATCTCCCCATCTCCCCATCTCCCCATCTCCCCATCCACCCAGAGAGATGGGGATGATTTCAAAAAGTTTGGTTGTTGCTGTTAATGTGGACCATAAGCTCTGCATCGCCCAGAGGCTTTCCACCGAAGTCATCGTATAGAGCAGCCAAGGCACCTGTAAAGCCAGCATTGTAGTCGAGAGCTACTTCATTAGCAATAAAGTCGGTGCGATCATCTTGGTAGGCATCATCGTTAGGGGAAGAAGGACCACCCACGAGAGCACCATAAAGGGTGTGGCGATTGGGTTGGGGGGCACCAGCGTCATTAGTTCCAGAGGCAGCACGGTGGTGGGGGTTGAGTGGGAAGTTATCGCCAAAACCAACTAGATAACTGAATTTGTTAGGATTATCGCCCAAAATGTAATCCATTTGCTCCCTAACAAAGTCAGTGTAACGACCATTAGCATCATTGACTGTGTCGCTATAGACTGCTGCTAGGAAAGCCGTGTTGGCAGTGTATCGTAGGGAACCCCACTGGTTAAGCCAAGCCAACCCACCTTTGGTGTAGGTGATGCCAGCGCCACTTTTATCTGTCCAGTGATTAAGCCATTTTTCAACATCGTTACGGTATGTACTCTCACCTGTTTCTTGAGCTAGGAGAATACCAGTACCATAGGATTTATCGTCCCAATTTTGAGTCCATCCTTGATTAATGCCCTGATATAAACTTTTCGCCTTATTGAGATAGAAGGTATCCTTTTTCCCAGTTGCCTCAATTGCCTTATGCAACCAGCTAGCACCCCAGCCAAGTTCATCATTGTAGCCACTCCAAGAATTGTAGAAGTTGCGAGCATCGGTGATGGAGTCGGAGTACTTGCCGCGATAGGTATCGGCAAAATTATATAGTCGCTCGGCATTCTCTAGGAGTTTATCGGCGTAGGCTTTGTCAGTTGGGCGGAAGGCAATGGAAGCAGCAGCAAGGGCGGCGGCAGCCTCACCAGCTAAATCAGAGCCAGGGTTTTGAGCGTCAATCTTGAAGGAAGGTCGCTCCATATTCATATTTTCAGGAGATCCCCAGTAAGCGTGATCAGTATTGCCACTGCCAACCTGTCCCCAGAAGACATCATTCCCTGGATTGTTGTCATTTTTGGAATCGTAGGCTTTGAGAATGTAATCAGTGCCCCACTTAATTGCCTCTAAGGCTTCATCCAGTTGACCACTTTGTTTGTAGGCACTGCGGTATTGGTTTACGCCCCAACTGAGCATGGTCATCGAGGCAGCCATCGGTAAGCCAAATTTAACATGATCCCCTGCATCATAGTAACCGCCAGAGAGGTCACGACCAACATCAGCGCCATCCTCAAGGGCAGAATCACCACGCCATGAGATGCGATTATCTTCAGGTAGCTTACCAGAACGTTGAGCTTCATAAAACAGGTAAGATTTTTGCAAGGCTTCACCGTAGTTGAAGGCTCCGGTTCCTGGTTTTGGGGGAGTAAAGGGTTTGTCTGTTGGTGGTGGGGAGTCAGTGTCATCGTTGAGGATGGTAATCTTGACTTGAGAATCCCCGATGGTGACATTTTTAGGGTTAGTGAGCTTGAGTGTAAAAGTTTCATCAGCTTCAACTTCTTTGTCACCAGATACTGGTACTTCAATAGTGCCAGTGGTTTCCCCAGGCTCAAAGGTCAAAGTCCCGGAAGTGGCAGTGTAATCGGAACCAGCTTTAGCAGTGCCATTGGCAGTCTTATACTTGAGACTGATTTCTTTATTGCTAGCTTCTGAGAGTTTGACGCTGATTTGCTGATTAGTGCTGCCACTGTCTCCCTCTTGAAAGCTGAAATCCCCTATCGAGATTTTGGGCAGTGGTGAAGTTGAGGATTGGTCATCATCAATTATCGTGGCAACACCCACAGCCTCAGCAATTTCTGCATTTTTGGGCTTGGAGAGTTCAAGAGTGAAGGTTTCGTCAGCTTCCACTTGGCGATCGCCTTTAAGTTTAACTGAAACTATCTTCTCAGTTTCACCAGGGTCAAATTTTAGTCGTCCAGAGGCTTTCCTAAAGTCTTTGCCAGCTACTGCCGTCTCACCCAGGGTAGAATATTTGACCCAAACTTTTTTGTCACTAGCTTCAGAAAGTTGAACCATGAATTGGGCAACGCCATTACTGCCACGATCCCCTTCAATGACGCTAACATCTTCCACGGAGAGTTGTGGTATTTGTGGTGTTGGCTGTGGTATCGGCGGCAAGGAGGGCGTATCAGCGACTTCTCCATCTAGAGGAAACTGCTCACTACTGGAAACTTCATTGCCAGCGATAGGGTTAATACCGCTGTCAGTAATGGTTTCTCCATTGATATCTGTCACGCGAAGGGTTATTGGTCCAGAACCTACGCCAGTTGGCTCAACAAAATAGTTGTAAGGTTTGCGTTCCATAGCTTCCCATTGTCCATTATCTTTTTGGAATTCCACACTGGCAATGGGAGTGTTATGGTTGCGGATTTGAACAGCTGTCCAATAGGGATTACTACCCTCTTTAAAATGATAGATAATTGGAGAGGTTAAATTTGGATTCACCAGGTTCCAACTGATGGGTACACGACCATCTACAGGATTAGCAATTAATTTGAAGGCTTCTGTACTCAGGTCAATATCTCCAGGTTGACACTCTGGACACTCATCAGTGATTCTCACCACCACTGGCTCAGCTCCTGCTTCTTGCTTGGGTCCAGAGACCTCAACATAAGCGCCACAAGCCTGAGATTTGTTATACTGCACTGCATTCATCGCCGCAACCATGCGATTATTAGGCGTGGCATTGAAACTACAGTGTCCTGCTCCAGTAGCGCCATAGAATGTACCTTCACCAGAATAAGTCTTACCTGGCTCGATTTGGGTGGGGTTATTTCCTGTATTACCTTGGTTGCCAGGATTGCTATCTACTGGTGGTGGGGAGTTAGTGTCATCGTTGAGGATGGTAATCTTGACTTGAGAATCCCCGATGGTGACATTTTTAGGGTTAGTGAGCTTGAGTGTAAAAGTTTCATCAGCTTCGACTTTGTTGTCACCAGATACAGGCACTTCAATAGTACCAGTGGTTTCCCCTGGCTCAAAGGTCAAGGTCCCGGAAGTGGCAGTATAATCGGAACCAGCTTTAGCAGTGCCATTGGCAGTAGTATAGTTGAGACTAATTTTTTCATTACTAGCTTCTGAGAGTTTGACGCTGATTTGTTGATTAGTACTGCCACTGTCTCCCTCTTGAAAGCTGAAATCTTCAATGGAGAGTTGGGGCAGTGGTTTAGTTGATGATTGGTCATCATCAATAATTGTAGCAACACCCTCAGCTTCAGCAATTTCTGCATTTTTGGGCTGGGAGAGCTTAAGGGTGAAGGTTTCATCAGCTTCCACTTGGCGATCGCCTTTAAGCTTAACTGAAACTATCTTCTCTGTTTCACCAGGGTCAAATTTAAGTTGTCCAGAAACTCCCCTAAAGTCTTTGCCAGCTACTGCCGTCTCACCAAGGGTAGAATATTTGACCTCAACTGTTTTGTCGCTAGCTTCAGAGAGTTTAACTT
Organism: Symploca sp. SIO3C6; assembly: GCA_010692425.1. Taxonomy (GTDB): domain Bacteria; phylum Cyanobacteriota; class Cyanobacteriia; order Cyanobacteriales; family Coleofasciculaceae; genus SIO3C6. Next base: position 236,168 of record JAAHHJ010000015.1, on the reverse strand, counting down.
TGAATTGAGCAACACTATCATCCCCTTCAATGACGCTAACATCTCCCACTGAAATTTGTGGTGTTGGCTGTGGCGTCGGCGGCGAGGAAGGTGTACCAATAACTTCTCCATTGAGAATATAGTTACTGGGTTTAGTAGTTACGTTGCCGGGGTTAGCAATAAAACCAAAGGAAGCGTTAGCCCCTGGAGAGATATTGCTGTTCCAAGAGGCGTGACGTATGGTGTATTGATTACCAACGCGGCTGACAATTTCAGCGTTCCAGATTTTGGTAATTTCGTAGGGGAATTCAAACTTGAGAATCCAATCTTCGAGTTCTTGTTTACCCTTGTTAGCAATGGAGATCTTGCTGCTAAAACCATCTCCCCAGTCACTGTTGAGTTTGAAGTTAATATCGAGAGCAGATGTATTCATCATCTAATCCTTGTGTGCAATTACTTAACTAAAGAATCCGACGTTAATGAAGAGAGGGGGAGACAATTTGGATGAGGATTAAAAAACCCCAACCAACTTTTAATAGCAGTTTTCACGCTTGGTAAAAGACCTCTTGCAAAAGCCAAATTAATTCCCCTTCATTCCCTTTGATGTGGGGAAGAAAGCTTACTCCCTCGACCTGTAGGGGAGGGCTATGGTAAAAGCAGCCCAAAAAATGATTTCCTCTAGTCTCCGCGTCTCCGCATCTCCGCGTCTTCGCGTCTGGTGTGTCTTCCCATCTACCCCTCCAATTTTTATCAGGAGGTAGGAAAAAATTTATTCCTGTTTATAGATCACAAATAATCTGTTCGGTAGATGTCAGGAATATAGTTGATGGGCTGTATTCCATTGAGAGTATGTCAATGAGAGTAGGTTAGATTGAATAATCTTAAGATTCAATCCAATAGACCTATTGTAATTAATTTTTGTTTCTAAAATAACCTACTTAGTGAATAGATTAATCGATGAAATCAATATGCTTTGATCGTATTTTTTTATGACAATAAACAAGTTTATATATAACCCTTCTCTATCTAGCGAGGTACTTTTTTCCTAGGTTTTAGGGAATAGGAAGTAGAGGTAATAAAGTTGAATGTATAGCAGTACGTATTAAGCTTAGGATAAGCTAAATCCCTAGAACTTTGTCAAATTCTGCCTTCTGCCTTCTGCCTTCTGCCCTGGAGCCTTGCGCGTAGCGCTATATCAGTTGCTCAACTTCAGCCGCTTTTTCAGTTAAGTCAAGTTCACGGTAGTGCTGTAAGCTTGTATTCAAGAATTGGCAAGCAGTTGCGATCGCACCGGATTCTTGACGATGAGCGCGGGCAAGGTAAATCTCTCCCAAAAGTTTGTAGGCAGAGGCTTCTAGTTTGCGGCAGTTGAATTCCTGGAAGGTTTGCAGTGATTGGTGAGCCAGGGTTTCGGCTTGCTCTAGATTTTCTAAAGGGCTAATTTCTAGATAAGCACGAGCGATTTCTAGGGCTTCCTCAGCTTTGTCTACTACTTGTCCCAGTTCCTTGAAATAGGCAAAGCCTGTGGTGTAGTATTGTTTAAATAAAGCAATATGGTTTGGTGGAGAAGTATTGTCTTCAGGCAACCATCGCAGATGCTCGGCAGATAGTAGGGCAAGGGAGATTTGGTCATAGGCTAAATTCTCTCGGTAATCACCTGCTGTGTCGAGTTGGATTGCTTGTTGCAGGTTATTTTCTGCCTTTTGGAGTAGTGCTGTAGCTTCTTGGCTAGAGCAGTTTCTTGCCTGCAGTCGTTGGGTATTACTCAGTTGTCTAAGCCCTATAGCAGCGCTTTTGTTGTTATCTAGAGCTTGGTGTAGCTCCAAACTGCTTTGATAGTATTCAATAGCTTTGGTGTAGTCTTTTGAATCTCGATAGCAAGCAGCAAGACAGGATAGCTGATTGGCGACTTCCTGTTGTAAGTCTACGTTTTCGTAAAGTTTACGGCTTTGTTCGTGATGGGCGATCGCTTCTGTATAATTATCCCAATCTTGATAGATGTATCCCAGTTGATAGTAGGCATCAGCAATATTGGGTTGGTCATCAAGGCGTTGACGAATAGTTAAATCCTGCTGCTGTGCTTCTAATGCTTGTTCATATTTCCCCCACTGCCGATAGCAATTAGCTAAGTTGTACCACAAGTTAGCGACATTAGTTTCTTTACCTAATTGCTGATATAGTTGTAGGCTTTGTTGGTGATAGTCGAGCGCTTGTTGATACTTTCCCCAATCTTTATAAATGCGTCCCAGTTGATAGTAGGCATCAGCAATATTGGGTTGGTCATCGAGGCGTTGACGAATAGTTAAATCCTGCTGCTGTGCTTCTAATGCTTGTTCATATTTCCCCCACTGCCGATAGCAATTAGCTAAGTTGTACCACAAGTCAGCGACATTAGTTTCTTTGCCTAATTGCTCATTGAGTTGGAGGCTTTGTTGGTAATAGTCAAGGGCTTGTTGATACTTTCCCCAATCTTGATAGATGTATCCCAGTTGATAGTAGGCAAGGGCAATCCTGGGTTGGTCATCAAGGCGTTGACGAATAGTTAAATTCTGCTGCTGTGCCTCTAATGCCTGCTCATACTTGCCCCAGTTGCAATAGCAATCTCCTATCCAGTAATACAGGTTAGCGACATTAGTTTCTTTACCTAATTGCTGATATAGTTGGAGGCTTTGTTGGTGATAGTCAATCGCTTGTTGATACTTTCCCCAATCTTGATAGATGCGTCCCAGGTGAAAGTAGGCAAGGGCAATATTGGATTGCTCATCGAGGCGTTGACGAATAGTTAAATCCTGCTGCTGTGCTTCTAATGCCTGCTCATATTTGCTCCAGTTTCGATAGCAATCAGCTAGGTTGTACCACTGGTTAGCGACATTAGTTTCTTTGCCTAATTGCTGATATAGTTGGCGGCTTTGTTGGTAATAGTCAATCGCTTGTTGATATTTTCCCCAATCTTGATAAATGCGTCCCAGTTGATAGTAGGCATCAGCAATATTGGGTTGGTCATCGAGGCGTTGACGAATAGTTAAATCCTGCTGCTGTGCCTCTAATGCCTGCTCATATTTGCCCCAGTTGCGATAGCAATACCCTATCCAATACCACAAGTCAGCGACATCAGTTTCTTTACCTAATTGCTGATATAGTTGGCGACTTTGTTGGTAATAGTCAATCGCTTGTTGATATTTTCCCCAATCTTGATAAATGCGTCCCAGTTGATAGTAGGCAAGGGCAATATTGGATTGCTCATCGAGGCGTTGACGAATAGTTAAAACCTGCTGCTGTGCTTCTAATGCCTGCTCATATTTGCCCCAGTTTCGATAGCAATTTCCTATCCAGTACAACAAGTCAGCGACATCAGTTTCTTTACCTAATTGCT
>JAAHHJ010000015.1:0-232716 GCA_010692425.1 Symploca sp. SIO3C6 | reverse complement strand
AGGCGTTGACGAATAGTTAAAACCTGCTGCTGTGCTTCTAATGCCTGCTCATATTTGCCCCAGTTTCGATAGCAATTTCCTATCCAGTACAACAAGTCAGCGACATCAGTTTCTTTACCTAATTGCTGATAGAGTTGGAGGCTTTGTTGGTAATAGTCAATCGCTTGTTGATACTTTCCCCAATCTTGATAGATGCGTCCCAGGTGATAGTAGGTAAGGGCAATCTTGGGTTGATAATTAAGGCGTTGACGAATAGTTAAAACCTGCTGCTGTGCTTCTAATGCCTGCTCATATTTGCCCCAGTTTCGATAGCAATTTCCTATCCAGTACAACAAGTCAGCGACATCAGTTTCTTTACCTAATTGCTGATAGAGTTGGAGGCTTTGTTGGTAATAGTCAATCGCTTGTTGATACTTTCCCCAATCTTGATAGATGCGTCCCAGGTGATAGTAGGTAAGGGCAATCTTGGGTTGATAATTAAGGCGTTGACGAATAGTTAAAACCTGCTGCTGTGCTTCTAATGCCTGCTCATATTTGCTCCAGTTTCGATAGCAATTTCCTATCCAGTACAACAAGTCAGCGACATCAGTTTCTTTGCCTAATTGCTGATATAGTTGGCGACTTTGTTGGTAATAGTCGATCGCTTGTTGATACTTCCCCCAATCTTGATAAATTCCTCCCAGTTGAAAGTAGGCAAGGGCAATCCTGGGTTGGTCATCGAGGCGTTGACGAATAGTTAAAACCTGCTGCTGTGCCTCTAATGCCTGCTCATATTTGCCCCAGTTTCGATAGCAATTTCCTATCCAGTACCACTGGTTAGCGACATGAGTTTCTTTGCCTAATTGCTGATATAGTTGGCGGCTTTGTTGGTAATAGTCAATCGCTTGTTGATACTTTCCCCAATCTTTATAAATGTGTCCTAGTTGTCGGTAGGCATCAGCAATATTGGGTTGGTCATCGAGGCGTTGACGAATAGTTAAATCCTGCTGCTGTGCCTCTAATGCCTGCTCATATTTGCTCCAGTTTCGATAGCAATCTCCTATCCAGTAATACTGGTTAGCGACATTAGTTTCTTTACCTAATTGCTGATATAGTTGGAGGCTTTGTTGGTGATAGTTGATCGCTTGTTGATACTTTTCCCAATCCTGATAACTTCTGCCAATATTCCAAAGAATATTAGCTTCCACTTTACTGTTGTTCGATTGCCTAGAAATCACTAACGCCTGCTGGAAGCACTCTAAAGACTGTTCATATTGCTTGTTTGAACGATAACATACGCCCCAATTACGCCACAAAAACAGAATTCCGGTAGAGTCGGAACTTACTTGCAGCTTTTCAGAACATTTTTGATAGTATTGCAGTCCCTGTTGATAGTCATCCTTTTCCTCATAGGCAATGGCAAGGGCCCAAAGGATAAAGCCCTCCAGATGGGAATCTGTATTGTCAACTAGCGGTTGTAAACTAGCGATCGCACGCTCATAGTTATCTGCTCGCAAGTAAGATAAACCAGTTATCAACTCTAAAGCTTGGCGTTGAGAAGTATCCAGGCTTGTATCCTCCAGAGAGCGCTTTAAGGCAGGCGTCATCTGTGCCCCTAATTCTTCAACCAAACCGCCAATCTCGTTAAACAAGGATGGCGTTAACTGTTGAACAATCGCTGTCACGTAATCGGTTAAGGTTTCTCCTACCTCGCCACACACGACATAAAGTATTGCCGCCTGCGCCCGATTCTGCTGCTCCTCTGAGAGTTGCTCATCTTCTGCTGCCTGCTTTAACCGCTCCAACACCTGATGGTTAAACGCCTCAATTCCCCGCAGCAGATTCAACAATTGCTGTGTTGACTCATCCGAGTAATACTTATCCAAGCCCAAATAGGTTAGCACCAGTTTCTCTACCTGCTGCCGACAGAAGTTTGGCATGACTTTAACCTCTGCCAACACCTGCCCCACAAATAGCAAATCCTGCCATACCGAGTCTGACTCTTGCAGCTCTCCCTCTGGCTGCGAAAACCATACCATTACCGGATTAGTCGCTACAGAATTTTTGAGCTGAATTTCTTTGCCTGCGATTATGGGCTGATAGTTAGCTAAATCGCTAAACAATTTCTCCAGTAACCGATGTACCCGTCTTTGATCTTGACTAAAATACCCTAACGCCAGCAAAATTGGCTCATTCCACCGCGCTTGATTACGGTAAGAATTGATAATACTCAAAATATCGTCAATCTCGTTATCAGCAATGTCGCGAGCCGCAAAATACTCCTCAAACGTCAGATGCATAAACCCATAAACATCTGGATTACGCTCCACAAATAACCCTGTTGTCTCCCGCACCTTCCGCAAAAATTCCTTGACTAGCTCCAGGGCTTTAGACTCCTCTACCCCCTGTAGCTCTGCCATTTTTGGGGTTAACCACTGCTCTGCCTCTTTCTTTGTTACTAATCCAGACTGCTTCTGTTGATGCATCTGAAAAGCCAATGGAGCCAGTAGTGCTGTTACGTCTTCCTCCACCAACATTAGTTGTCGCTTCCTTGCCCGGTAGGGAATGTTACGTCCAAACTGCCAATCTTCAATTAAAGTCCTAGTTGCTAGTTCATACAATTCCACCCTTCTTTGGGGCAGTTGAGTGCCGTTGCGATGAATCAACGCCAAAATCGTCAATAACAGCGGATTGGCGGCAAAGCGTTTCACTCCTGGCTTAGTTTCAATTGTTTTTAAAATACTCTCTGCTTCTTCTGCGGCATCGCGCTGATGCAGACTAGAATCGGCTTCTGGGCGTTGCGCCACTTCAATTGCCAAACACCAGCGCTCTAGAAACTGCTGGATTTGGGTATTTTCCATCGGCACAATAGTAAACTCTCGGAACCATTTACCAAGCGCGGCTTCCTGATAACCGGCAATCCGGCTAGTAATCACAAACTTATTGTTACGGTAGGCATCTACTAACTGATTAATTTGCTGCACCACCTGCACCCGGTTAGATTGATCGAATACCTCATCCAACCCATCCAGCAGTAATATACAGTTTCCTGCCTCCATCTTTTCTAAAAGCAGATTGGCGACTTTATCCCCATCCGACGCCTCAAAATAGTCTTGCCAGTGGCGATAAAATTGCTTGAGATAATCCACCAGAGTTAAATCAGGCTGTGTGGCGAGGCTTTCGGCATAGTCGGCAATCCGAAATAAAATCGGCAATCGTAGCTGCCCCAACTCCTCCTCCATCCCCCCCAGCACTGTGGGCTTGCCATCCCGATTAGCGATCGCAAAATGCCTTGCCAGATAACGCAGCAACGTGGTTTTACCTGCCCCTGGATCCCCTAAAATTACACTATAGTCATACTTGCCTACCGCCTCCGCCAAATCCACAATTTTAGTCACGCGCTGACGACTTAGAGGCTCTGCATTCACCTCCAAGAGCCTTGACTCATCCCTTAACCCGCTCTCAAAGGCGTCAGGCTCCCCCTGTTTATTCCAGTTAGCACGACTTGAGCTAACTTGTCCTTCCCCTGAAGTTACCAACTCCCGAAAGGATTGGCTCCGTTGCTCCTCCCATTGAGCCTTCAGCGAAACATAAATCTGATCCAGGAAAATATCCACCTGGCGGTTGACTTGCATCACCCCACTCATCCTGAGGTAAGAGTTTTCAGCAATAAGCCACTCCAGGTAAGGATATAACAAGTCAGGAAGCGGTGGACGAGTCTCAAATGTAGCAACCTTACCTCGCCAGTCCCAAAAATCTGGCGCACGCCTGCGGAATTCATCTAAAAAACTCTTCCGATTTAGCCAGAAAACTAGTACTAAATTGCGCTCAAAAATTACCTCCCGCCCCAGATTTAAATCCTCCATCGCCTGCTTCAATCGAGGAAGCGGCAATTTTTCCAAGCCAAAGGCAAGGATAACCCTTCGCCCAGCATCTGGTGCTGATTGACTGTCGAGTTTAGTTAAGAACTTAAACAGAGAATTATCGCTATAGTGAAATAGCAAAAACTGAAACGATTCCGTTAATTCTTCCAGCTTAGTTTTGAACTGCTCAACCACCGGATGCTCTGGGGAAATTTCCGGGGCAACTGCAAACAGACTCAGACTATCTTCCCTCAGCGCCACCGCATTGACTAGTTTAGTCAATTCCTTGTCATCAGCAGAACTTAGCAATGGTTGTTCGTTCAAATTGCCAGTATTCATAGCTTTCAGGAAACTCCAAGAAATAAATTATCCAATTTACTTGGAAATATGACCTCAAGAATCTTCTCCCCATCTCCCCAGGAAAGGCAGAAGGCAGAAGGCAGGAGGCAGAAGGCAGTCTCGATGAAAAAATTTTTTCATCATCAAGCATTAAAGAGGGTTATTTCCCCTAAACCCTACACCCCACACCCTACACCCTCTTTCAAATCAGAAGGTAGAAAATTCATCTCCCCATCTCCCCATCTCCCCGTCTCCCCATCTCCCCATCTCCCCATCTCCCCATCCCCCCATCTCCCTATCTCCCCGATGGAAGTCTCTAAGGGCTTGTCAGGTTTGTCGCTCGCCAGCGTTCCAAATCCTCTAGCAAAATTGGATTGATATCGAACCAACGCCCATATTTCCGGTCTTGATACCCTAATATCAATTTATAGTGCAGAAGTTCATCACAAATGACAACATTCCCGTTTTTAGGAGAGTCAAAGGAGTTACTTGTCAATTTACCTGTGCGGTGAACCTTATCGAGTTCTTCAAAATGGTAGTCTTCAATTGAGTAGGTTCTATGTTCCTCTTGTATCGCTTCCTGAGCAATAGTTAGATCCACCTGATTAGCATTTTGCTGCAAAGCAACCTCACAGGCAGTCCTTGCCAGCCGCACTAAATCACGCATTACACCTCCACTGTTTTGACATAGTAACTCTAAGGCATCTGGCTGAAATAGGTTCTTATAAGTATCCCCTAACTTACCCAATCGCTTCTCAATCACAGTAGTAAGAATATGTCGTCCCACTGGATCAGTTTTAGTCGTTGGGCAAGCGTTGGCATCACATTTGAAAACTGGAATATTAGTTAAATCTAGACATTTATCAAAGCTCTGCATCGGTTGCCGAAAGGCTGGGGAATAGCGCAGAGAAATAGGAATGACATAGACAAGATGACAGTTTAGATCGGTGAGCAAAGAACTAGAAAACATTTCTAGTGCAATCGTGTAATCCTTTCGATCTAACCCATCCACAATTACTAAAAGCTTAGGTTTATCAGCTTCTGCCGCTGCGATAATGGCATTTACCTTAGCAATAATTTCACTCAAGGCTGGGCGAACCCCTCGCGTTTTCTTAGTTTCTCGATCAAACCCAACCTTCAGTAATACTCCCAAATCTTGAAATAGTTTAGGCAGTTGAAGTTGCCCGCCTCCAGTCACTTTGTCTTGGTATGTCACCTTGGCAAGACTTCCCAGCAAATCTTGTTCTAGTTTCCGGGGGAGCTTCCATCCCAATTCTCCCAACTGTTTAACAATGGTGATTCCAATCAATACCACCACTTCAGCATATTCAATATTGTACTTATCGAGATAGGTGTCAGTATCCACCCAAACTACAGTGTATTCTGACATACACCGTTGCTCTAATCGCCTCAGTTCCGTAGTTTTACCACTGCCTCGGTGCCCTGCTAGCAAAAACTTTGCTGCCGAATCCTCCATCGCCAGTAAATCCACCAAACTATCTACTGGGCTATCCTCTCGTCTAACGTAGAAATCTCTTAATTCCTCTTTAATGAGAGGCTCATCGGGTTTAAAGAGTTGATAGACAGGTTTCCAAAAACTGATATCACTCATCGTGATTCTCTTGTCTCTCCCTAACTCTTACAACATAGCCAGGAATTACGCAAATGTCACACAGGATTGCCAAGATACTCCCAAGGCGTAATCTTAACGATTAACTCAATATAGGCAAAATTAATCAACAAAATTGTTTATATATATTTTACAAATGCATGGGTAGTGCGTAAATATAAAAGAAGAATCATTAAAAAAATTAAAGTTCTTAACTAGGAGTTATTGATAGTTGTATTTAAAGATACTAATCAAAGGACTAAATCTACTTAATAATAATTAAATATCATGCATAAATCCTTTAATAATTCATCAATCCCCTGGTACAAATGGTTAAATAGCAGTAGCGTGATTCAAATTTTGGAATTTATCCAAGACTTGATTATTATCTCGCTCTGTATAGGTCTATTTAGCTTCATGGCAATTCAGTTGCGGGAGATGTTTGTCTCTCTGCTACCACCTTTAGATTTCACAAGAGTTACGGCTGATATTCTGTTTTTGCTGATTCTAGTTGAGTTATTTCGTTTATTAATCATTTACTTGCAAGAGCGTCGAGTTTCCATTGGCGTTGCCGTAGAAGTCTCCATTGTTTCGGTTTTAAGAGAGATTATTGTCAAAGGAATTTTAGAAACCCCTTGGAGTCAGGTATTAGTAACTTGTTCTTTTTTATTAGTTTTAGCAGTTTTATTAGTAGTCCGGTGTTGGCTACCTCCAACTTTTGAAGGCATCGATTTAGAACAACAAGTATCCCCATGGTATAAACATCAAAAGACATCAGTGAACAAGAAAAATTAATTAACAATAGTAAGAATAATTACTGAAACCTTTGTTTATTGTTAAAACTACCCTAAATTTAAGCCTTCATTTTTGATTGTGAACTAGATTGTGCTAGTGTTGGTAAAACGCGATCGCACCAAAACAGCGTTCCAGATGCTACACATAGAGGAATAGTTACTAAATTCAATAGAGGTAAACTTACTAATGCCATACAAACAATACTAAAACCGGCACTAGCAGGTAAACTTCCAAACACAATTGCTAATTTCTTCCGAAAACTAAAGCGCCTGCGTTCCGAAGGGCCGTCTAGAAAATCCAGGCAGATAATAGTTGCTGTTAGCATAAAACCACCAACAGTAGCAACAGTAGTTCCAACCCCTGGTAAAAAGTTCAGCACTAGCAAAGGCAATCCTACTACTAAAGCTAAAACCAATTTTTTTAATTCAAACAGAATTGCTCGCCCAATATCCCGCACTATTCCCACTTCTACTATTTTTATCTGGCCTGTGCGCAACTCCTCCAATTGCTCCGAGAGTTGACCATACCAGGGCGCACCTAAGAGCGTCCCAAATTGTACCAATAAGAAACCAGTAATAAAAAATAGTAAACCTATTAATAACAAATCCAATAAGAAATCGATACCAGTTGCTAAAAACCTGAGGAAACCAAGCCAGGTTGGGAGATTAGTAAGGATAGCTTCTAACCAATTAGAAAGCTTCATTTCCAAGCTGTCAGTAGCGTGTAAACTAGGGATCAGTAAACCTGCATAGAGGATAATCCCAACTACGACATTCACCAAAATTGGCATAATCAAGTAGTTCCACAGACGAGGAGTACGCCCCAAAAGCGCTAGTGAACGTAAAGGGTAGCTTACCCCAGTTATAAATCCAAATCCACTAAGTATTTGCAACATGTTTTAGTTATTTCTTAAGCTAGTGTGCATTTCAAGCCTATACTTTCTGGTTGCATGAGAATTGTTCAAATGTTCTCCCCATCTCCCCATCTCCCCTTCCCCTCTTAATTACATGCTCACTGAAGTTATAACTAATCAATGGTTAACTCACCTGCTACCTCAATTCAATCGCTCCAACGCCAAACGGCATCTCTACTACTTTATCAATCGGTCTTTTGTAAACCGATAGGTCTTGCCTTTGTGAGGTTACTGCAAGCCATTCGTCACTCTCAGTATGATGGAGTAGATTGCCTACTAGCCTACGGTAGCTGGTTTCAAGCCCTGGCTGCTAGCAATCAAAGCTGGCAAGACTACTTGCTTGTGCAAATCCTCTACGATGATAATGCTTTTACTCGGCAAGTCCAGTTAAAACCTCTAGAGAGTTTGCCCCCTGCCCTAGTTAGTGCCGCACAGTATGATTTGCAAGCACTACAGAGTATTTATAATTGCAACAGTGAGCAATTGAGTCACTGGGTAAAATTAGCATCAAAACTACCTGTAGCACCAACTACTTGGCATCATCAGCAGGATGTTGATTTGCCTAGTTTCACCTCTGTAAGAGAGAAGTTGCAACAGTTGGATGATTGGGCAGATGCTGTGGCAGATTTAGCCGCTTACTACAGACAATATGGTACAGGGCTATTTGCCCAGTATCGCGCTTTGCGCTGGCTCTCAGGGCAACTGGTGGGTATTTCTCATCCTGATTCCATCCAGTTGCATGAATTAGTAGGTTACTATTCTCAGCAAGATGCCTTAGTTAAGAATACAGAATTTTTACTCGCCGGATATCAAGCCCTACATGTCCTTCTCTATGGTAGTCGTGGTTCTGGTAAGTCTTCTTTAGTCAAGGCTTTGTTACAAAAATATGCTCAAAGAGGTCTACGACTGATTGAAGTAGCGAAATCTGACTTAAGAGATTTACCGACGATTGTAGAGCAACTGCGGGATGCTCCTCAAAAATTTATTATCTTTGTTGATGACCTCTCCTTTGAAGAGGATGATGATGCCTTCAAAGCCCTAAAAGTTGTCCTAGAAGGTAGTGTAACCCAACGACCGCAAAATGTGGTGATTTATGCCACCTCTAATCGGCGTCACTTGATTAGGGAGTTCTTTGGCGATCGCCCCCTTCCCAGAGATAATGAGGAGGTGCATGCTTGGGATACTATGCAAGAAAAGCTTTCCTTTAGCGATCGCTTTGGTTTAACCCTTACTTTTGAACCAGCTAATCAAGATACCTACTTAGAGATTATCCGGCATTTAGCAGCACAAGCAGGTATTAATCTCTCTCAACAAGATTTAGAGTTTCGTGCCCTACAATGGGCAACTCGTCACAATGGGCGCTCTGGGCGCACGGCGCGACAATTTATTGACTTTCTCAAAGCTGAGTTAGCTATTTTTGGCTAAAACCTTCTGAAGGCAAGCTATTGATCACAAACGGCAAAGATAGCAGTAATTCTATTAATTCTACGAGTTTTTAACTAATTGTGTTTTTCAATCTATAATCCTAGGAGGTTTTTGGCTGGATGGCTTTGGAGATGGGGAGTGTAAACCAGTTTACACTTTCCTTGACATTCTCAGTGTTTCAATATACTATAGTGTGCGGAGAGTTAAAAATAACTTTAATATTTTATATACTCATAAAGTCTCATTATATGAGTAAGAAAAAAAAATCAAAAAGCTGCCCCTCGAACGAGAGACAGCCTACATTATAGTTACAGGATTTAGTTTATGCTACTGAGTACGTGGATTATACCCCTTATCAGGTCATGAGCCAAAAGCGCAGTTAGCTGTATAGCAACCTGGTAATAGAAATCGTAAGGCATGTTTTGTTATCCTTTAGATATATAATATATATAGAGTTATTGTATACTAAACAGGCGGCTAACCACCGGGACTCAGAGAATACAATATGCAATGAGCTACGAGCCCCAACTTGCCCATTAAGTAATAATCTAGCGTAAGCGGGCGCTACTGTCAATAAATCTCTATACTTCATTTTGAGTGTCTTCTATCACTTTCATTAGAGGATATTTGAAGCTAGCTTTTTCTGAATTGATATCTACAGCTAAGGGTAAATTGTGTTTAAGTGTGATATCTAAATAATCACTGCACTTTACCAGGACTTACTTAAAAAACGTCCGAGGTAGTGGTAATTCATGAATTACCACTACAAAAAATTAGGGTTTCAAGATATTTGTGCGTAAGTCCTCAAAAGTACCATGAACTTTAAAATACTGAGACTGGCTCGACTTCAGCGGTAGATAGCAAAATTCCTAAAATTTTATCAACACTACCAATGTAGTATTCAGCTGTATCAATATAAATAGTGCTACCTTCTAACTTTAAGAACCTCCAAAGCGTTCCTGTAGTAACAGTTCCATAAATTATCTTAATATTATTTTCTTCTTGTTCATTAAATAACTTGGCTGCTATCATTTCGGCTCCACACTGTCCTAATCCTCCCTTAATATTTTCATTCTTGGCTTCCACCAGAGTCATGATTGGAGCAGTAATGAACAGTTGTTCAGTAGAGCAGCTAACTAAAAAATCACAAACACCATTAAGTCCTCTAGCAGAATCAACATTAAAATCCACTCCTGAAAATAAACTGACTTGATTATTTAATTGCCGCCTCATTTCTAGCAAAATTGGAGCAATAATCAATTCAGAGCGAGCTTTTTCGGTATTGATATCTACCGCTAAGGGTAAATTGTATTTAAGTGTGACATCTAAATAATCACTGCACTTTACTTCTGGTCGATCTGAAAATAAATCACTTTGCTCCTTGAGTTCTAAGCTAAATTTTTTCTTTAAATCAGAGAGCTTGAAATCACTATATGCCATCTCAATAAACCTCACCAATCGAGTAATAGAAGTTGACAACAAAACGATTTATGAGTCCAGAGGAGGACTATAAATTAGCGAAATAATCCCCCTCATCGTCATTTCAACAGTTTATCGTTCTCTTGTTTCTCCCAGTGGCGATTGCTTAGACGCACATAAACTCAGCAGTCAAACCCAAACCTTTAACTAGCTCTCGAATTTCACCCTCATAGATTGGGTTCATTATAATTACCACATCCGGTTTATACTCCCCCAGGAATTCCGGTGGCACAATTTTTTGCCCTGTTCCTGCTACGTACATTCCTTGTTTGCGAGGATTAAGGTCTACAATATACTCTATCGAGTCTTGGTTGTTGAGAATATTCAAAAAAGTAACTCCCTTGGAGCCAGCACCCCAAGCTACTACTTTTTTACCTGCTTGTGCCATTTGCAGTAATTTCTGCTCCCAGGTTTCAACCAAAGTATCAAACTTAGCTTTAAAGGTAGTAATATCCTTAGATAACTCTTCAACTTCATGCTTACGCTCATCGTTGCTAGTAAAATCATTAGTAGCTGGCAGAGCTTCTAAACATAGAAACTGACCCTCAAACGCCTCAGATTGCTCGCAAATCTGAAATCCACACCTGGAAAAAGCCTGCGCTAGAGAGGTGGGGGCAAAATAGCAGCAGTGTTCATAAATAATATCCCAAACTGCTAAATTGCGAAAGGTATGTAATGCATTGGGCACTTCAAAGAAAACCATTGTCTGGAGGCGATTGCCGATTGCCAGCCGCAGTGGCTTAAGTAAATCGGCTGGGTTAGAGATGTGTTCCAGTGTATGCCGACAGCAAATTAAATCTGCTTGATAATCTTGATAGCGCTCTGAATAGAAATCTTGGATAAACTTGACTTGTTGGGCCATAGGGCTATGCTCTTCTCTAGGAACATAGCTGGGATCAAAGCCTACTCCTCGATTATTCCCTATTTCGCACAGCGAAATCAGAAAATCTCCTTTGCCACAGCCAATCTCGATAATGTCTTTTTGATGGAGATTGTGACGCTCTACTAAGGAAGCAGCGAGGGATTGGGCATATTGCTGAAACCGGGGAGAGTAGTGCAAAGAATTTTCATAGTCCTGAGAATAGCCTAACTTGTCTGGGTCAAAGGCAACATTGGTAATCAAACCAGTTTCAGGGCAGAAAGCCAGTTTGATATCTCCCTTAGGGCAGTTTTGGGCCGCTTGCTGCTCTGACCACAGAAGATTACAATAGACCGGAACCGACAACATTTCAAAAAAAACTTCCAAATTCTGAGAAGCATTCACAGTATCGGTCTGGTTAGATAAACTATTCATTTATAAATCCTACTCCCTGTATAACTTTTCTGTATTTTGAAGATGTTGCTAAATAAGTGTTGATGGTTCATTGTTCATTGTTCATCGACAATCAGTAATCAATCATCAACAATGAACAAAATTGTTTATACCTGTGACACTTTTTGTGCAGACAACCAAGATGGTGCCCACAACTTAAATAACAGCATTGCGATCGCAGTTATTTCTGTGCTAAGTAAAATATTTTTCAGCCCTATACTCCTGCCGCTTACACTCATCAAAATCATTTCTAGTATTAGAGTTTGAAATCTAATTACACTACTAAATAATAAGATATAAAATGTTGATTTGACTCTCAAGATTTTAGGACGATATTTCTTATCCAATCATTGAAACTGTTGTCATAGTAGAAACGGTTGACAATTACTTGGATTGATAATCCCTGTGCGCAGGAAAATTCAAAGGGTAACAATGTACAAACTAGTACCAGTAGAATACTACCAATAACTATGCCTAGAGCCCATTAGATTAACAGTTTATCTCCATTAACTGCCATTGAAGATTTTTTTTCTTTAATAGTCTTGTGTACCTTCATAAAGTAAATGACTAATATAGCAGTACGTATTAAGGTTAGGACAAGCTAAATCGCTAAAACTTTGTCAAATTCACCCCTTCTGCCCTGGAGCCTTCTGCCCTGGAGCCTTGCGCGTAGCGCTATAACAAAGCAATGGGGCAACTCTGTGAGTACATTTAGAAGCAGGAGTGAATGACTATTCCCCCCTGCTTATGGGTTGCACTGTTATACAATCAACTTATTTGTATAGACTACTCACAGCATCTATAGAGCTTGAAAAAGAGCAACACAGAGTAGACAAACAGAGTATTTATTAAAGAGATATAACCTCTGTAGTTACTCCCATCTTAAGCAACATTTCCTGAATTTCGTTGCGGTAGATGGGATTCATCACAATTACCTGATCCGGTTTATATTCCTTTAAAAACTCTGGCGACTTAATTTCTTTGCCCACACCAGGGATGAATTTTCCGTGGCGGTGAGGATTAATATCAACGACATACTGGATTTTGTCGATGGTATCGAGGGTAGTCAGAAAAGCAACACATTTGGAACCAGAACCCCAAACGACAATGCGTTTGCCTTGAGCTTGCATCTGCTCTAGATGCTGCTTCCAGTTTTGCAGTTTGTTGCCAATATTACTGGCAAAGTGTTTAACGTCCTGAGCTACTTCTTCTAAACTTTCTTCCAGAGGAAAAATTTGCTCAGAAGTTGTTGTTGTTGGTACGGCTTCAATTAACAAATACTGTTCACCATAAGCTCGATATAGGTCAGTAACCTCAAAGCCACAAGAGCGGAATAAACGCGCTAAGGAACCAGGTGTGAAATAAGAACAGTGTTCGTAGTAGATATCCTCAAAAGCTAAATCTTTGAGAACTCTTACTGTGTCCGGAATTTCTAAAAAGAAAGCCACATTAGTGCGATCGCCAATTGAACGGCGCACAGTATGAATGAATTCGGCTGTAGGCTTAATATGCTCCAGGGTATGGCGACAGCAGATAAAATCGCCGACATACTCAGCGTGCTTTTGACTATAATAATCTTGAATAAAAGTCACGCGTTCAGCAGCTTCACTATTAACCCGCCCCGGCACGGCAGAAGGGTCAATACCCACACCGCGATTGTTACCCAATTCGCAAAGTAGCAGCAGAAAATCTCCCTTAGAGCAGCCAATCTCAACAATATCTTTGTTGTGAAGGTCGTATTTTTCAATCAGGCGATTTGCTAAATCGAGAGCGAATTGATTAAAGGTGGGGGAAAAACTCTGTTGATCTTCATAATTAGGAGCGTAAGCCGACCATTTTGAGTCAAACTCTACATTGGTGATAAAGCCACAGTGGTCGCAAAATCCTAAAACTACATCACCGCAAGGGAAGTCTAAGGCTTCCTTCTCATTGGACATCATTAAACAACTGTGGACAGGAACCTTGCGCACTTCATAAAATAGCGATAATCCTTGATGACCACAATTGGGACAGATATGTTCTGTTAGATTTCTGCTTGCTTCCTGACTAGGATTTTCTAGTAATGATTGTCCCTTCATGGTTTTTTTCTTCTAAGCTAGTGTGCATTTAAAGCTTATATTGTCTACGCCGCTCTGCATTGAGAGCGGCATGGTGATGCAGAAGCTTGCAAAGCTACACAATCTTCGGTTCTGGGATGGGAATAATAAACTTGCCGCCCTTTTGCCGATAAACTTCCTGCTGCTGCATAATCTCCTCGGCAAAATTCCATGCCAGAATCAGGACGTAATCCGGCATGTCTTCTAGCAGTTTCGAGGGCGGAAAAATTGGTAGATGATTAATACTCATGAAGCGACCTTGTTTAAATTTATTCAGGTCAACTACATAATCAACCAACCTTTTATCAATCCCCACATAACTCAGTAGTGTGGTGGCTTTAGCTGCAGCTCCATAGGCGGCGATCTTTTTCCCTTGCTTTTTAATATCCCAAAGGATATCGAGTAAAGAGTGTTTAATGCCCTCAACTCTAGCAGCAAAATCGCGATAGTAATCGATTTTATCGACCTTCCGCTCTACCTCCTGTTGCAAAAGTAATTTGACTGAGTCTTTGACAGCTTCTTTGGGCTCGATAAACAGGCGTAATGAACCGCCGTGAATTGAAGTACGTTGAATATCATTAAGATACAAAGAATGCTTTCTGAATAACCTGTCCAAGGCAGTTACAGAAAAGTAGCACAAGTGCTGATGATAGATCGTATCAAATTCGCAGTGATCCACTAAGTCAACTACATAAGGTGCTTCGATCACAGCGACGCCAGTATCTTTAAGCAAAACGCCAATGCCTTCCACAAAACCGTTCAAATCTGGCACATGAGCTAAGACATTATTGGCTAGGAATACATCTGCCTGCTTTCCGTCTTGGCTTAGTTGCTTGGCTAGGTCTTTCGTAAAAAAGGTACAAAGAGTGGGAATACCTGCTTTTTGGGCTGTTTCAGCCGGTCTTTTAGCTGGATCAATGCCCAAGACGGGAATGCCTACTTCGAGGAAGTTTTTGAGCATATACCCATCATTACTGGCAGCTTCAATTACCAAGCTGTTGCCACCAAGTTTCCTTGACTCAATTAAGGCTTTGGCACTATCTCCAAAATGTTTAAGTAGCGATGGTGAAACTGAAGAAAAGTAAGGATAGTCCGCATAAAACAGGATTTCTGGGGGGACGGTTTCTGTGATTTGAACCAATCCGCTACTGGGAGAAAAGGCCACATCTAGCGGGGCAGTGTACTCCGGTTGCTCCAGTTGGTCTTTGGTCAGTAGTCTATCCGCTAAGGGAGTATAGCCAAAGGAAATAATTAACTCTAGGTCAGCATTGCTGCTAGCACGGCAAGTCGATAGGGTCTCAGGCATTACTTGGCATTCCTCGTTAACTTGCGGCAGTAGTTACAGGTGCAGAAGTTTTCCAGCGCAGGTTTTCATTTAATCGCCCACTGCTGAGCAATTGTTTGATGTGAGCTATGCGCTGGTATTTTGGACCTTCAAATTCTTCTAGGGTTAGACCAACTTTTTGATAAGCTGCGTAGAGTTCTTGCGCTCCTTTGCGAGCATCCCACTGGGGTTGGAACTCTGACAAGGTTTTGGCAATTTTGCTACAGTCAACTCGATAGCAGCGCTTATCAGGTCCAGCATCTTTGGCATACTCAATCTCGCAGCCAGGTACTGTTTCTTTGACAATATTTGCCAAGTCTCGAATCTGATAGTTATCTTCGTTACGCCCCACGTTAAAGGCTTGGTTATAAACCAATTC
The DNA here is from genome assembly GCA_010692425.1 of Symploca sp. SIO3C6. GTDB lineage: Bacteria > Cyanobacteriota > Cyanobacteriia > Cyanobacteriales > Coleofasciculaceae > SIO3C6. Next base: position 217,203 of record JAAHHJ010000015.1, on the reverse strand, counting down.
GCGCGGTGCCTGTAGCACGGCTAGAAACGCCCGAGATATATCTTCAATATGGACAATTGGACGCCAGGGAGTGCCATCGCTTTTGATAAAGACTTTCCCTGTAGTAAATGCCCAAGCTACTAAGTTATTAAGAACTAGATCAAAACGCAGGCGGGGTGAGACGCCGTAAGCAGTAGCATTACGCAGGAAGGTAGGACAGAAGTTATCGTCAGCTAAGGTACTAACATCCTGCTCAACCCTTACTTTGGAAGTGCCATAGGGTGTAACTGGGTTGAAGGGAGATTCTTCGTTGAGCCAATCCTGCCCTCCTGCACCATAGTTGCTACAGGAAGAGGAAAAGATGTAGCGTCCAATGCCTGCTTTTTTGCTCAACTGGGCTAGACGCACTGAGGCAGCGTGATTGATTTCATAGGTTAAATTGGGATTGAGATTGCCCAGTGGGTCATTGGAAAGCCCTGCCAGATGAAGCACGGCATCAAAGCCTTCAAGCTCGGAAATTTCAACCTCACGGATATCCTTTCTTATTTCCGGAATATCTTTAATTCCCTCTCCAAAGGTACTTTGCTCATACAAGTCGCTATCGTAGCCTACAACCTCATGCCCTGCCGCTAGTAGCATAGGTACCAGCACCGTCCCGATGTAGCCCTTGTGACCCGTTAGTAGTACTCGCATCTTTTTCCTCCCAAATTTTCCAAGGTGCATTGCCGCTCTGCCAAATAGTTTCCAACTTGCGCTTATCGCGCAAGGTGTCCATGCATTGCCAGAACGAGTTATGTTTGTAGGCCATTAGTTGACCGTCTTTCGCTAATCCCTCCAGTGGTGCTTTTTCCCACTGGGTATCATCGCTTTCAATATAATCAAATATTTCTGGCTCCAGGACAAAAAAAGCACCATTGATCCAGCCCTCTTTGGTCTGGACTTTTTCGGAGAATTCGACAATTTGGTCTCCTTCGAGATCAAGGTGACCAAAACGGGCTGGTGGTCTGACTGCAGTCAGGGTAGCTAGTTTACCGTGAGAGCGATGGAATTTAAGTAATTCATGCAAATTAATGTCTGATACCCCATCTCCCCAAGTCAACATAAAGGTTTCATTGCCCATGTAAGGTGCGAGGCGCTTAATTCGACCACCAGTATTGGTGCCGATGCCGGTATCAATTAAATCTACTGTCCAATTGGTTTGCTCACCACCATGCTTTCTGACTTCGCCATTTCTCAAATTTACGGTTAGATTGCTATTGAGGTCGCAGTAGTCCACCATGTACTTCTTAATGACCTCAGCTTTATACCCTAGGGCGATGACAAATTCATTGAAGCCATAATGGGCATAATGCTTCATAATGTGCCACATAATTGGTCGCCCGCCAATTTCTACCATTGGCTTAGGTTTAGTCTCAGTCTCTTCGGCAAGACGAGTGCCAAGGCCACCGGCAAGAATTCCTACTTTCACGCAGAGTTTCTCCTGAATTGTTCTACATTTTTTGACTAGAGTTTGAACACCAATTATGTAAATCCCTAGATTAGTTTGGTACCGATTACAGCAAAGGGACGAGTGCAATCACCTCCTTCCCAGGGGGGGTTTAACTATCCCCACTGCTATGGCAAGGAGAGATAGTGAAATCATTATTTAGAGACCACTCATTTTACTCGAAACTTTTATCCTAGACGTTTGCATCTAGCAAAGCCTATTTCATACTGCCTGGCAGAAGCCAAAAGCTGAGCTTTGCCATTTTTCTAAAATTTTGAGAGATATAGAGAGACATACTTCTAGATTGAACCAAAGTTTCAGTACTCTCATATTTATCAACCTTGAAGAAAATTGGTACTAGCCATCTCTGAAGAGGCATTTCAATAAGTAGGTGTCAACAAACACAGCTAACTTTAGACGATCAAACCACAAGAAAATTAAACTTTATTGCCAAAGTGGCAGCTTTTACAAAGCTTAACACCGTAGTGAGACTCTGCCATCAAAACTATTAGTTTTATGGTCTTAGGACAGACATGAAAAATCACGTCTTTTGAGAAAATGCGCAAATATTGTATGCAATAGCTTCTTTGCTATTTCTAGAGTTATTCTTGAGATATTTTAGCAATAGCAATTAATAAAACTAATCAGGAATCGATAAATCTAATTTAGCTGACCAATAGCCTTTTTCAATCATTAGTAGACTGCTCCTATACACATTGCAATTACCAACTCACATCGGTCTCAAAAAACTAATAGATGTCTAGAGCAACTAAGCCTAAATTCTCTAGTAGATGTTTGCCTACGTAATTATTACATTGACATTTTCTTAAAAGCAAGTAATTTAACATAAATTAAAATAATCTTAATTAACATAGAAATAGCTATCAGAGATAGCTATATTATTAAAATATTCTTCACAAACAAAATATTAATCAGCCATTGTCACTTGAGGTAGTTATATGTTAATCACAGGTTTAAACTTGCGCAAACGCAGAGCGTTGGTAACTACAGAAACTGAACTAAAAGCCATTGCTCCACCAGCAATAATTGGATTGAGTAGCAAATCTGTAAATGGGTAGAAAATACCAGCAGCAACTGGAATACCGACAAAATTATAAATAAAGGCAAAAAACAGATTTTGGCGAATATTCTTCATCGTGGCGCGACTCAGTTGAATCGCACTGACAATGCCGGTGAGATTGCCAGAAATCAAAGTGATATCACTCGCAGCAATTGCCACATCTGTACCAGTGCCAATGGCAATGCCGACATCTGCTTGAGCCAAAGCAGGGGCATCATTAATCCCATCTCCTACCATAGCTACAACTTTGCCTTGTTCTTGCAGTAGTCTGACTTGTTCTGCTTTTTGCTCAGGTAGCACTTGAGCTACAACGTGATCAATTCCCACTAAAGAAGCGATTGCTTCAGCAGTTTGCCAATTATCACCCGTGAGCATTACTACTTCCAAACCCAAGGTTCGCAGTGAATTGAGAGCCTCGACAGAAGAAGATTTGAGGATATCGGTGATTCCCACTATCCCCTCAAGGCATCCATCAACAGCAATCAAAGCCGTAGTTTTACCTGCTGCCTCCAACTTGCGCTGATGGTGTTGTAAAGCCTGGGTACTAATGCCCATTTCCTCAAGCCAACGGGAAGTGCCGATTTGCACTAACTGACCCTTAACCAAAGCTTGCACACCTGCACCCCCAACCGCCTCAAACTTTTCCACTTCTAGAAAAACTCCCTTACCTATCTCTATACCCTGGGCTTGGGCATAGCGCACCACCGCTTCTGCTAAAGGATGCCCGGAGTTAAACTCCACTGCTGCTGCTAAGGTTAACAGCCTGATTTCATTGCTATTGGCTGTTCCCCTAACGGTTACATAGTCAGTAACCATCGGTTTTCCTTCTGTGAGTGTGCCGGTTTTATCGAGCATAATCACCTCAATTTTATGGGCGATTTCTAGGCTATCTCCCCCTTTGATCAAGATGTTATTTTGAGCACCGACACCAGTGCCTACCATTACCGAAGTTGGTGTTGCTAAACCCAAGGCACAGGGACAGGCGATAATTAGTACGCTGACGCTGGCAATTATGGCTAGAGTTGGATCGTTCTCCACAGCCATCCAAATCAAGAAAGTAGCGGTGGCAGTTGCCATCACTCCTGGTACAAACCAGGCTGTGACTCTATCAGCTAACTGCTGAATCGGTGCTTTAGCTCCCTGGGCTTGCCGCACCAACTGCACAATCTGAGCTAAGAGTGTTTCGCTTCCTACTCTTGATGCCCTTAACTTTAAACTGCCTTGTTTATTAATTGTTGCCCCTATTACTTCATCTCCTGGCTGCTTGTCAACCGGCCAACTCTCACCAGTTACCATCGCTTCATCAACTGTAGAGTCGCCTTCGAGTACAATACCATCAACAGGGATAGTCTCTCCTGGGCGCACGAGAACCAAATCACCTACTTCGACTTGATCCAGTGGTAAATCTACTGCTTGACCTTGGCGAATGACTCGCGCTGTTTTGGCTTGTAAACCAAGAAGTTTACCAATGGCTTCAGAAGTTCTTTTCTTGGCGCGATTTCTCAAGAATCGTCCTAGTATAACTAAGCAGATTATCATCGCTGCGCTTTCATAATAAAAGGCTATATCTAGCTCTTTTTCTATCAAAAACTGAGGGAAAAGTGTGGCAAAAAGCGAGTAAAAATAGGCGGCACTGGTACCAATAACAATCAGACTATTCATATCAGCGCTACGGTGCTTAAGAGCTTTCCAAGCACTACGATAAAAGGAAAATCCACACCAGAACTGTACTGGTGTAGTTAAAGCTAGTTGCAGCCAAGGATTATGCAACCATTTGGGAATGAAGGGGAGATGGATACCAGTCATCATCGGTAATCCACCCACCATGAGGATGAAACTAACTATGCCTGAAACTATGAGTTTAAGCAGCAGTTGTTGCTGTTGGATACTCTCAAATTTTGAGGAAGCACTATCTTGATTACTATCTATTTTTTCTACCGGAGAAGCACCATATCCGGCATCTTTAATAGCTTTTTGGATCGTGGCGAGGTTGATTTTCTTGGGGTTGTAGCGAACAGTTGCTTGCTCAACTCCGAAGTTGACATTGCACTCAACGACACCGGAAAGGTTGTTAATGACTTTCTCGATATTTCCCGCGCAGTAGGTACAGCTCATGCCTTGTAGTTTCAGAGTGAGAGTATCCATATCGACGATTTCAAGTTGATGTTTATTTTCTAGTTGGAAAGCTAAATACAAAAATTAATTAGGTAGTGCAGACTTACAAAAATAATACCAATTCACTTTAACTTTACAACAGATGGAATAGACTACATCTAAGGGTAGAATTATAATCTACTGCAAAAGTTTAATGAATTGGCATAAATCATCATTACTTTGTAGTTTACTCGACTTACTACAAAGAGCAAACCACTTCATTTATAATCATTTACATAGTTGGAGAAGCACCATATCCAGCACCTTTAACAGCTTGCTGAATCCTGGCAAAATTTGTTTTTTGAGGATTGTAGCTAACAGTTGCTTGCTCGACTTCAAAATTGACATTGCACTCAATAACACCAGCAACGCCTTGAATCAATTTCTCGACTTTGGCAGCACAGCCATTGCAGCCCATACCTTCTATTTTTAGCTTGATAGTTTCCATGCTGACTATCTCCAGTTTGAGGTTATTTTTTGTTGATGATTGAAAAAAAGACAGAATAATATCTGCATTCATCAGGTTTACATATAAACTCAAATACTGACAATATTTCTATTAAGAAAACTTATTCATAATAATTGTGAAATAATAAACTTTGTAAAAGCAGGAAAAGTTTCAATCGCAAGTTGGATTTTATTATTTAATATACATGCTAATCAAAATGATTGAATAATTTGTAATTACGATTTGCAGTGATTAAATAAAATGCTTATCCTCTATCTTTTAAATTGAAATTATAATTATATTTTTTATAACAAATAAATAGGTGTTGGTTATTAGGTATTTTAACGAAAACTTATCACCTACACCCAATATAGCGCTACGCGCAAGGCTCCAGGGCAGAAGGCAGAAGGCAGAAGGGGTGAATTTGACAAAGTTTTAGCGATTTAGTTTGTCCTAACCTTAATACGTACTGCTATTTTAATTTAAAAATGGTATAAATTTACACCAATACCTGCGAGTGTGCCTTCACGTCCCCATTGCCCTTTTGGTAATTAACTAAGAAAGTTCTTAAGGTTTTTGATTCATTCTTAGCCGCTCCCTATTCCCTATTCCCTATTCCCTGTTCTCTGTTCCCCCCTTAATTGAGATCCAGTCTCCACTCAATAGTCTAATTTAAGGTTTATGGAAATTGTTAATTATCTCTAACTAAAGCATTACAGACTATTTGACTACATTTCACACCATTAGCTGTGCAGTAAAATAAGCTTTTTCAAAATTGCTTAACTCTTTCTATTTGGTTCTAGTTGCTCAGTATCCAGATAGTCAAAGGGAATGGCTGGCGCTTGCTGGTATTTCTTAGCCAGTGGCGTCACAAACGAAGTAGGAAGTGGGTGCAAATAATTTAATTACTAATGCCAATAGTCAGATATAGCGCAACCCAAAGAGTAAAGGCTCAAACCAACAACAGAGAAGACATTTCCGTAGTTTCTTCTTTGAACAAAGTGAAGTTCGGTTTTGTGCCATTATTATATTCGGTGATATTTTCAACTTGCCCAGTTTCCCTCGTCAACGCACAGCTGACACCTGAGCGCAACTTGGAAACAAAAAATTTGACTGACTCTGCTAGTACTCAGCTTTTGATTGAGGAAACTAAAAGTGTCAAGATTACAGATATTTTTAGTTTACATCCCGCCCGTAGCGAGATGTTTTCGAGCCAGGATATAGTTTTGCCTTCAGCCGATAAATTGAGAGCGATTGCCCCAGATTTTACAGGAGAAAGTTTTCATATTGAACCCTTGAATGAAAATTTTTTAAGTTTCTATTACCCAACTGTAAACAAGCCAGCCCTCAAAGAGGAAGAGATTCAGGTTAAAGAGTACTTCCTCTACTTTAGAGACAAGAATTCACCATTAATAGTTCATAATAGGCACTACACCCAGGCTTCACAAGCATCGTTGATTGCCATTAACAATGAGCAATCAACTATAAACTCTGGGAGCACAACTGCCGATGAGCAAGCTGTTAGTAATACCTTTAGAACCAATCCATCTGGTACTACTCCAAGACATCGATTAAGGGAAGTCGAGGCAATTGAAATTACGGGATTAGGGCGACTGCAACCAAGGTATGTCCGCAGCCGACTGGAGACGGCAACAACAGCTCCCCTTGAACAGAAGCGCTTGCTTGATGCCCTGCAAATGCTCCAGCGTGATCCTCTAATTGAGAGTTTATCAGTTGAGTGGGCAACAGGATCAAGACCTGGTTTGGGTGTTTTAAAAGTTGATGTCCAAGAAGCAAACGCTTTTTCAGTTCAGCTAAGTAGTGATAATCGTCGTTCTCCCAGTTTTGGTAGCATCGGCTCTCAAATTCAACTAAGCCATAAAAACCTCTTGGGATTTGGCGATCGCCTTGACATCAGCTATGTTGGCACTATCGGCAGTAACTCTTTGAATAATCTCAGCTACACTATCCCTCTCAACCGCCACAATGGCACTTTTACCTTCTCTCAAACTCGCTCTACAAATCGTATCATTACAGAACCCTTAGATTTATTAGACATTGAGTTAAAAGATCGTCAATATCAATTAACCTATCGCCAGCCCCTCCTACGAACTCCTACAGAAGAATTGACTGTAGGTTTGACTGTTTCTCGGCATCAATTGCAAAGTATTATGGGCTGGAATGATATTGGCCCATTTCGTTTATATGAAGGAGCAAATGAAGAGGGCAAACTCACAATTTCCACCCTCCGCTTTTTGACTCAATACACTCAGCGCAGTAATCAACACATCCTGACCTTGAGTTCAAAATTTAGCTTGGGAATTGGTGCTTTCGGTGCTACTGTCAATGATGATATTCCTGATAGTAGATTTTTGTCATGGCGGGGTCAGGCAGATTATTTGCGTCTGTTGGCACCAGATGTCATTTTGTTATTAAACTCCGATCTGCAACTGAGCAATCAAGCCTTACTCTCCCAAGAAAAGTTTAGCGTCGGCGGACAACTTAGTGTTCGTGGTTATCGTCAGGGAATTTTACAAGCTGATAATGGCTTTTTTGCTTCCGCTGAACTCCGCTTCCCGATTCTGAGCATTCCTGAGTGGCAGACTAAGTTACAGTTGGCTCCATTTTTTGACTTTGGCACTGTTTGGAGTAGCTCTAACTCTCTACAGAGTATAGATACTAGTACCATTTTTTCTGTCGGCTTGAGTTTACTATTACCAGTAGGTAACAATTTTTCTGCCCGAATTGATTGGGGTATTCCTTTAATTGACCTAGAAACTGGGGGAGACACATTACAAGAGAATGGTATTTATTTTAGTATTCAATACCGACCTTTCAATTGAATTTATAGTTCTTTTCGATTGAGTGAGCTACACCTAATTAAAGTAGGAGGGAGAGAGTGAGAGACAAAAGAAAATTATTATTTTGAGCTGCCTGGATAACAATTGCCCTGTCTAAGAACTAATAAGGTTGTACTTCATCCAATTGAAAATTGCTAGATCAATCCTAAGATATCTACCAAAATGTGACAAGTAAATGGCTACAGCTTCCTCAGAGGTTTTGAATGCTTTCAACCAGCATAAAGCAACCTGTGCCCATTAAAGTATAGGCAAGCAATCGACGCAGTTTCAGAGGATCTATCTGAGCAACAAATCGCGCACCTAAATAGGAGCCGGCTAGTGTTGCTGGCGCAACCGTAGCAATAATTAATAGGTTGGTTCCCGAAAACCACAAACTGGTAAGTGTACCAGCCAAACCAGTTACAAAACTAATAGCCAAATTTGTTCCAATTGCCTCCTTGGGATCAATGTTTAACACTCGAATCATTGCGGGAAGCCGAATACTACTAAGCATGAGACCTACTGCGCCAGAAAGTGCACCTATAGCTATTCCAATAGCTCCTTCTCTGAAAAGGCTATAGCGTAGTGACCACTCTCTATTACTTAGGTTAGATTCTTTAGGTTTGGTCAGTTGAGAAGCAGAGTAGATCAACATCAAACCGATCAAAATCTTTGCCCAATCTTGCCTAGCATGAGACAAAGCAAAAACACTAAATATAGCGCCCATCATGGAAGGAATGCCAATCGAAAGTAGTAGCCTAACATTAATACGACCTTCCCTCATGTGAAAATAACTACCGGCCAATGCCCCCATGATAGAAATACCCAGGTTTGTACCCGTGGCATTAACAGAGGAACCTAATGCATAGACAAGCAAAGGTAGTCGAATATTACCTAAGACAAGACCCACTGAAGCTCCAAAATAGCTTAAGATAAAGGAGACAACCATTAGCAGCACAAGGACAGAAATATCATTGGTGCTGGACATAGGTTAAGCCCTCTAGTTTTGGCTGGAAGTAAATACCTGTTTTAATGGGGCGAGGCATTTTATTGGGCTTATTTATGTTGAGAGGATGATGCATATCAAAAGCTTTGAAGCTGTTTGGATCTGGAGGTACATCTCGGAAAGAATGCAAGTAATCTATAGATGCATCCCAAATCCAGGCTTTATGTAGCAATCGAGACTTATTAATATCGTCAACATCAAAAGTGATTTCGTTGCGACCATGAAGCATGCGATAGTTATCTACGATCAATATTTGACCTTCCTTCAATAAGTGAAGCTTACGCACCTTGGGATTATGGAGATAATTTTCGATAACATGCTTTACTGAGGAATAAGCCCAAGGCTCAATGTACATCAGATCTGTACGCAAACGAACTCTCCACCTTCCCTCTGAAAGTTGTTCAAAAAGAGGACTATAGCTTGAAAAGTGCTTTTCAGCACAATGACTTATAGTTCTTGGCTGAATCGCGATTTTCATCAATTCTGGGCTTTGTACCCAAAGCTTCTCAAATATTTTCTGAGTATCGACTAATGTGCTAACCCCTCCCTCTTGAGCTGGGCGAACACATTGTAGCATTACAAAAGTTGGTGGTTTAACCCTTACAACTTGATCATTTAAGACACAAAAACCGTCCAGATAAACACCATCTGTATGTGGCCAAAAATTACCTGAAGTTTTTGATATAAATCGTTCATAAGCTTCCGCTTTCTTTTTGCGTTCTGGCTTTACTTTGATTACTCCTAATTCATCTGCATTTGGGTGATTTTGAATATGGCCAAAGAACTCAGCAACACCTTTAAACGTTTCCTTAGAAGCATCCCAAGCCTGAATAATTACAAACCCTTCCCTTTCAATCTGCTCGTATATATCAAAAATTTTATGTTCAAGATCTTCCAGATTTAAACAATTAATGAAATCAAGTTTTGCAGTATCAGAAACACTAACCATTAGCTGCACCTAATCTGTCAATAAATCATCTTTCAGAGTCGATTTTACTCATATGAAGGCGTTGTCTCTAAGGTAGCAACGCCTTCATTTTTACTCGTAATAGAGTCCCTCTATTGGCACACCATCTTCGTGTTTATTGGCTTTAGATTTTCCTGGCAAGGATTTACCATCAGGACCAATGCGATTACTTGGAATATGTTCTTTTTGCGCTCCTAATCGCAATAGTACTAAGGGCTCATCTCCACAGCTGGCAAACTTGTAGTAGAAACCTTTGGGGAGTAAGATGCCATGATTTCTTGTTAATTCTACAATCTCTCCACCCTTGCCATAAAATTTTGCCTTCCCAGCTAGAACTATAAAGGAGTGATCTTCGGCAGGATGAGTATGAAGAACATTTTCTCCTCCTTGGGCATAGCACTTAATTCTGATACTCATCAGATCAGTTTTAGCCAATATATAGTCAGTCCTCCCTTTACTCAGTAACTGAGTTTTAAGCTGGAATAACTGGGGTTCTACAGTGGTGCTTGCAGTTTTTACACTGGTATTTTCAATTGTTTGAGTACCCATTTAGACTACCTCAATAACAAACTTTTTGACCTGCTGGTTAAAATACAAAAGTATCTAGATATAGCTCCGTAATTCATTTAATTCGAGGCTATTAGTCATTACCTTTCTTTCAATCAAAAGTATCAACTACAATTTGAGTCTCTACGACCTTTGATATCCTTTTATATTTTGTATTTCATTGCAGTGTGACCTTGCGGTTGAACTGAACCCTTGACCAATTGCTTGTTAGCAATGGCAACATAACAGACTTATACCTTGCAGGCTTATCTGTTGTACTTTTACTAACCAAGAATTTTGTTACATTAAAGCAATATCTCAAAAAAATATACTTTATGCATGCTGTAAACACACTATAGCATAAACGTTGCACAATATATGCTTTTTGTTATCATTCCCATAAACTATGGATGTATGAAAATGACATTACAACTACTTATCAAAGCGATTGCCTTGGGCAGTATCTGGAGTAAATCCTGTTCTTATGCCAGTTTTTAGCAATCAAGCTTGAAGCCAAGAGCTCACAAAAGTTAACAAAAATCGTGACAACTTATGCATTAGGGATGAACCTTGTTAACATGGTAATATTCCTCTATAGCTATGTGGGGGAAAGGGGCGATTCGTTGAGTTGCTCAGACCGTGACGGATCGCCTTTTGCCCTATGTGAACACAATCTTCTAACTAGGCTATGGGAGCCTACATTAAATAGGAAGAAGATTCATTATTGAAAAATCTGACCTGTTTTATCTAAGCTCCATGCTCCTCAAAAACTCTCATAAGGATTAGGTTCCAGAAACCTGTTATTACTGTCATTCCAGACTCCTAATGACTACTTTCTAAAGTTTACTTAGTGTAACGGTAAACAGAAACAACACTGCTTGGAGTTTAGATTCCAACTTTACTCTTTACGCCCATTATACATGCATTTTTTGTAAAGACAATCATTTATAAATTTTTGTATTTTGCAACAATTTTTATTGTTTTTTATTTGTTTTCTTAGATACATTTAATAAATAGAGAAATTAGAGTTATTTAGTAACTATACAATAATATCCACAATAAATCAATGGTTATTAGACATCTCCAGAAGCCTTAATTTGGGAAGGATAGCATAAGGGTTTTAGTATAATTAGGAGATTTATGTCTATTGAAACGAACTCATGTTAACAGTAATAGTTATATCAAATTATATTGATAACTATTGGCATTTAAGAAATTAAATATCAATAATTGCACTTTTACTGCACTGGTTTGAGCTTTATAATGGTTAGTTTATGCAACTTTTACTTTGGGAGCAACTGTTCAATAGTCTTAACTAGTTCCTGTTCCTGGTAAGGTTTAGAAAAATAGGTAGTTGCTCCCAAACGCATGGCAAGCTGGCGATGCTTGTTGCCACTGCGAGAGGTGAGTATGATAATTGGTAAATCTTTAAACTTAGGATTTGATTTAACTTCTGCTAATACCCCGTAACCATCGAGCCTAGGCATTTCCAGATCACAGATAACTGCTTGCACCGATAAACCACTCACTAACTTGTCAACAGCAATTTGACCATCTTTAGCTTGCTCAACTTGATACCCAGCCTTTTCTAAAGTCATAGCTAAAGACCGGCGCATATTAATAGAGTCATCTACAACTAAAATAGTATTTCTTTGGGGCAGAGAGGGCAGAGTATCTAAGAATTTATTACCTGAGTCTAGACTCGATTGCAACAGTTGTGGTCGAATTTGAATACGACTTGTAGATGGGTCTTGGCTAGCAATCCACTCTAAGAGTTTGGAAGCATCTGCCAGGGGCACCACTTGACCATCTTCTAGAATCGTACAACCAATAAATCCGGGAGGGAGACTAATCAGGTTTTCTACTTGACGGATCACAACTTCTTGTTCTCCCCAAAAGCGGTCTATGTAAATACCACTCAAACTATTTCCCTCAGAGATAATCAAAACCGTCGGTTCATTAATTATAGGAGCAACTTCAGGATCAGCATTTCTACGAGGGCGGCGAAACTCTAACCACTGCTCTAGGTGAATTAGAGGTACTGTTAATCCTTCCCAATTGAAGAACTCTTGACCTGGAGATGCAAACAGCGGCAATGACTTGAGGCGAACCATCTCTTCAATTCCATCCGTAGGAAATGCCAAGCGCATACCACTACTTTCTACTAGGAGAACTCTTACAATTGAGAGAGTAAAAGGCAGGCTGATCGTAAAAGTTGTCCCTACTCCTAGTTCAGTATCAACTTTGATATCACCCCGGACTTTTTCGAGGTTGGTGCGAACCACATCCATACCAATGCCTCGCCCTGAGAGGGCAGTCACTTGAGAAGCAGTACTGAATCCTGGCTCAAAAATCAGCGCTAGCAATTCCTCTTGGCTACACTCATGAAGCTTGACTTCCTCCATACCCATCACAATCACGCGATCGCGAATTTTGTCAATACTAATGCCAGCGCCATCATCACTAATAGCAATCAGAGTTTGGTTCCCTCGGTGAGCGGCTCGAATTTCAATCGTACCTTGGGGCGGTTTCCCCACAGCCTCACGGGTAGCTGGATCTTCAATGCCATGATCGAAAGCATTGCGCAGAAGATGCATCAGAGGGTCTCTTAGAGCCTCTAAGATAACTCGATCAATTGGGGTTGAACTGCCATAAATCTTGAGTTCTACCGTCTTTCCATATTGCACAGACAAATCCCGCACTGTCCGAGGAAAGAGTCCAACAATATCCGACAGAGGGCGCATGCGAGTTTGCGCGACATTAACCTGAAGTTCTTTAGCTGAGCGGTTGAGTTCCCTAGACGTCTGCTTGATGTCCCTCAAGCTCAACTTAATATCTCCCGTTACTTCTTGAAGCTGGACAATAGTTTCCCTCTGCTCAGTCGATAATAGGTGCAAATCGCTATAACGATCCATCTCTAGGAGGTCGAACTCCTTGTGGTAGCTGACTAATCCCTGAGCTTGTGGTGGGAAGATTTGTTTACCTATCGGTGTTGCAGAAAAGCCATTGGTCGATTTCAACAAGGGAACTTCCTCTACCTCTTCAGTGGCAATCTGATGACAGAATGTCTGGAGTTGGGTATTAGAATGCTCCAGACTACGCATGCGATAGCGGAAAATATCGATTAAATTCTCTAACTCTTTCAAGCCTGAATTCAAGGTATTGCGCTTAATAATCAGCTCCCCGAACAAATCGCTCAATTGTGCCAAGAGCTTGACTGGCACTCGAACCGTGCTTTCTGGGCCTTCTTGGGTTCCGGTTGAGCTGATTGGTGGTGTGGAGGCAGTAGGGGTAGATGAGACCTCTATGGCTGTAACGGGGATAACTTCAGGATTAGGTGAAGAGTATTCCGTCTCAGTTTGGAGTTGGGAGGGATCAAAGCTAGCAATGGCTTCAGTAAGTTGGGAGGGATCAAAATTAGCAATGGCTTCAGTGAGCTCGGGGGAGTCCAAGTTAGTAATTTCTTCAGTGAGCTCGGGGAAGTCGAAGTTAGTAATTGCTTCGGCGAGTTCGGAGAAATTGAGATCAGTGATTTCATCTAGATTAGAGGGTTCAAAGAAGTCCACATTGACTGCTGTCGCTTCTGCTTCCTCCTCTAATTGAACCTTCTGAGTTTCACACAATTCCTCTGAAATAACTATCTCTGAAAGAGGAACTGTAGACTCTTGTGGTAACTCACCAACACTAATCTCCGGCATCTGGTCAATTGTGCTAGTCGCTTCTAGCTGTGATGGCAACTTTTCGAGCTTACCCAGCATCACTAGAGCATGAGATCTATGCCAAGCTTTTAGTGCTTGCCGCGCAATTGCTTCTACACCCTCAGGAGTTGATGTTGCTAGTTGTTGATCGATAGATGCACACAAACTAGTAAAGGCATCCAGCTGGAGCATTTGACCCAATTCACCCAACTCCTGTGCCATCATTTCCAATTCTTCCCGCAGGCAAGGTAGCTTTGGGTCTGCTAATACTGCTTCGAGCCTTTGTAGCAATCCCTCCACTTCGCTTTCAAACATAACCACTGCTATGTTTGTATCTTCGTCTTCAGACAGCAGTGCGGCTTCATCACTGGCTTGAAGTTCACCTAATCGCTCATGTAGCTGCTTGAAAACTGGCTCAGCATGAGTGGCTAACCACTGTTCCTCTACAACTTTGTCTTGACGATGGAGCAAGCTGACTTGACGCATGCAGTCAACTCCTTGCAGAAGAAGAGTTTCGAGTTCAACATCCACTTGTATCGAGTCTTGGCGAGACTTTAAGATCTTGAAGTAATCTTCAAGACGATGTGACAAGTTGCTTAGGGGTGGACACCCAATCATGGAGCCAATCCCTTTGATCGTATGGGCAGCCCGCAAGGCGGCATCCATTTGTTGAAGATCACAGTGGTTGAGTTCAACTAAGACTGATTCAATTGTATGGAGATATTCATCAGCTTCATCTAAGAAATTGAGCTGGACTTGGCGTTCTTCGTCTTGTGACATTGTTCTATGTAATTACTCAATCGAAAAGCGCTGTCAATATATTGCAACAAGTTTACAAATTTATAGAGAGGGGAATTCCCCCTGCTCTTTCAACCAGCTCTGTTAATAGAGTCGAAAAGCTGATTATGCTGGTGTGTCAACCTGAAACTGACCCACAGCAATTTGTAACTTCTGGGCAACCTCTGCAGTTTCTCGCAGAGTTCCATCTACTTGACGCGAAGACTTCGAGGCACGCTCTGAGGCTTTGGTAATCTGCTTCATTAAATCAGTTACCGTCTGAGAGGTTTGAGTCTGAGAAACTGTTGCTTTAGAAATAGATTGCAGTAACTGGTCAATCTCCTGCGATACCCCGAGAATTTGTTCTAGACTTTGCTTAGTTTCTTTGACCAGATGAGTTCCTTCCACAACCTGAGTGGTACCCAATTCCATTGCTTCTACCACTTCTTTAGTTCCCACCTGAAGATTTTTGACAATCTGCTCAATTTCTTTGGTAGCAGCAGCTGACTGTTCCGCCAGTGCGCCTACTTCTTCGGCAACTACTGCAAAGCCTTTGCCCTGTTCACCAGCATGAGCAGCCTCAATACTAGCATTAACAGCCAGTAGGTTCGTTTTGAGGGCAATGTCATTAATCAGCGAAACCACCTGGGAAATTTCTTGGGAGGATTCCCCTAACTGCTTCACCTTTTTTGCCGTTTCTGCTACTGTGGAGCGCAGGTTCAAGATACTATCTACTGTACGATCCATAGCTACACCACCTGCTTGAGCAGTGGTGGAGGCGCTACGGGCAACTTCAGCTGCCTGTTGGGCACTATCGGCTACCTCTTGGATAGAGAGGGACATTTGCTCTACTGAATTGAGGGTGCTAGTAATTTCCTCAACTTGGGCTAGGGCTTCATCGGCGAGATCTCGAATCGCACCTTGGTTTTCACCGATGGAATTGTTTACCTGAGTAGTTGCTTGTTTAACCTGAATAACAATCTTGCGCAAACTTTCAACGATAGAATTGAACACGTCAGCGATAATGCCGACTTCACCAGCAGTCAAGTCAGCTCGCACCATCAGGTTTCCCTGAGATGCTCCTTCAATTTGCTCAAATAGTTGGAACAGTTCACGTTGAAGCGATTCACTGCGCTGCATCTCTTGTTGGGCAAGTTCAGCTTTAGCTTGGGCTGCCATCTGCTGTTGAGCAGCTTCCTGTTGCTCTACCAACAAGTTCTGAATTTGGTCAGCCATCAAATTGATATTAGAACCAAGTTGGGCAATTTCGTCTTGCCCTTGAACCGCAAGACGGGTATCGAGTCCACCTTGACCAATTTTTTCAACGGCATCGGCTGCGGCTACAATTGGTTGGGTAGCTAGTCTAGCAATAATAATAGTCAGTACCGCCACCAACACAACGAAAGCGATTGTCCCCACCAATACTGTCACCAACAACTGTCTTTGGGGAGCAAAGGCGATTTCCGTAGGACGAGCTAGAATTAAACCCCAGTTGAGACCATATCTTTTGAAGATATCCTGCTTAGGAAGGTAGGTAAAGATTTGTCTTTCTCCATTCTCGGTCATAATCTTGGTGAATCCTTCCTCTGCCATTTGTGGGATTTGGGCAGCCACCTTGGGGAATACTTCTTCAATCTGCTGCCGTAGAGCTTCTGGATCACTCGAGGCGGTAATTTGCCCCTCAGAATCGATCAAGTAAAATGCCTGCTCCCGCTCAGCATCAACCCCAAACAACTCGTTAACCAGAGTCATGGGGGTGCGGACTCTAACAATACCAAAAGTTTGACCTGTGAGTTTATCCTTGATGGGTGCAGCAGCAAACAAACTGAAAGCCCCAGTACTTACGGATGCACGAGGATCAACAATAACAGGTTGGTCTGTTTCCTGCACTTGGACTCCATAGTCTCTGGTTATAATCGATGTGGGTTTTCCACTCCATGTTCCTGAAGATTCGGCGATTACTGTTGTGTCCCGGAAGTCAACGGCAACAATAGTGTTATAAACTTGGGAAGTTTTTTCAAAATTGTCTAAGACTTCATCTTTTTCTTCCTTAGTGAGGGCTTCTCGCAGCTTGGAGTTGGTAAAGGCATCGTGCCTAGATATCTGGACAATATCGTTATAGCGCTGTTGGACAAATAGATCTAACTTGTCCGCCAAATCTTGAGCATTGGTTTGTTCGTTTTGAATAATTTGTTCCTTAATCCCTCCAGAGGCAACTAAGTAGCTAGCAGCTCCCACTAGTACCACTGGAACTGTACCAATGGTAAGTGCCACTATTGTGGCTTTATTGCGCAAACTTGCCAAGCTCCACCAAGGGATTTTCTGTTTTTGAATTGGTAAGCTTGGAGTTGAGATTTTTGATGACGGCTGAGTTGCTTTGGTGTTGGTTGTCTGTTTTGGAGGAGGCAATGAATCAGTTGCTAGCTCTTGGATGTTAAACTTTTGAGAGTCGAGCTGCGTTCCGTTAGTCGATAAACTGTGACTGTTGGTGCTGTTTTGGGAATCGGCTTCGGAAGGGGTTTGAGTCATGGAATCAATCTTGAGGATTAATGGAAATTAGTTGCACAAAAAATCTCGGCCAGTAGTAAAGGGTAGGAGCAAGGAAATCAAAGAGATATCGGCGCATCTAGTAGTTAGGGGAGGGAGTCAATTGATCAGAAGATGAGAAGATGCTCAGATAATTTTTCTTTTCCTAATCTCCTCACTGCTCCATCCCAACTCTTTAACTGCCCAAGATGCAAGGGGCATGTCTATTAACCTAAAAACCTCAGTTACTTTGTAGTGTTGAGGAGTAGGCAATTGCTTCAGCATCTAGAACCAACTGCATACTATTGCCTTGCATTAAACATCCCCGCAAATAGGGAGTTAAGTAGGAAGAAATACTTCCTTGCGGTGATTGAATTAAATCGGGCGCTAAGCGAATGCCTCCTGTTACTTCTTGCACAATCAAGCCTAAAAGGGCTTGGCTTTGGAATGATGCCAGAAGCATATTTTGCTGCTTAGGAGCTGGTTTGACTCGGATAATGATTACCTTATATTGACGAACATTTATAGGAAGAGGTTGTGACAACAGCATTTGAGCCAAGTCAACCGCCCACATGACTCGGTTACGCCTAGTCATTAACCCCAAGACACAATCTGGCATATTTGGCATGAGACTAATGTGATCTGCTGGAACAACAATTACCTCTTGAACCTGTTCCATTGAAAAAACAGCTTTAGTCTTTTCATCTAATTGAAAGCCTAGATAAGCTTCAGTGGGATAAGCTTCACCTAAAGTTTCTTGGGATTGATCAAACCCCACTGTAAGTGCCGAGATATTCATTGGTTTAAGCCGTATTTGACAGCACTGATGAGTTCATCTTTAGTAAAAGGTTTAGTCACATAGACTTTAACCCCTTGTTTCATCGCCCAAAGACGATCAAGTTCTTTATTTTTAGATGTGCAGGCAACAATGGGCAATTTTTTTGTTTCTGGATTGTCCCTGAGACGACGACATAGCTCTAAACCGCTCATCCCGGGCATGACTAAGTCAGTAACAATGGCATCTGGTTGGTATTCTACAGCTTTATTTAAAGCCTCCTTGCCATCAGTAGCAACGATGACGGTATATCCACTTTGTCTCAGGTAAGTGCTGATTAATTCCAATTCAGAGAGAGTATCTTCTACAACCAAGACTTTACTCATAATTTGATCGCCTCGAAAATAATTCCTAAGTTTACTTTGCTAAGAGTATATATCTAGAACACTAGCCCTCTTTTAATCAAGTCAGATACTTGGAAACAATTGTTTCCAAATCTGATTTAGTAAAAGGCTTGGTCAAATAATCTGATGCTCCCACAACTTTTGCCTTTTCTTTATGTTGACCTCCATTGGTTCCTGTCACCATCACAATCGGTGTTTCCTGAAAAGAAGGATGCTTCCTTAACAGACGACATAGTTCATAACCATTCATGGTGGGCATATTTATATCTAGAAAAATGATATTTGGTTTAATACGTCTTAATAAGATTGCCGCCTTAATTGGCTCAACAAATTTAAAGAATGAAAAGTTGTCTTGACCTAAAAGACGCTCAATTTCATTCAAGGTGTTAGGACTATCATCTACGCAGGCAATAATCGGACAAGAGTTTTTTGGTAAATTTTGATTAGTAGGTGTTTTAGTGACTGGATAATAAATTTGGTGGAGTTGATCAAAAGGTGATTCTGGTTCCCGTAAACCAATAGAACTGTTGACAACATAAGGATGTAAGAATTTAGCTATTTCTAGTTCATCTTGCTTGAGGATAGCAGCCAAATGACTAATGCTATAACCTTGGAGAAGACTACCCAATTTATATTTAACTGTTGGTGCAATTTTATCTTGCTCACTATGGCGTTCAAAAATAGCTTGATTAGAAATATAAGGACGTTGATAAGGAGACTGAATTATTGGGGTCAAAGATTGCCACACCTGTAACCGCTTTTGACATTTGTCAATTATCGGTTGTGGATCAAATTTACAAAAGGTCTGTAGTTCAGGAGTCTGTAGATTAAATTGATATTTTCCTGTGGTTACAAATAAAAATAATTCCAAAACTTCCTGTACTAATACCTCAATCAGTTTTTTGGCTTGCCAAGGATTTAAATGACGTTGATTAACTAGCCATAGAATTGCTTGATATTCAGGATATTGAAGTGAATGACCTCTGTTATGCTTAAATATTAAAAATTTTTTGATGCTGTTTTCAAACTCAGTAGCAGCAGCTTGATAGCCCATGCGATTTAAATGATGTTTTAGTCTAATCAATGAATACATGGGATGAGATGCAATAGCATAAGATGCATAGGTAAGCTTGCTATCTTTGAAGTGAACATGCCATGAAATCAAGCCTATAGAGACTTGGAGATAATTGCTTTTATAATTACTAATTGCTTCTTTTAGCAAACTAATAGGATTGAGTTTCAGGATTGGTTCGCTGCTTACCATAAGACTAGTCTAAATATCAAGAATTTGTATTCAATTTCAATGCCAAGAGCATGTTTTATTTAAAAGTTGACAAGCGCTGATGGAGACAGTAAAGTGTGCCTCCATGTTTACTAATGCGGCGCGGCAAAAATGAATAAACAACTCTGCAGTAGTCTTCTTCCCCTGTCTCTGCTGCTGAGGCAAGAAACCTGATCACTTTCTTGCTACCAAAGTATATTAGATAGCTGCCCCTAAATATTACAAAAAACCTCTATTGATAATGAACCTAGCGCGATTGCCTCCGGCACTGGTACTCCTGCACCAATCGCAATCAAGAAATCCATTCCTTATTAGGGATGGAAGGAACTATTTAATATAGTTCACAAGTTAAAAATTCAATCAGGATAACTTAGCAGAAGCTATAATTTTGAATCTTTAACTGGAAACGAAACTCTTTAAACCTGCCGTATACGCTAATGCCTCATGGCAACAACAAAGTCTAACCAAATAACTCCACAGCTAGATTAAGGGTAGAACACACAACTGAAATACAAGTAAGATGCTAAATTACATCTTCATCATGCCTAGTGATGATTTTGCTGTGAGTTGATTCATCTGATGCTAAGGTGGTTGACAGGCAAGTTACTAAGAGACCGATGACGTAAATTTAACAGTCTGCTAACTTTCCAAACACCCTATAACTAATTGCTAAGTCTATATCACATTTAATCATATATGCGAGATAAGTGCTAGAGCTCTTAGTGTACAGTTCTGGAACCATTAGCTCAGGGAAAAAGCAATATATATTTTTGTTTGTGGAATTATCCTAGACCTCAAGGGATAAATTAACATTTACTTAACATATAACCAAAGTATTCGAGAAATCTTTATATAAAATAGTTTTTTGGCAAATTTTATCTTCTTTTTTTTGCATTTGCACAAAATAGTCATTTCAAAAATATTTAATTTATACGTCCCTTTACTCCAGCCAGGGGAATTGCCCGTTGATAGTTCATGGTTGGCAGGAAAGCTCATTCCCGATTTATTCAATTGGGCAAAAGCCGAAAACGAATTCGCTAAACTGAAAAAATACAACAATAGTCAACTCAAGCCTCGATATTCTGCTAACACAGGAAGCTACTTATGCCGCCTACCCTACTCCTTTCCAGAGAACTGCCTACCTTAGAATACACCTCCACACCAGACCGCTTTGATCAAACCTGGGAAGCACCCCTCTCAACTCTGTTGGGATTAGGACGTGCAGCTGGTGCTGACTTCATTGAATTTTTTCTAGAGCGGATCAACTATATCAGTTGTCTGGCAGAAGATGACACCATTACTAGTATTTCACCCCGTCTCTCGACTGGAGCTGGCGTTAGAGTGTTCCGTGGAGTTGCCGACTGCTACGTCAGTACCAATGACTTGTCATTTGCAGGACTAAAAGCCGCACTGGAAAAAGGTCTATCGATCATGGGACTGCAACTACCAAATCCCAATGCTTATGTCCCAGAAATCAATCTGGAACTATTACGAGACTACGCCACAGCTAAAGGCAAAGATATTTGGCTTTCTAAGTGTACTTCCATGCAGGAAATGGGAGAAGTTCTCCTCCATGCTAATGCCAAGCTTAATCTTAAAGCTAATCACGTACAATCAAGACGAGCAACTTATTTCCGTGATTGGCAAGAGGTGTTAGTGGCAGCTAGCGATGGTACCTTTGCTCGGGATGTTCGCCTCACTCAATCAGTAGGCTACAACCTGCTATGTGCTGATGGTGCTAATCGCTCCTCCATTAGCAAGCGCCTTGGTAGCACTAGTGATCCTAACTTCCTGCACAACTGGCAGTATGAAGCAGATGCTGAGGAAGTTGCCCAATCAGCAGGGAAAATGCTCTACGCTGACTATGTCGAATCTGGTACTTACCCAATAGTGATGGCGAATTCCTTTGGTGGGGTTATCTTCCACGAAGCCTGCGGGCATCTGCTAGAAACTACTCAAATTGAACTAGAAACTACTCCCTTTATTGACAAAAAAGGGGAAAAGATTGCCCATGAAAGCCTGACTGCTTGGGATGAGGGACTATCAGAAAACGCCTTCGGCACCATAGATATGGACGATGAGGGTATGCCTGCCCAGAGGACATTATTGATCGAAAAAGGAGTCCTCAAGAATTTCTTATCAGATCGTGCTGGTTCATTACGTACTGGGCACCCTAGAACCGGGAGTGGGCGTCGCCAAGGTTATACCTTTGCCGCTGCTAGTCGTATGCGCAATACCTACATTGCCCCCGGAGACTACTCTACTGAAGACCTGTTTGCTTCAATTGATAAAGGTATTTACTGCAAAAAGATGGGCGGTGGTAGTGTTGGTGCTACAGGTGAATTTAACTTTGGTGTGGAAGAGGCCTATTTGATTGAAAATGGCAAACTTACTAAACCGCTAAAAGGAGCGATTTTGATTGGCGAAGCCAAGGAGATTATGAACAAAATTTCCATGTGTTCGAGGGATTTAGAGCTAGCCTCTGGCTTCTGTGGTTCAATTAGCGGTAGCGTTTACGTTACCGTAGGACAACCCCACATCAAGGTGGATTCAATCACTGTCGGAGGACGTTAGTAGATTCTGAGAAGTTTGTTGATGGTAAGCGCTACCCCCATGCTGCGCAAAGCAAACATGCTTAATAGTTCATAGGTTTTGAGTGCCAGTAAACAAAAACTGATGAACTATCAAAAATCCAATCCTCCCATTCTTTACGGAGTCTTTAATCAGGGTTCGTTTCAGCCAACGAAATTGATTGAGACTTGGAACACTTAACAGACTCAAAGACTCCTTTATCCTGCTTCATTGATCAAATTATCAAATCATTTTTATCCCTACCATCCACACCATGCCGAAAGTTCAAGAAATTGCATCTTCTGCTGAAGCAAGCGCCCGTCAACTTGGTATTCAGAAATTTGATATTTACGGCGCATCTGTAGATGAAACTAGTGTACAGGTAGACCGGGGCAAACCTAAGCAGATAAAAGCTTCCAACCGCTCTAGTGTAATCGTTCGAGTTTGGAACGATAATAACACCATGGGGGTCACTTCCACCACTGATGTTGACCCCAAAGGCCTGGAATTAGCTCTTAAGACTGCCTACGAAGCCAGTTTCTTTGGAGTAACCGAAAACGTACCTGATTTTAGTCCTGAGGCAAAAAACCCCGTTGCTGATATCCCCAACGAAAAGGCACCGCAAGCACCAGCTTCGATGCTAATTGACAAACTGATTGCCACTGAAAAAGAACTCATTGATGCTCATCCTGCTATTAAAGGAGTACCCTATAATGGCTTGGCTCAACGAGACATTGACCGCTTTTATGTCAACAGCAATGGTGCAATCAGAGATGAGACTCGTTCCTACGCCTCAATTTATCTCTACAGCAAAACTGAAGAAGAAGGGAAAAAACCTCGTAGTGCTGGCGCTCTGAAAATTAGCCGAAGTTTGGAGAATTTAGAGATTGAGAAGTGTCTCACAGAAGCAGTTGAGAAAACCATCAGTCACTTAAATTACCAGAAAATCAAGTCTGGCAAGTACATGGTTGTATTCTCCCCAGAGGCCTTCCTAAGCCTGTTGGCTGCTTTCTCTAACCTGTTTAATGCTCAGAGTATTCTAGATAAGCAGAGCCTTTCAACACCAGAATCCCTAGGAGAGCCTATTGCCTGTGCTCTACTTTCGGTCTATGATGATGCCCTACATCCAGGTAACATTTCAGCAGAAACCTTTGACGGTGAAGGTACTCCTACCCGCCGCGTGCCAATAATTACCGAGGGAATTTTGAGAGGCTTCCTGCACAGTACTGGTACAGCCAAAAGGATGGATGCTCAACCCACAGGTCACGCTAATATTGGAGCTAAAGTTACAGTTAGCCCACATTTTTATCATGTCTTGAGTGAGCAAGCTGCCGAGCAAGCTTACAGCTTGGAACATGCCGAAAATGTGATTCTAATTGATGAACTCAATGCCCTCCACGCTGGGGTTAACGCCTTGCAAGGTTCTTTTTCCCTACCCTTTGATGGCTGGCTGGTGGAAAAAGGAAAGAAGACTAGTCTTGACTCGGCAACTGTGGCTGGAGATATCCTGGAACTGTTAAAGTCAATCGTTTGTGTTGAAAAAGAGGCAGAGGTAACTCCATCAGGGGTTTGTCCTCGAGTCTGGGTTGAGGAACTCTCAATTACTGGAGAGTAAGTTCATGGTGCATGGTTCATGGTTCACGGTTCATGGCTCATTGGGTTGGTATAGGGGTAGTTGTGGAATGCTTTCCCCATCAACAATCAACAATGAACTATGAACCGAACTATGAACAGTCAATCTATTTGTAAGTCCCTTATGAGTCTCCCTCGTCTAGCAACCAAGATAGAAGCGATTCTCTACCTGAAAGGAAAACCACTCTCAATTACTGAAATTGCTGAATGTGCTGGCTGCGATCGCGACGCTACCGAAGATGCAATAATTGAATTAATGGCAGACTATGCACACAGGGACAGTGCTCTGGAAGTTGTAGAGACGCCAGCTGGTTATAGCTTACAATTGCGCTCTTCCTTTGAGGGGTTGATGGTAGAATTAGTTCCTGCTGAATTAGGTACTGGGGCTTTAAGAACTCTAGCAGCGATTGCTCTCAAGGGTCCTATTGCCCAAACTGAACTCGTCAACTTGCGTGGCAGTGGTGCCTACCAACACGTCCAAGAACTCATCGAAATCGGATTTATCCACAAACGGCGACAAACTGATGGTCGCTCTTACTGGTTGCAAGTTACAGACAAGTTTCACCAACATTTTGAACTAGACCAGCTACTGCCATCTCCTTAACAGTATTGGCAAGCCTTGAGAGTGACTTTACAGTTTCTTTACCAAAGACCTAATTATCGCAAATTTATGTCGAAAGTACTAGTATTAACAGTGGTAGGCATAAGTTGGATGACATCGTGATCGTTTAGAGTAGAAATTAAGTAAGTCAAATTTAAGACTCCTAATGGTATTTAACCCTAACTTTCTCAACTCCCAACCTGAAGATGAGCAAGGGCGAGTAAATCAACTGCTGAACTATCTCCAGAACCAGTCCCCTGATGTATTATCCCACGTTGCTAGGTCAGCCAGTCCAGAGATTCAACAGATTATCTCTCAGAATGTTCAGGGGCTCGTAGGGATGCTGCCCTCAGAACACTTTAACGTGCAGATTACCACTGATCGGGAAAATTTAGCAGGATTGCTAGCCTCAGCAATGATGACTGGCTATTTTTTGCGTCAGATGGAACAGCGAATGGAACTCGAGGCAACCTTGTTTGACTCAACCCCTGTTTCGGGAAAGCCGCACCAGGAAAAAAACTTTCATGACGCTCCCCAGCAAACTGAACAGTAAACACCGTGATGTTGTTGCCAAAAATATATCCCCCCTACCAAACTGAGGGGGGTTGAAGGCAGCCTTAGTGACACCGGGGGCTACTGCTTGTAATTTGTTGTAACTACTACAGTTTGTGACTGGGAGTTGTTTGTCCAAATTAGACTTGCTCTCCCTAAGAATAAAATTGGCTAAAATTAACCGCCAGCAGCAAAAGTACCCATAATAATTGCTGATAGCAAGATACCAGGACTTAGGAGCAGTGCCAACATTAAAAATTCATGAGCTGTCATAATCGCAAATTTATTAGATCTTCACCCTTTAAGTTAGCGCTTGATCTTGGCACTTCCCTGAAAATGAAGAATTTTTTCAAATTGCTACTCCAGGAATGAGGATTAGATGTTCATTGCTCATCGTTCATTGTTCATTGACTTGGGAAGTTTAGCTTGCTAGCCCCTAATTGAATTGGTTCTAAACTGAGGGAAAAGTAAAGATTGGATCTGCCTATACTTCTTGAAACAGGAAAAGCCAAACTTTCTTTTTTTGAAATAATTTCCAAGCTTCCTGCAATCTACAAAGAGTAGTTGGCAATACTTGAGAAGACCCTTGTTTCTGTTTAAGAAATACCTCCTTGGCTAAGGGAAGAGCATTTTGTTGGTGGGAATAATTAGGGAAAGGGGTATCAGCACCAATGATGTCTTCCCACTGCCAGGAGCAACAATTCACACAGCCTTGACGGGAAAGGTATTTTGGGTAAATTCTGCAACATCTTCCATTAAGGTAATTAAGGAAGGTAAGATTATCTCTGGACAATGAACATCCGCATTGGTAACGGTTACGATATCCACCGATTAGTTGTCGAACGCCCCCTGATTCTCGGCGGCGTTGACATCCCCCATGAATTGGGGTTACTTGGACATAGTGATGCCGATGTCTTGACTCACGCCATCATGGATGCAATGCTAGGTGCTTTGAGTTTGGGAGATATTGGTCATTATTTTCCCCCTACTGACCCTCAATGGGCAGGAGCTGATAGTCTAGTTCTATTGACTCAAGTAAATCAGCTTTTACAAACTCAAGGCTGGCGTATCAGCAATATTGATTCTGTAATTGTGGCAGAACGTCCCAAACTCAAACCCCATCTTAAGACCATGCGCGATCGCCTTGCCACAACCCTAGAATTAGAACCTAACCAAATTGGTATTAAGGCAACCACTAACGAAAAGTTAGGACCTGTGGGACGAGAAGAGGGAATTGCTGCTTATGCTGTAACTTTATTGGTAAGCCACCAATAAGTAACTGGATTTTCTAGGCAAAATTTTCTATGAATGACTCTAAAGCGGCAACGACTCCCATCACTACTAATTGGTCTAACTTGTTGCAACAGTTACTTGAGGGTCAATCCTTATCAGCTGAGCAAGCCTCACAGTTAATGCAAGGATGGTTGCATGAGGAAATCCCAGAGGTTTTATCAGGGGCAATTCTAGCGGCAATTCAAGCTAAAGGCGTCTCTGCCCAAGAATTGACAGGAATGGCTCAAGTATTGCAATCCCAATCTTTACAGAGCGCGGCAATTGCTCACCAAACCCCAGTAATTGACACCTGTGGTACTGGTGGAGATGGTGCTTCAACCTTTAATATCTCAACAGCTGTCGCTTTTGTCGCTGCTGCTGCTGGTATTTTAGTTGCCAAACATGGCAATCGCTCTGCTTCGAGCAAAGTTGGTTCAGCCGATGTCTTAGAGTCGTTGGGTGTCAATTTATCAGCACCACCAGAGAAAGTGCAAGCAGCACTTAAAGAAGTGGGTATCACTTTTCTATTTGCTCGCGGTTGGCACCCAGCAATGAAGGCAGTGGCACCACTGCGGCAAACTCTAAAAGTGCGGACAGTTTTTAATCTGTTGGGACCATTAGTAAATCCCTTGCGCCCCACTGGGCAAGTAATTGGGGTATATGACCCTAGCTTTGTAGCTACTGTTGCCCAGGCTTTGAGCCAGATGGGAACTCCCAAAGCTTTTGTTTTGCACGGCAGGGAAAAACTAGACGAGGCTGGGTTAGCAGCGGAAACTGATGTAGCACTACTATCCGAGGGTAAAGTCAAGTTGTTGAGCTTAAATCCCCAACAACTAGGCTTAAACCCAGCACCCACACAAGCATTGCGAGGCGGAAATCTAGAAGAAAATGCCGTGATTTTGCGCAATGTTTTGCAGGGTAAGGGAACAGTTGCGCAGCAAGATGCTGTAGCTTTAAATGCTTCCTTAGCACTGCAAGTGGGGGAAATCGTACCGTTTGAGGACTACAAAACCGGGATTGAGCTGGCAAAAGATGTCATGCTTAGCGGTAGTGCTTGGTCAAAGTTGGAGCAGTTAGTAAGGTTTTTAGGTAATCGGATCTAAATTGGAGTTAAGTTTTAGATTTTTAGATGATATGTACGCGCTGTAAGTGCCGCGAGGATTTTGATTTAAAGGGATGACGACCATGCAACAGCGCGTGATTGTCAGCAACAAGGATGTCCCCTGGCTGCCATTCGTGTGCCAAACAGTTTTGTGGTAAGTAAAGCTTTATTATGAGCTGACGGAGGAATTGTTCGTGCTGTTGAGCTGGTAATCCTGCAACTTCCAGAAAGATAGGATTAAGATAGTTGTAGGGGTCAACTGGTTCTGCAAAGCGAAGGGTGGTCTCCCCAGTTATGGGATGCTCGCTGACTAGAGGTACCGTAATCTTGCCGCCGTAATGAGCAACTTTTTGGGTACGGTAGGTAATTTCAATCTTTTTCCAGACTTCACGTTGCAGGGAATTCGCATCCTGCCATATTTGCGTCGTATCACAGAATAATGTCTCGCCCCCATTTCCTAATGCTGGTGCTTCTAGACACTGGAAGAAGAGAAATCTAGGCACGGCAGTTGCAAATGCTCCATCCCAATGGAAGGGGACATTACCATTTGTGAACAGGTAGTTCTCAGGATTGTCGTGCACTACCAAGTTGAGTACTGTACCGAAATTCCAGCTGAGGATCTCTCCCCAAGTGGCGCAGTAGTCTGATAAGGCTTCTTGTTCTAAAGGTGAGAAACCGCGCAGAACAATTAGACGATACTTCCAAATTAACTGACACAAATGTGTGAGGGCAAGCTCTCGGATGTCAGAGCCTGAATTATTAGCCTCCAGCAATAATCCAAAGGGACTCAAAGCACGGTAAGTACCTGGGCAACAATCAATACTGGTTGAGGCAGGGGGTGGAGTTTGGGGTATAGGGTTTAAGGTAGCTGCGGGCGATTTCATATATTTATTTCCGACTAGTTAATTTAGTTTCAAAGACAGTTTTGGAGCAAGAGAAAGTCTCATCAGGTCAATTATTCCTGTAAGGGAGAGTTCGGTGTATCGGAAAGAATAAAATGACTGGGACGATTGTTGCACCATACGAGGGAGGCACCCATGCTTTCTGCCTCACTTCGTTTCATGAGCAGGAACTGTTTGCCGTCATACACCGCAACATTGTGCCAGGGTGTTGCCCATGCATCCTGCGTCTTAATCATGTGGATGCCGATTTTTTCTGAGTGAACCGGTTGGGGATGAATGGAAAGGCGTATAGTATGGGGGAATTGCTCAGCGATCAAATCGCTCCAAGCGTGACTTCGCTGAATTACACCGTAAGCAGATTTCTTGGATTCGTTTCGGAGCCGATTGCGGCTTTTGGAAGGCTGCAAGAAAAGATAATCCTCGAAGAGGAAGCGATGAATACCATTAAATAAATTACGCTCGTTTGGGTCGTTCTTAACTCGGCAGCGGATAGTTTCAAGAGAGTCTGCATAGTTAAGAACTAGTTTCTGTCGGATATCATCGCAACTTAGTCCAGCGAAGATACCTTCCAGGTTAAAGATATTGATAGCATCTGCACCGATATCATCAAGTATGTTTTTGAGCTCCTTACCATAGGCAGTAACATCTTCATCGTTGACACAGACAAGGTCACTAAACACTCTTCCGTCGGAGCAAATTGTAATCTGTGCGCCAGGAGCATAAAAGTCTTGAATCTGAACACATAGCGACTGAAGAAATTGGAGTGAAATCTTTTCTCCCATGTCCGGTAAGGAACCTAAAACCTTTGTTTTATTGGGTGATTTGGCTGGGAACGCCGGAAGAACGAAGTGGATTGGCTTTTCCTGTTCAATAAAAGACTCAATCTTCTGGAGATGAGGAACTAGACAGGATGAACAGGGCTCTTGTGCACAGGGATCTGTCTCTGACCATAAACGGCGGTAGCAGAAGAGATGATTAAGGATCTGTTCGCCGATCATCTTTGATTTAGCACGGTCGATCACTCGAGTCATACTAGATTTTTACTCTAATTCAATAAAGGTTTATTAATGGTTTGTTTATTCAAAAGTGGGGGGAGAAGATGTCACTTTCGTTCCCTAGATAAACCTCTCAATTTATTCGAGCTTTTGCCAGTTCAGATTGTTAAATTAAAGAAAAATTTAATATTTAGCTCTGTACAAATTGACTTTGGTGTGTATTAATACAATTTGTTATTTGATTAAGAGCAATATAGTTATAAATCAACAGTTTCTAAGAAACACGAGACAAAACTCATGTAAAATCAAGCTTGATGATTTCTAGTGTTTCTTTCATTCATAGCGGGTGGCGCGCCGCCCGTGAGGTGCTCTCAAGCAACAGAAATGTTTTTTTAGATACATAGGGAACGCGATTACTTTCGGTCACTTCAGCAGAGATGACACTTAACTCTCACAAGTAGCGTTATATACACTAAAATCTAATAGTCAACCCCTATATATAGCGTTACCATTGCTTGAGTCTTCCACCAAAACCATGAATCATTTACTCGAGTGGCAAGCCAGTTGCGTCGATCTACAGCTGACTAGCCTTAATGTTACTGCTCTCGAAGGCTCTTGTCCGTCTGAATATCTGCTATACTCTGATGCCATCCCTAGACGTAATGATGGCAGAGTTAGCGATCGCATTCTCAAGCGTTATGAACACACACAACAGGGTGGATGGTGGTGTTCAGGGGTTGATTTACTTACTGGTGAAGATGATCTCTGGGGTTGTTTTAAACCCAGCCAACCCCGTCGTAGTAACGACTCCCAAAAGTTGATAAAGTATGAACATCCCCCTAAAGAGCCAACAGGAATTTTTGCCCTGCGAGTGCCACTCCATTTGTGGCAATGTATTGCCAATCGCTATGAGGAAGCAGGGGAAGAGTTTGCTTTCTCTAGTTTGGGACATAAACAGGACTTCTCTGGTTCTGATCAAGAAAACTTTGGCTTCTGGCAATGGGTGATTGATCACCCCAAACTTCCTGTATGCATTACTGAGGGAGCTAAGAAAGCTGGAGCATTACTGACGGCTGGTTATATTGCTGTTGCTATTCCCGGAGTGCATGGTGGCTATCGAGTACCGAGGGATGAACAAGGAAATCGTATCGGAAAGTCTCGCCTAATCCCTCAATTGGAGAAGCTAGCTAGCCAAAATAGACCGATTTATATTGTATTTGACCAAGACTCCAAACCTAATACTATTAAGGCAGTTAATGCTGCGATTAGAAAAACTGGATATCTACTAAGTAAGGCTGGTTGTGAGGTTAAAGTCATCACTTGGAATTCCCAATTGGGTAAAGGAGTTGATGACTTAATTGCTACTCATGGTCAAAGTGCTTTTGAGCAAGTTTATCAAAAAGCACACTCCCTCGATACTTGGAAGGCTCAGTCTTTAACGAAGCTAACCTATCGTGTTGATATTAGACTCAACTGTCGTTATATTCCAGAGTTACCTATTCCTGATAACGCTAAACTCATAGGTATTAAATCTCCTAAAGGTACAGGGAAAACTCAGCTATTAGAAGGCATTGTTTCTAGGGCAATCAAAAACCAGCAGCGGATTTTGGTTGTGGGGCATAGAGTGCGATTGGTAGAGGCCCTGTGCCAGCGTTTTGGACTTAACTATATTACTGAGGTATTTGATGATCCCCAGGGAAAGGTATTGGGATATGGTCTTTGTTTGGATTCCCTACATCCATCTTCCCAAGCTCAATTTAGTGCAGCCAACTGGTTTGATGGGGTAGTGATTATTGATGAAGTTGAACAAGTCCTTTGGCATGGGTTGAATTCTAGTACCTGTCAGAGTAATCGTGTGGCTATTCTTAAGTCTCTGAAGAATCTGATTCAAAATGTTTTGGGAGGTTCGGGCAAAGTATTTGTTGCTGATGCTGATTTAAGTGATATTTCTATAGATTATTTGCTTAATTTAGCTGGATTTTACCTACAACCATTAATTATCGAAAATGATTGGCAGCCAGAATTAGATGAGTCATGGGTGGTAAATAGCTATAAAGAAAGTACTCCCGACAGATTAGTAAAAGATTTAGAAAAACATATTAAGGAAGGAGGAAAACCCTTTGTCTGTCTTTCGGCACAGAAGACTAAAAGTCAATGGGGAACTCGTAATCTAGAAGCGTACCTTAACAGGCAATTTCCTCAACTCCGAATACTGCGCATTGATTCTGAATCTCTGACAGAACCAAATCATCCAGCTTGTGGATGTGTCACTAACCTTAACCAGGTTTTGGGTAAGTATGATGTCGTTTTAAGTAGTCCAGCAATTGAAACAGGAGTGAGTATTGATATTCGAGGACACTTTACCTCAGTTTGGGCAATTGCCCAAGGAGTTCAAGCATCAAATAGTGTCAGACAAGCTTTAGGACGAATTAGAGAAAATATTCCCCGGTTTATTTGGGTGGCACCTTACAGTTTTAATAAAGTGGGGAATGGTTCGACTTCTATACCGTCATTACTTACTTCTGGGCATCGCCTCACTCAACTCAATATCCGCTTGCTACAACAATCCGATTTTGAGGCACTGGAAGATTTAGATTTGGGTTTTCAGGCAGAGTCTTTGATGTGTTGGGCAAAGATGGCAGTACGATTCAATGTCTCGATGCTTAATTATCGAGAATCTGTATTGTCAGCGCTAGTTGCAGAAGGTCATCAAGTTAAAGAAGTAGTTGTTAAGAACTCTTCAAACCAAGGAAAAAATCAGCAGCTAGATTCCCTTAAACAACAGGCTCAAGCAGAAACTAATTCTCTTAAAGAAGCGATTACTGCTGTTAGAAACCAAAACTATCAGGCAGAGTGTGAGGCTGTTGCTTCTGCTAGCGAGATTAGCGATCGCCAAGATCAGATTATTAATAAAAGGATGGTTAAGAGTTTAGCCGAAAGGCGTTCCCAGCGCAAGTACGAATTGAAATTGCGCTATGGCATCCCTGTGACAGCACAACTGGTAGCCCAAGATGATCAAGGCTGGTATCAAAAATTGCAAACACACTATTATCTAACCCTAGGTCGTCAATATTTAGCAGAAAGGGACTCTACAGTAGCGCGAAAGTTAATAGAACTTGGTGAAGGTAGTATATTTTTGCCCGATTTTAATCGCAACCAGCTAGGAGCAATTATTGGTATCATGGAACTTTTAGGTATCCCAGTTTTACTGGCAGATCAAGAGCGAGAATTGAGAAATACTGATCAGGATTTGCAGGCAATGGCAGCCCTGGCCCTTGCTAATCGTTCTGCGATTAAAACAGCAGTGGGTATTGGTATAGCCAAGAATTCTACACCTATTGTTATTGTTAGACGTTTCTTAGATAAAATTGGCTTTGCACTCAAATGTATTCGTACTGAAAGCCAAGGTAAAAAGCGAGTTAGAGTTTATCAAGTTCTTAGTCCCAATGATGATAGGGTTGAGGTATTTAAGTACTGGTTGAACCGTGATAGTCAGACATTAATTATTGGTGATGGTTGGCAAAATGATTATTCTGTTGAGGTGGATAGCACTAATAATTTAGCAAGTTCGGGTGAAGTTGAAGGCGTTCAACTTTGTTTGAAGTTTTGAACTATATCAAAGATGACACCAAGACGATTCAGATTAACAATTTTCATAACTTTGGAGGCTAAATTAACAACAAGGGCTTAATCTTGCTGATTATGCTTTGAATTCCGCTAAAACTGTCCCAGTGAGGTTAAGGGTTCAAAAGTATTTAGGCAGCTACTTTTGGCTTTCTGGAAATGTCTATTGTAGCGATGGGGTTGTCAGTTTATCTATTCATCGTTTACTTTAGAGCAGGTGCATCAATTAAGTCAATGGTATAAACTAGAGTTCTAAACAAACCAGTATAAACAAACCAGCTAGAGCCGTTGATGCAGCTATCAGGGGTAGTTCCCTGTTAAGTGCGACTAGCCTTAGATCGTCTTTCAAAGTAAAGATGTAACCTGGGAGCAGCTGTGGCAAAGTGCAACCAAAGAGGCAGTAATTAACAGTAACTAGCAACTACCTGCACCGACACTGAGAAAATCTCCGGCAGCATCTATAAGTAGCAGTAGCTGATGAGCAGGTTTTGAGTACCAATTCAGCTGTGGAGCTAAAACAGTTGCTAGCCTTGGAGCTATATCGCATTAGATTGATGAATCTAGGGAACAACACTGTTACTTGTAGTTTTCGTTGGCATCAAAATTATTTTTACAAGGGGATTAGTAGGCTCTTAAACCTCTAATTT
Source organism: Symploca sp. SIO3C6 (assembly GCA_010692425.1). GTDB lineage: Bacteria > Cyanobacteriota > Cyanobacteriia > Cyanobacteriales > Coleofasciculaceae > SIO3C6. Next base: position 183,336 of record JAAHHJ010000015.1, on the reverse strand, counting down.
TATCCCAAATTCCCTATGCAAATTAGCAATCACGTATATCAAGTCGGTGGTAGCCTACCGTTGAATGCACCCAGTTACGTGGTGCGCCAAGCCGATGAAGAACTCTACCAAGCTTTGAAGGCAAAAGAATTTTGCTATGTATTCAGCAGCCGTCAAGTGGGAAAGTCTAGCTTGCGGGTGCAAACTAGCAAGCGACTATGTTCAGAAGATATTGCTTGTGGGTTAGTTGACCTTTCTGGTATTGGCAGCCGCAACACTACTGAACGCCAGTGGTATGCTGATATCATCCGCTGTTTAGTAAGGGGTTTTCAGCTCAAAGGGCAGCTTTGCATACACCAGTGGCTCGAAGAGCGCCGCCGCCTTTCCCCTGTAAGCTGTTTAGGTGAATTCCTTGAAGAGATACTGCTAGAGCAAATTAAAAAACAAATTGTGATTTTTGTCGATGAAATTGATACTGTTCTGAGCTTACCCTTCAATAGCGACGACTTTTTTGCTCTAATCCGCTCAACTTACCAAATTCTACCCATCACCTTTGTGTTGTTAGGAGTGGCGAGGCCCTTGGACTTGGTTACTGACCAAACGAGGACACCGTTTAATATTGGTCGCTCTATTGAGTTGGGTAGCTTTAGTGAGTCGGAAATAGAACCTTTAGCCCAAGGCTTAAGAGGTTATGTAGACAACCACCAAGAAGTACTTAAACAGGTATTGTTTTGGACAGGTGGACAACCATTTCTCACCCAAAAGTTGTGTCGGTTGATTATTGAACACCACGAGCAAGTCAAAAATTATGCTCCCCCAATGTTGGTTGCCATTTTGACAGAAAAGTACATTATCAATAACTGGGTAGTTAACGATGAACCGACTCATTTGCAGACGATACGTGACCGCCTACTGAGGAATGAAAAACGAGCTGGGCGACTACTGGGACTCTATGAGCAAATTCTCCTGGAAGGCTCATTAGTTGCTGATGGCAGTATTGAGCAGATGGAATTGCTTCTGAGTGGATTGGTTATCAAGCGTGACGGCAAGTTAAAAGTTTATAACCGTATTTACTGTGCTGTCTTCAACCTCTACTGGGTAGAAAAGCAATTTGACCAACTGCGACCTTATGCCGAGAAACTAAAAGTTTGGTTGAATTCACTTCGCCAAGACCAATCTCAACTTTTGCGAGGTCAAGTCTTAGAAAATGCCCAAGCTTGGGGAAAAGAGCGCTGTTTGAGTGAGATAGATTATCAATTCTTAGCTGCCAGTCAAGCAATCGACAGGCAAGAAGTGCAGGCAGCCCAGATGGCGCAGACTCAAGAGGCTGAAGCCCGATGGGCAAAAGAGCGAGAAGTTTCTAGATTGCAGAGATTTTTACTAGGCACAGTGAGTGCAGCACTGTGCATCTCCACTGCTTTGGGAGTGACAGCTTTGTTGCAGTATCGCAGAGCGCTCGTCAATGAAATTAGAGTGCTCACAGCTTTTTCTGAAGAATATTTTGTCTTGAATCGAAGTTTAGATGGGTTCATCGAAGCCTTAAGAGCAAGGCAAAAACTAGAAAATTTAGTTTGGGTAGACCCAAAGCTTCAAAATCAGGTTGATGAGGCCCTACTACAAACAGCTTATCGACTCAAAGGGTACAACTATTTTTCAGGGCATCAAGATGTCGTTTACGAAGTTGCCTTCAGTCCTGATGGTAACTGTATTGCCTCAGTTTCTCGGGACAAAACAATCAAGCTCTGGAAAACTGACGGCACTTTACTCAAGACCCTAGAAGGGCATCAGGATCGGATTCGGGGAGTTGCCTTTAGCCCCGATGGTGAGATAGTTGCCTCTGTCAGTCAAGACAGCACTGTCAAACTTTGGAAAACTGACGGCAACTTACTCAAGACCCTAGAAGGGCACAATGCTGGAGTTAATAAAGTTGCCTTTAGTCCTGATGGTCAGCTCATTGCCTCAGCCTCTGACGACAACAGCCTCAAACTCTGGAACCTTGATGGCATTGAGGTGGCAACCTTTCAAGGGCATACAGATCAGACTCTGGCAGTTGCTTTCAGTCCTAATGGCAAACTCATCGCCTCAGCCAGTAGGGATGGCACTGTCAAACTCTGGCAGTTAAACGGCACCTTAGTCAAGACACTAGAAGGACACGATGCTGGTGTTAATGGAGTTACTTTTAGTCCTGATGGTCAGCTCATTGCCTCAGCTTCTGACGATCATACTCTCAAACTCTGGCAGCCAGATGGCACCAAACTGTTAACCCTCCAGGGACATGAAGCTGGAGTTAATGGAGTTGCCTTTAGTCTTGACGGTAAAGTAGTTGCTTCGGCTTCTGATGACGAGACCATCAAACTCTGGCAAGTAGAAGGAACTTTGCTTCGCACCTTGGAAGGGCATCGGGACGAAGTCCGCTCAGTCGCCTTCAGCCCCGACGGCAGAGTCATTGCCTCGGCTTCTGATGACGGCACAGTTCGACTGTGGCAACCACACAGCAGCTTACTGAGGGTCTTGGGAGCGCATCAAGATGAGGTCGAAAGCCTTGCTTTTAACCCCGACGGCAAGCTCATCGCCTCAGCTTCTGATGATCAGACCATCAAAATCTGGCAGCGGGAAAACGGCAGCTTGTTAATGACTCTCAAGGGACATCAAAGTGGAGTTGATGGAGTTGCCTTTAGCCCCGACGGCAAGTTCATCGCTTCAGCTTCTGAGGATAATACCGTCAAGCTTTGGCTTTCAGATGGTACAGAGTTCATAACTCTGAAGGGACATAGCAACGAAGTTGAGGGAGTTGCCTTTAGCCCCGACGGCAAGCTCATCGCCTCGGCTTCTGATGATCAGACCATCAAAATCTGGCGGCAGCAGGATGGTAAATTGCTTAGGACTCTCACTGGACACGAGGCTAGGGTTGAAGAAGTTGCTTTTAACCCCAATGGTGAACTGATTGCTTCAGCCAGCGCCGACGAGACCATTAAACTCTGGAGAATAGATGGCACCTTGTTCAAGACTCTCAATGGGCATAACAGTGGGGTGGAAGATCTTACTTTCAGTCCCGATGGTCAGCTTATTGCTTCAGCCCATGAAGATGCTACCGTCAAACTCTGGAGAATAGATGGCACCTTGTTGAAGACTTTCAGATGGCATCAGGAGCGTGTTAAGGTCGTTGCTTTCAATCCCAGTGGTGAAATTCTGCTCTCAGGCGGCAGGGACAACAAGATCACACTCTGGAAGCTTGACGGCAGCTTCTTTATGAAACTCAACGAACATACTGATAGAATTAATGATCTTGCTTTCAGCCCTGACGGCAAAGTACTCGCCTCTGCCAGTGATGATCGAAGGGTTATTCTGTGGAATTTGGATAAGGTTCTTCACCCACAGCAGGTACTAGAGTACAGCTGCAATCGGGTGCGAGATTTTCTGCGCACCAATGCTAACTTGAAAAAAAGCGATCGCCATCTTTGTGATGTTTTACAAAAGGGGAAAAGTTTACACTCCCCCTCCTAGAAGTAGGGGGATTCTATAAGTACTTGATATTAGACTAACTGAAGATCCTTAACTATCGCTAAAAGATCTCCACTGCTGTTGAGAGTAACCAGAGTATCATTTCCAGAGATACTCAAGTCGAGAGGACCTGCACCGATGAATGAGTCTTGATTGGCTTGGAAACCGTAAATTGTGACTTCTCCCAATCCTTCAGAGAGAGAGAAGCGATCGAAACCACTGCCAACGTATACAGTATCAAAACCTGTACCAGTGGCAATCAGATTATTGCCTTCCCCTGCATAGATCAAATCATTACCTGAGCCTGTGGAAATCTGATCACTGCCAGCATCAGCGTAGATAGTATTGTCACCGTTTCCAGCAGAGATATGATTACTGCCTTCGCCAGCATAGATTAAGTCGTTGCCATTGCCAACTAAGATAAAATCGCTGGCTGAGCCGGAATAGATTGTATTATCGCCATTGCCAGCATCAATGTAGTTTTGTCCTTCACCTGCGTAGATCTGATCATCGCCAGTGCCAGCAAAGAGAAAATCGCCACCAGAACCACTGTAGATTTGATTATTGCCATCGCCAGCACGGACAGTATTCAAACCTTCGTTAGCGTAGATTGTATCGTCACCTGCACCAGTATCAATAACATCGTTTCCTGAGCCAGCAGAGATGATATTGTTGCCGGAACCTGCATCAACATTGTTATTGCCTTCCCCGACATGGATTTCATCATCACCAGTGCCAGTGTAGAGTTGATCATCACCAGTGCCAGCATAGACAGTATTTGTACCATCTCCGGCATCGATATTGCTGCCGCCATTACCTACGGAAATTAAATCGTCACCATCTTCAGCTTCAACTGAATCATAACCATTACCAGTGTAGACTTGATTATTTCCTGCACCTGCAAAAATAGTGCTACCGCCATCACCAGCATAAATTTCGTCGTCACCTGTGCCAGCAGAGATGGAGTCGTAGCCATTACCAGCATAGATTTTATTGGTGCCATTACCAGCATTGATGGTGTTATTGCCGTCTCCAGCGTGAATCTCGTCGTTACCACCATTGGTGAAGATATTATCGTTGCCAGTACCAGCGTAAACGTTATCGTTACCAGAACCAGCTTCAACTGTGTTGTTGCCTTCGCCAGCATTGAGGATATTGTTACCCTCGCCCCCATTAAGGGTGTCGTCGCCATCTCTGCCTTCAAGGGTATCGTTTCCATCTAATCCACTCAGGATATTTGCTCCGTTGTCACCGATGAGAAAATCATTGAAATTGGAGCCTTCTAGGTTTTCAATGGAGATGAATTGATCTCCTGTGGCATCTCCCTGCCAGCCAATCTTTTGTTCTAAACTGGCGGCGACTCCAGAGGTGGCAGTGATGTAGGAAGCGGTATCGTTGCCGGAGCCTCCATTGAGGATATCAGAGGGCCAGCCATTTCCAGTACCACCTACTAGATAATCGTCTCCTGCGTCGCCGTTGAGGGTATCATTGCCGTCTTCACCAAAGAGGGTGTCGTTACCTGCATCACCGGAAACTTTATCTTTACCTGCTCCGGCGTAGATGGTGTTATCGTTAGCATCACCAATGATTTCATCATCGAAGGCAGAGCCAATGACATTTTCAACATTATAGATTTGGTCAGTATTGCCGAAGCCGTCTTTGGCTTGGTTTTGTGCTAAGTTGACTTCAACTGAACCTGGATCACGTCGGTAGCTGACGGTATCAATGTCAGCGCCACCATCAAGGTAGTCATTACCAGCGTTGCCAATTAGTAAGTCATTTCCTGCTAAGGCTTCAATGCGGTTATCTAGGCTGTTGCCAATTAGGATGTCATTATGCTCAGAGCCGATAATATTTTCTAGATTTCGCAAGGTATCTGTAGTACCAAAGCCGTCTTTTGCTGTGGCTGAGTCAATCGCAAACTCGGATTCTAGATCAGTAGGGATAGGACTTGCAGACAGTATGCTTATGTGGAAGGTACTATCAGTATTTTGATAAGTGCGACTTTCGTCAAGATTAACAACTACACTGCTGGGTGAATCTTCGTAACTGACGGTATCAATGTCATTGCCACCTTCAATTAGATCATTACCTGCTCCACCTACGAGGAAGTCATTACCAGCACCACCATCGAGTTTATCTTCTCCCTCACCACCATCAAGAAAATCATGACCAGAATCATCCAAAAATTCGGGCGTGGTAAACACTGGCTGACCATTTTCATCAAGGACTTGCTGACCATTGTCGTCAAAAATCGGCTCAACTATTACGCGGAAACCACCAAACAGCTGGTCATTGCCATCACCTCCCTTCAGGGTATCATTTCCTTCTCCGCCATCAAGCAAGTCATTACCAATTCCGCCTATTAATTCGTCATTGTTAACCTCACCGAATAACCTATCATTATCTTTTCCACCATCAAGGCTATCTTCCCCAGAACCACCAACGAGTAGATCATTACCATTGTCCCCTTGAAGGATGTCATTTCCGTCGCCGCCAAATAAACTGTCGTTTTTGTCTTCACCTTCAAGTGAATCATTACCTACACCACCAATGAGGGTGTCTTCACCATCCCCACCTAAGAGAAGGTCATGATCTACACCACCGTCGAGTAAGTCATCTCCAGCTTCACCTAGTAGTTGATCATTCCCTTCGTCACCATACAGCCTATCACTATCCTCACCACCATGCAGTTGGTCGTTACCACTATTACCTACAAGTCTATCTGCGCCTCTTTCTCCAAAGAGAAGATCGTTTTGAGAACCACCGTAGAGATTGTCCTCACCCAATCCGCCGTGGAGTTCAGCTATGACATTAGCTTCGATGGAGATCACATCATTTCCTGTATCGGCATAGGCGATGATCTTGCTAATGTTGGAATATGTCTCCTGTTCTCCAAAGGCTGAAACAATAACATTAGAGGTGACACTGAAGTTCTCATCTTCAATATCTTGATTGATGTTGCGCTCATTAGCAAAACGCCCCATATTAAGACGAAGTTCACCATTATTTAAAAGCGTAGCTAGATTTGGTGGTTCAGGTGTAGGAGCATCGCTACTACCTCCAAAATCAAAGATATCAAATGTAACCAAATTCTTCTCATATCGGTCAACAAGTTTATCAAAATCCCCAGTCAGAATTCCTAAAAATCCTTTAATTGGATTAAACGTAATGTGTTCTGCCCATATACTGGCACCAGCGGTTACACTCCCATCAGCGTCAAAAAAGTTGTTGTCACTAAAGCTATTGACAAGATCTTGAATCCGAGCTTTCTCCTGTCTACCAGGGAGGTAAAAATCAACCTCTCCCTTAATGAATGCATCGCCACCTGCTTCAGCAATTTTGGGAACACCAGCACTTACTCCTCCCGAAATTTCGGCATCGACTTCAAAAAGGGGATTGCTGCCATTTACGAAGAAACCTTGAAAAGGAGCACCATTCCTAATACCTGCTGTATCGTATCCAAATATAATACCTGGGCTTGTGAAGTTGGCATCAAAGTCATAGTTGACAAAAACTGGGATTGGTAGTGGTACAGGTAAGGGTATCTTTTTCTTGAAGTCGAAACCTGCTCCAAACTCAGGCAACTGAAAATTCAAGAGATCTACATCTTTATTGAGGAGTAAATTGAAAGCTTCAGTAGGTGTGTCAAAAAGCGGAAAACTCAGCCCTCCTCCAGGAATATCTTTAACATCTGTGAAGAAACTGAACCCCTTAGCTTCTGCTTGCTGTAAAGTATCCTGATTAGGGTTGCTAGTTACAATTTCACCATTGACGTTAGCGGTGAAGCTGCCAAGATCGATGAAGAGATCAGATTCCGAAAGGTTATCAGCAGTATCTTGTGCTGTACTAACAGCTTCTATTATGGTTCCAAATTGGTCAATTGCGTCAAAAAGCTTTGAGTTGTTAGGAACACCTGCTAAATTTAAAAGATTGATCTCAATACCGATATCATCAAGTCCTGGTATATTCGTGGTTAAGACTTTACGGATAGGTTCAAAGGGAGCAATTATTTTGTCAACTGCGTTGATGATTGGTTCAGCGAAGCCACTCAGAAATGAACCTAGCTCTAATTGAACATTATTGAATGCAATCTCAGGATCGGAAGACGGGTTCCCAAAGAAATCTTCCCAACTTAGAGAAAAATCAGTACTAATTGATGGAAAAATTGGCTCCTTCTCATCATCTTCTAAACCTGCCATAAGATCTAGGTTGAGGTTAAGACTTCCAGTGGGGTTAACCATTGCCACTGAAGGGATTCCGTTGTTTACACTTAGATCAATGTCTAGCCCCAATTCAAATAGGCTGGGGTTTTCTAAATTATCAATAACATCGATTTGTAGAAATCCAAGTTCACCATCGATGTCTAGATTAGAAAATGATGTACTAACGTCGATCTCAATATCATTCTCAAGCGGGGTATCGAAGAAAAATTCATTTTGATTTATACCAAAGGAAAAATCGAATTCATAGTCGAAATCGAGTTGAACTTTACTATTGTCCTCCAAACTCAGGTTCAATCCTGGGACGCCTAAATCTGTGTCAATAGCTCGTTCAAAAGAAGGTAAATCAGAATTTAACTTTAAATCAAATTTGAGTTTATCATCGGTAAGAGTAATTCCAATATCATTTCTATTTTGAATCAGTTTTAGTCCTGCAGAACCAAACTGTTCAAAGAAAACATCTTTGATTTGTCCGATTGTTGCATCTTCTGAAAAATCTTTAATTTCCTGCAAAACTTCATCTAGAGTATTGCGAATTTCGCCAATGAAATTGAGGGATTCAGAAGTTTGGGAACTAGAAGTCTGTGTAGATAGAGAAGAATTTGAAAATGACGATAGTGTCAAATTATCTCCAAATAGAGGAGCTTCTTTTAAGAATTTGTCAGCATTTTGAATTCCATGTTCTATCTCAGACAAAGCAGTGTGAGTCTTATTCAATATTTCGGGAATCTTTTCAAGCTGAGCGCCAATTTTCTGAAAGTCATCAGTATTTACATCTAAGCCAATATGAGTAGAGTTATCCAAAGTACTATCACTGATAAAGCTAACCTTTGTCATTACTTTAATCCTTGTAAGAACATCATTTATTTACTCTGGTTAAAAATTGAACAACTGAATCTATCCAACTTGAAACCAAGTGACATCAATTTGTAAAGATTTAGATTTTTACTTAGGAGCTAAATCTTTACAGCGAATTGGTTTGATGCGAAATCAGGAAAGATTATGCCCTGGACAGAATTTATTGACTGTGAATTTTCTGGTTTTGCAAATAACTCAATTCGTCAGTTTAACGTTCAACTGGAGCTATTGCTTAACTGCATATAGCGAATATAACATCACTCTCTAGGTATAGCGACTAGTTTTACCTAGACTTTTTTGAAAAAATACAAAGTTAAAATTTATAAAGATAGGTGCATATCAATAATCATTAAATATAAATTTATGTTCAAAAAATGCAGAATACCTGATTTCTCGAATTATTCAGATGCTCAATAATATTTAGTTTTGATAGTTTAATAAGTAATGTTACTAAAATATCACTCCATACTTATGAAAATATTTTTTATATAATTTCTACTTATATTTTTCCAGTATCAAGGAAAAGCTTAACTTTACAAAAGCTTTTTTTCTCTACTCACAAAATGAATAACTCTCACCAAATGGAATAGGGAGTAGAAAATTTTGGCTACTTACTATTCAAGCTCCCTGTTTAGAGCAACAAGCTTATAACTCGGGGACATATGTTACCTTTGTTAGCCCTCACCCTAAATCCCTCTCCTAAACCTGGGAGAGGGACTTCAAGACTTGCTGCCCTGCTCTCAATGTTGAGAGCAGGAGCTGGAAGATGTTAGGAAAGTGGCACGAAGTGCGGGCAGTTCATCCACTCTCAACAGCATAGGTGACACAGTGATTAGTCAGAGGCAAGAGTTTGGTTTCCAAAATTGGAAATCAATTTTCCCTACAAGTGAAAGCATCAACTATGAATTTTATTTAATCTAATAAATAGGTGCCGTATCTATTATTTGTTGATTTAAAGCTTAATAAGTCAGCAAATAGTTGATATTCATATCTGGAATACAGCTAAGTTTTTACTCAATCTCTTGTCTTGTCATAACCACTAAATACACAACTAAAATCATCAAACTAAAGTAATGAAAAAAACCAATTCAGAATTAGAAAAACTATTCCTCAAAACCTACTCAAACCAAGTTTACCAATACACCACGATGGTTAGGCATAATGGCACAATGATTGCCTTTGCCATGGGCGAAAATCACCGTATTTACTACAGTTTACTGAATTTAGATGGTCAGAATGAACAGACTATTGATGCTAAAAATTGGTCTGCTACTCCTATAGAGTTACGATTCCCTAACGAACTTGCGCAAGTTGGTTTTGGTGTAATTGCTCCTAAAACTTTACCTTTAGTCAAGTTTGGTGGTGAGGAAGTAGGAATTGACGAACAAGTAAGATTAGAAGAAATTGATCCTTTTCTTTCTAGTACTGCCAGATTCACTGCTGATGCCCCTTTTCAAGTACTCTCTGACCAAAAGTATGTCTATGTTTTTCGTCAGGCAATTGGTGCAGAAGATAAAAATGCTTTATTCGTTTCTGTTCAAAGTGAGGATAATCAATCTATCGATATTCCTGTAGTTAATGAAACCTTATTAGTAGATCGTTTTGTATTTGTTGAAAATCAGTTACGGATGAGTCTGGATGTGCGTTTCCGCCGTAGTCGTAACAAATTTCGTCCCCTTAACTCCAAGGATACTTTAGGGGCAAAGGATATGGATGAAATGCCTTTTTTTGAACCGACTCAGGAATTAGATTTTATCCGCAATTTACAAGGGGGGCACTTCTCGGTATTACAGCTTCCTACTCAAATTACTGATATTAAGCGTTGGCAAATTTTTGCCCACAATAGCCAAACTGATCGTATTGACTCCTTTAATATTGAGCGTTCTCAGGATGGTTGGTTTAATACCAGAGGTTCAGCTTTAACTGCTAACAGTGGTAGCAATTTTTCTGAATCGGCTTTGCAATTGGATGGGGTGGACGATTATATAAACTTGGGAGAATTTAGTCCAGGAGAAAATTTCACGATCGAAATGTGGGTAAATCCCAGGGATAAATCTGAGGAAGCACCACTAGAGGTAATTCCTAACCAAATGCTGTTGAGTAAAACTAATAGCGAAGGTGAGGATATCTTCAGCTTTGGTTATTATGCTGATTTTCTAGGACTAAATTTCCGGGGCAAGCAGTTACCGACAACGGCTGCACAACAGGAAAACGTCAGTCAAGCAATCGCAGATTGGCATCATCTTGCGATTACAGTTGAACATCATCATGCTGATAATATTTCCCAGATAACTACCTATCACAATGGTGTCAAAGCTTGGAGTGAAGAATTGCCCGATATGGTTATGGGGGATATTAGTGGTTATGGCTGGCAATTAGGCAGGAAGTTTAATGGAAAAAAAGGTAGCGATTACTTCGACGGTAGCCTTGATGAAGTACGTATTTGGAATCGCAGACTCTCTGAAGAGGAAATTCAAGCTAACTTCAATCATCGCCTTGTTGGTAATGAGTTAGGTTTACTGATTTATTATCGTTTTGATGAGGGAATCGGAATTAATCTTTATGACCAAACTGATAATGCTATTGACGCTACTATTGGCGGCATGAATCCAGGGCTAGAAACTTGGATTGCTTCGGCTGCACCCTTAGGAGAATCCCGTGGTATCAGTCGTACTAGTTTCGGTTTCAAGCATCGCACCATTGAATCTGGTTTATCTGCTTTACTTTATTTCCAACAGGAAGATGTAATCACAGGTAATGATTCCACCCCCAAACCCACGAAACAAGATGCAAGAGTGATGTTAGCTGTAGCTACCAAGAGTGAAGATGATCAGCATAATCACATAGCGGTATTAGATTTTGCCTTAACTAAAAACGGTAAACTTGCTCAGATTTTAGATAACATTCCCCTGGAAAAAATTAAAGAGCAACTTCCTGCTAACTTACTAGAAATATTCCCAGAGGGAGTTGAGGGAGAAGATGTCAATCTAATTAATGTCACAACTAATTTAGAGCGAGAAACTATTCCTCGCCTAGAATCGGAGTTAGCAAAACTATTAGCTGAACATCAAACAGTTAAAGAGAAAATTCGGGCTAATGAGCGAGAAACTAAGAATCGCCAGCGTCGCCAGGTGCAATTAGAGCGTCAGCAAGCTAATAGCACGGTAGGAGCTACTTTTTACTCAGGATTGAAGTTTCAAGGTGAAAGTTTTCGGTTTACTCAAGGCTACAATGGTGGTGTTAATGGTCTTTCTATAGGTAGGGGTTCCCTAGAAATAGATTCAGGGGTAAGGGTAACTCTCTATGCACCTGGTGGAATTATCCATCCCTATACAGAATCTCGAAAAAGACTTTGGGGGACCTCATCATCTCCTCCTCCCTACAATCGCATTGTCGTTAACTTGCAGGCACTAGTTAATGAATTAAATCAAGTTAACCATCGTCTCAACCAGCTAGCAGCACAATTAAGGGAATTAGAAACACAACGCCTTTCCTTAGAAGTACAAATCATGTCCAAGGGCACCGAATTAGAGATGAAACGGGGGCAATTGGGAGAGATTCGCAAGCTGTTGACGAATGAGAAGTCTTTACCCATGCCTTTAATTCATCTCGATCCTATGGGTATGAGTGTATTTGGTGGCTTGCTGCAATTTGCCGAAACTAAGGATAATCCCCAACTGTTTGAAAGTGCCACTGGTAAAATTGCCCTCTACTTCCGGGGTATGGAAGATGAATTTCTAGCTACCTATTACAATACCCATACTTCCAGGGGTCAATTACAGTTAAATCCTCAGCTACTCCTAATTGCCCGTGCCCCTGGTACTCAATTGGGCAGTATCAGAATTACCATTAGTGATGGCTCTGGAGCTGATACTTGCACAGTCCAGTTACAAAGTGTGCCCAGTATGGGTGTAGCAGTCAGAATTAGTGAGCTTGAGGAAGAAAAAGCTGAGTTATTTCTACAGCGCGAGCAACTCAATGAAAGAATAAGTCAAAGAAGTGTAGAACTTTTCACCGGAAGTTTTTTCCAAAGTGAAAGTTTGAGTCTAACTACAGGTTATCAAGGAGCTATCGATACTCAATTTATCGGTAAGATTCAATCCATCCGCTTAGAGCAAGGCGTTAAGGTAATGCTCTATGAAGGGGAAGAGTTTACAGGTACTGCTATTCCCTACCTCCAATCTCAACGTCATTTAGGAGAAACCTCTGTACCTGTACCAACTTACCGTAGCGTCAAGGTGGAACTTACAGCCGATGCCATGACAGAGAAGGCGATGGTAATCGAGCGCCAAATTGCCCAGATTTATGCCGAGTTAAACCGACTCCAATTGAGGATTACCGAAATTTGGGCAGATGTACCCCGTAATGGGGAACAGTTTGCTCTGGTTTTGAATGGACAGGCTACTGAGGAAGAGTATAACTATACCGACAACGTCGAGAGTAATCGCGCTGCCTACAACATCCAACACGGTTCCTTCTTTGTCAAAGTTATTAATTCTGTCCCTAACGGAATAGTTAAAAATACTCAAGCCAATGGTGAGCAATTACAAAATTCAGATTCCTCACTGAGTTGGATAGCGGATCCTCTTCCTTAGAAATTATTGAAGCCGAAAGCGTTACCTATACCCTCTCCTCAGAAAAAGAGCAGGGTTACAACACCTCCCTTGCCTTTGCTACCAGTATCGGTGTAGAAGGAGAAATCGACACCCTGGTGGCACCCTTGGGATTTGGCATTAGCTTCGTGCATGAACCATACTATTTGCCACACTAGCCATCACTATCTCTATAATTCAAGTATTGATAGTGTGTCTAGTTGGTATTAAATTAAGCGCTATCATTCCCCTTGCTATTATCGCAGCATTCGCAACAGCCTACAAATGGGTTTATCTGACACCTTTTTTTTCCAGCCAAGGCTTCAAACGAGGAAATCGACTAATGGCATCGCCGACTAATTTTGCTGGATTTTCACATATTTTAATACCTAGAGATTGATTCAGCCATTGTACGAAAAGAGTATAATCAGGGTTATCTTCCTGACATATTTCGATTAAACATCCCAGAGCAGATGAATCATATTTCTCTAGGGGGTAAGTGTAGTTGTCAGGCTGTTCGTGATAAGACTCCCAGCTACTTATAAAGTCATAAATCCCTCCAAGATCATAAGGCAGTAAAGATAAAAAATCATGCTCGTTTGAGGCAAATACACTATTGGGAGTACCTTCGCTATCCAACCACACCAGAGGCAATTTATCTAAAGGAGCATCATCTATGTGTTTCCAATAACAAATTAGCGATCGAGAACTATGCTCTCCAATAGGAATAAAGTAGCGGCTAATTTTAGGGGATAGTAAACTACAGAGTTTTTCATTACCTCTGTACACCATATGGAAATCAATAGCATTTACACCGGAATTTTCCATAAATTCAAATAAGTTAGCTATTAAATCAGGTAAGTTCTGATTCTTCATTGTTTTAAGTTGTCATGACAACTACTTCTTTAAACTTTCGAGATCCTGAGCAAGAAGTTGATCTTCTCCACTGCGAATGTTTTTCTTAATTGTGTTCATTAGGTTGTCTTTTTCTTTTTGACTGATATCAAGATCGTGAATATCAGACCATGCATTTTTATCCTTCAGAACTGACTTCATCGCCTCCACATCTGCTTTCAGTTCATTCTTGATCAGGTTCACGACAATATTTCTTTTTTCCTGATTCTTGGTAATACCTTTCAGCTTAAGTTTTGCATTTTTAATAAAGACTTGCTTAGTCTTGTTTCCCTTGGAAGCATAAGTTCTGCCAAGCCCATGCCGAATTTCATGGAGATTAATCGCATATCCTTTACTTGCTCTTCCTGCTGCTTGTTTAGCCATATTACTATTTTTTCCAAAGTAGGGCTGCTTGGCAGACCATTCTAATATGGCTGCTTGAGGTTGATGATCAGGTGTCAAGATATCATTTACTGGCTTGGGTATGCTATGGAAAGTACCTGTCAATCCTTCTAATAAATAACTTTTAATCAGAATCCCAATCTCTTGATCTCTATTCAGTAAGACTTTTAACTTGGCAGAGAGTATTACATTTTTCTCTAAGAGCTGTTGTTGTATTTTAGGCTTCTTGTCTTTCTTAGTTCTTGAAAGCTTGTTGCTTAAAGGAACTACCTCTTGTTTAATAAAGGCGTTGATGTCTTCAATAGTTTTACCCTTCTGAGAATTGCTGGAAATTCCATATTCCTTGACATAAAAACTCAGAAAATCTTGGATTGATTTGGGTGTGCTAGAGATCATTAATACTGGCTGACCGTTTTTAGTTTTGTAGTAGAGAGAATGGAATTCACCAGTATCAGTTTTAAACTTTGTTTTTACACCAAAGAATTTGAGAACTCTAGCAATTGCCTTTTTCCCGGTTTTTGCCAACTTCCCAAACAGCATCCTTGCCTTCTTTAGTAACTTGTTAATCGCCTGATCAATGCGTTTGCGAATCCGCTCAATAATACCCTGAACCTTCTTAGCAATACCGCTGATACCCAATAACGCAGCCAGCATGCCAATAATCAAAGGAATCGACTTGGCTAGAGCCTTTTCAACCAGTTGAGCAGCACCACTGACTGCCCCTTTAGCAATGGCAGCAACTGCATCAATAATCGAATTGAAGAAATCAGCGATTTGAGCCGCACGTTCTACAAAAAACATCACAATGTTATAAATTCCCATCGCCGCCTTGATAAACGCAGCAACTGGATTGAGCAGACTCAAAATCCACTTCACGCCAGCTTTGATAATTTCGACACTGACCATATCTTTAATTTGGTCGATCACCATCTCTTTGAGATTGGAGAATTGCTCTTTGATGTATTCCCATAAACCCGCCGGGCCTTCCCGTTGAATTACCTGAAAGATCTCGACACTTTTCTCCATGGCGGCAACGACTTTTTCGCCAAAAAGCTTCACTGCTTGCTTACGAATGTAATCCCAAGTTAGCCCTAAAACTTGCGTTACCAAGCTAAAAATACCCTTGAGGCTGAAGAGGTCATCGGGAATTTGGATGCCCACTGGTCCGAGGGTTCCGGTTAACCACATAATCAGTCCAGCCTGCAAGTGCTTAGCGATATTACTGACGAAGTTGTTAAAGCCCTGCTTGAGCCCCGTAATTAGATTCTTGAAGAAGCCAATCGGGTCTTTTAAAATTAACCCAATCACTGCTGAAATGCGGGCGAAAACCTCCGCAAACATGGCTTTGATCTTGCCGATGGTTGCAATCACCCCTTTGATTGCCCCAACTGCCTTATCTACCAAACCTTGGTTAGCCGCTTTCATCTCCTCAATGCGACTATCAACTGCCTTCAGATTCTCCTGATATTTCTGGGCAAGGGTGCTAATTAATTCATCTTGCTTGCTGTTAACGCTTTGTTCGAGATTGTCAAATTTACTTTGAATATTTGCGGCAGCTTCTTGACCAACTGTTTGCAAGTTTTCCGGCAGTTTAGCTACATAATCCTGTATTTCCTGCTTGCCTTTAGTAATTTCTGATTTTGCCTTCGTCAGTTCCTTGCCAACAATTGTCACCACTTTGTCGATGACAGTATCCATATCCTGAAGGAAACGCCGTCGCCCTGCCACGTAAAAGTTATTAACCTCCGAAGGCAAGCCCAATAGTTTATCTTTCGCCCAAAGTACGCTACCACCAATTTGACCATAACGCCTTCTCTTATAAGCCTTCATAAGTCGGTCAACGTAATCTTCAAAGGCCTGTTGAGCTTTAGCCGCACCTGTATCAAAAGCAGTTTCAACTTTGCTATCTAAATCACTGAGGATTGTCTCAACATTAGTCTTAGTTTTGTTATAAATTTTCTGAATATCGCTGGCAACCTTTGCTCGCGCTTGCTCATCCTTACTCTTGGTGCCAACTTGTTCACCTTCAACCTGATTGAGCAGTTGGCCCCTGACTCCGTGCATGGCTTGAGTTTGGGCTTGAGCATTGGTTGCCGCTTCGGCTTGGGCTTGAGAAAGTTGTTCTCCTTCCAATTGGCGATAGGCTTGGGGGGCTTGGGCTGCATGAGTTTGAGCCTGTTGTGTTGCTTCTAGCGCCGTTAGGAATTCGGGTTGGTTAGAGTTGACTAATTGCTGTTTGTCAATGTCAGCATCCACCATCTGTTGTTCTAGGGAATCGCTTTCTGCTTGCAAAGGCGCTTCCACTTCAGTTGGCAACTTCGACTTAGGAACAGCCTGTTTTGCCCCTAACTTAGGGGGTTTCTTCCCGGCATCGGCTGGAGGTAAGGGGGTGAAGGATTTTGGTTCAATGCTACTGGTATCAGGAGAGGCTTCAGTTTTCTCTTGCAGAGGGGCTTGAGAGGCTGCTTTTTCCTGCTTGACTTTTCCAGTGGTTTCCTGCTTAATGGAGTCTAGCTGATTATTCTCCTTAAATTCGTCGGCTTCTTTTAAAGTCTTAGGAGCAATATCAGCAATGCGCTTGTTCAATGCCGCTTTAAAGGCAGCAGCATCGAAGGCTGGTGTTTCCGCCTGCTCCATTTCGCCGACTTGATTAGCTTGTGCCTTGCTCTCTATTTCACTGGCAGGACTTTGGGCTGCGGCTTGGGCTTGTTGAGATTTAACTGTAGCAGGAGCATGACTACGCTGTTGGGTGGCAACTGCTTTGGCTTTCTTAACAACAGCTTGGAATGCTGGATCTTGTTGAGGAGATGTGGGAGATTTTTGACTGGTATCTGCTTTTTCCGCTTTAGCCTCTGTGGCTTTTTCCTTCTTGCCTTTAGCTGTTGCTGGTGTTTTTTGCTCTGGAGGTTCTGAGTCTGCCTGGGGTTGTGTAGCCGAAGACTCAAGCCCAGGGGCTGGTGAGGTTGGCGACTCGGTTTGATCAGAAACGGCTACTATTGATTTAGCTGCTGTAACTGGGGGACTGGGTGCAGGTGAAGGGCGAGGAGGACTGGCAATAGCAGCTGAGGTTCTAGGTGAGTTGGAGGGAGTTGTTTCCCGACGCTGCACCACCATCCGGGATGCTTGGGGTTGTTGTTGAACCGTATGGGTTAGTTCGTGAGCCAACAGATGCTGTCCTGAGGTTGTATTCGGCTCGTAACGACCTGTATCAAAGAAGATATCCCTACCAATTGTAAAGGCTTGAGCATTGAGAGAGCGGGAGAAATGGGCAGCTTGGGAATCGTTATGTACCTTGACGCTACTGAAATCGTAGCCAAAGCGTGGTTCCATGAAGGTACGGACGGATGCTGCTAAAGGTTGTCCACTGCCTCTAACAGACTGAATCTGGCTTTCTAAACGGTGATCAATTTCTGGGGTTTCACTAGAAACTGCTTTGGCTTGAAACTCTTCTTCTTCAGGTTGAGTTTGGAGGGTTTGGGCTGTTTCTTCTTCCTCATTGGGTTGAGGTTGGAGCATTTGCACAGCTTCTTCCTCCTCATCAGTTTGACGCTGGAGGGTTTGAGCTGTCTCTTCTTCCTCTTCAGCTTGTTGCTGAATTAGGGGAGTAATTGCCTGGGGTTGGGTTTGAAGGGCTTCTTCCTCTTCTTCTTGAGGTTGTACCTGTGGTGTTGGCATCCGCATCACAGAATCTGCAACCCGATTGGCTTCCTGTTCATAGATATCGTTGGGTTTGCCAACTTTGAGTTTAGTTTGGATGAAGTGATTGACGGCATTATTGCCAATTCTTTGTTGCAATTGTAGCAGGGGGTGAACCGGGGTACGAGTTGCTACAGAGGGTTTAGCGATGGTTGCTGTTTTTCTGTGCGAGGTTGCTTCGGTTGTTTTGGTTTGGGTTGCCCGTTGATTGCCCATTGAGTTCACCGCCTACTATGAATATGGGTTAAATCCTTACTAGTCAGAATTTCCTAATTGGTTAAGCTTTTGTTCATGTTGTTGGAGCTTCTTCTCAAGTTCTTTGACAACTTCTACCAAATACATGCTCACTTTTCGGTAATTGATTGCTTCAGGCGAGTCGTTTTCATCATAGTAAACAAGTTTGTGTAAACCCAGTTCATGAAATTCTTCAGCCAAGTATCCGATTTCCCAGTGTTTGGCATCGCCGGGACGAGTGTAGGTTTTCGGTGCTACTTGCAAA
This sequence comes from Symploca sp. SIO3C6, assembly GCA_010692425.1. Taxonomy (GTDB): domain Bacteria; phylum Cyanobacteriota; class Cyanobacteriia; order Cyanobacteriales; family Coleofasciculaceae; genus SIO3C6. Next base: position 164,692 of record JAAHHJ010000015.1, on the reverse strand, counting down.
ATCTTGGTGAAATCATCTTCTAGAGGTGCAATGTTTTCCTTTGTTGTTTGCGAGGATGTATCTTGGTAAAATTGCTCGCTAGAACTATCCCACTGAAGATTTCGCTTATCGCCAACAGGAATAGTCTTGACAAATATCTTCCCGTTTACCCGCACGTCACCATTGACATGTAATTTGGCTGTTGGCTTGATCATACCAACGCCAATATTACCTTGTTGATGTATATAAAAAGCCTGTTGACCATCCTTATCACCTGTATTGAAAAGAAAACCATCTGTGGTGGCTCTTAATTCTACTGCTAAAGCACCTTTGTTTGAATGAATGCTTAAGCCACTAATCCAATTGGGGTCTTTTTCATCTGGTACCTTGACCTCTAACTTATTATCAATCGTTAACGGTGTGGTTACACTACCACTCACTCTGAGTTTATGAGTGGTAATTGCACCACTCACATCCAAATCGGTTGCCTTAACTTTACCTTTGACTTCTAGTTTTTCAGTGGGTGTTGTTGTCCCGATCCCTACTTTGCCATCAACACTCAAATCTCCAAATTCAAGAGCGAGCTGATTAGCTTGCGAACACGATAGTCTAGGCCATTTAGTTTGATTATCAAATGGATCGATTAAATCATCTCTTGGAATTAGGATAAACCGAAGACCATCATTAGCTTCAACAGGCATAATTATTTTTCTCTCATCAGGTTGGCTTAGACAGAAATGAATTGAACTTATTCTTTCAGTTGAGCAATAACTGGTTCTAAATCAGAAGAAATATGGGAATTACCTTCTACTGGAGTTTGTGTTTGAACTAGCATTTCTTCTAAGACTTGAATTGCCCCACTAATCCGTAATAAAGTCTGTTGGAGGTGAGTTTGTTTAGCTTCTAGCTCTACCAACATTTTTTGTCCCGATTCAAACTCCAATTTGAGTTCAGTTAAACGTTGTTCCAAGTGCTCTTTCATTTTAGCCTCCATGGTTGTCATGACATTTGCTGTTCAAGCTGTTTAATTCTGTCTTCGTATTCCTCAATCTTGCAGTTCAAATCTTTGACAATTTCAACAAGGTACATACTGATTTTTCGATAGTTGATAGCTCCTGGTGAACCATCCTCATCGTAGTAAACCAGCTTGTTTAGACCTAAATCATGAAACTCCTCGGCGATATAGCCGATTTCCCTGTGTTCAGAATTACCAGGCCGTGTATAAGTTTTAGGTTCAACTTGTAATACTTTGGAAAAATCGTCTTCTAAAGACTGAATATTTTCCTTAGTTTTGCGAGATGAGTTGTCGTGGTATAACAGCTTGCTGGAACTATCCCACTGCATGTTACGGCGATCACCGTAGGGAATATTAGTCACAAACAATCTGCCTTTGATGTTGACACTACCATTTTCAATCCGCATCACTTCTACGGCAGATGTCTTCCGACTAAAGCCACTACCATTTACAAAAAAGGCTAATCCGCCTGTAAATCCTCCTCGGTCTGTTGATTGAATAAATCCTGGTCGCCACTCATTAGTTGCTCCTTGAGGATCGCTCCAAAATTCTATTCTACCAGCACCAAAAGCATCGGAAGATTGGATGCGTAAAATTGTTGGATCATTGCGTGAATAGAGATGTAAAGGTGTTCTTGGATTCTTAGTTCCAATCCCAACATTACCTCCCGTAATAGCAAGAGAATTTCCATCTTCCAATCTCAAATCAATGTATTTTCCAGGAGAACCATATCCAAAATAACAACCACGGCGATTACTTGTTTTTCTTCTGACTTCAAAATAACCATAGCGATTGTCTACAGTTGATTGCGCTCTATGCCAATAGTTGTTGGAAGCGATCGCTGCCTTACCACCAACGTAGAGATTACCTCTAAGATCTAACTTTGACCCGGATGTTGGATTAGTTGTACCGATGCCAATTGTGCCGTCTTTGGTGATAGCTAAAGTTACTGAACCTCCATCTTCTCTGAAATATAAATTACCATTATCGTAAAGGGAAATTCTCGAAGTTCCACCTGTATCTTTGATATCACTTCCTCGGAGTCTGAGATCTCCATTTATATCTAATTTATCTAGTGGATTGGTAATACCAATACCAACATTTCCGCTATTATAGTAAATCTGATTACTACTTCCCTCCGACCACTTACTAGTGTTGATTCCAGTTAATTCTGAGCCATCTCCGATAAATTTGCCTGCGGTAGCTGTACCAGTGACATTAACTTGATTAGTGGTAATTGCACCGTTAACCGTCAAATTGCTCTCAATGGTTAGAGGTGTAGTCACACTACCTATTACACTAAGTTGATTGGTGGCGATCGCACCACTGATATCTAAATCTATTGCTTTAACTTTACCCGCTACCTCTAATTTTTCGGTGGGTGTAGTTGCTGTGCCAATACCTACGTTTCCACTAATACTTAGACTATCGTCTAGTTTTAGTGGTGTAGTAACACTACCAGTAATACTTAATTGATTGGTGGTAATTACACCGTTAACTGTCAAGTTACTATCTATATTTAGAGGTGAATTGACACTCCCAGTTACATTGAGTTGATTGGTGGCAATCACACCACTGACATCTAAGTCTGTTGTCTTTACTTTACCTGCTACCTCTAATTTTTCCGTAGGCGCGTTAGTGCCGATACCCACTTTACCGTCAACCCTCAAATCTCCAAATTCGAGAGCCAGTTGATTGGCTTGCGAACAAGAAAGTCGCGGCCATTCTACTTGACTTACGAACGGATCGATTAAATCGTCGCTTGGAGTTAGGATAAATCGAAGACCATCTTTAGCTTCAACAGGCATATTTTTTACTCCTTTTGAGGTTCAAAAATAATATTTGGATGAAATTTAACCTTTTTAAAAACTACGTTTTCTTAACCAACTGCTTTGTTTCTATATCTATCTGATAAGTATCGTGAAGCTCCACAGTTTCAATCTGCATCAATTCTTCTGTTAACGGAACTTCTATGACGTCTTCGTTTTCTTCTAGGATGCCATAAGGATGCTCCATCCCTTCCGGCATAAATCTAAGTTTAGAAATCGAAATAATTTTTCCTTCAGAATTGAATTTAATAAAAATTTTCATGATTATCAAATTCCAATAAGATTAAACTGTAAACAGTAATTACTGTTTAATTTTCAAGCACAGCATAAATTTTGTATACAATCTCGATTGTTTGACCTGTTTCACTTCTAAAGGTTACAATTTGCCTTACCGACCCTCCTTGTGTTTCATAAGCTTGTTCCCACCTGAATCTTGCTCCATCTGTAATTGAATAGGCATAGACTAATAGAAAGGCACTGTTGGGTTTATCTCTAGAAGTCTCGAAGGCTAACACATTATGGGTTGCCCCTGGGCCAAGAGTAGTGCTTTCATCTATACGAAGTTCTTTTTTGAGCTTACTGATAGAAACAGCATTATCTGCTAAAACTGAACCAACACCTTGACGAAAGCCACCATCAAACTGAGCGCCAACAATACCTGGTACATTGCCATTTTGGTCGAGTTTGAATTTGGCTAAGCGAATCACAGTACCGTCAGTTGGAGGAGTTTCAGTAGTAGCTTCAATACTGGGTTCCTCTGTAATTCTAGTCTCTGTATTCTCTTTTTCAGGATCTTGGCGGTCACTTAATTTTTCGTTGTACTTGATTGTAATGTTAACCTCAGAATTAGGAGGATATGTCGTTCCATTACTCAAATCAAGAGAATATTCTTCCGGTTGAACAATTTCCTGGCCGTTGCTATCAATAGCGGTGCCGGGAGAAACTTTAACTTTTTTGGCATCGGTTTTTTTCACCTCTAATCCCTCAGCAATGCCGGGAGTGTGAAGTAGTCTGTTGTGACGATGTCGTCTGTCTAAATGATAGTTCTGCTCATCTGTAAAATCTGGTTCCTCCATAAATTGATAGGTGAAGTAACGTAATCGTTTGGTAACATCTTCAAGCATTGTTTCCCTCCAAATTTGTAAATGTATTCAAATTACCAATCAGCATATTGTCACCAAGGGTAGAGCGTTGGCGATTGCCAATTTGAATGGTTTCATATAAAACAGTTAGGTCGTAATCTGTGTGTGCTGGTTTTTGTAAGTTAACTAAGGATAAAACAATTTCTGCTTGTCGCTTGAGTAACTCTCGATCTGGTTTAGGGAGTTTAACCTTGACTTTGAATAAATAAGGATGGCTACCTCCAATCTGAGTATTATCACCAAGGGTTGAATTGACACCAATTTGGAAAGGTGTATCTTCGAGTTCGATAATTTCGGGTTCAAACTCCTTACCAGTGTAGATTTGCAGCAACTCCATTAGGTTGTTTTTGGTTCCCCGAAAACGATAGAGGTAAACAATGTTGGCTAGAAACGCTTGTTGTTGCTCCCTTGTCCAGTCAGCTCTTAGACTCAGAGCAACCCAACTTGCTAACCACTCAAGAAAATCTTTAAGTTGTTCCTGCTGTTGTTTATTATTGAGATCGAAAAATTGGTCAATTTCACTGGGATCGAAAAGTTGGTAAATCTGGGCTATTTTTTGTTCTAATCCAGTTTTAGGCTCAGAGTCTGCACCCTCTATCCCAGTTAAGACCTGTTCAAATGCTAGTAAAATCCGACCCAAAAACTGCTGTTGACTAAATAGGTCTGGTAGATACTGAAGATAGGTACTGGTTTGATCTGAACTTACTGACATGATACTCACAACTTAAAGTAAATTACCGTTTTTTTAAATTTTCTTGATACTAGAGGAAGCCACTTCCACTTCAATCTCAGCCTTGAGCAATTCATGGGATTTAACCTCTAATCCGACTAATTGCTTGCTCTCTTTAGTTTCTATTCTGCGATCAGGAAGGTTTTCTTGAGTTCTTTTCATCTTTACTGAAGTCACGTAATCAATACCAGGCAGTTGGTCAAGTAATTGATAGATTTCTGAGACAAACAAATTCCGACCGAAAGGCCAACCACTTGCCTCTTTTCCACCGACTAAAGGAGCGAGAAAATTAGCGATATTATCTTTAGCTTTGGCTTGAATTTCCTGTTCCTTAATGTCAGGTAGAGATACAACTGTAACTTCAAGCTTAAGGTTGAGATATTGTGGTTCGACAACCTGTAGGCGTGTGGTTAGCAGTAGGCGCGATTCTAAGTATTCCTGAACTTTAGAAATAATCTCAGACAGGTTTGCTTCTTCCCCTGCTTGAGGAACAAGAATTAAACCAATATGTCCTGGCTTCTCTATGTCAAAACTACGACGTAAATCGCGCCTAGAAATACAGTGTACTCGTGCAACACGAGAATCAGCTTTTTTCGCTAACTCCTCAAAATCTTGGCAAGAAATTGCTCGTTCCTGCTGACGTAACTGACGAATAGTATTTCCTATATCTTGATTGAGTGCCTCGACTTTTGTGCCAGAAGGTTGCCATTGAGGAACATTCAATAACTTTAGAAAAGAATGAATGTTTTTAGTTGTTACCCGATTTTGTCGATAGAGCAGCATTTCTGTAAGATAAGCAAACAGCTCAATTAGCGTAATCCCAGGATCGGAAGGATTATGATTTGTCCATTCCGGTGCCTCAGTCGGAATCAAGCTTAAGGCTTCAGCGACTAAATCATCATAGGTGCGGTCATCAAGATTGGGTAATTCCAAAGGCATAACAATTCACTACTCCTTACAATTGTGGAAAAATTACGTTAATCTCATGGTTTTGGGAATAAACTAGAAAACGACCCGTCTGTTTTGCTCCCTTTAGCTCTTCAACTTCCTTTACTTGCAGGCTGCGGACATGGTCAACTCCTGATATTCCCTCCAGCAGTCGGTAGAGATCAGATTTGTAAGGTTCCCTGCCAAAATCCCAACCTCTGCCCTCAAAACCGCCAGAGAGAGGATGTAAAAAACTAGCTAATTGTGACTCAACATTGCCCACAACTTCACTAGCGCCTTCTAGGGAAGTTACAGCAATTTGCGCTTTAATCTGCACTCCCACATACAACGGGCCTATCACGGAAATATTAACTGTGGGCAGGGCTCTAATTTTTAGGAAATCCTGCACACAGCGAATTAGCTCCAAACTAGGTAAAGGTTGAGCATCAGTGGTGTGGGGTACAATAATCACGCTAACCTCTCCCAATGTTGGCTCTTGGGTTAGAGAATTGGCTGCTAAATTCCTTAAAGGAATGCACTTGGCTCTGGCAACTTCTGTTGAAGCCAGTTTCGCTAAATCCTCATAATCTTCTACCGTCACAGCGCGGTTGCGGTGACGAATCTGGCGGGGTACACGCTCAATCAGTGAGTCTAGGGTTTCTGCTTCTGCACCGCCTCTAGCTGCTTCATCGTTCGTTACTTTGTCTACATAGGGAACAGTCGTTTTCAGTTGTACAATAGTCCCTGCAGGTTTATTGCCCCCCTTGCCGCCACCGGTTTGATAACAACTCATCCGCAAATTACCACTACCAACTGGGGGAATCAAACCATTTAAGCCATCGCCAAAGCGAATTTCTCCGCTAAGATGATTGAGAAGGTAATGGCGATCGCGCGGCCCAGAACTATAAAAATCCGTTACTTCATGCCAGCGTATCCAAATTTCTTTAGGTCTTTCTGTGCTATCGAGAATCGGGGGGATAGCATCTTTACCTTCTTCTTGTTCTAGCTTTTCCTGCTCTTGGACTGAAGGCAATTCAAGTTCTCTTACTTCTAATTGTTGACCAATTAAAACAGGGGTTTTAGTTGTGCGAAAAGTTTGATTTTCAATCCCATCACTAGAACCAATAATCTCGTTGCGGATAGTCACTGTCTGTGCTGCCATTATTGTATTAAACAACACTCGTTCTAGTCTGGGTTCAAGTTGATAATCACCCTCTTTCCACTGTATTCGTAACCAGTAAAGCGGCGGTAAGTTAAAGTCTTCCTTTGGTGAAAAATCTGCTGGTGGCAGAAATTCTATTAATCCTGAACGGGTAAAATTTTCTGAGTCGTCTCTAATCTTTAATTTTGCCCATTGAGTTCCATTCCAGTATTGCCAAGCAAGTTGAAGTTGCTGAGATTGGGAGAGTTTTTTACCCACAAATGTTTCAAAACTGGCACTGTAGATAAGTGTAAGATTATCTGTTGTCGTGAGTCTAAGTAAACCGCGATCGCTACTTTCTAAATCTGCACCAAGAGGAATAGTTACCTGCACTTCCACCTGTTGGCTTGTACCAGCTTCTACCTCTAAAGAATCAGGCACTTTCGTAGACCAAGTTGTTCCCAAGGACATTAGTTTAAAGCGGACTGACTTGGATGTGTCATTAGTCAGCCAAAAGTGGTGGCTAACAGTTGCTCCATCGTCACCTATTTTTTGACTTTGAGTTGGTGAAATCGGCACTAACTTTTCACCATATTTGACATCAGCAATGCGATTAAAAAGACTAATAGTGCGATTGGGAAATTCAGTTCTGCCAGAGGGTAAATTAAAACCTAAATAGAGTGTTGGTTGATTAGTTATGGTTTGATTAAATGGAGCAAAATTAGTTTGAGCTATTTCACTACTTTCCCTTGGTGTCGTGATCAGATTCTTAGAAAAGACAGCATCATTAAAGGCAAAAACTACTTCTGGTGCTTTTGATTTAGTTAAACTGTAATTAGCAGCAATTAATTGGATGGATGGCGGCTGGAAAGTTGCAGGAGTGAAAACATAGTCTTTTGCTTGCCTAGTTTCATTATCAATATTAACTGTTCTGGTAATTTCTTGGTAGTAGGCTTCTACTCCATAATTTCCAGCAACTATCCTGACTCTAATCCAATAATTCTCTACTCCATTAATATTTGTCTTTGCTGGTTGATGAGAGAAAGTAAAACTAACTGTATTGGAGATTGTCAAAGCTACCGTTGTATCCACAAAAGCTTGCTCTGCTTCTTCTTCCTGTGGTAAAGCAATTACTTCTCGCCAGTTTCGACCATCCCAGAATTCCCATTTTAACTGGGGATTGCCATCAGTTTTCGTTCGTGGTATCGGTGGTTCTTCTCCACCAGTAGCTGGATTAGTTAGAACTATATTTAGAGTTATATATGTATCTTTCTGAGAAAACGCTTCACGATTAGCTAAATACAGGGTATCGCCAAATTTAGGCTTTTCTCCAAAGGGAAAGAAGTCTTTACTCAAATCTATTGACAATTGGTTAGTAAACGCTGCTTCAATTTCTAAGTTAGTTTTATTTAAAGTAACCTCAAGTTCAATTTGATTAATTTCTGGCAATTGACTAGCTCTCACCATGCCAGTTTTTGGTTCATCAGCAAGAGTGATGGGAGTGAGTAGGCAGCAGCGTAACCAACGATTAGTTAAAGAATTAACTGCTTTGAGAGGAACCGATTGAATATCACTAAAATTAATGTCTTGAGCATTGGTTGAATTTGCTTTAGTGAAACCTTCCGTTACATCACTAGTCGGTACAATATCTTTCCATTGAGAGACCTTTTCATTTTCCTGCCAAATTTGCCATTTTATCTCTGCTTGATCACCTAAGGCTTTAACTAGATTTATTTTTAATTTCAAATTATCGATATCTGGAAAACCTAAAAGTTCTGAATGTCCGATGTAGAGAATATGTTCAATAGATTTATTACCTCGAAAAACTGGAATACTAAATGATGTTGTAGCCGTGATAATTGAGCTGTAATCTCCGTACATATCCTGTTGGGGATCGCGCACAAAAACTGATTCCAAATTAGCTGCCGTTACCACTAACTCCCGTTCAGTTTCAAAAATTACTGGCTCTTTTTCTCCTTCTGCTGGTGGTGCAGCAACTTGGGTGCCGGCTGGCACGACAGCATCAATAATGCTACCAGCAACTAATGAGAATCTAAGCGGTACTCGCGCAGGTTGTGGCGGTAAACGAGAGGCTCCCAATAAATCCAAAAACGCCAGAAAGTTTTTATCAGGTACTTGGTTTAGTCTTTGGATAATAATCTCAGCAAAACGGGCAAAAATATTAACCAATGCAGCGCTGACACCCTTTAGCTCCTTGCCTCGAAATTCCTCCGAATATTCCGCCAAAAGAAACTGTACTTGCTCAGCAATATCTTTTGCCGAGCGCTGATCAATTTTGGGAGTTTTTTTAATCATTAGCCGGCACTCCCTTCCAGATAAAATGGATAAACTAGATTAAAAACGTTATTTGTAGCTCGTATTTGATAGTCAATATTAACTAACAAACATTCCCCTTCCTCATTTGATTGAGCTTGGATTCGTATATCTAAAACATCAATACGTGGCTCAAACCGTAGCAGTGAATCTTGCACTGCCTGGGAAACCTTGCCTGCTGTCGAGGCTGTATTTGACTCAAACACTAAATCGTAAATTCCACAGCCAAAATCTGGGCGCATTACCCGCTCACCTTTAGCGGTGCCGAGAATAATTAAGATTGACTGGCGAACACTCTCTTCATACTCAGCCGTTTGCAAGTTTCCTTCCTGATCCAATTGCAGGGGAAATCCAACACCAACTCCTAAGAAAGCTTTCGGCATTATGCCCTCCTTACCTATCCAATAAATACCGTTCCCACTGCTATAATTTTTCCTATTGGCAAGTCAACAGGGTCATTACACGTCTGGGCAACATCCCCATTTCTTGCTGCCATTTTGCCGTTAATTTTTACAGTGGGACTGCCAATTTTAATTGTGGCTTTATTGGCAGGTGGCTGTTGAAATGCTGTGCCAGGAGGTGTGGGAATGTGAGGAGGGTTATTATCAGCCGTGCTATCAACGGTTGCTGCTGGCATTCCCATAATCTTGACATTACTGCTGAGATTATTGTTAATAATGCCACTGAAGGGATGAGGTAGAGGAGTGGGTACTGGAGGTGTTCCAGGCACCATCACTATATGCGTATCGACGGCAATAATTTGATCACCTTGTTTGGCTGCAGGTTGTCCCATAGTACTTTTTAGATTTTAGTTTTTAGTTTGAAAATTAATTGAGGTTAATTGTCGCACCTTTAAGATTCGCCGTGGCTTTAGCTTCTATATTCATACCTCCACCTGCTTCAATTTTGCTATCGGCAGTTGATTTAATTTCGATGCTTCTTGCTTCTAATTTAATGGTGCCCTGAGTGGCAGAAAGAGTAATATCTTGGTTAGCAGTAATGGCGATCGCATTCTTAGCTGTATCAAAAATAAGGCTATTTTTACCACTTTTGTCAATAATTTCTATTGTTTCTTTACCTTCTTGATCATTCAAACGAACAATATGCCCACTTCGGGATTGAATGAGGCGGATATTATTCTTGCCATCTTCATTATTGGCAGGAGGTTGATCTTGACCATTCCACAGCATTCCTAAAACATAGGGAAATCTTATATCACCATGGACAAAAGCAACCAAGACTTCATCATTAACCTCTGGGAGAAAATAAATACCCCGTTCCTTTCCAGCCATTGGTGTTGCTATTCTTGCCCAATCGCTTTCATCAGCTTCGCTCAACCAGGGAAATTTAATCTTAACTCGTCCGAGATTTTCTGGGTCTTCATTATTAGTAACTACTCCTATCACTACACCATAAATAGGACTAGCGATCGTTTGCTGTTCTTGCCCCTCAAGTAAGATTTCAAATAAATTCATGATGCATTCCTTTGTACTGCAAAATGGGTTTGATAACCGGACTGAACTTGATAGCGATGGGTGGTACTGGTTAGATAATACTGTCCACTAAAACCCCTACCCACTCCCTCAATTTTCACAACTTTACCAGCGCGTAAATCAGTACGACCCCAACAAACTCCTTCCCCAGTTATGAAAGCTAGTGTCCTATTATTAAAGTAAGCTTTAGCCATTTGATCTGCTTCTGCTTGAGTCACTTGGGGGCGATGACTGACAATTTCCACTGCCCCACCAAAAGCTTTCTCACTCAAAGCTGCACCACTATTATTTCCCCCCATGGTTGACACTTCATCGCCAATTTTTGCCAGTCCAATAATTTCTTGTTTCTGCTTCGGATTCCAACCCCTGACACTCACCTCACTTACCTGACTCATCGAGGATAAACGAGGATAAAATTCCAACAAATCCTCACCCATCCTTAGGGTTAAAATTTCACTCTCTGTATTCGCCACCGGTTTAAAAAATAAGGTTTTGTCCTCGACTACCACCTCATATTGAATCCGACGCGCCCGTTGCTGTAAAAACTCAATATCCGTTTGATTCGCTTGCAAGATATAATCATGCACCACCTGACTATCTTCCACTTGAGGCTTTAATCCAACTGCATTGGCAATTTGAGCAGCAATATCACTGTCTTTCTGCTGAACAAAGGTTTGGGTTTTTCTTCCTCGTTGTAAACGATGGCGACGGTCATAACCTCGTACAATTAAACTAGGCAAACGATTAAAAGCAAACTCTGGTTCTAAACCTGTTATTTCACCAACAATTAAGGTTTCCAAATCGTCAGCATAGCCCAATTTAACTTCAACAACCTTACCGATAGCAAAGAGGTTTTGATCATCAATCCAGGAAATATCCTGATTTTGACTATCGGAACCAGTCAACTCCAGGGTAAACATACTAGGTAGATTGGTATTGTGGTCAACCGTAATACTAATCACATGAGCCATAGCCTCTATTGGTAAAAGAGAACTATCAATCATTAATTTAAAATCTGGAACCAAAGGATTTTGGTGGTTAGCAACTGGCATGGCTCCTTACCTTTAACTTAGTTTGGGAATGGTTAATCGCAGACCAATTTCAGTTTCCACTTGGCGCGGATTATCAATTTGATTAGCTTGGGCAATAATACGCCACAACTTTGGATTGTGATAAACCTCGGCAGCAATACTACTTAAGGTGTCACCCTGTTTAATAATTCGGCTTGTGAATTCGGGATCAGTTTGACGTTTGTCTTGTTCAGGATCTAGAAATTCAATAAAGGTGACACTCAAATTTGCACGAATAGGTTTACCGTCACTTTTAAATAGAGTGAACTTTTGCGTCAAGCTACTGATAACCCCTGTAAAGGGAAAATCAGAGGTAGTGGGGGCATCTCCCCAAGAAATTTCACAGGCAGGAGGACGTTGCAAATCCCTTTCAATACGTGTTAGAGCAACAATTTTATCAGTTTCCCTACGCACATCATCAATTTTTTGTCCATTAATTGGTTCAGTAACATCAAAGAAAAGATCTAGAGTAAGTTGACGAGAACCACCACCACCAAAGGTTAAGGTTGGTGCATTGACTTTCCGATCCGTTTGAGTACTTTCACTATTAGATGTTTGGGGAGGACTCCAGGTTACTGATTTGGAGATGGAATAGGATTGGGGATTAAACAAAACCGTAATTTCTGCCAGTTGTGAAGGCGATAGTGGTTGAATCCTTAATTTTTCTAGTGCCATTTATTAATCCCCCTGCGTTCACGTTCAACTGCCAGCTGACGAGTTAGAATACGACTAACCTGCTGAGCAATTTTTTGGAGATCCATAGCTGCTGTTGTTTCTGATGTTGCTCTTGCTGGGGGTGGAATTTCTGTTAAACCTGAATCAACTGTTGACTCAGCAATAATATCAGTTTTACGGGCTATTGTGCTGTTACTATTAAAGTTGGCGATAGCACTAGCGCGCCCGCCAAGGGCGATCGCTAAAGGTAATTGACTATTAGTTGTAACTTGCTTCTCTATAGAGGAGTTATTGCTGCTTTCACGGCAGAGGATATTTGAGTTTGACGAAGAGGAAATTGTTGGGGTTTGTGTTGAAAGATGCTGTGCATTTTCTGAGCGTTGAGTAATTACACTTTGATTGGGGAGAGGGAAGGATAATTGCGATTGGCTAGAGTCTAGTGACAAAGGCGATAGCGTAGCGGGAGGTAGTAGTGTTCTTCGCATCAAGTAATGCTCAATATTTTGCTTCGATTGTCTTTTTGGCGTTGTCGTTAGTCTAACCACAGGTTTAGATAAGGTTTCTGATTTTTCTACAGCAATTTTAGTTTGAACCACAGCCTTGGTTACAGGAGATTTTTGAGGCTTAGTTTGCACCCTCACTACAGGATGAAGAGAATTAGTTTGTACTCTTGGTTGAGTTTTAATTGTCTCTGTCGATGCTGGGTAATAACGCTCAACGAACGGCAAATTTTGAGTATTATTCTGCTGAAGATTGATTTGAGTATTACTTCTTGAACCAGTATTTAAACCTTTTTCAATTATTTTTGTAGGAGACATCAAGTTAGTGGAATTAGTAGAAATAAACTGCCTATTGACAGCTGCAATTTTTGCTTGTCGACTAATCCGCAATGGAGGGTAAATTGAAGTTAAGTTCAACCCAACCTTAGAGATTATAGGATTTGCGGTTGAGTCTTGGTTTGATTTAACTGGAGTGATGGGAAGTTGAGCAGGGACTGCCGTTGATTGAGGTAAGGGGAAAGAATTACCAGTCTTGTCAAAGCTAGACTCAGACTTCTGCTGTAAAAATTGGGGTTTAGCAGAGGATCTAGCAATCAACTGATTATTTGTTGCTGCTATTGTTGCCTGTTTACTAATCTTAAATACCCCTTCCTTAAGTGCAGCCTGAGGTGGTTGTGTCCTTGAGTCACTAGGCTTACTCTTCAGTGTTGGTGGTTGAGATTGAGAAGAAACTTTCAAGTTACTCTGAAGATAATATTTTGGTAATTCTGATTTTTGAACTGTTGTACTAGGAATAGGAGATTCAGAGAAGCTTGGGAAAGGATATTTATTTGAAGCTGGTGTAACTTCAAGGCGTAGTCGTTTAAAGTGTTGACTAATTGCCATCGGTTGTAAAATACCAGAACTATAGCGAGATTTCGTCTGTTCTGGCAATGTTAACCTTTGAATTAGTCTGCCAACAGTGGTTTGAGTCTGTTGATAATTAGTATGTAGTTGAGGCTTGTTAATCACACCAGGAAGACGAACCAATCTTTGATTAAGGCGCTGCAACAACTGGGAATTTTCTGGAGGATTCCCTCCTTCCTGGAAATTTTCTGGCATTGGAGACTCCGGAATTTCAAGCTAAATTTTGGAGAGAGGGGGAGATGGGGAGACGCGGAGACACGGTGATGGGGAGATGGGGAGATGGTTTTAGTTAACCATTGGCTTATAAACTACCTACCCTTACGAGAGCAGAAAGTGTAATCTTAGATGTACAACAGCTAAAATTATCTCTTCTCCAAGTCCCTTGCCCCTGACTGAGTATTCAAGCGCCGATTAATCTTGGCAACTTCCTCAACCCACCTGTTACGTTCCCTATGTTCCATTGCCATAATCGATTCATAGTGCCAGTGGAAGTGATAGGCGAGATAGGCTACCTCCTCATGGAGTTGGTTGAGGGGGTAGCCTAGGATTCCCCCGACATGTCAAGCTCCACTTCAAAATCTCCTCCACAATGGGGGCATTTGACAGGGAGCACGCGCATCCCGTTACCATTGAGCCGATTGTACAAATCCTGCAAATAGGCTAAGTCAGAAGCAAATAACCCTTCGATTACTTTTGGGTTAATTGTCTCCACAGAGCCGAGTCTAGTCACAACCCGTGATAGCAGGATAACAATTAAATAGGCTGGATTATTCTGTACACGAGGGTCTTTCAATGGCAAAATTTCATCAGCAGCGGTAGCTAGTCGCATAATTCCCTCACGATGCAAATTCCCTTCTGAATCTACATAACCGGATGGTAATGTAAAATCGTATTCGGTTTGCAACATCAGTTGTTCCCTGGTCATCCCTTAATTATGCCCGTTCACATCGTTCGCACGTTACCGTCAAGGCATCGATGGCAACATCATTGCCCTTAGCATTAAAGTCAGGGCCGTCATACTTGCTTGGCCAAGCACTGAAAAAGTTCCAGCGCAACTTTTCCTGTCCAGTATCATCTAATAAAATGATAGAACCGTTTTTGCGCTCAACTTGACCATTAACGGCTGCCAAGTGCCAATCATAAAGTTCTCGGGAGTCTGTGATTCCCCATTTGAAGGTAATATCAGGATATTTGGCTTTACCCCGCAATTTGCGTACTGTGGCATCATCTCCCCCCTCGCGGTACTCAATCACTTCCACCTCGGAACCAAAGCCACTGCACTCAGCGAATCCCCCTTGGACAATGCCATCAAACTCCACGAGGAAGCGATAGTTTTTATACGGATCGACTCTGGGCATGATAATTCTCCTTGTTTAATGGGCTCCATGGATTAGGACTCGCCAGCCATTTGCTGAAGCCGGAAAATAACAAACTCAGCAGGTTTGACAATTGCGACGCCGATTAAGGCGACAACTTGCCCCAACTCCCTAACTTCTGGGGGATTGGTTTCCCCATCACACTTAACAAAGAAAGCCTTTTGAGGTGTCTCACCAAACAGCGCCCCATCTCGCCATTGATTGAGTAAAAAGTCGCTGACTGTGCGGGTAATGCGCTGCCACAAAGCTAAATTATTGGGTTCAAAAACGGCAAACTGGGTTCCGTCATCAATTGATTCCCGCAGGAAGTTGAAATAACGGCGGGTGCTGATGTAGCCAAACTCACCCCCCTCTTCATCCATTGTCCGTGCTCCCCAAACTTTAATAGTGCCTTTGAAAGAGCGAATCACATTAATTCCTTCAGGGTTCAAACCATCTTGTTGGGCTTTAGTGATTTGCTTACTGATATTAAGAGCATTAACCACGACTTCATTAGCTGGGGCTTTGTAGACACCTCTAGTAGTATCATTGCGAGCGTAAATCCCTGCTAAATGACCACTGGGAGGTACTTCAGCTTGAGTGTTAGTTACTGGATCGAAAACTGTAATCCAGGGGTAGTAAAGGGCAGCGTAACTGGCTTGCTTACTGCGCCCAACAGGACGGATACCACTAATATTACTTGGCTCTTGGGCTGAGTCACCGTCTAGGATTGCCACTCGATCTGCCATCTTGGCGCAATGAGCAATAATGGCAGTGTGCTGGGTTTGACTGATTGCTCCCGGTATAGCCACAATTGTAATTTCATCCACCGCCTCAAACTTTTCTAGTTCTTCAGCTGGATTAGTGATCTCGGAGGCTGCTGCCACTCGCAACACATAACAACGGGAACCTCCATTGAAAAAGAAGCCATAGACGGCATGGGCAATAGTTTTATTGCCTTCATGAAAGTCGCCAAACTTAGTTTTAAACTCTTCCCAGGAGGTAACTAAATGGGGTTTGTTTGCTTCAGCAACTGGGTACAGTTCAGGAACAGGATTTCCGCTATCATCTAAAACCAATAGAGGTCTGCCATTATCGTCCCGTAAGATAACTGGTTGATTGTTGTCGTCCAATACTGGAGTACCGTCATCATTGGTTTGAATTTGAAACTGAAACTTTCCCGGCTGAGGTGGCATTTTCACATTATCAGCTACCACTCCAATCAAGCCTGCTACACTTGTCGCTACCCCAGCAATTGGTTGCGATGCGGGTGGTACTTCCTCAACATAAACACCGGGCGAGAGATACTGTGGCATACTGCTTGCTCCTTGAACAATTTACTGTGCTAGCTGCACGTTATAGTCACTTGTTGCTGTCTCGACGGGAATAGTAATCGCCTCCTCCTGAACTATGTTTCCAAACTTTACTCTTAAGGTGTAATTCCCTGCTGGCATTGCTCCGATGCTGTAGTAACCCTTGGCATCAGTGGCAGCCGTTAAACCCTGCTCAATTAGAATTACTGTTGCGTTAATAATAGGGTTACTGTTGGCATCGGTTATCCGCCCACCAATACGGAATAGTTGGGAGACATGGGCAGGTGCAAGAGGTTCGACGGGCATTAAATTTTGCTGAGTGTCTATTTCCTGGGTAAAGCGCAAATCGCGGGTAATAACGATGGGAGCTTCCTCCAGTTCAACAAGTTCTGGTAAATCTGACATCGAAATCGTTACTGTGATCGCAATTGAAGGGCGCAATTGATTACCCAAAGCTGCCCAAAACTCCCCTGGATTTTTCAGTCCATCGACTTGGGAAATGACCATTGGCAAGGGAGGTTCTTGTCCTGCTAGTAGCGTATTTTCTAAAAACTGTGAGGGAATCGTGGGATAAGCGGAGAAAACTTGCAGCACCTGGCTCAGAAGTCGATGTTCTTGTAAGGGTAATTCCTCCCCACCCACCGGCCAAGCCGTAATCACATAGGAACAGGCAACCCGAATCGGGGGATTATGGATAATTGCTTGTCCATTGCGCCGTTCAATCGTCGGTTCATTGCTACGGAGTTCTAAGTTTTCCCGAATGTCGTACAGAAACAAATTTACCGTGCTTTGCCCAGGACTGAAGGTGTCTGAAGGACGATCAAAGGAAATCTGTGCCTCACCCAATTCCGGGAATCTTGGGGATAGCTTTGAATCCTCTAAAATCTTTCTCAACACCTGAGTTAAGTCACGAATCATCGTGGTTGACCGAGATGAAGTTTAACTTTACATCTCCTCGCGTTAAAACAACGAGGATTCAAGAGGTTGCTAGGGAGCGCATTAAAATAACGCTCCTTGGCGAGATTTTCCCAGATTTTTTATCTGGTAGGCACTCTCAAAAATGCTCTACAGACCTAGGCTAAACTTACGCTTCTAAGTAGGTCAGAGTGGTTAACCTCAAATTTTTATTTACTTTAGGATTTTGTCACATGATCTTTTGATTTACAAGAAAATTTCAGTTGTTTTTACATATTTTTATTCTTTAGCTCTAGATCTTAACCTTAGACACTAAGAGCCTGGAAAAATTGTCACTAACGGGTACAATTTGAAGCAGTTTTTATTGAAAAATGATTCAATGCTCTTGTTAGTCTTAAATTTAATTAAGTACCAATAACACTTAAAAAATCTTCACTTTTTCAATTTCCAGGCCCTCCAACTTCCTTCCAAGTCCGTCTCAGAAAGAATCTTACCCATCTTCTGATACTCTCGCCGTATCCCCTGCAATAGATGTGTCATGGTAACATAACTCCCTTCCTTAGCTGCCAAAAACGCTGCTGCTAAGGCAATATTTTTAATATTTCCTCCACTCAACTTAAATTGCCGTGCTAAAAAATCTACATCCACATCCTCTGCCAACGGAACTTGCATCGGCCAAATCTTTTCCCAAATTTGACCACGGCTAGCCTCATCAGGGAAGGGAAAGTGAATGGTAAAAGCTAATCTACGTACAAAGGCCTCGTCCAAATTGTGGCGCAAGTTCGTGGTTAGAATCGAGATTCCCTCATATTCTTCCATTTTCTGTAATAAATAGCCAATTTCAATATTGGCATAGCGGTCATGAGCATCTCTTACCTCAGAGCGTTTGCCAAATAAAGCATCGGCTTCATCAAAAAAGAGAATAGTATTTGCCATCTGGGCTGCGGCAAAGATCTGATCGAGATTTTTCTCTGTTTCACCAATATACTTACTAACAATTTGCGAAAGCTCGATTTTATAAAGGTCAAGCTGCAATTCACTGGCAATCACTTCTGCTGCCATGGTTTTACCTGTTCCCGGTGGCCCAGAAAATAAGGCATTCAGTCCCTTGCCAAAGGACAACTTGCTGTCAAATCCCCACTGTTGATAAACAATATGCCGATACTTGACTTGAGCGCAGATTTCCTTTAACTGAGTGAATTGATCGGGGGGCAGTATAAGATCATCCCAGGTGGATTTAGGCTTGATTTTGCGGGCGAGGTGTCCTAAATTATGGTCTGATTGGATACGGGCGGCAGCCAAGAGCTGATTGAGGGTTGGTTGCACTTTGGTCGGTGGGAAGGCTTCAGATTCCTCAACTGCTGCTGTCCACAGGGCTTGGTTGCAAGCTGTAATCACGGCATTGGTAATGTGATCGCAATTGAGGCAAAAGCGATTAGCGAGGGCATCGAGTTCATGCTGATCAATGGTAATTCCCTGCGAAGCCAAGTTAAGCTGCCAGTAGTGACGCCGTTGGACAAAATCGGGAAGGGCAAACGGTAGGTTAATCAAGTTCTTGAGTGCGATCGCCGATGGTAACTCAGGCTTGGTGCTAGATAAGATAACAATGCCTGTATATTTAGTCAACTGCTCGAACAGGCGTTGATAGCACCTAGTTTGTGCCTGAGAAAGCAAGTTATCTAAATTATCGAAGTAGAGTAGGGCATTGAGAAATTGGGCTTCTCGAAACAGAAGCATCAGTTGGTGTTGGCATTTTTCCTCAGAGTCTGAGATCCTGGCTAAGTCGGCAACTAATAACTGCATCTCTATTGCACTAGCCAAGGCTTGAGCTAACTGAAATTTTAAACTGCTACCTTGACCGGAGAAATGTAAAAATAGAGATTGGCTATTGTTTCTAGCCTGTATCACTAGTTTAAGTAGTGCTTGTTTGCTTTGAGTTCTCAGGAGTAATTCGTCAAGTTCAACAGTAGTTCCTTGGGCAATTACTTGACAAAATGATTCCAGTCTAGGATTTAGTCCTTCTTGTCCCAGGAGAAAGCTAATAATGTGGTCGTCTAACTTGAGGTAATGGGACAGTAGTGGTGGTTGGACTTGATGGGGATCGGGAATTAAGGAAAGCAAGCCCTGTTGAATCAGTGGAGCATCTGGTTTAAAATGGATGCGCTGCCGAAATTTTGCTTCTAGCGATGAGCAAAGTAAATTGAGAGTTAGATCGACAGTTGGCCGCTTACGAGTAACGTCATCTTGCAAATAGGCGTAGATACGTTCGTAGCGCAGATCGATTTCAGGGGCTAGGGCAATAATAATTGATCCTACAGCAAAAGTTGATAAACCGAAAGTCTGCTGGAGCCAGTGCAGGCGAGAGTAATGATTAATAGATTCAGTAGAGTATGGTTTCAATTTTTGGTCATTGGCAGTAAATAGAGGAGCGCCCGGTTGGCGTGAGAGTAGCTGCTCTACTTGATCTCGATTAATATGAAGACCTCGGTAAGGATCCTCTTGGGCCTGCACTCCGTAAATCACTCTTGCTTGGGTCACTGCTTGCTCGAGTAGTTGATCTAGGCGTTGCAATGCTGATAATAAGTCTTCAAACATAGCTTGGTTGATACTAATTAATGCTTTGGGACTTGGCTTATGTTGACTTAAATAACACTCTGTTCTCTAGGTTTGACAATTATCGATTACAACTACGTGAACAAACAATAAACTTAAAAAATTTAAACCTGCATTCTGTGGCAGCCCCAAAACTGCCTGATTCTGCTATGATTAATTTAGTTGAGGGCAATTCCGTCTAATAATTAGCATCTATTAGTGTACCTATACTGCTTTTGAGCTGATGTCTGCACTCAAGGCATCTAAGAAACCATCTGTCTATTAAAGCTTAATTTTGTAGGGTGCTGTTAACGAAAGCTTAACCCACGAGGCTGGTTGATAAATTGTGATGCTTAGAAGTATAGAAATACGCGCAAAACAACAATATAGTGTACTCAACTTACACTATTAGCATGACACAGCTAAATTAGTACATTAGAAATTGGTTTGTAGTAGTGGCTTTAGCCATTGTTGTTCGAGGATTATATAGCTAAAGCGATGACTAAGAGTAATTTACATTTTTACCTGTGTGACACTATTACTAGCGTAACACTAAAAATCAAAGCATCTAACATCTACAGTCCAAAAGCACATTGAACGATTTCACAAGCGAGCAGGTTCGATAGGAAAGACTACCTCCTTGTTCATAAATTATCCAAAATGTACAGAGAATTAGGTTTAGAGTCCCAATCAGATAATCATCAAGTATTAGAAAAGCTGACTACAGAGTTAGAGCAATTAAGCACACGTGCTGATGGAGAGCTACTTATTTACCATGGTGAAGATAGGTGGCGTCTTCACATTATCCGTGGTAAGTTGCTCTATGCCACAGATGAGATTCATCCTGTGAGGCGTTTGCAAAGGGCTTTAAAGCAGCATTGCCCTAGATGGAATTGGAGTACTCAATCTTACCATTTCTCAAACGACAAATTCTGGCAGTGCCATCTACTTGATCAAGGAATTCAACAAAAGCAACTGAGTCTGATCCAAGCTAAGTTAGTAATTCGTAGTGTTTTATTAGAATGTTTATTTGAACTCAGTAGCTATCCAGACTTAAAAAGTGACTGGAAACCCAGCCAAAAACCTATAGAAACTCTCTGTCAGGGTGCAGCCCTTTCTTCTTGGGGAATGCAGGCAGTTTTTAGCCAGGCAAAGAGAATGCAGCAAAAGGAGCAAGCTGCTGGTTTAGTCCTCATTAATCCCAGCCTCGCACCAATTTTGAAGCAGGGTGTACATCTTCCAAAAACTCAAGTTTTTGACAAGTATCTCAACGGTAAGTTCACTCTGTGGGATATTGCCTTGCACCTGGAAAAATCAGTGGCAGAGGTGACTTGTTGCTTGCTACCTTTGATTGACCAAAAGATACTGGAATTCCAAGAGATTCCAGATTTAACGATAACAACTCTGAAACAACCTGTGGAGACAAAACACCCACCATCAGAAGTTAGATCGACAAAAAACTTTGAAAAACAGCCTTTAATCGCCTGTATTGACGATAGTCCTGTATTGGCTCACTCTTTAAAAAAAATCTTGGTACCCGCTGGCTATCAAATGTTAAGCATTCAAGAGCCAATGCGTGGTTTTGCTAAACTTATTGAACACAAGCCTGATTTAATCTTGCTAGACTTGCTCCTACCTAATGCCGATGGCTATAGCATCTGCAAATTCTTGCGAGAAAGCTCTGCTTTTGAGAAGACGCCGATTATTATCCTTACAGCTAAGAATACTCCAATTGACCGTGTCCGTGCCAAGCTTGTAGGTGCAACTGAGTTTTTAAGCAAGCCCCCACAACCTCAAGATTTACTGCAAAAGGTTCGGCAATATATTGTGCAATAACTTGTTGTGATTTCAAAGACAATTATCAAATTACTTCATCAACTATTAATCCACCCTTGAGGAAAATTGTGGGCAAATCCAGAATTGTCATAATTGCTTCATGATAAGGAGCTACTCCTTGAAAGTACTCATCATGAATTGAATGGGTAGCAGTGGGTACTACCTTTATCTGTTGCGGCTTCAGTAAGAACATTGCATCATAAACTTCTTCCACTATTACACCAGCAACTATACCTTCAACTTCCACAACCATTACTTTAAAACTATCAATAATTGTTGTCAATGGTAGATTTAATAAACCGCGAATATCAACTAAAGTAATAATTTCACCTCGCAGATTCATATTGCCGATAATCTGCACTGGACAACAGGGAATGGGCCTCACTTGATAGATCTCAGTAAATTCCCGCACCATGGCTACATCAACACCGAAAAGATTGCCATTTAAAGAAATCACCGCTATAGTTATTAAGCTTTTTAAGTCAGGATTATCTATTGAAAATCTGAGATTATCAGCCCTTTGTCTAAGAATTTCTTGTTCTTTTGGGGTAGCGTTAGGACAAAAGGTAGATTGCTTTAGTAACAACAAGTCAGAGCTATTAATCTGTGTTTTATTTACTTGATGACTATCGGCAATTTCATTTGTTAGTAAATTTTTCATAGACATGAGCTGTTGTATCTCAAGTTCTTCAAACCAATAGTCTGGATTACTCAAAATAAAAATATCTCTCGTATTGATGAATACACCAGCAATAATTTGGGGGTATTTAACTGTCTTTACTTCGTTATCAAAGTTGCTACTAATTTCCTGTAAGGATATCTGTATGATGTCATAGACCTCATTAACAATAATTCCTATTCGCAATTCTTTACTTTTTAAAACTACAATACTATCTGTTAGGCGATAGTCTGGTGATTGGTAGCCTAAACGGGGATTAAGATCTATAACTGCTAATAGATCCCCCCGTAAATTAACCACGCCAACAATGTCGCAACCAGCTTGGGTAATCGGTGTCAACTCTGGTAGAGGAAAAACTTCTTCAACGCAGACTGTACTGATGCTATAGAGGAAGTTATTTAAGCTAAAGGTTAGATAGAAATTCTCTTTCATTTTGTTTCTTGATCAATTTCTCTTAAAGCTATTTTAATTTTTGTAATTAGTTCGGCAGCGGTCAAATTACCTAGTTTATAAATTCGAGTATCAGGAGGCAATTGCCCGAGTAAGTTAATAGCTACTCGCTGCATTTGAATATTCAGTTTATCAAGATTATTAGAGTTGAATTCTAAGGGAAAATCATCTAATGAAGTATAATTATGCCTGCTTGTTATTTCTGATAGAGACAGATCGTTAGCATCAGTTATATGACGTTGATATGCTATAGATTCAGGAAATATTGTTGCTTTAAATTTACTTAGATTTTGATTATAAAGTTCGGTATGCCCTGTCAGTAGATATCCTGATGGTTGTAAGAAGCAGTAAAACTTCTCTAACACTTTTGAAATCGCTAAAGATTCAAAGTAAATGAAAACATTACGACAAATAATTAAGTCAAAATTTCTCAGTTCAGAATTACCTCGAGGGAATGAATCATCAACTAAATTAACAGTCTTAAATTTGACCATTTGCTTAATTTGCTGCTCAAGATGATATTGATTGTCAATTACCCGAAAATATCGCTGTTTTGTTTCTGTATCAAGCCCTCTAAATGACCAAGGTCTATAAATTCCTGTCTCCGCTTTTTTCAATGCTTCTTGATTGATGTCTATACCCACAATTATCAAATGCCATTGCTCTAGATCCTGAATGAGTTCTTTAAGAAGAATAGCCAGGGAATAAGGTTCTTCTCCAGTTGAGCATCCTGCACTACAAATACGGATAGTCTTATCATTATGGTGACGTTGAATTAATTCCGGTAAAATATTATTTCTTAAAAGCTTAAACTGTTCTTTATCTCGGAAAAAATAACTTTCAAGATTAGTTAGCATTAAAACTAGTTGTTGCCATTCTTGCTGACTATCTTTCCTATTACCTTCTAGTAATTGATAGTAATTTCCTGGAGAAGATATTTTGAGAATTTTCATCCGCAAAAATATTTTTTCGTTTAAATTCACTTGCTCTCTCTCTCTCATTGCTAATCCAGTTCGCTTGGCAATTAAGTGAATAAAAGCCTGTTTTAGTTCGACACTTAAAGGTTCTATCTTGGACACTGGAATCTCCTAATTATACTATGACAATGTAGAGGTTTGTTTATAAACAAGATTCAGTAACATTGGTGCGATCGCACTAATTGGTAAAACTTGTTTTGCTGCTCCTAATTGGATTGCTTCTTTAGGCATGCCAAATACTATAGAAGTAGCCTCATCTTGAGCAATAGTAAAACCGCCCGCCTCAGCAATTACCTGCATACCTTTAGCACCATCTCTACCCATACCAGTCAATAATATTCCCACTGTTTTTTTGCCATAGAATTTGGCTACAGACTCAAATAAGGTTGTAACTGAAGGACAATGCCCATCAACTGGTGGTTTTTCTGAGTAGATAAATTGACCTCTAGAATCCAATTCTAAATGTTGCTTTTCTGGTGGAAAATAAATTATCTTTGGTTTTGGCACATTCCCTGGTTGAGCAATTTGAATTTGTAAGGAACAACTCTTGTTTAACCAATCAATAAATCCCTGTAGAAAACCAATACAAATATGTTGTACACAAATCACCGGTACCGGAAAATCTGACGGCAGCTGAGCCAAAAGCTCTTGTATAGCTTGGGGCCCACCTGTAGATGCACCAATAACTACTACTTTTGGCTTAGGGAAAAAATCAGAAGAGAAGGCAGCAGTATTTCCTATCTTTATTAATCTATCAATTTGATTATGAACAGTAGTGGAGTCTATTTGCCATTGTTGCTCTGATTTAGAGATAAACCTTCGCTTTCTTTTAAAAACTTTCACTCCAGACAGAATAATAATCTTATTGATTAGCTCCTGCCTGAAAAACTCATTATCCGTTGCTAGCCCTGTAGGCGGCTTAGGTAAGATATCTACTGCCCCTGCCTCTAAAAGCTCAAAAATATGATCAGTATCATTTTCTAAAACTGAGACACTAATTACTAAAATCGGTTTAGGGTAACGCGTCATGACTTCAGTTGTCAACTGTAAGCCATCCATCTGGGGCATGTGAAAGTCTGTACAAATTACATCTGGTTCAACTTCGGGAATTAACTTCAACGCTTCTAAACCAGTACGAGCTTCTCCCACCACCTCAATTTCCTCTGATAAGTTTAGAATTCTTTTGAGGATTACTAATGCAAGAAGCGAATCTTCAACTAAAAGAACTCGAATAGACATGGTTGATAGTTTATGGTGTATGGTTCATGGTTAAGAGGTAACTTGTTGGCGGTAAACTTTTTAAAATAAAAATTATTTTAAGCTGTTACGCATTTCAATCATATATTTATTTGATACTAGTTAATAGCCCAAACTCTTATTCCTTTTGCCTTGGAGTCTTCTGCCTTGAATGGGGCTTGTGAACAAATGACAAATAACTAAAGATCATTAAATAAGTTTTCTCAAAATTTCTAACAGAGCATCTTGATTAAACCTACCTTTAATGACGTAAGCATCAGCACCAGCCTCAGCACCTCTTTTCTGGGCCTGCTCAGAATTGAGCGTCGTTACCAGGATTATTGGTAATTCTTTATATTCTTGATGCTGACGAATTTTGGTAGTTAATGAAAATCCGTCTAGATTGGGCATTTCCACATCAGATATTACAGCATCAAAGTCACGAGTTTTTAGCTTGTTATAGCCATCTAATCCATCTACAGCAAGCATCACTTCATATCCAGCCCCTTCTAAAAGCCGTTTTTCTTGAGTACGTACAGGAATAGAATCTTCTACTAGGAGAATAACTGGCTTACTTTGTACTGTTTTGGTGGATTTAATTGAGACTGCCGATATAGTTTGCCGCTGCAATGATTTGAGCAAATCTGGAGGGTTAAGAATCGTGCAAACTTCCCCTGTACCGAGAATAGTAGCTCCGGTAACATTACGCACCCGTTTTAATAATTGACTCTGAGGTTTGAGTACTACCTCTTGGGTATCCAAGAGGCGATTGACAAAGAATCCGGCTAGCTCTTTTCCCACCTTGAGTAAGATAAGAGGCTGTAAATTGCTCTTTTTTTGCTCAACTTTGGTGCTTGAAACATAAGCAAGAGAGTTTGATAATTCCAGTAAATCAGCTAGATTAATAACGGGAACAATTTGACCATCAAAGTCAATGGTATTTTTACCATCAATAGCAACAATCTGTTCCGGGGAGATAAGTAAGGTCCTTTCCACAAACTCAATTGGTAGGGCTTGGATAATACCTTGAACTTCTAGGAGCATGACATTAATAGTCGTCAGACTTGTACTTAGCTGGATACGGAAGGTGCATCCTTGATTGGGAGTTGATTCAATCTCAATATTGCCTTGAAGCCTTTCAACATGGGCACGTACAACATCAAGCCCAATACCTCTACCAGAAATTTCAGTAATAAAAGTGCGGGTTGAAAAACCAGAAGCCAAAATCAGGGAGTGAATCTGGCTAGTAGTCATCTGATTTAGTTCTTCTGGGAGATAAAGCTTGCGCTTGATGGCAGTTTGCTTAATCTTTTCTGTATTTAACCCTCGCCCATTATCTGCCACTTCAATGATGATCTTGTTGCCCCTTTGATAGCCCCGAAGCCAAATCTTAGCAGTAGGTGGTTTCCCTTGTAATTTTCGCTCCCTAGGAGTTTCGATGCCATGATCAATGGAGTTGCGAAGCATGTGCATCACCGAGTCTTTAATTTGTTCGAGAATATTTTTGTCAGCAGTTGTTTCTCCTCCTTCAATAATTAATTCCACTTCCTTGGATTGCTCCCTAGCTAAATCATGCACCATACGGGGAAAAAAATTAAATACCCTCGATAAAGGTAGAAGTCTTATAGTACGAATTTTTTCTCCTAGTTCCCCAGCAATGATGTCCAGTTTAGTGCTGTTTTCCTGAGCTGAACCCTTCAGGGAAATTAACATTGTTTCTAGGCGATCTTGATGAGATTTTCTGTCTAAAAATGAATATTGCCCTCGACTATAAAAAGCTTTATACTCTTCCCAAAAACTTACCAATTCTTCAAGTTGAGCATTAGTCTGAACAATATCAATTCTAGTGACATTTAGTTCCTGAACTTGCTTCATTAAGGCATCGAGTGCACGAGTGGGAACACGGATACTTTCAATACTGTCAGATTGAGTAACCTCTGGGAATAATAACTCTTGATTGGCAGATGCTGGGGGAATTGCTGATTGCTGTTTTAGCTCTATTGGCTCTGAAACTACTGCCAGCAAGCGCTCAAGCATCTGAGCTGTATTAACTCCACTTTCTTGCCCACTAACAGCTTCGCCTACTAAAAGACCAATTGTATCTAATCCTTGATAAAGAAGAGTACTCACCTGTGGTGTGACAACTGTCTGTTGGCGCTTAATGCTTTCGAGAATCTCTTCAAGCTGATGGGTGAGAGCTTCGACACTTTCTACACCTGTACTTCTGGAATCTCCTTTAAGGCTGTGAGCTTCCCGCAGCAATTCTTCTAAGATTGTTTTGTCCTCAGGGTATCTTTGTAGGTGCAACAAACCAGCTTCTAGCTTCTGCAAACGTTCTTCACTAGAACTTTGATAAATTTCTCTAAGTTCTTCGTCTGCTATCAAACTGGGTGCAGCTCCGAGAGCATTAACCTGTTGTTGAGTAGCTTCGAGTTTTAACTCTGTTGCTTCGGCAAAGGCTGCCCTCAACTGCTCTAGTACCTCAGCTGTATCAACCCCACTACCTTGCCCACTAACAGCTTCGCCGATCAAAAGACTAATTGCCTCTAATCCTTGAGAGAGGCTAGTAATCAACTCTGGAGTCAAAACAACCTGTTGGCATTTGAAGTTTTTAAAAACTTCTTCGAGTTGAGAAGCTAGGGTTTCGACATTTTCTACTCCAACAATTCTGGAGTCTCCTTTGAGGCTGTGGGCTTCCCTGCGCAACCTTTCACAGTAAGCTTCATCGTTAGGGTGCTGTTGTAAGTACAGCAAACCGGCTTTCAGTGTCTGCAACCTTTCAGTGCTAGAGATTTGATAAACTTCTCGAAGTTCTTCATCTTCAATGACGCTGGCTACAGCTTGGAGAGCATTGTCATTGACTGGTGCGATTGCCCAAGGGGGAGCCCCTTGGACAATCGCACTGGGTATGGTAAATTGATAATTATCATCAACTAATGCTTGGGTCGTAAGATCTAACTGTTGCTCTGCTTCTTGAGTGCTGGAAAACTCTAATTCTATTGGCTCAGAAATCCCTGTGATCAAGTATTTGAGTATACTAACAGCATCAATCCCACTGGCTTGACCGGTAACAGCTTCATTGACGAGCAAACCAATCGCTTCTAGCCCTTGATCAAGGATGTTGCCTAGCTCTGGAGTGAAAACCCTCTGTTGATGCTTGATGCTGCCCAAGATCTCATGGAATTTATGGGCAATAGTTTCCACCTTTTCTACCCCAACAATTCTGGAATCTCCTTTGAGGCTATGGATTTCATTGAGCAACTCTTCCAAGGTAGTCTCGTCTTGAGGGTGCTGTTGTAGGTACAGTAAACCAATTCTCAGCTTGTGTACACTTTCTTCGCCAGAAATTTTATATAGATTGCGGAGTTCTTCGTCTTGAATCATCGCCTGTGCTAAAAATGAGCAGGGGTAGGAGAGGGAGATGGGGAGAGGGGGAGAAAATTATGACTACTCAGCTACACCATCTGCTTAAGTTCTAGAGCAATTTGGTTAAGTTGCTCATTACCCTCTCTAGTTTGACCGATGCCAGCAACAGTTTCTTTTGCTCCCTGATTGATAAGCTCCATTGCCTCGACAACTTGTTGGATACCATCTACTTGCTGCTTGAGATTGAGTGAAATGAGATATTTCTAATTTAATCAATCTTTGAGTATTACCTCTGACAATTCCCGCATAGTTTACAATTCTACCGTCGGCAGTCATCTTGTCAATTTGTCGATAGATTGTCGCGATACTAATCAAAGCAAATAAAAACAGTACAATGCCTGTAATTCTTAATTGATTAACGATATTATTCATTGCTTTTTTGCCTGTTGCCCAACGCTAGTAAGTAGTCGGACAAAAATAAACTTAACTGTGTAAAAAATTATGAAATCACCCGAAATTAAGCTACAACCTACACTCTAAACCCCAAATTCCGCCTCAAGTAGCAACCTTTATTTGCGTCCAGGTACTTAATCTCACCACAAAGCTACACCATTCGCTTGAGTTCTAGAGCAATTTGGTTAAGTTTTTCAGTACCCTCTCTAGTTTGACCAATACCAGAGGCTGTTTCTTTTGCCCCCTGGTTGATAACATCCATTGCTTCGACAATTTGTTGAATCCCATCTACTTGCTGCTTAAGATTGAGCGAGATTTGCTGATTATTTAAAACCACTTTATTAACCGCATCTTTCACACCAAAAAAAGCTTGCTCTGTTTTGTGAGCGATTTCTAACCCCATTTTGGCCGTCTTCGTGCCTTCTTCACTTACCATCACCGTGGAGTTAATCGACTTTTGGATATCAGAAACTATAGTGCTAATCTTGTCAGCAGATCTTTGACTCTGATCAGATAATTTACGAATTTCATTGGCAACTACGGCAAAGCCTTTGCCATGCTCTCCCGCGCGGGCAGCCTCCACTGAGGAATTGAGTGCCAACATATTAGTTTGGTTGGCCAAGTCAGAAACCACCTGGGAGATGCCGCCAATTTGATGAGCTTGCTCACTCAGATTCACAATTTGTTGGGCAATAGCTTCCACTTTCTGTTCTAAGCTGGACATGCCTTCTAAATTTTCCTCTACCGCCTTGCCACCATCTTCAGATAGTTCAAGTGCCTGCTTAGCTGCGCTGACTGCGGCTTGGGCTTGCTCTGCCGACTGTCGGCAGGAGGCTTCCAGTTCATCCATAGTAGTAGTAGTTTCACTGACAGAGGCAGCTTGCTGACTAGCTACTCGCTCTTGCTGTGTCATAGTAGAGAAAGTTTGCTGGCTAGAGGTAAAGATGCTGTTAACCAGTTGCTCAATCAGATTCGTCAGTTGACGTCCCCTAAAAATTCCCATTGGCAATACCGTAGCCAGAGAAATGATAATAATCAAGCTGGCAGCAATTTTAAATGAGTTGACCGAAGCAAAAACACTAATCTCCGGGATTTTATCGATCACAATCAAGTATTCAGGCTGCTCTGGACTGTAATCAACCCTATGATAGCTGAGGAAATCGCCTTGATGTTCAATAATTCCCTCTTGAGTACCCAAGATTTGCTTGACAATCTCTGCTGAAAAATCTTTTTCGAGTTTGTGATCATGATCTAGTTCAAACCCCCACTCCTTTTCGTTGTTGGGATGGGAAATATAATAGCCGTCTTGGTTGATTAAAAGCCTTTCTTCGCCTTCATTCCAACGAATCATACCATCTTCATGATCTTGTCCCTCTTCAAAAGCTGCTATAAATTCCTCAGCAAATACGTTAGCAATTACAATTCCTCTTTTGATGCCAGCTGAGTCGGCAATTGGCGTAGCATAGCGAATCACTGGTGTATAAGGCTGCTGAATTTTACCGTTTTCTCTGTTAAAGTCCAAAGGTGAAATATAAACGCTACCGACAGACAACTTCATTGTCTCTGTAAAATATTCACGATTTGCCTTGTTTTGTAGTTGTGCTTCGGTAACAGCTTTGATCTTAGTACCGTCAGAATTGACTCGTACTATTTCCTTGCCCTTTTCATCCAAATACCGGAGTTGGATATAATGAGAATCAGACTCAATCATCGCCGTGAAGATTGTCTCCAGCTGCTTAGCCCAAGCTGTTTCAGATAAGTTGTCCTGCTCATCTCTACCGCCGCCATCTCTAGTTCTGGCAATGCCTTGAATTGGGGGAGTTTTACTCAAAAATAAGACATCATCGCTGACACCATCGAGAAAACTGAGGATCTTGTTAGCTTCGTCGCTTAACTCCTCCTCTAACTCGCTTTTAGATAATTTCGATAAGGTACTGCTGGAACTGAAAATACCATACATTCCGACGATGGACACAGGAACAACAGTACTGAGCAGTAGCAGTAGCAGGATTTGAGTCTGAAGTTTGAATCGATTCTGAAAACTTTTGAAAAAGTTTGTAAACATTGCTAGTTTGCTACAAATATATAATCCCTTCAAAAAACCGATTCTTCTTGAAGGGATGAAAATAGAAAAAGGTCAATTAGGGAGGTTCGGTATTTCCTTACTTTAAAGATCAATTACTTTGTACAAGATCCGGAGGAAAATTAGTAAAGTTTATATCGTATCTGAACTAGACAATTTTTGAATAGGAAAGTCTGAACACAAAATCTATTTTTAAGTAGTTAGATGAGTATAATCACCATATGAAAGCAAGATTATGGTAAGATTAACGTTAGTTTAAAAGCTGTATTTTTTATACTTTGGTTGTAATTAATTAAAATCTAAGTAGTCGGACATGGGTAAGCGAAAAAATGCGTGGGGAAATAAGTAAGCAGACGCCCAGACATGGAGACGCTCCAGACACGGAGAATGCAAGTCCCACGCAAAATTTCGTTCACCCGTCGGACATAAATAAAAGCAACTGTGTAAACAATTATGAAATCGCCGGGAGTTACCTTACACCCTACACCCCACACCCCACACCCTGCCTCAACCAGTAACCTTTATCAATGTCGCAGGTACTTAGGTTTAGAATACCTATCGTCGAACTTAGGGATATCCGCTACTGTGAAACTACAGAAACTTAGCTGGAACAAGTAGGTTTAGGTTTAACTCTTTGGGAAGAGGAATTTGAAGGCAGGCAGAATTTATGGTTGCGCTAGTGTGACAAGGAAGGGAAGGTTCTGGCTACTGGCGATGAGCGTGCCCAGCAAGCTAAACAAAAGGCTCAAATACTTGCAGAGAAATTACCGGAATTGGGTATCAATCCAGACACACTTTAGCATCAGCAATTACCCCGCCTCAGGATGCCCAAAGAAAGGGCTTTAGGGGCAGTGCAATCATAGAATTCCCCTACAACCAAACCCTAAAGGTTATAGTCGTAGGGGAATCCCTTAGTTCTAGTTCTAGATGGTTAACTCTAGTTCGAAGTTTTTTTTCGGTTTCTATGAGGCTGTGGCTGAAGCTGTTGCTTCTTCTTGCGGTTTTTAGTTGCAACAATGGCAGGTCCAATGGGAAATCCGGCAACTGGAACCACCTGATATTTCCGATCCTCTTCCAGTTGCTTTAGTTCAGTGTAATCAACCCAATGAATGCAATTGACTGGGCAGGTGTCAATGGCTTCTTGAATTATTTCTTCTGAATCTCCATCCTGCCTAAAAACCCGTGAGCGACCGTAATCAGCTTCAATGTAAAACGTATTCCGGGCAACGTGGGCACAATGCTTACAACCAATACAGGTGATTTCGTCAACATAAACCCCCTTTTGCCGCAGCTGTCCCCCTAATTCCGGCTCTAGTCCTGAGCGCTCTGGTGCATCTCTAAGGATACCTCCTAATTCTGGCTCTAGACCCGAACGTTCCGGAGCGGTTGATAAATCAGACATTACGCACTCCAGCGCTGGACAACTAGACTAATTGACCCATCTTGATTTTGCTGTTGATTGGCAACTTGGAAGCCCTGCTTAGCAGTTTCGTTGACCACTGTGTGGTAAGCATAACGCTGTGTTACCCGATTGAGGAAACCCTCCACTGACCAAGACTGTTGCCAATACTGTAAGTCAGCCACTAATTCGTATTCTTGTCCATTCCAACTGAAACCGATATCGTAGTCGTTTTCTTGTTCAATGACTACTTCAGCAGTGCGGTTTTGACCACGATAGCCTCGTACTGGGCGAGAATCTGATTTCCAGTTAACACCTAGGTCTGTTAAAGCAGCTTGCAAAGGAACAAGATTACGAATTTGAGTTTTGATGTTGCTAAAGTGTGACATTGTGCTTGTTGAATCTGTTATTGAAAGAAAAATTTACCATTGGCTATAAGTAGCTTGAGCAGTAGCTGTGACTGAGAGCTCAAGCTTTTGGTCAAAATATTCTGATGTTTTCTCTTGAGAGACTACTTGTCCCAACTGAGCTTCAATCGCTGCTGTCACCTCTGCACAGGAGGCTCCTACGATTCCAGTGACTTTTTCTAGCACCCGACCATCGGGATAAATGACAAACTCTAATGTTTCCATCCTTGTGTTTGATTGCTGTTTTAATCCTGGTCTTCTAGCTGTTGCCCTGAACTGGTAACAGCTGATCAAGTATGGTGACTAGTATTTGAGTCAATTAGCAAGTCCATTTCTAAGTAAATAATAATTATTCGCATCATTATGCACTAATTTGTAACATAAATTTAAAATTTGTGCAGGAATTACTTCAGTATATTTAAGTTTCGCGTAACTTTTAACAGCAGTCAAGCAATTGAGTCTGCCAAAAATTACTGGCTCGCTTCAGAGTCTGCTCCTCAAGACCCCAGATTGGGATAATATTCGTCTGAATATATCATTCACGCTCAATCACCATGCTTGACAAACTCACACACCAGCCTCATGAGGCAAATGCTAAGGTATTGGAATCTAAACCAGTGCGAGTGGGGGTATTAGGCTTTGGAGGGTTGGGACAAGCCGCTGCCAGAGTGCTTGCTCCCAAGCGCGAGATGCTCTGGGTAGCAACTGCTGACCAAAAGGGCTATGCCTATGAGACTGCTGGCTTAAATCCCGATAACTGCATCCAGACTTACTGCTCTCAAGGTTCACTTGGTCATCTAAAACCCGGTGGTACACTTAGTAATCACAGCATCCAAGACTTAATCGAAACAGCCTCTGTAGATGGATATTTTCTGGCACTGCCGAATTTACCTAATACATTTATGGCTTCTGTGGCACGGCAATTTATTCAAGCTGGTTGGCAAGGGGTTTTAGTTGATGCCCTCAAGCGCACCAGTGCCCTACAGGAGTTACTAACACTGCAAGATGAGCTGCAAGCAGCTGGAATTACTTATATGAATGGCTGCGGAGCAACGCCAGGGCTGTTGACTGCTGCTGCTGCTTTAGCTGCTCAGAGTTATGCAGAAATTCACAGCGTTAATATTACCTTTGGTGTAGGAATTGCTAACTGGGAAGCCTATAGAGCTACCATTCGGGAGGACATTGCCCATCTCCCAGACTATAACGTTGAGCGTGCCAAGGAAATGAGTGACGCTCAGATTGAGGCATTACTAGACCAGACTAACGGTATTCTCAAACTGGAGAATATGGAACACGCTGATGATGTGATGCTAGAACTAGCTGGGATTTGTTCCCGCGATCGTGTTACGGTAGGTGGAGTTGTTGATACCCGTAATCCTAAAAAGCCCCTAAGTACAAATGTACAAGTAACAGGTCGTACCTTTGAAGGCAAAATTTCTACTCACACCTTTACCCTTGGTGATGAAACTAGTATGGCAGCAAATGTCTGTGGACCTGCTTTTGGCTACCTTAAAGCTGGGATTTCATTACACCAAAGGGGCATTTATGGTCTATTTACTGCTGCTGAAGTGATGCCGCAGTTTGTTAGCTAACTAGGTAAATTTTTAACTGGGAATCCCTATAAAGTCAAGTAATAAGTAATAAGTAATAAGTAATAAGTGGGTATTCAGTGAAATTTATTACTTATTATTCGATTGCTCGTTACTTATTACTTGGTTAAGGATAGAAATTACGTAAGACTATTTTGAAACCCTAGTGTTCCGTAGTGGTAATTCATAAATTACCACTACTTCCGACTTTTTTTGCGTAAATCCTGAAGGAGTTCTGAACTCGCAGAGCTTAATATAGAAACTCTTACCTTCGAACTCCTCCGAAGGAGATAAAGATTAACAATCTACTTAATATTTTTAGAGTATTCGATCTTTAACTACACTACTCTCAAGAAAACCAGAGTATGGTGTTCTAGCTTTACCGATAGTTGGTGAATTGCAGAGCAACAGGGAAATCTTCCTGTTTCAGTCGCTCGATAATTTGTTGTAATTCATCTTTAGATTTGCTAGAAATTCTGACAGCATCCCCTTGAATCGAAGCTTGCACTTTCTTAAATTCATCTCGAATCAGCTTAGTAATTTTTTTACCAATTTCTTGGCTAATACCTTTTTTGAGCTTGATTTCTTGACGGACTCGATTGCCACTGGCTGACTCAACTTTGCCATATTCAAAGATTTTTTGGGAAAGATTGCGCTTAGCAGCCTTGGTGCGAAGGATAGTATGAACAGATTCTAGGGTGAATTCGCTATCGGTATTCACCGTAATTACCTCTTCACCAAGTTCTAAAGTTGTTTTAGTATCTTTGAGGTCATAGCGGCTATTAATTTCGCGAATAGTTTGGTCTACAGCGTTGACCAATTCTTGCCGATCAAAGTCACTAACTACATCAAAGGAATAATTGGAAGCCATAAAAAAAACAGATGTTAAATTTACAATCTTAATACTAACAACTAGAAAATTTACCGCACATCGATATATTTAAGATGCGAGCAATCGCTTCTTTTCTTCTATAGTGGGCGATCAAACCGCATCTACAAGGATTTAGTCAAAGTAAAATAGAGTGACTACCTTTCTTTGCTCTTCTGCCTCCTCACAGGTTTTGAGGAGGGTTTGGCTATCATGAAAGGCGAAGCAAATTAGTTGTTGACACCGAGAAATTATTTCGGCGTTGCACAAGGCACTAGCTTCAGCTAGGGAGAGATTATCATTTTCTGGGTTTTCCACTAAATGAATTACTTTTTCCAACTGCTTGCGCGATTCTCTGGGCTGGCGACTAAGGCTTTGGGGCAAAATTACAGTTAGCAAGTTGGGATCAGCACGCATGGCTCCCCTAATTGCTGCTGAATTAGTGCCAGTGGCACCAGAGGTCATGAGTCGGTTCCCTTCTAACACTAAGGCATAGCTCATCATCTCGATCAGGTTCTGATGAGTAATGGGGACATGACGCGATCCTAGAAGAGCAATCCGCTTGGAACCCGTTTGCTGAATTGTCGCCAATTCTTGCGCTAGTGTATCTACACCCGAAATGTTTACTGATTGAGTCAAAGATACTGACAGAGGCTGAACAACGCCGTTATTTTAGCAGAAGCTGTTGCCCTGGAGACGATTTGAGGAATTTTTTAGTTCCCCAATTTACAGAAAAATTATTTTGATTCTAAATTTTGCAGCTTGGTTGAGATCTGTGCTATCCTTGATAAGCTATTTCGGACGCATAGCTCAGTTGGTTAGAGCACTACGTTGACATCGTAGGGGTCACTGGTTCGAATCCAGTTGTGTCCATTTTGCCTCTAAAATTTGTACAACAGTCAGTTCCAGTTCAGGAAAAGTCCTAGATAAGATCGGCTCTGTGTCAGTTAATTCAGTTGCTTGATAACTGCCATTTATCAATGTCAGTACAGTGACTAACTGTGCTTGGGGATCAATAATTCAATATTCTGGAATGCCTCGTTCCTCATACTGTTGTCGCTTCTCAACATAATCACGTCGGTAGTTCTCATGATCATGGTTTTTGTAGGGGCATTGGTATTAGCTCCCCGTCAAATAACTCATAGCGGTTATCTGTGCCATCGTCGTATTCGAGGTATTGTTCAAAAGTCAATTTTACAGGTGTGTTTGTCATTTTGTTGCTCTAATATGTTATTGAAAATCCTTTTTATAGTTATGTTTGTCACTAGGAGAAGTTTATCTCAAGCCTTGAGTGAGTATCTTTGTACTGCTAGAGTATTCAGAACGTTGATCGTACCTTTCAATGGTCTACTTTTGAGCAAATGTGTCAATCTTTTCCCAATCTTGAGGGGAAAGAAAGAATGGCTTTATTTTCCGTTGGATGTGGTCTTTATACGATCAAAGCTCGTATCAACTTCAAATACAAGCATATAATTGTCCGCAATATTAAGAGGAACGCGGATCATGACAGACAAAACGAATGATACTATTCCAAAGACTTACCTTGATTTGGTCAAAAAACACCCACTTTTACCGATTACATCAGACGCAGAGGAGGAGTATGCACGCAATCTAATTAACTCTATTCTAGATCTAGAGTCTTGTGAAGAATTAACTCAAGCTCAAGATAGTTATATAGGTACTTTGACTATACTATTGAGCAACTATCAGAGGAAGAAAGCATTAATTCCAGATATTCATGGAGTTGATTTACTCAAGTTGTTGATCAAGGAACGCGGATTGCCTCAGAAAGACCTAGTTAGTGTGTTTAAGACGGAATCAATTGTTTCAGCGGTATTAAGCGGTCAAAGAAAACTAACTGTTGAACATATTCAGAAATTGGCAGAATATTTTAGATGTTCGCCCTCTGCCTTCTTTCCAAGATGACTCCAAGAGTAACCAAGAAAAGAACTTACAATCCTATTGGTTACTCTTTATTCCCTATAACTGTAAAGCATAGACGCATCTCTACAAAATATAGGGTGTCGGCGATTTGGTGAGATGCGTCGATGGGGGTTTGGAGATTCATTGGAAATTGCTAACTTTAAATCGATTTAAAAAAGTTATCAACCAATTTTAGTGCTTGGGGTTAGTAATCAATTCAATCAAACTGTTAATCAAGCGATCGCGCTCCAGTGGTAAATTTTTTTTACCATGGAGTACCTCTTGCAGAATGACGAAGTAAACTAATGAACCAATAAAAATCCTGGCTGTGGCTTCAGGATCACTAAGCTGAAGCTCACCGCGAGAGGCAAGATATTGACTTAGAAGCTCAATCACGGGTTTAGCGAGATTTTCCACATAAGGCTGTGCTAACTCTGGAAAGCGCCCAGACTCTCCCAGAATTAATCGCATGAAAGACTGAAGCTGTTTGTCTCCCATAGCGTTATCTAGCATTTTATGTGCTAAACTTTGTAGGACGGCACTTGGTTCTCCTTGCAGAAACTGAGAGTCTTGAGGATTAAATACAGCCCGATACTTCTCTTCTGCCAGCCGCCGCACCAGAGTCATGAATAATCCTTGCTTATCTTGAAAGTGACTATAGACAGTTGCTTTCGAGACGCCTGCTGCTGCGGCTACTCGCTCCATGCTTGTCGCCGCGTAGCCATGTGCCAAAAACTCTCCCATTGCCCCTTTCAGAATGGCATCGGTTTTCTCGGCTGACTTTTGACGACCTGGACCATTTAACCCTGCGATTTTGCTCATACTTGACATTACTATGCTGTATAGTTTAGCCTTTTTTATTAAACTATACTGTATAGTATAAATTAAAAATAGAACAAAGACTGCTGATTGAAAGCTAAAAACTTGGAATGTGAATGCTTGTCAATGGCTTACGTAATTCTTGAGAGTTTAGGGATAGACACAGAGAAGAAAAAAGTAATTTAGGCCTAGCTCAACTTAGTTGAGCCAACATAACATACTTTACAATATATCTGAAAGTTTATGAAAACTTCTACATTCACCCTCTGTTTTATTAATTGTTCGACAAAATAATACATTTCCCCAAATCCAACCATGATCATCAACGCCACTAGTATAAAAAGAAACGACTTGATACTTAAAACGTTGAAGGTAGTTTAATAACTCAGTAAAATTACCATGAGGTTGACTATTAGGACGACTATAAAAATCACATTCTGCAAAAATGTAGTCTATTTTTTGTTCTTTCAAACTAATTTCAGCACCTTTTAAAACATTTATTTCATATCCTTCTGTATCGATTTTTACTAAGTTCACTTGATCTATATTATTTCTTTGACGAAAATCATCTATTGTCTCAACATCTACTAAAGTAGTTTCTTCTACCTCATTAGATGATTTTTTTTGTTTTTTATCAATCAAAAATGTATTATATACTGATAGAAAATCTGTTGTAATTGGAAGTCTATCAATCTGATCACCAAAGGCGATATTTATCGGTTTTATGTTTTTGAAGTTATTAGTATTACGCAATAATTCTTTAAATGTGCTAGGAACAGGCTCAAATGCATAAATATAACTGTCAGGAAAATAGTTGATTAATTCTTGACTAGTTTGACCTATATTAGCTCCAACATCAAAAATAACTTCTAATTTATTCTCTTTGATCAGAGATTTGAGATCATCACACCAATTAACTCCAAATGGAACCAGAGTTTCTTCTACTGAGCGAATGTCAAATCCTAATTTACGGAATCCTCTTCTAATTAATTCTTTGAGCATTTTACAATTAATATAAGCTGTCAAGTTTTTAAAAAAGGGATAAGCTGTTAGGCATTTAAATCATATATTTATTTTGATACTAGTTAATGACCCAAACTCTTGTACCTTCTACCTTAGAGCCTTCTGACTTGAAAGAGGGTGTAGGGTGTGGGGTGTAGGGGAAATAACCCTCTTAAATGCTTGATGATGAAAAAAATTTTTCATCGAGACTGCCTTACTGTTGTGCATTTTTAATGCACAACAGCTTATCTAAACCACCACAAAATTCACCAATTTACCAGGCACCACAATAACTTTCTTAATT
Organism: Symploca sp. SIO3C6; assembly: GCA_010692425.1. Taxonomy (GTDB): domain Bacteria; phylum Cyanobacteriota; class Cyanobacteriia; order Cyanobacteriales; family Coleofasciculaceae; genus SIO3C6. The sequence goes on along the minus strand of JAAHHJ010000015.1, from coordinate 125,385 downwards.
TCTTTGCCCTCAATATGGCGCTTGGCAACTTCAGATTCCCTGGCATACTTTTCTAAAGCCTGCTTATCTGCTTGCGCTGGGACTTGAATTGTACCACGAGTTTTACCCTTAATTTGAATCACTAGGGTAATTTCATCAGCAATCAAGGCAGCAGAGTCAAATGGTGGCCAACTTTGCATGTGTACCGACTCACTATAGCCGATCGCATGCCATAATTCCTCCGCAATGTGAGGTGCAAAAGGAGCCAGCATCTTAATTAAGGTTTCAATCCCTTCGGCATACACTGGTGAATCTTTACAACTAGCATCAGCCAGAGCATTACTGAGTTTCATCAACTCGGAAACAGCAGTATTAAACTGATACTCACCCTCTAAATCTTCACTGACTTCTTTAATCGCCGTGTGGATTGCTCGACGCAAGTCTTTTTCTGTTTTCGTCAATTCCTGTGGTGTTGCCGCCGAATAATCAGCAGCACCAGCAGCAAACTCAACCGCTAGCCGCCAGACACGATTGAGGAAGCGAAATTGCCCTTCAACATCAGCATCATCCCACTCTAAGTCTTTCTCCGGTGGGGCTTTGAACAAAATATTCATTCTTGCCGTATCTGCCCCATATTTAGAAATCACCTCTTCTGGAGGAATGCCATTGTACTTTGACTTTGACATTTTTTCGTAGAAGACTTGTAAGGGTTCACCAGTTTCTGGATCCTTTGGATTATCTGAATCAACTTCTGCTGGAGGAATATACTTGCCACTAACAGGATTTTTGTAGGCAGTGTTTTGCACCATGCCTTGGGTTAATAGGTGTCGGAAGGGTTCATCAAAATTGAGTAAACCGCAATCGCGTAGTACTTTAGTAAAGAAACGCGAATAAAGCAGATGCAAAATCGCGTGTTCAATACCACCAACATATTGGTCTACTGGCATCCAATCATTAGTCTTGGCTGGATCAAAAGCCTGCTGATCATTATTGGCATCAGGATAGCGCAGGAAATACCAGGAAGAATCAATAAAAGTATCCATGGTGTCTGTTTCCCGTTTGGCTGGAGTGCCACAACTAGGGCAAGGGACATTAACCCAACTCTCTAATTGTGCCAAAGGAGATAAGCCACGCCCAGTAAATTCTATATCTTCCGGCAACTGCACGGGTAAATCTTCGTCCGGCACTGGCACCGTGCCACAATTGGGGCAGTGAATTACTGGTATGGGAGCTCCCCAATAGCGCTGGCGAGAAATCAACCAATCCCTGAGGCGATACTGCACTTTCGCTTTGCCCCATCCTTGCTTTTCTGCATACTCAATAATTGCCGATTTTGCCTCTACTGAATCCATCTGGTTAAATTGGTCAGAATTAACCAAAATCCCTGTTTCAGTGTAGGCTTTCTCAATTTTGGATGCTGCTGAATCCTGCTCCTTTGGCACAATTACCTCCTTTATCGGTAATTGTTTAGCTTGAGCAAATTTAAAATCCCGTGCATCATGGGCAGGCACACCCATCACTGCACCAGTGCCATACTCATAGAGGACGTAATCTGCAATCCAGATGGGGATTTCCTCTCCAGTGAAGGGATTGATTGCCTTACCACCTGTAGGAATACCTTGCTTGGGCCTATCCTCAGCCGTGCGCTCAAGTTCACTTTCTTGGGCAACCTGTTGAATAAAGGCATCAACAGCCGCTTTCTGCTGGGCAGTAGTGATTTTTGGGGTTAGAGGATGTTCTGGTGCGAGGACAACATAACTAACACCATAAACCGTATCGGGGCGGGTGGTGAATACGCCAATTTTTTCCTCCATCCCGACAATGGGAAATTCCAGATAGGCACCAACAGATTTACCAATCCAGTTGGCTTGCATCAACTTTACCCGTTCTGGCCAACCGCTTAGCTTTTCAAGGTCATTGAGCAATTCCTCGGCATAGTCAGTAATTTTGAGGAACCACTGTCTCAGGAGTTTACGCTCTACCTTAGCACCAGAACGCCAAGAACGACCCTCATTATCTACTTGCTCGTTTGCCAATACAGTTTGGTCAATCGGATCCCAGTTGACAGCTGCTTCTCTTTGAGAAGCTAATCCTTGTTTAAAAAACTGTAGAAAAATCCACTGTGTCCATTTATAGTAATCAGGGGAGCAGGTTGTAACTTCTCGACTCCAGTCGATAGACAGACCCAAAGGGCGCAATTGCTCCTTCATATGAGCAATATTTTTATAGGTCCATTTAGCTGGATGAATGCCTCTTTCAATGGCGGCATTTTCAGCGGGCAAGCCAAAAGCATCCCAGCCCAGAGGTTGCAGAACCCGATACCCTTGCATACGTTTGAGTCGGGCAATTACATCCGTAATCACATAATTACGGGTGTGCCCTACGTGCAGGTTACCCGAGGGATAGGGAAACATGGACAGGGCATAAAATTTAGGCTGATTACTATTTGTAGGGGTTTGGTCTAAGCCAAGTTCAGCCCAAGTCTTTTGCCACTTTCCTTCTATCTCTGCGGGTTCGTATCGAGATTCCACAAAAACTACTCCTGCTCGGTTCAAATTGCCTCACCCTAAATATTTTATCCAAAAGTTGGGGTCTGGGGGAGAGATAAACATTCGTCCCTCTTCTGACTTTTGACGGCATCTTTAATTTATGGAGATGAGATTGGTGGAGTGTGGGAGGTGTGGGGAGTCATAGAGAAGGGAGTAGAGAAGTGGAAGTAACTACTACTTAATTCTCTATTTCTTTGTCTGGTAAAGACTTATATGTTTCTCTGACATTATAACTTACGCATCATGCCTACAAGGCTCTTTGTGTAAGTCCTGTAGATCATCATAATCCCGTCTGTCAGGTCTCGGCAATTTACTTTTATCAATTAAAATAACCTGTACTATAAATTACTTTTTGGGAAGTTTTATTCCTTAAATAACAAGAATAAATGATTTATATTTTTTTGTTTTTAAAACAAATATTTATCTCATATATCTTCCTAAATACAGATGCTACAAATCATGAATACTTATCACAATAGTCATAGATAGCAATTCTAGAATTAGTGAAGTACACTCTACATTCTTGCCTATCCTTTGTTTCTTCAAAGTCCAGAAACTGTACTTCATCAATTTTAAAACGCTATAAACTAATTGCCTAGTTATAGATTTTCTCCAATGAAAAACCAAAAAACACTAACTATTTATCAGCCACCAACTCTCAGAAAAATGACCATTACTTTTCTGAAACTTGGATGGCGTGTTATCACTGAAGCGCTCAAAGGTAAGAATATTCTAGTTGCACCCCAAGTAGTAAGTACTCGTCGTTCAATTTGCAGTCAATGCGAGTACTATCAACAACCGAGATGTGGTCACTGTGGATGCTTCCTACCTACTAAAACCCTCATTAGAGCTGCCCAATGTCCAATCAATAAGTGGTCTGTTGATAGCAGAGTTGATATAAAAATAACTACTAAAACTAATCAAGGAGCATATTAACCGAGGCGATATGATTACTCGTTAGCCATGGTGTTGTTGCACTGTTTTAGATGAGTCTTTGACAGCACCAAAGGTGACGGGGGAGTAGATTCCTGGAGCTTAAACGGGAGAAAATTAGTCTTACCCAGGGGTACTTTAGTGCCAGCTCCGAACATACTAGCAATTTACGATGAAGGGTCAGTAACAGGGTATCGTAACTTAATATAGATTCTCAGGGCAAAATAGTTAGTAAGTTTTATTGCTAGAGTTAAGTAATGACTAACCCTTCTACTCAGGTTTATCCCGTTATTTGGCACGACAACAAAGTTTTGCTGATTGATCAAACTAAATTGCCAACTAAATACACAGTTGTAGCAATCAATCGCTGTGATGATATGGCACAGGCAATTAAAACCATGATTGTCAGGGGAGCGCCAGCAATTGGTGTAGCAGCAGCTTACGGCATGTATCTGGGAGCTCGTGAAATTAAGGAAAGAAATCGAGATCTCTTCTTAAATCAACTGGAAGAAGTTGCCCAACAGTTGCGCCAAACTCGCCCCACAGCGGTGAATTTATTTTGGGCAATCAGCCGCATGCTCAAGACTGCCTATGAAACCATGGGTACAGTCGAAGAAATTAAGGCATCTTTACTGGAAACAGCTCAAATAATTCAAATTGAAGACTTGCAGACTTGTCAGTCCATTGGTGATCATGGTCTGGAAGCTTTACCCCAACAACCCAATCAACTTTGCATTTTAACCTACTGCAATACTGGCGCACTGGCAACAGCAGGTTATGGCACGGCTTTGGGTGTAGTGCGCTCTGCTTGGCGAGAACAAAGACTGGCAAGACTCTATGCCTCAGAAACTCGTCCCCGCTTGCAAGGTTCCAAGCTGACAGCTTGGGAATGTGTGCAGGAAGGGATACCAGTTACCATTATTACCGATAATATGGCAGCTCATTGCCTGAAACGGGATATGATTGACGCTGTGATCGTCGGTGCTGATCGCATTGCTGCCAATGGGGATACTGCTAATAAGATTGGTACCTACAGCTTGGCGCTAGTTGCCAAGGCTCACGATATACCTTTCTTCGTGGCTGCTCCTCTCTCCACAGTTGACTTTAAGTTAGCCACTGGCGAAGAAATTCCCATAGAAGAGCGTCACCCTTCAGAAATCTATCAACTTGGTGAGACTGTTGTTTCTCCACCAGGGGCAGAGTTTTATAATCCAGCCTTTGATGTCACCCCTGCTGAGTTAATTAAGGCGATTATAACTGAACAAGGGGCAGTGGCACCTGAAGAGTTACACAAGTTACAGATTAAGGAATCTTTTTAGTTTAAGGGAAGCTAATTTCTTGACCTCTAGAATAGAGTAAAGCAGTTATTCAGTTATCAGTTTGGACCTGGTAGCTTTTCACTGATTACTGATAACTGTTTTGATCCTCTGAAAGTCTCCAGGAGCTAGAGATGGAAACTATTCTAGGTGCCATTGTCGGCTTAGCCCTCTTGGTAGGTGCTAGCGGCATCAAAATTGACCGGGAATACGAGCGTGGCGTTATCTTTAGGTTAGGTCGGTTCAGTGGCATTAAAGGACCAGGTATGTACTGGATTATCCCTGCGATCGACCAAAAGGCACAAGTGGATGTCCGCACCAAAACTGTAGATATAGCCCCTCAAGAAGCTGTAACAGCTGATAGCGTTACGATTAAAGTTAATGCTGTTCTCTACTACCGCATTCTTAACCCCTCCAAGGCAATTAATAAAGTTGAGAATTATCAAATGGCGGTATACCAAGCGGCAATGACAACTTTGCGCAATGTCGTTGGGCAAAACATCCTTGATGATGTGCTGCAAAACCGTGATAAGATTAATCTCAAAGTCCAAGAAATTGTCGATGAAATCACTGAACCTTGGGGTGTGGTGATTGAACGGGTGGAAATCAAGGATGTTGAAATTCCCCTCGGGATGCAAAGGGCAATGGCAAAGGAAGCCGAAGCAGTTCGTGAAAAACGAGCCCGCATCATTAAGGCCTCAGCAGAGCAAGAAGCCTCAATTAAGTTAGCAGAAGCATCTCAAAAAATTGTCGAGAATCCAGCAGCCTTAGAATTGCGCCGTTTACAGATGCTCACAGAAATTGGCGCAGAGAATAATACTACCACGCTGATTATGATGCCCTCTGATTTGATTACCTTAGCTAAGCAATGGACAGAGGTACTGCAAAATGGTAACACAGTAGAAGCATCGCCTATGCAGACAAATGGTGTTGTTAATTTGGAGCCAATTGAGAAAGAGAATAGCTGAGAGCAGTGAATAAGGTAAGTTGTCACGCATTAAGAGTGTGTATTCAATAAGAGGGGAAGAAGATTTGAAAAATTCTTCTGCAACTAGAAGATATAAATTTTAAATGCACATTAGCTTAGTGCCAATTAGGGATAATCTAGAGCAAGTAAGGCGTCAGGTTGTAGGTCTTTCCCTAGCCATGAGACGCCCAGAAATTCCTCGAGGTTCGCTTAATGAGTAAACCAGAGAACTCCAAAAAAGTTGTGCCGCGCATTGAATACTTGTTAGTGAAAAACTACCGCGCTTTGCGAAATTTGGAGTTAAAAAATATTAAGCCTTTGACGGTGTTTCTCGGGCCTAATGGTAGTGGCAAATCCACGATATTTGATGTTTTTGTCTTTCTCTCGGAAGATATAATTAAATTTGAAAAAACTATCTATATCTGTATATGGGAGAATTGATGTCAAACCTGACAAATGTTGAACAATTAAAACTAGAGGATGCTTTGGGAATGAGGAATGGTTATGTTTTGAAGTTCTCTAACCAAACATTTGCTGAATTCTTTGCCAAAAACTTTGATGTTGATATTTATGATGCTAAATATGATAAGTACGGTAGTGGCTCCAAAGCAAACAGAATGCGTGCTTTCTGGAACGAAGAAAGTAATTACTTAGTTGGACGTGTTCTTGATCTACTTTTCACTAAATGGGATGACTTTAAGTGCTATGATTCTCCAGAGGAACCTTCTGAAGACTGTCTAAAAATTGTTCAGAGGTTGAAAGATAGTACCCTTGTACCTGACATCGAAGCTATCGAAAATACCGCACCAAATTATGAAGATCAATCCTTTGATGCTTTGGTGCGTTCTGTTAAATCATCAATAGAAAGAGGTGAACCTGAAACAGGTTTAGATAGGCTGCATACTTACTTGGTGAAGTATTTTAGGAGTCTGTGCAATAAAAAAGGGATTAATACATCTCGTGACAAGCCTTTGCACAGCCTAGTCGGAGAATATGTAAAAGCCTTAGAACGCGAAGGTCTAATTGAATCAGAGATGACTAAGCGAATACTGAAATCGAGCATTTCCGTTATGGAAGCCTTCAATCGAGTTAGAAATGAGCATAGCCTTGCTCACGATAATAAACTACTTAATCGTAACGAGAGTTTTTTAATTTTGGGGCATGTAGCAAGCTCAATTAAGTTTATTGATTCTTTAGAAAATCAAAACAAGGATCAAGAAGCACTGGATGATAAAGAGTGTGATGAGCTTCCGTTTTAGGATATGGCACAGATAGCCAATCTACAACCAAGTGCTAAGCAATGTTTGATATAGTGTCCGCATAATCGCTTATGATCAAGCTGGCAATGCACAAAACCTAACATTATTATTCCAGGTGCTTAGTGTATTTGAGTTATATCGTAACTGTTCAACTGGGCATCATAATTGTATCCAATGGTTAATTGGAAATCCTCAAGCTAACTTTGAGACAATTTAGGAGGATATCCCTTTAAACCAGTCATCAATTTTAGAGCATAAACCTTTAAGGGGCGAATCCTCTGTAGCATCCACAAACCAAAGCGACGAATTACTACCAAAGGCAACCAACTAGTAGAAAAAGTTCTATCCAGAAAATCGGTAAAGCCTAAAATTGCCAGATTTTCCCGCTTGCGCCAGCGCTCATAACGCTGGAGTACTCTAACATCCCCGATATCTTCCCCTCGCTGCTGGGCCTCTTGCAGTACTTGCGCCAAGGCAGCAGCATCTCGAATACCCATATTTAAACCTTGACCACCGACAGGATGGCAACAATGGGCAGCATCACCAATTAGAGCTAATCTGGATTTAGTATAGCGATCGCTCTGCATTAATTGTACCGGAAATAAAAGGCGATTGCTATCCAGTTCCAAACGACCCAAAAGACCACCAGTGCGTACTTCTAGCAGTTTCAGGAACTCTTTTTCATCCAATTCTTTTAAGGCTTTAGCTTCAGCATGAGGTGCTGTCCATACTACTTGACAAAGGTTATCTGGTAGCGGCAATACTCCCATTGGCCCACTCCACCAAAAGCGTTCAAAGGCAGTATTATTGTGGGATTTCTCTGGTTTAATTCTTGCCGTTACACAGGATTGCCAGTATTTCCACCCCTTGGTATCAATACCAGCATTAGTACGAATGCGGGATCTTGCCCCATCAGCAGCGACAACTAGGCGTGTCTGCAACTGACGATACTCGCCATCTACCTTGACCTCAATTTTAACTCTAGATTGCTGATACTCGACATTCACTACCTCAGCAGGACACAGCCAAGTGACATTGTCACAATCAGCCAAAAACTCTTGTAGGGATTTCAGTACAGGATAATGTTCGCCCACATAACCAAGAGCATCAGTACCCAAATCGGCAGGATGAAATTGCACGATACCGCTATAGTCAGCATCTGAGAGGCGAATTTGATTATAAGCCGTAATCTGAGGCAAGATTTTATCCCAGACGCCAATACCATCAAAAATGCGCCCTGAGAGAATAGAAAGGTTGTAAGCTTGCCTCCTTGACACTGCTACAGACTGAGGTTGTGCTTCAATTAATACCACCCTCAGTCCAGAATTTTTTAGGGCGGAAGCGAGGGTTGCACCAGCAATAGCTCCGCCGACAATTGCCAAGTCGTAGTCAAAGCCCTTGTTAGTTGTGGGGATAGGTTTAGTGAGCTGTTCCAGTACCATGTTGGAGATCGGTAGTCAGTGACCAGAGTAAAGTTTACTCTTCTTCATATTGTGACGTTTGCGGCGATAGCGATCAAGTTAGAATTGATACAGGAATTAAGTAATAAGTAATAAGTAATAAGTAATAAGTAATAAGTAATAAGTGACAATAAGAACATTTATTACTTACTACTTCAAGTCAAATTGTCAGAAGTCCTTCTGGATTGACCGATAGCAATGTACGCCTTTGTAATCCTTCCCGGTGTAAAACGGCATTTGATGCTAATAAACCACTGCTAATTGCTCGCTCCATTAAACCACAGGGAAAAGGCATCTTCACCCAGTCACCGGCAAAGAAGAGATTAGCTGCATCGGTGCAAGTTTCTGGGCGTTGAGCATAGCTACCTGGTGGATAGCCAGAGAAGTTTTTCTGATTTACTAATTCCCGATGCAAAATCTTCGCCGACGCCAACTGTGGCACAATCTCGTATAGTTCTTCCTCAAACGTACTCAACAATGCTTGTTGATTGGGGAATTCTTTTTCTTTGTAGCAGTAAGCATGTAACTCTACCACACTACCGCCAGTTTTTTGACTCCAAGCCACAAATTGCTCTTGAATCCTGTGATATAGGGTAATACTGTCAGTGAGTTGATAGCCAGAAATCGAGGTAAAATTGCTGTGTGACCAATCAAAGTCGCGGTCAAACCAAAAGCGAGCCACAGCAAAGGGATCAGCTACAGCTAGTTTCTGCACTTGATCAAACAACTGTTGATTAACTTCGCCCTCACTAAGAGTAAATAACTGTTGCACTCCCGGCACATCTGTAGCAAAGACGTAATAATCTGCTGCAATTATCTCACCAGGTGCAGTTAATGCTGTTGCTACTCCTCGCAGTTGCAACTGGTTTTCTGTACGTTGAGTAATTTGGAAACGGGGTAAATCCCTTTGAGCAGGCCCAGAAATTACTTGCCCCGAAGCACTATAGACTGCACCATGACAAGGGCAAAGGAACTTACCATCAGCTTGCTGCTGCACCGTACAGCCTTGATGAGTACAACTTAAAGAAATAGCTTCCGTTGTCCCAGGTACTACTGCAAAAACGCGATCGCCACCACCATAGTATTCCAGATTTAGGGATTGGTTGTTTCTAGAGGGGATAAGCTTACCGTTAACGGTATCTTTTTCCTGCTTCCCTACTTCCAAATTGGGATTACGTTTCACCCAAAAAGGGACATCATTGTGAGCATTCCCTTGCTGGTAGCTGAGGGACTTAATTTTACCTTGCTGCCAGTTAATACTATTTACAGTTGCCTCAGTAACAATTTGGCCACCTTTGCTTTTAATTGCCTCGGCGATTGGTTGCACTAAACTGGTACCCATATCCTGCCGAGTGCCATTGAAGGCTAAACCCTCAGGATTGCCAAAAAAATAGAAGTGGAAAAACTGCATCAATTCTGCTGCACTGAGTTGATCTGGAGCATTTAGACTAGATTTAGCAAAGGGCAAAAAGTACAAATCATAAAGTCCCTGTGGGAAATCTTGTGCTACCCACTGGGCAACTGAAAATTGATCAAGACGCTCAAAACTTTGGGGAATTTGGAAACCACCGATTTCTCTAAATACTCGCCAATGTTGAGGTTTGGTGAGGTTGATGCCCCAGCGTAGCCGATTATCAGAGGCAATTGTCAAATCTACTATATTCCAGGGAAAGGCTGAATGGTTAGGTCGGAATACCTCTGGCTGGTACTTACCATCTCGGAAAATTACTGAATAAAACTCTAACGAGAGGAAATTATCGCTGATTTTTAACTCTTCCACCAGACTTTTGAGGTTGTAATACTGGGGGAAAAAGCCATGGAAACCATGTTCCATCCTCAAGGTTTCATCACCAACCTGAATCGGCCAACTGGCAACCTTACCTCCTAGAATAGGCGATCGCTCCAGAAGTGTAACCATAAAACCACGTTGGCTAAGTTGATAGGCACAAGCTAGCCCAGCTAATCCCGCACCCACGACGACAACACTTTTTTGTCGGTTAAGCTGTCGCGGTAAATCTAAAGTATCCTGCTGAAAAATTGTCGGCTGAGGTTTGCAAAAGCGGGAGTATCCCAGCGCCCCACCAATGGCACCAGCACTCAGTAATTTCAGGGCAGTGCGCCGAGAAATTGCCGGCAAGTTTAGTTCTGTGGAATTCCCTTGATGAGGTGGCAACGAAGGGGGTGTTGATCGAGGAGAATTATATGATTGACTCATGAAGCGGTCAGATATTGCTCAAACGATGAAATATTGGCGCGAAACACTGGCTGTAACCCAGCGAATTTTAATAGAACTGTGGCGACGAGGCCGTAGTCTAGTTTTTTGGGGTATTTTTCCCATTTCCGTACTCTTACTCAATGGATTTATTTTGGCAGAAAGAGCTCAACTATCAAATGCTAAGGCTTTTGAAAGTGCTGCACCCTCAACTTTAGTAGGTGCTGCGTTGTTTTTTAGTTGCTTAGGCGGTAGTGTAGCAACAGTAGTGGCAGAGCGAGAACAACAAACCCTTAAACGCTTATTTATCTCTCCTTTGAGCGGAACATCTTATTTTCTTGGGATTTTTTTTGCCCATAGCTGTATTGGCACAGGTCAAACTCTCCTAGTTTATACTGTGTCGGCTTTTTGGGGTGCTCAGTTCCAGGGTTCTTTATGGTTGGGAATATTAATTATCTTGCTCAGTATAATTGCTTATGTAGGTGTTGGATTTATTCTTGGCACACAGTTTGCACGAAGGACTGAGGATGTTAATTCCTTAGTAGCAGCTTTCGGCGTACCCCTATTAATTCTAGGGGGAGCATTTCTACCAACATCCTTATTTCCAGAACAACTACTCGAAATTGCCAAATTTAACCCCGTTTACCATATGAATGAAGCCTTGCTAGGTGTCTGGGCTAGTGGCGACGGTTTGGCAGAAATTCGAGAGCATTTCTGGTTCTTAAGTGTATTTGCTCTAGTTATGGTTGCTGGCGGATGGTTCTCATATCAGCGGATGCTAAGAGTTGAGAGGAGGTTATGAGCAAGGATTGTTCATAGTTCATTGAGAAGAGGGTTCATAGTTCATTGCTGATTGTTCAAGGAGTGTTCATAGTTCATTGTTGATTGTTCATTGGGAATGTATACCACAACTGCCCTTATACAAACCCCATGAACCATGAACCATGAGCCATGAGCCATGAACCATGAACCATGAATCTAGCTCTGAGAGCTAATCAATTGCCAATTCACTGAATCCTGAAGAATACTAGAGACAGGGTTAAAACGCAAGGGTATTTGAGATGCTCCAAGCACAGCAGGTATTACAAGAGCGTTATCAATTGCAAACAAGGTTAGGGCGAACTGCTGCAGGTCGTCAAACCTGGCTTGCTAAGGATGTAAAATCAAGTGAACAGGTAATTCTCAAGCTGTTAGCATTTAGCCCTCAGATGCAGTGGGAAGAACTTAAGCTGTTTGAGAGAGAAGCACAAGTTCTACAGTCTTTGAATCATCCCCGAATTCCTCGCTATCGAGATTACTTTTGCTTGGATTTGCAGACAGGGGCCCAAATTTCTTGGTTTGGATTAGTACAGCAGTATATTCCCGGTGTTTCTCTTCAGGAATTCATCGAGTCTGGCAAACGCCTCACCCAGAAGCAGGCAAAAAAAATTGCTACTGAAATTTTGCAGATTTTGGTTTATCTTCATCAACTCAGTCCACCTGTTTTACATCGCGATATTAAACCAAGTAATTTAATCTTGACAGAAAATAAACAAGTGTACCTGGTAGACTTTGGCGCAGTACAAGCTCAAGCAGCTGTTACAGGAGTAACCTTCACTGTTGTTGGAACCAGTGGCTATGCACCTCTAGAACAGTTTTGGGGACGTGCAGTTGCAGCCTCAGATCTTTACGCCTTAGGTGCCACTCTCATTCACCTGATCACTGGTATTGCTCCTGCTGATTTACCACAAAAAGATTCTCGCCTTCAATTTGCAGAGTATGTCAATAATTTAGACCCTATTTTTGTAGGCTGGATTGAAAAAATGACGGAAATAGCCCTTGAAAAACGCTATAGTACGGCTACACAAGCACTAGAGGCATTAAAATCTGGGCAAGTTCAGCCTAAAGATCATGCCAGAAACTCCGTAATCCGCAAAATTCCCAAACCTTCCGGCAGTTACATTCAGCTCAATAAATCGAGGGAACAACTCAAAATTACTGTCCCAGCTCCAGGACTCAGAAAATTAGCAACATCTGGTTTATTAGGTTTATTCTTTTATTTGTATATAGGGGGTATAACAGTATTATCTGTAGTAGTAGGACTAGTAGCTGGTATTATCGAAGGGCCACCTCTATTATCGGTTTTTTGCACAGCTTCATTGCTCGCTATCTTGGCTTCTTTAGCTAAATTATTTGGTGAACGAACCCATGTTGATTTGAACCGGGAATATTTAGATATAGAACGGGAAACCTTGGGTATATCTTATGGTAAACATGGTGTATATTTTGGAAGAATTTTGGGGGTTTTATTGAACCAAAAAGGACAAGTTTATCAAGTACTTATTCGTTCTGAGAATAAAAACTATCGGCTCGGTGGTGCCTTAGGGGAAAACGAAGGGGCTTGGTTAGCTCAAGAAATTCAAGACTGGCTTCAATCTTGAAAGGCTTTAGAAAATAATGAGTAGAAAAGCGTGCTAAATATCGAACAACTCAGTAAGTCTTACGGTAAACGACAAGTACTCCGAGATTTAAACCTGCATATCCAAGCTGGGGAAATCTATGGATTGCTTGGACCCAATGGAGCTGGTAAAACTACGACTATTAATATCATCTGTAATTTGCTTCAAGCTGATAGCGGGATGATTAGTATAAAAGGGCAACCAATTTCAGAATCAACAAAATTATTGGTGGGTGTTGCTCCCCAAAAAAATTTACTTTATCAAACCCTTAGTTGTGAAGAGAATCTGAATTTTTATGCTCGTATCTATGGCTTAAATTCTCAGCAGTGCAGACAACAAGTTAAAGCTTGTTTAGAAGCAGTTAACCTCTCAGACAGAACACAAAGTCCAGTGGAAACCTTGAGTGGGGGGATGCAGCGACGACTAAATATTGCTGCTGCCTTAGTACATCAACCACAACTGGTAATTTTAGATGAACCGACTACTGGTTTAGATATTGAGGCACGTTATGAGATTTGGAACTTGATAAGCTTACTTAAAAACCAGGGAATTACAGTACTGTTGACTACTCATTTATTGGATGAAGCAGAACGCCTGTGTCATAGAATTGGGATTCTCAAAACCGGAACTATTAAAGAAATTATCTCTTGCTTCGATGACATTCCCTTAGATTCGGTTGCTCGTTTGCCAGTGGGCTTAGAGCATATCTATGTTGAAATAACTCAGGGGGATAGAATTAGACTATAGTAGGTTTTAGCAGCATTACCGGGACTTACGCAAGAAATGTCGCCTCTTAGTAGTGGTAATTCATGAATTACCACTACTAAAAATCATAGTTTCAAGAAAGTGTTGTCTAAGTCCTAATCAATCTAGTAAATAATGACAATAGAAAGTCTTGAAGATAATCGCTGTATATCTTATGGCAATTAAGCAATTAGTAGATAATATTGCTCATAGCTAGATTAAATCCAAAGGATTTAAGGTTAAATTCAAGAAGTAGCGATCTAAAAGACAGGAGCTAGATGAGTGCCGCCAAGATTTTAGTAGTTGAAGACGAATTAATCGTAGCGACAACAATTGCTAATAAACTGAGTCGAATTGGTTATATCGTTACTGCTAAGGTGACTTCTGGTTCCCAAGCTATTGCTAAGGCGATAGAAACCAAACCTGACTTAATATTGATGGACATTTTCCTGAAAGGGGAGATAGATGGCATCACTGCGGCTGCGCAAATCCGTCAGCAGTTGAATATTCCGGTAATTTACTTGACAGCCTACGCTGATCACAACACTCTAGAAAGGGCTAAGCTAACAAAACCCTTAGCTTATATAATTAAGCCTTTTAACGAGATCGAGTTGCAAGTTGCAATTGAACTTGCCCTATATCAAAATAAGTTAGAGCGATCGCTACAAGAAAGCCAAGAGCAGTTAGAAACTATCTTAGAGTCAATTAATGATGGTGTGATTGCTACTGATCGACAGGGATTGATCAACTTTATCAATCCTACCGCCGAAAAGCTAACCGGCTGTAGTCAGTCAGAGGCTGTGGGTAAGAAGGTGACAGATATTTTCCAGATTTTTGATGAAGTTACGGGCACTGGCAGAGAAAATCCGGTGGCACAAGTCCTTGAGACAGAGCAAGTTGTTGATTTAGAAGATTACAAAATCCTGATTTCTAAGCAACAGAGTCAAATTCCTATTTGCTATAGTGCTTCACCCCTCAAACAGAAATCTGGAGAAATCTGTGGTGCGGTAGTTGTGTTTTGGGATATCAGTGAGCATCGTCAGACTAAAATCCTAGAGGACGCTCTGGTCAAAGAGCAAGAAATCAGCCGTTTTCGAGCCCAGTTCACATCCTTAGTTTCCCACGAATTTCGCAATCCTCTCAGTGCCATTTTGACAGCAGCTGAGTTACTGGATCGCTATGGTGATGTAGCAACAGAGGTTCAAAAAAAAACCTACCTACAGCGTATAAAAAGCTCTGTAGGGCGAATGAACCAGCTTATGGAAGATTTACTGCTGCTTGGTCAAGCTGAAACAGGTAAGTTAGAATTTGACCCAGTGCCACTAGAGCTGGAGCAATTCTGTCGTGAGTTAATCGAAGAACTCTCCCAGACAGGGGAAGGTTTCAACCAGATTACCTTAACCAGCTTTGGAGACTGTACAAATGCTGTCATGGACACAAGACTTTTACACTATATACTTGCCAATTTACTCTCGAATGCGATTAAATACTCCCCAGCTAATGAGAAGATTGAGTTTAACTTAACTTGCGATCATCAACAACAAGTAGCAATCTTCCAAATCCAGGATCAAGGTATTGGTATTTCTGAGCCGGACCAAACCCAAGTTTTCCAGTTGTTTTATCGAGGCAACAATGTTAAGAAGATTCAAGGCACTGGTTTGGGACTAGCCATTGTTAAACGGTGCGTAGAGCGACACCAGGGAGAAATTAGCCTTAGTAGCAAACCTGGAGTTGGTACTAAGTTTACGGTTCAACTGCCATTGTTTCCAAGAAGAATTGTTCATTATTGATTGCTCATGGTTCATTGGCTTGTATACCATAGCTGTAAAGTACTTCTCCCAATGAACCATCAACCTTAGCCGCCAGAGCTAATCAGTTGCCAAGCTTGCTCGACGTTAATCTTCTCAGTTGTGGCTTGCCCAATCGACATCCGCAAGGTTAATTTGTGATCAAGCTTAGTTGAACTCAGGTAAATTTTTCCCGAGGCGTTGAGATTATCTAGAATTAACTGATTAACCTCGTCGCCGCCTTGGTGTCGGAAACATACTAAGTTAAGAGGGGGATTAGCAACTAGTTCAAAGCGTGAGTCAGCACTTACCCACTGGGCAAACTCTTGTGCTAAGGCGACGTGCTTGCGAACATAGTGCTTTAAGCCCTCAACACCATAATGTCTAATCACAAACCAGAGTTTGAGGCTTCTGAATCTTCTTCCTAAGGGAATTTGCCAATCCCGATAGTCTATTACCTCCCCCGAGGCAGTGGCTTGATTTTTCAGGAATTCTGGCATAATCGATAGCGCTTTAATTAGCTTGGTTCGATCTTTTACATAGAAGCAATTGCAGTCAAAGTTAACCATCATCCACTTATGTGGATTGAAGCAATAGCTATCGGCTAACTCTAATCCCTGATGAATCCAGCGAAATTCAGGGCATAGAGCTGCCGTACCACTCATTGCCCCATCAACATGAAACCAGATATTATGCTTCTGTGCGATCGCTCCTAACTCAGGAATGGGATCTATAGCATTTGATGAGGTTGTCCCTACAGTGGCAGCCAGATAACAAGGAGTTAAGCCTGCCTTAAGATCAGCTTCAATGCACTTTTGTAGCAAATCTGGGCGCATGGCATAGTTATTATCAACCTCAACTAAGCGCAAGTTTTCGCGGCGTAGTCCTGCAATTTTAACTCCTTTCTCAATTGAGGAGTGTCCCTGAGTAGAAGTGTAGGCAACTAGTTGACTAGTATCTGCCTTGGCAACTTCTCTAGCTGCAATTAGGGCGACTAGAGCGGCACTGCTAGCTGAATCTTGGATTACTCCTCCCCCAGTGCCAGAGGATTTAAACTGGTTTGGTAGCCCTAGCATATCTACTAACCAGTCAAGAACATGGGTTTCTAATTCGGTACAGGCAGGAGAAGTTGCCCACAACATCCCCTGCACCCCCATCCCAGCACTGATTAATTCTCCCAGAATTGAAGGAGCAGAGTTATTGCCGGGGAAGAAAGCAAAGAAGTTGGGAGATTGCCAGTGGGTTAGTCCAGGTACTATGATTTGATTGAGGTCTTGTAAAATTGCGTCGAAAGATTCTCCCTTTTGAGGGGGTATTGCTGGTAGTTTGGCTCTAATCTCTCCAGGTTTAACTTGAGAAAGAACAGGTAGATTCTCGACATTCTCTAGGTAGTCTGCGATCCAATTGATAGTCTTATATCCCCAGTGGCGAAATTCTTCCGGGGACATGTGGTAGTGTTTGGGTTGCGTCATTAACCTGATTTGATTGGAAATTTTAGCTCAACAATTGTGCTGTAATACTCCTTTTTAGGGTAGATGCTAATAATCGAATTATCTACTTCAAAGAACGTTCCTTGTCGCTCGTGCTTAGAAAACTGCAAATCGCCATACTTGGCACCAATTGCTTCAGCAGTTTCTGCAATTCCATTCATTTGTTCAGGGATTAGTCCAGTGGCACCGATGTAGAATACTAGAGGAGAAACTTGTTCCCTGTAAATTTTTTCAGTATATGCCTTAAGTTGGTTATTAGCCTTAATGAAGGCTGCCACAAGTTCCTCTTTCATAACACCTTTACCCTGCCATTTTGCCTCCAATATCGGCAATAGAGATTCTGCACCAGTCTTTAGTAAAATAGCAGCGATGGTACCGTTATCCTCGATACCCAAAAAATTATCAAAAATCTGCCTCATTAATTCATCTACTTTCGTCAATTTTAGGCGTGAAGAAAGATTCTTATGACCACAAATAATGTTTGTATCTAAAGTGATATCAAACCTCAGTTTTTCTAGTTTGTCCCCAGTATCTTGGTTATATCCTTCGTATAGTCGATTGAGAAATTTGTTAGCTGAATATAATTTACTGAGATTGAGAATTTCTTGACTGCCAATATCGATTTTATGAATAAAATGTGAATCAATCTCACCACTAGCGATCGCTTCTTCTAAATTAGAGTATTCTGTTGTAGTTGGAAAATTAATATAGATACTCTTTGATAAATATTTATTTTGTAGTTCTTCCAGCTGTTCATGGATATAGACAGCTGACTCTTGCTGCAAATGAGCGGAGAGTATACTAGAGATAATTTTAATTGTAGCTAACTCTTTGAATACCTTCTCAAGGCTACCGAAACTACTATCAAAGTCCATAAGGGGCAGATGCTCAAATCTTAAATCCCATTCAACTCGGAAATCAAATTCTTCTTCCTCACCAGGCAAGCCATTTTTAGCAATGACACCTTTTAGTTTGAGCAACTCAAATACTTTTTTAGAACTAATTTTGACCTTTAATGATTTCACATTAACTTTACCATCACTGATAATGGTGTAATTTCTAAATTTTTTAAGTTCAGTCACTAGTATGCCAGCTACTTCGTTGATTTTACTCCCATCTTCAGTACCTACCAATTTAACTTTTTTAGTAATCAACATATTGATATTCGCTGTATTGTGATTAACAGCAAATGAACCCATTTGCACATACTCAGCATCATCTAGATATTCAGTTGTCAGCTTAGGTTTGACAATATTGCCCTCCTGATCTCTTATACCCTCAATTCTTTTTGCACCTTGACGTTGATAGTTTTCTTGTAAGTGCTGTAGATTAATAATGATACTACTTTTATGTTTTTCTAAAAGTTTGATTAACGACCACAGAGAAATTTTATTATTAACTTCGATACTATTCAAAATGGTATGTTTTTTTAAAATACAAGGCTCAAAAATAACCTCCTCAAGGTCTCGTTCTAATTCAGTTATTTCTAGATTTGTGAGTGCCTTAGCATGTTTTTTAGTTAAAGTAGCATCGAAACTACTCACCAGAGCATATTTAGCAGTATTGAGATAACCTTGGGCAAGATTAGCTCTGGCAAAAGCTAACACTGATACATCGGTTTGGGTTACAGGAACACTGATAAGTCCTTCATATATTTCTTGACTAATCTGTTGATACTTATAGAAAATACAATTATCTTCTGCCTGGATACCACTAATTTTCAGTGACCCTGATGAACCCTTGATAATTTTGGCACTTTTCGACAGAAAAACCTGGTAATCGTACTGCTTCTCTAAGTTTTCCTCAACTGTTGCACAATTGACTACTTTTGTGTCCACTAGATAGTGAGCTTTTTGGAGTCCAGCAAAATTATAGAGCGTGAATTTACTTCTGCTATTGGAAGAAAACTGGCTGCTGCCAGGTTGAGATTGGGGTTGATTATATGGTGTGGCGCTACTTTTCATCTGTCTAACCACTTAGTACTTTTGTACTAAATATAGCACCACCCCACCCTGAAAAGATTGTGGGGAGAGAGGATAGGGGGAGGTATAGGGGGATCTTTGTCTACAAAAATCCCCCCACACTTCCCACATTTCCCTGTCTTTCTTACTTATCCCACCATCAACGTAAGATTAGTGGCGGAAATCATTGCAAGGTGCTAAAATTAACCAGGTTAAGAACGTTTGTATCAATGTAGTGTGAAGTTCTCCCATCCTCCCTACAGTTAAGTGTAAGGGAAACCTCACCTACTCTAATTGTTTACATCTACTTCGACTGGAGAATTATATTCACTCTGGAATGTTTAGATCATAACTGCGTTGCGTTCATAATCTATGCAAAAGGTTATAAATATATGCAAAAAGTTACAAAAGCTGCCCTTGCTCAAATCAACTAATGTTAAGCTACAAAACTGATAGCCTTTACCATCAAAGCTACCCCCATTTCTCCTTCAATTGTTAACTTCCTTTAAAAAACAATGGCAACTAGTCTTTCCTCCGAGTTCGTTGTCCAATTCTGGGGAGTTCGAGGCAGTGTACCTTCCCCTGGTAGCGAGACAGTTCGCTATGGCGGCAATACTTCCTGTGTTGAGATGCGAGTAGCTGGGAAACGCCTAATTTTTGACGGCGGCACTGGCTTACGGATGCTGGGTAAAAGCCTCAAATCTCAGCTGCCAATTGAAGTTTATTGGTTTTTTAGTCACTATCACTGGGATCACATCCAAGGAGTGCCATTTTTCGCCCCGGCTTTTATTGAAGGCAATACTTTCCACATTCACGGGACAGCACCAGAAGGGGTATCGATGGCACGGCATTTTAGTGAGCATGTTTTGCATAAAAACTCTCCCGTACCCATCAAAGAAATAAAAGCAGATTTAAAGTTTTATGACCTGAATTTTGGCGAGGCAACTACACTGGGGGAGGTAAAAGTTGCAACCAGCTCTACTTCTCTCAACCATCCCAATGGGGCAATTGGCTATCGGGTGATGTGGCAGGGGCATAGTGTAGTTTACTGCACTGATACAGAACATTTGCCAGACCGTCTCGATAACAATGTCGTGGAGCTAGCTCGCGATGCCGACTTGCTTATTTACGATGCTATGTACACTGACGAGGAATATAATAACCCCAAATCTCCCAAGGTAGGTTGGGGGCACTCAAGTTGGCAGGAAGCGGTCAAAGTAGCTCAGGCAGCAGGTGTCAAGCAGTTGGCAATTTTTCACCACGAACCTAATCACAGTGATGATGTTCTTGATCAGATTGAGGTACAAGTAAAAACAGCCTTTGATGGTGGTTTTTTAGCTCGCGAAGGAATGATTGTATCGCTAAAATAACCCAAGCCACTCCTGTTCAAAAAAGCCCTAGAATTACTGGAAGTTTCGGTATTTTGTACCCAGTAAATGGGGAAGTGAGAACCCTCAAATCATCCCCCCACCATACAGTGTCCTGTTTTGTCAACGGGGAAATTCAGTCTCGGACTATTTGGCTTTACACCCTCAGCTCTAGCCCCATCAGTAAAGAGCCCCAACATCCTAAAATAGAAATAGAAAAAGAAAATTACTCTGCTCAAAGTACCAAGTAGCACACTCCTAATGCAATGATCTCTATATAGATAGCTCTTGCAGTCAACTCCAGGCAATTGCTAAACCACTCAGGCGTCTACCTGATTATCTAACTGACTATGACTGATTCGATTCGCTTCCTGATGTGTCCCCCCAACCACTACGATGTGGATTACGTGATTAATCCCTGGATGGAGGGGAATATTCACAAATCGTCGCGCGATCGCGCCGTCGAGCAGTGGCAAAAACTGCACCATGTCCTCAAAGAACACACCATCGTTGATTTAGTTGAGCCTCAAGTCGGTTGGCCTGATATGGTATTTACTGCCAATGCCGGTTTGGTCTTAGGTAACAGCGTTGTACTCAGCCGCTTCCTTCACAAAGAGCGCCAGGGTGAAGAGCCTCACTTCAAAAAATGGTTTGAGGATCGTGGCTATACTGTACATGAATTGCCCAAGGAATTGCCCTTTGAAGGCGCTGGAGATGCCCTGCTTGACCGAGAAGGGCGTTGGTTATGGGCTGGCTACGGTTTCCGCTCTGAACTCGATTCTCACCCCTACATCGCTCAATGGCTAGACATAGAAGTGGTATCACTGCGACTAACGGATGAGCGGTTCTATCACCTTGATACCTGTTTTTGTCCCCTCACTGGCGGCTATTTACTTTACTACCCACCAGCTTTTGACTCCTACTCCAATCGCTTAATCGAAATGCGGGTGTCGCCAGAAAAGCGGATTGCCATTGAAGAAGCTGATGCCGTCAATTTTGCCTGCAACGCGGTTAATATCGACAAAGTTGTAGTCATGAACAAAGTTAGTGAGGGACTCAAAGAACGCCTCGCGGCAGTTGGCTTTGAAGTGGTGGAAACGCCTTTGACAGAATTTCTTAAAGCTGGTGGTGCTGCTAAGTGCCTGACGCTGCGAGTCACTGAGCCAGTAAGTTCTGAAGTCCATGCCAACGCGTCAGTAGAAAGTCGCGTCATTCGTATGGAAGGACATCTTTTAGATTCTGGTCTAATCAGCAAAACACTAGATTTGATTATAGATGCTGGGGGCAGCTTCCAAATCCTCAAATTCGATTTGGGAGTGCAACGGCAAAGTACCTCCAGCGTTGAAGTCAAGGTATCTGCTCCTTCCCACAAACTCATGGAAGAGATCATGAGTCAGCTGATCGATCTAGGTGCGTTGACTCCTCCCCAAGAAGTTTGTGATACTAAGCTCGAACCTGTAACCATAGACGGTGTAGCTCCTGATGATTTTTATGTCACTACCATCTATCCCACCGAAGTGCGCATCAATTGCGAATGGGTGAAGGTGCAAAATCAACGCATGGATGCTGCAATTGCTGTAACTCAGACTGAATCTGGTCCAGTTGCTCATTGTAAACTAGTGCGGGATCTTCAAGTCGGTGAACAAGCAATTGTTGGCGTCGACGGAATCCGCACTGTCCATAAAAAAGAATCCAGGGAACAACGTAACAAAGAGGAATTCAGTTTTATGGGTGCCGGTGTTTCTAGCGAACGTCGGGTAGAATTGGTGGTTGAGCAAATAGCTTGGGAACTGCGTCAAATTCGTGATCAAGGCGGAAAAGTTGTTGCTACAGCAGGACCAGTTGTAATTCACACTGGTGGCAGTAAACACCTGGCACGCCTGATTAGAGAAGGTTATGTGCAGGGGTTGCTAGGTGGCAATGCCATCGCTGTGCACGACATTGAGCAATCATTGATGGGAACCTCTCTAGGAGTTGATATGCAAAGAGGAATTCCTGTCCAAGGTGGGCATCGGCACCATTTGAAAGTCATCAATCTGATCCGCCGGTGCGGCAGCATTGCCAAGGCGGTAGAGCAAGGCTTGCTCACCAAAGGCGTGATGTATGAATGCGTGCGTAATCAGGTTCCCTTTGCTCTAGCTGGTTCGATCCGCGATGACGGACCTTTGCCTGATACCCAGATGGACTTGATCAAAGCTCAGGCTGAATATGCCCAGCTTCTGGAAGGAAGCGACATGATTTTGATGCTCTCAACGATGCTACACTCCATCGGGGTTGGTAATATGACCCCAGCCGGAGTTAAGATGGTTTGTGTTGATATTAACCCAGCTGTGGTGACGAAGTTAAGTGACCGCGGTTCCGTAGAATCGGTCGGTGTCGTCACTGATGTTGGTTTGTTTCTTTCCCTATTGGTACAACAGCTGGATAAATTAACCAGTCCTTATCGAACCTTGCTCTAAGCTAAAGCGCATTTCTTAACTTGTTTTAGCTAGCAAGATTCTCATCTACATCGGCGATTTCACCTTGGCTGGGCATTAAAACCCAGCCTTCAGTGAGTAGTTTCTGAAAAGTGGCATAACCCTTAGAACCTCCAGGTATGCGATAATCTGGGATAGCGTATTGGGCAAAGGCGGTATAGGGTTGCCATGGTTTATGGGAGGCTGTGCGCAAATGCAAGATTTTCTCTCCATCTGTGCCCAACCTAGACAACCAGCACATTTGTCGTTGCATGGAAAACTCCTTAGTTAATTTAATTCCCGCTCAAAAGTTCTGATTAACCAACATCAAGCGAGTAAAGTCGTGCCTTTTACTTTCAGGGATCCTTTGAAACAATGACTTTGGCTCTTTTGCTCGTTGTATCCTTACAACGACTTGGCTGTTGGCTCCGGATAATTTTGTTAGTCAATCTCAGGTGAGGGTTCCCCTAGTAAACTTTGCCTAATAAAATGCTTAAAGTAAGCCTCGCGCACTAACAGCTGTCTATGTAGATCAGAAAGGAGAATTTGAGCTTGTTCTAGGGTTATGCCTTTGATGTGTTCTTCAAAAGCTCTAAGGTTGAATTGTTGCTCTAGGGATAGTTGGATTGGCGGCTCTTTTTCCATAACATTCCTCCAAAAGATTGATAGTGTTAGTTTGGCTTGCAAAAGTTAAAATCTTTGTCGTTTAACTTGTAAGTATTAATCAAGGTTAAATCCATTCCTTCTGTAAAGAGTGTCTTTTTTGTTACAAACATTTACAAAAAGTTTTTTACTTAGTAAGAAATCAACTATTTGACTATATTGTTAATTAATAATATTTTTGATATTAATCAGGAAAAGCAGACGCACCCTAGCCAAACCCTAACTATGCCTTAGTAACTCATGCCAGCAAAGCCAGTAGTTGCTTGAAATTACCCTTCTCGGGTAATTTACCTGATTTAGATACACCCCTTGTGTTTCAATCCCTCTAGGAATTGGGCTTTGACTGACCTAAACCACGCACACAGCGTGGTGTTTGCACCCTGTATGATCCTTGATTTGAGTTGCTATATACTTCTCATGGCAATCCTTACCCTTTTACGCAGGCTGCTATTGTTTTTTACAAAACTTTAATTAATGCTCCTTGGGAGGGGAGATTATCGTGTTTTTACAAAAGGATTTAGTCTGAGCAGCAGAGAAACAAGCTTAGGCTGAAAATATTAGGAAAGTATAACTGTAGGGAAGTGAACATGACTGATTTATCCTATATTTTCCTAGCTGGGGCCAGTAGGGGAGTTGGTCGAGAAATCGCCAAAGATTTGAGACAACAAAACTACAAAGTTAAAGCTCTACTGCGTCAAGAAGATTCTCGCCCGGAATTAGAAGCAATGGACATTGAAGTGGTAATGGGAGACGCCCTAGATACAGTTTCCGTCGAGCAAGCTATACTGGCAAATGAACCAATTGAGGCAGTAATTAGCACCATTGGCGGTTTACCTAAAGATGGTCAACGAGCCGACTATCTGGGTAATAAAAATCTCATTGATGCCGCTGTTAAGGCAAAAGTACACAAGTTTATCCTGATTTCTTCCATTGGCAGTGGAGAAAGCGTTGTTGCCCTACCACCGCAAGCGCTGGAAACCCTAAAACCTGTTTTGATAGAGAAAGAGCAGGCAGAAAAATACTTAATTGCAAGTGGATTGACCTATACGATAATTCGACCAGGAGGATTGAAATCAGAACCAGCTACAGGTAATGGTATCTTGACAGAAGATTATAAAGTAGCAGGGACAATACATCGTGCCGACGTTGCCGACTTGGTGTGCAAGTGTTTGTTTGCTGATGCCGCTAATAACAAAGTCCTTTCTGCTGTTGACCGTGAGATGATGTATGGTCAGACAGGGTTTGAGGAGTTTAGTTTGACTTAAAAGGTTTGAGCCAGTAATTCTTAATTGCCCAGTCGAGAATCAGACGGGCAATTGTAAAACATAAAATAGACTCGATAGTCAATACTCCCAATAACCAAAAAGCCAAATGGGATTCCACCTCTGTTGGTGCTAATCCTCTCACCAAAGCAAAAGCAAGTACAACTCCATCTTTGAGGTGTTGATTTTCGTCTTCCCGAATCACATAACGGTAGGTGACACCAAACAAAAAGCCAGACAAAAAAGCGATCGCAAACTTAACCAGCAAACCAAAGAGGGTATTAATTTGCAAGGGGGCAAATACCTCAAACTGCTTTGCCAGTACTGAGCTATTAGCTATAGCATTAAAGGCATAGGTACATATCAGAGCAAAAGCTGACAGAGTACCTGCTTTCAAGGATTCTAGACGCTCGTAATCTCTCATCTCACACCAAGGGAAAATTTTCTACCATCCTTAAAAGAGATGGCGACAAACACACTCAGTTAATTATTAATTGTTGATTGCCATGAACAATGAACAATAAGAAAGAAGACTCAAATCATTTTGTAGACGGACAATAAGTAGGTGAATGTGAGGAAAGATATCATATGTTCTTGGGTCAACTCAAAGTCTCCTCTCCTATCCTATGGTTTGGTGTCAGTTTTATTACAGGATTGATCATTAGCAGTTGTAGTAACCTACCTACCCCACTTAGCAATCAGCAGAAATCAAACTCAGATCCTCTCAACAATCAGCAGGAAGAAACAGAGCAAGATAACAAGATAACAGAAGAAAAAGCCAAAGAGGGGAAATCCTTAACAAACTCTCAACCCTCACCAAGCCCTATTAGTCAAACTCTGTTAAGTCAAAACTTTCCCTCTGTCAGCGACTTGCCAAATTCTCAAATAGCGCCAGCCTTGGAAGGGCATGCCTCTCGGGTAGAGTTAATCTCTTTTAGTCGAGATGGGAACCTTTTAGCCAGCGCCGAATATCAAGGCATCTTTATTTGGGATACCAAAACTAGGGAAGTACGCCGTATTCTGCCTGGACATCGATTTAGCGAGTATGACACCGAGCCGATGCTGGCAACTTCCCTTGCCTTCAGCCTTGATGGAAGTCTACTGGCTAGCAGTAGCTGGAGTCAAGGAGGTTCACCCAAAAAATCGCTTATTATCTGGAACCCCAATACTGGAGAAGAAATTCGTAGCCTTGCAGGCTCTGTCGGTTGCCGGGATGTCATCTTCAGCCCCGATGGAGGCAAACTTATTAGTAGTTGTGGTGAGGGAATTCAGGTTTGGAACCCCAAAACTGGTGAACAACTATTGAATTTTTACTCAGAACTTCCTGTAGAGGCAATTGCCCTGCATCCTCAAGGTAAGATACTAGCCACTGTAGATCTAAATCTCACTGGGGGAGAAGCTGGTGAAGAAAGTAATGCCATTAAGCTCTGGAATTTGAATGCTGGGGGAGCACAACCCCTGCGTACCCTCAAAGGTCATAACCGTGATATTAATAAAATTGCCTTTACTCCAGATGGTCAGTTTCTTGTCAGTGGTAGCTTTATCAGTGGAGAAGAAGCAGAAGGAACCATCAAAATCTGGGATTGGCAACAAGGAAAATCAATCAGGACACAGGGTTACGATGGTGAATCCTTTAGTCTTAGTCAAGATAGTAAGTTGATTGCTGGTAATTTTGGCGACGGTATCCTGTTGGAGTTAAAAACAGGACAAAAAATTGACAGCAACATCAACATCCCTATGCAAGGAGGAGCAAGTGCCTTAGCTTTTAGCCCAGATGGTAAGATATTAGCCTGGGCAGGTCAACCACCGACTTTTCCTAATCCCCTAATTCGCCTCTGGCCTGTTGGAGAACCGATAGCAGAGGAACTTTCTCTAGCTTCAGCAGCTTCCAATAGAGCTAACTACATGCCCATACCCTTAATAGATATCTGGGCAGAGGGTTTACCGATAATAGCTGAACCTAAAGCTATTGCTGTCTCACCTTTACGTATACCTGCGCTCAAGCCAGCAGAAGAAGAGGAAGTTAGCGTTGAGTACCCTCATGCTAGTAAAGCTATTGTCACCATCACTCAGACTAATTTGCCCGACGACTCAGTTTTGGGATTGAGGTATCGTATTGAGTTTGCACCCTATGGTTCTCAACAACAAGGTAAATTCTGGAAAGTTGTTTGGGTTGGTACTCAACAAAAATGCCAGCCGGGAAGAGGTAATCAAAATTGGTCTAGTGCAAATTGTAACTAGTTAATGAGGCAAAATACTTTCATCATTAAATTTTTCTCATTTTTAACCTAAAGCTTGTGTTCAATATATTTGAGCAGTTCAAAACTTGGTATCTCAAAAACCGTGACCAATTCCTCACCCTTTTTTCCAAAACTCAAAAAGAGGAGATTCTCCCGGAGAGACCTCTTACCGAACTACCATTAGAGATTAGGCAACGTCTACTGAAAACTACTCAAAGTTTACCCAGCCCTCCAGCTGAACTGGAAGTGGTGCAAAACAAGGTAAACTCAGCTTTAGAGTGGTGGCGATCGCAACCATCGGTTGCCGCTAATTCTCTAGTAATTTTTAGCAGTCCTGTTGAGCCGGGAGCAATTCTTCTTAATAAAAGCATAGAAGCTTGGGCGTCAAAACACCAGACTCCCATCCAGATTTTACAATGGCAACAAAGACCAGCTGACCCGACAAGTATTAAGAAAAAGATCCAAACACAACTAGGTCTGGGTTCTTTGACAACCTCCCAACAGCAGGAAATTGTTGTAATTCCTCAATTGAGTCGTTGTTTTCTGCGCTGTGTCGAAGGGTTAGGGGGTATTGAGTACTTACGAGATACCATACTACAAAATCGCTCCCGATTTTGGCTAATTGGCTCAAGTCAGATTTGTTGGGACTATCTCGACTATCTTTGTAAAGTGAAAGCTTATTTTGAGCAGAGTTTGCGGTTGCCAGCCCTAAGTGGAGAACAACTGCAAGAGTGGTTAGCACCAGTTGTTAGTGAATTGAACATAAATTTTGGTAAAAGGTTCTTGAAACTAGAGCTGTCAGAGGAAGATGAAAGTTCCCAAAGAAGATATTTTGACAGGTTAGCTGCGGTGTCAGACGGTCTGAGCCGTGTTGCTGTAGAGTTGTTTTGGCAATCACTGTGCTATGAAGAATCCTCAGAGGAGACTACAAATCCTCATGGTAAAGTAACAACCACTAATCCCAGCCTGCCTGATTTACTAGATTTAACAGCAGATGAGCAATATCTCCTATACTCCCTACTGTTACACACAGAGCTAACTTTACCTCATCTTGCCTTGAGTTTAGGAGATGATCAAACTCTTGTTCAACACCAAGTTCAAGTTTTGCGCCAGAAGGGTATTATCAACAGACAAGAGCAATTGCTGCAAGTTAATCCGATTCATTACCCCAGACTCAGAGCAGAACTAGATAATAACAACTTCTTGATTAATGGATAATGCTTCAATTTCTCCTTCCCTTACTGTTGGCTGATTCTATCAGCGATACTTCCTTAGAGACTGCTGAGAATACACAAGAACTCATTGCAGAAATCACTACTTGGAAGATTACCCAAGCACTCTTGGTTTTAGGAGTTGCCTATCTGGGAATTTTGATAATTGACAAATCGATCAGTTGGCTATCAGAACGAGTTGATAGAGAGTGGCGTTTGGGGATTAAACAATCCTTGCCTTTCTTGCGGACGTTAGTATTGACAATTGCCGTCGTTATTTTGTTAAATTTATTTGTTGACTTATCACCTAACAATGTTCTAGCACTAACTGGTACTGTATCTGTGGCTTTAGGCTTTGCCTTTAAAGATTATGCTAGTTCGGTGATTGCTGGATTAATTGCTCTATTTGAGAATCCCTATCGAGTAGGAGATCGTGTCCAAATTGAGGAGCATTACGGTGAGGTTACTAGTTATGGCTTAAGGGGAATTCGCATGCAAACTCCTGAAGATAACCTGGTTTCAATTCCTCACAATAAAATCTGGACAACGGCAATTTCCAATGCTAATACAGGGCAGTTAGAAGCTCAAGTTGTTACCCAGTTTCACTTAGCTCACGAGATAGATGTCGAGTTAGTAATCAGGATTTTGGAGCGGGTTGCCTATACTAGCAAATATACTCAATTAAAACTTCCCATCTTAGTGCTGGTGGAAGAAAAACCTTGGGGAAAGTTGTTTGAACTCAAGAGCTACCCGATGGATGCACGAGAGGAATTTATTTATAAAACCGACCTGATCAAACGAGCTAATCGAGTATTTGCCAAATACCATTTAACCTATCCTAGGATACTTAGCCAAACCTTGGATTCACAATAATGATATTAGCTGCACCATTGCAATCAGCATTAATTAGGAAGCCTTTAGCACTACGGTAAAGACTGCGCTGCAATCTTTTTCCTGATGCTCGACTCCTTACGGATTTTTCGCCGTGCTTTGCTAAAGAGTCGCTATCTAAAGAATGAAGCTGCTGAAGTGTTAGCTTCTTCGGTTACGGTTAAAACTATTCCATACTCAGTACATAATTGTTTGAGTCGGGTTATATATCAAGCTGCCAGTGGGGATGGGCGTGAAGTTCTGATTATTTCTCTTGCTCATGGAAGAGCCGTTTTTCATCCCCTCATTCTGTCCAATGACTAGATTGCCAATGGTGGTTTATCGATAGCCTGATGGAGTTGATTTGCCCACCTCTGAGCTAAAGCCTCCACTGATAGACCAAAATCATTATTTGGATTAGGGCTGAGACTTCACTTATGATAATTGCTGGAGTCATTTTGCAGTTTATATAGACCGCTATGGATATTCTGATGCTGGGTTGGGTTTCGGTGCTAGTTTTGTTTACATGGTCAATTGCTATGGTTGTCTGGGGTCGCAACGGTTTCTAGAAGTATTGTGGAAAGTCCTTTGGTAACTGTTCTGTTTTTCTCTGCTGCTAGTTTATTAGTTTTGGTGACTGGCGGCATCATTTATTTGACTGCGGTAGAGTGGCGTGATCGCCGCCGCCAACAGCGGGATAAAAAAATGTAAAATCCATTGGGAGCTGCTTAGGCTCCCAATACTTCAGGAGAACTTCGTGGTTCGTAAACGCTTAATTATTGAGATGGGCATGGGAATTGATCAGCATGGGCAGGAACCTACTGTTGCTGCCGCTAGAGCTGTACGCAATGCCATTGCTCACAATGCTTTGCCCGGTGTTTGGGAAGTAGCTGGTTTAAGTGAACCCGATGAGATGATCGTCGAAGTGCAAGTAGCAGTACCTTACCCAGAGCAGGTGCAAGTAGAGGAGGTGCTGGCGGTGCTGCCCTTTGGTAACAAAACTATCACTGTTGAGTCCGGTGGTATGGTAGTTCAAGGTCGAGCGATCGCTTCGCTTAATGATAAAAATGATGAAATGCTGGTAGCTGTTGCTTCTGTTACTGTCCTTGTGGATACCAATTAGTTGGTGATCAATAGAGGAGCGGCTTTGAGCAGTGTTTGTGTATAAGGATGCTGAGGATTAGTAAAAATTGCCTCAGTTATCCCAATCTCGACAATCTTACCACTGTTCATCACCGCAATGCGATCGCAAAAGAAGCGTGCTACAGAGAGGTCATGAGTAATAAACAAATAGGTAAGATTCAATTCGTCCTTAAGTTCTCGCATCAACTCCAGCACCTGCGTCTGCACACTAGCATCAAGCATACTTACAGGCTCATCACAGATTAGCAAACTGGGGCAAGTAATCAAAGCGCGAGCGATCGCTACTCTTTGTTGTTGTCCTCCTGATAAGTCAGACGGATAACGACTATAGTAATCGATAGCTGGCGTTAATCCCACCCGTTCCAGCATTTGTATTACCTGTACTCTTGCTTCCTTGGCATTAGCCAACTTGTGAATAAATAAAGGATCAGCAATACTTTCTCCCACCGTCATTAAGGGATTGAGGCAAGCATGGGGATCTTGAAACACCATTTGCATTTGGCGGCGAACCAAGCGCAGGTAATAATTCTCGATTTTAGTTAAATTCTGTCCTAGAAACTCAACATTGCCAGAAGTAGGGCGAACTAGCTGCAAAATTGTGCGAGACAGAGTACTCTTACCACAGCCAGATTCCCCTACCAATCCCAAAACCTCGCCTGGATATAGTTCAAAACTGACATCATCTACAGCTTTAATCAGCTTATTTTCCTTAGTCAGCAGTTGTTGCAAAAAATTACTTTCCAAACTGTAATATTTCCTTAAATTCCTTACCCTCAGCAAAGGACGATCAATCGGGGCTTGAAAATTCTCCCCATCTCCCCGTCTCCCCATTTCCCCATCTCCCCATCTCCGAGGATTTTTTTGATCCCGACTACTAACTGCCTGAATATGCAAAGCAGCTTCCAAAAGAGAGCGGGTATATTCGTGCTGGGGCTGCTGTAAAATAGCTGAAGTTGCCCCCATTTCCACAATTTGCCCACCATACATTACTGCTAAGCGATCGCAATATTCTCCCACCATTGCCAAGTCGTGAGAAATCAGCAATAAAGCCATATCCCTTTCCCGGCAGAGTCTAGTTAGTTCTCGTAAAATCTGTGCAGCTACAGTGACATCCAGGCTAGTAGTTGGCTCATCTGCCACAATAAGTTTTGGTTCTAACAATAGTGCCAAAGCAATCGCCACCCGCTGCCGCATACCACCACTAAACTCATGGGGATACTGAAACCATCGTGACGCTGGAATCTCAACCGCTTCTAGGGTCTCAATTACTTTTTCCTTGCTCTGTTGTTGTGACAACAGGGGTTGATGTGCCTTTAAAGTCTCAAGACAATGTTGACCAATCGTCATGAGCGGGTCAAGACGAGTCATAGGGTCTTGAAATACTAGCGCCACTGCTTCTCCTCGAAAATGGCGCAACTGGGCAGGGGTTAAATCAAATACTGATTTTTCACTAAAGTCTATCCTGCCCTCAATGTGCGTTGATGCTGGCAGCAAGCGCATTACTGCTCTTCCTAAGGTTGATTTCCCACAGCCTGACTCACCCACTAATCCCAACCTTTCCCCAGCATCTAGGGATAAACAGACATTATCGACAGCCCAATTTAACTTGGCTGCTGATGGGCTGTGGGGATAGGCAATGCGCAAATTTTGAACGCACAACAGTGACATTTTATGGGGATCCGATGCTGAGGTTTGTTTGAGTATAGAGGAAATAGGAGAGTGTGGAGGGATAGGGAGGAAATAGTGTACATAAGAATCTCCCCACCCTTCCTAAATTGCCCACACTCCCCCCTCCCTATTTCTTCTGATTCCTAAATTCCTGAATCTTTCTTAATTTCACTGGCAATTTGGCTTTATTTTCTCAGTTTTTTTCGGCTAAAGTTGAAGTAGAGTCTGGCAGTATACCATCAGGGTATTGATTCGTTCTCTGAGGTTTGCAGCTCTAGAAAGTGATGTTGCAGAACTCCGAGAAGCCTGCAACAGCATCACATCGATATCTAAAAGTCGCATCTGTTTGTAGATTTCTGTCTGCAAAGACTGCCATCGAGATGCATACTCTGGTGTCAGGTTATCTGAACTTAGAATAACAATTTGGCTGTTAAACAGCTGCTGTAGCTCCTGGAGTTGCTCTCGGAGTCTTGGAAACTGCAAATCCTGGGCGGCAGCTGTTTCGTGCATCTGTTTAAGGACTTGTTGAAATTCCTGATAGCGTTGGGAATGTAACTGTGGTAACATTCTGGTTCTTGCTGTTCTAGAATCAGTGTAAAGAAATTTGTCTTTTGTCAAAGCCGATTATCACCAACACGCTGGCGCTAAGGTTGATACCTAAAAGCAAACTGCAACACCTGAGGAGTAATGAGTCTCAAGTAATTCTAGCTCTGTTACTTTAGCACTCAACACTGCATTTGACCCTTGAGCGCTCACCGCAGACCTTAACACTTCCAAAACACCAGCTCTAAAAGGTTTTGGAGGTCTAGGAGAGGTCAGGAGCAGTCAACTTTTAGCAATACTCCTAACCTAAAGTTGAAGGCCAGTGCTCATATCTTTTTTTATCGTTAAGGAAAGAAATATGAACGCCATAGCTACAACCTGTAATCTTGACCTTGAGCTTGAGCTACCTAAATGGCTGCAAGAATATCTCAGTGTTAGTTCTCAAGTAGACGAGAACTCAGTATCTTCAGTATCTGAGGAAAGCACTTTGATCCCTAGGGCTTTTGAGTTTGCCTACCAACTACATCAAGGTCAATATCGGGCATCAGGGGAACCATACATTGCTCATCCCATCGCCGTTGCTGGTTTATTAAGAGATTTAGGCGGCAGCAGCACGATGATTGCTGCTGGTTTTTTGCATGATGTTGTTGAAGATACAAACGTCACCCCAGAAGAAATAGAATCTAACTTTGGAGTCGAGGTACGGCAACTGGTTGAAGGCGTAACCAAACTTTCTAAATTCAACTTTTCCAGTTCAACTGAACGCCAAGCTGAGAACTTCCGTCGCATGTTCCTGGCAATGGCAGCAGATATCCGGGTGATTGTAGTTAAGCTAGCAGACAGGCTACACAATATGCGGACGCTAGAACATCTGAAGCCAGAAAAACAGCGCCGTATCAGTCTCGAAACTAGGGAAATTTTTGCCCCGCTAGCCAATCGACTAGGAATTGGGCGCTTGAAGTGGGAATTGGAAGATTTGGCTTTTAAGTATCTTGAACCCCTTGCCTACCGTCAGATGCAGGCATTAGTGGTAGAAAGGCGATCAGACCGGGAAAATCGGCTGACAAAGGTAGTAAATATTTTACAGGAGCGTATGGATGCTGCTGGCATTAATTGTCTTGAAATCAGCGGTCGTCCTAAGCATCTGTACGGCATCTATCGCAAGATGCAACGAAAGCAGAAGGGATTTGATGAAATATACGATATTGCCGCAGTGCGACTAATTGTGCAAACTAAGGAGGAATGCTACCGAACTTTGGCTGTAGTTCATGATGCCTTTCGACCAATTCCAGGGCGGTTCAAAGACTACATCGGTTTACCGAAACCAAATCGCTATCAGTCTTTGCATACAGCAGTTATCGGTTTGACAGGCCGCCCCATTGAAGTTCAAATTCGCACCATGGAAATGCATCATGTTGCTGAATACGGGATTGCAGCGCACTGGAAGTACAAGGAAACTGGTGCCTCCAATCCTACCCGGATTACAGCTGAAGATGAGAAGTTTACCTGGCTGCGGCAGCTACTGGAATGGCAAAATGACCTCAAGGATGCTCAGGAATACATGGATAGCATCAAGGATAATTTGTTTGATGATGATGTTTATGTGTTTACACCAGATGGGGATGTTGTACCCCTAAATCGGGGGGCAACACCTGTAGATTTTGCTTATCGAATTCACACAGAGGTGGGGAATCACTGTGCAGGGGTAAGAGTTAATGAGCAGTGGCGCGTACTTGATACTCCCTTACAGAATGGGGACATTGTCGAAATTATCACCAACAAAAATAGTCACCCAAGTTTAGATTGGCTCAACTTTGTGGTTACTCCTAGCGCCCGGAATCGGATTAAGCAATGGTACAAGCGCTCTCATCGGGAAGAAAATATCACTCGTGGTAGGGAACTTTTAGAAAAGGAGGTGGGGAAAAAAGGCTTTGAAGCTTTGCTCAAGTCGGAGCCAATGCAAAAAGTAGCAGAACGATGTAATTACCACAACGTTGATGATGTCTTGGCTGCTCTGGGTTACGGCGAGATTACCCTTAATTTGGTGGTTAACCGACTGCGAGAAGCCGTCAAAACTCAGCAACCAATTGCACAGAAAATTCAAACTGAGTCTTTACAAATACAGGAAAAACTTTTACCACCAGCAGCTCCAACAAAAATGCTCCCTGCTGGCAAGGATTACCCGATTGCCGGAGTTGAGGGGCTAATGCACCATCTTGCCGGCTGTTGCAATCCGGTACCCGGTGAACCAATTATTGGTGTTGTCACACAACGACACGGTATTTCCATTCACCAACAAGGTTGCCCCAATGTCAATAATGTAGCAGGAGAGCGACTAGTACCGGTCAACTGGAACCGGAAAGACACTGATAGCCGACGTCCCCAAACTTATCCTGTCAACATTCAAATTGAAGTTCTTGACCGCGTAGGGGTGTTTAAGGATATTTTATTGCGCTTGAGTGATCAGAACATTAATGTCCGTAACGCCCAGGTAAAAACTAAGGTGGGTAAACCTGCTTTAATCAATCTCTGCATTGATGTCAGTGATCTTCAGCAATTGGAGCGCAGCTTTTGCCAAATCAAAAAAATGAGTGATATTCTGAATATACGCCGCCTCAGTAAAGTTGAAGAGTAAACTACTAAGAGTTAGGATGATTAGGGAGTTACCTTCAATTGGGGCAACGAGTATTGCTATCCCCGACCTCCGGGGTACTAACTCTAGCCAATAAAAACTGGGGGATAATCCCTTGAAACTAGTATTCTGTTTCGAGGGAGTTAGGGGTCTGTTGTTACACCAAGTCTGAGAAAAAAAGCTAGGATTGGCTTAAGAGTTCCACCCTCAGGCGGCAGCAACAATGGAGAGGGTGTGTATCGCATCTGCTGAATTTTGCTCAATTAATTCTGTAATTGCTTCAAAGTTAACGATGCTCACGAAGTAGTCTTCTTGGCTATCACTTTGCGGATTAGTTGACAATGGACAATTAAGGTACATGGTTGAGATAAAAATGTCGATATTTGGCACTATAGCACTATAAAAATTGCCACTTGAATGTATCAATCTTAGTCTGGAGGCAGATAAAAGGAGTTATCTCGCTCTGTTTCCCTACCAGAAGTGCTACAGTTTTGCCTCATCAGGGCTGATGATTTGAAAGATTAAGACAAATCAGGACAACTATTTAGGCTAAACCACAGCGAGATCAGCAATATCTACATGAATGCAGTCTATCTCTCTGAAGAAAAACCGATCATTTTGGTAGTAGATGACGACTACTTGCTGCGGCAAACTTTACGTAAAGTTATGGAACGAGAGGGCTATCAGGTTGTCGAGGCAGCAAACGGTGAACAAGGTTTAGAAGCTTACCAACGCATCAGGCCACATTTGGTACTCTTAGATGCCATGATGCCTGTGATGGATGGCTTTGTTTGCTGCACCAGGCTACAAAAGCTTTCTGATCAGAGTAGAGAAGTGAGAAACCATCTCTCGGTAGTCAACGGCAATGGTAGTTTTGATCCCAAAAACCTATACTTCGCCGACCATATCCCAGTATTGATGATCACTGGATTAAATGATCAAGAGTCCGTAGATCGAGCTTTTGCCGTTGGAGCCACCGATTACCTCACTAAGCCGATTCACTTGGCAGTGTTGCGCCAGAGGGTACGGCGTCTGATTCAACAGTTTCAGCTGTATCAGCAGCTAGAGGAAGCAAATCGGGAGTTGCGACGTCTGGCTCTTTTAGATGGGCTGACAGGGGTAGCAAATCGACGCCGATTTGATGAATATCTTGAGGATGAGTGGAATCGTATGGTTAGAGAACGTTTGCCTTTGTCTCTAATCCTGTGTGATATTGATTTTTTTAAGAGATATAATGATACCTATGGTCATCAGGCTGGTGATGATTGCTTGCGTCGAGTCGCTGATGCCCTACGCTTTTGTGCGAAGCGCTCTGTTGATTTAGTCGCTAGGTACGGGGGCGAGGAATTTGCAGTTATTTTGCCCAACACTAATGCTGCTGGTGCATCTCGAGTTGCTAAGGTAATTCTGGAAGTGGTTAGTAATTTAGAAATTGTTCATGATCAGTCAGAGGTGAGCAAGCATGTTACTCTTAGTTTGGGCATAGGTTCTATTTATCCGAAGCCTAGCAAAACACCACAAATGTTGATTTCAGCAGCTGATAAAGCTTTGTATCAGGCAAAAGCAGCAGGGCGCAACCGCTATTTTACTGAGATTGCAGTTCCATGAACAAGAAATAGTCTGAATTTAAGTAATAAGTAATAAGTAATAAGTAATAAGTAATAAGTAATAAGTAATAAGTGATAACAAGAATATTTGTTTGGGGTAAGGTCTGTTAAATTCCCCACAACCAGTCTTTGTTAACGAAGACTGACAAATCCTGCTTTAGTGAGCAAGTCCTGTCCTTGAGTAGTCAGCAACAAATTAGCATAGGCGAGACCCGCTTGCTGATCAACTTGTCCATTTTCTTTAACAATGACAAATAATCGGCGAGTAATGGGATATTCTCCAGTGCGAAAAGCTGGAATGTTTAGCTGATTGCGCTGACTTGGACATTGATAAAGAGCAATGAAAGGCTCTTGATAGGGAGGTACAAGTTCATCTACTGTGCGACCAATGGGCAGGGATTTAACACTACATTGTGGTACGACTTCTGGTGCTGAGGCGTAGTAGATACTGCCAGCTTCTTGAGCCACTTTTCTTAAGGCTTGAGTAGTGGTGTCAATCAACTTAATTTTGTTACCAAAGTCCTCACCATTCAAAACATTTTCTACAAAAAATTCAACCGTGCCACCTGCTTCTAGGGGACGGGAGTAGGCAACTATGGGAAGGTTAGGGCCGCCCACCTGATTCCAGTTAGTTAATTTGCCCAGATAGATCTGTTGGAGTTGAGCAATGGTTAAACCAGAAACTGGAAGATTGGGATTGACGGCGATCGCAATTCCATCGATTGCTACCGGTATTTCTTTGAGGGTAAAACCTTTTTGTAAAGCCTCCTGGTATTCTTGTTGTTTAAGGGGACGAGAGGATTGAGCAAAAGCTAGTTGGTTGTTTAACAACATCTTGATGGCAGTTCCAGAACCAGGTATATTACTAATTGATTGAGTGTAGCGTAGCCGAAATTTTAGCCAGCTGACTTGTATTATTGGATCTACATCTCTACGGATTGGTGCCCAACTAGTGCTGCCACCATAATTAAACAGTCCTGATGGCACATTCTGTACTTTACTAAAAGTATCAACTTTGTTAAATTGTTGGGTTAGTTCCGGTTGATTCAAGTTAATAGAGCCTGGTTGGAAGTTGAACTTATTGCTAAACAACCAAAAACAGATACCCAATAACCCAAGTGTAATCAGGATAGTTAAAGTTAAAACAGTTGTTTCGTTTTTCTGAGACATGAATCAATAAGTAGTTGAGAAGTAATTAATATATTTTTTGCCGAAGTCTGTAATAGACGATAACAGAAAAATTTCAACTCTTTCACACTGGTTATGCAAAACCCAAAATGAAATCTTCCTCAACTTTTCTAGGAAAAAAGTTGAGTGTAAACAAGTTTTTAGTTTATTGAATTCATTGCACAATCATACTTATTGCGTGGGTTTCTCACTATTAGTATAGTGAAAATGAAACAGCCTGAATCTTATGCTCAAAGTTATCACCACCCAAAACATTTTCTGCAAGGAATTCAGCGAAAATTATTTTTTTCGTATTTAGTATGTAAGTTACCACAGGTAAAGCCTAAACTTACTGCTGAAATAAGAATTTTATGGCTTAGTTCTCATTTAAAATAAAAAACTAATTATCAAATACTCAAAGCTATGTACAATAGTAATTTAGGCTATAAACTATGCTAGTTTAGCATAACAATTCCGGAAGAAGCATAAATTTTAGTACTCACTATTACAATTCATAATTGTACCTACAAAAAGTTCAGTACTTTCCCGGTGAATATTCCGACGCCAGTTAAAGGAAAATAGGAATACTGAATCAATATTGTCAAGGATTTTATCGCAGTTTTCCTCAGAGCTAGTCATGTTCAACAAACTCCACTTGCTAGCCAAAGCTGCATCTACATAAATACCATGCTTAATAATCCTTTTTTCAATCTCAGTGAACTCAATGGCAACAATGGCTTTGTAATCAACGGCGTTGATGCTGGTGACAACTCAGGCTTCTCTGTTAGTGCAGCTGGAGATATCAATAACGATGGCATTAATGACCTAATTATTGGAGCTCCTTTTGCTAAGCCCAATGGTGAAGTTGCTGTAGGTGCAAGCTATGTAGTCTTTGGTGGCACTGGCGTCGGCACTGGTGGCACTTTTGAATTATCTGAGCTTGATGGTAGCAATGGCTTTGCCATCAACGGTACTAATGCCAATGATTTTTCTGGCCTATCTGTCAGTGCGGCTGGAGATATCAATAATGATGGCATTGATGACCTAATTATCGGAGCTCCGGGAGTTGGAAACAACGATCAAGCCTTTGCCGGTGCCAGCTATGTAGTTTTCGGCGGCACTAGTGTTGGTGCTGGTGGCAGCCTGGAGTTATCTGAGCTTGATGGTAGTAATGGCTTTGTCATTAACGGTGTTAATGCCTATGACTTTTCCGGCTCTTCAGTAAGTGCAGTTGGGGATATCAATGGCGATGAGTTTGATGACTTAATTATTGGAGCCAAAGGCTTTGATCATAACGGCCAAGTTTTTGCCGGTGCCAGCTATGTAGTCTTTGGTGGCAATAGTGTCGGCACTGGTGGTACTTTTGAGCTATCTGATCTTGACGGTAGCAATGGCTTTGTAATCCATGGTATTGATGCTTATGACTATTCAAGCTTGTCTGTCAAAGCTGCCGGAGATATCAACAACGATGGTATTGATGACCTGATTATAGGTGCTCCAGGAGCTGATCCAGACGACAAATCTTTTGCAGGAGAGAGCTATGTTATTTTCGGCAGTATT
Source organism: Symploca sp. SIO3C6 (assembly GCA_010692425.1). Lineage (GTDB taxonomy): Bacteria > Cyanobacteriota > Cyanobacteriia > Cyanobacteriales > Coleofasciculaceae > SIO3C6. Next base: position 85,901 of record JAAHHJ010000015.1, on the reverse strand, counting down.
GAGATGGATGGAATTGGTAGTCTGGAGCTATCTGAACTTGATGGTAGCAATGGCTTTACAATTACAGGCATTGATGCCTACGATCAGATCGGTTTCTCCATCGGTGCTGCCGGAGATATTAACAATGATGGTATCGATGATTTGATTATCGGTGCCTCGATAGCTAACTCCAACGGCAACTTTTATGCAGGAGAGAGCTATGTTGTCTTCGGTAGCGCTAATGTAGGCATTACTGGTAATTTTGATCTATCTGCACTCGATGGCAATAATGGCTTTGTTATTCAAGGTATTGATACTGAGGATTTATTGGGTTCTTCAGTAAGCGCAGCTGGAGATATTAACAATGATGGTATTGATGACCTAATTATTGGAGCTGAGGGTGCCGATCCTGATGGTAACAATATTGCTGGAGAAGTTTACCTAGTCTTCGGCGGTGCAGGTGTAGGTACTGGTGGCAGTCTTGAGCTTTCAGCACCAGACGGCAGCAATAGCTTTATTGTGTTTAACGGTATTAATGCTGGAGATTTATTAGGCTCTTCAGTTAGTGCTGTCGGTGACGTTAATAGCGATGGCATTGATGACTTAATTTTGGGAGCTCCAGCAGCGGATCCCCACGGCAAAACTGTTGCGGGGGCAAGTTATATTTTCTTCGGCAGCACTTTCTTGTAGCTAGTTTGTTCATAGCTCATGGTTCATAACTCATTGGGTTGGTATGCGGCAATTGTGGAATACTTCCCAATGAACTATAAACAATCAACCATGAACACTCAAAAGTCAAAACTTTACCAACTCTTGATGCTTTTAGGGTGGGCAGCAGGGTAAAAATTAGACCTTAATGGATTTAGAAGATAGGGGTAAGAGTATTGAAACTTATTACTGATAACGAATATGCATCTGTCCAAACTTCTTCGGCTTCTAGGAATCAACACTCCTCAGTAAAAATTCCTTTTGTCGATCTTAAGCTGCAACATCAGCCCATTGAAGCTCAGATTGAAGAGGCTATCAAGGCAGTGGTGCAGCAGGGAGACTTTGTTTTAGGTAAAGCCTTAGCAGATTTTGAAGAGTCATTTGCGACAGCCTCTGGCGTCAAATACGCGATTGGGGTAGCCTCTGGTACAGATGCGATCGCTCTAGGACTGCAAGCTTGTGGTATTGGTACTGGTGATGAAGTGATTGTTCCCGCTAATACGTTTATCGCCACCTTAATTGGTGTTATCAAAGCTGGTGCCACACCAATTTTAGTCGATTGTTACCCAGATACTGCCCTAATTAACCTAAGAACCCTTAATCAAGTAATCACAAATAAAACTAAGGCAGTTGTCCCTGTACATCTCTATGGTCAAATGGTTGCGCCGCACCAATTATTAAAGTTGGCACAGACCTATAATTTACTAATTTTTGAAGACGCTGCCCAAGCTCACCTATCTAAAGGTGAGGGTTATTGTGCAGGCTCAGTGGGCAAAGCCGCTGCTTTCAGCTTTTATCCTAGTAAAAATTTAGGGGCTTTTGGTAATGGCGGAATCGTACTCACCAATGATCTTCAAGTTGCTGACAAAGTAAGAGCACTGCGCAATTACGGAGCACCTCGTAAATACTTCCACACGGATATCGGTACAAACAGTAGACTAGATACAATACAGGCAGCTGTGCTTAATGTCAAGCTTCCTCACTTAGCTAAGTGGAATCAGTGGCGCAACTTGGCTGCTAGGCACTACGATGCCCTGCTTACGCCTCTAAAGTCACAGGGTATTATACCCATACTTAACCAGAATGGCACCGGTCACGTCTACCATCTTTATGTAATTAGGGTTAGCGCTGAGTGTCCTCTGGGACGACAAACCATTCAAGAAAAACTTGCAGCTAGGGGAATTCAAACTGGCATCCATTATCCTATTCCCTGCCATCTCCAGCCAGCTTACCAATATTTGGGGTATAAAACTGGTGATTTTCCCAACTCCGAAGCCCTTTGCCAGGAAATTTTATCTCTACCGATGTATCCAGGCTTAAGTAATGATCAAATCAATTACATTGTTAATTCCTTACAAAGCTTATTCTAGAACTTCAATTCACTAATAAAAATTGACAAAAAAACGATATATGAACTAGCGATAAATATCATATATTTCCATCTCCCTATCTCCGCGTCTGGAGTGTCTCCGCGTCTGGAGTGTCTCCCCATCCCCCCCTAAAATGATGCAATCTCGAAGCAAGATCCCCATTACTCTCGAGCCCTACTTTCTAGACAGTGTGCTGGTTGCTTTAGTATTAATTCTTTATGCACCTTTGCTAATTCACTGGTATGATGGCTGGCTCAACAAAAGTATCAGCATTGAGCATGAATATTTCAGCCACGGTTTAATTGGCTTACCCTTTGCTGCCTACATTATTTGGACAAATCGACAGCAATGGCGTCAATTACCAGAGGGCGTTCATCCCGTCGGTACCGCTATCCTAGGATTAGGAGGGGTATTCTATTTAAGTGGTCAGTCAGAACTTGTTAATTTATCTTTCCCAATCATCTTAGCGGGGCTGTGCTTCGGATTAAAGGGTATTGCTGGCTTTAAACTTCAAAGTTTTCCCTTACTGCTAATATTGCTGGCAACACCAACAGCAATGCCATACTTAATCGAACCATATATTTTGCCCCTACAGCAATTCATAGCCAATGTAGCTGGCTTTATTCTGGTTCAGTTTGGTCTAGATGTCACAGTTGTAGGAATCAACTTATTCGTTGGCGGCAGAATTGTGGAAGTTGCTCCCCATTGCGCGGGACTCAAGATGTTGTTTACGAGTCTTTATGTGAGTTTAATGCTCCTTTATTGGTCAGGTGCTTGGTTATCACGTCAAAAGACTATTTTGTTGTTATCTGGTGCCGTGTTAGTCAGTGTTAGTGCCAATATAATTCGCAATGCCATACTGACATTCTTTCATGGCACTGGTCAAGATCATGCCTTTCATTGGCTGCATGATAGCTGGGGTGGCGACCTCTATTCTGCTTGCATGCTGGCTATGCTGATAGTATTACTCAACGGCATCGAAAAATATTATCTAGATAAATCTGAGCCACTAGCCCCCACAAAAAATAGCCTTTCTGAACAATAAGGGCTAGCTATTAAGGTTAATATCCCCCAATTGCTCACTATGCCCAAGTCCTTAAGAGTGTTAATTACGCCTAGAATTGCACTACTGTGCTTTTTGTTGATCTTAATAGTAATGGGAGCAGTTCCCAGCTATTGGAGGGGCAATTGGTCTTTGTCCCAACTGCCACCAGTAATTAACCTTAAACAAATCAGAGCCATACGAAACACAGGACTAGAACTCACTGAATGGAAAACCATTCAGCAAGAAACGGTAGAGCTTGGGGGTAACAAATGGTCATTCCAGGCAATTAAGGGAGACTATTCCAAGCCAATACTGCTGCTGTTGCGCCCCCAAGACAGTTCTAAGTCTCAGCCGCAGGTTGATTGGGCAGACATCAACAGCAGTCGGAGATGGAAGACAGATTCTGAAAAAATGATCAAGTTTACAGTTGAAAGCTCACAGTTGTCCCAGTCTGTAGGGGCTTCAAAACTGGAGAAAACTGTAACTGTCGAAGCTCGCTTATTTCGCGCTTGGACTAACCGCCAGACCTTCGCTGTGCTACAGTGGTATGCCTGGCCTGAGGGAGGGCATCCGGCTCCAGTTCGTTGGTTCTGGGCAGAGCAACTGGCTCAGTTACACCGTAGGAGAGTCCCTTGGGTTGCTGTTTGTATCCAGATTCCCATTAGACCTTTAGGTAAGCTTGAAGAATTTCAACCCTTAGCCACATCCCTAGCTAAAATAGTACAAAATGCCTTGATGAGAGGCCCTTTATCGAGAGTTGAGATGGGGGTTTGACACCGTAACTTAATTGTTGGACAAGGTTACCCATTGCTTGAGTTTTTGTACAGATGTGGTATCTTGGTAAAAAGCCAAAACTAAGCTTAAAAACTTACGGCTTGAGAACCTCAACAAAACCCGTCAAACAGCTGAGCCCTTACAGGTAACTGAGGATTAGGTGTCAGTTTGAAATTGGCAACAACGGATAGGTAGCGAAGTACTCAAATTAACAACCTTGAACTTATACGCGGCGAGTTACGTCGTCTACGCCCTACGGACTGGAGTAGCGCCATCGCCTTCAGGATCAAGTGGGAAGTAAGCTCTGATGTTACCTTGGGATTAGTTGTCCAGTATAGGAAAGCCCAGATCTGGGTAGCTTTGGGTAAGTCTTATGTAACGGAGTCAGAGCTTGGCACATATACCGGGTAGAATAGTCCGGATAGCTACAAATCGTAGTCGTAATTACTGGTGTATCCATTTACAATTCAGATGCACTTGTATCGAGAATCTGATGAACCCCACGCCCAAGCCACACAAGCTTCCATTATTCCAGGGTAATAGATTAATCACCCTTAGTTCTACTGCTGTAAGCAAAACCGCCTTTACATTAGTTGGTGCGATGTTACTGTGGAGTGCTGAAGCTGGAGTTATTGCTGATGTTGGGCAAAGTCAGAGCCTACCAGAGTTAACGGGCGAGCAGTCAGAGCAGGTGGAGAGCAATGGTGCCCCAGAAGACCAGGTACCTGTTATTATTCCTGCTGAGATCTTGGAATTGAATGTCCCTGATCCTAATGCCCCACCACCACCACTAGGCTACCAAGATTTGTTTTTACAGAACAATCAACCGACTGCTCAATTCAATCGCTACCGTCTAGGATCAGGAGATACGCTACAGATACAAGTAGAACGCTTCCCCGACCTCAGTTTTGCCTATACTATTGACATACAAGGGAACATCGTTGTACCACTTCTAGGTCAAATTAGGGTAGGGGGCAAGACTGTAGAAGAAGTTCAGGAAACGATAAGGGCAGGATTAGATAGATTTGTAGTTGATCCTAAAGTTAGTGTAGTAGTTTCAGGTTTCCGCCCAGCAGAGGTGACAATTACTGGAGAAGTTCAAAGACCAGGATTTTATACCCTACAGCCAGGTTCTACAATTAATGAAGCACTTCTAGCAGCAGGCGGCACTACCAATGATGCTGATTTGCGCAAGGTTGTGGTTCGTCGTCGAGCGCTATTTGATGATTCCATTCTTGAGCAGCAGCTTGACTTGTTTACACCCCTACAAAATGCCACGGATCAACCAAATTTAATCCTCCAAGATGGTGATGCTCTAATTGTATTGCAATTAGAGTCCCAAGATGTAACTGATTACGACCGTACCTTGGCTTCTCGCTCTAGCTTTGCTCAGGCTCAGATCAATGTTAGAGTTTTGAACTACCCTGGTGAAAGAATCGGGAATGTTACCTTGCCCAATGGTAGTAACTTTGTAGATGCTTTTACAGCGATCGCTCCCAATTTAGATGATGCCAATGTACGCAAAATTGCTTTGATTCGCTTTGATCCAGAAAGAGGCAAAGCTGTTACTCAGATCCTGGACGGGAAAAAAGCACTTTTGGGTGATATTTCGCAAAACGTTCCGCTCCAGAATGATGATGTAATCGTTGTTGGTCGTAACCTAGTTGCTAAAATCACCAATTTGGTTGATAGAATCACCAGACCATTCACAGATGTTTTGAACTTCCAGAGGTTTTTTGAAGATGCAGCAGACCAATTAGGTGGTGGTGATTAAGTGGCAAGAGTGCTGATATGATTGGCTTTCGTGCCAGAGGCATTGTTGCCCATTCCTGCTAAAATCTCCTCTTGGTCGCCCCTTGCTTAACTCATACAAGCGCCGAAACTGCCATGACTCCCCCCATTATCAAACGTTATCTGATTACTCTCAATCGACATAAGTTGATTGGTCTTGCTAGCTTTGCTCTGATTACTGGGATCGCGGGTGTTTTCTCCCTTCAGCAAGAACCACCCCCTAAAGCTGAGCCCCGTTTTAAAGCTGAAGGTCTGCTTAAGATTATTACTCCCCCTACCATTTTTTCAGAGACGGGCGAACTGATTAACTCGTCGGTACAAGAGCTAGAGCCAGAAACTCTGTTAACAGAGGAAGTGCTGCAAAAAGCGGCATCTGTAGCTGGAGCTAAACCAGATAAATTCATGGAAAGCTTGGGAGTCAAAAAGACTTCAGAGGCGGAAATTACCGTAACCTACGAAGATGAGCAGCCTCAAGTGGCGGCGACAACTGTAGAATCGCTCATGCAGAACATGATTCAGCAGAGCTACTCTAACAATACAGCCCAACTGCGAGTCAGACAAGAATCTATTGAAGAGCGTCTAGAGCCTGCTCAAAAGGAACTGGATGTGGCTGAACAACAGTTAGAGCGCTTTAGGCGTACTGAAGGTACAGCCCTATTAGCAGCTCAAGACGGAACCCTAGTCAGCGCGATCACAACTAGCGAACAACAACAGCGGCAATTAGAATTAGATATCGAGAGAGTAACAACTGAAATAAACAGCCTAGAAACTAGACTAGGTTTAACTGCAGATGAAGCATATACTGCTTCTGCCCTGAGTGCAGATCCAACTATTGCCCAGCTGCGACAGCAGATACTTGATACTGAAACACAACTACAAATTCTCAGCCGAGATTTGCGTCCAGAGCATCCTCAGATGATAGAATTACGCAAACAAATCGATTCCTATGAACAACTGCTACAGAATCGAGGCAATGAGGTAAGAGGCGGCAATGGTTTAGGTGAACCACTAGCTGCTAGCAAAATTCGCATCGATAGTAGCCTAGATCCGGCAAGGCAACAAATAGCAAACCAGTTAGTATCTCTACAAACACAACTGGAAACACTTCAAACCTCACTAGCAGTCACCAAGAGAACACAGAACGAACTAACGAACCAATACCGTAATTTCCCCAATAAGCAGCTACAACAGGAGCGCTTAGAGCAGCAGGTACAATTTAAGAAAGCTTTTTACAACCAATTGCAGGCGCAGTTACAGGATGCCAAGGTGGCAGAGGCAGAAACCGCTAGTAATCTGAGCATTGCTATGACGCCAATAGCTAATAAGATTGAGCAAGAACAACAGGAAGTAACTAACCCGGCAGTTATCTTGGGAGGTGGTGCCGTTTTTGGTTTGTTAGTTGCAGGGGGCTTGATTTTCTTGCTGGCAACCTTGGATAACACCCTATACACTCCTGAAGAGATACGCAAAGCCCTTGAGGAGCGAGATGTTCCCTTACTCGGAGAATTGCCTTCTGTCACTGTGCTGGCTCCAGATCGTAGTAAGACAGGCATTTTACTCAATTCTAGTTCTCCCTACTTGCACTTCTATGAGCTGTTCCGCTCTAATCTACGCCGCTTAGATAGTCAATCTTTGAAGGTAGTATTGATTACCAGTACCGTTGAAGAAGAGGGTAAAACCGTGAGCGCCTATAACCTGGCGATTGCTTCGGCACAAGCAGGTAAGCGCACTCTGTTGTTAGAAGCTGATTTTCGGTCTCCTTCCCAAGCCAGCTTCCTCAAAGTTAGCGCTGATCCTGATGCTAGGGTTCAACCCATACGCTACTACAGCCCCATGAGTGGTTGTATTAGATTGGCTCCGGAAATTGAGAATTTGTACATTGTACCTAGCCCAGGACCGCAAGGGCAGCAATCAGTTGCGATTCTGGAATCGAGCGAACTACGGCAGTTTATAGAAGATGCTCGTGGTCGCTTTGACTTTGTAGTTGTCGATAGTCCAGCGCTCTCCCGTTGTAATGATGCCCTGTTACTAGAACCACTAACTGACGGTATGGTTTTAGTTACTCGACCAGGATACACTCAAGGGGGAATCTTAACTACAGCTCTAGACGAGCTAACAGAGACAGAACTTTCACCGCTATTGGGAACAATTATTAACGGTGTGGACAAGCCTTCTGCTTCCGGACTCAGGAAACCGCTAGGACGTGAGTACGAGCAGGAAGAAGATTATGATGAAGAGAACTTCACACCAGAAGGCAATGTGGCTACAGGTGCTACTCGCTGGTAAGATATAGCGCTTTTAAATTTAGTGAGGTACACCCTGTTAAAGGGAGACACTCCAGACACTCCAGACACGGAGAAATTATTCTTCTGGGCTTACTTGTATCCGAGAACTCAGAAGCGTTGCACTTCATCAAAAGTGAAAACTGCTATAAGAGCTGCCTTCAGCTTTAGGAGCAATAACAACTCTTGGTGTTGAGAGCATTAGAATTGCTCAGAGTTATCCTCTGCCCAACCAGGAGCTTTCTGTGCTGCCCTCAGCACAAATGCCGCTAACTTTTCTATTTGTTCCTGTGGCATCCAACTTGCCGTGACTGTGCGACACCAAAAAGTTTCCTCACTGCCGTCATAAGTCATTGGTTGTCTGAGGAAGTTTACTATGCCATTAATATTGTCGCGAGGAGGTGTAGCACCAGAGAGTTTATCTAAAGCTAGAGATACAGGTGGATAGGGCAAAGTCTTGCCACCGACATGACAATTAATGCAATTTGCTTTGAACAACTCTTTGCCTTCGGTTATATCTTCGGTACTGAAAAGTTTCGTCTCTCCTTGCTCATTCAACTCTAGGGCAATTGGTTCTCTCACCTCCAGGTAAACCCTGACATAAGTGTCTGTCGCCGCCTCCGCTGGTAGACTGACCAAAAAATTACTAGATACAGTAAAAACAATTGCCAATAGAAAGCTTCCTGAACACAGTTGATGCCGCCATGAATGCAAAAACTGAGCGATTTTGATGTACCTAACCAGCATCCCTACCTCTCGAAGCTACAGAACCGAAAATCATATCCAGTTGGGACATTCTATCACTATTAGGATTTTGTAGACGCTGCTGGGATAGCAATTTATAGTATCCTGCTCAAGATTTGCCGATCTTTACGCATTAGTCCCAAACACTTCAAAATTTAACACTGATGAGAGCGAAAAAGTTGGCTGCGCCTGGCTTAGGTAAAGATAAGCAAGACTTGAGCAGGTTACTCGGTTTTGTGATCGAGAATTCCTAACTCAGCAGATATTACCTCTAATCATTACAGGAGCTAGAAACTAGTTGTAAACTTTGCCGCCTCCCCATCTGATGCCGCGAATTTTTTGTTGAAGGAGAATATGACCAGCAACAGCCTCTAAATCCTCTTCTGTCAAATTCCTCATTTCAGGAAAAATATCAGCGCTCCTAGTGCTGGGGTGTAACTCATAAATTTCAATTTCCCCATCATAGGTGGTTGGATTTTGCATGTAATCAACCAAAGCAGCAATATTATCGCGCGGTGGCTCTGCACCGGAAAGAACCACAGTACTGAGGTTAACATTAGGGTTAGTTTTAGTTCTGCCTCCCTCGTGACACTGAGCACAGGTATCATTAAAGAGGCGTTTGCCTGTCTTGACTTGTTTAAGGCTTAAAACAACAGTGTCACCCGCTTCATTCAACGGCACCGTCCGGATATCCTCATCAAGTTCAATTGCTGCTGCACTTGTTACCGCTATTTGCAAGGCAAAGAATACAGTCGCCACCGCCAGCAAAATGAATCGCTTCATTCTTGGTCCTCCTTCAGAAATTTGGATTATTCATGCTTGAATGTTCTCTTCAGGCGCGACTCAACCCATATATATCCTCTTATTTTCAAGAAACAGGGCTATTAACCAACCGAGTAGAGGCACTCTTACCTCATAAAGTAGAGAAAACAGGCATTTGTTCCCCGTAATATTTCCCCAAGGCTTTGTTCACTAGTAGTAGGGTGAGCATAACTTTCCCTACTCTGAAGAGAAGTCTGCCTTAGATCGGGAACAAAAGCTGAGAAATAATAGCCTTAGGCTAGATGTTTTTCTTAAGTTTTGTAAGCAATTGCAACTGCCTGCACAGATTGTGAGCTTCCCAGTCGGGAAGCTCACAACAAAAATCTCCACGATTGAGCTTTTGACAAACCCCCATAATTATCGATTAGTTAAGAAAGATTGAGTCGCTTTCATATAAATATGATGCCACCGAGCGACGCCTTTACCTAATTTTCGAGCAAAGCCCCCTCTTTCCAGTGGGGGAGAGGGGGAGATGGGGAGTAACGGAGACGCTCCAGACGCGGAGAAATTATTCTTCTGGGCTGACTTTTATCCGAGAACTATAGAGACGTTGTACTTCATTAAGAGTGAAAACTGCTATGAGGAAACTGGTAGATCGAATAATCCCCTTACTTGAGGAAGGGGATTATCAACTCAATCATTTCTTGGTTTTAGATTAATCTGAGCCTTTAACAGTCAAACTCATTGCTTCTGGAAGTGGGACAACTAGGGGTTCAGGTGGGATAGGTTGATGCAGTTTAATCAGCTGTGCCATAGTTTTCTTTAACTGGGTGCGGGGTATGATGGCATCAATGAAGCCGTGCTGAAGAAGATATTCAGAGGTTTGAAAACCTTCGGGAAGCTTTTCTCTAAGAGTTTGCTCGATTACCCGACGTCCTGCAAAACCAATCAAGGCCTGAGGTTCTGCTAAAATAATGTCTCCTAGCATGGCAAAACTAGCTGTTACGCCACCGGTGGTGGGATGAGTCAGGACTGGGATGTAGAGCAGTCCAGCTTGGCGGTGGCGCTCCAGCGCCCCTGAAATTTTCGCCATCTGCATCAGACTTAACATCCCCTCTTGCATTCTGGCACCACCAGAGGCACAGACGATGATTACAGGCAAACGTCGCAGCGTCGCTTTCTCAATTAGGCGGGTAAGCTTTTCCCCGACGACAGAACCCATACTACCGCCCATAAAGCGGAAATCCATAACACCTAAAGCAACTGGATAACCCTCAAGTTGACCATTGCCAGTAATTACTGAGTCCACCAGCTTCGTTTTTTCTTGAGTTTCTCGCAACCGATCACTGTAAGATTTACGGTCTCGAAATCTCAGGGGATCGGTGGGACTCAACTGCTCATTGAGAGGAACCCAGCTATTGGCATCAATAAGTTGTGAAATGCGTTCTTCACTATACACCCGCATGTGATGACCACACTCCAGGCAGACCATTTGATTAGCTTTGAGGTCTTTGGTGTAAGCTAAGACACCGCAAGCCTCACACTTTGTCCATAGTCCGTCTGCAATCTCTGGTTCCTGTCGCTGTTGATTAGTCGGTTCTGATTTACGCCGATTTGCAAACCAATCGAATAGAGACATAGGATTTGTTAATTCCCGAAATTTTTACTTCCTTAATTTTTTTTATCTGATGATCCTGTTGGCTCCTCTTCTGGAGGACTTAACAGGAGTAAAGCTGTCCATTGATCTTGTGGTTGAACTTGCAAGGCAGCAGAACTACCGGCACCGAAATAGGAACTTATCCCAGTATCAATAATACGACTGGGAATCTCATGAGCAGCTAAAACTTGCTGCATTAGTTCAGCTTCCCAACGTACATTAGTAGTTCTGATGGTTATCCAGTACACAGGCTAATTGTGTCAAGACTACAAAGTCCCCTGTAGCAACTTTCCCCTTCTTTTGCCCCCCGCAGCAATTCAGAAAGAGCGCAAATCGGAAAAAAAGATTGATCTACTTGCTAAGCGCGAGTTCTTGTGCTTTTGCCTTGTTCGAGCCTTTCCTCTGATGATTGTAGGCTTAGGTAATTTGTTGATTACCTGGTTCTAAGACGGGTATAACTCTTAATAGTACTCCTTACTAAACTTTATTATTTCAATCTTTGTATTTTTGTTACCCAACACACATTTAACATCACTTTTGATTTTCAGCCTATCAAAATAGTTTTGACCTCTCTTCGCGTTGAAATGACGAGGATTCAAGTGGTTGTTCCGGAGCGCATTAAAAGACGCTCCTCCACAGGAGTTTCCCAGATTTTACATCTGGTAAGCACGGTCAAAATGTCCTACAGACGTTGGCTAAACTTACGCTTAACTGTATCTCTACTGTGAAAGAGTTTTACCCCAGTCGCTGCATTTGCGAAAACTTTCCTAGCTGTCGGATTTTTCACCAACTGTGGCTAGAAATTGAAACTGAGGCTACTTAAATTGATGTAATGATTATACACAAAACTAGTGTGATTTATCGCCGGTAGGACTTACGCATCGTACATCAGTACTATAGGAGATTTGGTTATTTCAGCCATTTATAGTGCCTGAGATAGCAAAAGCAGCGAGTAAATTAGGGTTAGTAGAAGCGTGTAAAATGACCGAATCACATGATGCACATTATGGCTGATTTGTATAGTGCGTAACTCCTAGATTTGTGATCTGATTGCAGTCGTCACAGCTGTTAGGATACTTCTTCGTTCCCTGTTCCCTTTGAATCAAAATAGGATGTTTTAACTGACATGTCTGTTGCGATAGTATCTCTTCAGCTCCAAGGGAAAAATAGTTGCAGGTAAGCTGATAAAATCACTTCACCCCAAAACACTGTCACTCCTGCTCCCAGAGTGAGAAAGGGCCCAAAGGGTATTGGTTGTCTGCGGTTCAGGTAGCCAAGAGCGATTGCACCTCCACCAGCAAATGCCCCGATTGCTGTGGCAATAAACCCACTTAATAGGAGATACTTCCATCCTAACCAAGCTCCGATCATCGCTGCTAATTTAGCATCGCCCCCACCCATTGCCGCTTGTCCAAAAGCAATTGATCCCCCAAAGCTAATAATCTCAAATAGCCACATACCAAGCACAGCACCGACAATACCAGTAAACAGTTGAGGGGATACTCCCGATAATTCTGAGGCTGACAAATAGCCTGTAATTCCTTGAAACACTAAACCTGCCAACAATCCTGATTGAGTCAGTGAGTTGGGTAGGGTCATAGTATCTAGGTCAATTAGACACAAACTCAATAACCAACTTAAAAAAGCCCAGTACCCCAAAGTTTGCCAAGTTATAATGTTGGTAACAAAGCCATATTTCCAGAAAATAGAGACAAACAATACACCTGTTATGGCTTCAATTAGGAAATAGCGGATAGGGATCCTATTTCTACAATGGCGACAGCGACCTTTAAGCCACAGCCAACCTAAGATTGGTATATTTTCTAACTTACCTAGCCGATGTAAACAATGAGGACAACGAGAAGGGGGCCACAGAATCGATAAATTAGCTGGCAAGCGATGAACTACGACATTCACGAAACTGCCAATGGAGGCACCTAGGATAAGAATAATTAATGAAGTCAAAGTAGCAAATAGGTATTCAATATTGTCTAGATTGATGAACAGCTACTTACCTTACTCATATCTGGAGTTTTAATAAATCTCTGCTTCAAGTTGGCTAAAAGGGACAAAACACTCTTGTGGTAGAAGGATCGGCCGACTCCTAAAAATTAACTTTCCCCGATGGGTATGTCGATCAATAGCTACACCGTAAGGCTCCTGTGCAAGATTGGGGTGAACTTCGCAATAAGTGCGGTAGATCTGTCGTGCTGCTCTTAATAAAGAAGGTTCTAACAGCACTGGTAGATCCATCTGCTCTTGGTAATTTTTTCGCCTTTGCCGTGATGTATATACCACCCGCCTACCCTTATAGTTTATTTGAATTGATCCGCGCTATTAATCTACAATATCAGGTAAAATATCAAGCATTTTCTAGAACTTCAATCAGTGACTTTCCCATCGCGTCACAACCCAACTGGTTCATCCCTGGTGACATAATATCGCCAGTGCGATCGCCTTTTTCTAAAACCTTGATTACTGCCTGCTCAATGCGTTCAGCTGCCTGGGGTTGGTTTAATCCGTAGCGTAGCATCATTGCCGCACTCAGCACTTGAGCCAAAGGATTAGCCTTATCCTGTTGAGCGATATCGGGAGCCGAGCCATGAACAGGTTCAAAGACACCAGGATTGCTATCACCTAAGCTAGCAGAGGGCAACATGCCAATACTGCCAGTAAGCATGGCAGCGGCGTCAGAGAGAATATCTCCAAATAGATTACCCGTGACAATTGTGTCAAATTGTCTAGGAGCCCTCAAAAGTTGCATGGCGGCATTATCTACATACAGATGAGACAGTTCAACATCAGGATACTCAGATGCCAACTGGGTGATGTGATCGCGCCACAACTGCGATACTTCTAATACATTTGCCTTATCCACAGAACAGAGTTTTCTACTGCGTTTCTGAGCAGTTTCAAAGGCTACCCTACCAATTCTGTCAATTTCTGCTTCTGTATAAGCCATGGTATTGACACCACGCTTCTCACCAGTTTCAGTAGTAAAAACCCCTTTAGGTTGCCCAAAATAAACACCGCCAGTAAGTTCTCGCACTACCATAATATCGACCCCCTCAACCACTTCCTGTTTCAATGTCGAGGCATCAAGGAGTTGAGGTAAGATCGTCGCTGGTCGTAAATTAGCAAATAAACCCAATCCAGCTCTTAATCCCAACAATCCAGTTTCTGGGCGTTGATGGCGAGGCAGATTATCCCACTTGTAACCGCCAATTGCTGCTAGTAAAACAGCATCACTCTGGCGACACATTTCCAGAGTCTGGGCAGGCAGAGGTTCTCCAGTGGCGTCAATTGCTGCACCACCAATCAGAGCTTGAGTGAATTCAAAACCAATATCTAACTGCTGCCCGACAACCTTCAAGACATCTACAGTTACACTCATAATTTCCGGACCAATGCCATCGCCCGGGAGTAAGGTAATGCGGTAGGACTGGGTCATTTTGATTTCTGGCTAGTTCAAGAGTTGAGCGAGTGGAGGCAATTTTTGCCGACTAAACATCATACCCAGATTTTGTACCAAGTAGAGTTTTTTAAAGAATTTTCACGAACTTTCCCATCTCAATCCTCTGTTTCAATTTTTCTTAAGTGCCTTTTTAACCAGGCTGGGGATCTGGGAAGGGCGCTCTGCTACTGGTACTTTAGCTCGCTTAAAAGCCTTGAGTTCATCCTGACAAGTGGTGGCTTTAGCAGTTGATCCTGCTAGCTGAGTAGTAATTATCGTGGCAGCATTAATTCCTTGTTGTTCCCTAGGTGTATGTTGTCCCACTAAATAAGCAACCACAGGTTTGCTGACACAATCAGCAATATATTCAGTTGTTTCGGTTTTAGTCGTGCCACCAATCTGATCCACGATAACAATTGCCTTAGTATTCTGGTCTTTTGCCAAAACTCTCAGCCAATGTTGAAAAGAAGAACTAATAATTGACTCACCGCCAAGATCGATAGCTATTGATTGTCCCAATTTAGCCTGGGTTAAAGCTAAAGACACCTCGTAGGTGAGAATCCCAGCACGGGTGATCAGTCCCACGGAACCAGGGGTATAAAATTTGGTTTCCTGGGTACCAACTAAAACTTTACCAGGCAAAATAATGCCAGAACTACTCGGACCAACAATTATAGTTTTAGTGGCTTGGGCTTTGTGCAGTAGGCGAACCATATCTAGGGGAGGGATACCACCAGTAACCAGAATAATCTGCCTGATACCAGCATCTATGGCTTCTAGTGCAGCATCCATGGCCTGGTATGGCTTCATAAAAATAATTGTTATATCTATAACTCCAGCGTAATTGCAAGCCTCCTCCACCAAGTCAAACACTGGAATATCCTGCAATTGCTGCCCTCCTTGGCCGGTACTTATCCCAGCTATAATCTTTGTACCATAGGCTTTCATTCGGGCTGTGTGATGTAGACCTAGTGGTTGTGTAATACCTTGTACTAGGACTTTACTGTCTGGGGTCAAGTTCATAAAAAAACTCAGCGAAGTTAGGAAACTCACCTCACCAAAGAGGTAGTAAAACAGTACTGAATTAGAATGGGTACCGTTTATTAAAGTGTCGCAAGATATGTGCCCCTGGCAAATAAAAGATGACTCCCAAAAATGGGTTTTATCCTCCTCATAAATATATGGTTCATATAGCACTAAAGTACTATATGAACCCAAATTCCCATCAATCCTGGCTCTGGCGAGCATACAACAATCCTCCGTTTTGATAGGAGGATCTTTCTTCATACTCTTTTAGAAACACCCTAAAAGCCTCTTCCATAATTTTGCTAATAGTCATTCCTTCATGAGAAGCAATCGCCCTTATCCTTTTGTCAAGATTGATCGGCATCCTGCCCTGCATTGGTTTACTAGACTTAGTACCTTGACCTTTACCTTGCGAGTACTGATTGACACCCTTAGGATTGTAAGCTGGTCTCCCCACAGTTTGACCAATATAGCGCTACGCGCAAGGCTCCAGGGCAGAAGGCAGAAGGCAGAAGGCAGAATTTGACAAAGTTCTAGCGATTCAGTTTGTCCTAACCTTAATACGTACTGCTATACGAGGACCAGGCTTTTTCTGTTCCGCCATTGTAAAAAAAACATAACACGCGACATCTAGTATACACAACTAAGGCTAAATAGCATTATAACTTGTATACAAGCTATAAAAGCAATTTAAAAATCCAAATACTAATATTTCCTTTGTTTTATCTTGACTTTTCTATATAATTTCTTTATGATTTCTATAGAAGAAAAAAACTTGACTTCTGGAATCATTTGCTGGTGATCAAGCCTGTTATCGCTCGGTTTCCATTTTTTCCAGCAAAACTGATATTTGTTGGTAAAAATCAATTAGTACAGAACAAGATGCTCAAATTTTCAATCTTGAGAGATAATTTATTGCTTATCTGCATAAGCCTAAGTTTGATTTTAAAGAAATTATTTGAGTTTCGAACCTGTTACTAAGGCACGAAAAAGTGCTGTTTCAAACAGAGTGAGCTATTTTGCACTTACTGGCACCTTAGTTGATTTTACCCATTTATCCCGTTTTTATTGAGTTCATCAAGTCTTTCACTGCTTTTTCCGATAGGTATAAAAAATGAAAACTGCTCTCTTACCAACTCTGAGTAATGAAATTCCCTCAGAAGTCGAAATTACGACTACAACAAGGCAAGACATTCCTGAGATTATCGCACTCATGAAAAACTCTCCAGAGGTTTCTTGGTGTGAATGGGAGGATATCTCCATTTTAGAGAAAGCAATTTTTGACAACCCTTATACCAATTTAGTAGCGAAGAAAAGCAACAGAATTATAGGGGCAATAATTGGAGGATCGTTTGGTGTAAGAGGGACAATCAGTCACTTACTAGTCAAGGAAAGTTATAGATATCAAGGATTAGGCTGTGCCTAGTAAAGCAAGCATTAAAGGCATTTAAATTGCTCGGAATACAGCGAATATTCCTCTTTGTTATTAACGATAATTTAGTTGGTTATAATTTTTGGCACAAAATGGGATTTCAAATAACCGAAGGGGAGACAACTTTTGAGGTTGACTTATAAATTTTTGTTTAATGGTGAGGATAAATGACTGCTGAAAGTTAACAGTGCGACTGTAAGTATAACTATGATTACAGCGTAGAAAACTGAACCTGAAGATGTGAATTTTACGCCTAATTTGTTTTGAGAAAAATTGTAACTATGGCTGTTCAAGTTAGCACCAATCTTAGATCAACGATAGCAAAGCAGCGCTATGTAACTGCCTCTGCTAGTCAGTAGGTAATTTACATTCAGTTTGTAAAGGGTTGCAAAAAGCAGGAACTCGAGTCGAGATTGTCAGTAAACCTTATGATTTAGAGCAATACGATGGTCTTGTATTGCCTGGAGTTGGCTCGTTTGATCCTGTAGTGAGAAGCCTCAGAAAGCACAGATTTGAAAAACCGATTAAGGCAGCAATTGCTCGTCAACAACCTTTACTCGGTATTTGTCTAGGCTTACAAATTTTGTTTGATGGGAGTACTGAAGGTGATGAACCAGGACTAGGAGTTTTTTCTGGTATGGTAGAACGCTTCAAACCAGAACCCAATTTAAGAATTCCTCATGTAGGCTGGAATCAGCTGCATTTTGCTCAGGATATACCTCTGTGGATGGGTTTGAATAATGGCTGTTGGATGTACTTTGTGCATTCCTACTACGTTATTCCTAAGGATTTAAAATGTGTTGTAGCTACAGTCACACATGGTAGTCAAATAGTCACTGCTGCTGTTGCACGAAATAATTTGATGGCAACTCAGTTTCATCCAGAAAAGTCTTCTGAGGGAGGTCTGCAAATTTTGGAAAATTTTGTTCATTTGATAGCAAGCAGCGCTAAACAAACTCGCGAATTTAGTGGGGAACTCTATCTCCAAAGCAAAAGCATCTAATTTTTCCAAGAAAAATTATCTTCTTGAGATCAAACTGTAGTCACTAACTCATAATAGGTCTATTGGTTTTAGTAGATGGAATGTCCAGCTCTTTTGGATCCCAGGAGAATGTCACGCTGACTTAGCTAAAGATACACTTTGTTCAACTGCCCGCTCCAAGTCGTGGTTCCAGTGTATGGGCATTGTCGATAAGCGCTCCTTGACACCATCAAGATTATCCCCAAGCAAGCGGATCACAAAATGAGGAAGTTGAGCATTAGATGCTAGTTGTAGCTGTTGTGTGTTGCTAGATTGAGCTTGAGAGCGATGGGGACGCGAATTAGTACCAGTTGGTCTCATTCCTCGGTCAGTAGCACTCAGTACTGGTGTTTGCTCAAATAGGGAGAGGATATAGTTGGCAATAACCTCAGCTACCTCCTCACTAGCAGCAAAATTACTCAAGATGTTTACTAAGACTACTTTGATTCCCTTAGCCTCTGTAAGAAGTTTTAGTGCCGCTTGCAGTTGTTGCACAGGAGATGAAAGTGAAGGTGAGTCCCAGCTAGCATAGCCTTCTAAAATCAAACATTTGGCTAGCTGTCCCTTAGCTTTGTAAATTAAATCTATGGTTGCTGCTGCTAGACAAGTGCTGTTACAGAGGATGGCAATATTGCCTTGTTTATCAGTCAAATTAAATTCACTTAGTTGACTTTTGAACATTGGTTGTTCTCTATGACCGTTAACACTGGCTAATGCTAAGGGGATCAGTTCAGGATGTCGTCCTAGAGCGTATTCATTGACACTAATTTTGCCATCAAGAGCCATTACCTCACCTTGAGGACTAATGCCGAGGGGATTAATTTCCACCAAATCCAAGTCTTTTTGGATAAAAATCTGGTACATCCTTTGGACAATATCACTAACTGAGTCAATCAGTTTGCCCTGGAGTCCCATTTTGACTGCTAGACGCCGAGCATAAAAAGGAGAGAATTCTTGCTCAATTACCACCTTTTGCATCTGCTCTCTTGCCAAGACAGAATTTAAACCTCCTTCTACAGAACCTAACAAGACAGGATGCCTCAATTCATAATCGAGGAGTAATGCCAGATAAAATTCCTGATCAGCATCGTAGCGGGATTCTGCCAGCAGTACTTGCGGATATTGACCAAGAATAGGGAGATTAAAAACTGCCCTAGCTGCAGCGATGGCATCTATAGTATTTTCTACAAACCTAATGCCACCAGCTCTACCTCGCCCTCCAGCAGGTACTTGGGACTTGAGTACCACTGGATAACGAATCTGCAAGCGCTTAATATCTGTAGGATCACCGATGCATTGAGAAGGCAAAACAGGAATGCCGATCTCGCGAAATAATTCTTTTGCCTGGTATTCTAGTAAGTCCATAGTATTGGATGCACACCCTGTTGTGTCTTTATTCTCTTTAAAAGCTTGCGTTATCGATGGGTACTGATCCCCATCCAATTTTCCCCTGTTCCCTGTTAAGAGTTCCCTGTTCCCTATTCCCTCTTCTTCAATCAGTGCGGTTTCTCCAGTCTTTTTCCACCAGATTAATGCCATAGAAGTGCTTCCAGAACATGTCTACAAGCCGAAGCGGCATAAGTTTGGTCATCAAAAACAGCAGAGTCCTACCGCCAGTGGAAGCAATATAGCGAGGACGAGGGTGATTAGCAGTGATTGCTCTCACAATCACCCTTGCCACCTGTTCGGAACTCCATGCCAGACTAGCAGCTCGCTGTTCAATATCTTTGATTGCCTGCCAAGCGGCACGGTATGGTGTTTTTTCTATGTTTGGCAATGCTAGTGACATTTTCTGGCTGGCAACGCGAGCAAACTCCGTATTCACAGGTCCTGGTTCAATTATGCTAACTTTGATGTTGAACCCCTCTAATTCCATGCGCAGGACATCACTGAGAGCCTCCAAGGCAAACTTAGATGTACTATACAAACCCACCATGGGAAAGGCTAGTCGCCCCGCTATAGAACTGATGTTGATAATCCTGCCACCACCTTGGTTGCGCATGGTGGGAATTAGAGCTTGAATCAAGACCAAGGGACCGTGAAAATTAACGGCGAATTGTTCCTTGGCATCTACTGGTGACATTAATTCTATTGGTCCAATCTGCCCATAACCAGCATTATTGACCAGGACATCAACCCGACCAAAATGCTCAACAGCTAAATGCGCTAAAGTTTTAACCTGTTCAACTTGGCTCATATCAGTGGCTACCACTAGCACATCGGCACCAGTTTTGAGGCACTCAGCTGCCACAGCCTCTAATTTCTGCTGGTTACGAGCAGCAAGTACCAAACGAATGCCCGAGAATTGGGCTGCTAATTTCCGCGCTAAGGCAGCACCAATTCCTGAGGAAGCGCCTGTGATTAGTAAAACTTGGTTAGAGATGATCATTAGTTATCTATCATGCTAGGTCTAAAGATGTAGTAACTAGCCTTGAAAATAGGTATGGTAACAGAGAGGACAGGGAAGAAGGCTTTTATACTTGATTGGTTGTGAGCAATTGCTCATGATGCATTTTTAGAAAATTTCGGTTTTGCCAGTATGAGTGGAGGCGTGGCTTCCTCTCACACATACCCTAGGCTTTGTAGAGGTATCCAGCCGCGAGTGTTGACATGAAAACAGCGACGCGCCCAGAGGATTTAGGAATTTTGGCGAATATTTTGCAGGCAGAGCTGCTCTCAATTTTGCCAGATATTGCTCCTGTTCAGGTTCAGTGTCGATTTTTAGAAGGAAATTTGATGGTTCTGGTTCAACATCGAGAAGATGTGGTGCTAGATCCACAGTTAACTTTTGAGTTTTTAGAGCAAGCAATTATTGCCCAACACTCGTCAGCTAGTGACGAGGTTAAAATTTATTTGAGAGTAGCAGGGCAAAAACGACCCTATGTTTATCACTGTTTCCGACTCAAAGCTCTAGGGGAATCAGCAACTAAACCTAACACCCTTGAGGAATTTACGGACACTGAACTACTATCAGAGGATACTAGCACAGAAGTTTTGGCAAGCGAACCCTTAGAGGAAGAGTTGACTCAACCCCAAGAGAAATCTACTGCCTCATCGGCTTCAGCCCACCCCTGGGATCAATTTCCCTCTGGGGTTGAACAACAAGGGGAGCCTTTGCCTGCAACAACCTCAACACCAGCACCAGTTAACCCTAAACCTTCTCTGCTTTCATTGGTGGTGGCTAGTGTCGGCTTAAGTATAGTAGTTTTCTCTAGTATCCTCTATTTGTTAACCCGTCCCTGCGTGACTGGACCTTGTACGGCGATTAATGAGGCTCAGCAATTACTTGAGAAATCAAATAGTTCCCTGGAAAATCTCCAGTCTGGGAAGGAGGTGCTGGAGGCACAGCAACAGATGAACTCTGCCATTAAGATGCTCGAATCGATTCCGATGTGGTCAAAAGAGCATTCTAATGCCCGAGAGCTACTAGCAAATTATCGCCAACAGTCTCAAAATCTTGAGGAGGTTGTTGAGGCAATGAAGACTGCTTCGAGGGCTGCTGCTCAAAGTCAAAATCCACCTCATCCGGCTTCTAAATGGATAGAAATTCAGAAGCTATGGCGGCAGGCAATCGCCCGTCTCGAACAGGTTCCTGCTGATAGCCAGTTGCAACCTTTGGCTCAACGAAAGCTTAAGGAATATAAGACTAACTTAGCAACAATTAATCAGCGATTGTTGAAGGAGCGACAGTCCCTAGAACACATCAAAGCTGCAACCGACGCTGCTAAGATTGCTGAAGCTCGTCAAGGAGTTGCCCAGTCTTTGGAACATTGGCAGTTAGTTCTCGCTACTTGGCAAACAGCCCTCCAGCGTCTCAATCAGATTCCCCAAGGCACCACTGCTTACAAGGAAGCACAGCAGTTATCAGCTATTTATACATCCAAGATGGCTTTGGCTCGAGACCGCAAAACCCAAGAGCAAATTGCTGCCAATGCTTATAATCAGGGAGTCCGTCTAGCTAAATTAGCTCAAGATGCTCAAAAGAACCAGCAATGGTCAACAGCTGTAATTAATTGGCGTAATGCCTTGACCTACGTTAATCAAGTTCCTAACAACACCTTTTACTATGCTAAAGCACAGTCTTTGATTGATTCTTATCAGGAGTCTTTTGAGCAAGCGCAAGCTAAGTTGGAGGTTGTAATTAGGACACAACAAGCCCGCGAAGATTTGAATCGGATTTGCTTTGGGGGAACTCAAGTCTGTAGCTACAGCATTAGCAACAATGTGATTAAAGTCAAGCTGACGCGTAATTATATGCAGACAGTGAGAAAAACAGCCCTTACTGCCCAAGTAAGTGGTGACTCTAAGGCTCAAGCTGGGGTGATTAATCACGTTTTGAGGTTAGAAGATGCATTGGAAGTAGTTAGCTCTAATGCTCAAATGCGTCTGGAAGTCTATACACCCGATGATTCTCTAATCGAAGTACATCGTCAAGGGAATTGAAAGAGGGGGGATGGAGAGATGGAGAGATGGGGAGAGGATTTTGACGAGCTTTCTGCACTTGCCAAAGGTTTGTATAGTTCAGGGTATCCGCAGCTGGGCTTGGGCGTTGAAAAATTGGCGCGCTAGTCCTTGAGTCACTAACAAGGTTGTGAGCAAGTTAGCAAAGACTAGCATTAACATAATTAGTATCTGATAAGATGCTGCATTCAGGGCGTCAATTCCACTTAACAATTGACCACTCATTAGCGATGGCAAACCCACTAACCCGATGACCATCATTGAGTTTGTGGTAGGAATTAGTCCAGCACGGATGGCATCTTGGCGGTAAGCTGCTACTGACTGTTGCGGTGTTGCGCCTAAGCTAAGATGGGTTTCGATTTCCTGGCGGCTGTTGCTAATGGCGCTAACCAAGCGCTCACCAGCAATAGCAGTTCCATTCATCACCTGTCCCAGTACAATTGCTCCTAAGGGTATCAGGTACTGGGGACTATACCATATTTCTGGTTGAATGATTAAGACAATGGTATAACTAACACTCAGGGTTGTACTAAAAAATATCGACCCAAAAACTAGGCTCGAGATGTGGGGGATTTTTTTACCAATGCGATTGCGGGCTACAATTGTAGCGATCGCTAGCATCAGCACTAAGAGCCCCACAATCAGGATAGGGTTGTTTAAAGTGAAGACTATAGCTAGCAAATATCCAGCGACTAGTAATTGTAGGATGGTTCGTCCAGTGGCATTAACTAGTGTAATTTCTAATCTTAATCTTTGAGTGCTAGATAAACCAATAGCAATGGCGATCATTCCCAATGCCCAGAGTAAATCTGTTGGCTCCAGTTCAATTAAAGACTCCACGATTTAAACAAGTTGATAAATCTACAATTGCTCAAGAAATAGGAATGAAAAATCCCCAAATTTCTTTTTCCCATAAAATGCTAAATTTGATTGTATTTTATTACAGAAAAGTAAGCAAAGCCCACGTCTTTCAAGCGTGGGATTTAGTGCAGAGGCGACTACCGCCGAAGCGAGTCTTTTTACGATTACTAGGTGCGAGTGAGTGAAGAATATCCCCCCTTTTGAACTAACGCGGCAGTATAAAATTATTGGAGAACAGGTTAGTGTAGCTGTTGCTGAAGTTCTAAACTCTGGGCGCTATATCGGTGGTCCTACAGTAGAAAGTTTTGAACAGCAGTTTGCTGCTTACATAAGCGTTTCTGAATGTGTGGCTTGTAATTCTGGTACTGATGCTCTTTACCTGGCGTTAAGAGCCTTGGAAATTGAACCAGGGGATGAGGTAATTACTACTCCCTTCACATTTATTGCCACGGCTGAGGTAATTACTGCTGTCGGTGCTACTCCTGTTTTCGTAGATATAGATGCCCAGACTTTTAACATCGATTTGACTAAAATTGCCGCCGCCATCACTGACAAAACGAGGGCAATTATTCCGGTTCACCTGTTTGGGCAACCAGTGGATATGACTAGTCTTATGAATATAGCACAGACTTACTCTTTGGCAATAATTGAAGACTGTGCTCAGGCTACAGGTGCCGCATGGGCTGGGCAAAAGGTAGGTAGTATTAGTCACATTGGCTGTTTTAGTTTTTATCCTACAAAGAATTTGGGTGCTTGTGGCGATGGCGGCGCTGTGACAACTAATGACAAAAACCTTGCCGCTTCAATGCGGATGCTTCGAGATCATGGTAAGAGCGGTTACTATTACCATCAGACAACTGGCATTAATAGCCGTCTGGATGCACTACAAGCTGCCATCCTCACAATTAAGCTGCCCTATCTCGATAGCTGGAATGCTCAACGTTGTCGGGTGGCTGCCAACTATCAAGAGCTTTTGGAGCCTTTGCCAGGGATTGTCATACCACAAGAAACTGTTGGGAGTCGCGCTGTTTGGAATCAGTACTCAATTCGGCTGACTAAAAATCAAGGCAATAGTAGTGATCGTGACCAAGTGCGTGCTGCTCTACAGCAGTTGGGTATTGGTTCTATGGTCTATTATCCTATACCTCTGCACTTACAACCAGTTTATAAAAATTTAGGTTATCGAACTGGTGATCTATCTATATGTGAGCAAGTCTGCCGCGAGGTACTATCTTTACCGATGTTCCCAGAACTTACTTTATCAGAACAACAGCAAGTGGTATATGGTTTGAAGGATTGTTTAAGTTGACTCCCCATAATACTAACCCGTGGGGAAGCTATTCTCAATACCAAAAATAATTTCTTTTCGAGAAATAGCCAGTCCGTTAAAACGGCTGGCGGCGGTCTAAAGACGCACTACGCAACATCGGCTTAGAATCCGCGTTTGTCAAAGCGCTCCAGATGTAAACCTGGTAGTCTATCTTCATAGAGGACACCTTTGCACCGGTTTTCTGGAACATTGTCAAGTTTATTGATGGGAGAAAAATGCCTGAAATACAACCAAACGAGTGGTTGAAGTGGATTTGTTCAAGTCAAAATTTTGATGAGCTACGAGACAACTACGACCAATGGGCAGATAAGTATGAAGCAGATGTTGGTGGAGTGTGGGAACCAGTTCCTTTAGCAGCAGCACTCATGCTAGCAAAATATATGGGTAACAAAGAGGGAGTGATCCTTGATGTTGGGGCTGGAACAGGTCTTGTTGGTGTTGCATTGGCTGCATTGGGATTTGAAAGGATAATAGGCATTGACATATCCCCTGGTATGCTAACCCAAGCGGCTGCAAAAGGCGTGTATAGTTCCTTGGTTTGCTGCTCTATAGGCAATGAAAAATTCAGAAACTTGGAGAAGGTAAATGGCATCATCGCTACAGGGGTATTTGCTCAGAGCCATGCTGGACCGGTAGAACTAAGTGCACTTCAAGAAAGTCTCGAGTCAGTCGGTGTCTTGGTATTCACTGCACGTCAGAGCTTCTTGCCTGAACTTCAGGAAGTCCTTAGTCAACCACAATGGACTCTGCTTGATTCCAAGGTGATGCCAATTTACGATGACCCCATGTATCTTGTAGCATACAAAATTCGTAATACCACTAAATTTGGTAAAAAATGAGTCCTGAATTGAAAAGACTTGAACAAGTCAACCAAGAACTGGCGATGGCTAGTGAGCTCAGTCGTCATGAATTGATCGAGATGAATCTGCTTCAAGAGAGCCAAGAGTTAGTTCATCGAGTTGGTGCAACAGGCGGAGCAAAACAAAGGCTTCCATTCACGAAGTTATATCTACCGATGGCTTTTACGGGTATTTTGGAGCCACACAAGTTAGTTGATGAGACTCATCGTGCGATCCAGATCCTATTACCTGGCACAGGTACCACCTTTTCTGTGGCAGAGACACTATGTGATATTGCGGGGACCTTTCATGGTCGAAAAAGCAAGAACCGTGGGCGTGGGCGAAGCAGCAGCCAAAGTTTACTGACTCAATTACTGCCCCATGGTGAGACATTCCGTGTAGCCTCTTTTCCCACTGACTTGCCGCTAAACGGCATGGGTTCAGATGCTCCATTTGAGTTTGCCAGCGAGCAGGGTCTGATGGCAGTGATTCGGCACGTCCATCTTGTCTTGTCACGACTCTATCCCAATCGCCCAGTTTTCATTACTGGACGTAGCCAAGGAGGTGTCGCTGCCATACTGTATGCACAGCATTATGATGATCTAGCCGGGACAATTGCAGTAAATCCGCCACATCCGGATCCAGAATTGTTTCAGTTTACTATTCAATACTTGGAGGATAAAGCTGAAGTTCTGGCTGACCTTCTCCATGCCCCAGGTGTGAGTCTAGCTCATCGTAGTTGGGAAGCTTACAAGACCTTCACACCTTCCTTTGACTATCCATCTAGGTCATCGCTATCTTCGATCCTAGTTTTGGTTAGCTTGGGCGATCCCTTTAACTTGTTTCCCCAGTATGCCTATGCACTGAAGGCATTTGCAGAGAATGAGGAAAAACATAATTTGCACATACTTGATGCGGGGCACAATCTTTGGGATAGGAAATCAGTAGATACCTATAGAGAAGTAATTCGTTTGCAAACCCAATTCATGTTGAACCAGATGAAATACGACTGTGCTCTAGTTTGAGTGCTTTAGTGATTGCTTCTTAACACTCAAATTGTTTCGTCGAGCTTTAGGAGTTTACTTCAAAGAATGCATCGTGTCACCATCTTGGGAAATGGAAAAATTGGATCAGCGATAACTAAGTTTCTACATCATAGTAAAGATTACACCATAAATGTTGGTGATCTTGACCCTCTAGCCTTAGAGCATTTGACTGCATCAGTACCAGTCAATACTTTTGTTATAGATGTTACTGATGAATTAGCGATTGCAGAAAAACTTGAGGGTCAGGACTGTGTTATCTCTGCCTGTCCCTATTGGGTCAATCCGGGTATTGCTCGTGCAGCAGCAAAAGCTGGAGTTAGCTATTTCGACCTGACAGAGGATATAGAAACCACTCATATTGTTCGCTCTATAGCTGAAACTGCACCTAGGGGTTTAGTCTTCGCGCCCCAATGCGGTCTAGCTCCAGGCTTTATAAGTATCCTCGCTCATCACCTTTGTAGCGGGTTTGAGAAACTTGACGAGGTAAAAATGCGCGTTGGTGCTCTGCCGCAATATCCCTCTAATATGATCATGTACAACCTCACCTGGTCTACAAAAGGTCTAATTAACGAATACTGCAATCCTTGTGAGGTCATTCAAAACGGTCGCAAAATTGAAGCAATTCCCTTGGAAGAGGTGGAGCATTTCTCCATTGATGGGCTAACTTACGAGGCGTTTAACACTTCTGGTGGTTTGGGAACTTTGTGCGAAACTCTCACAGGGCAGGTGCGTACCCTTAATTACAAGACTATCCGCTATCCAGGTCATAACTATTTGATGATGTTTCTAACCAAAGAATTACGCCTGAGCAATCGCCGCGAACTCCTTCAAGAAATATTGGAAGATGCTATTCCCTTCACTAAACAAGATGTGGTACTCACCTTCTGCACCGTAACTGGCTGGAGAAACGGTTGTCTAGAACAAATTAGCGATATCCGCAAGATTTACCCCCTCAACTTGTACGGAGAAACCTGGAGTTCTATCCAGCTTGCAACTTCAGCTTCTCTTTGTGCTGTCTTGGATATGTATCTCAATGGAGAAATTCCCCAAAGTGGTTTCCTTAAACAAGAGCAGATTAGCTTAGATGCCTTCCTCGCCAATCGCTTTGGTTGTTACTATACCCAAAAATGTAGACATTTGGTAGATCCTGCGATGAATTGTGCTTGATGAATTTTGATTTGTATGCAGGAATCATCTTAAATTTGGGTGTGGCTGAATCCTGCAGAAGGAAGATCCCCTTCCTCAAAGACTTTAGGTCTTAGGGAGGGGAGCGTCAAAGTCTATAGTTTATAAACGGAGGGCTACTCGTTGCCTGGAGATAATCCTCTAGGAACAAGTTATTGGCTCCTTAGCACCATCTAAGGCAAGATGTCCTTATCTGAAGCTTTCAACCCTTACTTCTCCCAGAGCTTCAACCAAGCTACGGACAACTGCAACCATTGCAATTTCGCTATCCAAGCGATTGATAGCTGAACCCACACCAACACCAGCCGCACCAGCAGCAATTGCCATCGGTACTGTCACGCTTGATAAGCCAGAAGCACACAGCACTGGCACTGGTACAGCACGGGAAATTTCCCAGGCTGCTGCCAAAGTAGGTGCAGCTTTTTCAATTAAACCGAGGGTTCCGGAGCTGCGAGGATGGCTACTGGTTCCACCTTCTGTTTGGATAATATCGGCACCAGCTTGTACCAATTTTTCTGCAAGTTGCACTTGCAGATCTAATGTTAGGATATGGGGGACGGTTACCGATAGGGTAGTCTCAGGCAGGAGTGACCGTGTTCTTTGCGTAAGTGCCAATACTTCCTCAGACTCAAATCTCCTTCCCTGAGCATAAAAACTATCGAAGTTACCAATTTCAATGAGATCAGCCCCAGCTTCGACAGCAACTATAAACTGCTCTGGTTCCACTGCTGAAACACAAATTGGCAAATCAGTCAATCCCTTGACCAGTTTCACCAAATCCGAGTCAGCAGCAATATCTACAAAAGTAGCACCACCTCGGTCAGCAGCCTTGACCACTGCTGCAACTCGATCAGGTTCAAAATTGTTCAAGCCACTAATTACTTTGAGAACTTGGTTGTTTACGAAAGCTTGTTGTATTGTAGGATGCATAGTTGTAATTGATCTTTCTAGGTTATTATCTACCTTTAACAACGATTAGCGGAAGTACCTACCCCCAACGAAGAGGGGTGGGAATGGATAGCGGTCTGGAGTTTTTACCACTAACAATATATACTGGTAATTGGAGGTAAAAAACAATGCAGCATTACGCGATCAAAGTAAGACTATATCCAACAATTAAACAACAACAGATACTAGTTCAACACTTTGGTTGTGCCCGTTGGTGGTGGAATTACGGATTAAACCTTTGTCTCGAAACCTACCAATCAACTGGCAAGGGCTTGACTAGAGCTGCATTGAATGAATTTTTACCAAAGCTCAAGAAACAACAGGAAACAGCTTGGTTAAAAGAGTTTTACTCTCAGGTTTTACAAGCTAATACACTCCATCTAATGGCTGCTTATAAAAACTTCTTTTACGGCAGGGCGAAATACCCCAGATTTAAAGCCAAGAAAAATAGGCAGTCAATCCCATATCCTCAGTCAATCAAAGTTGTAGATAACTCGCTCAAATTCCCCGGTAGCGTAGGTGTTGTTAAAGCAAAACTACATAGACCAATGGAAGGAGTAATCAAAACAGTTGCAGTTAGTATGACACCATCAGGTAAATACTACACCACTATTTTGACTGAACGAGAAGGTGATAATCCCACAGCTAAAAATGAGGGAAAAGTAGCTGGTATTGATTTGGGACTCAAAGATTTTACCATCGTGCCTGATGTTAGAAAAACCTCCAAATTTGCCAATGCGAAGCACTTATCCAAGCATGAACGCAACCTCAAGAAGAAACAACAAAAACTAGCTAGAAAGATAAAAGGGAGTAATTCCAGATGAATGTTCCCATAAACCTCTCTTCTTTTCAATCTCAGATCTGGCAGCAAACTAAGTTGGCCCAACTTTGTGGACAGCAAAAGTTGTTTCATGAGCGCTATGAAGTGCTGCGGATGATTGGTAGAGGCGGTTTTGGCGTTACCTTTCTGGCAAGGGATGTGTCGCTACCTGGCCAACCCCCATGTGTAATCAAGCAACTGTTACCAAAAGTTAGTGATCCTTCGGTTTTGGCAAAGGTTAGGTCACGCTTTCAACTTGAGGCTCAAATGCTGGCGAAGCTGGGTAATCATTCCCAGATCCCTATGCTGTTGGATTATTTCGTTGCTGAGGGTGAATTTTATCTAGTCCAGGAATACGTGCGCGGTGTTCACTTGGTAAAATTGGTGAGGCGCTGTGGTTGTCTATCGGAAAAGGCTCTCAAGAGTTTCCTAAATAATATTCTACCTCTGTTAGATTTTATTCATAACAATGGGGTAATTCATCGCGATATCAAACCCCAAAACATTATTTGCTGTCAAGATGACGGTAGGTTGGTATTAATTGACTTTGGTGCAGTTAAAGAGGTGATTGCCCAAACTAAAGACACCAGCGACAGCACCACAACCACTCACTTTGTCGGTACTGTTGGGTTTGCACCACCGGAGCAATTTTCCCTGCGACCAACCTTTGGCAGTGATATATTTGCCCTAGGTGTCACTTGTCTTTATCTATTGACAGGAAAAGCACCTCCGGAGTTTTCAACTAATCCTCAAACAGGTGAACTAAAATGGGCAGATGCTGTTGAGTTGAGTGATTCCTTGGCTGAGATTTTAGGTAAAATGCTCAAGGTTTCTGTAAACAAACGCTATAAATCTGCTAGAGCAATCTTGGCAGCCCTAGAGCTAGAACCACATCGAACACAATTAGCTAATTGTATGGTTGCTAACCACCAACCAATTTCAGACAAAGCTGGTATTAATCAGGAGGAAAGAAACCTTAGTGAGTTTTGCCCGCCTGCGGCTAAGGCTGCGATCACGATTAGGGAGTGGAAACAGCGGCGGCGGAGAAAACAGCAGGGATATCATAACCATATAATACCAAGTTTATCCTGAAAAGAGAATAGGAGAGAGTAAGAAAAATGGTTCTACTGAACTTGGTATGGTGATTAGCAACCGGAAGCCTCACTCGGCAAGGATCTTGTTTAGTTTTAATCACTTTAAGCTCTATGCCTGCCCTAGAAGGACTTAGAGCCATTTTTTACATAGCAGGTTCGGTTGACCCGAAAAATGTTTTACCCATAGCTGAAGACAAATGAAAAATCAAATTTTACAGGAGCATCCTATTTTGCTCAAACCTTTGAATTTGTCGCGAGTCAGTTTAATTTTCTTGTCCCAGAGGAAATGTTCTCTTACATTTTTCCAGAAAAGGTAAATATTACCCAATTGGATGCTCCCTACACGTAACAGCTTATTACTCTATCCAAAGATATACTTAAAAATATCAAAAAGGGCAGATACCTATTACATTAATAATTATTAAATTAGTATTAGCAGTATAAGTTCCGGCACAGCAGGAATGTCCGCTTTCTTCAACACTACCGCTTCAATGATGTTGATTGTCAAATTAACTCAGCGGATTTCAATAAATATGTCTGGTTGTGTACAGACTGTTAATGAAAAAATGATTACTTGGGAGAAAGTCTGTGGTGTTATTAGACATTTCCGGAACTAATTTAATCAGGGTATTGTTTATGGTGTTAGACTCATTTTTGGGAATGTCTATCAATTCGTCATCTTGAGGGAAGTAAATGTTTATTTGAGAGTATTTTGCCATTCCTCCAGATAGATTTTGGGTGGATCGACCTTAGGCTCAACTTCCTTGAAAATTACTATTGGATAATAAATGAAAGCCCACTTAAGGTTGATTGAAATGCCTAATTACAAAAAGGGTTTTCATCTTTGAAACTCCATTAATTAATTGCTAGGTGCATCTAACCACTCAAAGATTAATTGAAGGTTTGGGGATGCTATGCAAACATTAATTCGCACAAGGATCACTCACAAAGAGACTTATCATAGGAGCAGCGATCTAAGGTCTCCACTAGTTACCAAAATCAATCGACAAACTAGCCGATTCTGGCTACGAATTGCCGTTCTAATGGTGCTAGATAGCCTTGCTTTATCTTTAGCTTGGTTCCTGGCAGAGCAATTCGGAACGCCAATTGCACAGAGACAGACTTTACTAAATAGTCAGTCTAATCTGGAGTTACTACTGCCAATTTTAGTAGTTAATCTTGGTACTCTTGCTGCTTCAGGATTCTATGGAACTGACGATAAAAGGCGCAGCTATGCCAGATTACCTGCATCTATAAGCTTAGCTCAGATTATCTTATTGACCACGGTGTTTCTCTACCAGCCCACTGTAGTTGTTTCTCGCACAGTCTTTTTGTGGGCTTGGTTACTGGCACTAATCTTAGTGAGTGTACAGCGTTTTATGCTGGAGGCGACAATTATCAACCTCCGTCGTCACCATATAGCTCTCAAGCCCTCAGTGTTTCTTTTGGGCAACCCAGAAGATTTAGATAAAGCCAAGCAATTACTTGAACGCACTCAGCAATTTCAGATTAGTGGTTGTGCTGATTTATCCGTGCGAAATCATCCTTACAAATGGAGCAGAACTCTCGAATATATCCGCCATAATCAAGTTAGTGAGGTGTTTATTTGTTCGTGGTCATCAATTAAAAATCAGATTGTATTTTTCTGGGAATTGAAGTCTGCTGGCATTCAACTAAGAGTGCTACCCATGAGTTTAGAATTACCTCAACACTGGTCGGAAATTAAAATGATTGGAGAACTCACAACCATTCGCTTTAGTTCATCGGCGATTATTGGGGTGGACTTTTGGCTCAAGCGCAGCTTGGATTTAGTGGGGGCATCGCTGATGTTAGTACTCTTGAGTTTACCAATGTTACTCATTAGCATACTCATCCGATTAGACTCACCAGGACCAGTATTTTATAAACAGACTCGCATCGGTTTGAAAAATCGTGAATTCCAGGTGTGGAAGTTCCGCACGATGGTGCAAAATGCCAGCCAATTACAATCACAACTTGAAGCCAGAAATGAGGTGAGGGGGGGAGTTTTATTTAAAATTAAGGACGATCCACGCATCACTAAGGTGGGAAAGTTTCTGCGTCGTTATAGCCTCGACGAACTGCCACAATTAATCAATGTTTTGCAAGGAGAAATGAGTCTGGTTGGTCCGCGCCCTCTGCCGAAGCGAGATGTTGAACGCTTTAGTGAAAGTGACTATCTACGCCACGAGGTTTTGCCAGGAATTACGGGTTTGTGGCAAGTTAGTGGTCGTTCCGATGTTGATTCTGAGCAGGTGTTTGCCTTAGATTTTGCCTATATTCGACATTGGTCTCTAGCGTTGGATTTTAAAATTTTGCTACAGACTATCAAGGTCGTTCTTTTCAAGGAGGGAGCTTACTAGATACAATGTTACTTGAGTTCGATATAAGGATATATTTGAGACTATTTAACACAAAGATAATGGTTTCAGGTTAGGACATAATTAAGTTTTCAGCTTACATTGAACTCAGGTTGCTTAAGTATATCAGCCCTAGTTTTGAGGCAATAGTTTGGGTAAGCTGTTGTGCATTAAAAATGCACAACAGCAAGGATATAAGGCATAAGTAATAAGAGTTTGGACTATTAACTAGTATCAAATAAATATATGATTTAAATGCGTAACAACTTACTGCACTTCAAAGAGAAGTACTATAGTCTTAGTTGACTTGGCAAACTAGTCAATAATAAGCTAAGCTCAAGGCGGTCTAATTAAGTTAATTTAAAATGGTGTAATCTTGAGTTACCTTTGATTTGTAGAATACATATTTTTAGACAACGAAAGAATTATTGATAAAATTTTAATAAGTATTTTTTCCCAATGAGTTGTTTGTTTCAGTTCTTAATCACTAAAAAAAAGTAGAAGTGATTAATCTTGTTTGAATCACCAGCAAGGCTCAAAATCTATTTATTCTATTATCTTATCTAAGTTGCAAAGTAATGTCTGTAAAGTTTCTAATCCTTACTTTTCAATTAGCTCATTCTCAAAACTCAATCTTCAATCAGAGTGATTAGTTTATTAACTCTCCTTGCTAGTCCTAAACATTTTTACTGAGTGCCTATGGAAGCTTTAGAATATTCCGAAGAAATAGATTTTCAGAAATACTGGCTGGTTCTGAAACGCCGTTGGTTGCCTGCTACTGGAGTTGTGGCAATGACCGTGGCACTTTCTGCTCTAGCTGTGTCTCGGCAAAAAGATTCTTATAAGGCCGAAGGCAAACTTCTGTTCAAGGAAGATAATTCTTCTTCGCTGACAGGCTTGGAAAATGAAATAGGAGAGCTTAAGGGTTTGACTAATACTAGTGACCCGTTAGCTACACAGGCAGAAATTATTCGTTCTCGTCCCATTGCCCAAAAGACTATAGAAATACTCCAACTCAAAGATGAAGAAGGAAACCCTCTTGACCCTAAAACTCTCTGGGCAGGGTTGGAAGTAAAGCCTGTTACGGGTACAGATGTCATGGGTATTTCCTATGTATCAGAAGATCCTGAAGAGGCTGCTAAGGTAGCTAATAACATTATGGAGGTTTACATAAAAAATGATATCCAAACCAATCGGCAAAAAGCAGTAGCAGCTCGCGAATTTATTGATCAACAACTACCTCAAGTTGAGGCTAATGTTAGCAAATCAGAAGAAGCTTTGCGCAGATTTAAGGAAGAGAATAGAGTTGTAGCCCTGCAAGAAGAAGCCAGCGCTTCAGTAAGTATTATTTCCAGTCTAGATAATCAAATTGCTCAAGCTCAGGCTAGACTGGCAGATGTTACTGCTAGATCTACTCAATTGCGCAATCAGTTGCAACTTAATTCTCAACAAGCTGTAGCATTGAGTTCTTTGAGTCAGTCGCCAGCAGTGCAGCAGGCACTTACACAACTACAGGAAGTGCAAGCTGAGTTAGCAGTTGAGCGAACCCGCTATAAAGAAGGATACCCAACTATAGAAAACCTCAAACGTAAGGAAGCGGCACTAGAAACATTAGTACAAAAGCAGGTAGCGCAGGTTCTGGGAGGAAAGCAGCAAGTACCCACTGAGAATTTGCAAATTGGAGAACTTAAGGAAGAATTAGCCGCAGCTTTGGTTGACTCGCAAGTAGAGCGCTCTGGTTTGGGTGATCATCTTAAAGAACTCCAGAAAACTCGAACAGCATATAAGACAAGATCAAATGCTCTACCAAGATTAGAGCAAAAGCAACGGGAACTTGAACGTAAGCTAGAAGCAGCCCAATCTACCTATGGAATTTTGCTGAGCAAACTTCAAGAAACGCGGGTGGCAGAAAATCAAACTGTGGGTAATGCTAGTATTATTTCAACTGCCATAGTTCCTGAAAATCCAACTGGCTCCAAGAAAAAATTAATTCTGGCAGCAGGAGGTATGGTTGGTATTTTGCTAGGGGTTACTACTGCCTTCTTGCTAGATTTAATTGATTCATCTGTCAAAACTGTTAAAGAGGCAAAGGAACTGTTTAGTACTACTCTGTTAGCAGTTATTCCTGCCTATGGAAAACCAGGAAAAGCTAACTATCTTTTAGGAGAATCAGAACACAGGGCTCCTCTTGTTTTTGCTAGAGATTTGCCCCGTTCTCCCTTCAACGAAGCCTATCAGATGTTGCAGGCTAATTTGAAGTTTCTCAGTTCAGACAAACAAATAAAATCGATAGTAGTTACCAGTTCTGTTCCCAAGGAGGGAAAGTCTGAAGTCTGTGCTAATTTGGCAGCAGCAATGGCCCAAATTGGACGACGAGTTTTGCTAGTAGATGGAGATATGCGTCATCCTTCTCAGCATCATATCTGGGGTTTAACTAATGCTGTGGGTCTGAGTAATGTTTTGGTCGGCGAAGCTCAATTCAATATGGTTGTACAAGAAGTAATGCCTGGGCTAGATGTACTTCCATCTGGAGTCATACCACCGAATCCTGTAGGTCTTCTCGACTCAAGAAGAATGGCTTCACTAATTGAGGCTTTCTCAGAAGAATATGACTCAGTAATCATTGATACTCCTCCTCTAGCCGGTATTGCCGATGCTCCGATTTTAGGCAAAATGGCTGATGGTATTTTATTGGTAGTTCAACCTAGAATTCTAGATACTGCTAGTGCTAATGCGGCCAAAGAGTTTTTGGCACGAGCCAATCAGAATATCTTAGGTTTAGTTGCTAATGGCGTGATTATTAGTAATGAACCTGATAGTTATTTTTACTATACCAAGGAACAATATAGAACCCAGGAACAATATCAGGAGCAAGATCATGACATCAAGAAAACAGTTGACATAGGAAATTACAGTAATAATTAGCACTCTTCACAAAAAAAACTCTAGTTTGATGATCAATAGAAAGTATTATCTATGCTGAACCTAGACAAGTTTTGGCAAATTACTCAATCAGGAGCAGTAACACTTTTACTATGTTCGGCAC
This sequence comes from Symploca sp. SIO3C6, assembly GCA_010692425.1. Taxonomy (GTDB): domain Bacteria; phylum Cyanobacteriota; class Cyanobacteriia; order Cyanobacteriales; family Coleofasciculaceae; genus SIO3C6. Next base: position 49,848 of record JAAHHJ010000015.1, on the reverse strand, counting down.
TACCCTTACCTGTCCTGGCTCAACTACCTAATCTTGCCCCAACGAGAACTTTAACTACTACAAAAACAGAAGCTTTAGCTTTCCAAGATGCGGAGGCTGTACGACCAGTTTACATTCTCGGACCTGGGGATCAACTTGAGGTGACAGTGTTTGACTATGAAGAGTTTACCGGCACAAAAGTTATTCTGCCCGATGGAACAATTACGCTGCCAGTTATTGGTAGAGTCATGGCAGCAGATAAAACTCCGGAGGCTTTAGCACAGGAAATCAAAGTACGTCTCGGTGAGTTTTTGGTAAATCCAGTTGTTAGTATCAATTTAAGTACTTTACGACCAGTTTTGGTAAATATTGCTGGAGAAGTACAACGTCCAGGACCAGTTGATCTACGCAGTCTGACTACAACCACTGTCAGACAAAATAATACCGGTAGTGTGAGAGCTTCACTGGAAGGGGTGCCTAGGGTAAGCTCAGCTTTGATTGAAGCTGGGGGAGTAACTAAAAATGCAGATATTCGTAAGATTGTATTGAGGCGCAATCTTCCTGGGCAGAGATCTAGCACCACTACGATTAATCTTTGGGATGCTCTCAATTCTGAACAGGCACCAGAAGACCTGATTTTACAGGACGGTGACTCTATTTTTGTACCAAAATTGGTTGCTGGCGATACTCTTGATCCTAGGTTAGTGGCTAGATCTAGTTTGGCACCGAGTACAGTTAGGGTTAGGGTGGTTGGAGAAGTCAAAAATCCGGGAGAAGTACAGGTTCCCCCTAATAGTTCAATCTCGAGTGCTGTGGCGATCGCTGGTGGACCTACAGATGATGCAAAACTCAGCGAGGTGGCATTTATCCGTTTGAATGAGGAAGGTAGTGTCGAAACTCAGGAGTTGGATTTAAGTACTCTGACTGATAATCAGCAGATTCTGGAAGGAGATGTAATTATGGTACCAAAAAAATCTAGTGCTAATACTTTAGATACTGCTAATCGGTTGAATGGACCGATTGGTACTCTGCTAAGGATTTTAGATTTTATTTTCTAGTAAAATTATCTCTGCTTATATCCCCCTCCTATCCCCCTTTTTAAGGGGGAAGTAGAGGAAGCTTACATCTAGTCTTCCTAGCATCAGTTCGAGATTATCGACAAAAATTTCAGGACGGGCAATGCCTTGGGAAATGCTAATCGACTTAATATCAAACTTAGGATTAGCCAGCATGTATGCTAAAGCTGTCATTCCATCTTGACTGCCGTCATCATCAAAAATCAGAGGAGTTGGTGTTAGGGAAGAAGCAAGTGCCGATGGACTACTAAAGGCTACTTGTGCCCCTAGTAAAAGTGCGGCAGAGGAAAAGACTGTACCCAACAGACGAATATTCATAATCTATGTGGTAGGGACACCAAATTTTATGGGAAGAAGATTTTTTTATTGCATAGACATATACACCGACAGACTTACCATTTGTGACCACAGTATGGGTCGTAAAGTCCTCTATAAAGTATGAAATAAAACAGTTATTAAAGAAAACAATCTGTATGAAGTTTTGAAGAAGAAAATAAAGTATTTTTTTTGAAGTTTTGATAAATTGTCAGCAGAAGCCATTTATATAACCAATAGAGACGCTGTGGAAAGCGTCTCTACAGGATTGTGCTAAATTATTTGCCGAGATTTCCTATTTAAGCAGTTTCCCGCAAAGCTGCCAGCACCGTCTCATGAATAGCACCATTACTGACAACTACGCCCTGGTTATCCACCAATTTGGCACCTAGGGAAAAGTTTAGAGGTTGACCATACATATCTGTGACACGCCCACCAGCCTCTTCGATTACAATAGTACCAGCAGCATGATCCCAAATCTTCTCCCGGTAGTCAGGACTCTTGGGAGAAGGCAGACGTAGATAAAGCACTGCTTGTCCGGATGCTACGGCACCGTATTTGGCCTGGGAATCCATCCGCAGAGAGTCGGCAGTGATACCCACGGCTTTCGCCACTGCATCCTGCCGCGAATGGTCGCCATGACCAGATTCCACGCTCTCCACAAATCTGAGATTGGTCAAATCGCTGGCATCAACTACCTTAATTGGCTGGGGTTCACCTCCGGAAATTGGAATCATCACTGCCCCTTGACCACGCACGGCCACAAATAGGACGCCTCGTTCACCTTCTGGCTGGTTCATATCCACTGGCAAAGCTGGACAAGCGAGAACTCCAACTTTAACCTCGCCCTCTTCCACAAGGGCTAAAGCTACGGCATACTGGTCTTGACGCAAAAATCCTTTTGTGCCATCAATGGGGTCTAATGTCCAATAGCGAGGACCTGTTTGACCATTACCTCGGTCAATCCAGCTTAGTACTGCCTCAGGAGTGGCGTCGCTGACTACAGCCTGCACATAGCTGGCTACCTGCATTAGCTTAGTCGCCATTGCAGGATCCCGCAGTTGGGCAGCATCCTCTTCACCAACTATAGGATCATCAGGAAAGGCTGAAGCTAGTGCTTGGCAGATAACTGCCTGAGAGCCAAAATCTGCCACAGTTACAGGGCTTTTATCGCTCTTTTCAATCGCTTGTGCAACTTGCTCGTTGCGAACTTTTTGGCACAGTGTAGCCGCCCTCAAAGCTGCCTCAATAGCAACTTCTTTCTCTCGCTCATAGGGCATTTAATTACATCTCCTTACCTTACTTCTGCAAGTCTAGCCGCCGCAGAGTTAATCTGAAAGGTGGGGGAATAGGGGAGTTTCCCCACTACCAAGAATTAGGGAACTCCAAGAAATAAATTATCCAATTTACTTGGAATTTATGACCATTAGAATCTCCCACCAAAGGCAGGGGGCAGAAGGCTCCAAGGCAGAAGGCTCCAAGGCAGGAGGCAGAAAATTCATCCCCCCATCTCCCCATCTCCCCATCTCCCCCTCTCCTCAAGACAGTTCCTTAGCTTTGTACCTGCATAGCTCTAGCTAATTCAGCAGCTACCTCAGGACGAGAGAATTCTGGGGGTGGAAGTTCACCATTCCTCAACATCCCCCTGACTTTGGTTCCTGAAAGGTGGATGCGCTCTTCTTTACTGCTGGGACTAGTCTTGGCGGTTGCCATTGACTGGGTGCGGGTGCAGAAAAAGGCGTGTTCAAACTTCATTGGTTCAATACCCAATTCTCCGGGAGCAAATTCCTCGAAGATCTGTTGGGCATCGTAGGTGCCATAATAGTCACCAACACCAGCGTGATCACGTCCGACGATGAAGTGGGTGCAGCCGTAGTTCTTGCGCACTAAGGCATGGAAAATTGCTTCCCTAGGACCAGCATAGCGCATGGCGGCGGGGTTAATTGCCAGAATCACTCGCTGTTGAGGAAAATAGTTTTCTAGCATAATCTCGTAGCAGCGCATGCGCACATCGGCGGGGATGTCGTCGCTTTTGGTGGCACCGACGAGGGGATGTAAAAACAAACCATCAACAGTTTCGAGGGCGCACTTGATGATGTATTCGTGGGCGCGGTGAATGGGATTACGTGTTTGGAAGCCGACAACTGTTTTCCAACCTCTTTCCTGGATCTGAGCGCGAGATTGGGCAGGGTCGATCTGATAGCTGGGAAATTGGGGATGGGGGTCACGCTGTAGCAACCACACTGGACCTGCTAGGTTAACTTCTCCTTGGTCATAGACTACTTTGACACCGGGGTGCTTGTCCTCAGTTGTGCGGTAAACTTTCTGAGCTTCGTTAGTTTTATCGTAGTGATATTTCTCTTGTAATTCTAATACGCCAACAAAGCGCCCACTGGGGTCATCGAGACGTACTAAAGAGCCTTCTTTTAATTGGGCTGCTACTTCCTCACTCACAGAGAGAGTTACTGGAATTGACCAAGGAGTAGAGTTAGCTAGCCGCATGTTTTCAACTACGCCGTTGTAGTCAGCTTGATTGATGAAACCTGTTAAGGGGCTGAAGCCACCAATGGCGATCATCTCTAAATCTGAAGTGCTGCGGGCATCTAGTTGTACTCTAGGTAGGTGTTCAGCTTTGTCTAAAAATTCAGCCTTCTGTTCAGGTGTAGCTATGCGGTTAACTAATGAATTTTCTCTCTCTGAGGGATGACTCAAGACAGGGCTTTGCATATTATTTGATTAATAGATAGGTTGTACGATGGTTGGTGTTGAAAATGGGGATTGGGAAAGTAGACAGGGGAGCGCTCTTAAGTATATGCTTCCCGTCTGTGATGTTTTTGACTTCCCAAAATAAGTTTAGACTGACTGCACCTCTAGGGCTTTGGAAAGATAGCCTAGCTCTTCTAGCTTACTGAGGACTTTGGCTACGCTTTCTTGTAATTCTTCTTGGTCAGTGCGACATTCCACTTCGGGGCTAAGGGGGGGTTCGTAAGGGTCATCAATACCAGTAAAGCCCTTAATTTCTCCTGCTCTGGCTCGCTTGTAGAGACCTTTGACATCTCGATCTTCGCAGGTTTCTAAGGGCGCATTAGTATAAACTTCTACGAAGTCGCCAATTCTTTGCCTTACTTCTTCCCGAATTTCGCGATAGGGTGAGATCGCTGAGACGAGGACAATTACTCCGTTTCTGGTCAACAGATGGGATACAAAGCCAATGCGGCGGATATTTGTGTCTCGGTCTTCCTTGCTAAAGCCTAACCCTTTAGTTAGGTTCTGACGCACGATGTCACCATCTAACACTTCAAATTTACATCCTCTGGTTCGTAGTTCTTCTACTAATGCTCTGGTGATGGTGGTTTTACCTGAACCACTCAAACCAGTGAACCAAACTGTTACACCGCGTTGCTCCATAATTATTTTTCTCCTATTGAGGTTTAGAACTTGATTGGTTTTGTCCTGTTGAGGTCAAGGGACTCTTGTCTTAGAAAATGAGTTTAAAATTGACATTTAGCTTGGTTTTAGGCGACTTTGCCTAAGGTTTTATGCTCATAAAATATATCACTGAAAATAGAGTTCAAAGGAGATACATTCCTTGCTGTAAAACTTTACTATTTTCATTATTAGTGACGTTGCGATCGCGGTAGCGCTAGCCCCGAAAAGCTAATCGCTTTTAGCGCTGCCCCTTGGGCATCTGTCTTAGAAATAGACACGAGGAAGCGCAGAGGATGAATAGACACCCTTTGCGGTGAGCTTTTGCTCATAGCACCTTACTTCAATTTTCTTCCTCTAGTTGCTGTGAGGCAGTTGCGGTGAGCTAATTTCACGCTTTGTTGGGATCACCAACTACGTACCCAATCAATTGCAGCTTTTATTTTTTGGCTGTATTGATTGGTTTTCAAGCTTAATGCTCTCTTTTTCACATGGAGTCTGACATCTGACCTAGGGGACAAGTTGGCTACAGTTTAACAAGAAAATTTACAAATGTCTGCTTATTAATATTTAGTCCTCTCTTGTTCTAGACTTGAGGATTATGCTTTTTAGACTAGATTGTGTTTATAGCTTACATGCCTAGATAGTGTTTTATAGTAGTTGTCACTAGGTATGACAACCAGGACGATGGCCAGCAGAGCCACACAATTGTTTAGCTCTCATGCTTTGAGAATCTTGCCTGGGAATGATGACATTGGTTAATGCTTTTGGCTAGGATATTGCCAGAGCTTATAGTGGTTAGCAATTGAGTGGAATACATTACCAAGATTAGTTTCTTTGATCAAGATGACAACGGCAATGAGTTTACAGTTATAGAAAGGGTGACTAGGAAGTAGGGGCATGGAGCTGTAGACCTCTTGTCTGGGCTTTTGTTCCACGCTTTGTCGCCTACTTACCATTATTTGTATTAAGTTGTTACGCATTTAAATCATAATATTTAGTTGATATTAGTTAATGGCTCAAACTCTTGTTCCTTCTGCCTTGCTGTTGTGCATTTTTAATGGACAACAGCTTATTTGTTATTAATCATTGGTCATTAGTAAAAATAAATGACTTGGCGACGAATGACCAATGACGTGTTAGCGTAGCAAGACATAGTCTAATTACCAATATTTGCACTTGTGGGATGAGCTTAATAATCGCTGCTAAGGCTGCAAATTAGCCAAACCACGTTGACACACTAAACTATCCGGATCGTTTTCAGGCGGATGAGTATTATTGGGCAACAGTATATAAATTTTTATAAATTCTGGTGTAGGAAATTGCTGACACCAGCGACTCTTACCCTTGTTATTTATCCCTGTGATAAGTACCTGGACAAAAATAAAGGTTGTTGGTTGAGGCAGGGTGTAGGGTGTGGGGTGTAGGGTGTGGGGTAAATTCGGGTTATTTCATAATTCTTTACACAGCAACGTTTATTTATGTCCGACTCTTATCTGGATCATTCTCTCCTACCAGAGGATAACTAGAGGAGGATGGCTTTGATCAACAGACCTTTCCAATAATTATGCTAGAACCCTTATGCTAGCGTTCCCAAATCGATGTTTTTGGAGAGTTTTAATGCAATTTTGTATTAAAACATACTCCTAGATGTAAAAGAAACTAGGTAATCAAGCTTTTGGCAATTGGTTCTACCCTATGGAAATTTTTTTGACTCTCGGCATTATCGTCCTGGCTCTGATTTGCTTCATTGCCGAATGGTTGCCTGTGGATATGACGGCAATCGCAGTCATGGTATTGCTGATGTCGCTGAAATTAGTCAGTCCAGAGCAAGGAATCTCTGGTTTTGGCAATTCGGCGACGATTACAGTGATGGCGATGTTTATCCTCAGTGCTGGGATTGCACGCACAGGGGCAATGCAGTTAGTCAGTGACTTGCTGTTGAGGTGGGGAGGGAAGCATCCCACTCGCCAGATTTTGACTATGGGGATGATTGCTGGTCCAATTACTGGTTTTATTAATAATACAGCTGTGGTAGCTGTGTTTTTGCCTGTTGTCGAAGATTGGTGCCGCAAGCAGAGTATTTCACCATCAAAGTTACTGATGCCTTTGTCCTTTGTGACGATTTTGGGGGGCATGATTACCACAATTGGCACTTCTACGAATGTCTTGGCAAGTGGTTTATCGGAAAATTTAGGATATGGTGCTTTCAGCTTGTTTCAATTCACAAAATTGGGGCTGATTACTTTTACTATTGGCTTGGCTTATCTGGTATTCATTGCCCCCCGACTGTTGCCAAAACGCAAGGTATCAGAGAGTGGCGATGTTAGTCAGGACTATGATCTCAAGGAGTATGTTAGTGAAATTTTGATTACCCCTGATTCGACGCTGGTGGGGCAAACCCTGCGCAAGAGTCAACTACAGCGCAAGTTTGATTTGGACGTGCTCGAGTTAATCCGCAATCGCAGCCATTTTCCTCAACCCTTGGCAGATAAAACTTTACGGGCTGGGGATATTTTAATTGTGCGCTCTGGCAGAGAATGTCTGCTGAAAGTCAGAGAGCAAAGAGAGGTAGAAATCTTACCAGATGTCAAGTTTGGGCAGCAATCTTTAGAGGATCTTAGTTCTGAGGAGGAGGGGATTGCAGAGGTTTTGATTCTGGCAAGTTCCAATTTGATTGGCTCGACTTTAAAGGATATGCGGTTTCGACAGCGCTATAATGCTACGGTGTTGGCGATTAGACGGGGACAGGAGTTGATCCGGGAGCGACTAGGTGGGGTGCCTTTGCGCTTTGGAGATGTGCTGTTGCTGCAGGGGCCCAATCAAAGTTTGTTGGGACTACAAACCAGCAGGGATTTGTTATTGATTGGGCAGCGTGATGTGGAGACACTGCGGCGAGATAAAGCTATTATTGCGATCGCCATTAGTTTGGGGGTAGTATTGGCTGCAGCTTTTGAGGTACTGCCAATTTTGGTAAGTGCTTTGTTAGGGGTGGTGTTGATGGTGGTGACTGGCTGTTTAAAGCCTGGTGAAGTTTACGGAGCAGTGCGCTGGGACATTATCTTTTTATTGGCTGGGTTGATTCCGATGGGAATTGCGATGAAGAATTCCGGGGCTACTCAGTGGCTGGCAGCTAATTTAGTAGCGGTGGGGGAAAATTTGTCCGGTTATTGGCTGTTGACTTTTTTCTATATTGCCACAGTTTTGGTTACGGAGGTTCTCTCTAATAATGCTTCGGTAGTGTTGCTGTTGCCAATTGCTGTGGAGGTTGCCAAGAGTCTGAGTCTGAGTCCTTTGGCTTTTATGTTTGTAGTTACCTTTGCTGCTTCTAATAGTTTTATGACTCCAATTGGGTATCAGACTAATACTATGGTTTATGGTCCAGGGGGTTATCGGTTTTTGGATTTTGCGCGGGTTGGTGCGCCCCTGAGTTTGATTATGGCACTAATTATTCCTCGGCTGATTATTTTTCTGTATGGATTGTGAGGGTTTATGGCTCATGGTTCATGGTTCATGGTTCATGGTTCATTAGGTTGGTATAAGGGCAGTTGCCGAATGCTTTCCCAATGAACAATCAACAATGAACTATGAACAATCAGTAATGAAAATCTGCCCTAGGATGCAGGTGCTTGACAAGTAATTAGCGTTAGATTGTTAAAAGATTAAGAGTTATCAAGCAGGGACTCACGCATCACCGAGTCTAGGTTGCACCTCATGTATGTATGTGTAGGTGTGCTTTTTGAGAGAAGGGCAGAATGAGTTTTATAGAATTTGTTTTTGGATGTTTGGGTAATAATTCCGCTAGAAGCAGTTTTGCTGTTGGGCTTGGTTATTATCTACATTGTTTTCTTCATAGCTGGCGACAAGTCCAGGCATTTGTGAATCACCACTATACAAGTAAAGTTCGCCTGCGTGAACTAACGGAAAATAACTGGTTGTAAAACCTTGGCAGAGATTGTTGAGCTATGTGGCTGTAGTTTGAACTGCCTAGATAGAAATAGTGTTAGTTAATTATTTGATTCAGCAGCCTATTATTAAACTTCTGTGAGGGTTGCTTTTGGAGGATTTGCTTTCATTGGTATGCTGAGGCTGCACTTATTGTAAGTTTTGATTAATTATATCTTTGAAATCTTTTCTTTCAGTCAAGTAGTAGGTTGCCAACCAGATGTTCAAAGATCTTCCCAAAGTCTCATATGTCCTTACAGGAACAAGACAAGAGCTTCTTTTACTGCTGTGTATGTTTGCCTTGTCTTCTGTACTAGAAGCTATAGGAATTGGACTTGTAGGACCATTTCTGAGTTTGGCTTCTAATCCAAATTCTATCCATAAAATTTCTTTGCTTACATGGACGTATAGGCAATTAAATCTGCAGTCTACTAGTCATTTTATTCCAGTTATTGCTATAGGTATCGCAATTATATTTTGCCTTAAGTCATTTTTGTACTTTCTAGCTAGAACATACATATTCTATTTCAGTTTTAACCAAAAAAAAATACTAATGTCCAGATTGCTAAATTCTTATTTAGCAGTTGGCTATACTTTTCATTTAAATAAAAATACAGCTAGTCTAATTAACAACATCATTGTCGAGACTCAACAGTTTACTAATGGCTATATACTGCCACTCCTGAATGCTGTTGCTAATTTTGTTGTTATTTTTGCTCTGCTATTACTACTGGCTAAGACTAACTCACTACTTCTAGTGATGATTTTGGGAGTTCTACTTCCAACTTTTATCTTATTTCAACGACTTGGTGACAGATTTAAAAAATGGGGAAAGATTAGATCGCAATCCAACCAAGGGATGATTCGTGTCATCAACCATGGCTTAGGAGGATTGAAAGAGACGCGAATTATTGGTTGTGAATCCTACTTCCAAGAGCAAATGAATCAGGAAGCTAGAAACTTCGCTAGGGCGGCAACGCTATTTCAAAGTTCACAAGTGCTGCCACGTATTCTAATTGAGACGGCTTTAATTATATTTTTGATGCTGTTCATTTCTCTATTTCTACTCTTTTTTGAACATAATATTCAAGATTTGACAGCAGTTATGGGTGTTTTTGCGATTGCTGCCATGCGCTTAATTCCAGCGACTAGTATGTTTGTACAGTCAATGGCTAAAATGCGAAACTCTAGCTATGCTCTTGACATGCTCTATCTTGATCTTAAGGAGATCGAAAAGCAAGAGGTAGACAAGATTATGAAGCTTAGGGTTAGTTCAAAGATAGATAGCTCAGTCATTTCTAAAAAAGATGATAATCAAGCTATGAGTTTCGTAAATCTAGTTGAAATGAAGAATATTACTTATCGTTATCCTGGAAACTCAGAAACTGCTATTGAAAATATATCTTTAAGTATTAAAAAGGGTCAATCAATTGCTCTAATTGGTAAATCTGGAGCAGGGAAGACAACATTAGTAGATATTATTTTAGGTTTGTTAGAACCTGAGAGTGGAGATATCCAGGTTGATCATGTCTCCATATATGATAATCTCCGTTCCTGGCAGAACCTAATTGGTTATATACCGCAGTCAATTTTTCTGATGGATGACACGATTGAAAGAAATATTGCTTTTGGTGTTCCGGATAAATTTATTGATGCTAGGAAAATGAATAAGGCAATCAAAACTGCTCAGTTAACAGAGCTAATTGAGCAACTGCCTAATGGTATTAAAACTGGAATTGGTGAGCGGGGAGTACGCTTATCTGGTGGGCAGCGTCAGCGGATTGGGATTGCTCGTGCACTCTACCATGAGAGGGAAATTTTGGTACTTGATGAAGCTACTTCTGCACTAGATTCAGGAACAGAGCTTCTTATTAGTGAGGCAATTAACTCTCTGGCTGGGACAAAAACTTTGATTATTATTGCTCACCGTCTTTCTACTGTTGAACATTGTGATTGTGTCTATATGTTGGAAGGAGGGCGTATTATTCAGTCAGGTAGTTATCAAGAAGTTGTTTTAGAGAAATAAAAATTTAGCTCTAATCAGGTGGTCAACTGTGGGATGAACAGTTTTTAAAATGAGGGAATAAAAGTAATGATAGAGGTAGCTAGTAAGTCTTGGTCAAAACGTTTCAGCAAACGATTAACTGGACATTACAGAGTATTAACTGAGCCCTATCGAGTTATGACTAGTTCAGTTAGAACAATGCCTAATTTTATTATTATTGGGGCTCAAAAATGTGGAACAACATCACTGTATAACTATTTAATACAGCATCCGAATGTTAAGCCTGCTCTTCAAAAAGAATTACATTTTTTTGACAAGAGATTTAATAAAAGTATCGATTGGTACCGATCTCACTTTCCAGTAAAAGAAAAAAATGTGATTACTGGAGAAGCTAGTCCTAACTATATTTTTCATCCTCATACTCCACAGAAAATTTCAAAAATTATTCCTTCAGTGAAATTAATAGCATTGTTAAGAAATCCTATTGATAGAGCTTACTCCCATTATGCTCACAATTTGAGAGCAAACCGCATTAATTTGAGCAAAGGTCAAAAAGAAAGAGAGATACTTTCATTTGAAGAAGCTATAAAAAGCGAGGATAGTAGATTATATATGGAGCGAGAGAAAATACTCAATAATAGCATTTACTACAGTCAGGATTGTATGTATTACTCTTATCTCGCTAAAGGAATTTACGTAGATCAATTTAAACGTTGGTTAAATTTATTTCCTAAAGAACAGATTTTAATAATTGAAAGTGAAAAATTATATGCTGAGCCAGCAGCAATTTTTAGACAAGTCAGAGAATTCCTTAATCTGCCGCCATGGGAACTAAAAGAATACAATGTTCATAATTCTATACAGTATCGTCAAATGGATACTTCTTTACGAAATTATTTGATTGATTATTTTAAGCCACATAATGAAAGATTGTATGAATATTTAGGTGTCCAGTTTGATTGGGATAAATAATAATTACATCATGTTCAGTTTAAGGCTACTTTTGCCTATAGGCTACTAGTGGCAATATATATCATGAAATCAAAACATCTTACCATGTCAGAATTCGTAATTAAGAATCCAATTATGATTGGTGGCTGTGGAAGTTCAGGAACAAGTCTATTAAGCCACCTACTTAACTCACATCCATCTATATATTGTGGCTCAGAATTATTTCTTTTAAATAAGAAAAAACTTTATAACGATAACAGTTTTAAATACTTAAAGTCTAAATTTAGAAGCATTTTGAATAAAAATAGCAGGAATAGACTTACTAAAATTTTTAATCCAGGAAATACTATCCCAACTACTGGAATATTAAAACATGACTTACTTGGCGATAGCACATATACTGAAAAGCGTCAAGATGTAACATTTATTTATGAACCAGAAAGTCATGGATTTACAATAGAAGAAGTACTTAAAATTACTGATAAAGCTGAAAATCTGAAAGATTTTGTTGATAATTTTTTTGGAATTTTACTTGCAAGAATAGGCAAAAATCGTTGGGCAGAAAAAACCCCTACAAACTGCTACTGTATAGGAGAGTTTCTTTCACTATATCCATCTGGCAAATATGTGCATATTGTTAGAGATGGTCGTGATGTAGTCCCCTCTCTTATCAAACGGGGAACATCACCTGAAATTGCAGTTAGACGATGGATTCATGACACATCAATGGGTCTTCCTTATCGAAATAACAGCCGATACTATGAAGTAAAGTACGAAGACCTTGTTATTAATCCTAAACTTACTCTAAATAAGTTAATGAACTTTCTTGGAGAGAGTGAAGATGCTGATCTAATGATAGCAGGTCAAACACAATCTGAATCTATGAATAGCCATAGTACTTGGACGACAAAGACAACTGATCCAATTTCAAAAAAAGCTATCGGTAAATGGAAGCGGGAAAGCTATGAAAATAAGCATTACTTGGAACAGTTATTTCACTATACTAAACTATATTCAGAAGTTTCACTCAGTCTTGGTTTAGACAAAGAATTTAATGCCAATGACTTACTACTAAAGTTTGGGTATAATCCTTCTGAAAATTGGCAGCCAACACCTAAATATAGTCAAAAGCTAGTAGTTCATTTCCTTCAGGAAAAGATTGGTGAAGTTCTATGTAGAAAAAAAATGTACTGTCAAGTTTTATTGTGAACTTGATGCTAGTTATTCTGTTTTTAGATCAATTTTCAAGAAAATGATTATGAATAGTTGGCAATTAAAAACTCCTGTTGTCTTGATAATTTTCAATCGTCCAGATACTACTGAGAAAGTTTTCGAAGTAATTCGTCAAGTCAAACCTCCAAAACTATTTGTAATTGCAGATGGTTCTCGTGTAGATCGATCCGATGAAGCGGAAAAGTGTGCTGCTGCCCGCGCAATTATTGATCGCGTCGATTGGGACTGTCAAGTTTTCAAAAATTATTCTAATGTCAACATGGGCTGCAAGAGGCGTGTATCAAGTGGATTAGATTGGGTCTTTAATACTATTGAAGAAGCGGTCATCCTCGAAGATGACTGCTTACCTCATCCCACTTTCTTTAGATTTTGTGAGGAGCTACTTGAAAAGTATAGGGATGATGAACGAGTAATGACCATCACTGGTACTAATCTTTTAGGTGAGTGGAAAACTAATATTCAAAGTTATCATTTTTCTTATTATTTTAATTGCTGGGGATGGGCTACATGGAAAAGAGTTTGGCAGTGCTATGATGTGGATATGAAGTTGTGGTCAGAACCTGAAGTCAAGAAGAGAATTGGTGATGTAATTGCCGACAAAAAACAATATTTTAATCGCAAACGATTACTAGATGCTGCTTATTTAGGCAATAACAACAGTTGGGCTTATCAGTTTTTCTTTATGTGCCTTCTATATTCAGGAATGTCCATTACTCCTGCTAAAAACTTAATTTCTAATATTGGCTTTAGTAAAGAGGGTACAAATACTAAGGTATCTAATGATCAAAGAGCTAATATGCCATTACAGTCCATGAACTTTCCCTTGAAAGATCCATTGGGCATAGCTGTAGATCGAGAACATGATTATAGACGCTATAAGAAAGTATGGGAAAAAAGTTTATCAAAATCAATTTTGAGGAAAACCAAACGTTTACTTGTCAATAGTAAGTCAATGTAAATGTTATTGTTATTGAGTTTGACATATTAAATAAATAGGGCACTCTACACTTATAGTTGCATTTGTTCAGGAGTTAAATAGGTAAGGATATGAGCGTATGATTATGCCTAATTTTTTGATCATCGGTGCGCAAAAAGCTGGAACAACTTCTCTTTACCATTATTTAGATCAGCATCCACAAATCTACATGAGTCCTGAAAAAGAGCCAGGTTTTTTTGATTTTGAGGGTGAAAAAATTAACTTTTGTGGTCCTGGTGATCAAGATGTATATAGCCATGTTAGTACTAACATAGAAGCCTATAGTAGGTTGTTTAAAGATGCTGCTAATAAAATAGCTATTGGTGAGGCAACTACCTGGTACTTGTATAGCCAGAAAGCTCCTGAATGCATCAAGCACTACATACCCGATGTTAAACTGATTGTCATCCTGCGCAACCCGGTAGATAGAGCTTATTCAAGCTTCATGCATGCCATTAGAGATAGTCGTGAGCCGCTTAGTGATTTTACTCAAGCACTTCTAGAAGAAGAAGTACGTATAAAGAACAACTGGGAGTATCTTTGGCGTTACCAAGATATGGGATTTTACTCTGTGCAGCTAAAGCGTTATTTTGAAAAATTTGACCATAGTCAGATTAAAATCTACCTTTACGAAGATTTGAATACTAATCCTAAAGAGCTACTTAGAGACATTTTTCGATTTCTCGGTGTAGATGAAACACATATTCCAGAAGTTTTTACTCGTCTCAATATCTCAGGTCCTCGCAAGAATAAAACTTTAGATGCTTTTCTCAGAGACAAAAACCCTGTTAAGAATTTTCTCAAGCCATTTTTTCCAGTAGGAGTCAGAAAACGTGTAGCTAACTATCTTAGAACCAATAACTTTGTTAAATCTCAGTGTCCTCTGGATGTGCGCCGGGAATTAATTGAGGTATTCCGTAAGGATATCTTTGAACTCCAAAACTTAATCCAGCGTGACTTATCACCATGGTTAGAAGTTTAAGGTACCGATTATGAAAGTCTTGCTTCTCAACACTTCCGATATCACTGGTGGAGCTGCTCGTGCTGCCTATCGATTACACCAAGGTTTGCAAAGTATTGGTATCGATTCCCGGATGCTCGTACAGTATAAGTCCAGTAATGATAACACTGTCTGTGCACCTGCAACCAGGCTAGAGCAAAGCATTGCTAGAACAAGAATTGCTGTTGATGCTTTGCCCTTAAAATTTTATCATCAATGCGAGAATCCTACATTTTCTCTACAGTGGCTTCCAGATAGAATTATCCCTAAAATTACTCGACTTGCTCCAGAGATAATTAATTTGCATTGGACTGGCGAAGCATTTATACAAATTGAAACACTTGCCAAGTTAAATCTACCTTTAATTTGGACTCTTCATGATATGTGGTCTTTTACAGGAGGATGCCACTATAGTAGTGATTGCGATCGCTACACAATATCCTGTGGTGGGTGTCCTCAACTTGGCAGTAACAGAGGTTGTGATTTATCACGTTGGGTATGGCAGCGCAAAGCTAAGGCTTGGAAAAATCTCAATTTGACTGTGGTGACGCCTAGTTCATGGTTAGCAAAATGTGCCAGTTCCAGTTCTCTTTTTCAAAATCAACGAATTGAGTTAATTCCCAATAGTATTGATACTCAAAAGTATAAGCCTATCAAGCAACAAGTAGCGCGAGGACTACTTAATTTACCTCAGGATAAGCAACTTGTTCTGTTCGGATCATTAAAAGCAACTAGTAATAAGAGGAAAGGATTTCACCTTTTGCAATCGGCGTTACAAGATTTGAGTAAATCTGAGTATCAAAATGAAATAGAGCTAGTTATTTTCGGTGCTTCTCGACCTAAAAATCCGCCCGAATTTGGTTTTAATACTTATTATTTGGGTACCTTGGGCGATGATTTATCTCTCGCCCTAGTTTATTCAGCAGCAGATGTTTTTGTCTTGCCTTCTATTCAAGAAAACTTGGCAAACACGGTGATGGAAGCAATTGCTTGTGCAACTCCCTGCGTTACCTTCAATATTGGTGGTATGTCAGATATGATTGAACACCAGCAAAATGGCTATTTAGCTCAACCATATAAAATTGAAGACTTAGCTCAGGGAATTGTCTGGGTGCTAAAAAATCAAGAGCGACATCAAAAACTAAGTACTCGCGCCCGTGCTAAAGCAGAACAAGAATTTACCCAGGAACTTCAAGCGCACCGCTACTCATCTCTTTTCGCCGAGATTTCGGCAAGTTGCATCCCTCGTAAACAATGAAAGTTAAAGCTGTCTATATTCCTACCTTTCTGCTAGTGGCTAACTTTATTGTCTCGTTGCCACAGGTAGCAGCAACATTTTCCAGCATTCGTCTGGGAGGTTTCAGCCTAATTGGGGTTGTTAGAGTCGGGTTACTGCCAGTCTTATTGTTTATACTTATAGATACAGTTAAGAGCAGAAGGATAAAAAAAATAGGCTCAAGATTTTGGCTAGAAATGATCTTACCAATATTTGCTTTCTTGATTCTATTAATTTTTCAGATTTTCACGCTTCCTTCTAGGGCTTTGTCAGGTCATTTGTCAGGCAGTGCAGATTATGTTTTTTTGTGGCTGTCATATTTATGTATAGTACTAAATTTAAACAATGAAACGGCTTACAAAACTCTTCAAATAATATCGCTAGTATTTTTACTTATATTTATAGCGGCAATTATTCAATACCCTTATCTCATTATCTCATCAGGCAAGAATTTACTGGGTGTTTTGTCTTCTTATGGACAGTCTGGAAAAATTAAAACTTTCGCACTTTTTGCTTCTGCCAATGAAGATGCTAATGCTATAATGACTCTATTTCCATTTGCTCTATTTTATATTGAAAAAACTTCCGGCATTAAGAGAGTGATACTTAGAGCAATCATACTGATTTACATACCAGCTATCCTACTATTTAATGGCACAAGAACAGCTCTAATAATATCTTTCCCTTTCATATTGTCTTTGTTTTATTCCAATTTATCATTCAAAAAAACAATTAGTTTGTTTCCGTTTTTAGTTCCTATTATTGGTCTAATTTATATCTTCACTTATAGTTTTGTAGGGTCTGCATTTTCGCGGGAAGCTGCAGATGAAGGCAGTTTAAACTGGCGAATGGAGAACTTATGGATTCCTGCAACTACATACACGCGAGAACATTCGCCTCTGGTAGGCTTTGGTTCACTTGGATGGGATTATGTTTCCCGAGCAATTGAAATCGGTTATGGCTCAGGAAGTTTCCTCAAAATAATACCTTCACATAATCTATACGTCTGGTCATACGTAGGATGGGGAACTATAGGACTATCTATATTGCTAGTATTTATCGCCATTTTGTTTAAAGGGTCTTTCAAGTTATCAAAGCTGAAGAACTTCAAGTTATCAAGTCTCAGCAAAACAGTCTTTTGCTCAATTTTTGGATACTGCATATGGGGTTGTATCTCCAATGCATTTATGCCGGCAGGATGGTCTATATTCTATAGTCTAGGAATTATAATTGCTTCCATGAGGATAATATTGGTGGAAAGCAACAAGCAGTTTTTTGAGTATAAAACTAATCTAGAATATCAGATATTACCGCCTTATATTAAAGACTGACATGAGTTGACTAAAACTTTATTTAGGTAATGCTTAAATCTTTTGTATTTGAAGTGTAAGAGTAGAAACAATGACACTACCTAATTTTCTAGGAATCGGTGCTATGCGTTCAGGGACAACTTGGTTAGACAAAATTTTGCGCTCTCACCCTGATATTTATCTTCCAGAAAGACGTAAGGAAGTTCACTTTTTTGATCAATATTATGAACGTGGAATAAATTGGTATCAAGCATTTTTCCCCTCGTCTGCTCAAGCATATACATACCAAAATATTGGAGAAATTACACCAAAGTATTTGTACGCCCCACAGGTTCCAAATCGCATCCGAGAACATCTACCTAATTGTCGATTCATTGTCATTTTGCGGAATCCAGCAGACCGTGCATATTCACAGTATGGCTTCTCGGTAAAAAATTTTGATGAAAGCAGAACTTTTCAGGAATACTTTAACCAGGAGTCAGAAGTTTTTATGAGAGGATTATATAGTCAGCAGCTTAAACGGTACTTACAGTATTTTCCCTTAGAAAAATTTTTGATTTTGATTTATGAGCATACTGTTAATTATCCGGAGCAGGCATTAAATCAACTAGCCAATTTTCTAGGTATTGATGCTAACAAATTTGATCGAAATATTTTGAAACAAAGAGCTAATCCATCTCGTAAAGTTCGTTTTTCTCGTGCTAGAGCCTTAGCCATTCGCTTTGGAGCTTTTCTTCAAAGTAAAGATTTAGACTGGTTGTGGAATGTTGTTAAAAATTCAGGGATGCGGAGAATATTTGAACAGGGTGATGCTCTTCCATCAATCAACCCAAGTGTACGGACAGAACTAATTTCAAAATATGAATTAGATATTACTCTTTTAGAAGATCTTATTGGCATGGATCTTTCTGTTTGGAGGAAAGGATGATTATAGTAAGGGCATGATAAAGTTGGTATTTTCAGCAACTGTTTAGGTGATTATTATTAGTTGTATTACGAATTTATTTTTTCTTCAAAAATTAGTCAAAAACAGTATCTATTTCAACTTGTTTAGGTATTTAAATAAACTATATGAGCCTAACTCCATCAGTCATATCAAACTTAATGAAGAATGAATCACCTGTGTTCATTGTCGGTGCAGCTCGTAGTGGCACTAGTATTCTATACAGAACACTCCAGAGACATTCAAGCTTTAAACCACAAAAATATAAACACAAGCATGGAGTAGAACTTACAGAGTCTAATATTTTCAAAACTCCTTATCATACTTACTCTGGTGCTAACTCTAATGCTTTTACCTACATGTTGGGCGATGAGGACTACTACTGTCAATTCCTCGGCATGACCAAATCTATTCAAAACTATCAGCGCCTACTAATTGGCAAGGATATTTTCCAAAAAGTTGCTCCTAAAGTCAGTGTTTTAAGAGCTTCCGTTTGGAAGGTAACTCAAAATGATATTTTGATCAGAATTTTTCTCTACTATGCCAAACAGGCAAGAGGAATGAAGAGAATAGTTGAGAAAACTCCTCAGCACATATCCAGACTTCCAGAAATAAAAGTAACCTTTCCTAAGGCTAAACTGCTGTTCATGCCTCGTCATCCCCTTGATGTATTTAGCTCTTACCAGCGAAGACTAAAAGATTCTCTTAAACTTGGCATGAAGGAATCAGAGCTTAAGTGGCTAAAAATTTCCCCCAAAAGCTTTTGCAATAAATATGCTAGTTATATGCACATAGCATTACAGGAAAAAGTTTCTAATCCTAGTAGGTTTATGCTGGTATCCTATGAAGATTTTACTTGTAACACCAAAGTTACTCTTCACAAGGTTTTTGATTTTATAGAAGAATCTTATGAAGAGGCATGTATTCCTGAAGACACATTGAAAACTACCAGTTGGCAAGCAGATCCCAACTTATTTAGCAGCATCAAAAGCAAAACTAAAAGCTGGAAAAACTTTACCAGTGAACCTGATGCCAAATTTATCGAAGACCAATTGTCTGAGATTATGAATCAGCTAAATTATCCCAGATATACATAAAGGACGAAAGTAAAGATATGACAATGCCAAATTTTTTAATTATTGGTGCTATGAAATCTGGTACAACTACACTTTATGATAGTTTAAATGCACATCCGCAAATCTACATGAGCCGTCTTAAGGAGCCACATTTTTTCTCTTATGATGGCAAAGAAAATTATCCGATTACCAACTTAGAAGACTATCAGGCTTTATTCCAAGGTGTCTCTAACGAAACGGCAATTGGGGAAGCCTCTACCACCTACCTGTTTAACTCGAAAGCTGTTGAGCGCATCAAGCATTACATACCTCAAGTGAAGTTAATTGCTATTCTTCGTGATCCAGCTGAGCGAGCATACTCACTCTATCTAATGAGGTATCGTGCTAATCAATTGAAGACTCAAATTAGTGACCATGAAATCCTCGATTATTTTGCTCAATTAGTTCAGAAAGGAAGCGGTGGTCCACTTAGTAACCGTTACTGCGCCAGCTTAAAGCGTTATCTCAGTATGTTTGACCGAGAGCAGATAAAAATTTGCTTTTATCAAGACTTGAAGTCTGATCCAAATAGCTTGCTACAGGATATCTATAAATTTCTTGGCGTGGATGAACAATTACTCATTAATCAACCAATCAAGAGGTCTAATACTGGTGGTATACCAAGTAATAAAATTCTTCATACCTCTTTGGAAAATTTGAAAAAAAGTTTTAATGCTACGATTGGACCACTTCTACCTGAGAGTATGTTTCAGAGGATTGAATTAATCTACACTAGTCTAAGAAGTCATAACCTTGTTAAAGCACCACCGTTGCCACGAGACATCCGTAAGCAATTGATCGAAATATACCGAGAAGATATTTTGCATCTCCAAGATTTTCTGCAACGTGACCTCTCACAATGGCTTGAGTGCTAATATTTTTTTAAATTTTGGATTAGGAAAGTATTGCCAGCAGTAAATTTTAAAAGTTTAAATCTAGTAATATTAAAGACGCGGTGACGCGGGGAAACGGGGACGCTCCAGATAAATTGAATGGGGATTTAACCCCAGCCAATTTTATGCACCGCAATTGAGGGTGGGTATTTGAACCATATTAATTTTGATAAAACCAAGTACGATAGCAAGTTTTTAATTGCAGAGCCTTACTTAGATAGTCAAAATCATGAATATTCTTTTTCTAACTACCATTATTCCTAGAAAAAAACGTATGGGTAGTGAAGTAGCATCACAGTGTTTTATTGATGCTCTCACTCAAAGTGGCTATCAAGTTTCAGTTATTGGATATATGCGTACAGATGATATTTTTGAGTTAAACCCGCAAGAAATATTAGTCGACAAACGCTATATAGAAACTAAGAGAGCTAAGTTTTATCCGCTGCTTTGGTTAATCCTGAGTATCTTGAGAGGTTTACCATATTCAGCTGCAAAATACTATTCAAAAGCCTATATTAAAATAGTCAAGAAACTGCTAGCAACTAGTAAATATGATGCTGTTATTATCGATCACCCTCAACTAGGTTGGCTGGAGTCTTTGATGAAAGACAAAGGCAGGATGATCACCATTGCTCATAACATTGAACATGAAATTTATTTAGATAATTATAAAAATGCAGGCAATTTCATATCAAGATGGATTTATAGACGAGAAGCCTACTTAATTAAACAAATGGAAGACAAACTAGCGACTACAGCCAGAGCAGTTTGGGCACTGACAGAACATGATTCCAAGTATTTTTCTAGTCTTGAAGGAGCAGCTAAAATTAGAGTATCTCCCCTGCCTCCTGGCTTAGACAAATTACCAGATAAACCAATTAGCAAGGAATTTGATATTGGACTTATCGGCAGCTGGCCATGGAAGCCCAATCAAGAGGGCTTGCAATGGTTTCTACAAAACGTCTATCCCCACTTACCCACAAGCCTATCGATTCATGTCGCTGGTAGAGGTGCCCAGTGGTTAATCGAGAAATACCCCAACATTCATTATCGGGGTTTTGTCCCCGATGCCCAAGAGTTTATGGCACAAGCAAAAGTCGTGGCAATTCCCATTCTTAGTGGTGGTGGTATACAGATTAAAACTCTAGATGCTATTGCCTCAGGCTCAGCTATTGTCGCAACACCAGTAGCTCTACGGGGAATTCCTGACTATCCACAAACTGTGCAAGTAGCAGCAGAGCCAGAAGACTTTGCTAAGTTCCTTATTTCGGTAATTTCCTCTCCAGCTACACAGCAAAAATTTGACGATGCCTTCAATTGGTTTACCACTAGACGAGAACAATTTCTTGCTGATATCGCCTGCGCTATTAAAGAGTTATGAGCCGCCTAGAGCCAGTAAAATATGTCCAAATTTTCTGAAACTATAGAACTTAGCCTTGAGGGCAATCAAAACAATAGCGATCGCAGGATAATGCTGTTTGATTTAGATCTTAGGGGACACCATACCATATACATTCAACATTTGCTTAGGTACTGGTGTCAA
This sequence comes from Symploca sp. SIO3C6, assembly GCA_010692425.1. GTDB lineage: Bacteria > Cyanobacteriota > Cyanobacteriia > Cyanobacteriales > Coleofasciculaceae > SIO3C6. The sequence continues at coordinate 27,862 of JAAHHJ010000015.1, read as the reverse complement.
CAGGAGATGGCTGGTCATTTAGATGTGGTTGTCTCGCCTGAATTTTGCCAGCAACACCTCAATATCGTCAATATCGCTCACAACCATAAGAATATCAACTTTGTCGCGATCTCCCCAAGGGAACAAGCTGTTCTTAAATCACTCGACTCCTTCTCTAATCGCATTTTACGTGCTTTTCAGGAATGGCATTTGATCTACAAATATGCTGATTACTTGAGAACTACCCAATGTTTAATCATGTGCTTTGATCCTGTTTTGTTTAGGGTAGCTTTAGGAACTAAGTCCCCTTGTCCATTTTCCGGTATCTATTTTAGACCAATATTTCACTACGTTAATTTCACCAACTATATACCTTCTTGGAGAGAGCACATTTGGCATTGGCGGGATAAACTGTGTTTATCTCGTATCCTAAGTAATTCACAGCTGCAAACTCTATTTTGCCTGGATTCTTTTGCCGTCAAAAGCCTTAAGAAATCCTTTGCAGGCAAGGTAGTGCATTTAGCAGATCCAGTGCCAACACCCAATCAATCTCAACTCCAATCAGAGAGATTAAAAGAAAGTTTAAATATCGATAATCACAGACAAGTTTTTCTTTTATTTGGCTCATTGAGTAGGCGTAAGGGTATTTTTCAACTACTCGAAGCTATCTTACTCTTACCATCTACTCTCTGCCAAAAACTTTGCCTTGTCTTGTCAGGAGTACCAGATCCGGCGGCAGAAAAAGAACTAATAGAATCGAAAATTACAGCAGTTTGCCAGTCTCAACCTGTGCAGATTATTAGTTTTTATGAGTTTATTCCAGAACCAGATGTTCAGGCATACTTTAACCTTGCAGACGTTGTGCTAGCTCCCTACCAAAGGCATGTTGGTATGAGCGGAATTTTACTGTTAGCTGCTGCTGCCCAAAAACCAGTACTAAGTTCAAACTATGGTCTTATGGGAGAGCTAGTACAAAACTACAAACTTGGTTTGGCGGTTGACTCAACTGTACCTGCTGAAATTGCCAAGGGCTTGAATCAATTTCTACTTAAATCTCCAAGCCAGCTTTGCGATTTATCTAGCCTCAAAGCTTTTGTAGAACAGAGTTCTGTTGAAAAATTTGCCAGTACAGTTTTTCAGTATCTCTAATTGATCACTGAACTTAATATAAATCTTATATAGCGGTTCTCATACTCATGATGTACAAGTTAATTTTCCTTATTAGTCAACAGTGATGGGTTTTAAATTTAAGGTGTACATCACAATTGTAAGAAATGCTATAAATTTATTTAATAAACAAAATCTTCCTGATCATTAAAATTCTGTCTGAATACTTTAATGGATCACTATAAAAGTCCTAGGGTTCGACTGATGAAAACTAAAGAGTTTTTGCTCAATTTATGCCCAGAGCAATTAATTGTTCCACTGCGGTTTCATTATTGGCAGCTGAGAGGAAAACTCGAAAGTGAGATTCAACTTTTAAAAGAGTTAGTAGGTAAAGGTCAGCGTGCGATTGATATTGGAGCAAACTTAGGAGTTTATACCTATGCCCTTTCCCAATTATGTGAAGTAGTGGAAGCCTTTGAACCACAACCCCGCTGTGCAGAAACTTTACTGGCATATAGCCAACACAGCAGTAATAAAATAAACGTGCATAATGTTGCTCTATCTGAATCTCAAGGTTTATTAACTTTACATGTTCCTATCATCAAGGGAAAACCTATTAGTGGTCTAGCTAGTTTTAGAAAATTAGATTGCGCTCAGAAATCCATAACAGTACCTGTTTGTCGGCTCGATGATTATAACTTTGAAAATATTTCATTCATTAAGATTGATGTTGAAGGACATGAGAGTAAAGTTATCAAGGGAGGGCGAAACACTATTCTTAGAGAAAAGCCTATTCTACTTGTAGAAATAGAACAGAGGCACTTAGGTAGTAAACCGATGGCAGCTTTGTTTGAAGAAATCACTGAACTTGGATATGAAGGAAAATTTTTGTATAAAGGTCAATTAATTCCTTTATCTGAGTTCTCATACGAGAAATATCAAAAGCCATTTTTAGTTGGTGTTTACCATAAATTATTTGTCAAAAATATTGACAAAAACTATGCTAACAATTTTATATTTAGTCCCATCTAGTATTGCCAAAAATAATGTTTTGTTTAGCTTTTATCTACTAAGCTGACAAAACAAAATCAAACTGAGTACCGATTAATGAAAATATCAATTATCACGCCAGTATATAACGCAGTCAATACTCTGGAAAAAACAATACTCAGTGTAGTCAATCAAGAAGTCACATCTGAACTAGAGTACATTCTTATTGACGGTGGTTCAACAGATGGTAGCTTAGAAATTATTAATCGGTACTTAGATCAAATAGATATCTTCATTTCTGAAAAAGATCAAGGTGTTTATGACGCCATGAATAAAGGATTAATTCGTGCTACAGGAGATATCATTGGCATAATAAATTCTGACGATTGGTACAATGAGGGGGCAATAAAAATTGTAGAAGATTTTTTTAGAGCAAGTCAAGAAACTTCCATTGTTTATTCTCCTATAGATAACTATTTTGATGGAAAATACTTAAACACTTTTATCCCTGGAAGATTAGATAATTTACTATTTAAATTTACCATTAACCATCCCAGTTGCTTTGTGAAAAAGTCAGTCTATGAAAGAATAGGTTTATTTAATTTAGGCTACTTTATAGCTGCTGACTACGACTTTATTCTGCGAGCTTACACTTCTGGAGTTAAGTTTAAATACATTAAAACTCCCTTGGTTTCCTACTCGCTCAATGGTATGAGTGGTAAGCCTATTAACAAATTCAAACAGATTCGAGAAAGCTGGATAGTTGGCTCTAGCATTGAGCAGCAGCTCCCCAATAACTTACAAGCTAAGCGGCAAAAATTCTACTTAGGTTGGATTTGTAAGGAGTTGTTTGTTTTCCCTGCTAAGTACTTTATTAAGCCACATAAAACCAAAAAAATTAAGATTTTTCTGAGACAAAAACTTGGTGGTAAATTACCGTCAGACAGTTATGGATCTTGGTAGCAAATAGTTTTAACTATTGATCGGCTAAGAGTAGAATATCTAGAGCGCGCCTACCATTTTAAACAAATAATTTCTAAGTACATAACTTAAGAAAAATTCACATACAAAAACTGGCATTTCTTGTATTAACAATTAACTAAACTAACAAGTAAATACCAATAAAAATTGCATTTAAAATAGGTGTTTAAGACGATGAATACGAAAATTTTTGACGAAATATTTCTACTTAAAACTAGATTCCACAAATTAACAGTTAATGAATTAATAGAATATGTAGTCCAAGCTGCAAAATTTGAAAAAAAAACAATTGTAGGCAATGTAAATGTTAGGGCAATGAACTTTGCTTGTAAACTACCTTGGTATCGAGATTTTTTGAATAATTCTGACCTCGTATTCTGTGATGGCTTTGGCGTTTTATTAGGAGCCAAACTTCAGGGTTACTCTGTCGAATCCTGCCATCGTATGACTTGTCCAGACTACATAGAAAACTTAGCCTTAGCTTGTCAACAGCAAAACGTCTCCTTATTTTTACTAGCAGGTAGACCAGGTGTAGTAGAAAAAACCATAGCCAAGTTAAATGCGATAGCACCTAATTTAAAGGTACAAGGAAACCACGGTTATTTTGAAAAATCAGGTGCTGAAAACAATGCAGTTATCAACAAAATCAATCAATTTAAACCAGGAGTATTGTATGTAGGTTTTGGTATGCCATTACAAGAGCGTTGGATCTTAGATAACATGGAGCGAATAGAAGCACGAGTATTTCTACCTCTAGGTGCATGCCTTGACTTTTATACTGATACTGTCTATCGTGGTCCTCGTTGGATGACTGATCGAGGACTTGAATGGTTAACCCGGTTAACTACTGAACCCCGACGCCTGTGGGAACGCTACCTGCTGGGAAACTTGCTGTTCTTTTGCCATGTTTTGACTGAGTATTCGCGTCAGCGCATCAGCAAAGGTTGAACTTTGACCCTTTAATATCGATTACCTAAATGCTTGCTACAAATGACTGTATTTATCAAGTAACCAGTAATAAATATCCAGTTTTTCACTTACTACTCATTACTTATTACTTATTACTTATTACTCATTACTTATTACTCATTACTTATTACTTAAATATACACTATTTGTAGCATCATCTTTTTATTTCCTATAATCTTTAACCGTTTACACTTATTACTTTTATACCTCCAATTAAACTTGACAAAGTGCTAGAGAACCTTCCGAATGTACAACCACAGACTCTTAACAAGAAGACATGCCCTATGGTTAGGTTTAGCAACTGTAGCAGGTATGAGTGCTTGCGCAAAGGGCAAATCGATTAAGCAGGATCAGCAAGTTCAAGTAGTTGGCAAATCAGAAAGAGATTTTACAGTAACTGGGGAAACTTCTTTAAAAGAACGTGCTGCTGCTAAGGGATTAATTTATGGGGCAAGTGGTAGATACCGCGATCTATCATCCAACTCAGATCTTGCAGACCACTATACTCAAGAATGTGCCATTCTTGTACCAGGAAATGACCTTAAATGGTCAACACTCCGCCCTAGTCCAGATAGATTTGATTTTACCAAAGGCGATTGGCTGGCTAATTTCGCTCACACTCACGGCATGCTTTTCCGTGGGCATACCTTAGTGTGGAATCAAGGTTTACCAAAATGGTTCCAGGAGACGGTTAACAAGCAAAATGCTGAGCATATATTAGTTGAGCATATTCAGAAAGTTGCACGACATTATGCTGGTCAAATGCACTCCTGGGACGTAGTTAACGAGGCAGTTTACCCAAAACACCAACGCTCTGATAGTTTGCGACGCTCACCATGGCTTAAATTTTTAGGTTCAGATTACATTGACCTTGCCTTTCGTGCGGCAGCAGAAGCAGACCCCCAGACAATACTAGTGTACAATGATGTTCGCATGAACACTGACACTGAGGATGGTGAAGCCACGAGAATTGCTATCCTTAAGCTGCTAGAGCGTTTAAAGTCTAGGGGGACTCCCGTCCATGCTTTAGGCATGCAAGCTCACTTATGGGCCAAGGATCAAGCTCCCTTGAACCCCAGGAAAATTAGGGCTTTTGTCGGTGATGTTGCCGATCTTGGTCTTAAGATCATGGTTACTGAACTTGATGTAAAAGATCAACATCTACCAAAAGATACAAATGTCCGTGATCGCATTGTTGCTGGAGCTTATGAAGATTATCTCTCAGCAGTACTCGACGAGCCTGCCGTAATCTCAGTAATTACCTGGGGATTGAGTGATCCTTACTCATGGAGAGCCAAACCCCAGTTTGGCGGAGATAGAAAAGATGGTACACCTGTTCGACCCTTACCTCTTGATGCTCAAATGAAGCGCAAGTTAGCATGGAACGCTATAGCGCGTGCTTTGGACAACGCTCCCAAGCGTTAAGTTTAATACAGACCTCTACTTTTAGTCTAAATCTTAAGAAAGATGTTCCTCTCAATACAACTTCAAAAGAGTCTTACCAACGGCTCATGAATAATCCAGACAGCGCTGGAAAACTAATTTATAGAGGTTGCTCAAAAGATATTAAAAGACAATTTCCGTAGCGGTAATTTATTGGTGTGACTCAATCAAGCTTCAGGACATTTACCCCAACAAAATGTGCATAATAAGATAAATTTATCTCTTACAAAACTCAACTAGTAATCCTCTACCAGTAACTCAGGGTTGTCTACCAACTGAAGTTACTCAAAAGGAGGGAGCATGGCGATTATTACTGTTATAAGCACTGAAAATAACGGGGATGGCTCACTGAGAGAGGCAATCGCCAAAGCCAAATCAGGAGACACGATCAAATTTGCTCGCACTCTAACTAATCAAACAATTATCCTTGAACGTTCCCTTATAATTGACAAAGACCTAACTATTGATGGAGCTAATGTTCCTGGTTTAACCTTAAGTGGTAATCAGGAAAGTATAATTTTTAAATTAACAGGGAAGGGCAGAGAGTTTACAACGCGGAGTCTGAAGTTTACTGATGCATTTCACAGCTATGCAGGAGGAGCGATTTGGGCTCAAGACTCCAAAGCTAAAATCACGGTAGTCAATAGCAAATTCAAAAATAACGTTGCTGGACAAGGGAGCGCTATTTGGGCAAAAGAAGGTGCTAATGTCACCGTTATTAACTCTATCTTTGATGGCAATAAAGCAACACAGCGCGGTGTTGATAGTGCTGCTGGTGCAATTAGTGTCTTTAACAAAAGCCAACTTACTGTTGCCGATAGTGAGTTTATCAATAACAAAGGAGATGCTGGTGGTGCCATTGGCACTATATTTACGGAACTGACTATAGAAAACTCCAGCTTCTTTAATAATGAAAGCAGAAGATACGGTGGTGCTGTCCACAGTGATGGTGCAAGTGTTCCTAGCCAAAAACGCTATTACCAGGGCAACTTACCAAGGGATAACAAAGGAGGCGAGGTTACTATTCGCCATTCTCACTTTGAGGGCAACCGCACTAGCGGCTTTGGTGGCGGTATTTCAGTGTGGGGTTATGATCAAGATTTTGTGACTATTGACAATAGCACTATTATCAATAATAAAGTTACTAAAAACAAGAGCGGAACCGCTCAAGGCGGTGGCATGCGACTGTCAGGTTTTATTAACATCAACAATACCACTATTGCCAAGAATAAATCGCACAAAGAGGGCGGTGGTTTATGGTATCTAGGAGAAGTGCCTACCAAAATTAAGAATAGTACTTTTTCTGGAAATAAAGCGAAAGATACTAATAATCAAGGATTGGGTGGAGCAATTTATGATGGTTTATGGGGTTCCGAAACCAACATCGAAAACACCACATTTGAAGATAATTATGCAGGGAGTGAAGCCGGAGCAATTTATACTCCAAATAACAGATCGATCACTATCCAAGATTCGATTTTTGACAATAACAAGACGGGAAATTCAGCCAATAATCAACAATCTAACTTTGAAGTATTCGAGGATATAACTGAGAGTTCTTTGCGTATCAAGAACAACATCCTTCAAGGTAGTAACAAAAACGATAGCTTCAATCAAGGTGCAGGAAATGATATACTGTCTGGTCGTAATGGTCGTGATCGCCTCAAAGGTGGTGACGGCAATGACAGCCTTGACGGTGGTAGCGACAATGATAGCTTGTGGGGGGGAAAGGGTAGTGACTTCCTCGAAGGTGGTTTCGGTGATGACCGCCTCGACGGTGGTGCAGGTAAGGATACTCTCAACGGCGGCTACCATAATGATACTCTCAAGGGTGGAAAAGGTAATGACCGTCTTAACGGTGGTGCTGGCAATGATCGTCTCACAGGCAATCGCGGTCATGATACCTTATGGGGTGGCAATCACAGCGATTATCTAGGTGGTGGTGCTGGTAATGATTACCTTGAAGGTAATACTGGAAATGACACCCTTGTAGGTGGCTCCGGCAACGACACCCTTGTAGGTGGCCAAGGCAATGACCAGGTAGTTGGTGATGTAGGCAATGATATCTTGATTGGTTCTATGGGGCGTGACTTCTTTAGAGGTGGAAGCGGCAAAGATAAATTTGTGCTTGGTGACAACAAAGACATCTTCTACAAAGCAAATGGCAATCAGGACTACGCTATTGTTAGCGATTTTCAACACTCGCAAGATGTGATCGCACTCAAGAGTAAAGCTTCCAACTATCACTTAAGTACCACTTCCAAAAACGGTATCTCCGGCACAGGCATATACACAACTAAAGATGAATTAATTGCTATCGTGCAAAACATAGAACCGCAGGATTTAAATCTCAATGCCAACTACTTCAATTACATATAATTCACAGTTCATGGCAATGAACAATGAGCAATGAACTATGAACCTCCTTACTAATTCAACACAGCTAGATGCAAAATCCCGTCTCCCTGGTTAACTAAAGGGTTTTGCGTATAACCAATCACTAAGCCATTACAAGGAGCGCAAACTTGGCAACTAGTTTCGCCAAAGGTATCGTAAATTATTCCTAGTAACTGTTTTTTATCAACTGTTTGACCCAATATCACCTTCAGGTGTAAAATTCCGCTGCGCGGGGCACGCACCCACTTGCTTTGAGTAACTTCCACAGGCGTCACTGTCTTTGCAGGCAATCCTAGCTGCACCATTCCCAATACATCCATCACTCGCAACACCCCTTCCACACCAACCTGAATTGCTTCGGCATCAAAGCGTAGGGCTTCACCTGCCTCATAGAGCAATACTGGGATACCCTGCTTGGTTGCCGCTTGCCGGAGAGAACCATCTCTGGTGGTTGCATGTATTAGTAGTGGCGCACCGAAAGCTTGAGCACAGCGATGGGTTTGGGCATCGAGTAAGTTGGCACGAATTTGTGGCAAGTTGGTGCGATGATCAGAAGCAGTGTGGAGGTCGATGCCATGGGTACAACGGCTGACAACTTCACTCATAAACAGGTTGGCTAAACGGGAGGCTAGAGAACCACGTGGAGAACCTGGAAAAGACCGATTGAGGTCTCTACGGTCAGGCAGATAGCGCGACTGTTCAATAAAGCCAAAGATATTAACAATTGGCACTGCAATTAGAGTACCATGTAGCGAATCAGGATTAATTTTTTCCAAGACTTGACGAATAATCTCAACACCATTAATTTCATCACCGTGAATAGCGGCACTTAGCCACAGTCTTGGACCTTCTTCAATGCCGTTAATCACTGTAACTGGTAAGGAGAGCATAGTTTGTGTTGGCAGACGGGCAACTGGTAGTTCCAGACGCTTACGTTCCCTCGGTGCAACCGTAATACCTGCCATCTCAATGTTGGTCATATATTAGATTCAAGCAAGGCAAGAAAAACACTCTCAAGCTCAATACTGAATGCGATCGCGATTTTTTCCCTTGGCTGCATTTTTTTCCAAAAACTCAATAATCTTGCTAGCGACATTGGTTTCAGTTGCTTTCTCTATGCCTTCAAGTCCTGGTGAAGAATTCACCTCCATCACCACAGGCCCATGATTGGAGCGCAGCAAGTCTACACCCGCTACTCTCAATCCCATGGCTTTTGCTGCCCTAATTGCCGTGCTACGCTCCTCCGGTGTTAACTTAATTTTTTCAGCTGTTCCGCCTCGGTGCAAATTGGAGCGGAATTCCCCCGGAGCACCTTGCCGTTTCATTGACGCCACCACCTTCTCGCCAATCACGAAACAGCGAAGATCCATACCCCCTGCTTCTTTGATGAACTCTTGCACCAGAATATTAGCATTTAAACCGCGAAAGGCTTCAATCACTGACTTAGCAGCTTGATGAGTTTCTGCCAACACTACCCCAATTCCTTGAGTACCTTCGAGTAATTTAATTACTAAAGGAGCGCCGCCAACAATTTCAATTAAGCCGTCAATATCTTTTGTTGAGTGGGCAAAGCCAGTCACTGGTAAACCAATTCCTTCGCGAGATAAAATCTGAAGACAGCGAAGCTTATCGCGAGAGCGGGAAATTGCCTGAGATTCGTTGGCACTAAAGACACCCATTACTTCAAACTGGCGCACAACTGCCGTACCATAGAAAGTCTGAGAAGCACCTATGCGCGGAATAATTGCATCACAGTCTTCCAAGGGTTTGCCTTGGTAAACCACAGTTGGTTTGTGAGCAGTGATGTTCATATAACAGCGCAAATAATCAACTACTCGCATTTCATGACCTAGTTGCTCACCAGCTTCTTTGAGGCGTCTAGTGGAATAGAGGGAACTATCCTGGGATAAGATGGCAATTTTCATGTTTATTTCCTGAGCTTATTCCTAATTTTGCAGCTTTTGGTGGAACTATATATGAATGACCTACCTGGAGCCACCAAAAAATGTTGGCGCACGGCTTGACGCCCCAGTAGCATCCTAAAACCCATGACATCTCGATTAGTTAAGGTGAGTTCAATCGACCATTGCTTAGAACCAAGTGCTACAGTCGTCTTGATTACAGGTCGTAACTGTAAATGTCCACTGGAGCTGCGAATATGTCGCCTCTCGATAAGTTCAGCTTCTGCTGTCATTGCGCGCTGAGCATCTCGCTGGTACGGATGAACTTTAAAGCGAACCATCATTTTACCCTGACGCTCGAAAGTTTCAACATCAAAGGCATGCAAAGCCGATGAGCGTGCTCCGGTGTCAATTTTTGCTTTAATCCTGGTAATCCCTAACTCTGGCAAGGTAAGCCATTCCCGCCATCCAATTATCGATAAATGTTCCGGCACCGAAAATTCCACAGTAGTTTTGCCTCTTGATTTTCTTGACATAGCACTACTGATTTAGGTTAGGACATTTCTAAATTCAGCAAATCCTTTGATAGACTGCTGTTCCCTAGCGCGTAGCGCTATATCTAAATTAAAAATAGAGAGGGAGACAAGTTGGATGGGGATTTAAACCCCAACCGACTTCAAGCAAAGCACTTTTTGGTCTCTATCGCTGCAATTTCACTGAAATGCTTCGCTCTCCTTTTCAACAGGAACAAGAGATTTTTGGGAAAACAAATATTTCTCCTGTATTTGACCCAGGATTAGTAAGATTAATAGTAGAAATGCTCTTTATTTTATATGGAGGTTACTCTTTTATCGCTAGTGTCCAGCAAAGATAATTAGCTGATCGACTTGAGCAGAATTCCTTAACCTCAGCTTAAGCTCTAAGCAACTGTCTGAGAGTTCGTAAGAGTTCTTCTTGATCAATAGGCTTGACTAGGTAAGCATCGGCTCCCTGTTTCATGCCCCAAAATTGATCCATTGTTCCTCTTTTATGGGAGTAAAGGATAATGAGGATAGTTCTTGTGCCTGGATCAGATTTTAGTTCACGGCAGAACTCGAAACCACTTTGATCTGGTAGTACAACGTCCAGAATTATAAGATCCGGTTTATAGATATTAATTTGTTGTCGCGCTGCTTCTACAGTGTTAGCCGTCAAAACTTTGAGGTCTGCCTGTTGTAAACAACTGTAGATGATTTGTAGATCTGTTAAAGTATCTTCAACGACTAGGACAGTAGTCATGAGACTTCATTCATTGCCGACTTGCTAGGATAAAATATATTCCAACATTATTAGTTATAATTTTTCAGTATGTTTGAGTATATGAGACTTTTGTAAGTTACACAAGTAACATTTTATTTGTTCTATCTTTTGGCAAAGGTATCGATCATAATTCTGCCTTACGATAGAAGCCCACTATTTCCATGGTTAGACGTAAACCCATATACAGTAAACTACCATTGAAGCATACTAAATTAGTGACCTACAGCATTCAACAGTTGAGACCAACGCTAGAGGTTAGTATAGGAGAAGTTGCAGTATGAACACTGAACAAATTCGCTTTGCAACCATTGTCATCTTAGATATTGCTCTACTGTTCACAGCACCAATTCTGATTCACCTCTTTTCACAACTGCCTTGATCGAGTCATTGGAATGTAGTAATCTTTGTGCTTGTAGCAGCTTCACTGTAGCATTGAGTGAGAGTTCCTCCAGTCTGTTTTCTGGCAAGAAGCTTCAGTAGCATTATTCACAATTGTCAACAATCCATTAATATCATTTCTCCTGATTACCCTGGACATTAGTGTGGCAAAGTCCGGGGTAATATCTTTCTATAGGTATAGCAACAGACATCTCAGATCAGGAAATCCTATTTTGATTCAAAGGGAACTCTTAACTCTTAACTCTTAACTCTTAACAGGGAACAAGAAAGTTTCCTAACAGTTGTGGCGACTGCTATAATAGCCTTCTACAGTAAAGACATATTTGCAAATGCTAAATAAAATTTAGAAAAATCTTCAACTACACATGATAAAAACAGTAATTAACTTCTTATATCTAGTTTTTCTATATCTTTAGAGAGATTGATGTTTGTGATCTATGTTACAGAATTTACCTGTGTGCCTTGCCATAAGATAGCGACAAAAAGGGGAGAAACGCAGTGAAAACTCAGGATCTCAAGCATCACTATAACCAGGAAGATCACAATTGTAAACAGATTAACTTGTCTCAAGTAGACCTTGTTTGGAGCAACTTGAGCGAGGTAAACTTGAGCAAGGCTAACTTACAACAAGCTCAACTGAGTTCTGCGATTTTAAAGAAAGCGAATTTGCAACAAGCTAATCTCCAAGGAGCTAACTTGCGTGCGGCAGACTTGCGGGAAACAAATCTTAGTGGCGCCAATTTAAGGGGAGCAGATTTAGGACAAGCTGATTTAATTAACACTAATTTGAGTGGAGCAGACTTAACTGGAGCCAATTTTAGTGAAGCTGTCTTTTCTCAGGTTAATTTGCGCAATGCCCAGCTCAAGCAGGCTAATCTCCAAGGAATTAACCTCAAGCAAGCCGACTTGAGCGGAGCTGATTTAACTGATGCTAATTTGACAGGAACCAACCTGGAGCAAGCAAACCTAGTGGGAGCAAAACTGCCTTAGGAATCAGGCAACTTATACTGCTCGACAATTCGCTTAGCATAGTCTGGAACATGCGCCTCTAACTTCTCGGGGTGATTACGCTTGACATATAAATAGTTGCGGGTGAAGTGAGAGTCTATCGAAAAACGAGCATACTCTAAGCCCTTGGGGCCAATTTTCTCAATCACTACCCCCATCATTTTGGCTGCCCACATTGGTAGAGTAACGCCTTGATCATAGGCAGGTATGCTTTGTTGCACAGCCTGTTTTCTATCTCCCTTGGAGGTTACTGGCTGTGTTTCCAACTGGTTTTGCACCATATCCAGCATTTCTTGCCCTTTGTTGTTGCGCACGACAATCCATTGCCACCCGAAAGGAGCCCCCATATAGCCTACAACTAAATCTGCTAAGGAGTTTACATAATCAAAACAGCTCATGCAAGAAGGGGCAAAAACATCCTTAAGCTCCTTAGTATTTAGTCCAAAAAAGGGTACTTTTTCCATGGAACCATCCTCATGCTTGAAGTGAACCCGGAAATCTTGCATAAATTCATAGTGTACCACCGTTTCTGGAGAGCGGCTAGTGGTTTCGAGGAATTTTTGCAATCCTGCACGAGTAACGTTATCGACACAGGGCGTACCCAAAACGTAGAGTTTTTCTAAACCAAGCTGTTTTTCAACTGTGCGCAGAGCCTGAATTTGACAACCGACACCAATCACTAGCAGCCGTTTCATGCCGGATTTTTCCACTTGCTCTAACACTGAAAGATTAGGTGAGAGGGTGGGCTTATTCACTCGCGCTGCCAGAATCTCCTCTGGGGTACGAGCAATAATCGGCATCGGAGCAAATCTGTCTTCTTTAGTATTTTGGACACAGACAACGCCTTCAACCTTACCACTATTGAGCATTGCGATCGCAATAGTGCTCACAATTCCTGTCCATTGCGCCCCTTCTATAGGTTTGATTTTACGGGCTGCGGTCATTTTCTGGTTGACGCCGAAATAGCAATCATCAGGATCATCAAGATTGCGGCTTCTGCCATGAATTTGTTGTTCTAGTTGGGCAACCTGTTGATTGAGGAAGGCACAAGCCTCCTTGACATAGTGGATGTAATATGTATCGCACAGTCCACATTCGCTACAGAGTTCCTTGGCTGGGCGTATAGCACCTGGTTTTAAGGCTCTAGCTCGTTTGTGCTTGGCAGAATTGGGAGTGACTGAAGTCATCGAGAAGTTTTTTTTAAACTTAGATTTATTTTCTCTTGATGGGTACTCTTTGCCTAAAGGCAAACATGTTCATCGTTAATTCACAGAAAATGAAGCTGGAAAGCAAACATCCAGCAGTGATATTGAGTATATCAACCTTGTATTCAACTTTGACTAATAGATAAAAAATGACACAAAACCGAGAAAAATTAATCGATAAGGCTCAAGGTGCAACTTTCGTTGCTGGAGGAAGCGCAGCTGGTGCTGGCGTTGCTGCAACCGTTGGTGGTATGGGATTAGCCGTAGCAGGAACCGCAGTAGGGATTGGTACAGCTCCTGTTGCTGTAGCTGGTGCTGTTGTTGGTACAGCTGCCTATGGAGCCAAGAAAGCAATAGAAGAAGGGGATGTGTCGGCTTTAGGTGCAGTGGCAGTTGGTGCTGCAGGTGGAGCTGGTATTTCTGCAATGGTTGGTGGCATGGGATTACTGGTAGCTGGAACAGTTGTTGGCATTACTATAGCTCCTGTTGCTGCTGCGGGTGCGGTAGTTTTACTTGCTGGTTACAGTTTGAAGAAACTTTTTGAGAAGTAATGGTAAAAAAATCTCCCAACCCACTACAAAAACTGGTGCGGAGTATGATTAGGGATTTGGTGGCTTCAGCTAATAGTCAAAAAGCGGATCAACCTCAAAAGCCAAAGACTAAAAATACTAAGAAAAAGCCAAAGACTAAAAATACTAAGAAATATGCTGCCACCAAATCCCAATCTAAACAAAAGCAGGGCAAAAATAAGCGATCGCGCCACATTCCCCCATCAGTTCGTGTCTCTGTTATGCATAAAGACAATTATAAATGCGTTTTCTGTGGTCGCATTTCATCAGAAGTCAAACTAGAAGTTGATCATATTCTGCCGTTTTCCAAGGGCGGAAAAAATGACATTAGTAACTTGCAAACCCTTTGCTTTGATTGCAATCGAGGTAAAGGTGCCCGTTGCTTGAAATAAGGACTGTGAAATAATACTCAAGATTCTTCGACTGCAATTCGATTCTACCAGAGGGTTAAAGTGCCTACTAAGAACGGAATATAATAATTTATGGCCACTTCCTCACTTATAAATCTATGTTTCGTATTCATATTTACTAAATTAAATTGATACTCAACTTAATTTTGACTCATCAGCTCTTCCTGCAATTATTTGTAGTGAAAAAATCTAAGCAATGAGTCATAAAATCATGACAAACTTTTCATCAAGTACAGATGTTTTCGTTAATTCAAATACTGATGCTTATCTAAATCGATTACTCACTTATTTCCCTCCAGAGATCACAGCTACTTTCACAGATGAGCAGTTGAATGTTATCAAAACCGAATTTTCTACCTTAATTAAAAATGAGTATTGTACTAACCCCAAGGATTCTTTGATTTTTGCACGAGATAACTTGTTTTGTGTCCCTACAACAACGCCTGAACAAAACTTAGCTAAGCAACTGCCTACAAATCGAATTAAGCATCCCTGGTTAACATTTACTAATACTTTAGTCATCTCAACTTTGATGTTCTTAATTCTTACCTCTTGTTTTGGCTCCCTTGTACTAATTAAAAGAAAAATGAATATTAATTTATTCCCCAACATAGATTTTCCGGATGAAGCAGTTGCCGATTTACTTTGTTCTGCTCCATCTCGATAGGGTTTGCTGAAACAGTTTTTTGGCGGGAAGTCTTCGAATCAGGAATCAGAAGTTATAAGTAGTCGAACATGAAAAAAAGTTCACTGTGTTAAGTCTTATAAAGACAATCAGAACAAAGACTCCAAGCTAAACTAAACAGTTGAGAGCCTAGGATTTTTCAATATTTCTTAATAATCAAGTGTCCACTTTGTTGGTCTTTAGCTGAAGTTGATTTGGAGAAAATAGAGGAAAAATTACTTACATGATGAAGAGTTGATGGGGACAAATGCTAAACCATACTGCCGATTACTACAAGGCACAATATGAACTAATCTTACTGGAGGATTCTGGCGATTACCGTTGGAGTCAAACTCAATTTTTCCCGTCGCCCCATAGGCGCTAAAGTTAGGGTCTGCCAAGGTTTGCTTGATACCAATACGCGTTGGTTTGTCTTGTGTTTCTAAAGCCTTGATCAAAACACGAGTTGTATCATAGGCTGTAGCTGTATTGGGACTCGCTGTTTTTCCCCATAGCCTCTGAGTATGTTTAGAAAAATCTGGGTTAGGGCTGTTCAAGGGATGCCAGGGAACAACTAATACTAGTTTCTCTAATAGCTTTAAATCTGCGATCGCCAGAGTCTTAGGATTGTAGAGAGTCCATCCTCCTGCGATCCAATTACGACCGTTGTTAGCTTTGATCAGATTAAGGGCATTGTCAAGAGCATAATTGACTTGAGCATCTGGAAATAAAACCAGCGTTGCCTCCCCTTGTTTACTTACCTCCTCTAAAACTTTCTTGACATTGAAGTTGGGGTTATACAACTTATACTCACTGATATTTACGACCTTGCCTTCGAGTTTTGTAAAACTCTTGGTATATTCCCTCCATAAAGAATAGGAAAATGAACTGTTGTCATTGTAAAAGATTACTGCTTTTTCCTGACCAGCTTTTTGGCGTAGGTATTCTGCTAAATACTTGGAAAATGTCTCAGCACGAGGTACAGTTCGGAAGAAAAAATCCTTAGGCTTACCTGAGAGCAATTTTTCTCCTGATAACTCTTCAGTTACAGCGCCTGGAGAAATTAATACTAATTTATTCTTTTGGTAAATATCTAGAGCTGCCAGAGTTAATGTACTTGTGTAGTGGCCAATGACGCCTAGAATATCTTGTTGCTTTGCCAGCGCCTTGGCTCTTTGCCTAGCGTCTTCAACCTTGTTGGTATCATCAGCGATTACAATTCTGAGTCCGATATTATTGTTAATAGCTTGACCTTGTAGAAAATCTTTGCCAGGGAAATTTTTCAGGAGTTGGTCATCAGTATCAAACAGACCCAAATTCACTTCAGTTTGGGCTTGAGCAACTCCCCTGAGAACTTCTTGAGCTATCTCTGTACTGTTGACATTTGTGTCTTCGTTCCAGAAGGTGGGAACTACAACAGCAATTGTGTAGTATTTTGCACCTCTGGCTTCGAGCAGAGCATTATTCAGGTAAATCAAAGTTTCTGGGTCTTTTCTCTGTTCTTTCCAGGATATTATGAGCGACTCAACTGCTTGTTTGTAGCTAGAATTTGCCAAGAATTCTACACCCATTTGTTTGGGTACTGGTGGGCTGATTTGAAGCAAGGCTTCTTCCCCACAACTTATATAGTCTCCCAGTTTTATTGGGCAAGTTTTCGAGATTATAATCAGGCTGATGTGATGAAAAATGACAGCGGCAGCAAGTGCAGCTAATCCTAAACCCAACCAACGAGTCAACTTTAAACAACGTCTTAATCTCAACCAAAAGTTATTTGTAGCTGCTGGCTCGGGTAAGTTTATGGTTTGGGATGGTTTTTTGGTTTGGGCTTGCTCATTGCTAGACAAACCTTTCAATACCTGCAATACTTCAGTTACTGACTGGTAGCGCTCATTGAAATTGCGGCGCACCATTCGATCTAAAACTTCTGCCAATTCATCGCCAACCTTTGGCATCGCTCTATCAGGTACCGAATAGCGCCAGACTTTTTCAAGAGTCTGTGGATCAATAGGGAGATTTTGAGGATTTAAACCAGTTAGTGCCTCGATAGCAACCATTCCCACCGCATAGATATCGCTGTTGAATTGTGGATAGCCCTCCATTTGTTCCACAGGCATGTAACCGTTGGTGCCAATCGCTAGGGTTGAACTCATCTCCCCTGAAGAGGTAATATCCAAGCTGACGATTTGTTTAACTGCTCCAAAGTCAATCAGAACTATCTTGCCATCTGAGTTACGCCGCATCAAATTGGAAGGCTTAATATCGCGGTGAATGATACCTTGCTTATGGACAAACTCTAGAATTTCGAGGATATCGCGTAGTAGTTGAATTACCTGTTGCTGATTGAAAGTAGCTTGGCTCTCCTCTGCTTGCTGATGGCAGGTTAGTTCTTCACTCAGGGGATAACCTTCAATGTACTCCTGAACTAAATAGAATTGTTGATTTTCCTCAAAGTCAGCCAACAGTTGTGGAATTTGAGGGTGTTTGTCTCCTAGCTGATGGAGAATTTTAGCTTCCTGCTTAAATAATTCACGAGCTTTGCCCAAAACACCCGGATGGCAAGATTGAGGTTGAAGGAGCTTGACAACACAACAGCGATTATGTTTATGCTCATCTTGAGCTAGGTATGTCTGAGCAAACCCTCCACTTCCCAAAATACGGAAGATGCGATAGCGACCACCGATAACTTCCTCTAGATTTGGATGCATGGATTTTCTGCAAGACAGGGACTAGTTGCTATAAGTTTATGTTCATTGTGTCACATAATCTAGTCTGGAAGAAGAAGTTCAGAATACGGAAGGAAAAGGAGATGGGGGGATGGGAAGAGAGTTATCTCGAAGAAGAGCGACTCTGTATTATAGTCTATTCAAAGCTTGCAACACTTCTGTTGCTGACTGGTAGCGATGCCTAAAATCATAGCTTACCATCTTCTCTAAGATATCAGCTAACTGCGGGCTTACTTCTACGCGATCGCGCCAGAGCCATTCTGCGATAGAACTTTTTGAAAATTTGTCAGGATGTAATCCTGTCAGAGCTTGGATGCTAATCATCCCCACTGCATAGATATCACTATTAGGTTTTGGTGAACCACAAAACACTTCCGACGCCATATAGCGATTACGACGCTCAATAATTGTGGTGTCAGTATCAGGGTTAATTTCTTTGACACTTCCAAAATTAATCAAAAATATCTTACCGTCGGAAGCGCGTCGGATTAAATTTCCAGGATTAATATCGCGGTGGATAACATCATGCTGATGGACAAACACTAAAATTTCCAGAATCTCTTTGATTAGTTCAATAACTTGTAACTCTTGCCAGGGTTTATTTTCTATTAGTTCTTGGCTAATAATTTTTCCCTCGATAAACTGATGAATTAAATAGAAGTACTTATCTTTTTCAAAGCGAGCAAACAATTCTGGTATTTGCTCATGCTTGCCTAATTGACGAAGAACCTGCGCTTCCCTCTTGAATCTTTTTGTAGTTTCCTTAGACTCGCTAGGCAATCGCTTGACGACACACTCAGGGCTGTCAGGGAGATCCATGTCTATAGCCAGATATGTCTCACTCAACTCTCCGCTACCTAAACTTTTGATAATTTTGTAGCGCTCTCTAATGATTACTGGTCTTATTTTTTCTTCGCTGCAATCTTTCTGCAATCGCTCCACATATAGCCACAGATTCTTTTTGCCAATTTTCTCTCCCTCCTCTAAAAAACCAGCTTGCTCTAGCACTTCTGTCAGTCGCTTCCATAACTTATAGGCAAGACATTTTTTTATAAACTCGACGGTATTGTCCAGTTTACTCAAAATAGGATCATTCTCCTTAATTTCTTGATAAGTCCAACCTTTTAAACTACCCACAACTATAGCTTTATCTCGGAATTCTAGACGCTCTTTTTGTTTTTCAAAAACTAAATCATCTAGAAGTTTAAAGGCTTCTTCTACGTTCATAGCTTAGCTCAATTTAAAACTATTCATTCTCAGATCATATAGACAAAACAAGTTCTTTACAACTGTCAACCATACTCCTGACCAAGACCATATCACTTTAATGAACAAATTAATATGAACTTTATGAACTAAAATTCGACATTTATGTCTTGCCAGATGGCGGTAAGTCGTAAAAAATAGATATAAATCACTATTTGTGCACGTGAATACTCAGCAACACTGGATTATACCTCAGCCCCATTTTGAGTTAGTGTTCAAGTCTGATCTGAACCGGAAATCTATTTTTGGCATAAAAATACACAAGCCAAGCAAGCAACTATTACTATTTTCACTAGTTTTACTGACTGGTTTGCTCACCCCTACAATAACTCTTGTTCAAAACAATTTATCTTTCTACTGGGAGTCAGTTAATGTTGTCTTTAATCATGGCATACTTAATCTTCCTGTACCCGAGCTGCATAGTGAAACGAATCAATACAGTAGCTTATGGAGAAGTATATGGGTAATTTCTTCTTTGATGATACTTGGGATATTGTTTGCTCATTTTCTGAGTTTTATCTTGCTAGCAGTTTTATTTTTTCCTGTCATAGGCAATAGTCGTGAAGCGAATCAATATAGTAGATTATGGAGACATTTACAGGAAAATTATTCTTTAATAATACTTGGGATCTTGTTTGCTCCTTTCATGATACTCTGGATCTTATTAGTAGCGTTACGTTCTGCTTTCATCGGCAATGGCTGGACTCTTAGTAACAAGACTCGTAGTAGCAGCAGTGGCGGCTGATGACTTGCGTTTAGAGAGTTTGGGCTTGCTTTGGAGAATGGAAAGGGGCAAGCCAAGCAGCGAGTACTCCTGCGAGGAGGAGGAAAGGGAAGATTTTTTTGACCCCAACCAATTTTATGCACCACAAGTGACGGTGGGGTATTTGACCCTATTAATTTCGATAAAAAAGATTATGACCTTTATGAACTAAAATCAGACTTTATGTATTGCTATATACTGATAAGTTGTAAAAAATAGACTTAAAGCATTTTACCCTACATAATTCTTGAGCATTTCTACACAAAAATAAAACTTGAAATTTAGTTTTTATGTAGAAAAACCAGGTTTTAGACTGAGGATAAAGATTGTTCCCAACTTCCGTTCTGTAGGGAGAAAAACCATTGATGAAATTTCAACAAGCAGAACTATATCAACGCATTCAAGCGTTTTCTTTAGATGAAATCGATGCATATTTTCCATTGAGTAAGCGACTAGCCCGCGATAACCGCTGGAGTGCAAATTACACTCAGCGAGTTATCGATGAATACAAGAAGTTTGCTTTTCTGGCTGTAGTTGCTGGGCATCTGGTAACTCCTTCAGAGCAAATTGATCAAGTTTGGCATATGCACCTAATTTACACCCAATCTTACTGGGGTGAATTTTGCCCAAAAGTCTTACAGATGCAACTTCATCACAGTCCCACTCGTGGGGGTAGTGATGAAGATCGTACATTCAAAGGTTGGTACAATAAAACTTTAGCTAGCTACAAATATTTTTTTGGATACACTCCACCGGCAGATATCTGGCCACCAACTCAGATACGTTTTGGTCGCGATTTGCATGTTGTGCGCGTGAATACTCAGCAAAACTGGATTATACCTAAACCTAGTTTAGAGTTAGTTTATAAGCTTAGTTTGAAGCGAAAATCTATTTTGGTTTTACTGTGCCTGTTAGGATTGAAAGTTACAGGCTGTGAGCCATTGCTTTCACAAAATATCAAGAATCAGTTTAATTTTAGCGGTCTTAAGTTTTTCACATTTTACATATTGATAGCGATCGCTATTATTAGCTTTGCATATACTTTACGGGGTAGCGGTGGCTATAGTGGCGGATAAATTACGTTGACACCATTTTTATAAAAGTAACTACTATCCAATTCATGACTATTATTTTTGGCACAAAAATGTACAGACAGATTAAAATATTATTTCTATTTTTATTAGTTCTTCTGACTAGTTTACTTGCTCCTACAATAACTCTTGGTCAAAATAATTTACCTTTCTATTGGGAGTCAATTAATGTTGAAATTGATGTCCAGACCAATGGAGATATGCTGATTACAGAGACACAAAAATACGTCTTTACAGCAGAGTATTCCAAGGAAAGATATCGCTATATCCTACTTGATAAAATAGATAAAATCACTGATGTTGAAGTTTTTGAAGGTGAAGAAAAGCTTCCTATCAAAACTAGAATAAGAAACAATCAATTATGGATTAAGTGGCGACATGAACTCAACCCTCCTGAAGCTCATACTTTTGTCCTGAAATATCGGGTCATAGGTGGTCTTCGTATTAGTGATCAGAGCGATAAAGTTTCCTGGAAAGCGATTTTTCCAAACCGTGAGGCTTCTATTCAAAATGCAAAAGTAATAGTCAGATTTCCTGACAGTATTTCAGGAAACACTCTAAAGTTTATAAGTTTTGGTGTGGCAACAAATAACCGTCAAATAGACCCGAAAACTATTGAATTTGTATCTACTAAAGCGCTACTACCTCAACAGCAAATAGAAGTTCTTGTTATCTTTCCTCATGGGATACTTGATATCCCTGTACCCGATTGGGAGCTTAGTGAAGCTAATCAAGATAGTAGCTTATGGGAAATTTCTTTTTCCCCGGCAATCCTGATGTTTTTCCCGGCAATCCTGATATTGATATTTTGGGGCTACTTAATGTCACCAATTACTACTTTTACAGGTAATAACAGTACTCGTAATAGCAGTACTCGTAATAGCAGTACTCGTAATAGCAGTACTCGTAATAGCAGTACTCGCAATAACAGTACTGGTGGCGGTGGCAGTCCCGGTGTAGGCGGCTGCGGCGGTGGCGGCTGCGGTGGCGGTGGCGGTGGTGGTGGCGGCTGCGGTGGTGGCGGCTGCGGTGGTGGCGGCTGCGGTGGCGGCGGCTGAAGTTGAGAGATCCTTTTTAAACATTACATAGAATTCAGTATTCTTACCCATTCCATTTGTGAGTTCATAACTGAACTTACAAGTAGGCTTAGTCGTGATTATAGTCAGAGATTTATTTCAGTAAAACTCCAAAAATAAAAGTCAGAAAAAATGACTATGACCTTTATGAACTAAAATGCAATCTTTATGTATTGCTAAATGATTCTAGATTGACAAGAATAGAATCAAGTGAGCAAAGAAAAATAGAAGGAAAAAGAGAGAATATTATGAAAAAGTTAACTTCTATTGCTATTAGTAGTGTCTTTATCACAGCTCTGGTAACAATTAGTGCTTGTGGTAGTCGCGCCAAAATGGAAACCTGCAAAGTCATTGAAATTGAAGATGCAGAGTTTGAAGTAGAATTTGGCGATATTGACGCTGAAGGGGGAGAAATCGAGATGGTATGCGGTGACAAAATTGTTGATGTAGCTTGGAATGAGTTTCGAGATCAACTTAAAATTGATCCCGGTAAATTCAAGAACAATTTGGAAGCCTTTAAGGGACAGTTTACTTGTATGAGAGACGAGCGTTCAAATAAGAAGGAAGTATTTTGCAATGCACGAGGTTCGTCTAATGAATTTGTAGCCTTGAACTTCAGTTATGACGATTAAGCTGAAGATATGAATAGAGTCAATTATCCCTACCTACTTCGTTATACATCTTGCATAAATCCCTACAACCCCTTCCCAGCACTCCCTGAACGAGACTTAAACTAAAACCGAGGTTAAACCAAGGTAGAATACAGTCGTAGCAAAGACTCTACATTAAGGCTCAAAGCATGAAGTGGAGAAGTTTACCATTTGTGAGTTCATAACTGAACTTACAAGTGGGCTTAGTCGTGATTATAGTCAGAAATTTATTTTAGTAAAACTATAAATGTAGAGGTCGGAAAAAATGACTATGACCTTTATGAACTAAAATGCAATCTTTATGTATTGTCAAATGATTTTAGATTGACAATAATAGAGTCAAGTCACTAAACGAAAGTAGAAGTAAAGAGGGAGAAGACTGAATGATGTATTAATTATTTACTGAATGCCAAGACAAAAGAACACAATTACCCTAATTAACCAATCAATTCAATCAAGGAATATATCGATGGCAACTATTACTGGAACTTTTGTAAACGATAACTTAGTTGGTACTACTGACAGCGATTTGATTAATGGTTTGGAAGGAGATGATGGCCTCTTTGGTTTTAATGGCGATGACTGGCTCGATGGTGGTACTGGTAACGATGTTCTCTATGGCGAGAGTGGCAATGATATTCTCTTAGGTGGAGAAGGTCATGACTGGCTCGATGGTGGTACTGGTAACGATGTTCTCTATGGCGAGAGTGGCAATGATATTCTCTTAGGTGGAGAAGGTCATGACTGGCTCGATGGCGGTACTGGTAACGATGTTCTCTATGGCGAGAGTGGCAATGATATTCTCTTAGGTGGAGAAGGTCATGACTGGCTCGATGGCGGTACTGGTAACGATGTTCTCTATGGCGAGAGTGGCAATGATATTCTCTTAGGCTTTAATGGTCATGACTGGCTCGATGGCGGTACTGGTAATGATGTTCTCTATGGCGAGAGTGGCAATGATATTCTCTTAGGTGGAGAAGGTCATGACTGGCTCGATGGCGGTATTGGTAACGATGTTCTCTATGGCTCAACCTCTTCAGTTTCCGGTACACCAGAGTATGATATTCTCACTGGCGGTGAAGGAACAGATATCTTTGCTTTAGGCGATATCTTTGATGCTTACTATCAGGGATTAGGCTTCGCTGAAATTACTGATTTTAATTCCCATGAAGGTGATCAAATCCTAGTATTTGGTAATGCAAGTGATTACTCCTTGGATGCAGTTTCAGACGGTATTAGCATTAAGTACCAGGGCGATTTAATTGGTTTTGTAGCAAATACGACAGACGTTATCTTGAGCGATGACTTTATCTTTGTCTGAGTTTAAACCTAAATTCCTTGGGAAGTTAAAGTTGAAACCTGTTCTACAATAGCTCGTTTCTAGATGTGCATCTGCGTATGGCGTTTCTGTATTTGGTGAACGACTTTAGTTATAGAGAGAAGGGGATGGAAAATAGAGAATAGGGAGTAAGAGGAAGAAAATTGAATGTACTTAATTAATTCGAGAATTACTATCTAGCTTTTCTCTTTCTAGCGTGAGATACACTTCATCTTCTTACCTATTCCCTATTCCCTAATTTCTGAGTAATGCAATCAAGATTATGCAATCAACTAATATTTCTATTCAACCCAAACTTGCGCTCCTCTTAACTGGTGGTATCTTCTTCTTGCTCTGCACCTTTTTGATCAAACCCTTCACTATTGTCAATGCTGGAAAGCGGGGCGTAGTTATGCGGTTTGGGAAGGTTCAGGAAACTATTCTTGATGAAGGGTTACATCCAATTATTCCCATTGTCACCTCTATCAAAACCTTGAGTGTGCGGGTGCAAAAAAACGATATTGATGCAGAAGCATCTTCAAAAGACTTACAAGATGTCAAAACAGATATTGCTGTCAATTGGCATGTCGATCCCACTAAAGTAAATCAGGTTTTCCAACGAGTGGGTGATGAAGAACAAATTGTTTTACGCATTATTAATCCAGCAGTTTCAGAAGTAGTCAAAGCAGCTACGGCTAAGAAAACTGCTGAAGAAATTATCACCAAGCGCACCGAATTAAAACAAGAAATTGATACGGATCTCAAAGCAAGACTTGAAGCTTACGGTGTTTTAGTGGATGATTTTTCTCTAGTTAATGTCTCTTTTTCTTCCGAATTTGCTAAAGCCATTGAGGCTAAACAAATAGCAGAACAAGAAGCAAAACGGGCAGAATTTGAAGCATTAAAAGCTGAAAAAGAGGCAATAGCAGAAGTTAATCGGGCCAAAGGACAAGCAGAAGCACAACGCTTGCAACGGGTAACTTTAACATCAGAACTATTGCAAAAACAGGCTATTGAAAAGTGGGATGGTAAATTTCCTACTGTTTTAGGCGGGGATGGAGCACTCCCGTTTATTAATCTCAATCTACAAAAGTAGTAATTTAGTAATTTATTTTTAAAGTAAAGTTCTATTTTACTACTTACAAATTTAATCAAAACTCTTACAAGGACTAAAGTAGTGAGACGTTTTAATATTGTTCATTTCTATACAATTATTACTGGTTGTCTATTTCCTCTTTTTGTTATATCCATACCTGCAGTCAATCTTAGTTGTAGTTGCCTGACTGTCCGTCATAAAACTATCACAGTTATCAACAAAATAAAAATCAATAATAGAAGAAAAACTTATTATTTTGTTCATACTAAAAATCACGGCACCTTCGTTGTTAGAGATGATTTGTTTCAATGGAAATTACGTGCTGATGACACATATGAGCAACTCAAAAAAGAAAATAAATACAATATTAAATTAAATGGTATTAGGTTAGGCTCTATTAATTCATATCCCAATATCTTGGAAGCTACTGAAGTTACATCAACCAGATAAAATTATTTAAGTTGAAGACCCAGAATTAGACAAGAAAATATTAATTTTTTATTTTTAGGGAAAACCATCTATTATTATTGCTTATGTTATCGCTGCAATTTATTTATAACCAGTCAATTAACTTTCTCAAAACAGTCGTTTTACTCAGTTTACTAAGTGGTCTATTAACTCTCATAGGTTACTTACTCATGCGTGGTGTAATAGGTGCATTATTTGGATTATTAATAGCCATAACAATTAATTTTAGTGCTTGGTTTTATTCAGATAAAATTGTCCTCAAAGTCTATAAAGCTCGTACTCCTGATTCTAGAGAAAAAGCCAGATTACAACCCATAATTGAAGTACTGTCCTCTCGAGCAAAATTACCTGTACCAAAGCTCTACATTATTCCTACTTCTGTTCCTAATGCTTTTGCTACTGGGAGGAGTCCAAAACATGGGATAGTAGGTGTAACTGAAGGATTGATGAGGTTATTACCAGACGACGAACTCGAAGGTGTAATTGCCCACGAACTCACTCACATCAAGAATCGTGATACTCTTACCCAAACTATCGCTTCTACTTTAGCTGGAGCTATTTCTTTACTAGCTCAAATCGGTGTAGATATGATGTTTCGTGGGTTATTTAGTTCCCGCAACTCAGGATGGCGTCTAATCACATTATTACCAACCTTATTCCTTGCTCCCATTACTGCTACCATTATTCAACTAGCTATCTCTCGTACCAGAGAATACAGTGCTGATGCCGGTGCAGCAGCACTAACTGGTAATCCTCGTGCTCTCGCCAACGCTTTGGGTAGATTACAAAACAATAGGTCAGTAAGAATAAATGTTAATGCTGCTTTTCAACCATTACTGATTATCAATCCCTTCAAAAAAGAACTCGTAACTAGACTATTCTCCACCCATCCTCCTACAGAAGCACGCATTCAAAAATTACTCAAATTAGAACTCCAACTAAGGAGTAATCCCAACTCTTATTAATAAGTGATTATGGTATCTATATCAATCTAAAATAGTTACAACTCAGTAACTTGTTTTCAAGCTAAAATCATAATTTATCCACTGGCAAATCTAGTATAATGATTAAGGTAGTAAAACGTTTAAATTTTGGTAGACTTTTTGCGATTTTTCCTGGTTGTCTAGTTCTTATTTTGCCTATATCCATTGAATAAGAGCCTTAGAACGACTCCTCTACTGGCCAACTTGCTTCCCTGTGTACTCAAAAAAGGGCATTTAGCAAATTAACTAGGATTTCTATAGTCTTTACATCCTTTAGAGTAGAGTAAGAAAATTTGAGATCATGAAAAAATTACTGTTCCCTGTTCCTTAAGCCCTAGAGCTAAATGTTGGTATTTATATCAAAAATTACAATAATACAATTTAATAGGCACGAAAGTTTAAGTTTTTCTTTAACATCTCTGTCTTGACTGGTTAAAATCCTTGAACAAGTAGTTTAATAAATTTAACTAAGCTCGGTATGACGTCTTTTTTGACACTCCCCGCCCTAGAAGAGCGGGGATTCTTTCATCTGTGGGATTCCAACGAATTTACCCTCCGAAAGCATCTTGACCGTATGCCCTACGGCTGCAAGTCCGCCTATAGCGACTACTTGAGCGGCTGCCACGTCTCTGTCTGTGGTATAGCCGCAATTGCTGCATGAGTGGACGCGCTCAGCTAAAGTTTTCTTCCCCGTTTCTGTTAAGCACTTGGGGCAGATCTGAGAAGTCTTTCTGGCGTCTACTTTCTGAAAAAATACACCGCGTTTTAAACAACATTGGGAGAGTATTTGTAGAAACTGACCCCAACCTGCATCTAGGCAATGTTTAGCTAACATGCCTTTAGCTAGTCCTTTCAGGTTTAAGTCTTCTGCAAATATCATTCCTGCCTGATCACAAAGGTTATGAGCTAATTCCCAATGGTAGTTTTTGCGGATGTTCCCAATTCGCTCATGCAGCTTACTTACTTTGTCTTGCGCCTTGTTTCGATTATTGCTCCCTCGACTCTTCCTGCTCACCCTCTGTTGCAGCAATTTAAGCTTGCGTTCGAGGTTTTTAAAAGGTCGCGGATTAGGGAACAATTTGCCAGTTGAAGTCGCTACAAAGCTTA
>JAAHHJ010000149.1 GCA_010692425.1 Symploca sp. SIO3C6 | reverse complement strand
AGAGCTTGAAAAATAGAAGTGGACAAGTAGGTTATTGCCTCCAGCAATTTAAACTCAACCAAACATCTCTAAATATAGAGGGATAAAATGATCTTGTTTTTCACGTTTAATTAGACCCACCTACTTAATTACTTGTCAAATGCATTTGACATATCTTATATTGAAAATGTCAGCCAAACGACTGACATTTTTCAGACTAACAAAGTTGGTGTGTCAAGCTAACTGCTACTAGTTAGTACCTCGCCAGGATTTGGCAAATTTCTATTAACAAAATAGATAAGTAGTCAGACATAAATAAATGACTCTATGTAAAGAATTATGAAATCCGTCTTAGTTACCCTATACCCTACACCCTGCCTCAACCAGTAAACTTTATCAATGTCGCAGGTACTTAGTTGTTGGCAACAGGACAGTAACAGTTAAAGATTGTCTCTACTTAGGGATGCTAAGGGATGCCATTTATTGCTATTAAGTAAATAAAAACGACACAATTTATCTAGTTAAAAATAGATATAATATCCAGAACTAATGCTGAAAATAACAAAATTAATAAACACTCCTTCTGTTAATAGTCTGGTTAAACTTTGGGCTGAGCGCTACATACCAGATTTTTCAATTTTGTGCCTCAATGAAAGTCACTTAAATATCTCAGAGTTAATTGCAGTTGCCTCAGCCGAAGGACGAGAGAAAACTGCTCTCAAAGCCAAGACTTTACTAAGACTTAGATGTGGGTATGCAGCAACAGAAACAAACACTCTATTTTCCTATATTCCCAATGTGATCAATCTATCCGAGACGGAGCAACTATCCCAATTTACGCAGCAGGTGTATCAGCAGGCAATAGAAATTTACAAACAACAGTCACTGCCTGTTGCAGAACTATCAGAAATACTACAGGTAGCAAATACAAGTGCCTCTCTAGAAACTATTGACTTATTTAGTAATGCTTTTAAAGAATGGTCACAAAAATTACTGGGACTTCCAGCAGTAGAACAGCTAGCAATAGCGCTGGAGACAAGCTTAATGCAACTTCAAAATCAACATCTGTTGGTGAAAGATCAGCGTGCCATTGGCTTTCTATCCACACATTTCTACTTCAGCACAAAGTTAATTTTAAATCGATTTACACTTCCAGAACAAGTATTACTTAGTCCCTACTTCAAATTCGTTGAAGAGCAAGTATCTATCCCTTGGCAGCGTGTTTGTGCTGCTGCCACCAAACACAATTTCAACTCATCAACTTTAGCTATTGTCCAACAAATGTTACCTGCTAGTTATGAGATTGCCTCTGATATCCACCGCCGAGCAAGTCATTTGAACCCTAGTCATTGCAGCCGTCGAGGAAGACTCAAAGATCCAGGTGTAAGAGCCTCTAGTATCCGAGATCTAGAGATGTTCCAAGCTTTCCTATGGCTTTGTGTTTTAGAAGATAGCATGGCATCAGTAGAGAAAGAGCTTTTGCCTCTGTCTGTGATGGTTTTTCCGGCTCTCAAGGTGAGATGGGAATTGGTAGAACAGATTATGCCACTGCTAGCAGCAGAATTGTGGACTCGCTTGGAGCCAGAGCAAATGCAAATCTTGATGCCTTACATTGAAGCAATGCAAAAGCTATTCTCTAATGCCATGAAAGATAGTTATCGAGCCATAGCGTGAAGAAAAAGGATAGGGAGGTGTGGGAAAGATGGGAGGTTTTTTGTATACACAATTTCCCTAAGAGGTAGTTGCTAATAGCCCAAAACCTACTAAAACCTTCTCAAACTGTAGAAACTCGAAGCACTAAATTATGGTAGCAAAAAATCAAGCCAACTAGTCTAAAATAGAGTAGATTATAGGGGGATAAAATGTACGCCATCAAGGTTGAACTCAAATTGAATAATAAAGAGAGAACCAAAATGGCGCAGCATGCTGGTTTTTCCAGATTCATCTACA
>JAAHHJ010000148.1 GCA_010692425.1 Symploca sp. SIO3C6 | reverse complement strand
TTCTACTCCCTTTTACCTTGACAAATCTGACGATTTCCGTGTCTTGGTGCTGAACCAATTTGAGGGGGTTTTCTTCCTCTGTTGTGCTGAAGACCCAATTACGATTTCCCTCGGTATGCCAGTATTTTCTGACTATCCAAGTTCTATTTTTCATGGGATGTCTTCTGTAAGCCCATCTCAGAAGTTTTTGGAGAAGGTTGGTATCGCACTGTGCGAATCCTCTTTACTGACTACGGTTGAGTAGTAGTTGCACCATCCTCTGATGATTGGATTCAACCGACTGATGAGTGCAATTTGAGGGCTTCCTTTATGTTTATCTACAATCTCGCCTATTTTCCTGGTGTGAGCTTTGATTTTTTCAGCACTTGGCTTAATTAAGGTTTTGAATCCTAGCCTTTGCCCTTGTGAATTTGTTCCGCATTGGTTTTTTCCAATGGGGAACTGTCTTATGTTGAACCCTAGAAAGTCGAATCCAACGTTGCCGTTGTACTCGTTTAGTGTATGGGTTATTCGGGTCTTACTAGGCTTTAGCTCTAGTCCCATTGCGGCTAACCATTCCTTGATTACCTCCTGGCTTTGCACTATAACCTCTTGCTTAGGGTGCATGATGACAAAATCATCTGCGTATCTGATTAGAGATAGTGCCTGTCTATTCTTGGATTTTTGACCTTTTAGAGTTTCGGCGTATTGCTTAATTGTCTCTTCCATACCATGAAGGGCAATGTTAGCCAATAAAGGGCTAATGACCCCACCTTGCGGTGTTCCCTCATTTGTAGGAAATAAGGTCTTTCCATCCATAACCCCGCTTTTTAACCAAGCCTTGATTTGTCGTCTTAGCCTGGGGTAGGTCTGGAGTTTTGCCAGAAGTTTCTCTTGGTTGATTTTATCGAAGCATTTGGATATATCAGCATCTAGCACATATTTGGGCTTTTTATTGATGCTTGAATATATTGCTCCAATGGCGTCATGGGTGCATCTTCCTGGTCTAAATCCGTAACTGTTTGGCTCAAATTTAGCCTCCCATTCCGGTTCTAGTGCCAGTTTGGTTAAGGCTTGTAGAGCGCGGTCATACATGGTAGGTATTCCCAAAGGTCTTTTCTCTTCCGTTCCGGGTTTGGGTATCCAAACCCTCCTTGTTGGTTTGACCTTTGTACCCAGGTCTAGTTGTTCTATGAGCTTCAATCGTGCTGCTGGGGATAGGGACTTGACCCCGTCCACTCCTGCCGTCTTTTTGCCCTGGTTATCCTGGGTAACTCTACCCACCGCTAGAGCCTTGGCTGACCAGCTTGTTTGGAGTAGTCTTTGTAATCGGTGGACTAACTTGACATCACCCTGTTGAGTGGCTCTGAATATTCTCTTTTGTAACTTGAAGACATATTTCTCGACTTGACGCCAATTGATATTCTTCCATTCATACATCGGTGTTGATGCCGTGTTCATGACTTTTTCATTACTACTAAAAACTATTCATTCCCTGAAACAGTGTGTACGTTAGCTTATCCGTTATCATTACAACAAAGCTTTTGCTTCTTACACAATCCTTCCCTTCTAAATCTTGTGCTGGTTACTACTTGAATTTCGACCTTCTTCAAGAGATTTAGGAGGGTTACTTCGTTCCCAATTACCGTTGTTTCTAACCTTAGTGCCTTCCTCTGTACCGAAGCTGTGTAGATGATTCTGGTTAAGCTGAACCTTCTTCGAGTACATTAGCTTGTTAACATTTTGTTGCCAGCCAATAATCTGCCTAGGCTGGTTTACCGTGACGATACTTCAGGCGGAAGTTCTTATTCATGCACATAGTTAGGTGCTAGGCGGGATACCCTGTCAGATTCAGTTTTACCGCCGTTTTACCCCGCTTTTCCCATGTTGATGACCATTCGCCATAGGAAGGGGTAATGCTGTCACTCCCACATCGAGAGGGATGGACTTTCACCATCACGGTTATTGAGTTATCAAGGCTTGGTAGCCTTGCCCTTCCTACGTCCTAGTTGTTAGGCTTGAACTTTTGGAAGGAACGAGTCGCAC
>JAAHHJ010000147.1 GCA_010692425.1 Symploca sp. SIO3C6 | reverse complement strand
TCTGTTTAAGGGGAATTTACGAGGTGAACCGACGACTGTTTATGACGTTCTATCCAGCCGATTAGATGCACTTTTCGGATCGAAGTATCGGTTGTTTTTAATGGAAGAGCCAAACGGGAAACCAATAGTGGTCGTTTTTCCGACAACTAATGACCCAATCCCTGCAACTCGAATGCAGTGGGTCACAGCGGGATGTTTGTTTGTCGTCACTCTCCTAACTTGTATGGTATCGTCTGCTACCTTCCAGGGGTTTGACTTGGTGCAAACGTGGAGTCGTTGGCCTGAAACTTTACTGCTTACAGGGAGCATCACCACTGTTTTAGTGGGCCATGAAGTGGGGCATTGGTTGATGGCCCGTCGTTATGATATTCGCCTTGGCCCCCCTTTCTTTTTGCCAACGTGGCAAATTGGATCATTTGGAGCGTTGACCCGTATCGAATCTGTGTTGCCCCATCGAACGGCATTATTTGATGTTGCGTTTGCCGGACCTGCTGTGGGAGGAGGTCTCGCATTTGTGTTTTTGGGGGTTGGGTTGTTGCTGTCCCATCCTGGAAGTCTGTTTCAACTCTCTCCAACGTTTTTTCATAGTTCTGTTCTAGTGGGCACCTTAGCACGAGCATTTCTGGGGAGCCGCTTGCAACAGGATATTGTCGATATTCATCCCTTTGTGATTGTGGGGTGGTTAGGGCTTTTGATCACTGCAATCAATGTTATGCCTGTGGGACAGTTAGACGGGGGACGGATCGTCCAGGCGATTTACGGTCGTAAGATCATTCGTCGAACGTCAATTGTTACCCTAGTGGTATTGGCGATCGCTACCTTATTCAGCCCCTTAGCCCTCTATTGGATGGTGGTCATCCTGTTTTTACAACGCCAGTTAGAACAGCCCCAACAGAATGAATTAACCGAACCCGATGACACCCGAGCAGCACTGGGGTTATTGGCGCTCTTTTTGATGGCTGCAATGTTGTTACCCCTATCTCCTGAACTGGCTAGCCGCCTTGGAATCGGAGGATGATATGACACCGATAGCACCAATTAAGCTTATCCTAGACATTAGTACGTTATCAGCAACGACAACCCGTGAATGGTTGGGATTTTCACGAGCAGGGGATTGTTACCTTCCCCATGTAGTTTATGAAGAAATTCGCTTTTTATATGAACGATCCCCTGATCCAGATCTAGAGCGGGTGGCCCGTGAATTCAATCGATTTTACAGTCACAGTGGATGGCATATTTCTGAAGTCACAGGCCATCACCCTCTGCTAAAGGCTGCTACAACCCAATCTCTAACCAAACGATCGAGAGTGGCTCTTGCTGTGGCTCGGTGTGCTTATGGGGAAGCCCAAGCAAACCCCAAACAATTGATTGTGCTAACGACAAGCGATCGCTCCATCTTGCAACGGGTCTATGATCTCCAAATTCCAAACCTAGCGGGTATCCAAAGTGCAGCTCTGTTGCAATGGAGTCGCAATGGTGAGCGTCCCATCGCAGTGAGTCAAAAGCTGCAACAATTACGGGATTTTGATTATGCTCAAACGGGTATCTTGGGTCAGCCTTATCGCCCCACAAGCCCAACACGCACGGCTCGAACTCGAACAACGGCGATCCCCTCTAGACCAACAACCCTCCAACATCAGCAGAATACTCGCATCCAAAATACTCGTCTTTCCTCTCGATCTGGTCGAACCACCCATCTCAATCGAGGCACCAAAGTAACCAAATATGTTGCAGCGG
This sequence comes from Symploca sp. SIO3C6, assembly GCA_010692425.1. GTDB lineage: Bacteria > Cyanobacteriota > Cyanobacteriia > Cyanobacteriales > Coleofasciculaceae > SIO3C6. Next base: position 361 of record JAAHHJ010000147.1, on the reverse strand, counting down.
TTCCCCCTTGGGTCTCTCAACTGATGTCAATTTTGTCGGCTTTTGCGGCCCTAGCGGTAGCAGGTCTGATTATTTGGGTGCTGTTTTTTACGTCCTATTTTGATCGGTTTCTCCCTAAAGATGAATCTGCTCCCGTCTCGATGATGCCAATTTCTACGGCTGAATGGGATATTGATCTCTATAATGGGGCAATAAGGTAGGGTCTCTTTCAAGTATGTCCACAGATTTTCAAACTGAGTTAAGACAGGCAGTTGATACACGGCGTAATTTTGCCATTATTTCTCACCCTGACGCGGGGAAAACAACCCTGACGGAAAAGCTATTGTTGTATGGGGGGGCGATTCATGAAGCGGGAGCCGTT
>JAAHHJ010000146.1 GCA_010692425.1 Symploca sp. SIO3C6 | reverse complement strand
TCGCCATTTATAGAGGGTAGTTCTGCTAATATCTAGCGTTCGACTAACTTTACTTATCGACATACCGCTAGTGATTAAATAGAGGGCACGTAGGCGCAAATCCTGAGAGTAAGGGTGAGCCATAAATAAATCTAGTTTTAGGTGACTCTAGATATATCCTAACTTGTAAGTACCCCAGCGCGCAGCGCTATAGTTAGCCGTAAGGGGTATAGAGACAGGATTGAGTCAGAAGCGAACGCCTCACAGTAATAAGGAGGATATGCAGACGGACTCACGATGTAAGAAAAGATAGGGTTGTAAGTAGTAATGAAGAAGTCTAAAGCACGGGGCTTTGCTCCGATGAAGGAATGGGCAGGAGCTAACTGGCAGAAGCTAGAAAAACGCCTGTTTAAGTTACAAAAACGAATCTATCGAGCCTCACAACGTGGTGATGTACGAGCTGTTCGACGACTCCAGAAAACATTGATGAAGTCTTGGACTGCAAAAATGATTGCGGTGCGTAGAGTGACTCAGGACAATAAGGGAAAGAAAACGGCAGGTGTGGATGGTGTTAAATCGCTGACCCCAGAGCAACGTCTCAAACTTGTTGATAACCTTAGAGTCTACCGAAAGGCAAAACCGACCCGTCGGGTTTGGATACCAAAACCAGGGAAGGATGAGAAGCGCCCATTAGGTATTCCTACCATGTACGACCGCGCATTGCAAGCACTTGCCAAACAGGCTCTTGAACCTGAATGGGAAGCGCGATTTGAACCTAACTCATACGGGTTCAGACCAGGACGCTCATGTCACGATGCAATCGAAGCAATATACAAAAGCATTCATCTAAAGCCCAAATGGGTTCTGGATGCCGACATATCCCAGTGCTTCGATAAAATCAACCACAAGTCACTACTCGACAAATTAAATACCTATCCATCCATGAGGCGATTAATACGCCCCTGGCTCGAAGCAGGTGTGATGGACAGAAATAAATACAGTGACACATCAGAGGGTACACCACAAGGAGGCGTTATCTCTCCTCTACTGGCAAACATAGCCCTCCATGGAATGGAAGAACGCATAAAGCGATTCGCAGAATCCCTTCCAGGGAAGAAGCGAGAAAATAAGAGTGAGTTAAGCTTAATACGCTATGCCGACGACTTTGTGATTCTCCACAAGAACCAATCCATAGTCCAAAGATGTAAAGAGGTCATCTCTGAGTGGCTAAAAGACATGGGTTTGGAATTAAAGCCAAGTAAGACAAAAATTACCCACACATTTGAAGGATTCGATTTTCTCGGATTCAACATCAAACAACATAAAGTGGGGAAATACCAATCAAAACAAGGCTTCAAGACCATCATTACCCCATCCAAGAAATCTGTTAAAGTCCATTACGAGCGACTTGTGAAGGTTATAGACTCCCACAAGTCCGCTCCACAGAAGGCATTAATAAGCCGACTTAATCCCATAATAAGGGGATGGACGAATTATCACAGCACAGTATGTAGCAAGGTAACATTCAGTGACTTAGGTTATATACTCTGGAACAGATTACAAAGATGGGGATATCAAAGACACCCGAATAAATCCAAGACTTGGGTAGTTAATAAATACTGGGGCTCACACAAAGGGTCAAGCTGGTCATTCCAAGATGGAATAATACGACTACTTAGACACTCCGAAACTCCTATAATCCGGCATGTCAAGGTCAAAGGAACAGCCAGCCCTTTTGATGGGAACCTCACGTACTGGAGCTCAAGAATGGGCAAACACCCTGAGATGCCCGCGCAGAAGGCAAAACTGCTCAAGCGTCAGAAAGGGAAATGTGCCCACTGTGGTTTAACCTTCCGTGATGGGGACATCCTAGAGGTTCATCACATACAGCCTCGCTCAAAAGGCGGTAATAACAAGCTGGAAAACTTGGAATTACTACATTTACACTGCCACGATGTTGTTCACGGTCAAAAGACCGAAACACTCACCAGAAAGGAGCTAGATGATTTAGATGCTAACCCCTGGTAAACGAGGCACTGATGTCAACGGTTCTTACATTGAGGAGCCGGATGAGGTGAAAGTCTCACGTCCGGTTTTGAAGACGAGTCACTTCGGTGACGGAGTGGCTTAGTTTA
>JAAHHJ010000145.1 GCA_010692425.1 Symploca sp. SIO3C6 | reverse complement strand
GAGGCAGGTTCGGTGTTGGGGTGTTGGGTGCGCCAGTCGGCGGTGAGGTGACCGGAACAGGCAGCAGCGAGGATGGATTGCCGAAACCGCTTGAGGAGATGGGGAATTTTGTCGAGGCGTTGTTTGCTGGCTTCACATTTGGCCAGTAGCTTTTCCAGCTTCGCCACAATCCGCCGCTGCTCATCCAACGGGGGTAAAGCCATCTCAGTGGTTTTAATATATGAGGCAGGAACCCTTAGCTGCCCAGCAGTCCCTGTCATATTTTTTGTGGCTTCTTTTCTAAAAGACTCCTGGTGAATGTAGTGATAGACAAATGTAGGCAAAATTTCGCTTTCCGGTCGAATCACATGAAGCTCAGTTGATCCACATCCCAAGCTATTAACCAGGTTACAAGCAATAGCTGCTTTTCCATTTTCCATACTTGGAGTTATTTTTGCCATCAAAACATCACCATCGGCAAAGTGAGTAAAACCCTTTTTGACAGTTGCTAATTGTCGGATTTCTGAAAAATTGAAGGCTGGTCCTGAATGACTTACCCCTGACATAGAAACAAATGATATATCTAAAGATCAATGTCACTTCCTTAAGGTATATCAAGCTGCCAGCTTAGCTTTGAGAACAGCACGAGGTTCTTGCATCCGGGGAAAGGGCTTAGGTCGTTGTTTAACGACTCTGGGTTCCTGCCGATTCGGTCTGTACGGGAGTAAGGCTTTTGCCGTTTCATTAAGCAAGTCGGCGTAAACCCGCTCACGCACTGTTGGCTCACCCGTTGCTAATGCATCAAGCGTGGTCCTAAATCCTTGGCGGGTTGTCTGCAAGGATAATCGTGCCCGTTGATGCTCGGCCTTGGGAGCTGCCTGTTCCATAATGGTGCGCAACAGATTGTAGCTTAACAGGTGTGTCCAAAATTCTTTGCGCACCATCGAGGGAGTCTTAGCGGTGAGCATCTCCAGTTTCAACGTCGTTTTCACATGGCGCAAATTCACCTCAGCCGCATACCACCGACAGCCGTATAACTGGGTCAGTGCCTGGGCGCTGTAGGTTTGAGCGTCTAATAGAGTCGTCACCACAATGATGCACTGCTCCCGCCATCCCTTACGGGTGAGTCGCAGAGACACCTCCCGTACAGTCAACGTATCGGGCAATGCGTCAAAGGCTTCTTTGCTCATGTGCTTAGGCCGTCGGCTCGGTTTGCTCCAGTCCACCTGATGGTCGCCAATCCCATTCTTTTTCCCTGTGCGAAAATCCGTCTTCCTCGCATGATGCTTGCGGATCATCCCATCTGCTCTTTGCTGCTGGCTCAAGGCTAAGTCCACGTAGCTTCCATGCAGTTGGTCGGCCATTGCCACATCCCCTGGTTCTAAGGTCGCATAGAGTGCTCGACTCATCTCGGCTTCACTCGTTTTCTTCGAGGCCATAGCGGCGGCCCGCACCACGCCCGTCACTAGGGAGAAAAACACCACGATACGAGCCATGCCAAACCCACACCCCTTCTTTTGATTACCATGTTGCGGGTACGCCGTCTGATTCGCCTGGGTGTCACTCATCAGAAGCGTACTGCCATCAAACACCTTGACCACCCGGTCACACCACAAGTGCGCTGAGGACACCTGTTGGTCTAACGCTTGCCCCATTTCGGGCACTAATTTCTCTATGACTCCCTCCGGCAATCGGCTGCGGGCTTTACTGTATGCTCCCGTATTCGATGAGGGGGCCTCTGCACCTGGCACCAACCAGTGGCGAAGCCAGTGGACCGTATTGCTCAAACTCTTGTCCGCACACAATACTTGGTAGACCATCCCCCATATCGTCACTATTGGAGTGTATAGCCGTTTGCGATAGCGGATGTCTTGTTCCTCCAGAATCGTCTCTATTTTCGATCCGGGCAGTAGGTCTTCAAAGGGCCGAGCGATACTGTCGCATAGCCGTTGCTTGAGGATCTCGCTTTGATTTGGCATAGTTAGGACAATAAGGGTGTCTAAACGCTATAGCCTATTATTACAAGGCTTTACACCCTTTTCTTCTTTCTTAAGTCAGTGACATTGGTCTATAGATGGCGGATAAATTGGGCAGTCATAGATGACAGAATGTCAGATTTTGGCTGAATGGCTATAGCGACACAACAATAAAGTTTTGT
>JAAHHJ010000144.1 GCA_010692425.1 Symploca sp. SIO3C6 | reverse complement strand
GGTTACGGATCAACGTATTGTTGCTTGGAACAGCCCATGGCAACGATTTAGGCGCGATCGCACCGCCCTACTCGGTACCTTTATCTTATGTGTCATTACTATTGGTGGGGTTATTGGTCCTTGGGTCTATACCGAACCAACGAATTTCATTGATTTTAGCCAAGCCAGCCAAGCCCCCAGTCTGGCCCATCCTTTTGGGACCAATGATTTAGGCCAAGATCAACTGGCTCGCGTGTTAGCAGGTGGGCGAATTTCTCTCGCAGTTGGTATGGCGGCGATGACTGTAGCAATGAGCTTAGGAGTATTGGTGGGCGCGATCGCTGGCTTCTACGGAGGATGGATCGATAGCCTGTTGATGCGATTAACCGATCTTTTTTTATCCCTGCCTCAGTTGCCTCTACTGTTGCTAATCTTATATTTGTTCAACGATCCCGTCAGAGCGCTTGCAGGGCCTGAAATGGGCATCTTTATCCTGGTAACTGGCATTATTGGGGGGCTGAATTGGATGGCGGTTGCTCGGTTAGTACGGGCTAACTTTTTAAGCTTGCGAGAACGGGGCTTTATTCTGGCCGCCCAAAGTATGGGCGCTCATCCCCAACACTTGATTTGGACCCATTTACTTCCTAATACCCTAGCTCCTGTCATTGTTGCAGCCACCTTATCCGTTGGGACTGCTATCATCACTGAATCAACCTTGAGCTTTTTGGGACTGGGCTTTCCTCCGGATAGTCCTACCTGGGGACGAATGTTATACGATGCCCAAAATTATTTAGATTCCTCGCCCCACATCGCATTTTTTCCAGGTCTAGCTATTTTTCTCACGGTGCTCAGTATTAACTATATCGGGGATGGGTTACGGGATGCGATCGATCCCAAAGCGTGACCCCCAACCCAATTTATAAAACCAAACATATAAAACCAAACATATACTTGTTTACATTACTTCATCATGGACTTTGCTATGTTAGGATACTGGCCGTAAGTCAACCAGAGCATAGCATGAGCGATCGCTTCCTTCAAAAAAACCCCACTTAAAGCCAAGGGAATCAAGCCGTCCTGTTGTACCATCGGGAGCAATAACAAAATCTCCACGTCGTAAGTTATAGGGGTTTAGTTCTTTGTGTGACTTACCGTTGTACAGACCCCAATAGTCGATCATCCGTAATTCCTCCAGCTATAAATCAATACATTTGCCCCAAATTAGGCTTAACCAGTCAGGAGAGTTATTTTAATCACTGGTTAGTACCTAGTTAAGCAATCAAGACCTCTCGATCGCGTCGCAATTAACACCGAATCCCGTTGGGATATTCCGATGCAATTGCCGTAAATATACTGAATTAAAAACAGAGGGATTCCGTCCTAAAGCGGAACAATCTGAACAGTGGTGGTCACGTCTCCCCACAATCCGAATTCTCTGCAAAAGCTAAAAACTAGCCCTTCAGAAACACTTACAATACATACAGGAGCAGAGTCATAATGAAGGCGATCGCCCCCTCTCTTACTATCCAGCGCTAAGCAAGATCGTCAGGGAAAAATAAATTTACTCAACAAATCGTTAATGCCCCATGACTTTCGCAATTTTTGTTAATATAATTGGAGTCAATGAAGGGGTAAAAGGGAAAAAAATCCGTATTCTTGGATACTGGATGATTTAGGGAATATCATCAAGAGTTAGGTCAGCTAGGCCAACTTTTACTTAACGGATTGTTAACGAATTGTTAATGGATTGATGGTCAAGATGGCTATGACTTTTCCACTTGACTTAATTATTCTCGGCCCTTCTGTTGGGCTGATTGACGTAGTGATAAGTAAATGAAATTGATGACGGTTAAGTTCCGTCCACTTAAAGAATGAGATTGTCCGTTAAATATATAAGACACAAGGGGTGAATCATGGTTCAGGCAATTCAACGTAATCCGTCTCAGGCATATTCCATTGATTTGATTCGCGAGGAAGTTCATCAGCTGATCCAAAAGGGGGTTATCGGACGTCAACAACCGATATATGTTCTGTGTAATCACATTCCAGCGAGAGAGTGGAGTGATGTCGAGTGCGAGTTAGAACAAAACTGCTTTTTATTGCGCGATCGCATCGGAGATCTGATTAGTCAAGAACAATGGGATAACGATTAAACAGATAATACTTTCTTCTCTCATTAATCATTAAATCTGTGTGAGTAGCT
>JAAHHJ010000143.1 GCA_010692425.1 Symploca sp. SIO3C6 | reverse complement strand
ATCCCTTGCAGGTCAATATGATGTGACCCGCAACGGCGATCGCATTCGTTGCCGGGTTGTCAAAGCCATCCCTGAAGCCGAATCCTTGGGCACCTGGCATCTACTGCGAGACCAACTGATTGATGGTGACACCCTTCTGTTTGACTTGGGCAATGGCACAACCGAGGAATGGGTGATCGATCGCAATGGAGAGATTATCGACGGCAATGCAACTGATTCATTCCCGGTATCTGGCTTGGTGGGGGCGATCGCCAAAGACCCGCTCATCCGTGGCAAGCTGTGCCCATTGGCTGAACAATCTCCCAACACCGACTTAATTGTTCGTGCCCTCCGTTCCGGCTCCATTGCCGATATTCCCTTAGAGCGCTGGGAAGCAGTGAAGCAACAGCACATTGATGAATGGTGGACTCAGATCAAGAGTTACCTACTCAAAGCCCACGGCTCCACCTTGCAGTCAGTTGCCAACGTTATTTTTACAGGCGGTGGGACCGAGTTGATCCGCAATCGCCTACCCAAACAGTTCCTATCCCCAGAGCAACCCCAGAGCGCATCAGTTCGAGGAATGTACGCCCACTATCACTCCCAAATTGCTAGTGGGGTGGTGAAGTTTGGCTAACAAGAAAAACCCTCAAGTGACGGTCCCACAATGGGCCTTTGAAGAGCTAAATAAAGCGGCTGAAATTGTGGGTTTATCGTCTCCCTCCCAAGTAGTTGCCATGCTGACCCGGCAATGTTTACCCATCTGGCTACAGCAGCAGCAGGGCATCTACAGCAATCTACAGGAATCTACAGCGGTTCAACCACCTAATGCTGTAGATAGGCCAACCTCATCCCCACCAGACCGGACCACTACGGAACATCTACAGCAATCTACAGCGCATAACAGCAAAGCACCAGAGACTACAGCAAAAGTTGATTTTCTACAGGCGCTTGAAGATAGCTGAGTTTTTCCTAACAGTAATTCACCCAAAATATTGACCATTCATTATTGATTTTTAACTGTGATAACAGCAACAGCATTCACCGTGACCGTGAGCCGTAATAGCCTTGGCGGTCAATGGTATATCGAGCGATCTGACATGCCCGAAACCAACATCAGAGTGCCCTACAGACAAGTCGCTAACTATGCCTTTGAGGGTGGTTTTGAGGCCGATGATATCAGCGCCCTGGAGCAAGGCCAAACCATCATCGCCGATGGTGAGTGGGCTGCGTGGCTATGGCAGTTTGCGGAAGCATACGAGGGTTAGGCCGTGACAACACCCCGTGAAATGAGTGCCCAATGTGAATGGGCCGATCGCGCCATTGAAAACGATGAAATGAACGAATCCCAAGCATTCTCATGGTTATGCGAACAATGGGACATCGATGAGGATGAGGCACTGGGAGAACTGGGATGCACCGATATTTATGGCCTTTTGGGCTATGCCAGTTATCCAGACACGAGCTTTATTCAGTACCTCTAACCCCGTGACGATGGCAGCACAGAGTACGCATTCAGACTATTGGAGCAACAGCTATGACGACAGAGACAACCTATCCGGCGATCGCCCTAGAATGGGCATTTGAATACAATCACGATGGCTACGATCCTTTGGATGCAGCACATCTAGCCCTCCAAAAGTGCGTCAGGGAAGGACTAATCCTGATGGTTTTAGACGGGATGGTGATGCAGTTGTACAACGCGATGTATCAGAAGGTAGAAGGTTGATAAATGAGTGGAACACCCAGCGATAAACCCAAGACCCCCACCCTCGGAGATACCCTAAAGGGCATCACCAACGCTATCCGCAACACCAGCGATCGCCAACGATTTGGACTGTTGGTCCTAGTACCGATCCTTGGAACGATTGCATGGAAAGGGATTCCCTTTCTGTTTGAAGACACCAAGACAGAAACCATCGGTCAACCTGTCATTGAATGCAATCTAACCCTAAGTGCCGATCCGGTTGTTCACGCTCAGATAACGGCTGAAATGCTTCCACAGCAACGCCTAACAAATCTAATCGGGGTTATTCCTAGCTATGAATCCTGTGTGGGTCAACGCCTAAACGGTGCTATTAGTGAGGCAATTATCCATGAATCCCATCGGCTCAAAATCACCGCTCAAGAGGAGATGGATTTAGAAGGGGAACCCGTCGAACATGACCATTTTGGTCTATCCATGCGGGAATGCATGAACACCTACGGCAACAGCGCAATCAACTGCATCCAGTTCCGATACGCGGGTGATGGTATCGCCCTGATGCTAGAG
>JAAHHJ010000142.1 GCA_010692425.1 Symploca sp. SIO3C6 | reverse complement strand
TCTCAGCTTATGAGTGGCTTTCCATTTGTTGTAGCGACGGCAGAACCCACCGTAACTACAACTCCATTCCCCCCGTTCAATTCCTTCTTGCCACAGCAACGCCAAGGTCACTCCTTTTGCCGCTAATTCTTGATGAATCCCCTCAAAGGCAATCGTTTCACTCGCTACACTCCTGGCTCGTTTCCCTTTGCCCAGCAACGTTTGGAGATCGCCATCACTCATTTGTTCGATATCGGCATACCTGAGGCCGTTAGCATCAGATCGGCGTAAATAGTCCTGAACGGTGGAACGCGCTACTCCACAGCTTCGGGCGATTTCTGTTTGATTGCGCCCTAATTCATGCAAGCGAATCATTTCTCTAACTTTTTCCATCGGCATATTAGCTCCTTGAGATTGGCGCACCATAACTTGGCTCCTCTACATTCAGTTGCGAATGCAGTGTAATCGGGGGCCGAAGTAAGGTGTGATTCACCTGCCGAAGTCAGTGTGATTCACCTGCCGAAGTCAGTGTGATTCACCTGCCGAAGTCGGTGTGATTCACCTGCCGAAGTTGAGTGTGATTCACCTGCCGAAGTGAGTGTGATTTTGCAGCCATTCAGTAAAGAACAACCCGTACCATAAAACCCATTGCTATCCCTTTCATCCTATGACCGCTCACAATCACCACTCTAATCCTCAAACCCCTCTCCTCAATCCTCACGACATCATCAAAAAAATGGTTGACTTACGAGTTCAAATCTCTCTACTCCAACAACAGGTCGATGATCTACAAGACAATTTCTTCGCCGCCTGTTTTGCTCTAAATCAAGACACCATAACCCTCAAACAGGCCACGATCCGACGACAGCTCTCTCGCGGTAAATGGAACTATCCCTCCAATATTACCGAACAAGATTTACTCATCAAAGCGCTCAAGGACCAATTCAAACAAGATAATGAACCCATCAGTGGACGAGATATTACATGGGTGATTCGATTATTGAAACGCCCCTCTTAACCCACTCACCCATGTGAGCAAAGCTCAACCAACACCGATCACAACGTCCCTCAGCCCACAAACTCGGCAGACGAAATCCGAGGCCACAGCTTGGACAAGCACTCAATAATTTACATCCATGCTCCTCACATACCGCCAAATCAGAACGCTGCCATCTCATCCGATGAATCGGCACCTGGGCATAACACGCACTACACAAACGCGTCTGTAGATGCCATTGGCCTTTCCCTACTGTTCCTTTAGATGGATATATCAGGCGATCGCTCAAGGTCATTTTCTCGTTCTGCATCACTCTACATAACTCTTCTAAGGCGTGTTCACTAGGATGAACGCGAGAGGACGGTCTCTCCCAATTCTCTACCTCTGCTCGTCCACACAAAGGCTCCTCTTTGCTGTCGGCTCTGCTGATATTGATCAACTCTGCTAACGTGCCATAACTCAATACATTCGCTCGACGAAAGCGACCCAACACATGAGAAAAACTTTCATCCTCTATTGGCTCTACGCGAAATACCCAGCTTGATAATTTACCCTCCCACAATGCCTTAGCATTCCTCCAATCTGATAAACGCCAAACCCACTCTCATGCCCATGCAAAATCCTTATCGATACTCCGCAATCACCTCTTCCAAAATCGCTTTGCTGATATGCTGCTCTCCACGCTCCAACGTCTCGATCGCCGCTGAACGCAATACCGCATCCAACAAGCCAATATACCCCTGTGTACAACCTTCCAAGAGCCGCTGCATCGACCCACTCGTTAATTTAGACGATTCGGGTAACTGCAACACATGCTTCTCCCATAAGCCAGTACTCACTTTCAAATCCGAACGATTCATTCGCTCAAAACGATGACACGCCATAAAACGGTTATAGATTTGCTCATCCCGGCGCACCACTGCATCTAAACGATCTGTGCCAATCAACACCACCGATATCCCCAATTTGTCAAAAATATCTCGAATGTCTGAAAATGTTTTGGGGCGTATCCGATGAGCCTCGTCTATCAACAGCATCTCCACCTGGCACGAGCGCAATACCTCATACACCCGACGACGAACCTCCGATATCGTCCCACGCTTCAGTTGATAGTTCACTCCATCAAATATCCCATCAAACAAATCCCTCGGACCACTATCTTCAGGCGCATGCCAGTACAACACGGGCACAATCGGTGGCTCGCCCTCTTGTTGACTTGGGGGATACTGGGACGCATAGGTCTGACACGCTACCGTTTTCCCTGTACGCGACTCGCCAACCACTCGACATGCTTGACGAGAACGCCGTTTGCGACCTAACCAGACATGAAACCGAGTTACTCGCTCCAGGGG
>JAAHHJ010000141.1 GCA_010692425.1 Symploca sp. SIO3C6 | reverse complement strand
TGTACAACTTCAGTGCTTGGTGCGTTACGCTGGCGCAACGGCACCCTACGAATGACACATGATTAAATCTCCTTCCTGAGCTTTCTCAGTGACTATCTTTATCCCTACCTTTGTCCATATAGCTCGATATTGCTTCACTGAGGTGCCTCAATTTTAGCTTAGGTCCATTCGGATCAGCGTTTTTGTTTTGGTGGATTTGACACTAAAAAATATTGATAAAAATGTTGAACTGTTACGTCGCCAGAGTTTCCTTTCGGTAGGGAACACATTCAAAGGTAGTGTACGCTTCAATCGTCATCCTTACGTCCAAAATTTAAATTTTCTAAGCTTTTGCCAGGGGGAAGTTCTACAAAAACGCGATCGCCTGACTCAACCCCTTCCAAAATCTGAATTTGATTGCCCACCTGTGCGCCTAAGGTAACTGGATTAAATCGAATTTGATTGGCTCCTTCTGGGACCAAAACCCCGACTTGTCCTTCTTGGCGCACAATGGCCACGGAGGGAACCACTAATGCATCGCTCAACTCGTCACCAATAAAGGTCACATCAGTTTTCATGCCCGACTTTAACTGATTCGATCCATCGACTTGATTGTTAGCCTGGTCATTTGCTTGGCCATTTGCTTGGTCGGGGGATAGAGCGATCGCCACCTCAAAATAAATAAAATCTCCCCGAGTGCGATCGGTGACGGCTTCTGGGGCGATACGTTTCACCCGCCCTTCAAAGACAGTTTCAGGATAAGCATCCACTAATAACTCCACCCGCTGATCCGGTTGGATACGGCCAATATCCACTTCTGGAACTTCAGCGAGCACTTCTAATCCCCGTGCCAACGCCACAATCGCAGACGAGGTAGCAGAAGACACATCCGATGCAGAGGTAGTCGGTGTGACAAAGGCCCCCTCGGTAGCATATTTTTGCGTGATAATGCCGCTAAAGGGTGCCCGAATCGTTGTATCGTTCAAGCGCACTTCCACTTCTTGCTGCCGTCCCCTCGCTTCTTGCAATTGAGCTTCCATATTGGCAATATCTTCAGCCCGACTCCCTTCTTCGAGCAAGTTTAAGCGTTCGCTTGCTTCTTCTACGTTAGCCATCGCTTGATCTAAATTCGCTTGGGCGCGATCCGCTTCGTTTAAGACATCATCCAAGGCATCGCGGGAAATGGCCCCATCATCATAGAGTGATTGGTTGCGAGTGACTTTATCGAGTGCTAAGGCTAGACGGGCTTCTGCATCAACGACTCGCCCTTCCGCTTGACGCACTTGGAATTCTCCTTGGGAAATATCTTGGGGGCGATTGCCATTCTGAAGAGCTGCTAATTGCGCTTCAAGTTGGGCCACCCGTGCTTTGGATTGGACTAATTCAGCTTCAATGCTGTCTCGTTTCATCTGGGCAATAACTTGGCCTTGAGTGACGCGATCGCCCTGCTCTACGTTAACAGAGACCAAAATATCCGAAATTCTGGGGCTAAGGTTCACAGTGTCAATGGGCTGGACGGTCCCACTAGCCGTAATCTGGACGGCTAAGGGCTGAGACTGAACGGAAACCGTCAGATTGGCCACATCATAAGCAGCAGTACGACGACGAATCACCAGGGCAGTTGTAATCGCACCACCCACAACAAGAATGAGCGAAAGAAGGGCGATCGCCCACACCACAGACGGACGAGTTTTTCCAAAGAATGGGAGATACATAGAACAATAGATTAGCAGTAGCAGGAGGCTTGGACTTTAAAGTGTTTTACAGAGGAGAGGCCCAAATCATGACCCATGTCACAAGAATGTCACTTTTCTCCCATAAATTGATAACAGTTGTTGGATGATGTCTGTGCGATGTGTCGCTCAGCTCCACAAATTAAGACGTTGATGTAGAGTGACACCCTAGATCGGCATCACATTCCGGTCGTTGATTTCATTGTGACATTTGGAATTAGATCTGGCCTAAATCATTTGAGAGGAGTGCGGAGGAAAAGACGATGCTACCAACCATTACCCACGCAAGTACCATCACCTGTTTTGCTTACTGGGATTGCGGTATTAAACAAGGAATGCGGTACTTTAACGAGTTATATACCCACTCTCGAAGCTTTGCCCGAAAGGATCGGGAGCAAGCCTATTTGCTAGGCACCAAACTAGCAGAATCTGGGGCGAAGGTATGTCTGACGGTTTCAGAGGATGCCTATTCCATCTGGTTAGAGCTACGTTCCTGTGCAGCGGCTTCAGCATAGTTTGAGATAGCGGTCGTTTTACCAGAGGTTGTCTTGAGTCGCGATCGTTTTGAGTAGGGTTCGTTTTGAGTAGTGTTCGTTTTAAGTAGAGCTTGGCGTTCGACCTCAGATAGACGTTGGTTGTGGA
>JAAHHJ010000140.1 GCA_010692425.1 Symploca sp. SIO3C6 | reverse complement strand
TTGAACACTGGTGGCACAAAGTCAAAACAGCGATTAGAAAAGAGTTGCCTAAGTATAATTTTGATGTCCACAAAGCGGCGGATGCAGCCTTTCAGTATTTGTAAACACACCAGCGCGCAGCGCTATAGCTACTGAGACGTTTAAAGAGGTATTATTGGAAACCCTTTTTTTGGTCTAAAGCTTATGCGGTAATATCAGTTGGCGGACGCGCTCCTCTAGCAAAGCTTGTCGAGTATATTTCTTCACAGGACAAGCTGCCAAATGCCGTATCAGTCGCCCTTATTTATTGTTGCTGACTGGCGCTATATCCCCACCCAACCTTACCGGGTGTGGATGGGGCATGTGCGCCGGATCTGGTCAAAAGTCCCCCTAGAAGGGAGACGCGGAGACGCGGAGACGCGGAGATGGGGAGAAATAATGAAATGAACAAGTAATAAGCAATAAATGTTTTTGTTTTCACTTATTACTTATTACTTATTACTTATTCTATTGTTAGGCAATAGACGTGCTATAGCCCAAGGCCTAAGTTGGTCTCGATACGCCATAATTTAATTGTCTCCCATTGACGCAACTCCTGCCAATGGCGAATCAAGGCTTCATGGACGATATCCAAAATTACCCCAGCTTTACCATTGCCAGATTTTGATTCATTCGTGGTAACAATTAACTTAGCTCTCACTAACTGCTCAATCGTCCGCTCCAAAAGTTCTAGAGAATGGCTTGAATTGATTAAATCCTCCTTGCATACTCGTCTGCGGGTATCACTAGTCTCACCCAACTGGGTAAGTTCTAGAAAAATGCGCTTAGCAACAGGTTTCTCCTCTTCCTTGAGAGATTTATAAACCTGATTAGCTCGTTTGGGGAGAGTTTTCTCAATACCACCGAGCCGATTATAGGACTCAAGGGTCAAGCGATTGGGATTGGGGCTGGTTTGGGCTTCTGTCCAAAGTTCTGTCAAAGTGTACTGGAGTAGAGGCAAACTTCCCGGAGAATCAACCACATCCCCAATCATCTTCGTCACCAAAGCTTGCTCAACCTGTAAACCCACCAATTCACCAGGTTTAGTAATTGCCTCTTCAATCTCCTCAGAAGTCATCGGCTTTACCGTCACCAGATGCTGGTCAATTTTCTCAGCCAACTGTGCATACTCAGCACATTTGCCCAAAAAATCTGCCCGCATCCCCAAAACCAAGCAGAATTTATCATGGCCTTGTGCCACCATCGCCAACAAACAAGCAAAAAACTCATCTCGTTCTTGCTCGTCTTGGCACATAGTAAAACACTCTTCAAACTGATCCACCACCAGCACCACCCGTTGCTCGGAGGCAGAAGGCAGGAGGCAGGAGGCAGGAGGAGGCAGAAGGCAGGAGGCAGAAGGCAGAAGGTTTTTGGAGGCAGAAGGCAGAAGGCAGGAGGCAGGAGGAGGCAGAAGGCAGGAGGCAGAAGGCAGAAGGTTTTTGGAGGCAGAAGGCAGAAGGCAGGAGGCAGGAGGAGAATTTTGCAGTTCAACTTCTCCCCCTCTCCCCATCTCCCTCTCTCTCCCCCCAATTCCCAACTCCCTCAAACTCTCCAACGGATGCTCTCCAGGAGTAAAGGGACCATAATATTGCCAGCGATCGCTACCTGATAGTTTTTGTCCCCGCTTGAGTTGATCAAGTAATCCCGCCCTCAACACTGAAGACTTACCACTTCCGGAAGCACCCAAAACGGCGATAAAATTTTCTGTGCGAATTCTATTAATCAACTCATCCGTTAACTTCCTTCGTCCGTAGAAAAAGACTGCATCCTCTTGAGTAAAATAGTTCAAAGATTTGTAAGGACAAGTCCCCTTCAACTTCGGATCGAGCTGTAGTTGTACCCCATGGGTTTTATCCGTGAGGATAATTGCCCCACCCGAATTGTGAAAAATCGGGCGCTGGAGCTCTCCAAACATCTGCTGATTGATAAAATCCGCAAGTTTATTATTACTAACCCAGCCATCAACATCTCTGTGGGGGTCTAAACCTTGCAGCAGTGTTGCCGTCAGGATGCCATGTTCCCCTTGCAACTGTTCGCGACTCACCTCGAATCCTCGGCAGGCAGCAATTACAGATCTCTCAACCGCTTTCCCCTCCTGCCCAGGATTAGCCTCATCAAAAATATCGAGTAATTCTCCACTATGGCAGCAATCGAGCCAAACAATCTGCTGTCGTACTGGACTTTCCTGCAACAATCGGCGCAACCACCGCAAAGAAACACCCCACTTGCTTTTATCCCACATTCCGCACCCTCAACTGTCACATGGACTGAGGGTGCTCAAAGCGAGTGCTAAATCGAGGCAGTTGTTAAGTAAAAATACTTAGTCCACCTTCAGCTCCTCAACTATCACTGGGAAAATTTT
>JAAHHJ010000014.1 GCA_010692425.1 Symploca sp. SIO3C6 | reverse complement strand
TTGAACACTGGTGGCACAAAGTCAAAACAGCGATTAGAAAAGAGTTGCCTAAGTATAATTTTGATGTCCACAAAGCGGCGGATGCAGCCTTTCAGTATTTGTAAACACACCAGCGCGCAGCGCTATAGTATGTCCTAACCTTAATACGTACTGCTATACCTCTAGTCGTAGGACTTATAAAACAGTGACTCCTGAAGCCAAACCCATTTTCCCTGAGCTAAAATCTTCCCTTGGGAGAATATAGTTGTTTGTTAAGGATAGGTTAAGTTAAGATCAATGTGAGATTCTTATTGAGAAAATTTACTAAAAGCTGATGGAGATCGATGACACACTCAGATCAGAGCAAGAAAAATAGATTTCTCTATCCTCATAGCCGCTACCGTGGTCCATTTAGACCAGAGTATCTAGCCTTTAATGCGAATTTAGAGGAATTTTCTCATAGAGCATCCTATATATCTGGTTTACTGAGTGCAGGTAAGCTTTCCCCTGACCAAGCTTACAAAGACTTGAAGAATTTGTGGAAACAGCTTAAACGTAGTAAGAAAGCCATGGGTATTGGCACAGAGGCTCAGGAGAGCAAGGACTAACTCTCCCCATCTCCCTCTAATCTTCGCCCACATTCATCAGCTTCTCTAAACGGCGACTAGCTAAAGACATCCCATAACAAAAACCCCAGTAAATTAGACCAATAAACAGATATATTTCTGCATAGTCACCTAGAAACTGAGGCTGTGCCAGAATCGTCCTAGAAATTCCAGTCAATTCCAATAAAGATGAAGATACTGCTAATAGAGATGTATCTTTAAACAAACCAATAAACTGACCAACAATTGCTGGGATAACCGCTTTTAGTGCTTGGGGCAAGACAATTAGTAAAATTACCAACGGTGTACTTAGTCCCAAAGCACTAGCAGCTTCTATTTGACCACGAGGTATAGATTGTAAGCCACCGCGTACATTTTCTGCCAAATATGCTGCACTAAATAAAGTTAATCCTGCAATGGCTCGCGTCACCTCATCCAACTCGGGGAATTCTGGCGGCAGGAAAAATTTGAGCATTACTTGTGAAAAAAATAGAATGACGATTAGCGGCAGTCCTCGAATCACTTCAATGTAAAATACAGAAAGCCAGCGCACCACGGGCAAGCTGCTTTGACGTCCCAAGGCTAGTAAGACACCGAGAGGGAAAGAGAGGACAATACTAATCACTGCCGTTACCATCGTTAGCAGTAAACCCTGCCACTGACTTGCTGCCCTAACTGGTTGTAAACCCAAACCCCCTTTAAGCAGCCAAAAAATTACTAAAGCCCCAACAAACCAACTCAAAGGCAATAAACTGCTAAATTTCGGACTCAATAAATTCCTTCCTGCCCAAACGCCAGCTATGGCGGCGACAATCATTGCTACTATTGACAGACGCCAATTAAGTCCTAGTGGCAACAAGAGTGCTGCTGCCACGGTAGCAGCAATTATTAACAACAAGGCACGGTTCCAAGGATTAGTTTTGCCTTGGTAGAAGCCCCAAGTGATACCAGCTAATCCTGTAATAATTATCACAGATAGCCAAACTCGCCAGTATAGTTGAGGGGGAAACCTACCTACCATCAGCAATGGCAAGTTGGCTCCAATTACTTCCCACTCAGCTACAGTAAAAGCCCAGCTGAAGAAACCGATGCTGCCCCAAATAATTGCCACCAAGCAGATAATCGTCAAAATGACGTTATACCAGGTACTAAAAAGATTTGTCTGCAACCATTGCCTGGGAGAAAGGGAAGAGGTTGGAGGGAGTTTATTGATCTGTCTCACGCTATTTTGATCGATAATAGTTCATGGTTCATGGTTCATGGTTCATGGTTCATGGTTCATGGTTCATGGATTAACTTGAGCAAAAATAAAGTTATAAACCATGGCTCAACTTCCCAATACTATAGAAGAAGCGATCGCTCAGGCTAAAGAAGCGACTCAAGCTGCTCTCGATGATGGTCATACCAGAGTGCAAGTGGAGTTAGTCTTCCCAGAAATTGAGCTGCAAGCCCAGTCTATCTCACAGCAATTTATTCCCCTCTTAGAAGATTACGGCTCAGGCTTGAAACTCTTGTTTCCTGATACTGGTGCTGCTGCCTTGGCGCGTCGAGATTGGGGTGAGACAGTATACAAAGTTAGTGATATTGGCACTAGCCGCTCTCCAGTAGAAATGAGAATTCAACCAGAAGACGAGGCATTCTTAATAGTTTCCCCTTCGGCTGTGGAAGTTGCTCAAGTGGAAAAATTGTGTAATCTTGCTGGTGATCGTCCCTGTATATTGCTCAATCCCCAAATGGAGGATATCTCAGTTGTTGGTATTGGTTACGCGGCACGTCAACTGCGCGATCGCTTCCTGAGTACGCTAGAATCATGTTACTACCTTAAACCACTAGCAGGTGCAGCTCTGAGGCGTTCTTACCCTGGTTCTTGGGAAGTTTGGTTAGAAACTGAAGGAGAATATCAGTTAATTGCCCAACAACCCAACAAACCCGCAGGAGAAGTTATAGACCAAATAATTCTCAAAGCTACCAGCCCTGAAAGTAATACTGCCCAAGCTTCAGCAGTTGCGCCCCAAAAAACTGGGCTTTTCAACAGCATCGGGCGCTTCTTGAAGGCATTGAGTAATTAGTACCTGTTCATGGTTCATAGCTCATATGTGTATGCAGTCTAATTGAAGCCGAGGTATTTTTATTCCCTGTATCCTAACTTCCTCATGAATCAATGAACAATGAACAATGAACAATGAACACAAATAATAAATTAAGCTAAGGATAATCGATAATAGCACTGAACTATAGTAGGGTCTGATTGTTAAGATAGACATTTTTTAAAAACAATGAATCGACCTCTCCATAGTTTGGGTGTGCCGCCAAATGCCTGGGCAGTGAATGAGGAGATTGCAGATATTACCCGTCCTCCATTAACTCCCAAGTCTGTTTCCCTAGCAACAGAAACCAAGACACTGCACCTAGATTTAGCCAAAGCAGCGATGTTAGTCATCGATATGCAAAATGATTTTTGTCACCCAGATGGCTGGCTGGCTCACATTGGTGTAGATGTGACACCGGCACGTGCTGCCATCAATCCCCTAAAAAGTCTTCTGCCTCAATTGCGGTCAGCACAAATACCAATAATTTGGTTAAACTGGGGAAACCGTACCGACTTACTTAATATTAGTGCTGGCTTGCGTCATGTTTACAACCCCACCGGCGTTGGTGTGGGCATTGGGGATCCTCTACCATCTAGAGGTGCAGCCGTATTAATGGCTGGCAGTTGGGCTGCTGCTGTAGTAGACGAATTAGAGCAAAAGCCAGAAGATATACGCGTTGATAAGTATCGCATGAGTGGTTTCTGGGATACTCCCCTCGACAGCATTTTGCGAAATTTAGGCAGAACTACTCTATTTTTTAGCGGAGTTAATGCTGATCAATGTGTGATTACCACACTACAAGATGCTAATTTCCTAGGTTATGATTGCATCTTGGTAAAAGAATGTACGGCTACTACTTCTCCAGAATATTGTCTGCAAGCTACTTTTTACAACGTTAACCAATGCTTTGGGTTTGTAACCAATGCTAAGACGATTATGGAAGCAATCAGGGACTGATAAATACCAAAAATATTTTTGAGTCAGAGATAGGCAGTCCATTTTAACGGCTGAGTGTGGAGCGAAACGAAATTTATTCTGGAGATACTATATTTTTTCGGAATAAATCCCCTTTAGTTATGAAATAGAGCTCAAGTGAGGACAATAAGGAAGTTTAGGAGTACCTCTTGCTCCAGGAACTACTTTAACAGAAATAATCGCTTCCCGTGTAATGAATTCATAATTAGGAACTTCTTGGTCAAATTTTTAGGAGCAACTACCAATGAATAATTGCTGTATGATTCCTGTAGTCAAATCTGCTCAAGACTACCAAGCTTATCGTATTAGTCCTGGCGATACTAATCGTTTAGCAATTGTTTTTGACCCAGTGATTGCTAATGTTTCTTTGACGTTTTGTGTCGAGATTTTTGATGTTGGTGGCAAGACTCCTCCCAATCGACATCAATGGGCAGTAGAGATGTTTTTTGTCCTCAAAGGAGAGGGGCTAGCTAGCTGTGATGGCAAAACTGTTCCTATTCGTGCTGGAGATAGTCTCTTGGTACCACCAACGGGAATTCATGAAGTTAGAAATACGGGCAATGAACGCTTGTATACACTATGCTTTATGGTACCTAATGAAGACTTTGCGGAATTGATTCGTAGTGGCACACCTGTGGAACTAGATGAAGAAGATTTGAGAGTTTTGAGCCGGACTGACGCACTGGTGGCATATTGAACCGGGTAGGGGGAGATGGGGAGCAGGGGATCTAATTGCTCGTAGCCAAAAACCTAGGACTTTCCCAGTCTATACAAATTCTCGATCATCTCCTGTGAAACTGCTGCTACCGGAGCATCAAATACAATCTTTCCCTTTCGCAAACCCACCAAACGCTGACAATGACTACGAGCAAATTCCAGTGAGTGGAGACTAACTACTAAAGTTTTCCCACCACTGTGACTCATCTGCCTTAACAAATCCATAATTTCCCGACTCAATTCTGGATCTAGACTAGAAATCGGCTCATCTGCTAATATTACTAAAGGGTTTTGTACCAACACTCTTGCTAGTGCTACTCTTTGTTGTTGTCCTCCTGAAAGCTGGTCTGTGGATTCATAGATTTTTTCCGGAATTCCCACTTGTGCTAAAGCCTTGATGGCAGTTTCTACTTCTAAAGGCCGCACTAAAGACCAAGCTGCTTTGAAAAATGACCAATGCCCTAAATGTCCAGCGTTGACGTTGTGGATAACCTTTAGGCTATCTACTAACTGAAACTGTTGATAAACTGTGCCAATTTCCCTTTGTACTTGGCGTAATCTACGACTTGTCAAGCTAGATAAATTTCTTCCTAACGCCCAGACTTCCCCTTGAGTAGGTAGTAAAGTGCCATTGAGTAAGCTCAGCAAAGTGCTTTTGCCTGCACCACTAGAACCCACCAAGGCTAACCGCTCTCCAGGATAAATCTGGAGATTAATATTAACTAAGGCAGGGAAGGAGCCAAACTTTTGGGTAACTCCTTTGAGATCAAATACTGGTACGGAAGAATTCATTTGATTTTACCAATTTTCCGCCCCACTTCCTCAATTTGAGCATAGTTAGAATTTTCGGTAGGAATAAACTTAGCTGCCCCAAATAACTCTAAAATTTCTTTTTGTTCTGCTACTTTAGGGTCTAACTTCAGTAATACAGTTTGTACTTTTTCGGTAAAATCAGCCCCATAACGTTCTTTGACATTGGGATGAATTACCCAGTGGTAATCGTAATAAGCTGGTGTTCGCCAAATTACCTCTACCTTATCGAGATTCACTTCACCTGAATCGACGCGACTCTGCCACACCTGTTCATTCAATACCCCCACTTCATAGCTACCAGCCTCTACTAACTGAATAGTTTTATCGTGGGAACCAGAAAAGCCTACTTGTCCTTTAAGATCTTCTAACTTAACTCCTGCTTGTGCTAAGAAGTACTGAGGCATCAAGCGCCCCGAGGTAGAGGATTCACTGCCAAATGTCAAGGTACGTCCTTTTAATATTTCTAGACCATTAATTTTTTTAAAAGGAGTAATTCCACTATTTTTATTGGCAATAAAAACGCTATGAAATTGCTCGTCAATATCTCGCTGGGCAATGGCTTCGGCACCAGCTACCTGCAATCTGGCTTGCACACCTGTTAACCCGCCAAACCACACCATATCTAAGTCCCCGACACGGAAAGCAGTGACAGCAGCTGCATAATCAGTCACAGGTTTATATTCTACGGGTACTCCCAATTCTACTTGCAGGTAGTCTTTAAGTTTACCATAGAGTCGCTGCAACTTTTCTGGGTCTTGGTCAGGTATAGCTCCTGTGGTGAATGCTTGTACCTTGACCTCACTAGAGGATGAAGCAGAATCTGATATGGGTGAACAGGCTCCTATCGGAAATAAAAGTAGTAGTAGTCCTGACCAAAGAACTTTTTTCATTGAGGTTAGAGTTACAGAACCATGCAATACACTGCCAGATTGAAAAAGACTATTGTGACTAGCGTTAAAGTTTAGTATACAGCACAATAAATCCTCTTTAATAGTAAGATTGAAGATTATTATAGAATTGAATGTCATTCAAGCACAGTGATGCAATCAAAGATATGTAATTATTCCGAAGTTTCTTGAGATCAAAGAGGTTTTGGATTTAAGAGTAATTTGCGATCGCCTTTGGCGCTGAGCTTCGCTCAATCGCTCTGCGCTACCCCCTACAGCCCTCCGGGCATCCAACGGCCGGGGTAATTGCCTTTGGCGCTGGCGAAGAAAGCGCCAATCCCGTACTTGAGCAAGTTATTACAGAAATGGAAGCTTAAAGTCAATTACAAGATCTGACAAATATAACTTATTTGACGGAATGCAAATCGTTTGCAAATGATTTGCGCCTCTGAATAACTTGAGTAAGCCAGTCCAAGTTTTTTTAGTTATTTTACTGATACTTATCAGTAGAGTAGTATTTCACATTGTAAGCCTGGTTGAGTAACAAAACCTAGGGCATAAACAAATATTCGATTTCATCAGTTTCAACCAAAGCTTTTGTTTAGAAATATTTCCTATCGTAACCACTACTTTCTTTAAAGAAGTAGATTCAGTAATAAATTGTCACTATCTCTTCAAACTAATTGATAAGTTAATAAACTTAGATTTTTTAAAAACTCATCAAAAATTCTCTATTTATAACCATTTTTTTCACAGAAAAGTATTGTTGTATCTGCTACAAACATTAAAAATATAACTGCTATATTTCCTGGGTAAGTATATTGAGGCGCATTCTTGAAATGAACTTTCTTAATTGCCGTAAATTTCGCTTCGCTGCGACAGTAACTACAGCCACCGCTGCTTTGAGTTTAGGTACTATATCTCCTGCTGTAGCGATACCACCCTACACACAAGTTTCTGAAGCAGCCGCAGAATGTGTAAATAATACTAATTCCTTCTTCGGTGTTACAGATATTATTCGTTCAGCTAGTAGCCCCACCACAGGTGCTGTCACCTTGAAAATTTTTGGTGGAGGAGAAGCAGTATTAACCTATGCCTATGATCTAGGAACTAAAACTCTGAATTTTGACCTAGTGCGCAACACATCTATTTTTGCCTCTGAGGCAGCGATTTGGTCTGGATTTGATTCAACAGTCAACACCTGCAAAGCGATTAATCCTCTTTGAAATAACAGTTATTAATTAGATAAGGTACAAATCTCCAGATTTTAGGGGACGCAAAATAATTTTTGCTACAAATAATTTTTAAGTTCAGGACTTAGGCAAAAAACATCGAATCAGTGGCAATTCTTGAATTACCACTACGAAACATTATGGTTTCAAGATAATCTTGCATAAGTATTGATAAGCAATAAGTTTTAAGCAATAAGCTTTCTCCTATTTACTTATTAGTTATTAGTTATTACTTATTACTTAAAATCAAACTATTTGTAGCGTCCTTTTAATTACTGCTGGAAGCTCCAGATTTGACACAATTAAGCATCCGCAAAGTGGCAGCAGCAGCATAATTCCGGCGGGCTTGATTGTTAGGTAAAAAGGCATTACCAGTTTCATTAAACGGGGAAGCAACTTGGCAATAGGAAGACATTTCCTTAATTACAGAAGCAGCCCAGTGAGATTCAATATCAGAGAACTCTCTAGTTGGTTGACTACTAACTAATACTGCTTGTTTACCCTCAATAGTTTGAGCAAATTCAGCTGCCCTGCGTTGTAGAGCCATTAATTCGGCACGAGTTACTGGTTGAGTTGGTCTAAAAGTACCATCTTCATAACCACTAACAATATTATTTTCTCGCGCCCATTGAATCTTGGCAGCACTCCAACGGGTCGCATCGACATCACGATAGGGTCTTCCGGAAGCCTGAGTAGGCAACGTAAAACTGGCACCAGGTAATTGGCTTAAACCTTCTAACACCATCGATACTAATTGTTCTCTGGTTAAAGTAGCTTGTGGTCTAAAAGTATTATCTTCCTTAAAACCAGCAATAAAACCAAGCTTCACTGCTTGCTGAATTTCGTCAGCGTAAATATCAGAAGCAATATCTACGAAGGTAAAGGAACTATCTCCAAAGGTCAAATAAATATGACCTAGAGTTTTACCGTCAAGGGTTCTTTTGGTAAATCGCCACTCTGGTTCCAGTTCAATCTTGAGAAATCCCTCCGCTAAACCATTAGTTCTACCAATTACAATTTCCGGTTCTCGGCGGTTTTTGATATTACTGCCAATTAGAAGTAATTCATTATTGCGCTTAACCACTCTGAGCAAGTACTGTATACCTAAGTCAATACCTTCCCTGCGTATGGAATAGCCGTTACTATCTGTACTGCGCCCACAAATTCCACTAAAGTCAAAGTTTAGCAGTAGTGGCTCGACGACAACTGGTTCACTACCGCTTTCACTCCAGCAGGGGCGCTGTGATGATTTTTGTTCAATAATCAGTAGTTGATGAGACCTTTCACCAAAAGGTGCAGCCACAGCAATGAATTGGCTTTGTGTAACTTCTTGTTGACCAAAGGTCGCAGCAATACTAGGAATCCCAGCCCCAATCGTAGATATTGCGACAGTGGCAAGGGCAGCTATTTTCTGTCGCCATGAATTTTTCATCTTTTCTCCCCGACTAAAAGTTGCTTAAGGAAATATCTCCTGCAACTCTATTGATAGATACTATAAATTAAATGTTTCCATACTTGCTCGATGATTTGTTATCTTAGCCTTTTCTTTACAACTTGTTAAGAAAAGACTCTCGAAATGATCTTAAAGATGGGGTTCACCCTTAAGATTTATGGACTTTATTTTGGCTGCGTGTTGAAGACGCGCCACATGATGAATAAAGCAAAACAGATATAGGCAAATGCTGTTAACCATTCTTGCCAGTAACCGGAGAAAAAAGCAAAATAATCGTTCGTAAGCAAAATATGAGAATTGGTCAAGGCTGATAAGGGCATAACGTTTGCTCTATTCTTCTCTTGGGCGCGGAGACCTTCGCTTGAGGGCGATGGTAAGGATCTCAAAGTAGTTGGTAATCAATCATAAGCAATCCGGTAAGAACTATTTGGCGTTCTTGCCTGATTTCTGTAAACTAGATTAAAATGCCCATAATTTAGCATTTCCTGAAGTATTTTGACAATTGCCCTATGGCTATGGTAAAGTCAGCAGCTTTCCAAGCGATATCCACTTCGCCAGTTAAAGCTCCTGAAGGCTCTGGTCAGGTTATCCCCAAGAACTATCCCAATTACAAGGTGATTGTCCTCAACGATGAGGTCAACACCTTTGATCACGTTTCTCAATGTCTGATGAAGTATATTCCTGGGATGACGAGTGATCGTGCCTGGGAACTTACTAATCAGGTTCACTATGAAGGTCAAGCGGTTGTCTGGGTTGGTCCCCAAGAACAGGCGGAACTCTATCACCAACAGCTGAGTCGTGCTGGGTTAACAATGGCTCCTTTAGAAGCGGCATAAACTAATGGGCAAACCCAATGGCGGCAGACTAGTTTGGAATCACTCAACTCACATTCCTGGGCTGATTCGAGTACTCGAACGACTCAAAGGCTACGATGGCATTCAAACCATTACGCCTGCCGTGATTGGGCGTGCCAAAAGCCATCGTCCTCAATTGCAATTAAAAGTATCTGTGCCAATTCGCGGTGGATTTAAGTTGATTGCGCGGCAGGGAAAAACCTTTCAAGAAGTTTTTATCCTCACCAGTCTAAGTAAGGGAGAATTGGAAAAAGCGATCGCTATTGCTCTCAAATCTAACAAATCTCAATGAACTACCCCACCTCATAGGAGGACGGGGTTTCTTGCAACCCTATGCTCCGGAGAGGACTTAGTGAGTTTTGAACGCTTCCTAGAAGTGTCGTTGCTTCAAAGAGCCCTTATCTTTACGGTTACGCCTCTTGGAAGTAGAGCTACAAGCATCCAGTGTCTACGAGGGCTATACCATCCCCCGGTTGCTTGCTTGTTTATGGCAACTTGATACATCACCAACGCTGAGCTTTTATCTGGCTCACCAAGCTTGGGTAGAGCGCGGGGCCCCCGCCCACCAGCTCACTCAGCTTGCTCCCAAGCGCCTATATTCACCCAAGTTGATGAGGTTTTACCATCTGGCGTGCTAAGATACTCTTTTTTCCAAATTGGGGCGTTGTATTTCAAAGTATCGATAGCATATTTACAAGCGGCAAAAGCTTCTGAGCGGTGTGGACTACCAACAGCCACCAGTACGCTAATTTCACCAATTTTCAAGTAACCAAGGCGATGATGAATTACTACCCGCCTCACTTGAGACCAGTTATTGCGGATTTCAATAGCAATTGAGTTAAACACCTGCAAAGCCATGGGTTCATAGGCTTGATAATCTAGTGCTACTACCGACTTACCATCAGTTTGAGAGCGTACTGTGCCACTCATTACTACCACTGCCCCATTAGCTGGTTCTTCAGCTAAGGCATAGACTTCAGGTAATGATAATGGTTTAGAAGTAATGGCAAAACTATCTTGAGGATGTTGTTTAGGCACAGAGTGAGAAGATGTTTTTGAAGAAGGAGACATCGGTTCTTTTGTGTTCTCAACTACGACTATGTGTAAACTACCTACACCAACCTGAGTACAGGTATGGTGTAGGCTTTTAGCAGCCCTGCACCAAATCAAATAAACTAGGTTGGAAGTACTCTACTTTCCGAGGTAGTTCACACGAGAGGTACGAACCTCCGGGACTGTTTACAGAAGCCCCCAAAAGTTTGATTACGTTGGCACCATTAAGGTCGGCATCGCCCTTCCAGTTGCAATGTCGGCAATTGAAAGTCTTACCACTGCGGTAGGACTTTCCTTTTACTGGATGGATATGCAAGCACTTGTGGCAGGTTTGGCTGGTGTAGGCTGGGTTGACTTTAATTACTTCAACCCCAACACCAAGAGCTTTGTAGTCCAAAAACATTCGCAATTGAAAAAATGCCCACGAGTTAGAGCGTCTGCGCTCAGTCTTATTCCTTGGCTGCTCATTTGTCCGCTCTCGAAGGCCTGTTAAGTCTTCGATTGCGATTGAGCGTCCCGATTGCCTAGCCTTGCCGACAATGTACTTACTAACGCTATGATTTACCCACGACTGAAAGCGTCTCTCCCGACCAGATAACCGTTGCAAAATCTGCCTAGCCCTACGTCTAGTTGACCTTGTGCCTTCTGAAGCCTTTTTTTGGAGAGACGCTCTTACTCTTGAATATCTATCTCTAATCTTGGTTATTTGTTGCCCCGAAAAACTTTCCCCATCACTTGTTACAGCCACGTCTGTACGTCCCAAATCCACCCCAATTACACCTTGGGATTTTTGAGGATTTGGGGCATCAGTCTTTACCTGAATATTTACCGAGTAGGTTCCATTTTTGTGTTTGACCAGTGTTGCCGATGTTGGCGTAGAACCAGATAGCTTTCCTTTCTGGTAACTCCCAACATCAACACCGAATCGCTCTCTCCCTCCAACTAGTGTTAACGATACAGACCAGTCTTTCTCTCTAAAGGAGAAGATTCGAGCATCGTAGTCAGCCGATGTGGGAAGAAATTTCTTAACGGGTTTATCCATCCGCTTGGCTGTCTTGCGGTTAGAACTTACCCGATTTATAGCGCGAATAGCAAGGTTAGCAGCCAGCCCAAAGCGTTCCCTTGCTTCCTTATAAACTTGGTTTTGGATTGTTACGTTATGGGTAATCTTGGGTTCTACGACTTCATTGATATAGTTGCAAGCATCCGCAAACGCCTGAAGGGTTGCCTCTATTTTTACAACCTGTTTAGGCGTGGGGTTAATCTTGCAGACTATCGTTAACACGTGCTTTTCCATGCCAACATTATATCACTGCAATGACTTGCGGGGGATCTAGGAAACTCCGTCCCTCGCTTTCCCTCGGCATTCCTATGGCTGCTAAACTATCGGGGGTACTCGGCTGCGCCTCAATAAATCCCCCTCTAGTTATAGCGGGAGCCTCCTGCCGAAAATAGGTGAATGCTTACTAGTTGTTTAAGAGTAATTCATTAAATCTTTAACACTTTTCTATATTTCTTCACTAAAATTTAACATAAGTCAACACTCAAAGATCACAGACTAGAGGGGTATATTAGAGGTTTAAACATGCCAATGAAACAAATCAAGAGCTATCAGGCGTTGTGGAAACCCAAAGACCACAAAGGTCACTTTTGGTTTACCTATGCCGATGGTGACAGAGAGCGAACTGCTGACTTAGACGCAGAAAGCTTTAGGATTGTCTTGGAGATGCTGGGAACAGATAAGCCGATTTTTGGGGATCATACCACAGCCAGCGTTGCCGTTCATTGGCCCCAGGGTAAACTTAGCACCTGTGGATGGTTCTAAAAGTCACATCACTTGATAATTCGAGACCCTTGGGAAGAAACATATATGTTCCTTTCCTCTAAGCCTTTGACAGTAATAATATTCACTATGCACTGACTTAAGCTGCCTTAATTACTAATACCTAGCAATTAGTCCAAGGTAGTGGAACTCAAAAGTCTGTGTATTGTAATCAACAGCATACAATTATAGATTAAAGACTACAGATAGATGACAAGCCTGCTTTTCCCTTTAAATCCCAGAGACTGAACTTATGACAACACAACAGACTGGTTCTCACACTCAGCACAAAATCCAAAAGCCTGAAAGGCAGATGAAGCGGATTACTAGTTACCAGGCGCTGTGGAGACCACAAGAAAGTAAAGGTCACTTTTGGTTCACCTATTATGATGGCGACAGACAGCGTACTGAAGATTTAGATGCAAAAAGCTTTAGGATTATATTAGAGATTCTTGACACCAACAAACCAATTTTCGCTGATCATACAACATCAGCTGTCGCCGTTCATTGGCCGGACTGCGATATCAATACAGGGGCATGGGCCTAGTCTAAGTATCGCTTTCAAACAACCGAAACAAGCCAGCATGAACATGAAACGGATTACTAGCTACCAGGCATTGTGGAGACCACAGGAAAACAAAGGTCACTTCTGGTTTACCTATTATGACGGCGACAGACAACGTACTGAGGATTTAGATGCAGAAAGCTTCAAAACTATGTTAGAGATCCTTGACACTAACAAACCGATTTTCGCTGACCATACAACATCAGCAGTGGCTGTTCACTCTGAACCAAGTGATTTAAAGACGGGAGCATGGGCTTAGTTCCATCATTAGCTTTCAAATCTAAGATGCTCATCGACCCCTATCCCCGAGAGACATTTGTGATTGTTAACACTCAGGGCTTTAGCGTTGAAAACCAGCCTAACTAAGTTTTTAATATTAACTTTTAACCCCGTCATACAACCTGTAGATTATGTATTACCTACAAGCATATCATAACATGCTTGTAGATAGTAGCAGTCTTAGAGCGCGTGACTTTTATCAACTTCCGCAATCAAGCCTATTACTCAGCAAAGCGTTATTGGCATGGCACACATCGCAGTGCTGCTGTAGGAGAAACTTGGGAAAGGGTACGTTCCTACTTCAAATCTATTGGGTTAACCCGCATTGCCAATATCACAGGCTTAGATTGGATTGGTATTCCGGTAACTATTTCCTATCGTCCCAATAGCTGTAGTGTTGTCACCTCTTCCGGTAAAGGTATAACCCTCGAAACAGCCATGGTTTCAGCAGCAATGGAGTCTACTGAACTCTACTGCGCTGAAAATATTAATTTACCTGAAATTAATCTTCCTTATTCTCAATTAGCAGAAAATTATCAAGTTATTGCCCGAGAAAATTTACCTCTATGTGAGAATTCACTCTTTAATATTTATCGATCACAACAGTGGTGTTTAGGCTGGGATATTGTTAATCAATGGGAGGTAGCTGTTCCGGTTCAGGCAGTTTCAATGAATTATCACAAATATTGGCTTCAATATGGTGCCAACCTTGGTTCATTTGATATGAACTCCAACGGTTTAGCTTCTGGCAACAATTTTTTAGAAGCTCTGAATTCAGCATTGTATGAAGTGATTGAGAGAGATGCTGTTTCTTGTCAACTGGAGGCATGTTTACAAGGACAAGGCTTACCTCAAGGATATAGATTACCGAGAGTTTGTCTAGAAACTATTGAGTATCCTTTAGTATTAAAATTATTAACAAAATTAGAATCGGCAAAGATAGTTCCTGTAATTTTTGACTGTACAGTTGATACAGAAATACCTGTTTACCGAGCCTATATTTACGACCCAAGTGGACATGCTCCTTCTAGTCACGGCTACGGTGCTCATCTTGATCCAGAAGTAGCAATGGTAAGGGCTTTGAGTGAGGCAGCTCAAACTCGTTTGATTTTGATTTCAGGAGCAAGAGATGATATCTACCATCATTACTATACAGCTTTGAAAATCAAAGGTAATGGTAGCTATGAGGCGGGCAATCTTGAATCAAATCAGCCGACAGTAGATGCCAGAACAAGGAAATCACAGGCTACTCCTACCTTTGAGGAAGATATCACGATTGTCTTGGAAAAATTAAAGCAGGCAGGACTAAATCAGGTGATTGTTTTTGATTTAACTCCCCCTGATTGGGATATCTCTGTAGTTAGAGTAATTGTGCCAGGGTTAGAAGCATCTTTTCACAGAGGTTATCGACCTAAGCAGCGGGCAATCGCTTTTGGCGCTGCCCCTAAAGCCCTACAAACTTCATAAAAGCAGGGCAATTGCTTTAGTAACAATGCACGAAGTCATTCCTCTGAGTGACCCTGCCAGCCGCTAAAACAGCTGGCTAACCTCTCACTCGTGGTTATTTTCAGTTTTTTTTCTTCTTGACAAAAGTGGTAACAGCCCTACTGCAATTAAATACACTGCATTGTCGTAACGACAAATAAATAATACTATTCCAGTTAAAAAAACCGTAGCAGAAAATACGATTCCATATATTAACCGGATTTTTTCCAAAACTCGCTGATGATTTTGCTCCCTAACAGACTCATCCTGACGAAGAATCTCTTCTCGCACCTTCGCCCACTCTAGGGATTCTTGAGGAGAATCAGCCTTACCTAAAAGTTCTTCCACACAAGAAAGGGTTTCAGTAAAGCTAAGAGTATTTTTCGCTTGCAGTTTCGTTGCAGACGATGGGGTTATAGCTAGTTCTTCTGGTTGTTCTAACATTCTTCAATTTTGTTTTGTTTAGGAAGAATTTTTATATGCTAATAAGATATTTATCAAAAAGTTAATCAAAATATTTTTCAATGTTTTACATATCTTGAGGCAAGAAAAAATTACAATAAATTTGTTTGCAGCTATTTAGCAATTCAACTGGGGTTAAATCATTTCTAATAACTTAGAGAAGTCTGGATTTTCAATGGTTAGTAAAACCAGGAGAACTTAACATGGCAGTTATTAACGGTGATGAGGGGAATAATGTACTCATTGGCACTAGGTTTGACGATGAAATTAACGGCAGAAGGGGTGAAGATACACTCTTTGGAAGAAGGGGTGATGATGAACTCGATGGTGGTTTCGGTGATGATGAACTCGACGGTGGTAGGGGCAATGACACTCTTTTGGGCGATCCTGGCAACGATACGCTGCGCGGAGGGTTAAAAGATGATTTCTTATTAGGTGGTTCTGGACAAGATAACCTCGTTGGTGGCAGAGGTGATGATATCTTGATTGGTGTAAATCCCTCCCAACAACAACCAGGTCAGTTAGAAAGAGATACACTCACTGGTGGTGCAGGCGAAGACATTTTCATTCTTGGAGATACCTTGAACATTTATTATGACGATAGTCAGGCAAGATTCATCGTTGCTCCTTCTCCAAATGAACCGCCACCAAGCTACGCTTTGATCACTGACTTTGAAGTGGGTGAAGATGTTATCCAGCTCAAAGGATCCATAGAATATCAGCTAGAAGATGTTGACCTTGCCAATGACGTTTCTGGTCTAGGCATTTTCTTTGATGCTGATGGTTTTGAGGGTAATGGTTTTGAGCAATTGATTGGTATTATCCAAAGCGAACAATCTTTAGATGGCTTACAAATTAATGTCGGTCGAGCAATTACAACAGTTGCCTAAGGTGGTTTTGTTCATTGTTTATTGTTCATTGTCTATGATTCATAGTTCATTGCTAGAGCGAGCCTATTTGAGTTGTGAAACTGCTTAGTTACATAAGGAGTCAGAAGTCTCCAAGCCTACCTTGTCAGTATAGACAAGGTGATAAGTTTGGTAAAGATGTTAGTTAATGGGGTTAGGCTTGTTCACGAATCAAATTTGTTCGCTATATCAATGAAGAAGGGAACTTCTTAATGAGGAATAGGGAATACTAAGGAGTTAATAGTTCGACTTTTTTGATTCCTTATTAATCATTATTAGGGTTAGATTACCGGAGTTCTATGTAGCCTTACAATTGGGTGGGGTACTAATCCCCATCCAATTTTGTCCAAATCAGAAGTTTCTTATTTAAAGAAGCTTATGCCCCTTAAGCTCTGTGGTATAGCTTCGCTTACCACAGAGCTTCTCCACAAGATGTAAGGACTTTAAACCATTAACAATGAGCAATGAACCATGAACCATCAATAATGATTACCTACCTTGCGATGATGCACAGCAGTCAAGGAATCTGTTTTAGAAACTCGCCCTGATTCAACTGTTGAGTAAACAATCCAGTGGTCACTACATTCCATGCGCTTGGAAACTTTACACTCTAGGTAAGCTAAGGCATCTGTGAGAATAGGAGAACCGTTATTAGCTGACTGAGTTTTTACACCAGCAAAACGGTCTGCACCAGGCTTAAAGCGCTTGAGGAAGTGTTTCATTAAAGCCTGATAATTGCCTTCTTCTAGAATATTGAGAACAAATTTATCGCCCACTTGCATCAAGGATTCAATCGCACGGTCTTTAGCTATAGCAATAGTGAAGCCTAGGGGTTTAAAACTAGCTTGGCTAACCCAAGAAGCTAGCATCGCACTTTTAATTTCTCCTTTTTTGGCAGTGATAATGTACAACCCACCACTAATACGTCCCAAAGCTTTGTCGAGGTCACTATCAAGGGACTTCATATTTTTAATAGCGCGCTCTCGACTTAGCCATTGCCCCATATCTGTACCAGCTTCTTCACAGAGTTGATAGGTTGACTCTGAGGGCGTTTCTTTAATCCGAATTGCCGCAAAAGCCTCTTTTAGACCCACTGTCTTGAATTGACTCATAACTGGGTCAATGGGTTCATCGTCTTCGCCGTAGGACTCAAACAAACCAATTGCTTGCTTGGACTTGGCAGCAGCAAGTACAGTACTGACAGCTGCTGTGGCAGCATTGTTATAAGCTGGTGGCATACCAATAACAATCCCAGCAGCACGAGTGACACTTTCCTGAACTTCTTGGGGATCTCCAGACTTGAGATCAATCATCTCAACACCGACACCTGTTTTAGTTATGCCCCTAGCGATTGCTTGGGAGAGGCGATCGCTATAGCCGTAATCTGAGATATAGAATACAATCACCAATTTCTCTGCCTTGGTTTGAGCTTGACTCCAACTGCGGTAGCGCCCCACCAATTCTTCAACGTTATAGCGCAGTAGAGGTCCATGACCAGTGGCAATCATTTTCACCTCTGGTAATTTTTCCATACGCTTGAGGGCGGAGAGTACCGAGCGAGCATTAGGAGCCATCAAGCATTCGTAGTAGAATCGATAGTCTGCTTCAATTGCTCCCAAATCTTGATCGTAGGTACTGGCAGAGCAATAGTGCATCCCAAAGGCGTCGCAAGTAAACATTACCTGCGTTCGGTGATCATAGCTGAAGATAGTGTCGGGCCAGTGCAGGTTGGGAGCATTGACGAATTCTAGGACATGTCCTTTACCTAAATCCAGCTTGTCGCCATTTTTAACAATTTGTCGCTTAAAGGGCTTATGCACCAAGTCCTCGAGGAATTGGATTGCCACCTTTGCCCCCACCACTGTTACCTCAGGCGCTAGCTCCAAGATATCTTTGACTAAGCCGCTATGGTCTGGTTCCGTATGGCTAATAATTAGATAATTAATCTGTTGAGGTTCAATTAGTCCGGTGAGAGTATCTAAATATAACTGACGAAACTTTTCATGGGAAGTATCCACTAAAGCTATTTGCTCACCCCGAATTAGGAACGAGTTGTAGGTGGTGCCGTTTTGCAGTCCAAATTCGATATCAAAGCGGTCGCGATCCCAGTCTAAAGAGCGTATGGTTGTAGTATCTGCTGCAATCTCAGCAGTTTGCATCGTCAATCGCTTTTGGACTCGGTCAGTGAGCGCTACCATATGATTTACTCCTTATCCAGTTAGCTTGTCCGGCGAGAAGCCTCACCAAAAGAACCCTGGAAGATTCAGTGTATGAAGCCTTTAATGTTAAGTTTTTTATTTTTTCTTTATTGTTACACGATTAACTGCGGGGACTTTATCAGAAAACTTTATAGCACTTCATTAACAGGACTTATCAAAAAATCAGGGGTCTAAAACCCCGCTCTTTACTCTCTTCAAAAGATCACCCCCAGTGCCAAGAGCTGCATATTGGCGCGTCTTGGGCTGCACTTACTCAAAGAAGCTCAAAATTTCCCTAATGACAAGAAGACTACCAGCACGCTTAAAATAAACAATACCTATATTAGGAAGAGTTTTTAGACAGATGTTTGTTGGTAGCACACAGGCGGCAAAACTGATGGGTATATCTGCCAGGAGAATACGCCAATTACTCTCCGGAGGCAGAATTCAAGGAGCCTTTAAGGTTGGTAGGTCTTGGATAATTCCTCTGGTTGAGGGAATGCCACAAGTCAGTGAAGGAACAAGGGGTCCTATTGCCCGTTGGCGCAGGAAAAGACCTGCCCCTGTGACTATCATTCACGTTAATCAGCAGACTATTCGCCAAAATCAAAAACAAGAGAAGCCCGCTCCAGTGATTAGCGTGAAGCGAGGAAAGGAAAATATCTACGGGCATGAGGTAGAAATCCAGGGACCGTGCCGGGTAGTCTATCGGCGTGACAACCCTAAGCCATGTGGTGCAAGGGTTTGGATTGAAACTCTATTCCAAGTCGAAGTAGCTATACGCTAGAGACCTTCCTACAGCCCGTGGCTTTGGGCGGAATTTGTAACACATTCGCCCAAAAGTATCTCCCCCTCGCATTTTTTCGCTCACCCCATCCATCCCCCAATCCCCCCATCTCTTTCAATCTGAGTGCTAACAAACTCATCAATGTGTCTTGCCACAACTTTTGGCAAGGCCTCTGGCAAGTTATTACCTACTCTCTCGATCATCTGTAGCTGTGCTTGTGGGGCTTCTTGGGCATAGATTTGAGAGCGTGCGATCGCTTCTGGGGTGTCGGTGCAACCTTGTAAAATTAAGCTTGGTACTTTCAACCAATCGAGATTATCTAGCAATAATTCCCCTTGAATTTCTGAATAGCGTCGTTGGAACAGGAGTTGGCAGGCAGCAGGGGAAGATAATAGCTGTTGCTGCTGCTGTAGTGCTTGTTCAATAATTTTTTGACCTCCCCAAAGTTGCGCTAGAGGGCGAAGCGATCGCAAGATACCATAAGTTATCCGGGGGGATTCTACTAAACATCTTTGGCACCACCAACTTCGCTCCTTTCCAGGTGCTTGAACACCTTCGGGGGACAATAACACTAGACCACAAACTTGATGGCTATACTGGAGGGCATAACTGGCACCAATCCAACCTCCTAGGGAGTGACCGATTAAATATACCTGTGAAAGATGTAGTGCTTCTAGGTATTGGAATAAACACTCTACTTCTAATTTAATTGAGTAGTTGAGGTTGGAGGTAAGGGAGTCACCAAACCCTAATAAGTCGGGGGCAAAGCAATGGTAATCCTGACTCAAATACTTGATCACTGGCAGCCATTGGGAGCTATCGCTCCAGGATCCATGTAAAAATACCAGAATCGGTCCGTGACCTATTTCACGCCAAAAAAGTTGCCCTGACGATAGCTGAATTCGAGAATTGCGTAAAGGTAGATCCATTTCGGTTGTTGAGGTTGTCTGGTCCCATCACACCGTGATCGAGATTAGTGGCAGATTTATTCTACGCTACGGTTGTATTGCCATCTAAATAGTCTTGCAACTGCCGTGAGTGGTCATGACAAAGGTTATTCCTTGGCAAGTCTATAAGTTCAAATGCTTTGACTTCAGTAATTTCTAAATCGTCTTTTATGTTCATTGTTCCTTGAACATCAGCTTCTACCAGAACACAAATAGAATGAATCCTAGGATCGCGATTTGGTGCTGAGTAAACTCCAACCAAGCGGCGAATTTCGAGCAACTGTAGTCCAGTTTCTTCAGCTAATTCTCGCCTTACTGTAGTTGGAATATCTTGGCCCCAATCTACTATGCCTCCTGGCAGTCCCCACTTACCATCATCGCGACGCCTAACCAGCACAATTCGCCCATCCGGCAAAATTGGGATAACGCTGGC
Organism: Symploca sp. SIO3C6; assembly: GCA_010692425.1. Classification (GTDB taxonomy): domain Bacteria; phylum Cyanobacteriota; class Cyanobacteriia; order Cyanobacteriales; family Coleofasciculaceae; genus SIO3C6. Next base: position 353,408 of record JAAHHJ010000014.1, on the reverse strand, counting down.
ACCGGTAATTGGATGGCGAAAGATAATCCCTAACACTGTTTGTATAAACGACAGTATTCGACGCATGAATGAGAAGGCTACACAAGCCTGTGAATGGGTTGCTACCGACTGCTATCATAAACTCTTATACTGCAAGTCGGCAGCTGTAGTTGTGACTACTCCGTTGGTGTATCCGCTCATTCTCAAGATTGACTACTGAGCAGTAACACGAGTGCGTGCTTCTGCCAAGGCTTGTCGCACCTGTTCAAAGCCAGTACCACCATAACTATTGCGTGCCGCCACCACTTGAGAGGGCTTAATCGTCTGATAAATATCCTCCTCGAAGGCTGGATGTAATTCTTTCCATTCTTCGAGACTCAAATCTTTGAGTAATTTGCCAGCACTTAAACAGGTTTTAACAACCTTACCGACAAGGTTATAAGCTTCCCGAAAGGGTACGTCCTTAGATGCCAAATAGTCTGCAACATCTGTAGCATTAGAAAAATCCTCAGCAACAGCTTGGAACAGGCGCTCTTGGCGAAATTCCAGCCCCTCTCCTAGCAAAATCGTCATTGCTTCTAAACAGGCTTTAACAGTCTTAACACCGTCAAACAGAGCCTCTTTATCTTCCTGTAAATCTTTATTGTAAGCTAGAGGCAGCCCCTTAATTAGAACTAACAGAGCTTGCAAATGACCGCAAACACGACCAGTCTTACCCCTTACTAATTCCGGGACATCGGGATTTTTCTTTTGGGGCATAATGCTTGAACCAGTGGCACAGCTATCTTTGAGAATGATAAAGCCAAATTCTTGAGATGCCCAGAGAATTATTTCCTCCGAGAGTCGGCTCAGGTGTACCATAATCAGACTGGCGGCACATAAGAATTCTATGGCAAAGTCGCGATCGCTAACGCCATCAATGCTGTTAGCGTAAATACCAGAAAAATTCAACTCCCTAGCAGTATATTGCCGATCAATCGGGAAAGTAGTTCCAGCCAGAGCCCCACAACCCAAAGGTGAGATATTTACCCGCTCTTGAATTTCACCTAGTCGACCCCAGTCTCGCTCTAACATTTCAAAGTAAGCTAAGAAGTGATGGGCTAGACTAAGGGGCTGGGCCCTTTGTAGGTGCGTATAGCCGGGAATCAGAGTGTCAATATTGTCTTGAGCAAGGTTAAGCAGTACTATTTGGAACTCACGCAGCAGGGTACGAATTTGTTCTATTTGGTCTCTGAGGTAGAGGCGCGTGTCAGTACCTACCTGATCGTTGCGAGAACGAGCCGTGTGCAGCTTTTTCCCAATATCGCCAACAATTTCAGTCAAGCGACGCTCAACGGCAAAATGGACATCCTCAGCCTCTGTAGTGGGATTGAACTTGCCTTCTCGGTATTCTGAGCGAATTTGTTCCAAACCTGCAACTAAGCATTCTCCTTCTGCCGATGAGATAATACCAGTGTGGGCGAGCATTTTGGCATGAGCAATAGAGCCCATAAGGTCATACTCGATCAATTCGATATCGAAGTTAATACTGGCATTGAAACGTGCGATTGCTGGATGCAGAGCTGATTCAAACCGGTGGCTCCAGGGTGTTTGTTTAGTCACAGTAGCTAGTTTATAAATATTAGATTAAAGCGACGAGACGCTGCAAATTGTTACTGTTGCATCTGCAGAGGCTATATTGCTATTTGCAGTTTTTCTTAAAAAATCCTAATAGGAAGTTAAATTACGAAACACATAACCGACAACAAAACCAATTAGCAGTGCCCACACTTGACCAGAGGAAACAAAATAATTCCAAGCATCTCGCATCTGTCCCAAAATATCGGGGTCTTCAATATATTGAGCTAAAACTAACCAAGCAATCGAAAGCTGATTGCTTAGCTGGTTCCAGGCTTCATTTCCTTGACTAAGGCTATTTACAAAAGCATTCACTGCTTGCATTCCCTGATTTCCAAAAGACAAATTAGCTCACTCGGAAGATTTTACCTGCATTACGACCAATGTCATATCATCCCGGCTACCGTCGAGTAAACCAATAAACTGCTCTACCTGTTCAAACAGGTAATCCAAAATCTCTTGGGAACCACTACAATGCTGGCAACCCCATTCAAAGGCTTGTTTGAGGTTGTCCAAGTCAAAGCGATCGCCATTATAATTGGCAGCATCAGTTAATCCGTCAGTATAGTAAAGAATTGTATCTCCTGGGAATAACTGTACTTGAGCGTCTTCGTACTCAGAATCTATCTCTAGACCAACCACCATACCTTCAGTATCTAGGAAAGTGAGCGTACTAGTTGAGTGTTGCCACAACAAAGGCGGATTATGGGCAGCATTGCTGTAGGACAGAATCCGAGTCTGGGGATCGTACTCTGAATAAAACAGAGTTACAAACCGATGAGAATTTTCCAAATCAGCATACATAACTCGGTTTAAGTGTTCAAGAATCCTTCCTGGAGAGTGGCGATTGAGGACTTCTGCGCGCAGCATTCCCCTAGTCATGGTCATAATCAAGCCAGCCGGAACACCTTTACCCATAACATCACCGATGACAATGCTCCAGGGTACAGAAGCTACAGGGCAGTCTGTAGCTTCTTTGCTGCTAGTTTTTTGAGCACGAAGTTGGTCATAGTTAGTGGGAATGAAATCGTAGTAGTCCCCTCCAACTCGATTAGCTGTTTTACACATTGCCGCCAATTCTAAGCCCTCAATCTCAGGACATTGGCGCGGTAGTAGGCGCACTTGGATTTCGGCACCAATTTCCAATTCGCGGTCTAAACGTTCTTTCTGGCGCAGTTCAACCTTAAGTTCATCATTGTCAATTGCTACTGCTGTTTGATCTGCCACCAAGCGTACTAACCTCTGTCGAGTGGGCGTCCAAGCGTATTCTGGATTGCGGCTAAAGACATATAGAAACCCCCTTTCGGCATTCTTAACCAAAATTGGAGTTCCAAATAGCTGTACACCCGCTCCCAGATAATTGCTCAAGAACGAATCTAGAGATTCCTGGAACAGTCCCAATGGTACTGGTGTAGTCACAGTAGCATTCTCCTGAGAACCTTTGGCTCTGACTTGACGAGTTGCTTCCTCAAGGGCTTTACGGATATCTCGGCAAGCTTGACCTTCCTGGCAGTGTAGTTGTTCAAGACGCAATTGACCATCTGGCTTAATCAAAATCAAAGCGCCACCATCGGCGTCAGTAACCCGCGCCGACATTAGCGGAATTAACTCTAAAAACTGATTCAAATTGTTGAAACTGCGTAAGGCAAACCCCAGAGAACTCAACAAATTTTGAACCTTGTGCTGTTCCCGATGTAGACGCGCTACCAGCTGTTTAAGAGCATAAATCGGCGTCCCCTCAGGAGCGCTAACTTGACTGGTGCTGTTTTCTGGAGTTGTCTGCTTGGGGTCAACAGGCCGTGCTGTCATCGCATTAGGCGTTGGGAGCATTAGTTTGGCCGAGAAACAATCAAAGTTGGTTAAAAGCTTTCAGCTCTAGTCTCATCAGCAGCGGACTTAGTCGCCACTAGATAAAAACTAGCTATCGAGTTAGGCAACCCTAACTCTGGCGCTGAGTACTTACAGCTTTGTTAACCAGTTAGGAGCAGGTATCTCCTCAGAGTATTCTGAGGCACTATTGCCCACAACTGCTAAGCTGGCATTCTTTTATATATAGTCTGCTCACTATATATAGTCTGCTCAGGACTGGAACGACACTCAGCCTTGGGGATTAATTCAACAAGGTAGTTGCCGCGAAAGACAGTATGGCATAATACATAAGCAAGTTACTAATAATGCTATCTGTCTGAGAGTCCTGATCAAGCTATTGTACTGTAAGGTAGATTTTGCCACAGTAGCTTGAATTGTCAATAATAGCTTCAATATAGCCATTGTGCCGGGATTTTAGCGGCAGTTTTTCATAATTATTTTTTTGCCTAGCGACTGTTGACTCTAGAGGTATGATTAAAAACGCGGGGATAGGTCGACAGGTCAACGCACCGGACAAATTGGATGGGGATTTAACCCCAACCAATTTTATACACCGCAAGTGACGGTGGTGTATTTGACCCATATTAATTTCGATCAACAAGCGATCGCTTTAGAGCCAGGCGTAAGAAAATTTTTAATTGGTTTTGGCGCTGATGCGTCGCAACCTATGTTCTCAAGACAAACCACCCAATGCGGTTTAAGAGTTGGACTGGCACTGTGTCCCCACTCAACCCTGTCGGGTGTGGATGGGGCATGCGCGCCGGAATTGGTCAATATAACCACATAAGGTAAAACCAAGCACTGTAATCATAATCATAGTCTTTTGTAGCAATAAGTTGCTTCCTTGGTTGAGCAAGGAACAGCCCTAAATCATGGGGCTACTGAATCAATTGCTACCGTCTTCATTAACATTAATAGGTGGTTACAATAATTTTTTTATAAAGTAAACATTAAACTTTTTTCTGCTTCTGGCAAGGCTCACCTTAAAGAGTAAATTTACAAAGTAAAGAGGCGATTAGAGTCAAATTAAGTACCTGCGACATTGATAAAGGTTGTTGGTTGAGGCAGGGTGTAGGGTGTGGGGTAACTTCGGGTTATTTTATAATTCTTTACACAGCAACGTTTACTTATGTCCGACTAGTGAGTCTTAACATTTTTTTTATAGATCAGAGGAAAATTTCCTGGTCTACCTGCGTGAGCAGTTGAAATCTCTCTTAATTAAAAACTGCCTCTAAATACTTCCCATTTTTTTGCCAATCTCTTCCCCAAAATTTTCACTTTTGAGGTCTAGATTTTATCTTGCAAGCATTGCATTGCTTCGATGTATAAATTGCAAAGGGTAACAATGCTCGGTAAAAACGAATAAAGTTGGGTTACTATTGGCGTACCAGCGTACAACGGTGAGGGATGCCCCAAAGGAGTCTTAAGTATAATTAAGACCTTTACCTTTGGGGGAGTTTATTTTATTTTTTGCGGCTTTTAATGGCTCAGTTGCGAATATTAGTTGTTGTCTGTTTTCCTTGTATAAAAATCATTGTTAGTCATTAGCATTGCGGTGTATTTTGATCTTAAAAGAACGTTTTGTGCTTTACTATACAAGGATTTGAGGAAAGCAAAATATAATTTTCTGAGCAGATAATTACAGATTTTATTACATTTATTACTTACCCTATACTTGTCACAAAAAAACATTTTGCTTTGTAAAAGCATAAATGTTTGACTAGGAGTAATTCGTGTATTTAAGTCTTAATATATTTCTTAACTTTTAGGCTCAGATATGTCCAGTAAAAGTGATTGAATTTACTGTTTCTCGACATTGAGAAAGTTAGGGTTATCTACAATCCCCCACCGGCTAATAGATTTGCAACTCTTGTCATTCACTAAGCTGATTAAAGTTCATTACTACAAGATGGTGGAGGTTAACCAATGATTGCTTCAGGGATTGATGCTGGTCTAGCACAACTCAAAGACAACGTAGACAACTTTGAAAAGGCTCTCATAGAGCTTATACAAGCCAAGAAAATGATGTCTGAAAAACCTAAAAACTTGGTGGATATCAACCACTTCAAGCAAAATCGCCAACCTAGTCAACTGCAACAGACTCCCATTGCCATTATCGGTATGGCATCTGTCTTTCCCCAAGCGGAAAATTTGCAGGAATACTGGCAGAACATCATTGATGAAGTCGATTGTATTACTGATGTCCCCCCTTCTTACTGGGATGTCGATGATTACTATGACCCAGACCCTAGAAAACCAGACAAGACCTACTGCAAAAGGGGCGGATTCATACCAGAAATCGACTTTAACCCCATGGAATTTGGATTGCCCCCCAATCTCCTGGAAGTAACTGATGTTTCACAGTTGCTATCACTAGTGATTGCTAAACAGGCAATGGAAGATGCCGGTTACGGTCAAACTCGGGACTTTAATCGAGATCATACTGGCGTCATTTTAGGCGCTGCTGTGGGCAGACAAATTGCCACTCCCTTTTCCGCTAGGCTGCAATTTCCGATTTGGGAAAGAGCTCTTAAAAACAGCGGACTCTCCGACGAAGATACAAAAAAGATTGTCGAGAAAATCTCATCATCTTATGTGCAGTGGAATGAGAATGCTTTCCCTGGCATGCTCTCCAATATCGTTGCTGGCAGAATTGCTAACCGACTGGATTTTGGGGGAACCAACTGCACACTTGATGCTGCCTGTGCTAGTTCTCTAGCAGCACTAAGAATGGCAGTCACTGAATTACTCACAGGTCAGTGCAACATGGTACTAACCGGGGGAGTTGATATTGATAACTCTATTTTTGCTTACACCTGTTTTAGCAAAACCCCTGCTCTCTCCTTTAAACAACAAACTAGACCCTTTGACGCTGAAGGCGATGGGATGATGATGGGTGAGGGTATTGGCATGCTGCTTCTCAAGCGTCTGGCTGATGCCGAGCGAGATGGGGATAAAATCTATGCAGTTATCAAAGGAGTTGGCACTTCTAGTGATGGCAAATATAAGAGCATCTATGCCCCTCGTCCAGAAGGTCAAGTTAAAGCCTTGCATCGTGCTTATCAGGAGGCTGGTTTCTCCCCTGCAACTGTTGGTTTAGTGGAGGCCCACGGCACAGGCACCATGGCTGGAGATCCAGCCGAATTCCAAGCTATAAAACAAGTTTTTGGCGAAAATAACCCGAAAAAGCAATATATAGCCCTCGGCAGTGTCAAATCCCAGATTGGACATACTAAAGCCGCAGCTGGTGCAGCTAGCTTAATCAAAGTTGCTTTGGCTTTGCACCACAAAACCTTACCGCCTACTATCAACATTAATAAGCCCAATCCTAAACTGGGTATTGAAGACTCACCATTTTACTTAAATACCACCACTAGACCCTGGATTCGTGCCGAAGGGGCACCACCGAGGCGAGCTGGGGTAAGTTCTTTCGGTTTTGGTGGCACTAACTATCACATTGTTCTAGAAGAATATCAAGACGAGCAAAATCAGGTTTATCGTTTAAACAACACTCCCCAGCCATTGTTACTACAAGCTTCAACGCCTGAACAGTTATTGAGACAGTGCCAAGAGCTTCTGAGTAAACTGCAATCGGAATGTGGAGATAAGCACTATCAGGAATTGATTGACCAGTGTGAATCTATAGAAATCCCTCTTACCAATTCCAGAGTTGGGTTTATTGCTGATTCTCTAACTGAGGCATCTCATAAACTGCAAATTACTATTGACTGGCTCCAGAATAAACCCCAGTTGGAAGCATGGGAACATCCTCAAGGTTTGTTCTTCCGCAAGGTTGGTGTAGAGATTCAAGGTAAGGTTGTCGCTCTGTTTTCTGGCCAAGGTTCTCAATACTTGAATATGGGCCAGGAATTGGCGATTAACTTTCCTCAGCTGCGGCAGGCTTACAGTTATATGGATAGCCTCATGCTGCAAGATGGTCTCAAGCCCATATCGGAAGTGGTTTTCCCTAACCCTGTATTTGAGCCAGCTCAAGAAGCAGCCCAGCTCGCTCTGTTGCAGCGTACAGAATATGCACAACCAGCGATTGGCTGTTTAAGTGCAGGCATTTACAAGCTCCTACAGCAAGCAGGATTTAAACCCGATTTTGTTGCCGGTCATAGTTTTGGAGAATTGACAGCTCTTTGGGCAGCAGAAGTTTTGAGTGACGAGGATTATTTCTTCTTAGTTAAGGCTAGAGGTCAAGCCATGGCCACGCCGGATGACCTTAAGCTGGATGCGGGAACCATGCTGGCAGTCAAAGGAGATGTCAGCAAGATTAAGGCGGTGGTTAAGGATTTCCCCCAAGTCACTATTGCTAATTGGAACTCTAATCAGCAGGTTGTCTTGGCAGGAGTTAAATCGGAAATAGAACAGTTGCAGCCAATTTTGAAAGAGCAGGGATATCATACTGTTCCGTTGCCGGTTTCTGCTGCTTTTCACACTTCCCTGGTTGCCCACAGCCAAGAACCCTTTGCCAAAGCTGTAGTTTCAGTAACTGCTAAGAGCCCAACAATTCCTGTTTACACCAATGTGACAGGGCAGCATTATCCCACTGGTCTCCAAGCTATTCAAGAAAACCTGCAGAAGCATCTGAGTAACCCGGTATTCTTCAAGCAGGAAATCGAAAATATCTACGCCCAAGGCGGTTATTGCTTTATTGAATTTGGGCCCAAGAATGTTCTGACTAACTTGGTGAAGGACATTCTCAGCGATAAACCTCATCTAGCCATTGCCTTAAATGCCAATCGCCAGAAGGATAGCGATCGCCAATTAAGGGAAGCTGTAATGCAGTTACGGGTAGCTGGTTTACCTTTGCAAACCCTTGACCCCTATCAACAGTTGCAGCCAGTGCCTGAAGCTGAAACAGACCCAAGACACAAGTTGTTAAATGTCCGTTTAAGAGGTACTAACTACCTCAGCGACAAAACCAAAAAGACCTTTGAGCAAGTCCTCAATGACGGGTATCAGGTGAAAGTTACTAGCCCTCAAACTGAGGCAACTGTAGCAGACACCAGAGAGGTTCTTGAAAAAGCCTTCCAAAACGGTCATCACCAGCCATCGAGTCAACCCCAGTCTAAGGAAATTGCTGTGGTTCGATCTAGTTCACCTTTGGCTACAACTAATACTTCTGCTAACACTCCTAAACCAATTCAGACTCAACCCATGTCAACACCATCTGTTAACTACCAACGCGTTTTAGAAAGCTTTGAGTACAGCATTGCTCAAATCAATCAACATCAAGGTGAAACCATGCAGGTTCACGGGCAGTATCTGAATCATCAGATGGAATATGCCCGCATCTTCTTCCACCTTATGCAGCAGCAAGCTAACTTGTTTGTTAACGGCAACAGTGCCAATCAACCGATGGAGACACAGTTAGCTGTACTCGCTAGCCTAGAGCGCAGCATGATTAAGTTTCAGGAGCATCAGGCTGGTACTCTGCGTGTTCATGAGCAAACCCTCAATCATCAAGTTGAATACGCCAAAAATCTATTCCGACTGACGCAGCAACAGTGTCAGATGCTGATGGGCAATGCTGCAATTGAGTACCACCTAGAACCAACTGAGTCTGTAGCCAACGTTGCTGCAATTGAGGAAAGTTCTAGTTCTCCTGCTCTAAATGCATCTGTCTCTGAGCTAGTAATGAATTCTGAGCAAGATACTAGCAATAATCATAGCTCACCAGCAGTGCCAGCAATTTCGGTACCTTCGACACCACTGCCTATGGTGATGGATACGGTAGCCCCCAGCCCAGAGAAAGTTTTCAGTAATGGCAATGGTTCCAAACCTGTTTCAGAAAGCCCCGTGCCAGCTACACGAGCTATGGTGATGGATACGGTAGCTCCCAGCCCAGAGAAAGTTTTCAGTAATGGCAATGGTTCCCAACCAGTCGCCGAAGTTACTGTTCCTGCAAAAGTAGAACCTGTAAAAACGGTAACGGAGACTCCTGCAGTCGGCCTCGACATTGACTTTGATACCCTCAAAGATACTTTATTAGAGGTGGTTGCTGATAAAACTGGTTATCCCCCTGAGATGCTGGAACTAGATATGGATATGGAAGCTGATTTGGGGATAGATTCAATTAAGCGGGTGGAAATCCTGGGGGCAATACAGGATAAATTCCCTGGTTTGCCTAAGCCGGATCTTGAGGAACTCGCAGAAATAGAAATGCGCACTCTGGCTCAAGTTATTGACTTTATCAAAGAACTCGCCCAGGAGGGTTTAAAAAAAAAAGAACTACAGCCAGCTTGAGTCTCAACAGCCCTCAATAGAACATAACATTCCACGCGCTGCCGTCAGACTGAAGTTCTTACCTAAACCCGATATGTTGGATTTCACTTTACCTGAAAACCACATTTGCCTAGTGAGTGATGACGGCTCCCAAACTACATCTACTTTGGTTAAGTCTCTGACGGAGCGTGGTTGGAAGTTAGTGGTACTAAGTTACCCCCAGTCTGTAATCCCCCAACAGGCACCTTTACCTGAAGGCATCAAGCGAATAGAACTAAAAGAGCTAAGCGAGGCTCATTTGCAACAACAGTTAGTGACAATTACAGATAACTATGGTCCCATTGCTGCTGTTGTGCATCTCCATCCTTATTTCCAGGGAACTAAAGGGGAAGGAATCCGTTTTCTGGAAGCAGAAAAGGATATTCTCAAACAGGTCTTTTTCCTAGCTAAACACCTTAAGCAATCTCTTAATCAGGCTGCATCTCAAGGACACAGTTGCTTTGTTAGTATTGCTCGTCTTGATGGAGAATTCGGCTTCACTGGCAAAGTTAATTATAGTCCGATCAGCGCTGGACTATTCGGATTAACAAAAACCCTCAACCATGAGTGGAAGTCCGTATTTTGCAGGGCGATTGATATCAGTCCAGAGGTAAACTCTGAACTCTCAGCCCAGTACATTATTTCTGAGTTGTATGACCCTAATTACCATCTAGCTGAAGTTGGTTATGGTTCTCAAGGAAGAACTACTCTTGTTAGCTAGTTGTTCATTGCTTATAGTTCATGGTTCATGGGGTTATAGCACTAAGAGTATATATTAGGACATTTATTTTCCTGAACTATATTTGTCTAGCTTTAAGCCTAATCATCTTGTCCTAACATCAATGCCTAGCGCTATAGTATTCGACAATTGTGAATTGCCTTCCCAATGAACCATGAACCATTAACTATAAACAGTTAATGAATCATCAAGCTAATTCAAATACTAGATAATTTTTCATGCAAATCTAATTAAGAAGGAGGGTTTATGAGTCGAGAAGTCCAAATTAATTCATCATCTGTTTTTCTCGTCAGTGGTGGTGCTAAAGGAATCACAGCTAAATGTGCGATTCAATTAGCTAAGCGTTATCAATGCCAATGGATTTTACTTGGTCGCTCGGAGTTTTCTGGAGATGAGCCGGCTTGGGCTAAGGATTGTTTTGATGAATCCGAATTGAAAAAACGGATTATGCAATATTTTCTGGCTCAAGGGAAAAAACCTGTCCCTATGGAAATACAAAAGAAATACAAACAAATTACCTCTCGGCGGGAAATTAAAAACACACTGCAAGCTTTTGAGCAAGTGGGAAGTCAGGCAGAATATCTGAGTGCAGATGTAACTGATGTCAAGGTTCTGCAAGAAAAGCTGCCTGCTGTAATTGAACGTCTTGGACCAATTACGGGTATTATTCATGGTGCTGGTAATTTAGCTGATAAGTTAATTGAAAAGAAAACAGAGCAGGATTTTGATAAGGTTTATAATGCTAAAATCAAAGGTTTAGAAAACCTGTTGCAGTGTGTACCTGTCAGTCAACTCGATTACTTAGTCCTCTTTTCTTCTGTTGCTGGTTTCTGTGGTAATGCGGGGCAAGCTGATTACGCTCTTGCTAATGAAATTCTCAATAAATCGGCTCACCTGGTTAAACAACACAATCCCAGTTGCCATGTGGTGGCTGTTAATTGGGGTCCTTGGGATAGTGGTATGGTGACTCCGCAATTAAAGAAAGCCTTTGCGATGCGGGGTATTGAGGTAATTCCCATTGATGTCGGTACACAGATGCTAGTTGAGGAGCTTGAAGCTAAGCATCACGGTACAGCGCAAGTGGTGATTGGGAGTAAAGTGCCGATGCCAGCTAAGGATCCAGATTCTGAACTGCGCACTTATCATATCCATCGCCAATTAACGCTTGATACTAATCCATTTTTGCATGATCATGTCATTGCTGGTTCTCCAGTTCTGCCTTTTACCTGTGCTATTTCTTGGATGGCTAGTACTAGCGCTCAACTCTATCCAGGTTATCAATGTTTTTGTTGCGAAAATACTAAGGTTTTAAAGGGTATTGTCTTTGATGAGAATTTGGCAAGTGACTACACCTTAGATGTTAAGGAAATTACTAAAACTAAGGAAGAAATTCAGTTAGAGACGAAGATTTGGAGCAAAAATAAAGAGGGGAAAGTTCGCTATCATTTCAGTGCTGAAGTTAAGCTGCGGCGAGAAATACCTGAGGCTCCTGTTTATGAAGAATTGAATCTCTCTCCAGATAATCAAATTGCTGGTTATCGGGAAACGTTTTATCAACACGGACCAGAATCTTTGTTCCATGGATCTGCTTTTCAAGGAGTGGAAAAGGTTTTAAATATTAGTCCTGAAAAAATTACTGTGCAATGTCTAGTGGAACGTCTGGAAGAAAAGGAACAGGGACAATTTCCGATCTATAATATCTGTCCCTATATTGCCGATGTTCAGACTCATTCCGTATGGCTATGGGTACAGCATTTTCATCAGTCAGGCTGTTTGCCAGCAAAACTAGGAAAGTTTGAACAATTCTCTGCAGTTCCCCATGGCAAACCTTTTTATACTTCTATGGAATTTAACTCTAAAACTGAGACGAGTTTGAATGTTAATGTGATTACTCATGATCAGGAAGGAAAAATTTATTCGCGCATTAGTGAAGCGCAGGCAACTATTTTTCCTCTGACGGCAATTCACGGTTCAGTTTAGCAGAGGGGGAGAGGGGGAGATGGGGAGACACGGAGACACGGAGATGGGGAGATGGGGAGATGGGGAGATGGGGAGAGGAAAATCTCTAGTCTTTGATCTTTAACTGATTTTTAAGACAGTTTCAGGGAATTACTTCTAATGGTAATAGGGTTTTTCGTTTGACTGTAGTAAGCATAACTCCTAAACTCCTCAACTCCTGTTAAGGCAGCTTTTCGTAAAGTGAGACACTCCTGAATCCTACTTCTAGACAGTTTTAAGCAATTAATTATCAAGTATAGGCAGACAATTATTTATGGAAAAAATAGCGATTATAGGATTATCTTGCCTCTTCCCTGATGCCCAAAATCCTGAAGAGTTTTGGCGTAATCTTATAGGGCAAAAAGATTCTAAGTCCTTGGCGACTGCTGAAGATTTAGGTGTTGATCCTGCTTATTTTTATGACCAGGATAAGTCAAAGGCTGATCGGACTTACTCTTTAATGGGTGGGTATATCCGCGATTTTCAGTTTAATGCTGATGAATATGCTTTGCCTTCAGAGTTAATTGCAAGTTTGGATCCAATCTGCAAAGGTTCACTTTACGTCGCTAAACAGGCTTTAGAAAGTAGCAGTTATTTTGGTAATGCTGAGGTTCTTGCTAAATGTGGTGTAATTTTAGGAAATCTCTCTTTCCCTACTAAGTTTTCTAATCAACTGTTTGCGCCGATTTATCAGCAGACTATTGAACCTGCCCTGAGAGAATTGGTACAGCAAGAAAGTCTACAGTTGCAAGCTTTGCCAACGATGGCTCAAGCTTCTCCCTATAATGCAATGACTTCTAGCTTGCCGTCGGCGGTTGTTGCTCAAGCTTTATCTCTGGCTGGTATTAATTTTTCTCTGGATGCTGCCTGCTCGTCATCTCTGTATGCTGTAAATTTGGCATCTCATTATTTGCGATCGCACCAAGCTGATTTAATGTTAGCAGGGGCAGTTAGCTATAGCGATCCTCTGTTTATTCGGATGCTATTTTCTGGTGTTCAAGCTTATCCCAGTAATGGCATTAGCAGTCCTTTGGATAAATCATCAAGAGGCTTGACTCCTGCTGATGGTGTGGGCATGCTGGTACTGAAGCGCTATAGCGACGCTCTGCGTGATGGCGATCGCATTTATGCTACAGTCTGTGGTACAGGACTATCGAATGATGGTAGGGGCAAACATCTCCTGAGTCCCAATCAGCAAGGGCAAGTCCTGGCTTTTGAAAGAGCTTATAATCAAGCAGGTATCACTCCTCAAGATATCGATTATTTAGAATGTCATGCTACTGGTACTTTGCTAGGAGATAGTACTGAACTTAGTTCAATTGATGCTTTCTTCGGTAAATATCAAGCTTCTCCTCTGGTAGGTTCAGTAAAATCTAATGTCGGACATTTGCTCACGGCAGCTGGTGTTGTCGGCATGATTAAAATTATTTTAAGCATGTCTAAGGGGGTAATTGCACCGACAATTAATTTAAATGAGCCCATGAGTTCTCCTAAGCAGGTGATTTCACCGGAGCAAATTGTTAGAGCCTCTACTCCTTGGCCTAATAAAGACTCTCCTAAAAGGGCTGCAATTAGTGCTTTTGGTTTTGGCGGTACTAATGCTCATTTAATTCTTGAACAGCCAAAGCCACCTCAAGCAATGCCTGATATTTGGGCTGAAGATTCTGAGCCTGTGGCAACTGCTAAAATGGCAATTGTGGGTATGGATGCCTTGTTTGGTGCCTGTGATGGTTTGGAGGCTTTTGACCGCAGTATTTATGAAGGTAAACAGCATTTTATTCCTTTACCTCCTAAGCGTTGGCAGGGGATAGAACAGCAGGAACAGTTGCTCAAAGACTATGGTTTTGAGGATTCTCAAGCACCTCTGGGCGCATATATTCAAGATTTTGAAATTGATACTCTGCGTTTCAAAATACCGCCCAATGAAGTTGAAAAACTCAATCCCCAACAATTACTAACTATTAAGGTTGCAGATCGTGCTCTGCAAGATGCGAAACTGGAGGAGGGAGGTAATGTGGCAGTGATTATCGCCATGGAAACTGACCCTGCGATTCATCAGCTACAGGAGCGTTGGCATCTGCCTTGGCAAATTGAACAAGGTCTTACTAAAGAAAGCTTGTCTTTACCTGATGAGCAACTTTCTCAACTGCAAACTATCCTTAAGGATAGTATTCACCACCAAGCCGGAACCAGTGAATATGTAGGTTATGTGGGCAATATTATTGCTAGTCGCATTTCCTCTGTGTGGAATTTTAATGGTCCTGCTTTCACCCTCAGTGCTGGCGAAAATTCCGTTTTTAAAGCCCTAGAAGTGGCGCAAATGCTAATCTCTTCAGGGGCAGTAGAGGCTGTAGTTATCGGGGCAGTAGATTTAGCTGGCAGCCCAGAAAATATCTTATTACGAAACCAACTTGCCAAAATTAATACAGGTGTACATACTCTTAGTTTCGACGAAAAGGCTAATGGTTGGATGCCCGGTGAAGGTGCTGGGGTAGTTGTCCTTAAGTCTATAGACGCAGCTAGGCAGGAACAAAACCGCATCTATGCAGTAATTGATGCTATTAGTTTGGTGCAATCAACTCAAGCACAAACAAAAGTATCAACTCTCAACAACTTCCCTGCACTACCTAATTCCGAAGCAGTAAAAACAGCTTGTCAACAGGCGTGCCAGTTAGCAGGTATTCAACCTACAGATATTAACTATCTGGAAGTTTTTGGTAGTGGAATACCTCAAGAGGATAAGTCAGAGATTGAGGGTTTAATTGAGGCTTATCGTACCTCTAGTTCAGATTTGAGTTGTGCGATTGGTTCTGTCAAAGCTAATATCGGTCATACCTATGTCGCTTCGGGGATGGCTAGCTTAATTAAAACTGCACTTTGTCTTTATCACCGTTATATTCCTCCAGTACCCCAATGGTCTAGTCCCAAAATGCCGGAGGTTTGGCAAGGCAGTCCTTTTTATGTAGATACAGCAGCAAAGGGCTGGTGTCTAGCTTCAGAAGCGACTAAGCGAATTGCAGCGATTAATGGTTTAGGAATAGATGGCACTTACGCCCATTTAATTTTATCTGAGGAGTTGAATCAGGCTGAGCGCAGCAATAATTATCTGCAGCAAATGCCTTTCTACTTATTCCCAATTGCTGCAGATGAGAGTGCAGCTTTATTAGAACAATTAAGTACTCTCGAAAAAACAATTGCCGATTGCGATTCTCTGCCTATTGCTGCCAGCGAAACCTTTGCAGTTTTTCAACAACAGCGCGAAGCAACTTATAAACTGGCGATTCTCGGCAAAGATAAAGTTAGCTTAGAGCGAGAAATTAAGCGGGCTTTCCAAGGTGTTCCTAAGGCTTTTGAACAAGGCAAAGACTGGCAAACTCCTGGTGGTAGTTACTTTACAGCTAAGCCAGTAGGCAAAGATGGAAAAATTGCTTTTGTTTATCCTGGTGCTTTCAATGCTTATTTGGGAATTGCCCGAGATTTATTCCGCCTGTTTCCCAAACTCTTTGATGACTCGGTAGCCCAAGGCACTGATAGTTCCTTGACAAGGCTGGAAAGACTATTTTGTCCTAGAAGCTTACATAAATTCTCAAGAAGGGAACTAGAGGTTCTCGAACAAGAATTATTGGATAATGGTCTAGGTATGCTGGAGGCTGGTGTTGGTCTTTCTGGGTTACTGACTACTGTAATGAGCGATTATTTCCAAGTCCAAGCAGACTGTACCTTTGGCTATAGCCTCGGCGAGATTAGCATGATTTGTGCTCAGGGGGTTTGGGCGAGTTTTCACGAAGTTGGAACTGCTCTTAACTCTTCTCCTCTATTTTGCTCAAGGCTTTCTGGTTCTAAAGATACGGTGCGTGAGTATTGGGGATTATCTCAGGATGACGATAGTCAAAGCGCAGATTTTTGGAGTACCTATGTTTTGATGGCTCCAGCAGAGGAGGTTAGGGAATGTGTAAAGGGTGAAAAACGTGTTTATTTGACTCATGTTAATACGCCTACAGAAGTAGTGATTGCTGGCGATAAACAAGCCTGTCAAAGGGTTAAACAAACCCTCAAATGTGAAGGTTTCAGCTTACCTTTGGATCACGTACTTCATTGTGAAGCAATGGCTTCTGAATATGGCGAAATTGTCAAGATCAACACTTTGCCCATTCAAAATACACCAGAGACAGTTTTTTATTCAGCGGCAGATTACCAACCAGTTAAACTTGAGAGCAAGTCAATTGGTCACAATATTGGCAAAGCACTCTGTCAACAACTGGATTTCCCTCGGTTAATTAATCGAGTTTACGAAGATGGTGTCAGAATCTTTATTGAGGCTGGTGCTGGCGGTACCTGTTCTCGATGGATTGATGTCAATCTTAAAGATAAAGAACACCTAAGTGTTACTCTTGACAAGCGAGGTGCAGATGAACATGGTTGTTTACTCAGAGGCTTAGCAAGACTTCTTTCTCATGGAGTTGCTCTCGATTTGTCATTACTTTACTGTCAACTACCAGCAGCTACGACACACCAAAAGTCAATAGTTAAAACTATCACTTTGGGTGGAGAGTGGATTCAAGCAAAGATTTTGAGAGAGAGTAATAAAGAAATCTTCAAAAATAGAGTTTTCCAAGTTCTTACCCAAGAGGATAAAGCACAGCAGTTTCTGAGTAATAGTAATGAATTTGAAGTAATAGAAGAAACAAGTAAAAAGGAACAGGAAACAGGGAACGATGAGACGGGGACTCCCACTTCAACCGATTACCGTATAGAAGCTGGGTATTCTAACCTTTACTCTCTTTCAGTGCCTCCAAAACAGACGATAATTGAGCAGGAAAAACCTTCTAATTTCTGCCCTCTACCTCTTACTTTTTCTAGCAAAAATGCAACTCTTGGTGAAGATTATGTAGATGACTTGTGTTCAAATTCTGCGTCCGCAGAAAATCAAGTAAAAGGTGAAATTGGTAACAATTCTGAGTCGACAATAAACTTACAATTTTACCCAGAAATAAAGAGCAAACAGGAAGATAATCAACAACTTACGATTCCTAGTGAAACAGCTTCCAGTTCTGTTGGTGTAATCGATACTCCTAGTTTGTTGAATCCTTATTATCAACAGCTGAGCGAGAACAATTCAGGTCTAAGTCAAACCTATTCTTTTTTCCTACAAGCACAAAAGGAATCGCTCAAACAAATGCAGAAAATTATTCAGAATCAAATCAACTTCTCCCAACAATTACTAGAGCAAGAATCTGTAATTACTAATCAGGATGACTCCTAATAAAAACAGTCAGTTGGGATGAGTAATCATCAGAGGATCTGATATTAAACAGCAAACAAATTGTTGGTTCTAAGTTGGAGGCTTCAAAAGCGTGAATAACGGAAAATCGTTACTAAATGGACATCATAAGAGTCAGCAATCATTTAGTTGTCCTAAAGCTCAAAATCGAGTTTTGCCCAATATTTTAGAGGCTGTATCTTTTGATGAAACAGGTATCAAGGCAAAACTACTTAATTTAGATAAACCTTGTTATCTTGTTAGATCCAAAGGACAAATCGGCGTCACTCACGAAGGCTATTTAAGCCATGCGGATCAAAGGGATGGGAACCTAGTAGAAATGCTGATGGCTTCCCCACCAATTTCAATTCAACAGTTGGGTGATCGTTCTTTCTTATCATGTTACGGCGTTAAATACGCCTACGCTACTGGGGCAATGGCAAGCGGTATTGCTTCGGAAGAATTAGTCATTGCTCTCGGGAAAGAGAAAATTTTGAGTTCCTTTGGTACTGGCGGTTTATCTACAGAGAGAATAGTCTCAGCAATTGAGCATATTCAACAAGCACTTCCTCAAGGCCCATATGCCTTTAATCTACTGCATAATCCCCATGATCAGAGTGCAGAAAGGAGGACGGTAGATTTATATCTAAAATATGGTGTCAGAGTTGTAGAAGCTTCTGCCTTTTTAGATTTAACTCCCAATATAGTTTATTATCGAGCCGCTGGTTTGAGTCTCAATAGTGAAAATCAAATTGAGATTCACAATAAAGTGATTGCCAAGCTTTCACGACGAGAAGTTGCTACCAAGTTTCTCCAACCTGCTCCTACCAAAATCCTTGAAGAATTAGTTAGTCAAGGTTTAATCACTGAGTTACAGGCAAATTTGGCTCAAAAAGTACCTATGGCTGATGATATCACTGTCGAGGCAGATTCTGGTGGTCATACAGATAATCGTCCTTTGGTATGTCTGTTGCCTTCTATCCAGGAATTGAGAGACGAAATTCAGGAAAGATATCGCTATCCTACACCTGTGAGAGTGGGAGTAGCAGGAGGAATTGGTACTCCTCAATCAGCATTGGCAGCTTTTATGATGGGCGCTGCCTACGTTGTAACTGGCTCAGTTAACCAGTCTTGCGTGGAAGCAGGAGCTTCTCAACATACTAAGAAATTATTAGCTCAAGCCCAAATGCCCGACGTGATGATGGCTCCGGCGGCAGATATGTTTGAGATGGGAGTTAAGCTGCAAGTACTTAAAAAAGGAACGATGTTTCCTCTGCGGGCTCAGAAACTTTATGATTTGTACAAAGCCTACGACTCAATTGAAGAGATTCCTCAGTCGGAAAGAGAGAAGATAGAAAAACAAATTTTTAGAGAAAGCCTGCAATCAGTTTGGGAGAAGACTGTAGAGTACTTATCTCAGCGCAATCCTCAGAAATTAGCTAGAGCAAACAACAATCCCAAGATGAAAATGGCTTTGATTTTTCGTCGCTATTTAGGGTTGTCTTCCCGTTGGTCTAGCAGTGGAGAAAAAGGCAGGGAAATTGATTACCAAATCTGGTGTGGTCCAGCTATGGGTGGTTTCAATGATTGGGTAAGAGGTTCTTATTTGGCAGAACCAAGCAATCGCAAAGTGGCTGATGTCGCTTTCCATATTATGAATGGATCTGCATTTTTGTACCGGATGCAAAACTTAAGAATTCAGGGCTTACAAATGCCAGTTCAGTACAGCAAATATCAGCCGTTTTTGCTTACATAATTCGTGGCTTATTGTTCATTACTTATAGCTCATTATTGGTTAACAATAGCTCTGTGTAGTTAATAATGGACGCTGTTTTAAGTATTGGCTTAACACTTTAAATTCTCTTTCAAAAGTAGAAGATCATGGAACTTAAAGACAAAACTATCCTGATTACAGGTATTGGTAATTATCTTGGATTGCGAACAGCTGAGATGGCTCTTGAACGTGGTATGAAGGTATGTGGTTTGGAACCTTCACCAGAGGATGCTAAGAAGGTTCAAGAGCTGGGGGTTGAGGTAATTGTTGGCAGCACTACTGAACCAGAGGTGTTAGAGAAGGCTTGCCAGGACGATATAGATATCGTTTTTCATACGGAAAATATGATCGATCCCGGTGGTCCTATTGAGCCTTTTCGACAAGTAAATGTTGTCGGCACAGTTAATGCTGCGACTGCTGCTAAAAAAGCGGGTGTTAAGACTTTTGTTCATATTTCTACCGTCATGGTTTATGGCTTCAAGTTTCCTAAGCAGGTGACTGAAGATGGACCTTTGCGGAGTGACAGAAATCCTTTGTGTCAGTCGAAAATTGAAGCTGAACAGGAAATCTTAAAGTTTAACAATCCCCCGGAATTGGGAGTAATTATTATTCGTCCAGGGGATATTTATGGACCTGGCGCTTATACTTGGGTACTCCAGCCTTTGGATTTAATGGAAAGAGAGCATTTTGTTCTCGTTAATGGCGGCCGTGGTATTCTCAATCATGTCTACTTGGATAATCTAATTGATGCCTGTTTTCTAGCCATCGAAAAAGAGATGTATGGTGAAGCTTTCAATATTACTGATGGCGTCAAGACCACCTGTGAGCAATTCTACAATAAATTGGCTCAGATGACTGATCATCCCAAGCCCATGTCGATGCCAGCCATTGCTGTTAAAACTGCCCTGCAAGTTCAAGGTAAAGAAATTGGCTTGATGCCGGAAGCTGTTAATTTTCTTACTCGCTCCCATACCTATTCCATTGAGAAAGCCCAACGCCTTCTTGGCTATGAACCAAAAATCAATCTTGATGAAGGTATGGCACGCACTATTGCTTGTTTGCCTGTGAAACTATAACTTGTTCCAGTCAATTTTTATCGGAGGTCAATATGAATCAACCTACTACCCAAGCCAACCCTAAAAGTCCTCTAACTACAGAAGTAATTCAAGAGTGGTTAATCACTAATATTGCTGAACAAATCGAAGCAGAAGTCGATGAAATTGATATCAGTGAACGCTTAGACAGTTACGGTTTAGATTCAGCGCAAGCAATGCTGCTTGCTGCTAAATTAGAGGAATTTTTAGGATTTGAACTTTCTCCTACTCTGGTGTGGCATTACCCCACAATTGAAGCTTTTTCTGAGCGCTTGGCTGAAGAATCCCAAGATGTAGATTCTAGAGTACTTGAGCAAGTTGATAGCGACAAACTGGCTCAGATATTGTCAGCAATTGAACAGCTATCGACAGAAGAAGTTTACACAGCAGTTGCTACTGAAAAACAGTTGATTAAGGAGAAGAATTTCAATGACTGATCTGGAAACACGGTTAGCAAAGCTTTCCCCCTTAAAAAGACAGCTGCTATTGCTACAACTGAAAAAAGAAACTGGACTTGTACCGCGAAAAAGTATGTCGGCGATCGAGTCTCCAATAGCCCTAGATTTGAAAGCAGAAGCTGTTTTAGATCCTAGTATTTGTCCTGAAGCTTTACTACCTTACAAACCTGTAACTGAACCTCTTTATATCTTGTTAACTGGGGGAACAGGTTTTTTAGGAGCTTTTTTAATTGAAGAGCTTTTACAAAGAACTCAGGCAGATATATATTGCTTGGTACGTGCTGCTGATGCAGTGCAAGGGAAAAAGCGACTGCAACAAAACCTGGAAAAGTATAAAGTTTGGAATGATGATTTCAGCTCTAGAATTATACCTGTTTTAGGAGATTTATCAAAGCCAAAATTTGGTCTTGACGCCCACAAATTTCAAGCACTGGCTGGCAAAATTGATACCGTTTATCACTCGGCAGCATTGTTGAATTATGTTTATCCCTATTCAGCAATGAAGCAGATTAACGTTCTGGGAACACAAGAAATTTTGAGATTTGCTTGTCAAGTTAAACTCAAACCTGTCCATTATGTTTCCAGCGTAGCTGTGTTTGAATCTTCTGTTTATGCTGGTAAAGTCTTGACAGAAGAAGACTGTATAGATGAAACTGAAGGGATGTTTCTGGGCTACTCTCAGACTAAATGGGTTTCTGAAAAGTTAGTTGAGATTGCTCGCGATCGCGGTTTACCGGTTGTTATCTATAGACCTCCTTTTATTGCAGGTCACAGCCAAACAGGTGTCACTAATACAGATGATTTTATTTGCCTGATGTTCAAAGGCTGTATTCAAATGGGAATTGTTCCCGATTTGGACTATCTGTTGGATGCCTCTCCTGTGGATTATGTGAGTCAAGCAATTGTTTATCTATCGAGGCAGAAACAATCGCTAGGCAAAGTTTTTCACTTGCAACAGCCCCAACCCATGCACTTGAGATGGTTTGTTGACTGGGTTCGCTCTTTTGGCTATCCAATTCAGCTGGTTTCCTATGAACAATGGCAAGAATATTTAAAAGGTTACATACGTTCTCCAGAACATCCTTTGTACACATTACTGCCTTTTTTGTTTGAGAAGTGGTCTAGTGAGCAGTTGACTATTCCAGAATTGTATTTGCAAAAGAGAAGACCCAAAATTAGCTGTCACCAAACCCTTGATGCTCTCTTTGGTTCTGGGATTGTCTGTCCACAACCCAATTCGGAAGTATTAGATATTTACTTATCGTACTTCATCGAAAGTGGTTTTCTGAGTGTTGATGATCTCAGAAACATTTCCAAGAAAATGACTGTATTGAGCGAGGTATAAGCTGTTACACATTTTTTAGATAGATGGGGGGATGGGGAAAGTGAAGCTAGTTTTCCTACCCCTATCGAAACTGCAATTTAGATCCGCAACTGCTTAGTACGTAAGATTTTTGTTGAAGTCAATCTCTACTAGAGGTAAAAAAGATTTTATGAGCCCACTGACTATGGATCCTAATCTCGGAAACAGTTTGACAGCAGAAGCTATTCAAGACTGGCTAGTTGCTAATATTGCTGAACAGTTGGGAGTTACGACTGATGAAATCGATCTCCAAGCGCATTTAGACAGCTTGGGGCTAGATTCAGCCCAAGGCATGATCATTGCTAGTAAAGGAGAAAATTTTCTGGGATTCACGATTTCTCCCTTGCTATTGTTGCATTATCCTACGATTGAAACTCTTTCTGAGCGTTTAGCGGAAGAAATTGCAGGTTCGGAATCAGAATTTTTGGAGATTTGAAAAGGGTAGAGGGTAGAAAGCTCTGAGGCTTAAGGGACTATTCAGTATTAGGATTTTTCCTCTGGCTTTGCTGAATAAAAGTATGAATTAGTTTTACGCCAAGACCCTAGACCCTAAGAGCTAAATAATCTTTAGTTTAGTTCTATTTAAAAATACAAATTCATGTTCCAATTCAGCAATGCCCTTTTCCCTATATCAACTAGCACCTATAATCGGGCATTAAAAACCTTCTATCCTCTGCCTTTAAGCCTCCTATCTTTCCCTTTAATAACCACTGGAGAATCTTAAAACAATGAACGCATCAGAACTGTTAGTTAGCCTCACCCAACAAGGTGTTCAGTTATGGGTTGATAATGAGAAATTAGGTGTTCGTTCTCCACGGGGAGTTATGACACCGGAACTACGCACAAAACTCACTAAACATAAACCAGAAATATTGGCGTTTCTGCGTGGCAATGATATCTCTGATTGCCCTACTTCTAACTCTCCTAGCGAAGAATTAACTCTACAAACTATTGGTCGTTTAATTGGAGGGTTTGGCAGTCAATTAACTACTGAGTATAAGCAACCCATTGTTGATCCTCAAGTAATGGCAAGCAAGCTCAAAGTAGTTTTTAGACCTTTGCCGAAAGGGTACAGTAACCAAAGTATTATTAAGTTTAGAGAAGAGTTAGAACTTAAACTACGCAATTATGGAGTGCAGGTTCAACCGTGGCAACTAGCAACAACCGAATTTCGCTACGACATCAAGATTCCCTTCTTTAACTTAAAGAAAACTTTTAAGACTAGAGTAGTTAAGGCAGGAACTGATGCGGTAATTGATATTGAAAGACCTCCTTCTTTAATTAGTAAAGCCAAAGAATTTGTAGCTGAAAGACTGTATGAGCTTTATTCTCGCTTTATTCTCAAGAATCAAAAATTATCTGTCACTAGAATTGCTACATTAATCGGTTGGGCTGTAGAGCATGCAGCTAAATATATTGAAGATCCAACTAATACTCAGGTGATTACTCTCACTGAGTTAGATCCAGAGTTTACTAATCCCCAAATCCCTTATCAACAAAAAATAGGAATTGGACTAAACACTCTAGTTAGAACTTTTTCTGAAATTGTGATTGGAGTCTCCAAAGACAAAATCTCGATTTTAAATATGAATCTCTCAGATTCTATTTTTACTCAAGATGAATTAGATGGCTTTGTTTTAAAATCGCTAATACCTAAAATTTTTGTCCCCATAGCTCCGGTTCTCTTGAATAGATTTGAATTAGGGCAATACGATCCTCAAGCATCTACTTATGCAGCTAAATTGGTAACTCTGGGTAAGGAACTAGCACCGACAGGTTTATTTCCCCCTGGTTTTAAGCTGAGTGAATTGATTAAAAGAAAGTCCCATCGAGATATTATCAATGTCATCGTTAATGGCAGAACTGGTGTTTCCTATGGCTTTGTTGCCTATGCAGAACCACCGCAATACATTGGTGCACAGAAGATAACTGAACATGAGTGGGATCATTTAGCTAACGTTAACGGGTTTAGTAATGATCAAGTGCGTCAAAATGAAAACAATCGACGCTACATCAAACTTAAAATAGGCACAGAATATGTATTTAAACAGATACCAGATATTTGGTTGGTAAGTGCTCGTTCAGGCTCGAATAAAACTAACTTGAATCTGGAACATGATATTGTCAGAATTGGTTTGAAAGATAGATTATTACTACAATTACCCCAGGGAATTGACCAGGCAACAGTAGACATCAAACCTTCTTATGACCTTTATGTAATGCTAGGCATAGCTCTAGCTGCAGCTTTATACACACCAGAATTAATTAGAGATGGTGCGCCCATGGCTCACTTCCACGGCTATCCTGCCCGCGACTGGTTTCAAGACAATGAATATTGTGTTGGCGTCCATAATCCTTCAGTACCTTGTGGCACTTATGAATCAGGAGTGTTTAACTTTCTAGGTATTAATAGTTTATCGTCTCATTCTGATGGCAACATTGCCTTAGTGAGTTTAGTAGAACCAGACCATGGTACTAATTTTATTGCACCTAATTTGGAGTATTTAGTAGCAAGACTTAAAGCTGGATGCCAACAGGGAAGCATTGAGCTAGGCGGCAAACATTTTGCTTCTTTAAAATAAGAGACTTCTGGTGAACGAAATTTTGGGTGGTATTTCTAGCTAAGTATTCAAAAAATTCCCTTACACCTACCACTTGTTTTGTTTCTCATTTTCTTGCCCTTTCCTCGACTTGTGCAAAAATTCTATTGATGCTATGAACCTCAAAAACAAAACCATTCTAATCACCGGGATTGGCAGTTTTATCGGCTGGCGTGCCGCTGAATTAGCCCGAGAGCGGGGGATGAAGGTTCGAGGGCTACAGCACTCCAAAAATAATCTCAAAACCTTAAAGCAACAGCTAGGTGCTGAAGTGATTGTTGGTAGCGTCAACAACCCTGTTGCTGCTAGAAAAGCTTGCCAGGGAGCAACAATAGTTCTACATACAGCAGGTGTTACCCAAGAAAATAGCTCATTAGAACAATTGCGGGCGGTGGATGTTGGCGGCACCATTAATATGGCTAAAGTCGCAATGCATTCTGGAGTCAAAGCCTTTGTGCATCTTTCCAGCGGGATGGTTTACGGATTTAACTATCCTGATCATGTCACAGAAGGAGGCCCACTTTGTCGCGAAGATAATCTCTACTGTCAAACAAAAATAGAAGCCGAACAGAAACTTTTGCAACTGAATAAACCGCGTAATTTTGGCATCATTATTATTAGACCAGGAGATGTTTACGGACCAGGAAGCATACCCTGGATAGTTCGACCCTTGTTATTAATGCGCAAAGGATTATTCTTGTTAGCTAACGGTGGAAAAGGTGTGATGAACCATGTTTACATCGACAATCTAATTGAGGCAATTTTTTTGTCCTTAGAAAAAGAGGCATACGGAGAAATATTTAACATCACTGATGGACAAGAAACCTCCTGGAAAGAATATTTTACCCGTCTAGCTGAAATTGCTGATCTACCCGCACCTTTGTCTATGCCAGCAAGTTTAATCAGGTTGCCAATTAAACTGCGCCGCTTCGGACAAAAACTTCTTGGCGAGAATATCGATACTTTACCAACCTCTGTAGATTTGTTGACTCGCCCCTATGCTTATTCGGTTGAGAAGGCTCAAAGCCAGCTTAGCTACAAACCGAAAATATCCTTGGAAGAAGGATTGAAGCGAACCCAGGAATGGCTGAGAAAAGCTGATATCCAAAATCTGATTGGAGACCGCTAAAAAGTTCACTGCTAACAGAATAACAACCTCAAGCAAGTACAACATATCTTAGCCTGGTCTAAATTTTCAACAATTTTTGCAGAGTATTTGAGTCTTAACCCTTTGCCCCCCATTTGGAAACAACAGTCATGGTTCAGAAAGAAACTCAGCCCTTACCCAAACCTATAAGTCGTCAGTTATTGATGGCTTCGGCAGTGACTTTGGCTGTAGCGGCTGCAGGCACGGGATCAGTCCTAGTCTACAGCTTCTTGCAAAATCGAGCTACCACTACTCAAAGTTTGGCGCAAGCTCCTGTGGAAACGACTCCTGTCCTCAGCAAAGTTGCTGCTTTAGGACGTTTAGAACCTGAAGGCGGAATCACGGAAATCTCTGCTCCTGCGCCTAATTCCGGTGATGGTGCGGTAGTTAAGGAGGTTTTGGTTAAAAAAGGAGATCGTGTTCGTGCTGGGCAATTAGTTGCCATCCTCAATAATCGGGATCAGCGACAAGCTACCTTAGACCAGGCTAAGGCAGAAGTGGAAATAGCTAAAGCTAATTTAGCGAGAGTTAAGGCAGGGGCAAGAGCAGGAGATATTAATGCTCAAAAGGCGACAATTACTCGCCTAGCAGCTGAATTACGTGGACAAATTGCCTCTCAACGGGCAAGAATTACTGCCTTAAAAGCAGAAGTTCGCAATGCCGAAGTCGATTATGGTCGCTATGAATATTTACAACAAGAAGGTGCAATTTCTGCTTCTGAGTTGGATCAAAGACGTTTAAAAGTAGACACTTCCCGAGAGCAACTAAAAGAAGCTCAAGCCGCCCTTGAACGCACAATCGAAACTTTAGAAGAACAGCAGCGTCAGGCAAAAGCGACCCTTAGTAGTATTGCGGAAGTCCGCCCAGTGGACGTACAAGTAGCACAGGCGGAAGTTGATGGGGCGATCGCTGCTGTCAAACGAGCTAAAGCTAACTTGGATTTATCTTACATTAAGGCTCCTGTAGATGGTCAAATCATCGAAGTTATTACCAAAGCTGGTCAAATTCAAGATATCGATGGCGTTCCCAGAATAGCTAAAATTGCGAAAACAGAGCAAATGTCGGCAATCGCAGAAGTATATCAAACCGATGTTGGCAAAGTGAGGATTGGTCAAGAGGCAGTCATTACTAGCCAAGCTTTCTCAGAAAAATTGCGGGGTAAAGTTGCTGAGATTGGTCTACAAGTTGACAAACAAAAAGTCTTCAGCACTAACCCGATGGCAAATACAGATAACAAAATAGTTAAGGTGAAAGTTCTTCTCAATCCAGAAGATAGTAAGAAAGTTGCAGCCTTAACTAATCTACAGGTGGAAGTTCTTATTTCTACAGGTACTCAATAGTAAAGATCAATTCACACCAAGCCCTGTTACCTAGTTGGAGAGGCGGCGCACTTTCTTTACAACCTAAAAATTTTCAATTAAAATTCACTTCATTTTAAGAAAATTGGGTCATGATTTTATCTATCCCCATAGCTTGGCTACAACTAATTCACAAAAGAGTCCGTTTCCTAGCGACTTTAGCAGGTTTGGCTTTTATTGTGATTCTGTTGTTTATGCAGCTTGGTTTTCAGGATGCTCTCTATGCCAGTGCTACTCAGGTACATAACAATTTACGAGGAGATTTATTTGTCATCAGTCCACAATATATATCCTTAACATCTCAGCAAAGTTTTCCTAGGGCACGTCTATACCAAACATTAGGCTATGAGGGGGTAGATTCAGTCACCCCCTTGTATCATGAATTTGGCAAGACCAAAAGTATCGATACTGGACAAAAAAATCCGATATTCGTTTTTGGAATTGGTCTGGATTCAGTAACTTTCGATTTGCCTGAAATTAATCAAAACTTAGATCAACTCAGAATACCAGACCAAGCCTTGTTTGACCGTAATTCTCGACCAGAATTTGGTCCAGTTGCTGAGAAAGCACAACAAGAAGAAGTTGAGATTGAGGTATCTTATTTCAACGACTTAACCCTTGCCAGCCGATTAAAAATTGCTGGTTTATTCACTCTTGGAGCTTCTTTTGGAGTTGACGGTAATTTAATTGTCAGTCAATCAACCTTTTTGAATATTTTTGATTACCGAAAAGCAGACTTCATAGATATTGGTTTAATTAAACTAAAACCCGGTGCTGATATCAAAAAAGTGCAGACAATCCTTAAAGCAAATTTACCCAAAGACGTCAGGATTCTTGACCGCAAGGAATTTAGTGAAGTTGAAAAAAGCTACTGGAACATCAGAACACCAATTGGCTTTGCCTTTCAGTTGATGGTTACTATGGGTTTTGTTATTGGTGTTGTTGTGGTTTATCAGGTTCTCTATAGCAACATTTCCAGTCATCTAGTTGAGTATGCAACTCTCAAAGCTATGGGGCATACCCAAAACTATTTGCTGAGTGTGGTATTTCAGCAAGCTGTAATCTTAGCTGTTTTAGGTTATATACCAGGATTTGCTTTGTCTTTAGGTCTATACGATCTCGCCGAAGCTGGCACCCATTTGCCGTTTTTTATGCATTTACATCAGGCATTAGTGGTGTTATTTTCGACAGTTTTTATGTGTTCTATTTCCGGTTTTCTTGCCATGAATAAGCTGCGTTCTGTAGACCCAGCTGATATTTTCTAGAATTTTAGATAACTGATTAGACCAATGCACCCAGAAAATATTGTCTGTATTCGCAATCTCAATCAATATATGGGAGCTGGTTCATTCCGCCAGCAAATCTTGTTTAAGATCAATTTAGAAATTAAACCTAGGGAAATTGTGATTATGACTGGGCCATCTGGCTCAGGCAAAACTACTTTGCTGACTTTAATTGGTGGTTTACGTTCTGTTCAGGAAGGAAGTCTGAAGTTTCTCGATTGGGAGCTTCGTGGAGCTTCTCAACAAAAATTAGTGCAAGTTCGTCGCCATATTGGTTACATTTTTCAAGCTCACAATTTGCTAGATTTTTTATCAGCTCGACAGAACGTACAAATGTCAATGGAATTGTGGAAAAATGTTCCCGAAAAGGAGGCAAAAATCCGATCAGAAGCTATGTTAGAAGCTGTACAATTAGGTGGCAAAGTCAACTCACTACCTCAGCAGCTTTCAGGTGGGCAAAAGCAACGGGTAGCTATTGCCCGCGCTTTAGTCAGTAACCCCAAATTAATTTTAGCTGATGAACCTACAGCTGCTTTAGATGGTAAAACTGGTCGAACAGTTGTAGAACTGATGCAAAAACTTGCTAAGGAACAGGGATCTGCCCTCTTGATTGTGACTCACGACAACCGCATTTTAGATGTTGCTGATCGTATCATCACTATGGAGGATGGTTATCTGCAACAAAAGATTCTCACACAAAAATCATAGAGAAACTTTTAACAATCAACTGTCAAGCATTAAGAGTGTGTATTCAATCAGAGGTGGAGAGTATGGAGGAGGGAAATAAGTTTTAAAAAATCATCATACAATCGGAAAATATAAGCTTTACAAGACTTATACAAAAAATGCCATAGGTAGTAGTAATTCATGAATTACTACTACAGAAAATTAATGCGGCAAGAAACTTTTGCGTGTAAGTATTATTTATACTTACACTGACTGTAAATCTCTGTGTTATAAGTAAATAAGCAATAGAAAATATAAATAAATTTGCAAGGGTAGGGAATGAAACTATATCTACTTTGTGTTTAGTTTTTGAATCCAAACGCAGCCCTGCAAATTTTTAGTTATGTTTTGCTGATGATTTATTTAGGCAATAAATATTGCAAAATAGTAAAACTACTTGCTATGATTGTCTCTAAACTGCTAAAGTTATAATGGTTTTCATATTAGTTAGATATACTAATCTTGATTTTGAGTTTCTGAGTCAAATAATCAGATTTAAATTTATTTAACTAAGCTAAAAACTAAAAGGTATTCTAGTTATCTGTAAAATCTTTGATTTACAGATAAGTTGTCAAAAATAATTGCTGGTTCACTCATAAACTTTAACACTTGAGTCACGATAATGTCAACTTTTATCAATTTTAGTTCAGAAAAAAACTGTCAGCAAGATAACATAATCGACAACTGGTAATTCGGCAACACAGACAATACTAAAATCTTTGAAGACGCAGCTCTGCCAATTATCAACAATCCCTCGTCACTCACAATTTTCACTTTTAACTATCAGAACCAGAGGTAGGATAAATGTCACGAATTTTTGGAAGATATGGCCCAGCTCATCCCTGGATAGGTAAATTAGTTTTCGAGACTACTAAGCCGTTGATGAAAACTCTTTTTGCTGCCCGTAATTTCTATCACTTGGATAGTCGCTATGCCCGTGAGCGAATTGTTTCAATGCAAGCCAAGCTTCATAGGAAAGAGCGAGTTTATCTGATGGGAATTGGACCTAGTGGTCACAATTCTGGAGTTGCCTTAATTGAAGTTTCTTTGGAGCAAGGAATCAAACTCATTTGTAATGAGGAAGAGGAAAGGTACACTGGAATCAAACACTATGCTGGTTATCCACAACATAGCGTTGAATCAGTTAGTAAACGCATGAGTGAAATCGGTATTGAACCGAAGGATATTCATGCTTGCCTTGCTAGTTGGAACTACATAGATTTTATTCCCTTCGGTTTGCGTGCGGTTTGTGAACACTTACCCTTAAGCCTTTCTCTTTCTCTGCCTTCGTCTTCACAAAAATTTAATCATATTCATGTTCAGAAGGCTGGTGAAGTCCCCCAACGTTTGGGTAGGCAACTGGGTTTAGATGGGCCAATGCCAATCATCGGCATGTGCCACCACGACAATCACGCCTATTTCTCCTATGGCGTCTCTCCTTTCAATTGTAGCCAAGAGCCAGTAATGGTTACTGTACTTGATGGCTTTGGTGATAATGGCTCAATATCTCTTTACCTTGCCAAAAATAACCAGCTTAAGCGTCTGCGTAGTAATGATAGTATGATGGACTCGCTGGGTATACTTTACAGCATGATTAGTTCTACCCAAGGTGGTTGGACTACATTGAGTAGTGAAGGGCGCTATATGGGGGCTTCTGCCTGGGGTAATAATAACCGCCTCACCAATCCCTACTATCGGCAACTACGTCAGCTGATTTATTTTGGTAATGAAGGCCAGGTTTACCTTAATCGTGCCATGACCAATTGGCACCAATGGGGTCAACTAAAGCCTTATAATAATGTTCTCAAAGAAATTCTCGGAGAGCCTATCCCTGCCAAAAAGATGTGGAATCCCGATGCAATTTTGCGGGTTGAGGATGTTACCCACTCACCGATTACCCAGGAGCGCTTAGATAAGGCAGCTGCAACTCAATTAGTTTTTGAAGATGTCTTATTCCATATAATCGACTACCTAATTCGTACAACTGGAAGCAACAAACTAGTTATGAGTGGAGGCACAGCCCTCAACTGTGTTGCCAACATGCGTTTGCTAGAAAATTTTAACCAGACTTACTATCAGCGCTATTTTGGTAAAGATACCCATTTACACCTCTGGGTGCCGCCTACTCCCGGTGATGCTGGTGTGGCAATGGGAGCAGCTTATAATTTTGCTTTGGCCAACGGTGTGCCAACTGGAGAAAAACTAAAACATGCTTTTTATTGCGGCATTCCTCCCAGCACTGCCAGTATTAGTCACTCACTTAACACCACTGAAGAAATTGCTTATATCCCGCTAGGCAATGTAAATTGTCCCCAACAACGAGAAGAGATTGCTGATTTAGCCGCTTATATTATCTCCCAAGATGGTGTATTGGGATTTTTTCAAGGAGCAGCAGAAACTGGGCCACGAGCACTTGGCCACCGTAGTATTGTTGCCAATCCCTGCAACCCCCATAGCCTCGAAAATATTAATGAGTTAGTCAAGTTTCGAGAAAGAATTCGTCCATTGGCACCCATGGCAACTTACGAAGCAGCTCAGCGTTACTTTGAACTCTCACCAGGTGCTAGTGATGACAACCATAATGCCTATAACTATATGGTATTGACGACTCGGGCTCGTCCTGAGAGCTATCAGCTGATTCCAGCAGTGATTCACCACGATGGTACATCCCGTGTTCAAATTGTCAGAAAGAATGATACCTTCACCTATGCTTATCTCAAAGCCATGGGACGTCGATTGGGTGTAGAAGTTTCTGTGAACACCTCATTAAACGTAGGTAGCCCAATAGTTCAAAACCCAGAGCAAGCTTTGCAAGCACTGAAGCGCTCTAAAGGGATGAGTGGCTTAATCATGATTGGGGCTGATGGGGATACCTTTATAGCTTGGCATGACATTCTAAGTCCACCCAAAGATGCTGGAGAGCGTTTACTAGCTTGGTATTATCAGTGGCAAGCTGAGTCGGCAGTAATTCTAGCATAGCAATAGAAGACTACAAATGCAGAGAGCAGGTACAGAAGGAATGAAAATTCAATTGGATAATTCCTATTTTATAACTAAATACTGATGAGCTTCTGCTCACAAAAAACTGATGAAAATTATCATCCCTTCTAGTCTGGTAAGCCTCCTGCCTTATTTTTAAATGAGAAGCATGGATATGAACGAAACAGAGGCTATTTTCCGGATCGTATTGCGAAATCTTACCTTATCTAATTGGTCTGATTTATTACCAGAAGCTCAGCAACAGATGTTTGAAGAAGTTACCAAGTTAATCAGCTGCGATGCTCTACCACTGGGCAAAAAGCAACAGTTGAGAATGAGCCTGGATACACTTTGTAGTTGTGTTAGTGAAGTACATAAAAACAGAATCAGTCAACTCTTGATACTTTCAGCAGGTTACACTATCCATACTTTGACTGTGGTTAAAAAGTCCACTCCAGTGAGTAAGAATGATCACAGTTTAGATTTTTTAGCCATTTAAATTTATTGACATTCCCCCTTTTTCTAAAAGGGGGGATTCTACTAAATTAGGCAACTTCCACCGCCCTAAGTAGTCGGACATATAGCGCTACGCGCAAGGCTCCAGGGCAGAAGGCTCCAAGGCAGAAGGGGTGAATTTGACAAAGTTCTAGTGATTTAGCTTGTCCTAACCTTAATACGTACAGCTATAAATAGAAGAATACACCAAGAAAACTCTACCTTGGTATGGATTATGTAAAGAAATTAGGTTGCAGCTTCAAACTCTTTCTCCCTTACCCTCTTACTCAATCGAAAAGCACTATAATTCTTCTTTCAAATCTCTTTCCATTAAAACTTCCACCGCTTGCTGAGGAGTAATGAGATTATTAAGCAAACGATAGACCTCTCTCGAAATTGGCATCGGAATCTCCTCACGATTGGCAATTTCAATCAAGACATTAGTGGTGTTAACCCCTTCAGCGGTACTCTGCAACTGTGTCAAGATTTCCTCTAAACTCTTCCCCTGTGCCAAACCATAACCAACTCGATAATTACGACTTAGAGGGCTGCTACAAGTTGCTAGCATATCCCCCAAACCAGATAAACCAAAGAAAGTTTCAGTTTTTCCACCAAGGTGAGTACCAATGCGAATAACTTCTGCCAAGGCACGGGTAATAAGAGCTGATTTAGCATTAGTACCTAATTGCAGACCATCGCAAACCCCAGCTGCGATCGCCATTACATTTTTAAGGGTGCCCCCTAATTCTACCCCAATCGGGTCTTGAGAGCGATAAACACGGAAGCGCTCACTTGCAAAGATCTTTTGCACAATTTGAACTACTACTGGATGAGTGCTGGCAACTACAGTTGCTGCTGGCAATCCCTGTTCAATTTCCTTGGAAAGATTAGGTCCAGAGAATACAACAATTGGATGCCCTGGAAACGCTGCTTGCCAAATTTGGGAAGGGGTACGGGTAGTAGCTGGATCTAGACCCTTGGTTGCTGTTACAATCGTAGTCTCCTTTTTAAGGCCAATGGCTTTAATCTTGGCAACAGTAGCTGCAACTCCTTTCATAGGAATAGCTGAGACAATAATCTCGGCATCAGCCACAACTTTTTCCAACTGTTGGTTACTACTGCGTGACCACAAGCATACTTGATGACCATTACTACGTGCCAAATTTGCCAAAGCTGAACCCCAAGCGCCAGTACCCAAAACTATTAGGTTTGCATGTTGAGATTGTACTTGCTTAGAGGAATTAACCTTCTCCATATCATCAATTTATCCGGTTCAATTACCCACTCTCCACTAGGGGCGCACGTTGTTAGGGGCACACCGACATGCACCCCTATAGGCTTAGATATATACAACTTTACTCTCTAAAGCTCTGTGAACACACCAGCTCACGCAATCGCAAATTTTCTGGTATTGGGAAGAAAAAGAGAGCCTCAAAATCATCTTCCCATAGTCTTCGGTGCCATTCTACCAGATCTACCCATGGTAGCCTTCTACGCCTACGAGAAGATCGTGCGAGGAATGTCTGAAGAGTTTATCTGGTCACAGTCTTATTATGATCAGAACTGGCAAGCATTGTTCGATGTATTCAACTCTGTGCCCCTTGTTGTTTTAGGCGGCTTGTTCGCCTATTCTGTTGGTGCGAAGCAATTGAGTATTCTGTTTGCTAGTATGGCTCTCCATGCCTGTGGAGATTTACCCCTGCACACTGATGATGCTCACCGCCACTTTTTTCCCTTTTCAGATTGGCGTTTTCACAGCCGAGTTTCTTACTGGGATCCCCGTCATTATGGCAATATAGTCGCTCCCCTAGAAACATTAGCTGTCTTAGTGGGATGCTTTATTATCTGGAAACAACACCCCTCAATCCCTACTCGCACTCTAATTGCTATGGTGATGGTTGTTTATGTTGCCTACTGGATATATGCCGTTTTGGTATGGGATTGACTATTTTTGAATCCCACGGCTTTAGCCATTGCTGGTAGAGATTTTTTAGGGATTTCGGCAAAGCATTTCTACATCAAGGTTTTTAAAAACAGGAATTAGCTGTCGAATTGCCGGGAGTCAGGCTTGTAGCCCGCGAATCAACTTCCTCAGAAGTTAGCGCCGGGAGTATGTCACAGGTTAACTTTACCATCAGGCATAGTCACACCTGAGAGGTTAGCTCCCTTAAAGTCAGCGCCACCACGATGAGTTTCCCTAAGCCGAGCTCCTTGGAGATTAGCACGGGTGAGATTGGCATTCCTGAAATTAGTTTGTGCCAAGTTAGCATCCTCCAACTTAACTCCTTCCAGTTGTGCTTGCTCCAAGTTAGCTTTACTGAGATTGCTTTTGGTTAGGTTAGCTCCCCTGAGATTTGCTCTAGCCAAATTAGCACCACATAAGTAGACTCCTTTAAGATTTGCACCACTAAGATTAGAGTCAGTAAGATTAGCTTCATTGAAATCAGCGTTAGCGAGATTAGCATTACTGAGATTGGCATTTTTGAGATTAGCGCCCCTAAGGGTTGCTTCCCGTAAGTCAGCACCTCTCAAATTGATACCCCTCAAATCAGCTTGAGACACATCCAAACAGCCGAGTGAAATCCCATCTTCATTCAAGTCTTGGAGAGCATGAAGGCGAGCATAGCTAGTAGTAACCTTCGTAGCAGCAGCTTGATCAATAATCTGCCATGCTTCATAATGCTTTCTTTTTTTGCGATCGCGGCTTTCTAGCAAGTAAAGAATTGCTACAACTAGAATACTAAAGCCTTCGAGATGATCGACTGAAATCACGGAGACAAAGTGCGTTACCCAACAACTCAGAGGCGATTGGCAACTATGGGAGTTATGTAAATACTGCTCTAGGCTTTGAAGTGCCAAAAGTGCTGTATAAGCTACGAAAAAAGAGAGCAGGATTCTAAATCTAACAGAGCTATCTAGTCGCCGCACCAAATACTGCTGACTATTGAGTAACCACTGCTTAACTCGCCTCCCTAGCTCAAAGTGCACTTCTACTTTTCCTCTAGCTCATGGTAATAAGCTAAGATACATCTAAATTTGCACAAACAGAAATCACCCGTGTTTTGTGGGATGGCTGTAGAATAGCTGTGGAATAGCTGTGGGATGGGCGTCTCGCCCGTTATCGATGCCCGTCATCCAAATTATCCACTTGCTCAAAATCCTATAAAAGCTCTATGTGGAACAGCTTAGTTGCAGATAATAGCCTAATATTCTAGCTTGTTTCAAGAGTCTGAGGAAAATTCAGATGAAATCAAAACTGTTCAATGATTGCAAATTACTCCTAGCTATGAACCATGAGCCATCAGCCATGAACAATCTGTCTATGTTTAAAATTAAGGCAACAATAAGCCAAAGACAATAAAGAAGCCAGCAACTAGAGCAATCAGGAAAGCTCCAAAGTCTCCTGAGGCAGAGGATTCAGAGCGATTTTTTGTAGTCAAATCTTGGCGATAGCCGCAGTACAAGCATTGAAAAACATCATGCTCACTGTGTTCACAGCGGACTAATCCATTTTTGTTACATTTTGGACATTTAAATCCCTGTGCTTCAAACATAAATCTTTCTCCCCTGCTGAGGTGGTTGGCTCAGAGCAATTGAGACACTTCAATTCCATTAACACCTCACACTCTTTAAAATTAAAACAAATTACATCTAAATTTATTCTTTTGTAAAAAAACTAGATAATTTAAGCTTTGAGGAAGCTGATCAATTAATGATGACATCATGCGAGAACTTTATCCCCTGATCGAACCCTATAACCAGGGAAATCTCAAAGTTTCTGAGCTGCACACCATTTATTTTGAAGAGTCTGGCAATCCGGAAGGCAAACCAGTGATATTTTTGCATGGTGGCCCTGGAGGAGGAAGCCAACCCAAATATCGCCAATACTTCGACCCTGCCAAATGGCGAGTTATACTCTTTGACCAGAGAGGCTGCGGCAAGAGTACTCCCCATGCAGAATTAAAACACAATACAACTTGGGACTTAGTAAGTGATATCGAAAAACTGCGAGTCAAATTAGGGATTGAGCAGTGGTTTGTGTTTGGGGGTAGTTGGGGCAGTACTCTATCATTAGCTTATAGTCAAACCCATCCTCAACAATGCCGAGGACTAATTCTGCGTGGCATTTTTATGCTCAGGCAAAAGGAGATTCAATGGTTTTATCAACAAGGAGCAAGCTATATCTTTCCAGATGCCTGGGAGGAATATCTCAAACCAATTCCAGAGGAAGAGCGTCATGACTTACTAGGGGCCTATTATCGGCGCTTGACTAGTCCGGAGGCTCAAGTAAGATTAGAAGCAGCCCGTGCTTGGTCAGTTTGGGAGGCAAGTACCAGTAAACTTTTTCAAGATCAAAACCTAATGGAAAGATTTGGCGAAAGTCACTTCGCCGCCGCCTTTGCCAGAATTGAATGCCATTATTTTATCAATAAAGGCTTTTTTGAGCCAGAAGACCAGTTACTGCAAAACGTTGATCAAATTCGCCATCTTCCTGCTACCATTGTACAGGGGCGTTACGATGTCGTCTGTCCGATGATTTCAGCTTGGGAGCTGCATCGCGCTTGGCCAGAAGCGGAATTAATTGTTATTCCTGATGCTGGACATTCGATGTCAGAACCGGGCATTCGTAACGCCTTAATTGAGGCAACTGATAAGTTTGCAAGTTATTGATGAACATCAAGAGCTTGTTTTTTGCCCGAGAGTGGTGATATAAAGGACTGCCTCATCAGTGGGAATACCTAGCACCTCATTGACTTGGTCATCAAAAAAACCAGCAATACCGCTTACTCCTAAATCTAAACCAATGGCTGCTAAATTCAGGCGTTGTCCTAGATGCCCTGCATCCATATGGAGATAGCGATAGGCACGATCCCCATATTTGCTCACAGCCATCTTTAAATCGGCGGTATGGAACACCACTGCCGCCGCATCTCGACCTAAATCTTGCCACAGACACAAATAGTGTAACTCCCTGCGGAAGTTCTTAAATCGAATCTGACGCAATTCTTGGGCTTGGGGCGCATAATAATAACAGCCTTCCTCTAATTGAGTAACCCCAGACACTGCGACAAAGGTTTCAATCAGACCCAAATCAAAATAATCTGGTGAACTATCTAAACCTTGCCCAAAATAGTGATGGGGTTGATAAGTGAAATCCAGTAGAGCTTTGAGTTCATTGAAGGTGAGACTATCTCCATTGTAATTGCGAGTAGAACGCCGCTTGAGAATTGTATATTCTAATGCTTGTAAGGGTAATCTTTGAGGGGTTGACCCCTCCCAATTAATGGGTGTAGTAGTAGTTGAGACTTTAGTACAAAAAGGAAAATTATACTTATCCTCAAGGGGCTTTTCACTCAAGCTTTGGTTTGATTTGCCACTGCCTAAATCCCAATTGCCTTTCTCTGTTATTTTCGTGGCACTATGCAAGTAGTCTAGTAATTGACCATCTGGAATTTTGGGATATTCGGTTTGGGTGGCAGAGGTTAAAACTGTTGGGGTTGGTGGCAAATTTTGTTGTTCCTGGAGCTGGTCTACCAGGGAAATAACTGCAATTGTACCTTCAAGTTCTGGGCTGAGATAGAGCAAATTGTCAATTTCCTGATCAGCAAAACCGCCGATGAGGTGAGGTCGATAGTCTGCAAGGGCAGAGGCTAACTCAATGTTACCAAGCAAATGACCAGTATCCAGAAAAATCCGCCTATAGGCACGGTCTTCATAGCGCCAAGCTGAGCGATAAAATACTGCTGTGATTGCGATCGCTAATTGGCTATTTTCTAAAGCAGGGTGTTGGAAACAGGCTGTTTGTAGATTAGACCAAACTTCACTCTCCCAAAAATGCACTAGAGAGTGGCTGCGACACTGATAGTTATAGAGTCCTGCCGGCAGTAGGGGAGTACCTCTGGAAATTAAATATACCTCAGCTGGATAAAGTCCACCAGCCGATGGTGCTGCCCTCAGATACACTGATGTTCCCATCATTGTTTCCATTCTTGCTGTTAGACCATAGCTTAACAACAACAGCTGCGAGAGCCTGCCCCAACCTTGGCTCTGTTGAGCCAACATACCTTGGGGATTGTCCTTGAGGTAGGGCTTGAGGTCAAAGTTAGCTCCGACCTTATATTCTTTAAAAGGTACAGGCTGACTATTCCAATCGATGCTCTTGCCTTTAGAAGAGATTGTCTCGGGATGGTACTTCGTACGTTCGTGGTAGTGCTGAGCAATTGATACTGGCAGTTCTGACATGGTAGCTTCAAGATTGTTGGAGCTTCACCTTTAATCTTGACATTTCAAGGCACTTAAAATTTCTCTATCTTTGGTGGCAGAAGTTCAGAACTTAATTCAGTAGTAGCACTTTGTTTATATTTTGTTACATATGCTGAATTTATTAAGCAACTTCAGTACAGTTTGCATTTACAGAATCTAGCTGATCTTTACAGTGCTTGATTATTCTTCTTTCTAGAGATGTATTAAAATAACCAACTTTAACTATATCTTTTGTCGTGTAATCGAAAAATGTCAAATTAAAAAACAATAAAACTATATCTAAAGAAGTATTTCAATCAACAGATCAAGCTAATGAAGTACCTTTAGCTACTTGCCGAATTTCCGGTTCTCAATTTGAAAAAATGTGCAAAATCTATAATGATTGCCATTTATAGGCATTGCCCATTGACAAATATACTCAACAGACTGTTGTTGGGTAAAAACCGCTGTAACTAATAGCTGGCATTGCTTTTAGTTTTTTTTGTATATTCTGATGAATAATCCAGGTTAGGTTTTATTTGTGATAATTTAGCATACCCAAGACTGTAGAACCAAAATTCTAGACGACTAAACTGTTTAGTTTATCCTGGGGTCTTTATTCTGATTGTCTTTATGAAACTTAACACAGTTGACTTTTTTTTATGTCCGACTACTTAGCCCTCTTCTAAGAAACAGAATCAGGGCTCGGTGAGTACATCCCGATATTTTGAAAAAATTGGGACGCACTTAATAAAGTTGACATGATAAACAAACTGTTTTATCGTTACTACTTAACAATTAATGATATTTATTATCAATAATTTCATTGGGTTAGTGAGAATAACCCCATTTCTAAGTGTGAAGGGATGGAAACTGGATTGAAGCTACAACAATTGTTCTCTGGTATTTTGTACACCACCACGCTTGCTGTACTTGTAGCGACTCCGGCTTTTGCTCAGGTCATACAGTTAACAGGGGTGCGGGTCGAAACCACACCAAGCGGAGTGGATGTGATTTTAGAAACTGATTCGGAGACCATTCCCCAGGTATCGACAACAAGCTTGGACAACACTGTAGTAACTGATATTTTCAATGCTCAACTGCTCCTGCCGGATAGTCAAGCTTTTCGTCAAGACAATCCTGTCGAAGGGATTGCAGCAGTTACGGTGACCCAGCAATCTGCAAACACGATTCGAGTCACGGTGACGGGTACAACTCAAGTGCCAACGGTTGAGGTCATTCCCAGTCCATCAGGGCTAGTCTTTAGCCTCAGTACTCCAGCGGCTACTGCCTCTGAGTTAGGAGAGGAGATTGAAATTGTAGTGACGAGGGTACAAGATAATTACGTGGTGCCCAATGCCACAACCGGCACGCGAACCGATACTCTACTGCGCGACATTCCCCAAGCCATTCAGGTGATACCTCGGCAGATTATTGAAGACCAGCAAGCGATCGGCGTCGAAGAGGTAGTTGAAAATGTTGCTGGCGTCACGTTTCTAAATAATAACAATGGTCGTGGACTGAATTTTGCCATTCGGGGATTTGAGAATGTTCCGGTTTTGCGCGATGGCTTCCGCCTTTTTGGGCGAAACTCAGTGGAGCCAGAAGTGGCTAACCTAGAGCAAATTGAAGTTTTGAAAGGTCCAGGAGCGGTCTTGTTCGGTCAAGCTGAACCGGGAGGATTGATTAATTTGGTCTCGAAACAACCCTTATCAGAGCCGTTTTACAATCTCCAATTCCAGGGGGGAAATCGCGATTTTATCAGCCCCAGTATTGATTTATCTGGACCATTAACTAAAGATGGACGTCTGCTTTATCGTCTGAATACGCTCTATCGACAGCAAGAGAGTGTTCAGGATTATGATGAGAACTTTGATCGCTTCTTTATTGGACCGACTTTGAGTTGGCAGATTGGTGACCGAACAGATCTGAGTGTTAGCCTTGAATATATTGAGGATGATGACCCGGCTACATTTGGCACTCTCGCCTTTGGGGATGGCATTGCAGACATTTCCCCCGAGCAAACGAGCAATAATCCTGAAGATACCATTGAAAAAGATTTCTTGAGTGTTGGCTACACGCTGGAGCATCGCTTCAGCGAGAATTGGCAACTACGAAATCAATTTCGCTACATCTCTGATGACTATGATTTGAGCGTGCTAGCGCTACCAGTTTTTCTAGATGAATCCACTGGGATCTTGACTCGTACATTTGCACAGGAGTCGAGTCAGGAAGAGACCTACACGCTATACACTAATATCCAGGGTAAATTTAACACCGGCTCGATAGAACACACACTTCTATTTGGGGTAGATTTATCCCGTCTGGAGTTTGATGAAAAAATAAGATTTGATTTTAATGACCCAGCACTTTTGACCCCTCTGGACATTTTTAATCCAGACTACTCAGCTGTTCCAAGACCTGATATAGATAGTATCCCGGTCGGGATCAGCAATGCCAGAACAACAGAAAGACTCGGGATTTACCTGCAAGATCAAATTGATATCTTGGATAACTTAATTTTGCTAGCAGGGTTGCGCTTTGACATTGTCGATCAAGACACAACTGATCGTCTGGCTGACTCAGAGGTCAACGAATATGATGATGCTTTGACCCCTCGAATTGGCATTGTTTACCAGCCGATTGAGCCAATTTCTCTCTATGCAAGCTACTCTCAAACCTTTAGGCCGAGTGCTTTTGAAACCGATGCCGAAGGTGACCCCTTAGAACCTGAAGAAGGAGAGGGGTTTGAAGTGGGAATTAAAGCTGATCTAATTAAAGACCGCCTCTCTGCAACCCTCGCTTACTTTGACATCACCAAGCAAAACGTGGCAACGGAGGATCCGGTAAATCCTTTTGCTTCCGTAGCTACTGGGGAGCAACAGAGCCGAGGTGTTGATTTTGACCTGATTGGAGAAGTTCTACCGGGTTGGAATGTTGTTGCTTCTTATGCATTCATAGATGCTGAAGTCACCGAGGACAACAATGCTGATATTGTAGGGAATAGATTGTTCGGCGTTCCTAAACATAGCGCCAGTTTGTGGACAACCTATGAAATTCAATCCGGGGATTTAGAGGGGCTAGGCTTTGGTTTGGGATTTAACTTTGTGGGGGAGCGCCAGGGGGATTTAGCCAATAGTTTTGAGGTAGATAGCTACTTTCTCACTAATGCTGCTGTTTTCTACCGTCGAAACCGATGGCAAGTCCGCCTGAACATTGAGAATCTTTTTGATGTTGATTTTATCAAGGGTGTAGGCGACGTCAGAGTCAGATTTATTGACCCAGGTGATCCATTCACGGTTCGAGCTTCCGTTTCAGTAAAATTTTGACCTTACCCTACTCATGCTATTGCCAGCAGGGCATTATAGAGAAGTCGGATTTTTACAAATGAACATTCCTGGCGGCAATCCCCATCCTCAACGGAGTAGGGCTTCGACGTGAGCGCTCAGCCGAACGGTGGGGAAGGTAGGCCCGTGTGAGCAACTTCAGTTGCCGAAAACCCTTCATATTTAGTCTAACTTAGGGTATTATATAACAATAATTAGCGCTTAAGTGAGGTGATGTAA
Source organism: Symploca sp. SIO3C6 (assembly GCA_010692425.1). Classification (GTDB taxonomy): domain Bacteria; phylum Cyanobacteriota; class Cyanobacteriia; order Cyanobacteriales; family Coleofasciculaceae; genus SIO3C6. Next base: position 310,590 of record JAAHHJ010000014.1, on the reverse strand, counting down.
TTGGAGGCGAGGCGTGTAAATTTTCGGCTGTACCCCACCAAAAGTCAAGCTAAAAAGTTGCATTATTGGCGCAGAATGCATAAAGATTTATACAACGCTGCATTGTATAATCGAAAGACTCAATATCGGCGGTTCAATCACTCAGTTGACTACCTAGAGCAACAAAATTGTTTGCCCGCTTTTAAACAAGTACACCCAGAATATAAAGAACTGGGTTCTCATGCTCTTCAAGCCACTCTCAAACGGGTCGATTTTGCCTTCAATCGCTTTTTCAAAGGCTTAGCTAAATATCCCAAATTCAAGTCTGGCAGACTCTATCGTGGTTGGACTTATCCTTGCAGTTCTGGTTGGAAAGCTCATACTACTGGAGATCATGGTTTTTTGGAGTTGTCCAATCTTGGTGAGATACGAATGCGAGGTAGGGCAAGGACTTGGGGAAGACCTACCACTTGCACCATCCTCTGGAAAAACCATAAATGGTACGCCAGTATCACCGTCAATTGTGACCCAGTTAGAGAAACTAGTACTGGTGCTATAGGTTTGGATTTTGGGTGCAAAACTGCTGTAGCAATGTCTAACGGCACTAAGGTAGAAAACCCTAGATTTTTGGCTAAAGCCAGCGAGAAAGTCAAACAAGCTTCCAAGAAGTTAAGGCGTAAACAAGCCCCCAACAGGAAGAAAAAATTTAAAGCTTCTAAGCGTTGGAAACAAGCCAAAAAACAAGTCTCCAAGCTGAGCAGCAAAGTAGCCAATCAACGAGATGATTGGCAGCATAAAGTAGCGACACAAATTGTCAGCAGTAATAGCCTGGTCGCTACAGAAGAGTTAAACCTGAAAGGGATGACTCGTAAAGCCAAAAAAGGTAGCAAGCGTAAACGTCAAAAAACAGGACTTAATCGCTCACTTCTAGAGGTAGGAATTGGTGCTTTCAAGCAAAAGGTTAAGTATAAGGTTGAGGAGGCTGGCGGGGTCTACATCGAAGTCAAAACCACAAAAATTAAGCCAACCCAACGATGCCCTAAGTGCTGGAAAACTGAACCTAAAGATTTGAGCCAAAGAGTTCATGAGTGTAAGCACTGTGGTTTCACAACCGACAGAGACGTAGCCGCTGCTATGGTGTGTGTCCTACAGGCACAGGGGTTTGGGACGAACCCCTCTAACCGTGGAGCCTCAAGCTCTATGTCAAAGACTCGTAAACATACGGGAGCTATGGCGCAACTGGGGGCGAAGAAGCGGCAAAAACTTCTAATTACCGATAGTGGCGGAGCTCAAACTCCGCCTTCTACGAAGTAAGGCGGAGTAGTTCATAGTAAATAAAAACTCGGACATCTGTGAGAATGATTTCGTTAATTAGGCTTCTAGTCTTGGGCATACTAACAGCATTTGTGATCGCGGCTTGCCAAGGAAAAACTGATCGTTTGACACTTGAACCTGCTTCTGTCTCATCATCTGACCTCACCGACTGTCGAACCATTCAGCATGAGATGGGGGAAACTGAGGTTTGTGGTCAACCCCAGAGAATCGTAGTACTCGGTCCCTATGTACTCGAAGCACTACTTGTCCTGGATATTCAGCCAGTCGGGTTTAGTGACCACATAGCGTTTCACCAGGGAGATTATGACAAACCCAATCAACAAATTCCTTATTTGGGGGAGCGCATCACTCAGCCACTGATCAATGTGGGCTTAGCTGAGAGCCCCTCCCTTGAAGACATGATCAGGGCTAAGCCCGATTTGATTTTGGGCACTAACATTAATAATAATCAATACAAGGTTTTTTCTAAAATCGCACCAACATTGCTGCTAAATCAGTCTGATCCAGAAGCAAGTTTGAGGATAGTTGCTCAAGCTGTCAATCTTACCGAGCAAGCAGAGCAACTGCTGAAGGCAACAGAGCAGCAAATTACCTCGGCGCGTGAAACTTTTGCCCCCCTAGTTGCTACCCATCCCAAGGTGCTGTTGCTCGTTGCAACACAACTCCAGACAATGTATTTAGGCATTTCTCATGAGTCCTGCAGTTCCCCAGTAGAAGCCATGGGGTTTCAACTAGTGTCTCCGCCCAACTTCGATAAGGCTTTTCCCGACTCACAGGTGCCTCTTTCTCTTGAAACTCTACCGCAATTGAACGACGCTGATTTAGTTATTCTGTTAAGTGCGAATCTCAGCGAATTAAAGAGTACGGAAAACTTTGAAGACCACCAACTGTCAAACTTGAAACAGGCATGGAAGGAAAACGCGATCGCTCAATCTCTTGATGCTAGTAAGGCCCGACGAGTGTATTTCATTCCGATTTACCTATGTGCAGGGTTACCAGGCTCAATTGGCACTGAACTTTATCTCAACGAACTCGAAGAACAATTGCTTTCGACTCAATAAGTTCAACCTGTTGAAATAATTACCACTATTAAGTCCGATTAATTACTCATATTTTTAATAAACACTCAACAATTTTGCTGTGCGTACTTTCCTTATCATCTGGAGTGGTCAGTTTATCTCGAAGATTGGCAGTAACATGAGCATATTTGCCCTGTTCCTTTGGATTTGGCAATTCACTGAAACAGCGACAGCCATAGCTTTACTGACATTCTTTATGCAACTGCCACAAGTTTTTGCTTCGCTATTTTCTGGAATTCTTGTAGACTACTTTAACCGCAAGCACCTGATGATTTTGGCTGATACCTGTGTGGCTCTATGTGTCATTACTATGGGATTGCTCTACTCAACTAACCACTTACTCATCTGGCATCTCTATGCTTTAGTTGCTTTGTGTGCTTGCTTTGGGAATATTCAGAATCTTGCCTATTCCACTTCAATTGCTTTGATGGTACCTAAGCAGCATTACATTCGTGCCAGCAGTATGAGTTCTTTTGTGATTGAAGCTTCAGCGATTATTGCTCCAGCCTTGGCTGGTACTCTCTATCCAGTAATTGGATTATTAGGAATATTTATTATTGATATAATTACCTTTGTTGTTGCTATGGGGACATTACTGTTGGTTCAAATTCCCCAACCCTCCCAAACCGATACAACCAACTTGGAAAGTGAGACGATTTGGCAAAAGATGGCTTTGGGTTTTCGCTACATTGTTTCCAAGCCAAGTTTATTAGCAATGACCATCGCTTTCTCCTTATTTTGGTTTGTTCATCAATTAGGAGAAACTTTGCATCAACCCATGATTCTCGCCCGTACAGGTGGCAATGCTCAAGTCTTAGGTGCTGTGTTAACTGCTGCTGGAGTCGGTGGTGTTATCGGAGCATTAATCTTAAGTATGTGGGGCGGTTTTAAGCGTCGAGTTCGTGGGATGTTAGTTGGTTTTATCGGTACTGGCTTAGGCAAAATCGTCTTGGGTGTAGGTCAAAAACCATTAATTTGGATTGGATCTAAGTTGTTCTCCTCTATGAATATCCCCTTGTTATTCAGTTCTAACAATGCGATTTGGTATACCAAAGTACCACCACATATTCAGGGGCGGGTTTTTGCTGCTAATGAAGCGACGGGAATGATAATTGGATCGGTAGCTAGCTTAATTGCTGGACCGCTAGCTGACAGAGTTTTTGAACCAGCAATGAAATCAGAAGGACTTTTAGCATCCATTTTTGGTCCAATCTTTGGCACAGGAACAGGTAGCGGTATTGCCTTACTCTATGTTATCACCGCAATTGGCATTGTGTTAATTGGTGTGAGTGGATATGCCTTCCCAACGCTGCGGAATGTAGAGGAAACTTTACCAGACCACGATATGACTAATGAGGAAACTTTACCAGACCACGATATGACTAATAACGGGTGAGTAAAAGGAACTGTCTCAAATAGGGTGTGGTCAAAAGCCGTTGGTAGATGCGATCGCAAAAAGCTTCCCCCGCATTTCTCACAAATTGATTTGAGAAGCTGATTTGGAGGCTGAAAGTTGGTGTTTTGAAAAAATAAGATAAATTTCTGAGATCAACGATCAATAGGAAATTTCTTTTTGTTCCAAGTCTAATTGATTCTGATGTCTTGTTGAACTCCAACAACACACTGTCGTGAATCAACGGTAAGCTTTAATCGGGGTACACCCTAGATGGTGTAAGGCTTTCAGAGATAGCGTACGCACTCTTTCTAAGAAATTCAGGTACTTAAGCCCCGATGTTCAACATCAAGTTAATCAAGTCACTAGTAGACATCAATTACAAACCATCCACAGATCACTAGGAGATCCCAAGCTAAAAAGACCCCGGTGTATTGGTCTAACAGGATCACGATTAATTATCGCCAGCTGAAAATGCGACAAAATTGTTGCAATTACTAGTTTAATTTGAGTTTTTACAAATAACATGCCCATACAACTACGGTGACCACCACCAAAGGGAAAATATTCATAGCGTGAGAACTTTCTTTCTAAAAATCGCTCAGGCTTAAAACAATTTGGTTCAGGGTACAAATCTTCCCGGCGATGGGTTAGATACTCGCAAGGCATTAGGATTGTACCTGCTTCAAAGTGGTGACCCATTATTTCTAGTGGTGCCTTTAGCTTCCTTAAAAAGATATTATTGACTGGATAAATACGAAAGGATTCCTGGCAGATAGCATTAAAATAGGGAAGTTGGCATATTTTTTGAGGGTTGAATAGCTCACCGATAGATTCAAGTTCGCAACGCAGTTTATAATGAATCTCTGGTGAGTGATGAATCCAGTACAATACCCAGGTCAAGCTCAAAGGTAAGGCTTGTGCGCCCACTATAATATCCATGAGGGCATCACGCAACTCTTGCTCTGTCATTATTGTTTGACCTACGTCGTCTCTAATTGACATCAACAAGGTCAGTACATCCTTGCCATGGACGTTTCCCTGCTTCCGACGTTCTTGAATCTCGTCTAGGATAAGTTGGTCTGTTTTTTGAAGTTGCTCAGAAAACTGTTCCCATGGACTTAGTACTCCCATTTTTTGCCGAATTTTTTGTCCAAGTGACTCCGGTATATAACTCCAAAAATCAAAACTATCAATGGCAAAATCAACAGAGTTTATCATTGCCATAAACTGTGACTGGAATTGATTTAAACGCTCTACCTCATCTAGACCGAATAAAATTCGCAAAATCACCTGAAGGGAAATTTCTCGCATGGAGGAATTGACCAGGAAGGGCTGACCGACTCTCCATTGCGCTGTCAGTTGACGAGTAACGTCATAGATAAGCTGACCATAGGTGTATTGGTGGTACATACTCTGATAAGCAGGAGTTAATAGCTTCCTTATGCGCTTATGAGAAGCTCCATCATGCCTCAAAATTGAGTTTTCTCTAAGGATAAATTGCAAGTATTCGTGCCCGCTAGCAACGTCAAACAGTTCTGGGTCAGCAGTAAAAACCGCTTCAATTGCTTTGGGGTTACTTAAACAAACTAGTGGGGACTTTTTACCACCTATTAAAAAACAATCTCCATAACGCCGATTAAGGGTATCTAAGTATTTCAAAGGGCGAGTTGGGAAGTTAAAGTCCTGTATAAAACCAGGAGTTGAAGAGTAGGGAATTAACCTTTGAGGTTTGTAAAAATTAAGTTTTTCAGTACTTAGTGGGGGAACTTTTTGATCGTAACTCATATTATTCTTGTGGGTAGATGGGGAGGCACTTTCTCGGTTGATGCAATTAGCTTGAGGGGGTGACAAGCTGACTCAAGGAACCCATGGTGTAGCACAAGTATCATAGCAAATCCCGGTTGGCTACCTTGTTGACTAATCGGTGTAGGTCTTGGGATATAAACTCGAGCAAAAGTGACTGGGCAGAGTGTAGAAAGAAGTGATTACCAGGAAGCATCTTTAGCGAGAATACTGCATTTGTCTGCTCTTGCCAAGCGTTTAACTGGTCATAACTAGCCTTTTGATCCTGCAAACCCCCAAAAGCGGTGATGGGACAATCTAGCGGTGGCTCGGCAGCATAAGCATAAGTTTCGATAACAGTAAAGTCTGCCCTTAGGGTAGGAAGAAGTAGTTGCTTTAGTTCGGAATTTTCTAATACTTCCTGAGGTGTTCCCTCAAGTTTGCACAGTTCATCCCAGAATTCTGATTCTGGTAGATTGTGGAGAGGTGGATCTGGATCAGGAAGCTGAGGAGCGCGATGAGCACAGACAAACAGATGAATTGGATTCAAGTTATACTTTCTGCGAAGTAGGCGGGTCAGTTCAAAGCTAACTAGTGCACCCATGCTGTACCCGAAGAAGGCAAAAGGCTTATCAAGAAGGGGAAGGAGGGTATCTGCGATCGCTTGAACTAATGGATCGAGACTCGTGAAGGCAGTCTCCTTCAATCGGAATCCGCGCCCTGGTAGTTCAATTGAACAAACCTCAATTGATGAGGGTAAATTGTCTGAATAAAATCGAAAATTCGACGCTCCTCCACCGGCATAGTGAAAGCAGAAGAGTCGCAGTTTTGCCCGAGAATTGGGTTTAGGACAGATAACCCAGGACTTAGAAGTTTGTGCTGTTGTCATTATTTCTCCACTATCATCTACTGACGACAAATAAGGTTGCAAACAGGGTTTTATAGGCTAGAACTGGGGTTGTTAAATTTAGTTTAAATAATCAACAAGACACCACAATGATTAAGAAGGAATTAGTGTCTATTATCAACTAACTCCTTAATTAAAGAAATTAAGGAGATTTTTATTGAGAGCAATAATTTTCTTCTGCTAATTTTTAGTAAGTATTAACTTCAATCAATTCATTACTAGCTAGTAGGGCTGAAGTTAATGAGTTTGTGAGCGAGTAGAATTGGTATCTAGCCAAATATACTAGCGACCGCTATTGCTAAAACTTAACTTGGATAGAATGGGCAACCATCAGTAACTAAATGATTTGGATTTATTAATTTTAAACGATTGTCGCCAAATTTCTCTAACCTACTCACTGCCGAACTTTTGTTACAACGCAAACTTCCTTTCTGATCACCTCCAAACTTTTTACAAACTGCTGTGTGGGAGTTGGACAAGCTAACATAGGCTGCAACAAATCGAGCGTGCTGAGGATGGAGTGAAGCAGGCAGTGTCTCAAAAACTGGGCTAAGTCTTTTCCAAATCTTGATCAGTAAGGCATGATCCCAAGACATGAGTCCACTAAAGTTTTCTGAGCGAACATTAGGAGGCATCATCTCAGGACGAATTAGATTTTCGTAGTCTTGCCTGCCGAAATTTCCTGCAAGTTCCATCGCTGCTCCAGATGCAAACATTAAATCAGTTGCTGTTTCTAGTTCAACTTGAGCTTGTTGAAAATTACCTGCCGCGATGTCGATTTCAAAACGATTCAAACAGATAATCAAACCTTGGATATAGACAAAAAATGACCAGTGAAATACTTCCCAAATTCGTTGTATTTCAACTTTAGTCATTGCTTTAGTCATTACTTTAGTCATTTGATTTCCTCTAACGATAGGCTAAAAACTCTTGCTAGCATGTAAGCGTAGCTTCTAAATCCCTCTTTCAAATACTCAACTTGAGTCGAATCGAATTCACTGCCAGATTCGTCGAGTGTAAGAAAGGTTTGATAGGCGGTGAGGAGACTCCAGATAACACAGTCTGCAGGTTCTTTCGTTTGTACATGCATCAATTTAAAATAATTGTTGAAATCTTCAATTTCCCAAAGTTTTAGCATGGTTTGAGTAGAAGCAACTGAAGCCGGTAACACATGACTCATGTCGAGATTAGCTAATTCTTGGTTAATGATATCTAGCGCTTCCTTATAGGAAGACAGCTCTAAAGCGTGTAACAAATGTTTGAGTATGTGACGCAACTTGATTTTGTTGGCCTCATTGAGTTGTTGCTGGATAGGTAAGTCCCAAGGAACAAGTAAATAGAGTCGAGAAGGAAGTTTATGTTGGGTCATATGAAGGGCAGAATATAGTTTTTATTAATCAGTTTATGACCCTATTTACCTATCAAAACTACTGTACTTTTCCAATCACTATATTGAAGAAAAAGGGGTTTAATTAGGTTGTATGATCTTGGAAAAACCCTGCTCCCTGAAGTTCGGTAATGCTGTCTGTCATCCTTGGGATAATTTACAGTTTGTTGAGTGCTAATCATAATTTGTTGGTATTGTTGATCAAATGAACTTTCAATTATTAAGCTGACTACAGAATAATCTGAATTAATTTTAGAATTGAAGTGATTATTCTATAAAAAAAGAAAAAACTTCAAACTTTGAGACTAGTTATCAATTTTTATTGGAGGTACTTAGTTCTTTTGTAGTGTTCTCCTTTGCCCACACTACAGATAGCGTTTTATCTAGTCATCTGCGTAAGTCCTGTCATTAATCATTTCTATGCGTTCAGCTACACCGGCTACGGTAGGCACTTTAAACAGGTCAATAACTGTCACCTCGACCTCTAACCTTTTATGCAACTGAGTAATGAGTTGGGTTGCCAGCAAGGAATGTCCTCCCAACTCAAAGAAATCGTCATGAACACCCACCTGCTCAACCTCCAGCAGTAGGGCAAAAATCTCAGCCAGGACTTGTTCTGTGGGAGTGCGAGGGGCGACAAAGGCGGCTTCTAATTCCGGTCGAGCCGTATCGGGTACAGGCAGAGCCCAGCGGTCTACTTTACCATTGGGATTGAGGGGTAATGCCTCCAGAATGACAAAGGCACTAGGTCTCATATATTCCGGCAGCATCTGTTTGACCAAGCTACGTAGTTGGGGAACTAACTGCCGAATCAATTGGGATTGAGTTTCCCAGGTCTGAGCATTGGAGTCCAGCTCATCTAAGTTGGCGACTACATAGGCAACTAGGCGCTTGTTTCCAGGCTTGTCTTCTCGGGCTAGGACTAGGGTCTCCCGCACTGCTGGGTGTTTGACTAGTGCAGCTTCGATTTCTCCGAGTTCGATGCGGAAACCGCGCAACTTTACCTGATGATCGAGGCGACCGAGAAGCTTGATATGACCATCACTCAGGTAACAGGCTAAATCTCCCGTTTTATAGAGACGGCTTCCTGGTTGATCACTAAAAGGATTGGGGATAAAGGCTTCAGCAGTTTTTTCGGGACGGTTGAGGTAGCCCCGCGCTAGACCTACTCCACCAATATGTAATTCCCCTGGCACGCCGATGGGAACAGGTTGGAGATGTTTGTCTAAAATGTAAAGTTGCTTATTGGCAGCAGGACGCACAGTAGGTATTTTTTGACCGTCGTTGCCGCACTCAACCATACTGGCGTTGACTGTCGTTTCAGTGGGACCATAGGCATTGATAAACAGTCGCCCTTTTGACCATTGGGCAATTAGTTCAGGAGAAGGGGCTTCTCCTCCCACTAGAACCATTTGCAAAGCAGGCAATTCGGCAGCGGGCAGAACCGCTAGTGCTGGGGGAGGGAGCGTAATATGAGTAATGGCTTGTTCCTGTAAAAGCTTTATCAAGGCGGGGCCAGGAAGCAAATTCTCCAGCTTTGCCAGATGGAGGGCGGCACCGGAACCCAGAGCCATAACTAATTCCGGAATGGAGGCATCAAAGCTCAAGGAGAAGTATTGGAGAATACGGCTGTCTGGTTTAACCTTACAAGTCCGAATCTTGTCCTCGGTTAGGTTGCCCAATCCTTCATGAGTAACCAAGACTCCTTTCGGTTTCCCTGTAGAGCCTGAGGTATAGATTAGGTAAGCCAAGTTTTCGACGGTAATACCACTATCGGGGTTCTGCTCACTCTCTTGTGCAATTGTTGTCCAGTCTGCATCTAAGCAGATGACTTGGGCATGGTGTTGGGGGGGTTCGTGGACTAATTTCTGTGTTCTCAGGAGAATGGGAACCTGTGAATCTGACAACATAAAGGCAAGGCGCTCTGCGGGGTATGTTGGGTCGAGGGGGAGATACGCGCCACCTGCTTTAAGAATGCCCAATACGCCTACAATCATTTCTAGCGATCGCTCTACGCAGATGCCCACCAGGATTTCTGGTTTGACCCCCAGCTTGTTGAGATAGTGTGCCAACTGATTCGCTCGTTGGTTTAGTTCCCGATAGGTGAGCTGTTGCTCTTCAAATACTACCGCCACAGCATCAGGTGTTTTCTCTACCTGAGCTTCAAATAACTGATGGATACAGGTATCTTTGGGATAAGGAGCTATAGTTTGATTCCATTCTCTCAACAACAGATGCTGCTCGGTTTCACTCAACAGGGGCAATTGAGAAACTCGCTGTTGGGGATTTTCCACAATTGCTTCGAGCAAGGTTTGGAAATTTCCACTCATCCGGCTTATTGTGGCAGCATCAAACAAATCAATGTTGTATTCCCAGAAACTCTCTAGCCCCGAATCCGTCTCTGTCATGTCCAAGCGCAAATCCAGCAAAGCTCTGGTGCCTTCAACCTCAACAGGTGTTAGGGTTAGCCCAGGCAGTTCAAATTTCACCTTTGGAGTATTTTGTAAGCCAAACGACACCTGAAACAGCGGATTGTAGTTAACCTGCCGTTCTGGTTGTAGTTCCTCCACCAGCTTTTCAAAGGGCAAATCCTGGTTAGCATAGGCTCCAATCGTCACCTTCCGCACTTGACCTAAGAGTTCCTCAAAAGTCGGGTTGCCCGAAAAATCGGTGCGTAGTAGTAGCACATTGACAAAAAAACCAATCAGTCCTTCAATTTCAGCTCGGTTACGGTTGGCAATAGCTGAACTGACGATGATGTCTTCTTGCCCACTGTAGCGGTAGAGCAATAGTTTGAAGGCACTCAGCAGGATCATGAACAGAGTTGCCTGTGCTTTCTGAGCAATAGCCTTAAGTGCCTCAGTCAAACTCTTAGGCAACAGGAATGATAGCTTTGCCCCCCGGTAAGTTTGAACTGTTGGTCGTGGTCGATCTGTAGGTAGTTGCAGCAGGGGTGGCGCATTTGACAATTGCTGCTTCCAGTAAGACAGTTGAGACTTGAGCTTTTCTCCCTGTAACTGTTGTCGCTGCCAAACAGCAAAGTCAGCATATTGGATGGGCAACTCAGGCAGTGACGCCGGTTTTCCGCTAGAGAAGGCTTCGTAAAGGTCTGACAATTCACGAATTATTACGCCCACTGACCAATCATCAAAGACAATGTGATGTATGGTGTATAGCCAAATATATTTCTGTTCATTTAGCTGCAGTAGTGTAAATCGGAACAGAGGATCTTGAACCAAGTCGAAGGGGCGTTGACTCTGCTCAATCGACAACCTCTGGACTTCTTTTGCCTGCTCAGCTTCTGGCAACTCGCACAAATCTACCACTGGCAGTGTTAAGGTTAGGCTTGGGGCTATAGTTTGAACTGGTTCCCCTTCCACCATCTTGAAAGTAGTGCACATAGCTTCGTGACGCCGCACAATCCCGTTGAGACTTTGCTCAAATGCTGCTATGTCAAGTGAACCTGTCAGCTGTAAGGCTCCATATTCATTGTAAAAAGAGCTATCTGGTTGCAACTGCTGGAGAAACCACAGCCGCTGCTGTGCAAAGGACAAGGGTAGCTCTTTATCTCTTGGGATAGGCAGAATTGAATTAATACTAGAACTTGAGGCAAAATCAATTTTTTGCAAAAAGTCAATTATGTCTGATTTGCGCTCTCGCAACTGAGACTTCAGAGTCGGTGTTAGCGTTCCTTCGGGGGCATTGTAATGTAGCTGATCACCATCGGCCCAGAGCCTTACATCTAGACTTTGAAAGTAAGATAATAACTCATCTATAGTTTTCATAATACTCCCTCCTCACGACTACCCAAAGCAGCAGTGGTGGAAGTTTGCTGTTGTTGGGTTGTCAAGTGTATATTTTCAATTTGTTCAGATATGCCAGCCACAGTGGGTGTCTCAAACATGCTGTTAATAGACAACTCTATCTGAAGTGTTTTTTTTATCCGAGATATGACTTGCATTGCCATCAGTGAATCTCCCCCTAATTCAAAGAAATTATCGTGGATACCTACGTTGTTAATCCCAAGAACCTCTTGCCATATTTTGACTATCACCTGCTCAATCTCATTTCTGGAAGCCGCATAAGCATTCTGCAAATCTGGTCTTGGGTGAAGTGAAGCTTTTTGTTCAGCAGCTTTCTCTGCCAAAGATTCAGGGTTAGTCCATTGGTCAATCCTTGAGTATAGGTCTCGAGTTGAGACAACTACTTGATTGAATTTACTACAACCTAAAATCCTTTGTAATGGGTTTACACCTGCTTCCGGTTCTATCGCAAATTCAAATAAATTTGAGCCAAAATATGTAGCTTCTTTTTTTTCTTCGTCAACTTGCAAATCATCCCAATTCACGCTCAGCCATTCAATAAAATTGTTTTGGTTATAACTGTACACAAAATTATCCATAAACAGATTGGCCGCTGCATAGGCCACATATCCTAATCCTCCTAAAACTGATGATAAACAAGACATTAACAAACAAAAATCTAGCTCTTGATTATGCAAGATTTTTTCTAATACTAAAAGTCCATAGACTTTGGGTTGAAATTGCTGCTGACACTTAGTTTTATTTATCTGTGCAATAGTGTCCAATGAATTTCCTTCAACAATTCCGGCAGCATGGATTACACCATGGAGCTGACCAAACTTTGACTTAGCCTGAGCGATCGCATTGGTCATTTGTGCTAAATTTGCCACATCAGCACTAATCACCAAAACCTCTGCACCCAACTCTTCGAGTTCTTGTACTTTGAGAATCTTGCGACTGGTGCTATCAGTCTGATCGTGAATTGCCAACCAGCTATCCCAATCAAGTCTTGCAGGAAAAGCTGAACGCCCTGTCAAAATCAGTTTGGCGCGTACTGTTTTTGCCAAATGTTTTGCTAGTACTAGTCCAATCCCCCCGAGTCCCCCTGTAATCAGATAAACTCCTTCTTCTCTTAACCTCGGTGTCTTCTCAAGAGATGCTTCGAGTCGCACTGGTTCAAAAGTTTGCAGCCAACGATTATGACCTCGGTAGGCAATCACCTCCTCAGAGATAGGGACTTTCAGTTCTGTTAGTAATTGCTCTGCAAGTCTCTCCTGTTGCCAACTTCCGGCTGCGGGAAGAACCACATCAATACTACGACAGCTGATGTTTGGGTATTCTTGGGGAATTACTTTGACTGGTCCAAGTAAAGTTGCCTTCTCTGGAAAGAGCAACTCTTCTCCCGTCACTGACTGCATGTTGTTAGAGACAACCGTGATTGACAACTGCTCACTCAGATGCTGTTTCCCCAGTGCTTTGGCTAGAAATAGAAGGCTGTAGAACCCGGTTTCTTGAGCTTCCTCAACTCCTGCCGGTCCTGATTGAGTTTGAGTTACAGGTGTGAGACTCCACAAATGAACTATTGTTTCTGGTAGCTTCTGTTGTTGTTGAAGTTCAGTGAGTAAACTGTCGTAGTCATTACTTTGTTGAGGATTGAGAGTATATACGCCCTCTGTTAACTGGTTGAACTTGTCCCCAACTTTGACAGTAATCACCTCTTGATTGTCTCTTCGGAGTCCCTCGAGTAATTGGCTACCCAAGCCACACTCATCAGTAAACACCAGAGTGCAAGACTTTGGTGAGCTTAATTGTTCCTGTTTGATTGGTATTGGGGGTACTGATTGTTTCCAACAAGGCATGTAGAACCAATCAGCGATATCCGGCTTTTTCTCCAGTGACACTGGAGCGGCGCGTTTATCATCTCCCTGTTTGGGCAGCTCAATCCAGTAACGCTGACGCTCAAAGGGATAAGTTGGTAAGGGGAGACGATGGCGCTGCTCATGGCTATAAAACCCTGACCAATCTACCTCAACTCCCGCTAGCCACAACCGACCTAATGCCTTCAATAAAAACTCTACATCCGAGCCAGCTTCTTGGGGATGTCTGACTGAAGAGAGGGCAACCTGCTCAGCTTTCTTATCTGGATGTCTTTTTGCTAATGTGGTTAAGGTTCGACCAGGTCCAATTTCTAACAGAATCTGAGCTGGTTGTTTCAATAACTCTTGCAAACTTTCACCCCAGCGCACCGTTTGCCTTAAATGATTTGCCCAATAGGAAGGATTTGTTGCCTGCTGTGAGGTAATCCAAGTGCCAGTGACATTAGATATGTAGGGGATTTGTGGAGGTTGGAGCTTAACTTGTTTGACCCTTTGAGTAAACGGCTCTAAGATCGGCTCCATCATTGGAGAATGGAAGGCGTGGGAGGTATGTAAACGACGACATTCTATTCCTTGGGAGGCTAAGTGTTTTTCTAATGCTTCTACTGCTTCTTTTTCCCCCGAAACTACGCAGGAAGATGAACCGTTAATCGCTGCTAGAGAGAGCGTTTCACCCAAAAACGGTTGCACCTCTGTTTCAGGAAGAGGCACCGCCAGCATACTCCCTGAGGGTAACTGCTGCATCAGCTTTCCTCTGGCAGCCACCAGTGCCAAGGCATCTTCCAAAGAAAACACTCCTGCGATTGTGGCAGCTACGTATTCACCAATGCTGTGACCAATCATTGCTGTGGGATTGACTCCCCATTCTTTCCATAATTGGGTGAGGGCGTACTCAATGACAAACAGTGCTGGTTGGGTAATTGCTGTCTGTTGCAGTTGCTCTGATGCTTCTGCTAGTTGCTCTGGGCTGGGATAGAGTACTTGACGTAAGTCGAACCCAATGTGAGCTTTGAGGATTTGACAGCACATATCTATCTGCTGACGAAATGTGGGTTCAACCTCGTAGAGTTCCCGCGTCATATTGACGTACTGTGCCCCCTGCCCTGAGAACATAAATACTATTGAGCGCTCTCCAGGCTCTTGGAATTGAGTAAGAATTTGTTTTGGCTCGAGGGTACTCAGCGCGCTCTTTGCCTGCTCAACATCCTGGCAAACTAGCATTCGTCGATGGTTGAAAGCTCTGCGCCCCAGGCTAAGGGTGTAAGCTACATCTGCTAATTTCAGTTCACTATGCAATTGTTGAGCTAAATTAGCTGTTGCCTTCTCCAGAGCCGAGCTAGTTTTGGCTGACAGTAGCAGTAACTGCCAGGGGCGGGACTTTCCCGAAGGCTCAACCGTTGGGGCTTCTTCGAGGACAACATGAGCATTAGTTCCCCCGATACCAAAAGAACTCACTCCTGCACGGCGAGGAGTGCCGTTGGTGTTCCACTCTGAGAGCTTGCTATTGACGTAAAAAGGGCTGTTGGCGAAGTCTATCTCAGGATTAGGTTTCTCAAAGTGCAGGCTCGGTGGTATCTGTTTGTTTTTAAGTGCTAGCACTGTCTTGATTAAGCCGGTTACACCAGCAGCTGAACCCAGATGTCCAAAATTGGTTTTTACTGAGCCAATGCCACAAAAGCCCTGCTTCTGGGTACTGGTAGAAAAAGCTTGTCTGAGTGCTGCGATTTCAATAGGATCTCCTAGAGTAGTTCCGGTGCCATGAGCTTCTATATAGGTGATGGTCTCAGGATCTATTCCAGCTAAGGATTGAGCCTCTAAAATCACTGCTGCTTGACCATCTACACTGGGAGCTGTATATCCCACTTTCAAAGCACCATCGTTATTGATGGCTGAACCTTTGATCACTGCTTGAATACAGTCGCCATCTGCCAGGGCATCCTCTAATCTTTTGAGTACCACAATGCCCACCCCACTGCCATCAATCGTCCCTTGGGCTTGAGCATCAAAGGATCGGCAATGTCCATCAGGAGAAAGAATCATGCCCTCTTGGTACAAATATCCTTTTTGCAGGTTAACTGCTACTCCTCCTGCCAAAACCAGATCAGACTGATAATTTAGCAAACTTTGGCAGCCCATTTGGACAGCCACCAAAGAGGTTGAACAGGCAGTGTTAACGTTAACACTTGGTCCAGTTAGGTTTAATTGGAAAGAAACTCTTGTAGTTACATAGTCTTTATCATTGCCATGTACTAACCGGAAAAAATCTTCTGCAGTTTCAAGATTACGGTTGATATTCAATAACAAGTAGCTGTTGAATTCAGAACCAGCATAAACACCAATGCGACCTTCGTATGATTCAGAGTCATAACCAGCATTTTCCAGAGCTTCCCAAGCGCATTCTAGGAACAGACGATGTTGGGGATCAGTAACTTCAGCTTCAGAAGGCGCAAAGTTAAAAAATGAGGCGTCAAACATCTCAACGTCTGACAATACACTGCCTGCTTTGACATAATTGGGGTTACTCAGTTTTTTTGAATCTATACCTGCAGCAACTAATTCTTCATCAGTGAAGAAGGAAATAGACTCCACACCATCGTGCAAGTTTTGCCAAAACTCATCAACATTTTTAGCTCCCGGAAAACGACCTACCATGCCGATTATGGCTATTGGTTCTACAGAAGCTTCTGTTTCCCACTTATCCATTTGCTTTTCCCCCTCGTTGCTTGAGCAATTGTTTCTGTTTCTTTAGAGCTTCTTTTTGCTTACTTGCACGGTTTTGTATATTTCTAGAAGTAGTTTTTTTATTTTTTTCTACATCAGTTTTATTATTTAGATATTGTGCCAGACTTTTTATAGTTGTGTACTGAAAAAGTTCAAGCACTGATATTTCTTTACTAAAGATTTCGTTTAACTTTGCTTGAGTTTTGACGAGAAGTAATGAATATCCCCCCAAGCTAAAGAAATTATCATTAATACCTACTTTTTCTAGTTGAAGCATTTCTTGCCAAACAGTAGCAATGAGCCGCTCTGCTTCAGTTTGAGGCATTACATAAGCTTCCTTTAACTGTAGGCAATTTTCTGGTGCCGGTAGAGTGCGCTTGTCTACTTTACCATTGAGTGTTAAAGGTAAAGCCTCTAGCACTACAAAAACTGATGGCATCATATAGATAGGTAACTTCTCTTTCAGGAAGTTTTGCAGTTCACTAATAGTAAGATTCAGTTCTTGGTTCTGAACCAAATACGCTACTAACTGCTTGTCATCAGAGTCTTCTTCCCGGACAATAACTACTACCTCCTTGATGGCGGGGTGCTTTGCCAGAGCAGCTTCAATTTCTGTCAGTTCAATACGCAAGCCGCGAATTCTTACCTGATGATCAATAGATCCCAAATACTCGATGTTGCCATTGGGAAGATAACGGCACAAGTCCCCCGTTTTATAGAGTCGGGCTCCAGGTTCATCACTGAAGGGATTGAAAATAAACTTCTGGGAAGTCAATTCTGGGCAGTTGAGATAACCTCGGGCAAGACCAATACCACCAATGTACAATTCGCCGGGAATACCAATAGGTACTGTTTGAAGATTGCTGTCTAGAATATACAGTTGTTTGTTGGCAATTGGACGACAAATGCCAAGTTTCTGGCTACCATGATCACACTCAGCGACAGCAGTACAGATAGTAGCTTCTGTCGATCCATAAACGTTGAATAATTTCCGATCTTTTGACCAGAAAGTTACCAGTTCGCTTGAGCAATTTTCTCCGCTAACTATAATCGTCCGCAAAGATGGTAATTCCTCATGGAGTAGTAGCCTCAGAGCTGACGGCAGCAAACTAACATGGTTAATAGCATACTCACGCAAGAGTTGCATCAAAGCAGACCCTGAAAGGAAGGATTCTGGCTTTCCTAGATATAGCGTCGCTCCAGAAGAAAAAGTCGTAAAAATTTCCCCGATAGAGACATCAAAACTCAAGGAAAAAAATAGGAGTACACGGCTTTCTGGTTTCACATCAAAGAGGCTAATTTGTGCCTCTACTAGGTTGCACAATCCCTTGTGGATGGTGAGAACTCCCTTGGGCTTTTCTGCAGACTCTGAAGCGTAAATTACATAGGCTAAGTTCTCGGAGTTTAGATCAGTTAGAGGATTTTCTCTACTTTCCTCATGAATTATCTCCCAGTCAGTATCAATCTCAACTACATTTGCTTGATGCTCAGGTAGTTTTGCCCCTAACTCTTTAGTTGTCAACAGCAATGAAACTTGTGAATCTGACAACATGTACGCCAAGTCTTCTTGGGTATATGCTGGGTCTATAGGTACAAAAGCTCCACCAGCTTTGAGAATGCCCAATAGCCCAATGATCATTTCGAGCGATCGCTCGACGCAGATGCCAACCAAGACTTCTGGTTTCGCGCCCAGTTTTTTCAGGTAGTGTGCCAGCTGATTAGCTTGCTGGTTTAGTTCCCTATAAGTTAGCTGTTGATCTTCAAATACTACCGCTACAGCATCGGGTGTTTTCTCTACCTGAGCTTCAAACAACTGGTGGATACAGATATCTTTGGGATAAGGAACCTGGGTTTGATTCCACTCACTCAACAACTGTTGCTCTTCAGCTTCAGTCAGTATAGGCAATTGAGAAATTCGCTGCTGTGGATTAACTGCAATCGCCTCCAGCAAAGTTTGAAAGTGCCCACTCATCCGGATAATCGTGGCAGCATCAAACAAGTCAGTGCTGTATTCCCAAAAACACTCTAGTCCCTCATCAGTCTCTGTAATGTCCAAGCGCAAATCCAACACTGCCTTGGTGCGTTCAACTTCCAAGAAAGTTATGGTTAGACCAGGCAGTTCAAATTTCCCCTTCGGATTATTTTGTAAGGCAAACGACACCTGGAAAAGTGGGTTGTAG
The DNA here is from genome assembly GCA_010692425.1 of Symploca sp. SIO3C6. Classification (GTDB taxonomy): domain Bacteria; phylum Cyanobacteriota; class Cyanobacteriia; order Cyanobacteriales; family Coleofasciculaceae; genus SIO3C6. The sequence goes on along the minus strand of JAAHHJ010000014.1, from coordinate 292,144 downwards.
TTGGCATCCCGTTCTTGCCGCAGTTCCTCTACCAGCTTTCCAAAGGGCAGATCTTTGTGAGCATAAGCTCCCATGGTCACGGTTCGCACTCGACCTAAGAGTTCCTCAAAGGTCGGGTTATTTGAAAGATCAGTGCGCAGTACCAGGCTGTTAACAAAACACCCAATCAGTCCTTCAATTTCAGCTCGGTTACGATTGACTATCCCTGAACCAACTACGATGTCTTCCTGCCCTGTGTAACGGTAGAGCAAAATTTTGAAGGCACTCAGCAACGTTATGAATAAGGTAGTCTCAGCTTTCTTCCCAATCGCCTGAAGTGCTACGGTCAAACTCTTAGGCAGCAAAAATGTCTGCTTAGCCCCACGGTGGCTCTGCACGGGTGGTCGTGGTCTGTCTGTAGAAAGTTGCAGCATGGTTGGAGCATTTGCCAATTGCTGCTTCCAGTAAGACAGTTGGGATTGTAGCTTCTCTTTGTGTAAATCCTGTTGCTGCCAGAGGGCAAAGTCTGCATATTGGATTGGCAGTTCAGGCAACGACGCAGGTTTTCCGGTAGAGAATGCTTGGTAAAAGTCTGACAATTCACGAAACATTACGCCCACTGACCAGCCATCAAAGACAATGTGATGTACAGTAAATAGCAATATATGTTTCTGTTTACCTAGCTGTAGCAGCATCCACCGCAGCAACGGACCTTGAATCAAATCGAAGGGCTGTTGGATCTGTTTGGTTTCTAGCAGCTTGACTTCGGTTTTCTGCTCAGCTTCCGGTAAATCCTGTAGATCTATTACTGGCAGTGTTAAGCTCAAGTTTGGGGCAATGATTTGAACTGGTTGCCCCTCCATCATCTCGAAAGTAGTGCGCAGAGATTCGTGACGTCGCACAATTTCGTTGATACTTTGCTCAAGTGCTGCCACATTGAGAAAACCAGTCAGTTGTATAGAACCATGCTCATTGTAAAAAGCGCTGCTGGGCTCCAATTGCTGAAGAAACCATAACCGCTGCTGGGAAAAAGATAAAGGTGCAGGGGAAGTGCTAGAACGTCGAGGAATAATATTTAATTTAGAATCTGACTTGATTTCACTTCGCAAACGCTTTTGAAGAAGCATCTGTTGAGCGGGCGAAAGCTTAGACCGTCGTGCTACTATCTTTTCTTTTTTCTGTAAATCCATCAGTTTCAGATTTGAACACAACTAAATAGAAGGACTATAAGGATAGATAAACTTAATCGATAATCTGTTGATTATTTATTTCAACGGCTGACACGAGTTCTTGGGTTTGGTCTTCAGTGATTTGCTTCAACTCTTCTTTTTCCAATTCTTCAATAAGAATTTCTTCAATAATCAAGGCTAAATCAGCTACACAGGGAAACTCAAATAGATGACTCATCAGTAATTCTATTTGAAAGGCTTCACGTAAGCGTGAAATGATTTGAATTGCCCGCAGAGAATGTCCCCCCAGCTCAAAGAAGTTGTCATAAACGCCTACCTGTTCCTGCCCTAAAACATTAGCCCAAATGGCAGCTACAGTCTCTTCTGCAGGAGTACGGGGTGGCACAAAGCCCTTTTTCAAATCACTTCTTGATGTATCTGGTGTTGGTAGTGCTCGGCGATCTACCTTGCCACTGGGGGCTAACGGTAACCTTTCCAGTAGGACAAAAGCTGATGGTGTCATGTGTTCTGGCAGCTTTTCTTTCAGGAAGTTCCGCAGCTGTGGTACCAGTTCACTAGTGATTACTGAGTCTTCAGTCGGTTGTTGATTTTCCCCATTCCCAGACAGCACTTGAACCTCAGAAAAAGGGACAACATAGGCAGCTAAATACTTATCGCCAGGATTATCCTCCCTAACCACAACCACAGTCTCCCGCACAGACGGATGCTGAGCCAGTAGTGCCTCAATTTCTCCAAGTTCGATGCGGAAGCCACGAATCTTCACTTGATTGTCAATGCGCCCTAAGAACTCAATATTCCCATCAGGTAACCACCTTCCTAGATCTCCAGTTTTGTAAATTAAATCTCTGTTATTCGCTGGCAAAGGCTTTTTAGAACTTGGAAATGGGTTAGGAACAAAGCTTAAGTTTGTTTTCTCTTCATTTTTCCAATACCCATCCCCCACACCAATACCTGATACACAAATCTCTCCAGGAACCCCAATCGGAACTAGTTGCATCTGAGAGTCAAGAATATAGAGATTTAAGTTGGCTAAAGGTTTACCAATAGGAACCGTCCGTTGGTTTTCTGGTAAAGGCTTGTCAACAACAAATTGAGTAATATCATCGGCAGCCTCGGTTGGTCCGTAAGCATTAACTACCCTGATTGAAGGATAAATACTCAGCCACTGATTGACCCGCTGTACTGACTCCGGTTCTCCAACCACCATTATCCACTTCAGATCAGGTAACAATCTTTGGCGAGTTGATAATTGAGAAGTATAGTCTAGTAATTCCCTGAATAAGGCTGGTACTAATTCAACAACCGTAATTTTTTGGCTTTTAAGAACTTTAAACAGTTTTTCTGCAATAGCAACGGTTTCAAGATCTACTATGACGGTCTTTCCACCAATTAAAAGTGGCGCTAGAAATTGCCAGACAGAAATATCTGTTGAAGAAGGGGCGCTTTGTAGAAAAACGAAATCTTCATTTAGCTCTAGTTCATCAAATTCGGCATAAATATGATTGATTGCTCCATCATGCCTAACAATTGCACCTTTAGGCAGTCCGGTTGAACCGGACGTATAGAGCATGTAAGCCGGATCAATTGCTTCGTTAATTACCTCTAGATTTTCCTTCGGTAACTTATCAAAATCAAATTTATCGTATATATTTACCTTGGCTGTTTTAGCTTTTACTAGCTCATTAGGCTTAGTATCTAAACAGGTAATATATTTTAATCTAGAACAATCTTCTACAAGTTCATGCAAAATATTTAGGGAAAAGGAGTCTGTTAAGAGAAACCTAATTTCGCTATTAGATAGCATGTATTTAATTCTATCCAGTGGATAGGTGCTATCTATAGGTATGTAAGCTCCGCCAGCTTTGTATATAGCGAGAATAGCTACCAGAAAGTTGATGTCTCGATCTTTGAAAATGCCAACAAAATCTCCTTTTTTTAAACCTAATTTTCGTAAAAATATAGCTAGTTGATTAGCTCTTTTATTTAACTCTTGATAGCTTAATTGAGTGTCTTCAAAAACAACAGCTATGTTATGGGGAGTATGTTCAACCTGTTTTTCAAATAATTCATTAATAGTTTGGTTAATAGGATAATTTTTCCGATTATCATTAAATTTTTCTAAGAGCTGATGCTGGTCATCTTCCTTAAGGAAAGCAATGTCTGATATTTTAATGTTAGGCTGATTAATAACACATTCAATAACATTAGTGTAGTGTCTACTGATTGACTTTATAGTTTCATCTTGAAAAAGAGATTCGCTGTAATAGATTGTCCCTCTAATACTATTGCCATTTACTACAAAAGAAATTGTTAGATCATTGTTAAATTCTACAATTTCATCATGACTGTGAATGTTTTCTAGTAAGATAACTATGTCAAAAATTGGGCAACGATTCTGGCTTTGTGGTAACTTCAACAATCGAGATAATTCATTAAAATTATAGTTTTGATGAATATAAGCATTGATTGTCGTGTCTTTAACTTGAGTCAGTAATTCTTTAAATGTTAGTTGCTTCTTCAGATTAGTCCGCAGGGGAAGGATTCTATTAAAAGGATTTTCAATACATTCTTTGTTATAAGAAGGTATTCCTACAATTAGTTCATTATTGCGAGCATATTTTTCAAGCAAAATATTAAAGACTGACAACAAAAACAAGTATATTGAAAAATAAGAACTGTTACTGAGTTTAATAACTGCTTGAGATAGGTAATCATTAAGTTCAAACTTTATGAATTTATTTCTACCGCTATACAGTCTAGGTCTTACATAATCTGTTATGATGTTTGTCTCAGGTAGTTCTCCTGCTAGTTGGTTCAACCAATAAATTTTATCTGCAAAAGAAACATCAAATATATTATGTTTCCCTATTGTTTCAATCATCATTGTTATTTACCTCATTCCAAAAATATACTATTCCCGTCAAAAAAAAATTTCTACACTAAACATTCATTAAAAGCTTGTTTTATGATTGAGCACCCTTTTTGTAAAACAGTCATATTAATTGTTAAAGGAGGCAAAATTTTGATAACAGTATCATTTCTTCCAACTCTTTCAACTATTAAGCCCAATTCAAAACAGCGTGAAGCTATCTTTTTAGCTAAAGCTGAACCTCCAAAATTAGTAATATCAATCCCCCAAATCATACCAATTCCACGTATAGTTATTTCTGCACTAATTGATTGTATTTCTTCATCTAGAAAAGCCTTTAAAAAAGACTCTTTAACTTTTACATCCTTTTCAAGTTGGATATTTTCTCTATATTCTAAAGCTGCTGTTCCACCCACAAATGCCAGTTGATTACCTCTAAAAGTACCAGTATGCTCAGCAGGTTCCCAAATATCTAACTCTGGTTTAATCAACAATAGTGACATCGGAAAACCGTAACCACTTATAGATTTTGAGAGTACCACCATATCAGGAACTATATTTGCTCTTTCAAAAGAAAAGAACGGACCAGTTCTCCCACAACCAACTTGAATATCATCACAAATTAATAGAATATCATGCTGATAACACAACTCTCTAAGTTTCTGCATCCATTCAATTGGCGCAACAATCACTCCCCCTTCAGCTTGTACTGTTTCAAATATGATTGCTGCTGGTTTTTCAATTCCGGAATTGACATCGTTGAGTACTGACTCTATATATTCTATCGTGTCAATCGTTTCCATAAATCCATAGGGGTAAGGCATAAATGTTACGTTATTTGATGTTCCCCATATTCCTGAGCGTATAGTAGTATTGCCAGTAACTGATAAACTCCCCAATGTCATTCCATGATAGGCTCCCATGAAGGAGAATATTCCTGTTCTTTTTTTGATTTTTCTTGCTAACTTTAAAGCTGCTTCAACAGCATTTGTTCCTGTTGGACCACAAAATTGTATTCGATAGTCCAGGGATTTTGGAGTTAACACATTTTCTAAAAACTTTGCCAGAAACCTTTCTTTAGCAGATGTGTAAAAATCTAGACCATGGGTAATAGCATCAGCCTCTAGATATAATATTACCTCTTGTTTTATATAGTCATTATTATGCCCATAATTCAAAGCACCTGCGCCAGCAAGGAAGTCTATATATTCTTTCCCTGAATCAGAGTACACAATAGAACCTTTAGATCTATGGAATACAGCGGGGAAACTGCGACAGTAACTTCTGACATTTGACTCATTTTTTTCAAAAACGTTCACTGTATTGATCTCCTTTTATTAGAATTCCAAACAAAGCTAATGATAAGAATAATTTTGATTAGTTTTTTATTGGAATTGTTGTCTTTATTTTTGTCTTAGTAAATTAATTAAGAAACATAATTGAGATAGGATTTATAAAAAGGAAAAATAATTGATTGTGGAACTTTTAATCCTAAACCCATTGTCAACAAAAAGTTATAGTATAAATTTTTGGGTGGCATACCTCTAAAAACAGATGCTAGACTATTCAATGAGCTTTTTTTTGTATGCCAATCTATATTAAAAGAAACCGACATATCTAGGCTTCTAACATGATGCAAGGTGCCAGGAGGCATATATAAAATGTCTCCGGGATTCACAATAAACGTAATTGGGTTGACTCTTTTGTATTGAGGATATTTCTCTAAATCTGGATTTTCAGGATCAACCATAAACCAACGCCAGCCGTGCCGATAGCAATATTCAGCATCATTAGCCATGATTAGAGTAAATCTTTTACGTCCAGAAATTTGAAAGAAAAGATTGTTGGTCAGAAGACAGTCAAAATGTAATGGTGTAAGGCTACTAGAAGCTCCTAGAAAGAATTGACAATGACGCCACCATTTGTGCCAATACCATTCCGGTAAATAATTTAGTGGAAATGGTTGAACATCTTTTATTAGTGAAGGAATCAAGCTAAAGAGCGGTAGATCATGACAATATGGAGGCAAATCAATATTGGATTTACTTTTCTTGGTTATTTCAAATTTTTCCAAGATATTGGTATATTCTTCCAAAGTAAAGTTGTTTAATTGAATTGTATTATTTTTAAATGATTTGACATATATCTTAAGTTCAGGAGTAATCTTTGAAAAATATTCCAACGACCATTTTCTATAGCAACTCCAGTCTTTTATTAGTCCTGTAATGATTACAGGTTTTGCTTTTTCAACATAATTCGATTGAAATTCTCTGCTTGAAAGTTTATAACACCTTTCAATTTCTGAAAATGTAGCTATCATAAACTTCTTTCCTTTGATTTAATCATTATACTTTATACTTTGTTTTAAGTAAATTAACTCAAAACTGGAATAATCAATACATGAAGATACTTTTATATTGATTTGACTAGCTTTGTTTATCTCAGCTACCTACTTAGCTACACAAAGCAAAATCAAAATCAAATGTCGCTTCTTTTTCCAACATTAGTCTGAACTGCTGCTGAGTTGGTGTTAACAAAGATAAGTCTTTGAGACGCACTTCAGGATTAGCTACCATGCCTTGGAGTAATGTCTCCAAATGCTGAAGCATACCAGTAACTGTAGCAGCATCAAAAAGGTGACAATGGTGAGCGATTTCGAGTATCAATTTATCAGAGGGATAAACCACTATATTTAGGGGATAGTTTGTCTTGTACCAAATATCAGCTACCTCCATTTCTAGCCCCTCATAACTTTTAAGAGTAGACCACTGCGAAGACAGTGGTAATTTTTCAAACACTACTAAGCTCTCGAAAAGAGGAACATTTTGTGGTATTTCAGTACACTCTTGAATCTCTACCAGCGGAACGTATTCATACTGACGCATTTCAAGCAGTTGCTGTTGAAACTGCTTGAGCCAAGGCAGTAGAAGCTGCTGATCATCAACTTCGACCCATACGGGCAAGCTGTTTACCATGTTCCCCACCATTGAATCGATTCCTACGATATCTACTGGACGGCCGAAAGTAGTACACCCATAGACCACTTTTTTTTCACCACTGTATCGACTCAGAAGCCAAGCCCAAGCTCCCAGAATGAGTGTGTTCAGCGTTATCTGATGCTGTCGTGTAAAGGACATTAGTGCTGCTGTTTTTATCTCCGATAGAAAGATTCTTTGATGATCATGTGTTTTTACCTGGCTGGAAAAGTTGTTAGCATACAAATTGGCTAGAATAGTAGGTGCTTTTAGTCCCTTTAGTGCCTGCTGCCAGAACACCTTGCCTTTAGATAAATCCTGTCGTTGCAACCAGGTAATGTACTTTCTAAAGGGAGTAGCAGCTGCTAAAGACACCTCTTTAGCCTGACAAAATGCTTCGTAAAGTTGCAAGAAATTATTAATAATAATCGATGATGACCAACCATCGGCGTTGATAAAGTGCCCGGTCAGGATGAATTTGTAAGAATGAGCAGTTAGACGGAGTAAAGTTATTCGCATCAAGCATTCTTGGGACAAATCAAAGCCCTGCTGGCGATCGCGCTCCAGAAAAGACTCTAATAGCTTTTGTTGTTCGACTGGATCGAATCCCCGCCAATCTTGTTGCTCTATGGGTATTTTTACTTGCTTATGCACAACTTGTAGTGGTTTGTTAATATCTTCCCAATAAAAACTGGTACGTAAACTTGCGTGCCGAGCCACCACTTGCTGCCAGGCGCGATCAAAAGCAATCAAGTTTAATTCACCACGTAAGGCAAAAGTTGTCTGAACCAAATAGAATTCTGATTCGGGAGCATATAAACAGTGAAATAGAATGCCATGCTGTATCGCAGAGAGTTCGTAGATATCTTGGATATTTTGTGTTTTCATTGGTTTTCTTGGAAGAAATTAAAGCTTAGCTATAGATTACTAGCATCTATAAGTTGGAAATTGGAACTAAATTGTTTATTTTTATCAATCCTTACGGTTGATTTTTGTCAAGAATTTGTCAAGCTCTGTTTGAGTCAGATTGGCTTGAGGGAAGTCTGAAGGCGTATAATCTTCAGTTTTGGAAGACTGGCTGTAGCTTATGTTTTCGACCTCCATATTCTCCTCATTTATTGTCTGGAGCGTGACAGCTACGGCTGCTAAATCTGCAATTGTTGGATGCTCAAAAAGCTGATTTGGCATAATTTGCAAACTAGTTTGTTTTGCTTTCAATGCCACCTGAATGCTAAGCAGAGAATCCCCACCTAACTCAAAAAAGTTGTCATAAATTCCCACTTTTTCAATACCGAGAAGTTGTTGCAAGATGTTAGCAAATTTACGCTCTATTTCATTTCTGGGAGTAACATAGGCAATACTCAGTTCTGGTCGTGGATGTTTCGGTTTTAATATGTTGGTTTTTTCTAACTGGGAAAGTAGTCCACTATCACTATGGTGCTGTTTCAACAAACTGGGTAAATCAGTGGGCGATACTACTACTTGAGACAGCTTACTTCCTAAAAGGCGCATTAAAACATCTATGCCCTCTTTGGGTAATATTCCCTGTTGAAGATTCTCTATGTAAGATTCTTGGAGTTGTTTTGGTCGTGCTGTATTTACAGCCATCCCTACCTCTTGCCAAGCTCCCCAATTGATACATAGGGTAAACGAGTTTTGCTCAGAGGTTTTGTGGTGAGTAAAAACATCAAGAAAAGCATTAGCTCCAGCATAGTCTACCTGACCAAATTCCCCTAAAATAGAAACCATGGATGATGTCAGGATCAAGAAATCTAACTCAACTTCCTTTAAGCTAGCCTCAAGAACCAGTGTACCCTTGACTTTGGGGGCTAGAATTCTTTCTGTTTCTTCCTGGGTTTTTCTCTGAATTACTCCGCCACCAGGAACTCCGGCAGCATGGATTACACCATTGAGCTGACCAAAGTGCTTTTGGGTCTGAGCGATCGCATCAGTCATTTGTGCGAGGTTAGCCACATCAGCACTAATCACCAAAACTTCTGCACCCAACTCTTCAAGTTCTTTTACTTTGAGAATTTTGCTGCTGGTGCTATCAGTCTCATCGTGAGTTTCCAACCAGCTATCCCATTCTTCCCTGGCAGGAAAAGCTGAACGCCCCGTCAAAATCAGTTTGGCGCGTACTGTTTTTGCCAAATGTTTCGCCAGTACTAGCCCAATACCTCCGAGTCCCCCTGTAATTAGATAAACTCCTTCTTCTCTTAATCTTGGTGTCTCTTCGAGAGATTGCTCAAGTCGCACTGCCTCATAGCTTTGTCGCCAACGATTATGATTTCGGTAGGCAATCAACTGCTCAGAGATAGGAGCTCTCAGTTCTGTTAATAGTTGCTCTGTGAGTTTCTCCTGTTGCCAACTTCCGGCTGCCGGAACAACTACATCAATACTACGACAGCTGATGTTTGGGTATTCTTGGGGAATTACTTTGACTGGTCCAAGTATAGTTGCCTTCTCTGGAGAAAGCACTTCTTCTCCTGTCACTGACTGCATATTATTAGAGACAATCGTAATTGGCAACTGCTCACTCAGATTCTGTTTCCCTAGTGCTTGGGCTAGAAACAGAAGGCTGTAGAACCCTGTTTCTTGAGCTTCCTCAACTCCTGCGAGTCCTGATTGAGTCTGAGTTACAGGTGTAACATTCCACAAATGAACTATTGTTTCTGGCAGTTTCTGTTGTGCTCGAAGCTCATTTAGTAAAGCCTCGTAGTCATTACTTTGTTGAGGATTGATAGTATATAGACTCTCGTTAACTTGGGTGAAATATGTTCCGACTTTGACAGTAATCACCTCTTGGTTGTCTCTTCGGAGTCCCTTGAGTAATTGGCTACCCAAACCACACTCATCGATAAACACCAGAGTGCAAGATTTTTGTGAGGTTAATTCTCTTGGTTTTGGTGATGCTGGGGGCACTGATGGCTTCCAGAAAGGCAAGTAAAACCAATCAGCAATATCCGGCTTTTTCTCGAGTGATACCGGAGTTGTGTGGTTATTCTCTCCCAGTTGAGGTGGCTCAATCCAGTAACGCTGACGCTCAAAAGGATAGGTTGGTAAGGGAAGACGATGACGCTGCTCATGAGCATAAAACCCTGACCAATCCACCTGCACCCCAGCCAGCCAGAGCTGACCCAGTGTGTTCAACAAAAACTCTACATCCGATTGTTTTTCTTGAGGGTGGCGTAGTGAAGTTAACACCACCTGCTCAGCTTGTTTCTGGTGATGCTGTTTGGCTAATTTACTTAAAGTTCTACCCGGACCAACCTCTAGCAGAACTTGAGCAGGTTTTTTCAATAACTCTTGCAAACCTTCAGCAAAGCGCACCGTTTGCCTTAGATGAGAAGTCCAGTAGTCAGGATTAGTTGCCTCCTGAGGGGTAATCCAAGTACCAGTGAGATTAGAAATGTAAGGAATTTGTGGTGGCTTGAGCCTTACTTGTTTGACCTGTTCTTGGAAGGGCTCCAAAATAGGCTCCATCATCTGAGAATGGAAGGCATGAGAAGTGTGTAGACGACGGCAATCGACGCCAGAGGAAGCTAACTGATTTTGTAGTGCTTCTATAGCTTCTGTTGTACCTGAAACGACACAGGAGGATGAACTGTTAATGACTGCCAGAGAGAGTGTTTCACCTAAAAGGGGTTGCACCTCTTTTTCCGACATGGGAATTGCTAGCATGCTTCCTGAGGGTAGTTGCTGCATTAGTTTACCCCGTGCCGTCACCAGAGCCAAAGCATCTTCTAGGGAAAACACACCAGCAAGACACGCTGCCACATATTCCCCGATGCTGTGACCAATCATCGCCACAGGATGCACTCCCCACGACATCCACAATTTAGCTAGAGCATACTCAATTACAAACAATGCTGGTTGAGTAATAGCAGTTTGCTGTAACTGCTGCGCTGCCTTTTCAGATTCTGCCTCTGTTGGGTAGAGCAGTTGGCGCAAATCAAACCCTAGCTGAGGCTTGAGCAATTCACAACAGCGATCGCACTCTTGGCGGAATATCGCTTCACTCTGGTATGTTTCTCGCGCCATGTTCACATACTGTGCTCCCTGACCTGTGAACATAAAGACAACGGAGCGATCGCTTGATTCAATGAAATTGGTAAAAACTCTTTGCGGCTCTGACTCTAGAGCCTTAATGGCATCCTCAATGTCTTCTACTATAACCATCCGGCGATAGTTAAGTGCCCGACGACCAACTTGAAGAGTATAAGCGACATCGGCGAGGTTAATTTCTGAGTGCTGCTTTAAGTGATTGGCTAAATTAGCCGTAGCAGTTTCCAATGCCGAACTGGTTTTAGCTGAAATTACTAGTAATTGCCTGGATCTGGAAAGACTAGATGCTTCCAGAACTGGTGACTCCTCCAAAATTACATGAGCATTGGTACCACCAAACCCGAAGGAACTAACCCCAGCACGGCGAGGGGTGCCGTTTGCGTTCCACTCAGAAAGCTCATTGTTAACGTAAAATGGGCTATTAGCAAAATCAATTTGAGGATTGGGAGTCTCAAAGTTGAGCGTTGGAGGCAGCTGTTTGCTTTTGAGTGCCAGAACAGTTTTGATTAAACCTGCAATCCCAGCAGCAGCATCCAAATGCCCGATATTGGTTTTGACTGAGCCAATCCCACAGTAGCCTTTTTTATCAGTAACGGCTCGAAAAGCTTTGGTCATGGCTGCGATTTCAATCGGGTCTCCCAAGGGGGTTCCAGTTCCATGGGTTTCCAAATACGTGATTGTTTCCGGCTCAACTTCAGCCATTATTTGAGCTGCTCTAATTGCTCTGGTTTGACCCTCTTCACTAGGCGCTGTGTAGCCAACTTTTACAGCACCATCATTATTAATAGCTGAACCTTTAATAACTGCATAAATATGATCTCGATCTGCGATCGCATCTTCCAGTCGTTTGAGGAGAACAACTCCGATCCCGTTACCGCCAATTGTGCCATTTGCCCTGGCATCGAAAGCTCGACAATGTCCATCAGAAGAAGCAATTTCTCCTGGAGAAAGTGTTACTTCGTTTTGGGGAACTTTGACGGCAACACCAGCAGCTAAAGACATGTCACATTCACCACTAAGTAAACTTTGACATGCTAAATGAACTGCTACTAATGAACTAGAACAAGCTGTTCCTACACTAAGGCTCGGTCCTTTGAGGTTTAATTTGTAAGAGACGCGAGTGGGGAGATAATCTTTATCAACTCCAACTAAGGTGGGCAAGAAACCCCTTGATTTCATTAATTCGTGGTTTGGCGTCAGGTTATAGAGCAAATAAGTGCCCATTCCTACCCCAGCGTAAACTCCTATTGGTCTTTGTTCGATTTCGGAGTTATAGCCAGCATCTTCCAGAACCTCCCAGGCACATTCTAAAAACAGGCGGTGTTGTGGATCCATAGTTTCAGCTTCTCTGGGATTGAAGCCGAAGAATGAAGCGTCAAAGAGTTCAACATTGTCAAGAACAGCACCTGCTTTGATAGTTTTATTAGGTTTGTTAGACCCATTAGATTTTATATCTATATCTTTGGATTCCGCATCTGGGAAAACCGAAGTTAATTCTACTCCATTTCTTAGGTTTTCCCAAAAATCATCAATATTTTTGCTTCCTGGAAAACGTCCTGAAATACCAATTACTGCTACTTCTAAGCCAGTTTGTTGAGATTGCATAGTTCTAATTATTTATTATCCAGCTGTATACATAATGCCTAGTCTTGCTTGCCAACGCAGCAGTTACAGCCACATCTAGTTAATAATCAACACTTCACTAATCAATCAAGGCTACAAATTAACTGCTTTTGATTTTTTAAATTTTTGTCTTAGGCGATTTTTGCCTGCTGCCAATTGTTTAATCAATTCAGAATTTCGTAGCTCTGGTGATGCTGCTTGCTGAGCTTGGTTTAAGTATTTAGCCAGAGCACTAATTGTTGGATATTTAAATAAATCAACTAACGATATACATTCTACCTCATTAGGGAAAACATTTTTAAGTTGACTGTAAATTTTTGTAATTAGTAATGAGTTGCCACCGATTTCAAAAAAGTTATTATTTACTCCCACTTTTTCTAAATCCAACACTTGTTGCCACACAGTAGCAATAGTTTCCTCTAGATCATTCTGGGGTGCTACATAATTAACTTCCAATTCCCGAAGTAAAATTTCTGGATTAGGGAGCGCACGACGGTCTACTTTTCCATTTGATGATAACGGTAAAACTTCCAGAAATACGAAAGCTGACGGTATCATATATTCTGGTAATTTTTCATGCAGGAAACTCCGCAACTGATCAGAAGAGATTTCCTGGTAAGGAACAACATAGGCTACGACACGCTTTTCGCTCAGTTGTTTACCTGCTACTGCAACTACTGCTTTATCCACAGTAGGATACTGTCCCAACACTGCTTCAATTTCCCCTAACTCAATGCGATATCCACCAATCTTGACTTGGAAGTCTTCTCGACCAATAAATTCAATATTCCCATCAGGAAGATAACGACCCAAATCACCTGTCCGGTACAATCGCTCTCCTGTACAAGGATGGGTAATAAAACTAGCTGTAGTTTTTGCTTCCTGCTGCCAGTAACCCATCGCCAGCCCAATTCCGCCAATGTAAAGCTGCCCTGGAACCCACACTGGACTTGGTTCTAGTAACTCATTGAGTACATAGAAACGCTGGTTAGCCATGGGACAACCATAGGGAATACTTTTCCAAGCCGGATCAATTGCTTTAATCGGATAAAGAATAGACCAGATGGAGGCTTCAGTAGCACCTCCCAAACTGATTACTTCAACCTCTTTAACCTGGGCTTTAATTTGAGTAGGCAAAGTTAGTGGCAGCCAATCTCCACTGAGTAAGACCAAGCGCAAAGAAGCCAGAATTTGAGGGTCATCTACAGCATAGTCAACCATCATTTGCATTAAGGCTGGTACTGAGTTCCAAATGGTAACTTGATGCTGTCGTATCAATTGAGCCCAGTGAGCAGGTTCGCGATCGCACGAGGCTTTGGGGATAATAATAGTTCCCCCAGCAGCTAAGGTGCCAAAGATATCGTAAACTGACAAGTCAAAACTAAGGGAAGACAGAGCTAAAACTCGGTCAGTTGGGCTAACACCAAAGCGTTGGTTAATATCAATGATCGTGTTGACAGGACCACGATGATTAATCATTACCCCTTTCGGAACACCTGTGGAACCAGAGGTGTAGATGAGGTAAGCTAAATCATCAGGTGTCTGAATCGGCTCTAGCGGTTCCTTACTCTCATTTGATAGATGTTGGTCATTTATGCACAGCCGTACAACCCCTTCTGGCCAAGAAAGCTTCTCGTTAAGCCAAGATTGGGTCAAAACAATACCAACTTCACTATTGTTGAGAATATACTCCCTTCGCTCTTGAGGTAAACCCGGATCTATGGGGACGTAGGCAGCACCGGAAGTTAAAATGCCCATAACTGCTACAATCTGTTCCCAACCTTTCTCCATAACCACCGCTACCAGTTGGTTGGGAGTTGTCCCCAATGACCTAAGCTTATGAGCAACCTGATTTGAAAGTTCATATAACTCCTGATAGCTCAGGCTGCGCTGGGATGAAATGAGAGCATGCTCATTCCCTCTAACTTGCACTTGTGCTGCAAACAAAGTGTGCAGCATTTGCTCAGAAACTGGTGCGACTGTAGCATTGACTAGACATCGCTGTGCTAATTGGGCAGGAGGGAGCAATTGTCGGTTAGTCTCAAGCCAAGCAGCCTCCGAAGTTGCCAGTTGTTTGAGGAAACGGCAATAAGTCTCAAACATTTCTTGGATCAGACCTTCAGGGAATAGCTCCTCAACCACATCCCAGTTGAATGTCAATTCCCCTTTTTCCTCCCAAACTTGGACATCCATCCAAGCCTGGGAAGCTTGGCTGATGCCATAGACTAACTCTCCAAAATGACTGAAGGTTGATGTTTCTTGACCGAGTGAACTTAAACCAAGGGTGCTGGTGAAAACAACAGGGATAGCGCTGGGAGCTGTACCTTTTTGATGAGCTAGTTCTCGGATCACTCGCACTCCGCTAAAGTAACGATGTTCTAAGTCCTGCCACAGTTGCTGCTGTATACGAAGAGCGCGATTACTAAATGGTTCAAAGATAGAATTGTCTACTGTTAGTAGCGTTGCTGAGATGAAATCTCCCAAAATTTCATTAACTTGCGGGTGTAGTGGTAAACGATTAAACAGGGCAAGGCTGATTGTAAACCGAGGACTCTTGCTCCAAACTGTCAAGATTTCTGCAAAAGCAGCAAGTAAAATTCCAGAAGGGGTTAAACCAACTTGAGCTGCTCGCTGCTTTAACCTCTGCCATTCTGTTGGCTCTAAACGCCCATCATAACGCTTGCATATGTGCTGTTTGAGTTCACTAGGACGCTTATCTAGAGGCAACTCTGGAGCCGGTGGTAAGTTGTCTAAGCGGTTTAACCAATATTGTTGCGATCGCTTGTACAATTGAGTCTCTTGCAAAGCTTGCTCTGCTAAGACATAATCCCGAAATGAAAGTTCTAGTGGCTGTAATTCTACCTGAGGATTTTTGTAAAGTTGAAACCATTCATCAAATAGACGAAACAGACTCCAAGCGTCGAACACCTGCAAATCGTAGCTAACATGCAGCCGAACACGTTCCCCATCCAAACATGTTGCCCTAAACTCGAATAATGGCCATTGGTCAGCTGGCAATACCTGATGGGACATGCGCTGGCGAATCACTTCAATCTCTGAAGTTACGGTTTGCTCATCTTTTCCCCTCAAATCTAAGACTTCAATTTGATAGGGAGGTACTTGTTCAAGAACTTGCTGTTGACCATCAGGTAACACCACAGCCCTGAGCATATCGTGACGTTCAATTACTTTTTGCAGTGCACAATTGAGTTGTTCTAAATCTAAATCATAACCTTCAATCTCGTAGTAACCATGATTAGCTACATTGCCTAGCTCAAATACCCCGCTGCGGCCTACCCAAAAGGCATGCTGCATATCAGTAAGGGGAAAAGGTTTGTAGCGTGACTCTGGCGCTGGCACAACTGCTGGTAGAGAAGTATCACTAGCACTGATGCTGCTCTGGTGTAGCAACATTAGAATTTCTGCTTTATGCTCGACCAATGATTCCCGCAGTTCTGTTGTCATCAACCCTTTAGGGGCATCAACATTTAGGAAACTTCCATTAGCAGACAGTTTTATACCTTTGTTGGAAAGATCGTTTAACAGTAAATGTAGATCCATAACCAGACAATAAATCTAATGTTTGCTTTTTTGCAGCTAGATAAAAATAGCTAATTTTCTTAACTAAATCAATCCTTGTTAGCGTAATTATTGTACTAAAAAGGCTTAGTGCTTTCAGCTTCAGTTACAAACTTATTTTTTCCCTTTCTTCTTCTTCCTTAACTTCAACTACAGGTTCTGATACAACTAGATTCGTTAAGGCTAATTGATTTAGTAGTAACTTAGTTAGTTTAGCTATATTATTTTCACCAAAAAATCTTTCTACGGGTACCAGCACTCCTAAATCATTCTCAATTCTTCTCCTGAGTTCAAATGCCATTAAAGAGTCAAGCAATAAAGCGAGAGGATGGTGAAGGCTAATTTCTGCTAAGGTGATCTGAAGTGAACTAACTAGCCATTCTAAAAGATAAACCTCCAACATTTGCTGTCGTTTCTCTGGTTCGGCAGCAAAGAGTGCTTCTCGGGAAATAGAACTTGATTTAGTAGCTGGGGATTGCTCTTTGGAGATAGATCCTTTTCCAAATTGCTCAATTCTCTCATCCTGCTCAGTAATACTAATGGGGGGTGCAGGTGCTTTTCCGAGCGTCACCTCTCCCCAGCGCATTACCATCGCTGCTGCCGTGGCTGCCGCACCATTAGTGTAGACGAGTACCAGGTCGTTTTCGCTAATTTTACCCGCTTGTGCCGCGTGGTAGAGATTGGCAATTGGAAGGACAGATCCAATATTAGCATACCGAGGGTAGAGATTGATTGTGCGCTCAGGATTAATGTCCAGTGCTCGCGTACAGACGCTGGCATACCAGGCAGTCGGAGTATTAAAAGCGAAAAAGTCGATTTCTTCAAGGCTAACACCAGCAGCTTTGAGCGCACCTTGGCAGCAACTCCGAACAGAATCAACAGCTGTTTCAGCCAGCATATTGGCATTTTCACCTGTTCTAGTACGCATCCTAGGCTTACCTTGATCATCTGTCACTAGTTCATGTAAATAAGCCTCACAAGTAGCGTTAGTATGAATAATTTTGCTTCCAAGAATACCTTGGTTAGGTTTGAGCCTGTCAACTACAAACGCTCCAGCACCATCCCCCATTGATAACGAAAGAGTATCCTGCTCATCAACAGACTTAGAACCTATTTGGGAGACAACTACCAACACATTACGGTATTCTCCAATTTGGATCAAGGCATGAGCATTCTGAAGCGCCACCAAGGCACTTGAACAGGTGGATTCTAAATTCCAGGCTGGTGCATTTAGTTTTAATTGACGGGCGAGGTAAGCAGCATTACCAGCTCCCATTTGTTCAGACAAGAGCGAGGCAACAATCATTAAATCTACTTCTTCAGGGGATATTTTTGCCGCTTTCAGGGCATCCTTGGCTGCCTGATATTCCAGTTTCAATGATGATTCATCTGGAGCCAGCACTCTTCGCTCAACATTACCTCGAAAGGGGTCTGACAGATAGGGTGCTACTTCTTGTGACCAAATACCAAGCCCATTATTGTCAGAAATAGATGTAGTTTTCCTAGACAATCTCGCTCTTTTTTGCTTGGCCCCACCAAACAAATCTGGAAACTTATTTTGCCAATAATCATTGGTACGTATTGTGCTTGGAAAGCTGACTGCAAGAGAGCGAATACCTACTGGTCGATTTGTCATGATTTTCAGAAGCTAAATTTCTGCTCAGATTATCCCCAAACGAATACCATTTACATGTTCTCTGAAGTTCAACTCAAAGGGTTTTGTCTTGTTTTTTTAGCTAGTAGTAAAGCCAATCGTTCTAGAATCGCTAACCTTTACTGCCTAAGGCAAATACACTAGCTGCAGCATAGGAAAATGTATGACTAATACTCAGTAACCATTTGGTAATACCGAATTTTGTCGCAATTTCTAGGCATTGACCATGTAGTAATACTGAAGGTTGACCTGTGGGCAATCGTTTGACTTCAATATCCAGAAAAGAAGTATCTTTACCCCCTTCTTTCCCTAGGGTGTTGAGTATTGCTTTTTTAGCCGCAAAACGACCAGCTAGATATTGAATACGCTTGTCTCCAGACTCATAAGCATTGCACTCACTAACTGTGAAATACCTCCTTTCAAAAGACTCCCCTAATTGTTCTACGAGTTCCTTGATGTACGTAGTTTCGACAATCTCAAGACCATGACCAATAATTTTGAGGGAGTCAGACTCAGAAATAGGTGAACCCTGAAGAGCGCTCTCATCAACTTCTAAAGTTGAACTCCCAATTGGAATCCCAGACATCATTGCTACTATTATTTATGATTTCAACACCACATTTGTTAGCATGGTGTTCATCTTGTTTACCGACTCTATATATTCTTTTTGGGGAATTGATTCAGCAATGATACCAGCTCCAGCATTGAGGTAAATATTGTTACCGTATTGGTAAACAGAGCGCAGGGAGATAGCTATATCTGCTGTGCCCCTGCTGTCTATCCAACCAATGCCACCGGCATAAATCCCTCTTGGCTCATCCTCAAGACGCTCAATCCATTCCAGAGCTTGTTGTTTATCAATCCCAGAAACAGTAATTCCTGGAAACAATACCTTCAAAGCATCCCAAGAAGTATTTCCGGGCTTGAGAACACCACCAACTCTTGATGATAAGTGTTGTACGGTACGGTATTTTTTTACCTCCATGAAATTAAAAATTTGAACAGTTCCTGGCAAGCAAATCGAGCTAATCTCACTTTGTGCTAACCAAACAGAAAGTGCATGTTCTTTAACCTCTTTAGCATTGTTAAACAGTTCATCATATAAGCGCTTATCCTCTTGTTTGTTTTCGCCACGAGGTCTAGTTCCTGCTAAGGGATTAGTCACAACTGACCGATATTGATCTACTTCCATGAGAGTTTCAGGACTAAAGCCAACTGCACGCACATCTCCGATATTTAGACAATAGGAACGTGCTGAATTATTGACTTTTGCCCCAACTACGTAAGTTCCAAGCAGGTCTAAATCACCAGTGAATTTCAGAGGACGGGAAATAATCGCTTTCTGTAATTCGTCATTTTTAATTGCCTCAATTAAAGTTTCAATGCGGCTCTGATACATGTCGCGATCAGCAAAATTAAATTCTATAGAAGCTGATCTATAATCTGGAATTTGATGGTCAATCAATAATGTTTTTCGGATTCGATCTAATGACCTAGTACTTCTGACGTAAACTCCATCCTCTGTAAAACGTAGTTCGGTTTCTGGAATTAAAAAATAAAGCAGTTCTTGCTCAATTGCTTTGGAGTATGCAGAGTAAAATCCAGCAATATCAAAGCCGACATAACCATAGGCTGTCCAATTTTCAATTGGTAAAGATGCTAGTAAATTATCTACTTGTTGAAAGGGGTCACTAACTGGCTCAGAATAGGAATTACCTATACCTTTGAGCGAGACACAAGCCTGATTGACAGACACCTTTGCTAGCTCATTACCAGCGATACGAACCTCACCTTTTCCTTCATACATAACATAATTATTAAAAACCCCGTCTTGCAAGAGATTCTGTAAAACGACTATGGGATTTCTTCGTCCAGTCAGAAAGGTTTCTTGATACTTAATTGTTGGTGTTGATTTTAAAGCTACTACCATTATTTTTTTTCCTATCTTGAATAATTACTCAACGATTACTGTGTAAGCTATTAGATAGATTTAACTAATAACTTGCGGTGAATTTTTCCTGTTGATGTACGCGGCAAGTTTTCCACAAAGTGAATTTTTTTTGGAGCCTTAAAATGGGGTAATCGCTCTTTAGAAAATTTACGAATGTTATCTTCTATTTCCGAAGACGGTTTTTGTTCTGGCTTAAGGCTTACATAAGCAACAATTTGAGTTAACTGTTCACCCTGATTAGACTCTGGGATCACGGCAACTTCAAGAACTTGAGGATGTTGATGTAAAACATCCTCTATTTCCAAAGGTGATATCCACTGGCCATTAATTTTAAACAGATCATCTTTACGCCCCATAAATTTGAAGTAGCCGTCAGCATCACGCATATACTTATCCCCAGTCCGCATAGTTTGACCGTAGATAGCTTTCCGCGTCTCTTGAAGTCGGTTCCAGTATCCCAGCATCAGGCTCTCTCCACTAACTTGAAGATTGCAAATTTCACCAGGATTACAGGGAACACCATTGTCATCTACAACCTGAACATCATAACCAGGAACTGGGTAACCGGAACTACCTGGTTTACATCCTCCTAGTCGGTTGGAGAGAAAAATATGTAAAAACTCAGTAGTTCCAATCCCTTCACAAATTTCATGGTTATAAGTCTTCAGCCACTTGTGCCAGATACTTTTAGGTAGCTGCTCAGCTGCAGATACACATAAGCGTAGAGAAGAAACATCTAAAGGAGAGATCTCATGCACAGCGAGAAGGCTAGCATAGACACTTGGTATACCAAACAAAACTGTGGGCCGGTAACGCTCAATATCAGAGATGATCTCAAAAGCGTTGTTGGCATTAGACAGTACAGCAGCACCTCCAACGGCCATTGGCATATATAGGCTATTCCCTAGACCATAGGCAAAAGCCATATTGGCAACTGAATAGGTAATGTCATCTTTGTGTAAACCAAGAGTGGCTTTACCGTAGTACTCTACAGAGATTACTATACTTTGGTGGAGATGAACTACACCTTTTGGCCGACCGGTACTGCCGGAGGTATAAAGCCAAAAAGCAGGTTCATCACGAGAAGTTTCGGCAAAAACTAGCTGTTCGTCCTGCTGATTAAGCAGGGATAGAAATGGGTTTTCTCCATCGGAAAGCAGAACGTGCTTCAAAAACGGAGACTCAATAGGTGCTAGTTTCTCTTGCCACTCTCTAGTAGTCAGCAAAATCCTGGCCCGTGAGTCTTGCAGAATATACTGAATGTCATCACAACTGCAAGCATTATTAATCGGAACTGGCACAGCACCTAACCAGATTGTACCCCAGAAGGCAAAAACAAACTCTGGAGTATCTGGTAACAAAATCGCCAGACGATTTTCCCGCTCCAAGCCCACCTCGGATAGTAATCGAGCAGTGCGTTTTACTGAACTGCTTACTTGGGCATAAGTATAGGTCTGATCCCGATGATAAAAAGCTACTCTCTCGCTATATTTCTCTGCCTGATGGCCTTCAAAAAAGTAAGCTGCAATGTTGAAAATACTAGGTAACTGTTCAGAAATACTTTTCATCCCATTTTCCTTTTAGACTTAGGCTTTAATGAGCAATGACATGAACCAAAACCTGTTGACCCCAATGGCACCAAGTGGCTATCCATGCTTGCACACCACGTTTTTTGGCCTGAACACTTGCTTCCCCAGAGACTTCAATGGTCAATCTACCTTGTATAATCTTGGCTTCAATTTCATTCCAACCAATGCCAGCTAAGCCAGTACCTAGAGCTTTACCCACAGCTTCCTTGGTGGCAAAGCACACTGCATAAAACTGGTCGGGATCACTAGCTGATTGGCAAAGGTCGATCTCGCTGGGAGTAAACAACAGATTCAACGTTTGGTGGTCATAGCAGTCGATCAATTTGGCAATCCTGGAGATAGGTATCAGATCAATACCGATCCCCTTAACTTCAGCAGTTGATTCTAGCTCAGGCAACATTCTTGGGGCCGGCAGACACTGCTGCCTCAATCAGATTACAGACTTGGGCTAGCGTCATATCCTCCCTAGCTTCAAGCTTGACGTTGACTCCCAGTTGACGTTTGAGGCCCAGGGAAATTTCTACTGTCTCGGTGGAGTCAAGCTGGAGATCCTTGCGCAGTAAAGTATCTTTATTAACTGACTCAACAGGGATACCCAAATCAACAAGTATTGTCTTGAGAGCATCCATCGCTTTAGGGATATCCATCAAACAAAAATCCTGAGCAACGTAGTTAACAACTTAATTAGTAAACTGAGTACTTCACTCAAATCTCTTTCTAAGACACGGAAAAATTCTCAACTATTATCATAAACACAATGAATGGTCACTAAATACACAGATGCTTAGGCACAGGAGCTTATTGCTTTTCTTTTTCAATTATTTTTAGCATTTATTAAACTCCTGTGGAAATAGTAACCTATGTTTCTGTTTATGTGAGGACAATTTTTATAATTCAAACAATTGTTTACCATAACAAAAACCTATGTATTTTCTTTTGGACTCAAAGTATGTAATCACAATCCGCAAGCCTGTGTCCCTTGCTAGACAAGAGTTTGAAGAAAATTAGCTCCCCTCAAAAACTCCAGTTAGGTTACTCAAATCGGTGTATAGCAAACAGCACAACCTTCTTAAAATTGTATAAAAAGTGAGTTTGCTTTCTGAAAGCGCTTTGAAGAGTAATTTATCTTAATTTTATCTTTGCTATTAAAAAGTTCACCGTGTTACTTTCCCTCAATTATTAGTAACAGTTATCAATAAAGATAATATTATTTGCTCAGAGTAAAGTTTTTGAGTCAATTTAGAAAAATTTAACAAACAAGAAAAGTACCTACTCAGGCGCAGGTGATTTTGCCGAAACGCAATCAATGCTTGGAATCAAAAGTCAGCACTTTCTGCTACTGGCTGAACTAATCCTGAAAATAGAGACTGATCAAAGGCTTGAGGCTCAATCGCTAGCCCTTTTAAATAGAAATTTGGACGAAATCATCTTGTCTTGTGCAATCGCTCCAGACGTAGCTGGTGTTGGGGACTAAACAAGGCTCTAAAAGCTAACAAGATAGTACCCAAACAAGCCAGAGCAGTACCTGCTGCAATGGTAAAGATGATCAAAATCTGGTAACGCACGGCATCTGTCGGGAATGCTCCAGCTAGAATCTGGCCCGTCATCATTCCCGGCAAGCTAACTAACCCCATCACCATCATCGAATTGATTGTAGGAATCATCCCGGTTCTGAGAGCTTCTCTAACCGTTCCGTGGGCAGCCTCCCAGCGGGTAGCGCCCAATGCCAAGAGCGCCTCAACCTGCTCCCGATGGCTGTTCAATTCTTCCATAAAACGGTCTAAAGCTAAAGAAGTGCCCGTGACAGCATTTCCCAAAACCATGCCTAATAGCGGAATTAAGTACTGGGGATTGTACCAAGGTTCAACTTGAATAATGCCTTCCACCGTCAAACCAGTTACCAAAGCCGCGGAAGCTGCAATTGAAATAAAACTGTTCCCATAAATCCCAGCAAAGCGACGGCGAGTGCGATTGACAGAGGCACTTCCTGCGATTACACTCATCAGGAGCGTCAGCAGCAAGACTAGTAAGGGCGATTGAAGCGTAAACACCCACTCCAGAACATAGCCAACTAGCAACAGCTGAACAACCATTCGCATAGCTGCTATGCCCAAGCGCTGTCCCAAGCCTAGTTTCAGGGCAAATGAAAGTGCAACATTAATCACAATTAAAGCTGTTGCCCCTACAAGTTGCCAGTTGCTAATGGGAATGTAGCTACTTTCCATCAGATATTTCCTGATCAGATGATATAGTAATTGAACGGTTTATTACTCTTGTGAGCTGTACTGGGTCATGGCTAGTCCAGAGGTAAGCCCGTTTTGGTTGTTTGGTCAGCCAAGTTTTAACTAAGTCCTCAAAACACTGAGTAGTCTGGGCATCCAAGGAAGCTGTCGGTTCATCGAATAGGAGGATTTGCGGTTGAAGCTGGAGTACGCGTAAAAAAGCAACTATCTGTGCTTCTCCACCGGAAAGGGCACTGCTGTGGCGCTCCAGAAAATCAGCCCGACGGCCAAGTATTTCTAAATATTCGAGAATTTTGTGGCGATTGTAAACCTTGTCTCGGTGACTACGCAGAGTGTAGACTTGCCGAAAGTTTTCTTCTACAGTTCCTTCCATAATGGCAGGACGCTGGTGAAGGTAGATAACCATGCTGCGATAGTGAGGCATTGACCAAGAAGCAAGAGGCTGATCAGCGAAGGTAATTTTACCGGCTTGAACTGGATCAAGACCAGCAATTGCTCGTAGTAGTAGGCTCTTGCCTGCCCCCGAAGGGCCAGCTATCCCTAAACCCTCTCCTGGGTATAACTCAAAGTTCAAGCCCTGCCAAACCCATCGGTTTTGTACTTGTCTGCCTAAGCTTTTTGCTGATAGGACTGGGTGATTGATAGTGTTTTCTTTTGAAACTTCTAGCTGGAGAGAAGAGGATGAAGAAATTTGGGTAACTCCTTCTTCCGATGTAGAAGGAACAGATTTCGGCAATTTCTCATGCATAGATGTCACTATTGATTTGAGTTTCAGATCACGAAACTTCATTATCGAGAAAAATCTTGCCAACTTGATCGATAATTAGTTCTGTAGCTAGTGGTCCCCTAATTCGACCCCAAAGCTGACCATCGACGAAGTAAACATGCCCAGTTTTACAGAGAGGTAAGCAAAGCCCACGTCTTTTAAGGGTGGGATGTGGCGTTAAGGCTTTCAAGCCGCGTTAGCTGTTTGGTTGATCCTCGATTGTAGACATACTATCATAAATAGCATGAAGGCTTTGAAGTTCAAGCTATACGCTCACAAGCGCAATCGATATCTCAAGCGGTCGCTCAATGCTGCTGGAGTTATCTACAATCACGCCATTGCCATCCACAAGCGGTACTACCGAATCTGGGGTCAACACTTGAGCTGTGCCAAGCTTCAAAAACATCTTGCCAAACTCCGCAAGCGTAATCAGTTTTGGCAACTAGTAGGCTCTCAAGCTGTGCAAGACATTTGCCAGCGAATCGAGAAAGGGTATCAGCGATTTTTCAAACATCACAAAAAGGGGGCAAGACCACCAAATTTCAAGAAAGTTAAAAAGTACAAATCCTTCACTCTTAAGCAAGCAGGCTATAAATTCTTGGGAGGAAATCGTCTCAAGATTGGAAAGCGTGTGTATCAATTCTGGAAATCTAGACCAATTGAGGGAATTGTTAAAACCTTGACTATCAAAAGAACTCCTTTAGGGGAGCTATTTGTGAGTGTTGTGGTTGACAACAAAGAAGAACCTACAATTAAAGCCGAGACGAGTAGAATCGCTGGTTTTGATTTTGGGCTAAAAACTTTCTTGATTTGTTCAGAAGGATTCAAAATTGAATCGCCTCAATTTTTGAAGCAATCACTCAATAAAGTTCGTAGTGCTAGTCAGCAATTGTCTAAAAAGCTTAAAGGTTCTAAAGGTAGAGAAAAAGCCAGAAAAGATTTGGCTAGGCAATACGAAAAAGTTTTCAATTGTCGCCGTGACTGGTTCTGGAAGCTAGCACACCAACTCACCAACAGATTTGATGTTCTGTGTTTTGAGAGCTTAAACCTTAAAGGAATGCAACGTCTTTGGGGGCGAAAAGTTTCTGACTTAGCTTTTGGAGAATTTTTGCAGATTTTAGAGTGGGTTGCTCTCAAAAAAGGTAAATTGGTCATCTACATTGACCGATGGTATCCGTCGAGTAAAACTTGTTATCACTGTGGGCATGTTTTAGAGTCTTTGGATTTAGAAGTTCGTCGTTGGCGTTGTCCATCCTGTCACCTTGAAAATGATCGAGATGGGAATGCCGCATTAAATATTAAAAGGGTTGGGAGTTCAACCCTAGGCGTAGGAGATGTTAGACAGGCTGTGCCTGCAATCTCTGCTTGATGCCTGAATCCCACGAATTCAATTCGTGGGAGTGGCTCAACAAAGTAATGCTTAACTACTAAGCAAGAAGACCTTGAGGAGAGTTCCTCAGATGAAGAAGTAATGTCATTCTTACCAACTAAAAGGGAAGGAGAATTGCTGCTGCAAGCTGAAATTAACAGCACTATAAGAGTTACTCCTATTGACAGCTTACTTAAACGATTTAATCTAGAAAATACCTCTATCCAATGTTGCATTCTGCACGAGTGATATCTTCCTTGACCCTAAAAACTATTAGGCTGCTGGCTTACCTTTACTTTACGACCCATGGGCACACACATCGGCGTTCCTGCTACCGGATCCGCTACAATACGACATTCTAAACCGAACACTTCTCGCACCATCCCTTCAGTCATCACCTGTTCTGGTACTCCCATTGTATAAATCTGACCCTGCCGCATGGCTACCAAATTATCAGCATAGCGACAAGCTAAATTGAGGTCATGTAGTACCATAACAATAGTTCGTCCCTTCCTTTGATGGAGTTCATAGAGCAAATCCAACACCTCCACTTGGTGTGCCAAATCCAAGAAAGTAGTCGGTTCATCCAGCAGCAGAATGTCTGTATCCTGAGCCAGAGCCATGGCAATCCAGGCCCTCTGTCGTTGTCCGCCAGAGAGACTCTCTAGTACTCGATCAGCTAACTGAGTCATCTCCGTAATTGCCAGTGCCTCCTCGACTAAGAACTGATCATCTTTAGACCACTGCTGCCACCAATTCTGGTAAGGATAACGACCTTGAGCCACTAGATCCCGTACAGTCAACCCCTCTGGTGCTGTTGGTCCTTGAGGTAGAATTCCTAACTGTTTGGCTACGGTTTTTGTCGATAACTTGAAAATTGCAGCACCATCTAGGTAGACGTTCCCTCCACGGGGTTTGAGCAGTCGCGCCAGCCCTCGTAGTAAAGTTGACTTTCCACAGCCATTAGCACCTACTAGTACTGTAATTTTGCCAGAGGGAATTACCAAGTTAAGGTCTAGAATAATCGGCGCACCGTCATAGGCAAGAGTAACTTGCCTAGCTTCGAGTAAGTTGAGCTCGGGTTTTTCCAGTTTCATCTTTCTTCGCGGCAGGAGACTCTCGCTTTCAGCGACGAGAGGAATGCCGCGCCTCCCATTAACTTTACTTTGTGGTAAGATACTTTTGGTCGTTGACCCACCCAGACAACGGGGACAGACAGCCTAACAGATCGAAGTTCGTAATTTTTGGCGACGGCGCAGAAAAGTTGGCAGACTGGGATAAGCTTACAGGGCAATGGAAAGTCCACCCCTGAAAGACGCAAAGCGAATAGATTTTTTCGATACATAACCGTACCGCAGGGCTTGTGGAATCGGGACTCTTGGTGGAGTCAAATGTCTGTGGACGTATCGATGTCGGGGGCATAGTTTGAAGATTGTGTCTAGATATGTACGATTGAAGCAGAAAAACCTAATCGTGAGGCTAGGAATCCCGCGAAACACGCGCTGGGAGGATGTCAACTTTTGCCAGTTTGGATTAGTAAATAGATAAAATAGGGGCCACCAATAATTGCTGTAACAATGCCGCAAGGAAGCTCAATCGGCGCAAAGAGTAACCTTCCCAGCAAGTCTGCCAAGACAACAATCATTCCCCCCATCATTGCTGCTGTCGGCATTAAACTTTCATGGGAAGGTCCAACCAACTGCCGCGCTAGGTGTGGTGCCATTAATCCCACAAAACCAACTGAACCAGCGGTGGCAACGCAGGCTCCTGCTAAAGCAACACTGGTAAGTAGCAACAAACCCCGCTGCCACTCCACCCAAGAACCTAAACTGCGAGCAATATCGTCTCCCAGATTCAGAGTATTTAACTCTCGCGTTAGTAACAATGCTAGTGACCCAAAAATAACTAACCAGGGTAACAAAGCCTGTACTTGTTCCCAACTGCGTCCGTAGACACTACCTGCTAACCAAACCAAGGCTTGAGAGACATTATTAATTTCCCCAAAAGTTACCATCAAGTTGCTCAAAGCGCCAGCAATTAAACTGAAACCCACACCTACTAGAATTAGACGAACTGGTGAAGTCCCCCCTTTCCAAGCCAATAAATAAATCAACAGAGCAACAGTAAGAGCACCGCCAAAGGCAGCTATAGGGAGGGCAACTACAGGGGCAGAGGGCAGCAGTACAATTAAGGTGATAGCAGCCAAGGAAGCACCAGCATTAACGCCAATGATGCCGGGAGCTGCTAGGGGATTACGCGTGATACCCTGGGTAATAGTGCCAGCGATCGCCAATCCTACCCCAATCAGAAAGGCAACTATTGTTCTAGGTAGACGCAGAGTATTGATAATGAAAGGATAATCTGCATTAACTGTCTGTAAACCCAAGATACTTTTTAAAACCTCAAGGGTTGGGATTGGATAATCTCCCTGTCCCACGCTCAATAGCATTCCTGCAAACGTCACTATTCCCAAGGCTGTTAATACAGCTGGAACACGTCGGTCAATATGAAAAGAAAAGAGTAATTTTTTTTGGCGTATTACTAACCAATTATTCTTCATGTTTTCAATTTTTTTCTTTCTATTTCACCATCTTTTTCTTCACCGCTTCAGTTTTGATCGAATCAGATAGATAAAAAAAGGAGCCCCAATCAGAGGCATCATTAGCCCAACTGGCAGTTCCTGAGGCTTAATTACTAATCGAGCACAGATATCAGCAACTACCAGTATCAATGCTCCCAAGATTGCACTATAGGGCAGAATCCAACGATAATCGAGACCGACAAGAATACGGACAATATGGGGAATAACTAAGCCAATAAATCCAATTGGTCCAGCAATAGCTACACTTGCTCCTGCTAGCAGAACAATACTCAAAGCCGCCATGACTTTTACCCAGACTGTCTCTTGACCTAACCCCTTTGCCACGTCTTCCCCAAGACTCATGGTGGTGATTTGCTTTCCCAGAGCAAAGGCTAACAGTAGTCCGATACAAAAGTAAGGCAAAACCTGCAATAATAGGTTTATATCCCTACCTGCAAGGGAACCAGCTAACCAAAACCGAATTTCTTCAAGGGTGCGTTGGCTGATAATTAAAATTCCACTGGTAACTGAAGAGATAAAAGCTGTCAGAGCAGCACCTGCAATCGTCAGGTTCAAAGGAGTCAGCCCCCCTCGACCTAGGGAACCAAGAAAATAGACTGTAATAGCGGTGATCCCTGCTCCTAAAAAAGCCAGCCAGGCATAAATATTCAGTGAGTTGGTGCCAAAGACAAAAGTTGCCACAACCACAGCCAAAGCAGCACCGCTGCTAATGCCCAAGATGCCAGGATCAGCTAGAGGGTTGCGGGTTATTCCTTGCATGAGAGCGCCAGCAACCGCTAAAGCAGCACCCACGAGCATGGCAGTGATGGTGCGGGGCAATCTAACAGTACGGATAATCAGATGGTCAGTGGAACCGTCAAAAGCCCTCAAGGCTTGATAAACTTCACCCAAGGAAATATCAGCTGCTCCCAAGGTAATACTTGCCATTAGGCAAAGCCAAAGAATCAACAGACTCACTAACAAACCTGTCAACAGCAAAGGGCCAGATTTTCTCCCACCTACTCCACTGGCAATAGCAGTCTGTCTTGTCATCTAAACAATCCTAATTTTGCAGTTCACCATTTTGCCAAGTTCCTTCCATACGGGTACCATCAGCAAAGATGTAGGTTCCTTTCCCCTGTTTATCACCGTTGCTAAATTCCCCTTCGTAGGTATCTCCATTGGCATATTTGCAGACACCAGAACCGTTCAATTTACCATCGCTGAACTCTCCAGAGCAGGTATCGCCATTGGCAAAATTGTAGGTTCCAGTTCCTTGAAACTTACCGTTACTGAATTGACCCTCATAGCGGTTGCCATTTTCAAAAACATAAACCCCAGAACCATTAAACTTACCGTTACTAAAACTTCCTTCGTAACGACCATCATTGGCAATAATAAAAACTCCTTTCCCCTCTGGCTTGCCGTTGCTAAATTCCCCTTCATAGCGGTTCCCATTGGCGTATTCTCTCACACCAGTGCCATTAAACTGACCATCTTGAAACTCTCCTTTATAAGAGCCTCCAGAAGCAAAAGTGTAAGTCCCTTGACCATTGGGCTGAGAGTTACGCAATGAACCTTCATAGCGATTCCCATTTTTGTATTCGCATACCCCAGCACTGTTGATCTGAGAGTCACTTACTTCTCCAGAGCAGCGATTACCATTAGTGAAAATAAAAGTGCCTTTGCCACTGGGGGCACCATTACGAAATTCTCCCTCAAAACGACCCCCATTGGCAGAAATATAAATTCCAGTACCATTGGGAACACCTTGACTAAACTCCCCTTCGTAGCGGTCGCCATCGGCATATATCCGAACACCTTTGCCACTGATATTGTCATCACTGAACTCTCCTTCGTAACGGTCTCCCGAGGCAAAAGTATAGATGCCTTTACCTTGTTTTTTGCCGTCAGAGAAGTTGCCCTCATAGCGATCACCATTAGCGTAGGAGCAGACTCCTTGACCGTTAAGGCTGCCATTGCTAATTTTCCCTTCGCAACGACCACCATCTGTTAAGGTAATAACGTCTGCCCAGGCTTGAGGTAAATTACTGACTAAGCTGGCAATATTTAAGCCTGAAGCAATTAATAAAGTTATTCCAAATCGTCTAATTGTATCCATCTTCAATGAAGAAATTCTCAACTGTTCTGTTTTCATTTTTGAACATTTAGTTTTGAGTACTTTTTATGTTTGCAGATTCTGTACAAGTGGGAACTCTACATAATAAAAAATAGTGAGTACGAGTTGATTTTACCGTTTACTCTACAGCTGTCGGCTGTGGTAGTTCTTCCTCCGATTCGGCTTGTTCACGAGCTTCCTGTTCTTGCTGTTGGCGAATTTCCCTTTGACGAGCTTCTTTTTGTGCTCGTTGACGAGCTTCCTCTTGTGCCTGTTCACGTTCACGCGCTAAGCGTTCACGTTCCATCTGCTCCTGACGTTCACGAGCTTGACGATCAAACTCAGAGCCTTCCACCGTAAAGTTAATATTTACCCTAACCGCCACCAAACCTCCACCTGCTGGTGCTGAAAACCTCATTTTCTTGGCAGCTGTAAGCGCTTCTTGATCTACCTGCGAATTACCACTATTCCGTGCCACTTCTGTCTCAACGACATTACCATTTTGATCTACTACAACCCGAACAATCGTGGTACCTTCTTCACCATTGAGTGAAGAGGGATATTTCGGATTACATCTGCGAACACAAAGCAAACCACCACCACCTTCTCTAATTTCTGGTTTGGCTGGCGCTGAGCTAGCGGCGACTACTTCACCAGGGGAAGTAGGACTACCTTGCTCTTCACTGCCACCTGGTGATACCGATGAGGAATCACTACCGCTAAAATCACTAAATTGCCTCGAATCTGCTGATGAAGGTGCAAGTGAACTAGAAGCCATTGCCGGTTTTGTGGGTACCGAACGATTAACAGCCACTTCCCCTGGTGCTGTGGGGCTAGCATCTGTTGATTGGGTCACTGAGGAATTAGTGGAGGAATTGAAACTTTGAGAGAGTTTTCTCTCCACATCTGATGGAGTTGAAAGTGGTTGAGAATTGTGATTTGGTCGTGGCGGTGCCGACTGATTAACAGCCACTTCCCCTGGTGCTGTGGGGCTGATATCTGTTGATTGGGTTACTGGGGAATTAGTGGAGGAATTCAAACTTTGAGAGAGTTTTCTCTCCACATCTGATGGAGTTGAAAGTGGTTGAGAATTGTGATTTGGTCGTGGCGGTGCCGACTGATTAACAGCCACTTCCTCTGGTGCTGTGGGGCTGATATCTGGTGATGGGGTTACTGGGGAATTAGTGGAGGAATTCAAGCTTTGAGAGAGTTTTCTTTCAACATCTGGTGGAGTTGAAAGTGGTTGAGAATTGTGATTTGGTCGTGACGGTACCGACTGATTGGCTGCTATTGCCTTCGGTGGTGAGATAGGAGCAGTTTCATTAGGGGTAAAGTCAGGTTGATTAGGAGTTTTAATCTTGGGCTGTGGTTGCCTGCTCGTCTCGATAGGTTTTGAAACTACTGGTGGTGGTTTTGGCGCTACTGGTTTTTGAGGTGTAACTGGTGTCGGTGGTAGTGGTTGAGGAGCCTCCGCTATCTTGGTTTCAATCAACTCCTGGATCTGCGGTGGTTTAACTGGAGGAGGCTCAGGAATTGGAGGAGACTCCAATTTTTCTTCTTTTGGCTGAGCCGGTGGCGGCTCTGGTTCCTCGACAAGAATTATTTCAATCGGTTCATTAACAAATTCCGGTTCCTTAGCAAGCCAGTTGATGCTGAAGGCTAGCGCCACATGTAGCACTGCTGAACCCACCAGACTAATGGCGAGAAACTTCTTGAGAGCCTCTTGTTCAAGCTCACGCTGCTCTATACAGAAGCTGGAAATGCTCATGCTTGATTATCCTTAAAACTTAAATTTTGACAAAATAAAAATAGAGATTGATCAACACATACAAAAGAATGACGATGCTCTCGACTCAGGTTGAGCATTCCGATAGAGAAGCAATCAGCTTGTGTCAACCCTGCCTTCAACAGTTGAAAACTACCACAACTTGGATAAGATAAGTAGTTATTTACTATTAATGGCAATAATGAGCAGCTAAAAAATTGTGAATTGAGCAGCTTTATTGCTAATTTTTCTTGAAAGGGAACAGAACACATAATCAGGATTAGAACATATTATATAGTTGAGTAAAAGTTATATCAAGCAAAATTGGACTCTCGGCTTGAATAGGCTGTCAAGGGGCTAAAAGTCTACGGATAAAGAGCTTCAATCTCCAATAACCTCAATTCCAAAGCTCTGGAGAACGCTAGTCTTAACAGAGATTTAAACTCTAGCCCAATAAGAATCTTCAAGATTAATTGATTATAAAATTAGTTTTATTGATAATTAATCTCAAGATATTCTTGTAGAATGATCTACTGTACTCTAAAAAAATATTTTTGATAATTATAGAGAGAGTGTATGCCAATTGACGATTTTTGGACAAGGGGTGGCATAGTTGCCTGGCCTTTACTAACATTTTCCCTGGTGTCTTTTACCCTGGTTATCGAGCGTCTAGCGTTTTGGTTTCGCCTCAAGCGTCGGCAACGCCGAGTAGCAAAAGAAGCCCTTAAGCTCTATAGAGCCAACCCTTCAATGGCAATTTCCAGACTAAGGCAGAATGCTGATTTGCCCCTTTGCCGCATTTTTCTAGAAGCTTTAGACTTAGAAAACCCCAATCCGGAAGAATTTCGCTTAGCCTTAGAAAGTGCATCCCAGGCGGAACTTTCTACTCTGAAGCGATTTAGTACTGTGTTTGAGACCATTATCAGCGTCTCACCGCTACTGGGTCTACTCGGCACGATTTTGGGCTTGATTAGGGCTTTTTCTGCTCTGAGAATTGGTGAGGTGGACGGCAGCAGCACCACAGGAGTCACTGGTGGCATCTCTGAGGCTTTGGTCTCCACTGTGATGGGATTAGTGGTGGCAATTTTTACTCTGCTGTTTGCTAATATGTTTCGGGGGTTTTACCTACGAGAGCTAGCCTTGATTCAGGAATACGGAGGTCAGTTGGAACTGCTTTATCGTCTTAACTACGAACAAGGAGAGCCTTTCTATGCGTCTACCCGATGAGTTAGAGAAGCCCATGGAGATTAACCTGGTACCGATGATTGATGTCGTGTTCTCGGTTCTGGCGTTCTTCATTATTTCAACGCTGTCTTTAACCCGCTCCCAAGGGCTGCCAGTTAATTTACCACAAGCTACAACAGCTCAACGCCAGCCCAGTAGCGAAGTTACTGTAACAATTAAGCCTGATGGCGCGATTGCACTTAATCGTAAACCAATTCAGCTAGAGGCACTACAGGAGAAGGTAAGTTCTCTGGTGAAGTCAAATTCAGAGACAATCGTGATTGTCAATGCCGATCAACAAGTTAATCATGGTCAGGTGGTAGAGGTAATGGATCGCCTGCGTAGAGTTAAAGGCGTAAAATTAGCGATCGCTGCTCAGAAACCCTAACTTCCTTGTAACTGGAACTTAGACTCAGTAGATCGAAAAGTTTCGTTTCAGGAGCGATCCTCAACAAATTTGTATTCTGCGATACTTTTTCCCAGGAGAACTTTTTGAAAAAAGTTTTTTTGAATATATTCAAGTTGAGTAAATCCTGGGTTTAATTATAAGTAAAAATTATGTATTGAACCGCGACTAGAACAAATGTATTGTCATGGCGAGGCAAGATTATGGCGATCGCTTTCTTAAAGAAGCGCCTGGAAGCCCAGTTTTATCAAGCTGAGCGCAGCTTAGGACAAAACTTTTCGATCTACTGAGGTTACAAGGCTCTAACTTTTATTTCCCTAGACTGGAAGGAGCTCATTGAGAAAGTTGTCCCAGAGTTAATGCCCCTCACTTCTAAGAAAGGATTGGACTTGAGACATCCTTAAAAGCTAATCTCTAACTGCTAAGTGCTGATAACTTGCCGCTAGTTCAGCAGGACTAGTATGTTCATAGGTTTCAAAGGGCTGATGAATCCAGGGGTTATCTGGTAAATAGTCTATGTAATAATCAGGCTTGAAGACAGAGCAAGCTTTGTACCAAATCACAGCAGTACGAATCTCTGTAATTGCAGCACCATGCTCTCGCTTTAACCATTTGACAGTCTCCTGTAAGCTGATTCCAGAATCTACTAAGTCATCTACTAGCAAGACGCGAGATCCTAATTGCTCAACAGTCATTGCCAGGTGCTTAGAAAAGGTAATAGAACCTCGGAGGCGATTCTCTGGTCCAGTATAGGAAGAGGCAGAAATAATTGCCAGTGGCTGATGGTAAACTCGGCAAAGGATATCACCAACTCGCAAACCGCCCTTAGCAATGCAGACAATTTGGTTAAAGTCCCAGTTGCTGTGATAGATTATGGCAGCAAGCTGTTCGATTTTTTGGTGGTACTCAGACCAGGACAGGTAAAGTTCTGGCATAGAAAGCGCCTAGGAAGACATTAGAATCAAACAAAATAGTACAACAATCCGGTCATTTAGATTGATTAGAGGTTATCTTAGGCTGATGAGATTGAGTCCAGGTTGCAAGTAGACAAGCTGCCATGAGTGACATTTCCCCTTCTGAGTCTGGTGTTCCCCTAGCGACGCCCAAACCTGAAAAGCTGAGTTTCTCCACTAAACTGGCCTATGGCGCTGGTGATATGGGTCCAGCCATGACTGCCAACATTTTAGTATTTTTCCTGTTGCCTTTCTTCACCAACGTTGCTGGTTTGCCAGCTGGCTTGGCGGGCAGTGTGTTGATGATCGGTAAAATTTCCGATGCAATTAATGATCCTATTATCGGAGTCTTTAGCGATCGCACTCGCACTCGCTGGGGGCGTCGTTTACCTTGGATGCTATTCGGTGCAATTCCCTTTGGTCTTTTGTTTTGCTTACAGTGGATTGTTCCTCACTTCAGCAATAACGATACTGTCAATAACTGGTTGCTATTTAGTTACTACGTCACTATTGGCGTTCTATTTAACATTGCCTACACTATTGTCAATTTACCCTACGCTGCCCTCACCCCAGAGTTAACTCAAGACTACAACGAGCGTACCAGTCTCAATAGTTTCCGCTTTAGTTTTTCGATTGGTGCGAGTGTTTTATCTTTAGTTTTGGCGGGGTTGAGTTTTAGCGAATATCAAGATGACCCTGGCAAGCAATATTTAGTCTTAGGATTGATCTGTACTGTACTCTCAGTTATACCAATATTTTGGTCTGTTTTCCGTATCCAGGAGCGGGGAGCACAACCGATATTAGCAGCGAAACAAAAGCAAATTTTCGGTAATATCCTCACTGGAATTGGCGCTTTATTTGTGTGCTACGGCATACTCCGCATTATCCCTTTAACTGCTAATTTCCTAGCTGCACCAGGAAGATTTGACCTGATTAGCATAGCGGTAATTCTAATTGGTTTACAAATTACTCTATTTGGCATAACCCTACTTTTTTCCACCCCTGAACCTCACCTAAGCAGTAGTGACGCTGTCAGAAAACGTTCTCAAAGTGAAGATATACCAGCCCTAACTTTTATCCAGCAACTAAAGGTTGTTTTCAGTAATCGACCCTTTTTATATTTGATTGGTATTTATCTTTGTTCTTGGCTAGCTGTACAGTTAACTGCCTCAATTTTGGTTTACTTCGTAGTCAGTTGGATGGGCTTAAAAAATACTGATTCCACTCTTGTTGCCCTAGGCGTTCAAGGCACCGCCTTAGTTATGTTATTTTTCTGGAGAATTATCAGTGAAAGAGTTGGAAAAAAAGCCGTTTACTTCATGGGTATGACTCTTTGGATTATCGCTCAAGCAGGTTTATTCTTGCTTCAGCCTGGTCAAACTAATTTGATGTATGTTTTAGCAGTAATAGCTGGTTTTGGCGTCTCGGTTGCCTATCTTATTCCTTGGTCAATGGTGCCAGATGTAATCGAACTAGATGAACTTAACACTGGTCAACGTCGCGAAGGTATTTTTTATGGTTTCATGGTCTTGCTACAAAAATTTGGCTTGGCGCTAGGGTTGTTTTTAGTTGGTCTAGCTTTAGAAGCAGCAGGATTTATTGAATCCACAGCTGGAGAAGTTATCCCCACACAGCCAGATTCAGCACTACTAGCAATTCGCATTGCCATTGGACCTCTACCAACCCTATTTCTAATATTTGGTCTAATTCTTGCCTATTTCTATCCGATTACCCGTGAATTTCATGCGGAAATTCGCTTGAAACTTCAAGAGCGTAAGTCAAAAGAAGGCAGAAGATAGAAGGCTCCAGGGCAGAAGCCTTGGTCATCTCAGGCTAGTTGATAGTTCATAGTTAATTGTTCATAGTTAAAATTTCTTCACATTTGCCCAGAAGTATCAAAAAAATAAATATAATTGTGTTTAGTCAACGTAAAATTTTCCCAGAGTCTTAGATAAGTAGAATTAACATCGATTTAACAGCAATAGTAAGGTCATGTTTGTTCGATAACTTATGTTTAACAGGATAGAGAAGTATGGTCAAAAAGTGGTTGATTGGTATTTTGATCGCCGTAGTCTTGGTCTTGATTGCACCATTAGCGATTAATCTTTTGATTTGGACAAAAATTAAAGTTCCACCTGATGAACCAGTAGAAGTAGTATGGACTGACCAGAATTGGAAAGAAGAAGATTGGCAATGGTGGTATCACGCTACTCAGGGTTCAGCCTTGGAATCAATCATTCCCTATAAATGGTTTATATCTTTAGAGCAACCAAAGCTCTCCTGGTGGGGCTCAACAGGTCCTTTTATTGACCCAAAATTTTTAGGTGGCTTCGGCTTACTTCCTGATAACAAAAATGCTGACAATCCAGACAGTATTCCTGTAGGTTTTGCCAAAACCGAAAACTATTTTGATCCCCAAACTGGTGCAACTGATACCGTCATTGGTCTTACCTGTGCAGCTTGCCATACTGCTCAAATTAATTACCAAGGCAAAGGCATTCGCGTTGAAGGTGGACCGAGTATGGTGAATCTCAAAAAGTTTAAAACAGCTTTTGGATTAGCCTTGTTTTTAACAGATTTGTACCCCCCTCGTTTTAATAGATTTGCTGACAAAGTATTGGGAGAAAACTACACTACTGAAGAACGTAAGCAATTAAAACAAAAGCTGAAATCTGTAATTGCTCAAGGGAAAGAATTTGCAGACGAAGTCAAAAATCTTTATCCGACTGAAGAAGGTTTTGCTCGCCTAGATGCCCTGGGACGAATCGGTAATTTTGTTTTCGGTAGAGAACTAAACTCAGAAAACTACCGAGTAGCAGATGCTCCTGTTAATTTCCCCCATATATGGTCATCATCTTGGTTTGATTGGGTACAGTATAACGGCTCTGTGATGCAACCAATGGCGCGCAATGCTGGAGAAGCGATGGGTGTATTCTCGCGGGTGAATTTAGATCCCAACTCCCCTCACTCTCAGGTTTTTGAGTCCAACGTCAATGTGGAAAAACTCTTTGAAATCGAAGAATTATTGAGTGGATATTCGATTTTTAATGGTTTAATTGCGCCCAAATGGCCAGAGTATATCTTAGGTGAAATTGACTCTGATAAAGCTGCCCAAGGTAAACAGCTTTATCAGCAAAATTGTCAAGTTTGCCACTTACCACCCATGGATTCT
Source organism: Symploca sp. SIO3C6 (assembly GCA_010692425.1). Lineage (GTDB taxonomy): Bacteria > Cyanobacteriota > Cyanobacteriia > Cyanobacteriales > Coleofasciculaceae > SIO3C6. The sequence goes on along the minus strand of JAAHHJ010000014.1, from coordinate 254,072 downwards.
GAGGAGTTTAAGGCGGATGAGTACTGGACGAAATTGGGGGAAACAGAGCGCCAATACTTGAAAGTGACGATGAAAAATCTTTACGACATTGGTACTGATCCGAAACAGGCTGTAAACTGGTTCCAGCGGACAGTAAATATTGATTCCCTTGCTAGTAAAGTTGGTTACGAGAGTCAAGATGGTGAGGAAGATTTTGAAACAGATGGCATTGTCAAGGCTGAATTTGCATTAAAATTCGCTGTTGACAAAACAGTAGAGAAAAAATATGATCAATTGGGGTTAACTAAGGAACAAAGGTACGCCTACGATGGTTATCGCCCTGATAAGATTCGTTCCCCTTTAGCTTACAAGGCTCGACCACTAAATGGGATTTGGGCAACCGCACCTTTCCTACACAATGGTTCAGTACCCAATCTTTATGAAATGCTCCTGCCTGCCGAGCAACGCAGTCAGAAATTCTATCTTGGCACAAAGGAATTCGATCCTAAATACGTAGGCTTTCAAAAGGATAAAATCCCTGGTGGATTTTTGTTAGATACTGCGATTACTGGGAATTCTAACGCTGGACATGAATTCAAGGGTGATGGTACTGGAGAAGGTGTAATTGGTCCAGAGCTAAGCGAAGATGAACGTTGGGCTTTAGTGGAATATTTGAAAACCCTATAGGGAGAAAGTTGAAATTCTCTCTCGTAAATTACAATTTGTACTGAGTAATTAAACAGTAGAGATACCTCGTCAAGGTATCTCTACTGCTACTAAGAAGCTTTATGCTTGACAAAGAGCAATTTAGAGATTGCACTATTTTATGAAATTGCTATTATCTGCCTGTCCCTCTATCCAAGTCAGTGTCAAGACTAAAGGCAGCACTCAAGGGAGTACTAACGACAACAGCAAATTTATTGTCAGTATTCTTTACCAATTTACTTACTCCTTTATATATTGGAAGTTATCAATTGATGAAGTTGTGGGGACTATTCCAGCGTTGCAAGATCTAGCCCGAGTAGCTAAAGGACAGAATTTAGATGCTAGTTGTGTTCATAAGTTAATAGAACTTGCTGTTTATCCCTGAGTAGACGCAGTTGTGAAAGTATGGAAGCATTCACTTATCTTGGTATGAGCGAGGAAATAAGCCGATGATTTGTACCCCTGAAAGTTCAAGATAGTTAATATTGAGTTAGTTAAATCACAGTTTTTGGGTTGTTCCCTAACAATTTAATCGGCTGATGATGAGATGGCTAGGTAGTTGGTCAAATCTTCAACTAATAATCAACAACGTGAATTTTGTGTGAAGTTTAGCGAATTCTTATCTCCAGCAGATAGTCTGTCAAAGTAATACAGTTTCACTTTAAGGTTGATACCTTCAGGCAAGCAGAGGAAGAATTTATATTATAATTTTCATGAAATGGTATAAAAAAACTTGAGTGACTGCTTATTTATACTCCAGCGGTCAGATAAGCTGTTGTACAGTAAAAATGCACAACAACAAGGCATAAGGCTCCGAGGATCTAAGATACAAGGAATAAGCGTTTGGGCTATTAACCAGTATCAAATAAAAATATGATTTAAATGGGTAACAGCTTAATCTTAATTGGAACTATAGCACTGCGCGCAGGTAACAGGAAATAGGGAACAGTGAACAGGTGATAAAAAAGCTTGTCAGATAAAGGTTTTCGCAATTCTTTGTCCCTTAAAATTGTCAATACCTGAACACACATTGCTATAAGTATAAAGGCTAAAGTTCAGAAGCTATAATTCTTCCTTTTTATCGTGTCTAGAGACTAATCTGCCCTCATATTGGTTAGATTAGATGCTGTTTGACTAGTGTAATTTACCTCTGAGTTATGCTGGAATCGCAGTTGTTAAGGAAGTTGAATTAAGCTGTATGAACTGGAGATTTTCAGAACCCTTAAGTATTGAAAACGTGAAGGTGGCGATCGCCAATTTACCTAACTCATTGCAGGGGACAAAACTTGTACAGCTTTCAGATTTTCATTACGATGGCTTCAGGCTATCGGAAAAAGTTCTAGCTCAAGCAATTGCAGCTACTAATGAGGCCCAACCTGACTTAGTAGTTTTGACTGGCGACTACGTAACCCATGCTCCAGAACCAATCTATGAGTTAGTTAAACATCTGAAGTATCTGCAAAGCCGCACTGGAGTTTATGCGGTGCTGGGCAACCATGATCTTCACCACCGCGACTCAAAAGCAAAAATTACCAATGCCCTAACTAGCATTGGGGTACGAGTGTTGTGGAATGAAGTAGCTTACCCCCTCGGCCCAGAATTACCTCTAGTAGGATTAGCTGACTTTTCTTGGTGGAGGTTCAATCCCGCACCAATAATGAACCAGCTTGACCCCAAAAAAACCTGCATCATACTATCGCACAATCCTGACAGTGCCGAATTTTTGCAACCGTGGCGAGTAGATTTACAGTTGTCTGGTCATACCCATGGTGGTCAAATCGTGATTCCAGGATTGGGACCATTACCAAAAATTATGCAAATTCTCCAGCACTATCTTCCAAGAGCATGGCGACGACGGATACCTTATATGAGTAAATGTTCCAATATAGTTAAGCATTGGGAATGGTCCCAGGGGCTTCATCAGGTAGGGGCAAATCAGCTGTATGTTAATCGTGGCTTAGGGACTTACTCACCAGGGCGGCTGTTTTGTCCACCAGAAGTGACGATTTTAGTGTTGAAATCCTGTTGATACCAACTTTCTTAAAACTTGCTTTAGACATCTAGGCTTGAAAATTTAACATTAATGGTGGTAAAGTGCATCTACCCTTAAAAATCCCGGTCGTCGCTATTACGCACTTTTCTAATTGTATGGGGTAAGACACCCACCAACAGTGCGAACGCATGATCCGGCAGTTGAGCAATGGTCTCATTGTCAAAATATTGCTCAAACTGATTGAGAATTGTCTGAGCACGCTGCAATGGCAATGATTTTTCTGTGATTTGTTTAGTCAGTCGAATCCACTGTCGCCGAATCAAATAAGCCCGTTGTCGCTCATCAGCTGATTCAGGATTAGTCAGCGAAAGGTTGCCTACTGGCAATACTTTCTGACAATCAAGATCAAATAGACCCCCTACAGCCGATCCAGGACCTGCAAACTCGGCGTGATAACGCTTATATATGATTAAGCCATTCCGACGCCTGCTATTAACGATGAGCAGTTGTTTATCATGCAGCTGTTTGAGGATTCTCAATGCTTGTGAGTCTTGATTATCATCTTTGCCGTGGTTATTGCCTTCCTGTTTCATGGCACTATAGCCTTGAGAGTTGGCGAAACCTGTAAGGCGGGCAAGCACCTCCTCTTCATAAAGAGCTGTCTGGCAACGCTGTTTATTTTCGCTCTCCATCTCAACTCGTATTGCTGAACTTCCGAAAGCAGAGACACACTCCAACCAAAAGCACGACGGCACAACTTGATTATGTAAGTTTTTGAGAACACAAAAGAAGAGGAGTTGAATTTATCATCTATTTTCCATTAACTTGTCAAACCAACTCAGATCAGGATCATTCGTTGTTTGTCAACCTTGTAACTCCATTTTATGGCATGCTGCTTGGTTAGAGGTCTAATCACCCTTACCCAATCCCTCTCCACACAAGAACCGCTAAGATTTTCAAATACTAAACTAACATTGGTTCTAACTGCAACGCTCCTTGTTCAAGACTTCTAGAACTTTTCTATGTAATTGAGGCACTACTCAGGTGCTTTTGCAAGAATAGGCGCTTAGGACGCCTCAGCCACCAAGAAAGATAGCTAAATTCAACCTGACGCAGTTTATAACCAGTTTTGAGATAAAGTCGCTGTGCGTGATGATTGTCTTCGAGTACATGTAGATAGAGGTCTTGAAAGCCCCACTCTCTTGCAGTTTGCTCACACGAAAGAAGCAATTGCCTAGCAACTCCGTGACGTCTACAGGAGTGTTTGACTGCCAGGTTAGAGACATACGGATACTGGCTTTTGCCCAGTTGCCAAGAAGAAGTAGAACGGAGTGTAATTTCGACGGTACCTGCAATTTCTTCACGATAGCCAGTTACTGTAGAGAACTTAGCAATGGCAACTAGACAGACATAGTGGGGTAAATTGGAGCGTAGTCGATTGCGCAAATCTTCATAAATTCCCAATCGCAACATAGGATAAGCCCAACCCATTAGACCTGTGCGAGGGTGAAAACTATCTGCCAGAACTTCAGCGAGAGTGCTTAAATCATGCTCTTGAACTCTGCGAATGGTGAAGCCAGAAACACCAATAGCTACTGCATCTTCAACAGCAGGAGTACTTTCCCAGGGCGTTATCAAACAGAAGCAGGGTTTCACAACCACGAAAATACTTTGGAGACTATACAAGGGGCAACTTTCGGGATTAACAAAATCTCAACATTAAGCAGGCAAGCACTGGGGACGAATCCTTTTGTTTCTTCACTTTTAAAATTAGGTGGAAATTCTGTTTCCATAGATGTCTAACCAATTGTATCGAGTCCCTAGCTTTATATAGCATCTGATCTGCTCCTTTGGCGATCCTCCAGTAGTATGAGATTGATCATCTGCTCTTGGGGATGTTAGCCATTTCTGTTAGCATAACTTATGCCAAAAGCCTCTCCCTGTATTGGTTTAGCTATCATCTTTAAAATCTTAGTTAAGATTAGGGAAGCAAAAGCAGGAGATTGTAACCCGATTACCACTCTAGAGTCAGCTGTTACAAATTTAAGAAAGCATTTGGAAGACTTCAGGGAGAAGTGAGAGAGTGGGCAAGGGGGAGAATTTTTGCCGTCCAACCCAAGTGTAACTGCTAAGCTCTCACCCCCTCTCTTACTAAAATATGCAAGTTAAATGTGCATTAGCTTACTTAATTTCTTCTCAGTAGCCAACTAAGGCAGGTCTTTGCCTGCGCCAAGTCCAAGTTCTTCGCCTAAATTTCTAGTTTGGCTATAAGGATACTATTGTACAAGTGGTGTGTTGAACTAAATTAGGGTATGTCTGCAAAGTATTAGATCTAGCTTCACTAGAACTTGAAAAGGGCATTTTGCAGTTTTCAAATCAATCCTACTACTCCGGCAAACAAACTTTGATCATCCATAACAGTGTAGTTCCAGTAACTCCGGGAGAATAAGTTATAACACCCATCAACCATCAAATTGGTGGGCAACTAGTCAAAGCACAGCTTTACCAGATGCCCAATTCATCAACAACCCATTATCCGGATCAGCTAAGAATTTTCATGTATGTCTCTAACGACCTGAAATGAGGATCAGAGGCTCAAGGAAGAATGTATTACACTAAACTGCTCACTGTAAGCAATTTAAGTAAGGGACTTACACATAAAAAAATATCCAATCGTAGGGAAAACAACACAAGCATGGGGGACAGGGGAAGAAGAATCAGATCGTCGTTCTGGCAAGTAAATTGGACAATTTATTTCTTGGACTTCCCTAATAGAGGCTCACCTGCAATTCAATAACATAACTCTAGACTCAAGGACACAAACATATACTCAAACAAAAATTAAAATCAATTGGGGTATACAAAGTCAACCACTACTCCAGATTCCATGTGTTTCGAGGTCTTATGCTTGTTAAAGTCAGCATCAAAATTAGGATTGATAACTTTAGTACTGACTCGAGGGTGAGGTTGCCATCAAAGCTCGGGAAGAGTCTGTGATCTTGATGCAGAAAGTTTTCATCCGACAAGCTATGGCAGCAGAAGAGCAGTGCATGATGTCTCAAGAAACTCGTAAGCCTAAATTGTTGGTTGTCGATGACGAACCAGACAACCTTGACTTGCTTTACCGGACTTTTTATCGAGACTATAAAGTCTTGAGAGCCGAAAGTGGACCGGCAGCACTCAAAATTTTAGCTTCAGAAGGGGATGTGGCTGTGATTATTTCCGATCAGCGCATGCCCTTGATGAGTGGCACGGAGTTTCTGAGCCTTACTGCTGCTCAATACCCAGATATCATCAGAATTATCTTGACTGGTTACACTGATGTTGAGGATTTGGTAGATGCCATCAATGCCGGTAAAGTGTTCAAATTTGTCACAAAACCATGGGATGGTCATGAACTCAAGTTAGTAGTGCAGCAGGCAATGGATACTTATAATGTTCTCAAGGTTCGTACTAGCCAACTGCGTCAGGCGTTGCGCCGAGAAACGCTACTAAATAGTGTTACCAATGCAATTCGTAACGCTCAATCTGGAGGAATCGGAAGCTCTCCTCTCCAGCAAATCTTGCAAACGATTGTAGAAACTGTGGGTAAGGTGCTGGAGGTAGATTTTTGCATTCTGCGTCCCTTCCAAGATCATCGTTTGGTGGATGAATGGTTCGTTTATCAACAGCCAGAATCCTCACTTGCCCCTAGTAAGGAGACACAGAGGCAACAAGAGCAAGAGGGTAGCTTTTTCCATAATAACGATCCCCCCCTGTCTCCACCGGAAGAGTCCCCAATTGTTAACCCCCAATCCCCCATTAACTCTAACCCTTCCCTCTTAGTAGAGACCGTGTGGGAAACCCGCACAGTAGTTGTGGTTAATGATGTGTTGACAGATGAGCAATTGCAAACTGATGATCCAGAAATTAGAAAGCGAGTAATTGCCTACCAACACTCAAATATTCGCTCAACCCTAGTGGTACCATTAATTAGTCAGCTTGAATTGATGGCGGTACTAGCATTGCATCGCTGTGGTCAGCCCTATATCTGGTCTGATGATGAAAAGACGTTAGTGGAAATGGTTGCTGATCAAGCGGCTCTAGCTATATCCCAAGCACGAGCCTATGAACAAGTTCAGGCTTTAGCGAAGCGGCAAGAACTAGTTAACACCATCACTACTGCTATTCGCTCAACCCTCGATCCTAAGAAAATTTTTACCGCAATTACTCAACAGTTAGGACAAGCGCTTAAGGTAGATGGCTGTGCTTTATCTCTATGGACACAAGAGGATGAGTATGTCCAATGTGTTGGTCTGTATGATGGTAAATCAGCCCGAGTACTAGGGAGTTTAGCGGCTCCTCATTCTGAGTTTAATTCCCATCAGTCCCATCAACCCCAAACTGGACTTACCCCGGTTCAAGTACCTCAATCAATTGCCCCTATTGCCGGGAATCCGGTGCTGCTGCAACTTTTGGAAACGCAACAGCCAGTGATCATCGAAGATCTAAGGCTCCAAGAGGAACTAAGTGAGTTGAACTTGCCTCTGCGGGTACCAGCTAGGGCATTATTAGTAGTGCCTTTGTTAGCTGATGATCAGCTTATTGGCAGCATCACGCTACGTCAAATCAACGCACCTCGTAACTGGAATCGTTCAGATATTGACTTAGCTCAGGCAGTAGCTTCTCAGGCAGCAATAGCTGTTCAGCAATCACGACTCTATCAGACAACTAGGCAGCAAGCTGAGCGGTTAATGGAATTAGACCGACAAAAAACAGAATTTTTTCAAAATGTTTCCCACGAATTCCGGACACCTCTAACCCTCATGCTGGGGCCTCTGGAGTCAGCTGTGAGGCAGAAACAGGATTTGCCCCACGAGCAAAGTTTGATCGCTCTGCGCAATTCCCGGCGTTTGTTACGATTAGTTAATCAGCTACTGGATTTACAGCGACTGGACGATGGTCGTATGCAAGCTAGTTTCTGTCCCTGTAACTTAGTGGAAGTTGTTAGTCAAATTGTTGAGGTTTTCCGTCCCTACTGCGAGAAAAAACACCTGGGAATCTCCACCCAACTTACATCCTGTGTAGAAGTTTATTTAGATTTAGAAAAGTTTGACAAGGTTATTTATAATCTCCTCTCCAATGCTGTCAAGTTTACAGAGGCTGGGGGTCATATTACCATCACTGTCGAACCAACAGGCAAGCAAGTGCGGATGCAAGTTACAGACACAGGTATTGGCATTAAAAAGGAGCAAATTCCTTACTTATTTGAGCGGTTTCGACAAGCCTCTAGTTCAGTCCAACGCAGTTATGAAGGCAGTGGCTTGGGGTTAGCATTGGTGAAAGAGCTGGTGGAACTTCATGGAGGTCAAGTTAGTGTGGAGTCAGTTTATTCACAAGGCACAACTTTCACGATTTTGTTGCCAACAGGAGCATCTCACTTACCACCAGAGCAGGTACTGCAAATACCCACAGAAATTCAGTCTGATCGTGCTGCTGTAGAATTAGCTGAGCTAGAACTCGAATCAACACTGTTAGCAGAGGATGAAACTAACGGCAGTAAAATGCAAGGGGATTCTCAAATGTTGGAGGGTAATCCCTTAGCATCGATTTTAGTAGTGGATGACAACTCGGATTTAAGAGTCTATGTCTCTCGTATTCTACAGCTCTCTGGCTATCAAGTTTGGGTGGCAAGGGATGGTGAGGAAGGATTTCGTTTAGCCCAGAAGCATCTTCCCCAGCTAATTGTGACAGATTTGATGATGCCTGGGGTTTCGGGCTTGGATCTAATTAGTATGATTCGCAGCCAACCACAACTACAGGGAACACCAGTTGTGTTATTGACTGCTAAGGCTGATGAAACCACGCGCATTGAGGGAACTGAAATTGGAGCTGATGCCTATCTCTCCAAGCCTTTTAATAACCGAGAGTTGCTGGCAGAAGTACGCAATTTGTTAGCACTTAAGGCAAATGAGCGGAAGGTCTTGGAGTTAAATAATTATCTGACAGAGTCAGTACTCAAGCGTTTTTTGCCTCCGACAATGGTGCAGAAGGCTGCACAGGGAGAATTGGCACTCGATTGGAGTCCGGAAACTCGCCAGATTACAGTTTTATTTAGTGATATTGTGGGCTTTACCCAGTTGGCAAATAAGTTGCAAGCACACCGAATTGCAGAATTGCTTAATGAGTACCTCGAAGCTATGACTGATGCTGTCTTTGATCATGGCGGCACCCTTGATAAGTTTATGGGAGATGGAATTTTAGCCATTTTTGGGGCTCCAGAGGAACTTTCAGCGAGAGAGCAAGTGCAGCGAGCTATAGCAGCAGCTAGGCAAATGCATCGTTGCCTACGTCAGCTTAATCAAAACTGGCAACGACGTGGTTTAGTGGAGCATGATGGCTCCTCCCCTGTGAGATTCCGCTGTGGTATTCACCAAGGAGTTGCAGTTGTGGGGATGTTAGGAGGCAGTAAGCGCTCAGATTATACGGCGATCGGTCCCTGCGTCAATATTGCCTCGCGACTGCAGGAAGCTGCAGAGCCTAATTCGATACTGGTTTCAGCAGATGTTGCTAATTTCCTTTACCAAGATGCCATTATCAAGTCACGTGCTCTACAGCTTAAAGGAATTGAGGAAACTTTCCTGAGTTTTGCAGTAAAGCCAGGTGTCTAAGTACCTGCGACATTGATAAAGTTTACTGGTTGAGGCCGGGTGTGGGGTGGGTGAGCTAAAAAAGGCGTGCGGAAATAATTAAGCAGACGCTCCAGACGCTCCAGACGCTCCAGACGCGGAGAATTCAAATCCCACGCAAAATTTCGTTCACCTGTGTGGGGTGTAGGGTGTAGGGTAACTTTGACAGATAGAGAAACCGATTAACATGACGGTTTTATCACCTCTACTGTTCGTTGGACAATTTTATCTAGAACCTTTTAATCTCAGAGCAGAGACAAGTGTAGAAATTGCAGCGACTGATCAAGAGCAAGGGATTATGGTTAAAGGTAATCTTGATACATTAGTATTGAAAAATCAATTTTGGGTCATGGTTATTGAATCCAAGCAAGCTATATTCTCTACTGAGGCAGGTTTGGCACAAATTCTTGCTTATATGCTCGGTAATCCTAACCCTGAAAAGCCAAGTTTTGGTCTGATTACTAATGGGGGAAGCTTTATTTTTATTAAATTGGTTAAGGGAGTAACATCTCAATATGTTATCTCCGATTTGTTTGGAGTGGGCAATCGCCAAAATAATTTATACGATGTCCTAAAGATTTTAAAAAAACTCATTCAGATCTCGATTTCTTAGGAGTCCAAGTAGGTAAATCTAATATGTTGCCAGGGCAGTTAGAGTTGTGGTGAAGCTATTATCCCTTATAGCTAGCACCTTAAAGCGATCGCCACAAGCGTATTCTACCACATCAATTTATCATCCAAAGTAAAATCATCAGGTAAAAGTTGTAAGTTGTCACAAATATTTAGAAGATAATCTTGCACTAGCTTATCTTCTTGAGTGGGCAAGTTTTGTATTCCACTTTTCAAACAAGCAGGATTGACTAGTTTTTTAATAGTTACTCCGACAACTTGGCGATCTAATAGGTGAGGATACATTTGCTCAAACAGTTGTTCTCCACAAGTAAAAAACTCGACAAATAAGAAAATTGCTTGTCTAGCATCGAAGAGAAATATCGGAGGGAAGCAATAGAGTTTTGGTGGTTTTTCTTGAATATAGAAATGCCTTTTAATTCGATGAATACAACTTTTTTCTAGTAAGTTGCCCATGTTTTGTTTACAAACTACCACAACCTGAAGTTTTTGTTGTTCTTGATAGGCACCAGCCACAAACCCACGAAATAAGTCCCAAGGCTCTCTTGGTAAAGTCTCTCCATTACGTATTTTCCATTGTATTGATGGAAATAAAGGCTTACTGGCTAGCTTCAAAAGGCGCTGTAATTCTGAAAAACGAGGACTTTTTTTAGGGATAAATTGCTTGACTTTACTTTCATTGAGTGCAGGATTAAACTGCCTAATGTACTCTTTTTCACTTCGCTCCAATTCCTCAACTGAAACTTTAATATAACCTAAAGTAATTTTATCTAATCCTTTTCTAGCCAGTTGTTTGTAGCGGTGATGGCTTTTTCCTAACCAGCGTTCTCTTAAATTTTTAGCTCTACCAACATAGAGAAGTTGACTGTTATTATCTAGAACAAAGTAAATACCAGGAGATGAAGGAAGTTTATGACGTTGGCGTAGGCTAAACTTACCTTCAAATTCGGGAAAACTTATCATATCTAATTATCCACTTTGGTAAGTCTTGACTTAACCAAAACTTAACCTCATTATAATCTATGCCTCTATTTGCTAGAGGCTCCTACCCAGAAAGAATCGCACCGTATCTCCTCGTTACCCCATTAACGAGTTAACTAGACTTAAACCAAAAAGCAACTTTTTCGGAATTGATTCCTCAAAGGTGATGGCTCTCTATTCAGGAGTACCAATACCCTTGCAAATTTGACCTGAAGCGAAGCTATCATCTAGAGAATCACTCTTACTCACCCCAGAGTTATTCTTCAAATAATCCTTTAACCAACTACAACCATATTCCATAAAATCATCTAAATCACCAAAACTCTCTAACTCATCCAAATTCCACAGAATCACACTATTATCCGCACTAGCCAAAGCCAAAGTTTTACCATCAGGCGAGAAACTTGCACCCTTAATACCATCGCGATGCCCAGTTAGATTGCTGAGCAAAGTACCATTCCTACTCCAAATTCTCACACTCTGATCATCACTTGCCGTAGCAATCATCTTGCCATTAGGTGAGAAACTTACACTGCGAACTTGTGCCTTATGACCCTTGAGGGTCTTATAATCTTGGTAAGAATCGTCTCTGCCTGTTCTCTTCCAGAGTTTGACAGTATTGTCATTACTAGCCGTAGCCATGAACTGACCATCAGGTGAAAAGCTGACACTATAAACCCAACTACTATGCCCCTCTAGAGTGTCCAACAGACTACCGTCTCTTTTCCAGAGTCTTACCGTTTTATCATCACTAGCCGAAGCAATTATTTGATCATCTGGGCTGAAACTCACATCCCGCACCCAGTCGCGGTGTCCTTGTAGAATTTTATTTAAACTGCCGTCAAGATTCCAGAGTTGGACAGTATTATCTCGACTGGCAGTGGCAATTGTCTTACCATCATTAGAGAAACTCACACCAAAAACTTGATCACGATGAGCAAGAGTTTTGAGCAAATTACCATCTCGATTCCAGAGTTTCACACTTTTGTCATAACTAGCAGTGGCAATTGTTTGACCATCGGCTGAAAAACTGACATCGACAACTTCAGCACTATGTCCCTCAAAGGTCTTAATCAGATTACCCTCATCGCTCCAGAGTTTGACAGTATTATCTTCACTAGCTGAAGCAATCGTTTTACCATCCGGGCTGAAACTCACTGCCCAAATCCCATCTTGATGAGCATTGAGATTTTTGTGCAATCTCTTGCCATTGAGTTGCCAAAGTTTTAGTGTATGATCGGCACTAGCTGAAACTAGGGTTTGACCATTTGGTAAGAAACTGAGATCATAGACACCATTAGTGTGTCCTGTGAGGGTTTGGCGTACTGTACCGTCAAGATTCCAGAGTTTAATAGTCTTATCTTGACTAGCTGTAGCAATTGTCTTGCCATCTGGGCTAAAATCAATACCTAAGATAGCAGTATTATGACCTTGGAGAGTTTGGAAAGCCCTGTAGGAGCTATCCTGACTTTTAAGTTTCCAAAGTTTGACAGTACTGTCTCGACTGGCTGTAGCAATTATTTTACTATCTGGACTAAAATCTACTGCCCAGACCATATCTTTGTGCCCAGTAAGGGTGTCAACCAAGGTGCCATCTTGTTTCCAGAGTTTGACCGTATTATCCCTACTGGCTGTGGCAATTAGTTCACCATCGGGAGAAAAACTAACACCATTAACTCCATCACTATGACCAGTTAAGGTTTTGATCATTGTGCCGTCGCGCTTCCAAAGCTTAACCGTATTATCCCTACTAGCTGTGGCAATTAGTTCACCATCGGGGGAGAAACTGACATCATAAACTCCACCATTGTGTCCTTTTAGGGTATAGTGGTGGTTAAGATGGGGTTTTTCTGTGTTATCAACCTTCCACAGTTTCACACTATGATCAAAACTGGCTGTGGCAAGGGTTTGACCATCAGGAGAAAAAGTCACGCCCAAAACCCGGTCTTCATGGGCCTGAACTTCCTCAATTAAAGTGCCGTCAGTTTTCCAGAGTCTGACAGTGTGGTCATAACTGCCAGAAGCAATCGTTTGACCATCAGGTGAAATACTCACATCCCAAACAATACCCTGATGTCCTTGTAGGCGATTACGCTCTACTAGCCAGTAAACTGGCTGCTGTAATGCTGCCATAACTTGCTTTCGCATCAGAGCATCACTTTTTCCCCAAGCAGCTTGTTGCAGTTTTGTTCCAGCTTCCAGAGCTTTTTGTAAAGCTTCAAAGCGTTGATTTGAGGTAAAAAGAGCCTCCGAAGCCTTACTAAGAGCATCGATTTGACTCTTTTCTAACTTTTGCCGATTCGATTCGGCTTGCATCGCCAAGGCTATGGCTGAAAGGGTTGAAATTGCTAGGATCAAGCCTGTAAAAACTGCTGCTTTTAGTTGCCGCCTCACCAGCAAATGTAGTTTCTCTTCTGAGAGTTTACGCTTCTGTTGTTCCTCTTTGAAGGCAGCTAAAGCCTCAATTCCTCTTTGTTGGCGGATAATATCAACCAAATAATCATGAACTAATTGATAACGACTAGCGGGGGTTGCTGGTATCAAAAAGACTAAACCTGATTGCACAAAAATTGCCAAAATCAGGTTTAAGGTTTTGGCTTCTATGGCTGTATCTACTGCCAGCGCTTTTAAATCTGTTTCGAGATCTTCACGAGTCTTGAGAGGGCGGGTATTGTTGTCGTTAGTAAGTAAGTATAAAACTAGTTCTGCAGTACGTTGATTTTCTCTCCCACAGTCTTCGACAATCTCCGCCAAATATCGTTCAACTAGCGTTCTTTGTGAGCCATATTGCCGATACTCCTCCAGCGTCGAAATTCTATCGGCTTGCAGTTGCGCCCCCACCAACTGTAACTCAATCGGACGAACCTCCCCTAATTCGGCTGCTAAATCTGCCACTAATTCATCAATTAGCGATGCTTCTAGAGGAAAACGCGCCGAAGTTAAACTTTGAATGATTCTTCTGGCATCTTCTCTGTGGAAATTACCCAAGTAGTAAAGAATATTTTTATTAAGAATATCGTTATTTATAACTTCTAAATTCGTCAGGCGATCGCACTCCAACAAATAATGGATATAATCCTCCCGCAGGGATAAGATTACTTTCAAAAATGGTATATCCAAACAACGCTTTAAAAAATCATAAAACAGCCATTTCTGCTCAACCTCTTTATAAGTAAAGAAGAATTCTTCAAATTGATCAAATATTAGAATAGTTAACAAGTTTTTGTTGGCATTTGCTTGCAGCTGCTCCAGAATCTTCAAAATTAGGGATTGCTGGTTAGTATTACCATCCTTTTTCTGAACAACTACCTGGTTATTCTCAACAGCTTCTAGTTGATGATCAGTATTTACCAATTCCAGGTTACAACTCAGTGCTATTGCTTCTTGATTTAATCTGTAGGGGATGACCTGTTGCTGCTGTTGAGAGTATTCAAACTCAGTAATTGCCTGGTTTAATCGCTTTTCCAACTCTTGAATCCAATCGCTATAAACCTGCTGCAACACCGGTAAAACTGCACGGGGGCCAATAGTCTTTTCTTTCAAAACTGGGATTAAACCTGCCTGCACTATTGAACTTTTGCCAACTCCTGAGGGGCCGTAAATAACTGTTAATTTACGATCATTACGACTAAGGCGTTCAACTAGCTTCTGTATATCTTTTTCCCTGCCAGCAGCAATAATTTCACGAGCTACTTTCTCCTGTTCCTTAGTATCAGGTAGAATAGGATTGCTTACCTGTTGTTCTGGCTGTAAACGACCAGCACCAATAAAAGCTCTAAAACTAAACTGTTGTTCAATCGAGCGTTGCTGTTGCTTAAACTGAAAAGCTCTAAGATAGTCACCTTGTTTAAAATAACAATTTCGTAAATGTTGCAAAATCCGAATGTAAAGACTTGGCTCATAGTGGGGCTTAGTTTCTACCAAAGCTGCTTCTAAACTTTTAAGACTTTCTTGGCATAGTCCCAGAGTTTCTTGAGCTCTAGCTAAAGAAAATAAATACCAACTTTTGTGATGAGAACATACTCCCTCCAAATCCCTTCTCTCTTCAAGAGAGAGAGTCGTCAAGGCACTGTAACAGGCATCTTCTAGAATTGAGATAGCTTGTCGAGCTAACTTTTCTGTCTCACGAGCAGCTGATTTTGACAGCGCCACCTCAGCGAGAAATCCATGGACTCGCGCTTGCCTGAAAGGGTTAAAGTAGGTTTGATGGAGTTCAAAGGCTTCTTGAGCCACTGTCTCTAACTCCTGCCAAAGCTGGAGCCTCTGCAATACTCCTCCCAAAGCATTGATAAACTTAGCAACTAATTCTTGATTACCAGTGAGCCTAAAAACCTCAACACTTTGTTCAAAATAATCTTTAGCTCGTTGGTAAGAACTCTCATATTCAGCGCGATGCCTCTCAGCATAGGTACGCCACCATAAACCCAAACTGTGCAGTACACATCCCAGACGCTCAATCTGGGAAGTAGTATACTCGTAACTCGACCTAATCTGAGCCTGAGCTGATGTTAGTTTTAAGTCTGCACAACCAACTCCAGGAGCCAGAGAACTATTATTAAATTTATTAAATTCCGGCAGCTTTATTCTTCCTCTCCCCATCTCCCCCTCTCCCTTGCCGAAGGCGCTCCCCTGCTCCCCTGCTGCCAGCAAAAACTGTTGCCATAGCTCCAAACTCCGCTCATAATGCTCTCTAGATTCCTCCATGGAATCATCAGCAGCTCGAGCCAGAACAAATTCTAAACTAGCTTCTAATTGAGGCTCTAAACTCACCCCACGAGCAAGCAGCTCCTGTCGTGCTGCTTCTAGCTCAGCTCGCAGTGGAGAACCAATTCCTAGATTAAGAGCTCTGTTGTCTAAAAATAAACCTGCACCAACCTCCAAAACTTTAGCAAAGACTTGGTCTGCACTATACTTGATCAAACCAATTAACTCATCTGTAGAAATTGCAAATTCAACACTGGTTGCCCAACTGTAAAAGTCCGGTGCTAGGCGAATTATGCGGCGCATTACCTCATCAGTTACCCACAATACTAGGGGAAAGTGAAAATTCTTGCCAAACTCCTCTCTAACTTGGTTCGCTGCTGTCAGCACTTGCTCGAGATTGCTCAAAGATTCCAGACCAAATACCATTAATGCTGGTGGCTGCTGATCTCCTAATTGAGCCTTGAGCGTGGTAAATAGTCGATTAACCGACTGATCCAAGACAATTTCCAAGAATGAAAGTGAGCAACTCTCAAGTAACTGCGATCGCAACTTCTGCACCATTTGCTCTCGCAAGCTAGTATAATTACACCGTGCCAGAATTAGAGAAAATTTCTCCTGAGAAGCTTTAGTTGCCCAAACCAAGGCTTGTAATGAGTTCCTATTTTCAGATTCGATATCGGCAAGTTGGTGTGGGTAAATCATCACTAAAACTCCTCCGCTTCAATCAAAATCGGGTTTATATCAAACCAAGAGCCTTGGTTATCACGGTACTCATAAACAAACCGACTGCGGATTAGGACTTGGTATGCTCCATCTCCTCTCACCTGCTTGCGCTTTTGCACCTGACGCAATAGATGCCATTCATCATCATCAATTGCCAACTTCATTTGATTACGGCGGGATCTAATTACATGCTCTAAGCCTTGATGAGAAAGAGGTAGTTTTCTCTCTTGCTCAATCCACTCATTGAGAAGCCTGAGTAATTCTCGAACATGACCGCCACTAATGCAGCATAATCGGTCTAAAGTTTCTTGATGGTCAAAAACTTCCCCCATCAGAGCCAAGCGCCTTTGAGGTGACTCATCAGGAAATGCCCTTGCCAGTACCATTTGCCGCAGTAGTGCCATACCCACATCGCATTGGCTGCCATCTCGCCACCGCACTGGCACCATTGGCAGTACCTTGGGATCTGCCCCAAAGCGCTCAGTTAAACGACCATATTCATTGGAAAAAATTAAGCCTAGGGGCATAGTATAAACTACATGGCAACCTAGCTGACGCAACTGTTCACCTCGATCCACAAATAGATATTCTGGCTGAGTGCGCCCTGTAGGCTTCCTAACGCTTTCTACACGATCAAGATTATCAACAATAACAACTAGTCCCTGTTTACCCTGCTGCTTGAGTTTTGTCTGTGCTGCTACCAACAACTCCTGATTAATGGCATCGATAATCCCCTTAGTACGTGGCTCAAGATATTCTCTGAGTTTCGAGCGTAATTCAGGACTATTTTTGGCTCTGGCGGTAATCTTACCAATGCCTAGCGCCACTAGGGAGAAGCCATCTTCATGAGAAGCACTCAGTTGTCCAACCCCTGGCAGCCCGGCTTCAAGCAAGAACTCTCCTTCAGTGCTAGCAGCCACTTTCCCGATACCAGGAACCGAAGCTTGTGCAGAAAGTTCAATTTCTGTCTGTAGCAATCTAGCAGCTCCTCTTAATAAAGAATTAAGAGTTTTCGGTTGCTCGATCTCAATTTTATCCAGGTTGGTCATACTTTCACTCACCTGGCGGGCGATTGCCAATAAAATATCGCTAACATCAACATCTCCCATTTCCAAGTATTGAGAGGACTCAAAATACACGACATGGAAGTTTTCTTGCTCCAATTGGGCTTTGAGTACCAGTAACTCTGTAGACTTGCCACAGCCAATATGACCTGTAAACATTTGGCAAGTGGGCTTTCCCCGAGAAAAGAAGGTGATTTTGTCCTTCAACTCCTGAATCAGGTTAGTGCCTCGCACTGAGGATAAATCAATATAGTATTTCTTATCTTCAGGATTTTCCACCGCCAGAGGCTTGGTGGGGTCCATAGCTTCGTAAAATTTAAATAAATCTAGTGTCATGGCAATTGTGATCGCTCTTAGACTCTATGACTGATCAAAGTTCTAGCTCTTGTTAAATTATCAAACCAGAAATTATTAATTTGTGTGAAGTCTGAAGCAAGATGGGATTGCCCCTGAATATACCAGCCATTTAGGTATACACTCCTAGCAATCATTGACCGGATAATTGCCATGCCTACGGTACTTGTGATATCAATGGTGTTTTAATACAGTTGCCAGCTCAGTGAGACTCGTTGTGAAAGTTGAGGTAAGGGGTTAATACCGATTTAATATATGTTGGCTATAGAAGCCCAGACGCCCAAGCGCCCAAATGCCCAGACACGAGGTATTGATGTATAGCAGGCATGCTAAGAAATTGAGATAAAAACTCCTTTGGTCTTATAGCTGTGCGACTCTATCAAGGTAATATTGAAAACTCTAAAAAACTACAATGGATACACTAGCCTACCTTCATCTAACTGAGACCTACACTGAATCTGAACAATCATCCCTAGGAATCAACTTTTACTGTCGTCTATTATTTCAAGAACTTAAACAAGCCAACCCTCTAAGGGGTAACTCGATATTGTTAATTTTATTTGCTATTACCTTGACAACTTTGAGTTGGGCTACTCCTGCCCAGGCTTTAAAGAGAGGCAACAGAGGCACTCAAGTTACATCCCTGCAGCAAAATCTGCGAGCAGCTGGCTACTATAATGGACCAGTTACAGGTTTTTACGGTTCTTTAACTCAAGCAGCGGTAAGGAGGTTTCAAAGAGCCCATGGACTCAGCGCTGATGGTGTTTATGGACCGCAGACTCAAAGAAGACTATCATCTAAATTGCAAGGCAAGAGGCGATCGACCTCTACTAGTAATAATTCCAGTTCCTCTAATCGCCGTCGAGTTCTCAGGAGAGGAAGCCGTGGTTCCTCCGTTTCCTCCCTCCAGAGAAAACTGAAATTAAGCGGCTACTACAATGGACCAATTACGGGCTATTATGGCTCTTTGACCCAAGCAGCTGTGGGTAGGTTCCAGAGCTCCAGAGGACTAAGCCCTGATGGTGTAGCTGGACCACAAACCCTTTCAGCGCTAGAATCTGGTTCGAGGTCATCAGCCAGCTCCCCAATTACCCCTGCTAAACCTGAAGTTACTGCTCCTCCTCCTATATTCAATAATGAATCCTTCATCGAGGAGCAGAGTAAAACAGACAACAATCAAGATGCTTTGTCAGGGTCTCCCAATTGGATGGCACTTAAACATACAATATACGGCAAAATTTCTCCGAAGTCAATTGTACATTCTGGACAAGGTTTATTTTTTGCCCAGAATATGATGTACAGCCACACGATTACAGTTTATGACCGGGACTATAAATTAGTAAAAACTATTCCCGATGTTGTGAATTTATCGAAATACGGTCATTCCAAGTTTAACGGTAAATACCAGGGTTCTCCAGTGGAAGCGGGTTTTTCCCATAATGGCAGGTATGCCTGGGTATCTAACTACAAAATGTATGGCCCTGGTTTTAATAAACCTGGCAGTGATAAATGCTCTCCTAACCAAAATACCGATAATAGTTTTTTATATCGAATCGATACCGAAAACCTGAATATTGAAGAGGTTATACAGGTAGGTTCTGTACCTAAATTTCTTGCTGCTTCCCCTGATAGCCGTTTGGTATTAGTAAGCAATTGGTGTAGCTGGGATTTGAGTGTAGTTGATACAGAAAATAATCAGGAAATCAAACGGATTAAACTGGGTCGATATCCTCGTGGTGTTACTATAGACGCAGCTTCAGAAAAAGCCTATGTAGCTCTGATGGGTTCTTACGACATTGCCACGATTAATCTAAAAGATTTTTCAGTGGAATGGCTCAGAAATATAGGTCGTTCCCCTCGCCATTTAAATATTGATCCCGAGAGTAATTATCTCTACGCAACTTTGAATGGTGAAGGGCAAGTAGCAAAGATTGATTTATCCACTGGCAAAGTTATCAAAAAAGTTGTTACTGGTAGTGCTCCTCGCAGTATGGCGCTCTCAGATAATGGTCAACTGCTTTATGTGGTTAATTATCACTCCAATACTGTTAGTAAGGTTCGCACTAGTGATATGAAAGTGCTACAAACTGTCAATGTTAATGCTCATCCCATTGGCGTTACCTACGATGCTGAAACGCGGCAAGTTTGGGTAGCTTGTTATTCTGGCAGTATTATGGTGTTCCAAGATTAATTTTTAATCTAATTTTTAATCTGTGTAGTGTAGGGATTGTTGATTAGCTTCAATCCCTGCACTTTTGACTAATTAAGCCCCAACAGACTCCTTGGCTGCATACATCACTTCCAGAGTAATTTCACTAATGCCACGCTCACGAGCAAACTTTTCAGTATTGCGTTTAACCTTACCACGAACAAAACCAGGAACTTTATTTAATTGAGCCTTAGCCTCCTTATCCCAGTTCAGGTCAGAATCAGCAGAAATACCCTTGTGAATAACTTCCTTGGTATCATGACCACCAAAGATTTCTAATAGATGGTCTTCCATACCCAGAGTAAAAGAATTATAGACTAAATCAGCAATCTGATTAGTACCTTCATAACCCAAGAAAGGCTTGTAACCGATAGGGAAATCTTGGATATGAATTGGCGCAGCAATCACACCACAAGGAATATTTAAACGCTTGCCCACGTGTCGTTCCATCTGAGTGCCAAAAATTGCAGCCGGTTCAATACGAGCGATCGCATCTCCGATTTCACCATTATCCTCGCTAATGAGAATCTGGTCACAGTACTCGCTTACCTGCTCCCTAAACCAATCAGCATCGTACTTGCAGTAGGTACCTGCTAGCACCACATGGATACCCATTTCCCGCGCCAAAATTTTAGTCATCGCCGCAGCATGGGTATTATCGCCAAAGACAACCGCCTTCTTGCCAGTCAAATTTTGACAGTCAATGGAACGTGAAAACCAAGCCGCCTGGGAAACGTAGAGGGTTTGATTATTAATATACTCTTCGTAATCAACCTCTGCACCTTGAGCATTAAGAACTTGCCCAATCTTACGCAGACAGCGAGCAGTTTCTACCACACCCATGGGAGTAATATCAACATAGGGCATACCGAACTCTTGTTCCAGGTAATGGGCTGTAATCAAGCCAATTTCGCGATAGGGCACCAGGTTAAACCAAGCGCGAGGTAGATTCTTGAGGTTGCCAACCGAGGCACCCTCTGGGATAATCTCATTCACTTCAATACCCAAGTCAGCCATCAACCGCTTCAATTCAGTACCATCGTGCTGGTTGTGGAAGCCGAGGGTAGAAATACCAATGATGTTAACAGAGGGTTTTTCCGTCTTGTCTTGGGGAATCTCGCCCTTTTTGCGGGCTTTTTCGAGGTAGAATTGGACAATCTGATGCAAAGTGCGGTCTGCAGCTTGCAATTCATTGGCACGATAGTGATTAACATCCGCCAGCATCACATCGCCCTTGGAGTCCATCTGAGCACGTTCTACAAAGTTGTGTAGGTCTTCTTGTAGGATGCTGGAGGTGCAGGTGGGCGTTAAGACAATTAGATCAGGTTTTTCTTCCTTATCCTTACGGATAATATTGTCCACCACTTTTTCCTGGGAACCACGCGCTAAAACATTGCGATCAACAACACTAGCGGTAACCGGAGTATAATCCCTTTCCCGCTCCAACATTGAACGCATGACGTTAAAGTAGTCATCCCCTAGAGGGGCGTGCATGATAGCATGGACATTCTTAAAGGAACTGGCAATGCGGAGGGTGCCAATGTGCGCCGGACCTGCATACATCCAATAAGCCAGTTTCATTCGCAATTCTCCCTTTAGTTGAGCTTGATAGTGTTTACTTGTTCTCAGTTGGAGCAATGAAGTTTTTTGATTGACTTTGATTGTCTCAGAAGTGGGGGTAAGAACTAACGGCACTCTCAAGGGGTTCCTCAAGCAGCGTAAATCACCCCAATCTAGCTTCTAATCGGGAATAGAGCCGTTGCACAACCAAGATTTGCTGATGCAAACTGCAAACATTATTCATATTTAGTTACATGAGTCCATGCGCTGTTGTACTTTTATCTACTGAAGCATTTAGATTCAACTAGCTGCTTGTTTTGCTTCTTCTATCCAGCTATCCCAAAGCTCTTGGTTTTTCTCCACCCATTCTTCAGCATGACGACGGATATCTTCTGGGCGGTCTTCACCATCTTTAATGCGCAAGCTTTCAGCATTCATATCATCAATAGAAATCTGAACTAATTCAAACCAGCGCTTAGCAACTGGATTAGCTGCCAGAAATTTTTTATTAGCGACAATTCGGTATTTACCTATAGGGAATCCGAGATTTTTCCCATCTACAAAGACATCTTTTTCTGTAACTTTACCTTGAGATTCAGGTAGAGAAGTAAAGGGAACTTCTAACCAGACCACATCCTTACCTGGTATTAATACTGATGAAATCCAGTGAGGATTAAAAACGTAAAGTAAGATTGATTCTCCCTGCTCATAGCGAGTAATGGTGTCTGCAAGTAAAGTTGTGTATTCTCCTTTATCTTGCTCAAAAGTATCTCGCAGTCCGTAAGCATCCATGTGATGTTCTATAGTCAACTCACAGCCCCAACCTGGATTACAGCCTGTCAAGTTTGCTTTACCATCCCCGTCAAAGTCAAAGAGCTTAGCAATCTCCGGTTTTTTAAGTTGCTCAAGGTTAGTGATGTTATATTGATCAGCAGTTTTTTTATCAATCTGATAGCCTTGTGTTGTACCAGGTATCAAAACCCCAACTTTCTGTAGTTTCTCCTCCCCACCACTATTTTCAAAGAATTTTTGGTGCGCCTTGTCTCCATGAACAGGGGTGTAATCAAGGTCGCCATTAGCCACCGCCAGATGGATAGCAGGGTAACTAAGTTCCTTTGGTTCTATAATCTGATAACCTAATTGTTCCAGACCAAGATTGACAATCGCAGTTTGAAAATGCTCTTCTATCCAGTTACTATGAGCAGAACTAACTTTAACTCCTTCACCAGACAGCCCTTTTGTTTCAATTGTTTTAGTATTCGATTCAGTCGCTGATTGACAGGCAATTATACCCATTAATAAGGTTGCTATAACTATACCTATATTAGATTTGTGTGCTGCTCTCATTATTGTTAATTAAGTAGTCGGACATAAATAAATGGATCTATGTGAAGAATGATGAAATCCGTCAAATTTACCCTACACCCTACACCCTACACCCCACACCCTGCCTCAACCAGTAAACTTTAATCGATGTCGCAGGTACTTATAGTTAGTGAAAGTAGTTGACAATTTAGGGGTGGAACGCAATTACTTCACCCTACCTATTACAACCCTCCAGGGATTATCAAAGCAGGCTAACCGCGTTCCGTTTCGGTAAAACAATAGAAGTATTCTAGATACTCAGATAAATATTTCTAGTATGTCTCCCCTGCTTCCGAAACTC
Organism: Symploca sp. SIO3C6; assembly: GCA_010692425.1. GTDB lineage: Bacteria > Cyanobacteriota > Cyanobacteriia > Cyanobacteriales > Coleofasciculaceae > SIO3C6. Next base: position 230,836 of record JAAHHJ010000014.1, on the reverse strand, counting down.
CCCTGCGAAGATAACATGCTTTCTTAGATGCGTAAGGGCTTAGTTGCTACGGCGCTGCGTTTCCAGCAACTCCTTAATCCCTTTTTGAGCTAAATCCATGAGCTGATCCAGTTGATGGCGGCTAAAAGTCCCTGACTCAGCTGTCCCCTGCACTTCAATAATTCCCAGTTGGTCGTTCATAACTACATTAAAGTCTACCTCAGCGGCAACATCTTCTTGGTAGTTAAGGTCTAACAAGGGCTCACCTTGAACCAGTCCTACAGAAACAGCAGCAACTTGATGAGAGATAGGGGATTGCTCAAGTTTTCCAGCCTTCACCAATTTATCAACAGCTTCGGCAAGGGCAACATACCCACCCGTAATCGAGGTTGTGCGGGTACCAGCATCAGCCTGTAAGACATCAGCATCTACAGTAATCGTCCGTTCTCCCAGTGCTTCGAGATCTAGAGATGCACGCAAACTACGCCCAATTAGTCGCTGAATTTCCTGAGTTCGACCCGAGAGCGTCAATAATTCACGTTTGTGACGTTCGGCGGTGGCTCCTGGTAACATTCTATACTCAGCAGTTAGCCAGCCACTGCCAGAACCTTCTAAAAATCGAGGTACTCCCTCCTGAATAGTAACAGTACAAAGTACTTTGGTATCCCCGCACTGAGCTAAAACTGAACCGGGAGCATACTTGGTAAATTCATACTCGAAGCTGATGGGGCGTAACTGGTCAAATCTCCGACGATCAGGGCGCTGCCAAGACATTACAATTCTCCGGTGTGATTTGAAGGTCGTCAGGTTGTAGGTTATCAGGTTGTAGGTTATCAGGTTGTAGGTCGTTAGCAACTATAGAAGATTGCGTCACTCGGGATAGTTTACAATCTAGCTTGACGATGCTTAGCGAGGGTAAATTCATTTTCTACCCCGCGACCTAAGAATCCCCCAGCTTCTAGCCGTGGGGAGTGTCAATGTCTTGCATTGCTGTGGAAGTCACCTATGACAATTATACAAATTATCTTTGTAATTGGATTTATCATTGTTGCCTTCAAATTCGTTGCCTCCATCTTTGGCTATGGCAACATTCCTGTACTAAATGCTGTGGTTACATTTATCCTCGGCAGTTTTGTTATTTTTGAAATTGTTAAGCTTGTGCAGGCAATGATTGTCTCATTTGGGTGAGACGACATATCATAATTCAATAGACCTAGTTTGGCAGTCATACACCAAGTTTTGGCAGTCATACAACAAGCATAATTGCGGGTTATGGTAATTTCCCAATAGTTGCCATTAGCGAATGCTCGACTAAGGGGCAAGTTTGACATACTCTGAGTCGTGGCTTTAGTAGTTAAAAGGTTTTTAGAGTTCTGCATTTAGCAATATGCTTGTGTAGACAATTAAATTTTTCTATGTACTGAAGAACCCCTAGGGTAAAGCTGGGAGTCTCAAAACGCGAGGTTCGCAATGGCAAATCAGGAACATATTACTTTACTCGCACAAGGATTAAAGGTTTGGAACAATTGGCGCCAAGAACATTCAGAGATCAAGCCTGACTTTTGGAAAGCTGACCTTAGAGAAGCTAACTTCAGAGAAGCTGATCTTAGAGAGGCTAACTTCAGAGAAGCTGACCTTAGAGAAACTGACTTCAGAGGAGCTGACCTTAGAGTAGCTAACTTCAATGAAGCTATTCTCTCAATAGCTAAACTTAGTGGAGCTGATCTCAGAGTAGCTAATCTCACCGCCGCCAACCTCACTGCCGCCAATCTCACCGCAGCTAATCTCAGTGGAGCAGAACTCAGTGGTGCTAACCTCAGCGGTGCTAACCTCAGCAGTGCTGATCTTAGAGGGGCAGACTGCAAGGGTTCTAACCTCAATGACACTATTTTCTCGATAGCCAATCTCACTGAAGCTGATCTCAGAGTAACCCAACTTAATAATGCTAATCTCAGTGGAGCCAACCTCAGTGGAGCCAACCTCAGTGGAGCCAACCTCAGTGGAGCCAACCTCAGTGGGGCTAATCTCAGTGGAGCCAATCTCAGTGAGGCTAATCTCAGTGGGGCTAATCTCAATGGAGCCGAGCTCAATGGAGCCAAACTCAGAGGAGCTCAACTCACTCAAACCAAACTCAATGGAGCCAATCTTAAGGGAGCCAACATCACCGAAGCTAACTTGTTAGCAACTCAAGCCTTGAAGACCAACTTTGAGAAGGCAAAATTTACTGGAGCCTGTCTCCAGGATTGGAGTATCGACAGTGCTACTAACTTTAGGGATGCAATTTGTGAGTACTTTTATTTAAAAAAACACCAACAGGAACGACGTCCTACAACTGGGAACTTTGCCTCGGGAGAGTTCGCCAAGTTTTTTCAAAATTCCTTTGAAACTTTTGACATAAGTTTTAATGAAGGTATCGACTGGAGAGCTTTTGCCTATTCGTTTAACAACATCCAAACCAGTGAGCAACAAATTCAGATCACCGTTGAGAGTATTGAAAGCAAAGAAGACGGCAACACTACCATTAAGTTTAGCATTCCTGCTCAAGTAGATCAAGAAGAAATTTATAGTAACTTTATGCAGGGCTATGAATCAGCCCATAACAGTTTAGCCCCTCAAAAACGAGTAAGATTTGAAGCTCAAGATCAAGGGATTAATTCATTATTTAATTTAGTAGCAACTCTTGAGGGCTGGCAGTCATAGGATAAGTGAATCTCAAATGGATGAATCAAGTGGTTTTTACTTTCTATAATGTTAAGTAAGGTAAAGATATCACTCACCAATTTAGCATCAAAAATTAATGGTACTATTCGGATTTGGCAAAAAACTAACTATACCCACTCCAGAAGAGGCATTGCCAGGAAGAGCGCAATCGATGCCAGTAACTTCCCAACACTATGTAAATGGGAACACACTAAAATCCCCTTATCCAGAAGGACTGGAGATGGCGATGTTTGGCATGGGGTGTTTCTGGGGAGCAGAACGCAAATTTTGGCAACAAAAGGGCGTTTTTAGTACTGCTGTAGGTTATGCAGCCGGAATAACACCTAACCCAAACTATCAAGAAGTCTGCACAGGCATGACTGGTCATAATGAAGTAGTTCTCGTGGTTTTTGATCCACAAGTGATCAGTTACGAGGCGCTACTGAAAGTTTTCTGGGAAAGCCATGATCCTACCCAAGGCATGCGGCAGGGCAATGACGCAGGTACTCAGTATCGTTCAGGAATATATGTGTATTCAGATGACCAAAAGAATCTAGCCCAGGCTTCGCTAGAAGCTTATCAGCCAGTCTTAAAACAAGCTGGTTATGGCAAGATCACCACTGAGATTTTAGACGCCCCCGAATTTTACTATGCAGAAGACTACCATCAACAGTACCTCGCCAAAAATCCTGGTGGGTATTGCGGTTTAGGTGGTACAAAAGTCGAATTACCAGCAATGACACCAGCCCAATCGCCATTGTAAATCAGCCTAATAGAACTTAGAAAATCTCAGAGCAGGAGAGCAAACAGTACTAGCCTCCTGTTCTCTTTTTTGTCGCTCACCACAGATGCTCATTTGTGGTGGCATTTTTATTTATTGATAGAAGTTTTCACTGGGAAATGGATCTATTCAAACCTCTTATCTTGACTCCTATAGGGGGACTTACACCTACTCATACTGAACTAAACCCTCTGTTACCCTTGAAGTAGGCGGCAACTACTCCTAAAGATTACGGTTCTACCCACTGCGGTGTTGTAGCCCACAGAGGTAGATTACCTAAAGATATATACACAAAACTTTATGCAGGGTAATGACAACCACTGTTTAAATTACTAGGGAAGGTACCCACTATGTTTGAACATTTTACAGACAAGGCCGTAAAAGCAATTATGCTCGCTCAAGAGGAGGCGCGTCGTCTAGGACACAACCTAGTGGGCACCGAGCAGATTCTGTTGGGGTTGATTGGGGAGGGGACGGGTATTGCGGCAATAGTACTCAAGGACTTGGGCATTACTCTGGAAGATGCACGCCAAGAAGTAGAAAGAATTATTGGTCGTGGTTCCGGTATGGTAGCCGGTGAAGTACCCTTCACACCTAAAGCCAAACAGTTGCTTGAACAATCGTTCCAAGAAGCTCGTCAACTAGGACATAACTATATCGGCACAGAACACTTATTGCTGGCAATTACCCGCGCCCGAGGAGGAGTGGCTGCCAAAGTTCTAGAAAATTTGGATATTGACTCAACCGAAGTGCGTAAGCAAGTAATTAGAGCCTTAGGAGAAGTGGCAGCAGCCTCCACAGCTAAGGGACAAAGACAGCCGTTTATGGGGGGTAGTAATCGGCAAAAAGCAAGCTTGGATGAGTTTGGGAAAAATTTGACCAAGTTAGCAGCAGAAGGTAAACTTGACCCTGTCGTTGGTAGAGATCAGGAACTTGAAAGGGTAATTCAGATTTTGGGTCGCCGCACCAAAAACAACCCTGTGTTGCTTGGGGAGCCTGGAGTTGGTAAAACAGCGATCGCAGAAGGTCTTGCTCAGCGCATTATTAATCAGAGTGTTCCTGAATTGTTGACAGATAAGCAAGTAGTCACCTTAGATATGGGTTCATTGATCTCAGGCACTCGTTACCGAGGAGACTTTGAAGAACGTCTTAAACAAATTATGGAGGAAGTGCGTCAAGCCGGAAATATCATCTTGGTAGTTGACGAAATTCACACTATGGTTGGTGCAGGATCTACCGAAGGTGGTCTTGATGCTGCAAATATTCTCAAGCCTGCTCTGGCAAGAGGGGAACTACAGTGCCTAGGAGCCACTACTCTAGATGAATACCGCCAGCATATTGAAAAAGATGCAGCTCTAGAGCGCCGTTTCCAACCAGTGATGGTGGGAGAACCTTCAGTGGAAGAGACTATTGAAATTCTCCAAGGTCTGCGTGATGTTTATGAAAAGTACCACAAGGTAGAAATTACCGACGATGCCCTAGAAGCAGCAGCCAAATTCTCTGATCGTTACATTTCAGACCGTTTCTTGCCAGATAAAGCAATTGACCTGATTGATGAAGCAGGTAGTAGAGTTAGTTTGAGGTGTAATCGTTCATCGCCTGCTACCAAGGAACTCAGACGAGAATTACGCCTCTTAAGTAGGGAAAAAGACCAGGTAGTTCGATCTCAGGATTTTAAACAAGCTGCCAAATTGCGCGATCGTGAATTGGAAATTGAAAACCAAATTCAGGCACTATTAGAAGATAACCAGAAGCATAATACTCTCACTACTCCAACCGTTAGCGAGGAAGAAATTGCTGATATTGTCGCTGCTTGGACAGGAATACCTGTTAGCAAGCTGACTGAATCCGAGTCAGAATTGCTGATGCATATGGAAGATACTTTGCATCAGCGGCTCATTGGTCAACAAGAAGCAGTAAGTGCAGTTTCGAGGTCAATTCGTCGGGCTAGAGCAGGTTTGAAAGAACCCAATCGTCCTATTGCTAGCTTCATCTTCTCTGGTCCGACTGGCGTTGGCAAGACGGAACTAGCTAAGTCTTTAGCTTCCTACTTCTTTGGTTCGGAAGAAAATATGATTCGGTTGGATATGTCGGAGTTTATGGAGTCCCACACGGTATCCAAGCTGATTGGTTCACCTCCAGGATATGTGGGGTACGACGAAGGAGGTCAACTCACCGAAGCTATCCGCCGTAAACCCTATAATGTAGTACTTTTCGATGAAATCGAGAAAGCGCACCCCGATGTTTTCAACGTAATGCTACAGCTGTTGGATGATGGTCGTTTAACTGATGCCAAGGGTCGTACTGTTAACTTTAACAATACACTCATCATTATGACCTCTAATATTGGTTCTAAGGTGATTGAAAAAGGAGGTGGTGGTATTGGCTTTGAATTTTCAGATAACCAAGGTGAGTCTCGTTACCATCGCATCCGAGATAAAGTCAATGAAGAACTCAAGAATTACTTCCGCCCAGAGTTTCTCAATCGCCTCGATGAGATTATCGTCTTCCGCCAGCTGACAAGAGATGAAGTCAAGCAAATCGCTGAAGTTATGCTACGGGAAATCTCAGCACGTCTAGGCGAACGCTTGATCAACTTGGAAGTGACTGAACGCTTCAAAGACCACTTGGTGGAAGTTGGTTATGACCCTAGTTACGGCGCTAGGCCTCTACGCAGGGCAATCATGAACCTCTTAGAAGATAGTTTGGCTGAGGCAATGCTCTCTGGTCAAGTTAAGGATGGCGACACGGCTGTAGTTGATGTCAATAGTGATGGTCAGGTTCAAGTGCTACCTCAAGAGGAGCCAGAGTTATTGCTCCAACCAGTTTCTTAATGATTATTAGCTATCAATGTAGGCAACAAGCCCCCTTTCCAACAAGGAGAGGGGCTTTCTGAACATGATATTTATTTTATATTGTTACTTATTACTTATTACAAAGAAGTAAGCAAAGCCCACGTCTTTTAAGCGTGGGATGTAGCGTTAAGGCTTTCAAGCCGCGTTAGCTGTTTGGTTGATCCTCGATTGTAGACATACTATCATTATTAAAAGGGTTGGGAGTTCAACCCTAGGCGTAGGAGATGTTAGACAGGCTGTGCCTGCAATCTCTGCTTGATGCCTGAATCCCACGAATTCAATTCGTGGGAGTGGCTCAATTAAAATAATTAACACAACATGCCTGGAAGAATCGCTCTTATTGCCCATGACCGCAAAAAGAACGAAATAGTAGATTTTGTCAAGCAACATCAGGCTGTTTTTTCTCGCTACCAATTAATTGCCACAGGTACAACTGGAAATCAAATAATCAATGAGACTAACTTAAGTGTCGAGCGCTTGTTGTCCGGAGCAATGGGAGGAGATGCTCAAATTGCAGCACAAGTGGCAGAAGGGAAAGTCGCCGCCGTCATTTTTCTGGTTGACCCACTCTATGCTCAACCCCACGAACCAGATATTCAAGCACTACAACGCATCTGCGCGGTTCACAATGTCCCTCTAGCAACTAATATAGCAACAGCAAAGGCGATCGCACAATATCTGCGCCAGACCTGTGTGGCACACTTGATTTTTAACCCTATTGCTGGTCAAGGCAATGCTTCCGAAGACCTGAAGTTAATTAAGCAACTACTTGAACCTGGAATGAATTTAGTGGTTCATGTCACAACCCCAGAGATTGCTCCAGAACAGTTGACACAAGAAGCGATTAATGATAGCGCTGACCTGATTATTGCTTCTGGAGGTGATGGTACAGTTTCTGCTGTTGCCGGAGTACTGGTGGGGACAGGTATTCCCTTGGGGATTATTCCTAGAGGTACTGCTAATGCCTTTGCTGTTGCCTTGGGTATTCCTGCCCGTCTGATGCCAATCAGAAGTTCCTGCCAAGTGATTTTAACAGGTCAAACCCGTGTGGTAGATGCTGCCCAGTGTAATGGTTTACCGATGATTTTACTTGCTGGCATTGGTTACGAGGCAGAAATGGTTGAAAAAGCTGACCGAGAAGCTAAAAACCGCTGGGGTGCCTTAGCGTACATTATGGCAGGTATCCAGCAGTTTAACGAGCAGGAACTGTTCGAGACTGAGATTGAGATTGAAGAAGTTGTCAAGAAATTCCAGGTAGGAGCCCTCACCATAGCTAATGCTGCGCCACCAACTTCATTAATGGCGCAGGGTTCAGGGAAAGTTATTGTTAATGATGGTCTTTTAGATGTGACCATTGCTGCTCCTGAAGGCGAATTACAAGCAATTACAGCGATGGTTAACCTGCTTGGGGCAGCACTGCTCAAACTACCCACCAATCGGGAAGATATTATTAATTTACAAACCAAGCGTGTCAAAGTTATAACTGACCCGCCTCAAAAAGTTGTTGTTGATGGGGAAATTATTGGCACAACTCCGGTTGAAATTGAGTGTATCCCTAGTGGATTAACTGTAGTGGCACCTCCAGTGAGCGAGCTTGAAGATGAGCAAGCCATCAGTTCGACATAAACCAAAAACAACTTCAAGTCAGAGTTAGCAAGTAAAATGCCAGAGAATAAAGACCAGCAGCATCCTCAAGACAAGCGCGATCGCTCTATTGTTGAGAGCCTCTTGCAGGGAGAACCAAATAACTATAACCGAGTGGAATTAGCCCGACTGCGGATTCGCTATTGTGGCTTTCCAGGAGCTAGAGATATTCAACAAAATCTGGATCTGATTCTACAACGGTGGCAGATCACTGAGGAACAACTTTTTGAAATGACGCGCCAACTCCATGAACTTGGTCAAATTTACAAAGGCGGTGATAAATTGCAAGGTCAAGAGGACTGGAGTTAGCTTTGATACTCAGAAAGCCCCACCTAAAATGCAGCAAAGGGGAGGACATCTGAACCCGCAGGGTCAGTGTACGGTAGTTGGTGTCTATACTTGAGACAATCAATTGCATAAGTAGTCACACAAAACTATTTACAAATCCAAGCTACAGCAAAAGCTTATATAGTCTCGATTTCAGTTAGACTCTGAATGTAATTAATTTTGTTTAGGTACTTATGAGTACCGACAACTCAAGGGAATACCAACTCCAAAAAGTCTGATCAACTGACTGCTACATATTCGCGCAGATCAACTTTGCTCCTGCGAAGTTTAGAGATTGCTTCTCTCTCAATTTGCCTGACTCGCTCACGACTGAGGTTAAGGCGCTCACCAATTTTAGATAAAGTTAGAGGTTGCCCATCTTGCAAACCAAAACGCAGCGCTAACACTTCCCGTTGCTGAGGAGTTAAATTTGCCATTAGCTTCTCTAAATCAACTCGCATTGAGGATTGGGTAACGTATTCATCTGGTGTTTGACCAGTATCTTCAAGCAGTTCAATTAATTCAGTATCTTGGTTGTCTCCCACTCGCAAATCCAAAGATAGAGGTTGACGAGCCTTTTCAAGATACTCTCGCACCTGCTTTTCACTCAAATCTAATTCCTTAGCCAACTCTGAAATTTTAGGCACTCTTCCCAGCTTTTGTGCCAGTTGGCGTTGGGCTTTTCTAATTTTGTTGAGTTTCTCGGTAATATGGATAGGAAGTCGAATTGTACGTCCTTTGTCAGCGATTGCTCGAGTAATTGCTTGCCGAATCCACCAGTAGGCGTAAGTGGAAAAGCGATAGCCCTTAGTGGGATCAAATTTTTCCACTCCTCGCTGCATCCCAATTGTGCCTTCTTGAATTAAGTCAAGCAAGTCGACATTACGCTTGATGTACTTCTTGGCCACCGCCACCACCAGTCGCAAGTTGGCTTCTACCATTTTGCGCTTGGCTACTTCGCCAGCAGCGATGGTCGATTGCAATTGCGTTTCTGTTAGTGAAGATGCTTTTGCCCATTCTGAGATGGTTGGCTCATGACCAAGCTCTGATGATAGGGACTCTTTAATTTGCTGTAAGGCGACTAGACCTTGCACCTGTTTACCATAGAGGATTTCCTGCTCATGGGTCAGCAGAGGCACACGACCAATTTCTCGCAGGTAGGTACGAACTAGGTCTGTAGAGGTCTGAGCAGTTTTCATAGCGCTCGATCTGGTACTAATGGGTTTCAAATAAACATGCCGATTTTGATACCCGGTTGAGTCAAGGATATTGGCGGTTGCTTCTCCATGAACAGAATTTCAAGTTATGTTTGGCAAGCAGCAAGGTATTGACAGGGTAACTGGAGAGGTATTGTAACCAACTCAAATAGGCATAAATGGGAAATTTGGCAGACCTAAGGTCAAAATCTACCAGCGCTTTTTATAACTCTTCTGTTGATAAAAATTTTGCGGTAGACTGCCATAATATTAAGTATTGTAACATTGATCATCTTAACAGAGACTGCTAAATCTGAATCAACCTTGAAAAAGGATACAGGAGATCCTGACTAGGAGTCAGAATCTGTTTGAATGGGAATCGAACCTCAATTACGAAAAAATCAATAGTCCCTTTGCCTAAAATTGATGACTCAAAACCTCTGGATTGCAAGACACGGAAATCGCCTTGACTTTGTCAACCCCGAATGGTTTAACACAGCAGAGCGACCCTATGATCCACCACTTTCTGAAGATGGCGTACTACAAGCCAAACAACTAGGTCAACGTCTAGCTGGTGTTGGTATTAAGCAAATCTTCGCCTCGCCCTTTTTGCGAACAGTGCAGACGGCAAGTATAGTAGCAGATATCCTTGATTTGTCAATCAAGCTGGAGTCTGGTCTGAGTGAATGGCTCAACCCTGAATGGATGCCTGTTGAGCCAGAAAGACTATCGACTCAAGTCCTGCAAGGGCAATTTCCTCGGATTGATCCCAGTTATAGCTCCCTAGTTAAGGCGAGTTACCCCGAAAGCAGTGAGGAAGTGGTCGAGCGTACAGCCAAAACAGCAAGATTTCTGACAGCACAGTTCTCAGAAGATATTTTACTTGTTGGTCACGGAGCCTCAGTTATTGGTACAGCCCGAGGTCTAGTTAGCGGTATGCCAGAAATTAAAGCTTCCCTCTGTTGCTTAATTAAATTGGTACGAAAGGGACAAAAATGGGAAATGGAGATCAACGGAGATACTTCCCATCTTAGTCAGACTGAGGATGTGATCCGTTTTAAGTGAATCCGTTTTAAGTGAACTAGTGGGAGCGATCGCATACTTTATGACACTAATACTGGCAGGAGACATTGGCGGCACTAAAACTATTCTGCAACTTGTAGAGTATTCAGCTCAAGGCTCAAGGCAAAACCTCTATGAGGATATTTATCCTAGCCGCGACTTCCCCGATTTGGTGCCGATTGTGCAGAAGTTCTTGTCTGCCGCCAAACAAAAGCTTAATCAAGTAATTATTCCCGAAAAAGCTTGTTTAGCGATCGCAGGGCCTGTAGTCAATGACACTTGTGTACTAACTAATCTTAGTTGGTTCCTCGATGCTAGACGCCTGGAAAAAGACCTCAAAATTGCCAAAATTAGCTTGATCAATGATTTTGCCGCCGTCGGTTACGGAATTCTCGGATTGGAGGCTACAGAGTTATCTACTCTGCAAGCAGGAACACCAACCGAGAGTGCGCCCATTGCTGTGATTGGTGCTGGTACTGGCTTAGGAGAATGCTTTCTGCTCCGAGGGCAAGAAAATTATCAGGTATTTCCCTCCGAAGGTGGTCATGCTGACTTTGCTCCCCGCACTGAGTTGGAATTCCAACTACTGCAGTACTTACGTTCCCACTATGGTATTGATCGTACTTCCGTTGAACGAGTAGTTTCTGGTCAAGGGATAGTCGCCATCTATCGATTTCTCAGAGACCAACAGCTTGCTCAAGAATCGCCGGAGATTGGGCAAATTGTCAAACATTGTGATCAGGAAACGGCTAATAAAGAAAATAGAATTGATCCTGCCGCAGCGATTGCTAAAGCTGCGATGGATCAAGGTGATCTTCTCTGCCAACAGACTATGAAGATGTTTGTCGAAGCTTACGGTGCTGAGGCTGGTAATCTTGCCCTGAAACTCTTGCCCTATGGTGGTCTCTATATTGCTGGAGGTATCGCTGCCAAAATTCTACCATTAATACAAGAAGGTAGTTTTCTACGAGTTTTCCGTCACAAAGGCAGAGTAAGTCCCTTATTAGAAAAAGTGCCTGTACACGTTATCTTGAACCCTCAGGTAGGATTAATCGGGGCCGTAATTTGCGCTTCCAGAATTTAGATGATTCCGTAATTTCCACGAGGGCTAATCAAAATAGCTATGCAACAATTTAAGGGAACAGATCAAGGTTAAAGCCTGACAAGCATTATCGAGCAGTTATAGAACACAAAACCTCTTGTCAAAGTCGAATTTACCCCCCTCAATCCTCCCAATGCGGGGGTAAAAAAGCTTGCTCCCTCTCCTTACAGGAGAAGGCTGGAGAGAGGTGTTGTAGATTGCTCTATTTTCTGTAATCATGATCGCCACTGGCACAGCGTCTTGATGGCGCTGATTACTATCTTGAGTCAGGACTTATGCAAAAAACGTCTCAAGTAGCGGTAATTCATCAATTACCACTACGAAAAATCAAGGTTTCAAGATGGTTTTGCGTAAGTCCTATGTAGTTATTGGTGATATGTACTTGCCTCAATCAACCATGCTGGGCTGAGATCAAGGTTTTAGGTCACTTCAGGGAGATTTTTACAGGGTTTGGGCCTGGTCATTATTTCAAAATCAATTGCTACGCAAGTCTATGTCACCAGACCATTTAGTTATCGACTTGATCAATAGACAGTGGAATACAGAGTGTTATCTATTAACTATCCAGGTGGCAATGATTAACCAGATTGCCCAAGCGGTAAAGGGCAAGCTAGTGCTTGAGGAAGTACTCAAGACTACGGCTAGTCAGTTACAGGAAGTTTTGCAAGTAAGTGGCTGTGTGATTTTTCAATCTCATCAGCCTCAGTATGGGTTAGCCTCTGGGGTAAATGAAGCCATCACCTCCAATGGAGAGAGGCAGGATTTGGCGCATCTAAAGAGCGCCTGCACAGACTTCTACAATTACTATCACTCTCGGCTTACCAAAGGTGAGCTGGTGATGCTCCAGGATGAGTGGGAATACTTGCCCAGCATACTCCAAGATGTAGCTCGTAAATGTGAGCTGTACACCATGTTAATGGTGCCACTTTGGCATCAGCAGTTATACTTGGGTGCGATCATACTGTATCAATGTGAGCAAACTTGGGAATTAATGCACCAGGCAGTTACCTTTGTGCGAGAAATTGCCGATCATTGTGCGATTGCTCTTCAGCAAGCAGAACTTGAGCAGCGCTGGCAAATTGAACTCAAAAAACGCTGCCGTGCGCAGTCAGAATTAAAAGCCAGTATTGCTAGAAACCAAGCTCTATTAGAAGTCATTCCTGATTTAATTTTTCGCGTCAGGCGGGATGGCATTTGTGTAGACTGGAAAGCTGCTAAAGAGGAAACGATGCCGATTCTTGCTAGTGAGATCATTGATAAACATGTGCATCAAGTTTTTCCTAAACAGGTTGCAGGGCTGATTTGGCACTACGTTGAGCTAGCCCTGGAAAGCAATAGTATTCAAAGCTTTGAGTGCCAGCTATGGCTCAAGGGTAAATCTCGCCACTTTGAGGCTCGCATTGTTAAAAGTGGCTCAGATGAGGCTGCCGTGATCGTGCAGAATATTACCGAGCGCGTAGAAGCAAGAATTACGTTAGAACAGGCTAATGATGCTTTAGAAGCAAGAGTTGAGGAGCGTACAGCAGCTTTAAGGGAAGCCAACCACATCCTCAGAGCTGAAATTGTTGAGCGTCAAAGAGCAGAGGAGCAGTTAAGACAGAGTGAAGAGCGCTTTCGCAATTTAGTTGAAACTAGTAGTGATTGGGTGTGGGAGATGGATGAAAATGCCATCTATACTTATGCTAGTCCTAAAGTTTCGAGTTTATTGGGTTATGAACCTCACGAAATTATTGGTCAGACTCCTTCTGAGTTAGCAACTCCCGAGAACAGTCAGTACGTTGCTGAAATTTTTGCTGAACTTGTCGCTTCACAACAACCCTTCACCTGCTGGGAAAATACAAATCTTCATAAAGATGGTCATTTGGTTATCCTTGAAGGCAGTGGAGTACCAATTTTTGATCGCTTAGGGAAGTTTTGCGGCTATCGTGGTATTGATAGAGATATTACCGAACGTAAGCGAGCAGAAGAACAGTTACGTTTCTTACACTCAATTACGCAAGCACTATTTCAGTCTCAAGATTTTCATGCTGCTCTTTCTGTGGCACTACAGAAAGTATGTGAAGCTACTGGTTGGGATTTAGGAGAAGCCTGGGTTCCTAAGGCAGATGGCTCTACTCTTGAATGCAGCCCGGCTTGGTTTAGTAAGACTGAGAATTTGGGAAACTTTAGAAAAGCCAGCGAGGAGTTGACATTTGCTCCAGGCTGTGATTTACCTGGACGTGTCTGGGTATCAAAACAGCCGGAGTGGTTGCCAGATGTTTCGAGGGAGTCTAATCATGTTTATCTCCGAGCAAATCTTGCCCAGAAAATAGGTCTAAAAGCAGGATTAGGAATTCCAGTTATTGCTAATAATATTGTCCTCGCTGTCCTAGTCTTTTATATGTTTGAAACTCGACCAGAGGATGCAGGATTAATTGAACTTATTTCCGCTTCAACAGAATTAGGTTTAATGATTCAGCGCAAGCAGGCAGAGGGAGAAATTCGTAAGGCTTTAGTTAGAGAAAAAGAACTAACAGAACTCAAATCTCGTTTTATTACTATGACTTCTCATGAGTTTAGAACTCCTCTGACTACAATTCAATCTTCAGCTGAATTAATAGAACATTACTCTTACAAATGGACAGAGGAGAAGAAACTCACTCACTTGTATCGCATTCAAAGTTCGGTCAAATACATGACTAAGCTCTTGAATGATGTCTTGATCATTGGTAGAGCTGAAGCTGGCAAACTCAAGCTGAATCCACTGCCACTGGATCTGGAAAGATTCTGCGGCGATTTAGTTGAAGAACTGCAATTTAATGATACTAATCAGCATCAGTTGATTTTTAAAATTGAAGGTCTTGATCAACAAGATAGTGAAGTAATAGAGTACTCCCTAGCTCCTACAAAGCAACCTTGCTTGGATGAAAAAATACTGCGCCAAATTTTAGAGAACTTACTGGGTAATGCGATTAAATATTCTCCTCGTGGTAGTACTGTTGAGTTAACCCTCAGCTATCGGAAAAATAATCTTGTTTTTAAAATTATTGATCGAGGCATTGGTATTCCCAAGGTGGATCTGCCACTATTATTTGAAAGCTTCCACCGCGCTAATAATGTTGGGACAATTGCTGGCACTGGTTTGGGATTAGCAATTGTTAAAAAATGCTTAGATATCCACAAAGGTCAGATTGAGGTGGAAAGTGAAGTAGGGTTCGGAACTACTTTTACAATCACACTGCCAATGTACAACTCCCTAGCAACTGATAAAGCAAATGTTCAAACAAATTAAAAAAATTTTAGTAATAGAAGACGAAGAGTTTGTCAGGGAAAATATTCTTGAACTTCTAGACTCTGAAGGTTTGGAAGTATTTGGCGCAGAAAATGGTCGTATAGGTGTCGATTTAGCCCAGCAACAGCAGCCCGATCTGATTTTATGTGATGTAATGATGCCTGAACTAGATGGTTATGGTGTGCTTACTACTTTACGACAAGATTCTATCCTAGCGACAATTCCTTTTATTTTCTTAACTGCAAAAGCCGCGAAAGTAGATTTTCGCCAGGGCATGGAATTAGGAGCAGATGATTATTTGACTAAGCCATTTACTAGGGCAGAATTACTAGGGGCAATCGCTAGCCGACTTAAAAAGCAAGAGGCTGTGCAGGAACACTATAATACCGAAATTCAGCAAGCTAAAGACCGTTTAAGTTACTTAGCACACCATGATAGCTTGACTGAGCTTCCCAATCGACTATCGTTGCAAGAATTGTTTAAACAGGTACAACCGCAAGATGATAACTATCAAGAAGTTTTAGCAGTTCTGTTTGTGGGTTTAGACCGCTTCAGCAAAATTAATGATAATCTAGGATCAGACTTCGGTGACTCTTTGCTCAAAGCTGTTGCTATTCGTCTTAAGGCTTGTGTTGATGATCAGGATATAGTTGCTCGCATCAATGCTGATCAATTTACTGTTATCCTGGCAAAGAGAAACCACAAAAAAGATGCAGCTGATGTTGCTCAAAGTATTTTAACAAGTATCTCCAAGATTTTTGTGGTTGCTGCTCAAGAAGTCTTTATCACCGCTAGCATTGGTTTAGCTTTTTATCGCCGCGATAGTATAGAACTACAACAGTTACTAAGTTATGCCAAGAAGGCGATGTTACAGGCTAAGCAGCAAGGGGGCAATCAATATCAGTTTTATACAGCAACTTTTCACATTATTTCTGTAGATTATCTCAACTTAGAAACTAGCTTACGTCATGCCTTAGAAAGGGAAGAACTTGTAGTTTACTATCAACCACAAGTTGATCTCAAGACAGGAAAAATTTCTGGTGCAGAAGCCCTCTTGCGCTGGCACCATCCGCAACGGGGCATCATTAAACCAGATAAATTTATTCCCATAGCAGAAGAAACTGGTCTAATTATACCGATTGGGGAATGGGTATTGCAGGCAGCCTGCAAGCAAACTAAAATCTGGCAGGATGCTGGTTTTCATTGTTTAAGGGTGGCAGTTAATCTTTCAGGACGTCAATTTTCTCAAATTGATTTGAGCCAAAAGATTCTTCAAATTCTAAGGGAAACTGGTTTTCACCCTCAGCACATAGACTTAGAGCTAACTGAAAGTATGTTGGTTTCAAATACTGAGGTAGCAATTCGTAGGTTGAAAACTTTGAAGTCTTTAGGGATGCAGATTGCTGTTGATGATTTTGGTACAGGGTATTCCTCTTTAAGTTATTTACAAGAATTCCCTTTCGATATTTTAAAAATTGACCGCTGTTTTGTCCGTAATATTACAGCTAATCCCCACAATGCTGCAATTACAGAAGCTATTATACAAATAGCGAAAACTTTGGAGTTAAAACTGATTGCTGAAGGGGTAGAAACGGAAGCAGAACTGAATTTTGTTTGCCGCCATAACTGTGATCTGATGCAGGGCTATCTTTTCAGTGAACCAGTGCCACCCCAAGAGTTTGAAAAACTACTATTTAGTGGTAAAAATTTACAGTTTTCTCCTAAACAAGATCATGAGGCTAAGGTAAGATGAACATGGAAATGAAGAAAATTTTGGTAATTGAAGATGAAGAATCAGTACGAGAAAATTTAATGGAATTGTTGGAAGCAGAAGAATTTGAGGTTTTTGGAGCTGCTGATGGTATTGCTGGTATTGATGCTGCTCAACAACATCAACCTGATTTAATTTTGTGCGATGTGATGATGCCCAAAGCTGATGGTTTTGAGGTTTTGAATACCCTGCGCCAAGAACCAATTACGGCGATGATTCCATTTATTTTTCTTACCGCTAGGGCAGATAAAGCTGACTTGCGACGGGGTATGGAAATGGGAGCAGATGACTATATTACTAAGCCTTTCACTTTAACGGAATTGCTCAATGCCATTTCAGTCCGCTTGAAAAAAAATGCTTCCCTTGAGCAGTTTTCTCAGGAGAAAACTGCTCATTTACACACTAACATCCCTTTACCTATGCCAGAAGCAATAAGATCACCTCTCAATGGCATTCTCAATCTTTCGCAGCTGATCATCAAGCAATCAGATTCTTTAGAAAGAAATGAAATCAGAGAAATGTCGGAATGTATTTACGAGTCAGCTCAGAGTTTATCGAGATTGATGGGTGATTTTTGAAATTTATGCTCATTAGACATCTCTAGATATTTATTAAATATGTCTTAAATATGCGTTATCTACCAACCCTTGTAGAGATGCGATATGTAGCATCTCTACATTCCTTTTCTGTAGAGGTCTATTGTTCATTGTTCATGGTTCCCTGTTAATGGTGGAGGGGCTGGATAATTGATAATTGATTTTTAACTATTAACTAATTGGTGATTGCTATAGACTTGCTCTATCATTTTCGCTAGCCTCTGCATGGCGATTACTATCTCTTCATTAGTTGCCGTTAAACTAATGCGGAAGCACTGCTGTTTGTGGGGCCATTCTTCCTGTAAACCTGGGAAAAATGGGCTTCCAGGAACAACAATTACGCCTACCTGCTTCAACTGTTGATAAAGCTCCCAGTCTGTAATCGGCAAATCCTGTAACCATAACCAGGCAAAGATTGCTCCTTCACCACGATGTAGAAACCAGGGCAAATCTTTGGGCATTGATTGTTCAAGGGTATTCTCTAAAACTTTAAACTTTTGTTGGTAGTGGGGGCGAATGATGTTGATAGAGATTTCAGCAAGTGCTCCTGAGGCAATCGCTTGGGTAGCAATGGCTTGCCCATAGCGGGAGGAATGAAGACACATATTTGTTTGAAATGACTGCAAAATACCTACTAATTCAGGATCACCAATGGCTACACCAATGCGCTCTCCTGGTAATCCTGCTTTGGAAAGGCTTAAGCAGTGGAGGATATTACTGCCAAATATAGGCGTCATTTCAGTGAAGTTCAAGGCTGGGAAAGGCGGTGCATAAGCTGAGTCAATTAACACGGGCACATCTAATGCTGCTGCCAAAGCTGCTATTTTCCTTACTTCTTCATCTGTAAGGACATTGCCTGTGGGGTTACAAGGGCGAGAGAAGATAACGCAACCAGTATCTTCTGTAATACTTAGTTGGCTGAAGTCAGGGCGATACTTGAAGCGATGTTGAGCCTGATCAATTTCTAAGCTTGGTTTATAGGTACATAGAGCTTCTGGAGTTAAGGTGACTCCACCATAACCGGTATAGTCGGGACTCAAAGGCAAGACAATTTGCTTTAAACTACCGCTAGCAGTGTAGCCCCCAAAAGCATTGGCAGCATAGAAGTAGATCGATTGAGAACCAGGAGTTATTAGTATATTGCGATCGCTTAAGGAAAGTCCATAGCGTTGATTGAAGTCCTGAGCAATGGCTTCAATTAAAGGTTGATATCCCTGAGACGAGCCGTAGCGGCAAACCACTTCGCCATAATCTGGACTTGCCAGTAATTGTGCTGTGCAATCCCGCCAGAGTTGCTCTACCTCTGGTAAGATTACTGGGTTGCCTGCACTCAAGTTAACAAAATCCTGCCCTTGACCAGCTTTTAGTGTTTCAATAATATCTTTCATAATCGCCCGGACACCGGTGAGTTTGGACATGTAGGTGCCGAATCTGGTCAGAGCAGGTTTCATAGACTTAAATTGCAATAATGAAATAATGAGCAGTTGACTGGTCTGAAGCAAACTGTCTGGGCTAATTGCCTTTTGCTTCGCTTTCTACTTCTCTACTATATTAGGCTGCTTATAGGTTGACCAGGTATCAGACATTTAAGCTAAATCCTTGGATTGAGGAGTAGAGGGAAAAATGTGGGGATGGGGAGAGGGGGATAGGGGGAGATGATTTTAGAGGCATAACAAATTAGCATTTCAGCAAGTATAAGTAAAAACAGTTAATTAATTTCAAGGTAACTAAATTTTTAATTTTAAATATGTAGTTTTTTGTAGTCTAATTCAATAAATTAGATTTCATTTATTTTGAAAAACTTTTCAAAATCTAATCCTTTGTTAATGAGGGTAGGTATTCAAAAATATTCTCAGTATTGAAGTTAGACTAAATAATAGTAATCATTACTACAAAGAAGAGTTTGGTTATGATTAGTGAAGAACAACTAGTCCAAGAATTTACAACAGTAGTAGACCGATTTTTTCCACCAGCCGGGGAATTACTACACCATTGCTGTGTTAAGATTATCAAGTATTATTGTGGGAGGCCACGTCAACTTTTTCAGTACGTAGGGATTTATTGCCCTCAGCATCTGTTGGTGAGCGTGGAAGATCACAAAAGTGCATATCGAGAAATAGCCCAAAATATGGGACTCTCAGAAGTAGTTTGCATGAATGCCACACGGCTGGTGCGCGATCCGATGTCAAAGTTAAGGCAAGAAGACCAGCGTTTATGGTTGGAGTTACAATGGATTGTGTCACAGGAAAAATGAGATAATTACTGCTGAGAGTTATTATTAGTTTTTTGGGTAGTAATTGCCCAATTGTGTCGATGACTTGATATTTCTAATGTGTGTCTGGCAAGTTGATTTCTACCGACGTCCCCTGCGCAATGCAGCTGGAGAGCCGCTTTGGGAGTTGTTAATTTGTGACGCCACTGGCAGCTTTACTTATGAAGTACTATGTCCTCAGCCCTTGGCTGATAGTAGCTGGTTGGCGTCTCAATTGCAGAAAGCGGCGGATAAAACTGGGTTGCCGAAAGTAGTTCAAGCTTTTCGGCCCCAGTCTTTTAATTTACTCTCTGCTGCTGGGCAAATATTGGGTATTGAGGTAGAAGCAACAAGGCGCACTGAGGCTTTAAAGCAATGGTTAAAAGAGAAGGCATCTCAATATCCTCGCCAGGATAATTATGCAGCTGAGCCTTATAATGCTATTAGTCTTGAGCAGCCACCGCCTATGCCCCTGCCAGAAAATCTCTGGGGTGAGCGGTGGCGATTTGCAGCACTGCCAGCAGGTAATATAGAAGAGGCATTTGCCCAACGCCCGATTCCGATTTTGCAGATGCCTGAGTTTCTCCTACCAATCAATCTCAGTATCGCTTCGACTATACCAGTGCCTGGTGTGGTGATTGATGGGGGAAGGCAGTCAATGTTACTAGCCCGTTGGCTTGAGGGGGTTAAACCAGTAGCTCTTAACTACATTGCTGGTGCGCCTGATGGCTTGATTTTAGATGCGGGATTGGTTGATAGGTGGGTTGTTGCTACTTTTGATGATAGAGAGGTTGCTGCTGCTGCCCTAGTATATCAGCAGCGTCAACAGTTAAGTAAGGGTTTACATTTTTTGTTGGTTCAGCCTGATGATTCGGGGATGACTTATAGCGGTTTTTGGTTATTGCAAGGGTAAGTAGTAATTAAGTAATAAGTAATAAGTAAGAATTGCTTTTGTTATAACTTATTACTTGGGGTTAAGCTATCTGTAGCTTTTTTTATGAAATAAATTACCCAATTCACTTAGAAACACAACCTACAAATTATTCTCCCCATCCCCCCATCTTCCTCTGCTCGATGGGATATTTTTTTATTTGGAAGTCCCTTAGCATCTTGTCCGGCAAGAAGCCCCACGTCTGTACTCGAAGAGTCAGCGTGGGACGGGGCGTTTAAACGCTGGAAATGAATTCCAGCGACAGCCCCTCATGAATTGCCAGTATATGCGCCGTAGGCGCTTAACTTTTCTTGGGTGGGGGAAATTGCCCGATACAAGCTCTAATTAAATCAGCCAAAGGAATTCCTCTTTTTTTGGCTTCCTGTTGTAGTTGCTCTTTCTCATAGGTCGATAATCTTACTCTCAAAACATAATCTCTTGACATCGTGGCTCCTAGAGGCTACAGTCTGAATATAGCAAAAAAAATTAAGGAGGTGATTTTTATTCTGCTTAACTACCAGTACCGCGTATATCCAAACACTCAACAAAAATTAGAGCTAACCTACTGGCGTAGATTGGCACAGTACTGGTATAACTGGCAGCTAGGCGAAAGGTTCAAGTGGTGGGAACAGAATAGATGTGCAGTCAATTCTTGTCCTTTGGTTTGTCATCTTCCCGAACTAAAAGACAATCCGAATTACTTCTCTCAGAAAAAACTTTTACCCGGAAAGAAAAAAGACCTGACATTGGTCTACCATTCTGGAGAGTTGCTTGATTTTACCCGCTTACCATCTCAGACATTGCAAGATGTTTGCGCCCGAACAAAAAAAGCTTGTGAACGCTTTGTTAAAGGCGACAGAAATAGGAAGCGAAGTGGTAGACCTCGCTTCAAAAGCTCTACCCAATACCGCACACTCAAGATTGAAGGACAAGTAGTAGCTATCAAGCGAATTGAGAAACGGTGGCTATGGATTTCTATATCCAAGCTTTCTGGGTGGTTGAAGATTAGATTGCATCGCCCATTGCCTGATGGATTTAAGCTTAAGAACGTACTTTTAACTAAAAAAGCTGATGGCTGGTATGCTTCACTAGCACTAGAAGATCCGACAGTTCCAGTGTTCAACCCTAATGAAATTGTGCCGACATGGGATAATTCAATGGGGATGGACGCGGTACTACATGAAGAGGACTATCTAGCCACTTCAGAAAATATCAAGCTACCATCGCTCAAGTCTTTTCGCAAGTCTCAAGCCAGATTAGCCAAGATCTTGAAGCGGAAAGCAGCTAAGAAAAAGGGATCAAAATCTCGTCGCTTCCTTGCCAAGCGTGAGAGTAGAGAGCATCAGCGCATAGCTAGGGCGAGAAAAGATCACGCTTACAACACAGCCCATAAGTTAATAAGTCAGGGTAAATCTGTATTTTTCTATGAAGACTTAAAGCTTAAGAATTTAATTAAACGAAATAAAGCTAAGCAGGATGAGAATGGTAAATATTTACCTAATGGTCAGTCCGCCAAATCTGGATTAAACAAATCGTGGCTTGATGCTGCCTTTGGTCAATTCTTCGACCTACTGGACTACATAGCCTCAAAAGCTGGAGCAGTAACGGTGAAGTGTAACCCTGCCTATACATCCCAATTGTTGAGCTATAGGGATGAGTTTGTGTTTACCGATGGCAGCATCAGAGAGTGGTATGACAACCAAGAAAATCTGCTTGTTGACCGCGATGTCAATAGTGCAGTCAACTTAAAGCGAGTGGGGCTGGGCATGTTCCCCACTATAAAACGCCGTAGAGGGAATCCTGTAATAGTTGCTACTATTACTAATAGTACCTCGAAGGAAGTTCTGGAATCTTTGCGGAGCCAGAAGCCTACACTGTAATCTTTGATTCAGTGTGGGAGATGTCACTCAACTGAATAGTTAAAACGTTCAATATCTAGGGAAGAGTGATTATACACAATTTCTTTCATCTTCTTGGTATATAACTCTCGATAATTCTTATGTTTGGTTGCACCGTGATGGATTAAGTCAAGCTTGGGTAAACCGACTATCTGACAAACTTTATGAAAGTCTTCGGTTAAATTCTCGTATCGCCCGACGAAGTCAACTAAAATTTCTCCTTTGCCGTTCTGTTTTCCTTTCCAGCTATTAGTTAGATAACTAGTTTGCAGGTTTTCAATAGTGTACCATGTATTCATGATTCCTTGAACACCTAATTGATCAAGCTGAAATCGCCATTTCTCATTGGGCTCATGTCTGCATTCCCCCATACTTAGAATGAAGTCTTCAAAGTTTTCGTATTGATTCCAAGGGTGATATAAGTCTAGGTGTACTTCCGGATTGGTATATTCTGGATATTGTGTATACATGGAATAGAGTGACAAGATCATGTCAAAGGGATGACGGGTGAAGGCAAAGGTAAAATAGTCATGCCAAGTTTGCTCCCCGACATATTTTTTCATATCTCCTGCCCAGGCATGTTTCCACCATTCCCCTTCTGGATTGAGTTCAGTTTTGGCAAAATCAATATTTAGGTAGTCACACAGAACTTGTTCTATACTGGTACCACCAGTTTTACCAATATGGATAAAGATAAATTTGTGTTGATGATCAATGAGCATTGTTTGTTTTCTCCTTAGAAAAATATCTTTCTACTTTATTTATTTGTTCGGCAGATCGATTTCGGAGATACCTACATGAGAGCAAATGCTCCATTCTTCTCGATATTAGTCAACTGCAGGACTTACGCAAAAAACGTTGGAGGTAGTGGTAATTCATGAATTACCGCTACAAAAAATCAAGGTTTCAAGATAGTTTTGCGTAAGTCCTAAACTGAATAGTTAAAACGCTCAATATCCAGAGAAGAGTGATTGTACACAATTTTTTTCATCCTCTTGGTATATAGCTTTTGATAGTTTTTATGTTTGGTTGCACCGTGATGGATTAAGTCTAGTTTAGGTAAACCAACTATCTGACAAACTTGATGAAAGTCTTCGGTTAAATTCTCGTATCGCCCGACGAAGTCAACCAGAATCTCTCCTTCACCTTTCTTTCCTTTCCAGCTATTAGTTAGATAACTTGTTTGCAAATTCTCAATATCGTACCATATATTCATGCTGGTTTTAACACCAAGCTGTTTTAGCTGTAATTGCCATTTTTCATCTGGCTCGTGTTTGCGCTCCCCCATACTGAGAATAAAGTCTTCAAAGTTTTCGTATTGATTCCAAGGGTGGTATAAATCTGCTTGCCCCTCTGGATTTGTATACTGTGGAAATTGTGTATACATGGAATACAGCGACAAAATCATGTCAAAGGGATGACGGGTGAAGGCAAAGGTAAAATAATCATTCCAAATTTGCTCGCCGATATATTCTTTCATATATCTTGCCCAGGCATGTTTCCACCATTTCCCCTCTGGATCTCTTTTAGTTGTTTCAAAATCCAGATTGAGGTGGTTACATAGAACTTTTTCCACACTGGTGCCGCCAGTTTTACCAATATGAATAAAGATAAATTTGTATTGATGGTTAATCAGCATTTTCCCTTTCCTTCTACAGATTGTATCGCTTTACCAAGTCTCCATAATTTTTATTGGCAAAGTCTTCAATCGCCTCGATAGTTTTAGGGTCTACTCCACTTTGATGGAATTTAAAATCATAAGGATTATCTTTGGTATATGACTTGTGTTGGTTGTCATATATTTGGAATGATTGTTGGCGGTGGTGTTCTAAATCAAATTTTTTCACGTCATAGGGAAGTTTGAAGAAATCTAAAATCTTAGTTACTTCTGAAAAATCACTAATCAGATCAGGGTAACGGACTAAAAGTTTTTTTCCGGAAAACTGATCATAGGCTTTGAGATTTTCAAAATAGTTTCTAAAATGGAAAACTTTCCCATTTCTGATTTCTTTTGGTGTAGGGGCTTCTCCTTGTTTAACTTTAGCGATGCGAATAAAAGATTCGCGGTAATCTCTTAGTAATAAAACGACCTTTTTATGTAGAGGTTTACCCTGTTGGTCATAAAAAGGACAGTAACATTCATCATTGTCATCTTGAACTTTAACGTCATGGGTTCGGTAAACAGCTAATTCACCATCTTTGATCAGTTTTGTCCGTCCTCCAGTCCGTAGTCCTGTCAAATGTTCGATACAATAACGCAACCAATTTAAACCACTTCTAGGGTAAGAAACGATGATGCCTTTTTTGGGATCAATGCTTTTCATAATTCCAAATGGTGAGATTTTTTTGTTGTAAAGGTGATACTTGTTGAATAATTCAGTCAGCTCATTTTTATTGAAAACTACAGTACCTACATGACTATCTCCTTCACCATAAAAACTATATAATCCATCCTCTCGATTGACTAATGAGCTAGTGTAATGAACACCGGGATGTCTACCCAGTTCGTTGCCTCCAATTACCAAGGGTCTGGGAATAATGCTAGTAGGTAATAAGGTGCTTTTACTAATTAGGGTCGCGTACTGCATATAGGCGCGATTCCTTTGGTCGTACCTTGGGTCTAAAAAATCATGAATGAAGGTGATGTAATGTTCATTGTCCCAGGAAGTTAAATTGGTGCTGTTGCCTACAAACTTACCTTTTTCATACCATTGGTAATCTGGCTCTGCTTCTAGTACTTTTTGGGTAGTTCCCCGTTCTAAATCCAGCTCCAGGAGAATATATGGCTTGAAAGAATAGATGCACATCAAAGAACTATCATGCACAAAGAAACTCCAGTTTTTTTCTTCGTGTGATGGTTCAAATGGTGGCTCCAGTATCCAGCGCAATTTTAATTCTTGGTTGGGCAGATCGATTTCAGAGATACCCACACGAGAACGAATGATCCATTCGTCCCGATCAAGCATCATATAAACGCTGTGATTAGTGTAGAGTTTGCCCTGATATTCAAACAAGCGCCAATCTTCTGGTCGACTATTTGAAGGAAACTCTTGATAACTTAAAGGAAAACTATTTTTTACGTTTAAGTCGCTATCTAGTGTACACCAAAGTGGTGTTGGTTGATAGGCCAAAAAATCTCCAAGCCATACAGTTTCATCAGGCTCACCACGACAAAGTAGTAGGAATTCATTATCCCGATATAGGGTACCTGGATTAATCACGCTACAGGCACTGTGAGTACCTAATTGACCTGCTTTAATGATACGTTTTTTATCTTGAATTAAACCGTTAGATTGGTTACATAGAGCTAATTGCCTCATTTTATGATAGGTAACATCGTCTTCTGCTTCGTAGTTTGATTGCTGTAGAAGTGAGACTGGTTTTTGACGCTGGTAGCCTGCGCCACCATTCTCAATGATGCTCATATAGCAGTACGTATTAAGGTTAGGACAAGCTAAATCGCTAAAACTTTGTCAAATTCTGCCTTCTGCCTTCTGCCCTCTGCCTTGCGCGTAGCGCTATATTAGTAGATAGAGAGAACAGGGAACAGGAACAGAAATCTTTTCTGTTCCTCATTTACTAAGTTGTGCTACGTTCAAGAATCAATTAACGCTTGAACCCACCTTTGAACTTAGCTCTTAACCGAGCAGCTTCATTTGATTCAAGAGTTATCTGAATTTCTTGAGTACTAATTTCAACAAAGTCATAGGCATTATAGGGATCATTTGGTGCCTGGAAGTCAACTTCTAGTGAGCCTAACCAATACCCGACTTCACCATTGGTGTCTCCATCAATAAACACTTGGTTGAATTGCAGAGGAAGAGAGGCGGAGCGTATCCTGCCATCCTTTTCACCTTTTGAAGATGTCTCCAATTCTCCGGTAAGTGGAGTGCCATCGACAGTTTTTAAAGTAACTGGCAACCTGTACTCACTACTACCTTCAGTATCATAATCTCCCACCATTACATTCAGATAAAGCTCGGTGTCAAATGCTAACTTATCCTTAGCTACTTTGAAGTTGAACTTAAAACCAGGTTGATTGGATGATGTCCTAGAGATATCGGTATAATCAGAGCCAGTGCTACCAGTATCAGTAAAGCTACTGCCTGTGGTGAGAGTGCCTGCTGCTTCCTTATCGAAGTGATTATCGAATTCATCTCCACTATTTACTAGACCATCGCCATTTAAGTCCGGCAGTAAGTCCCTGAGATTGAGCCACTCCCACGAATTGAATTCGTGGGATTCAGGCATCAAGCAGAGATTGCAGGCACAGCCTGTCTAACATCTCCTACGCCTAGGGTTGAACTCCCAACCCTCTTAATATTTAATGCAGCGTTCCGATCTCGATCATTTTCAGCTTGACAAGATGGACAACGCCAACGACGAACTTCTAAATCCAAAGACTCTAAAACATGCCCACAGTGATAACAAGTTTTACTCGACGGATACCATCGGTCAATGTAGACAACTGATTTGCCTTTTTTGTGAGCAACCCACTCTAAAATCTGCAAAAACTCACCGAAGGCTAAATCAGAAACTTTTCGCCCCCAAAGACGTTGCATTCCTTTCAGGTTTAAGCTCTCAAAACACAGAACATCAAATTTGTTAGTGAGTTGGTGTGCTAGTTTCCAAAACCAGTCACGGCGACGATTAAAAACTTTTTCGTATTGCCTAACCAGATGTTTTCTAGCTTTTTCTCTACTTTGAGAACCTTTAAGCTTTTTAGACAATTGTTGACCAGCACTACGAACTTTATTGAGTGATTGCTTCAAGAATTGAGGCGATTCAATTGTGAATCCTTCCGAACAAGTTAGGAAAGTTTTAAGACCAAAATCAAAACCAGCGATTCTACTCGTCTCGGCTTTGATGGTAGCTTCGGCAAGGTTTTCCACCACGACACTCACAAATAGCTCCCCTAAAGGAGTTCTTTTAATAGTCAAGGTTTTAACAATTCCTTCAATTGGTCTAGAGTTCCAGAATTGATAAACATGCTTTCCAATCTGGAGACGATTTCCTCCCAAGAATTTATAGCCTGCTTGCTTAAGAGTGAAGGATTTGTACTTTTTTACTTTCTTGAAATTTGGTGGTCTTGCCCCCTTTTTGTGATCTTTGAAAAATCGTTGATACCCTTTCTCGATTCGCTGGCAAATGTCTTGCACAGCTTGAGAACCTACTAATTGCCAAAACGGATCACGCTTTCGGAGTTTGGCAAGATGTTTTTGAAGCTTGGCACAGCTCAAGTGTTGACCCCAGATTCGGTAATACCGCTTGTGGAGGGCAATCGCGTGATTGTAGATCACTCCGGCAGCATTGAGCGACCGTTTGAGATATCGATTGCGCTTATGAGCGTATAGCTTGAACTTTAAAGCCTTCATGCTGTTTATGATAGTATGTCTACAATCGAGGATCAACCAAACAGCTTACTTCTTTGTAACTGGTATCCTGAACTCATTGTCGTTAAATTCAGTATCATAGTCTCCCACCATGACATTGAGATAGAGTTCGGTACTTGTACCGTCTAGCAGTTTGTCTTTAGCTACCTTGAAATTGAATTTAAAGCCTGGTGGATTGACTGCTGGATCATATGTGGTTCCCTCCACTAAAGAGTAATCTGTATAGTCAGAGCCAGTGCTACCAGTATCGAGAAACCAAGTACCAGTGGTGGTGGTCAAATTGCCTGCGGTTTCTTCAGTAGAGCGATTATTAAAATCATCTCCACTATTTACGCCTACTTGACCATCCCCATTTAAGTCTGGCAGGAAATCCCTAAGAGTGAGAGTTCCTTGCCCATCCATATTGACAGGTTTGCCATAGGCAGCAGTATAACCTGCCCCATCCCCATAGCCAAAGCCATCAACATCACCGATGCGAATAGTGAGTCCCACTCCTGCGGCATAGGCTTGACGAGGGGAAACAATTTGCATGGTTATTGCTAGCAGGAAAATCATGGCAGTGGCGATGATTTTCCTAAGTATTCCTGAGAGAAAATCTTTGAATACTGTAGATATTTTGTTCATGGTTGATTCCGAAAATAATTGTTAATTCAAAACCAGGAAAATTCTGGGAAGAAATAAGGTTAAGGATAGCGATCGCCCTAGGGGCAGTGCCAAAGGCGATCGCATTTACTTACAGCCTCTCCAAAAAATCAATTAAGGCTGGAACTGAGACCTTAATTTAACTAATCACAGGTCGAACCCCCAACCTTAGCGTTACCAAAGTCTTTATTGGTAACGGTTTGATCTTGAGCTAGTGTGACAGTAAAAGATCCACCTGTCGGAGCTGTTTGTGTGAAGCTAGGATCAACAACTTCACGCACCACATAAGTACCAGCGGCTAAATCTTCAAATTGATAGAAACCTTTGGCGTCTGTAACTGTACTTGGTTCGCCAGCATCAAGACTTCCATTATTATTGGAATCTAGGTAGATGGTCACGCCAGGATAACCAGGTTCTGTACCATTACAGGGAGTATCTAAACCGCTAAAAACATTTAAGAGATCATCAGTACTGGTGAAGATAGTTGCACCGGGATCAATCACTTGTAATGGTGGCAATTTTGCCCCTGTGCCTGCACCAAACGCGGAGACATTAATACCAGCATCCCTCAAACTTTGCGCTTCATCTCCATATGCGCCAGTATCTGTAGGTTGACCGTCGGAGAGGAATATTAGATTGCCATCACCCTGAGCTGTATTCAATTGCTGGAAATTGCTCTGGGCTTTTTGCAAAGAAGGCTCATACTCGGTACCACCTGTGGCTCGCAAAGCCTTCAGGGCCTGGTCAACATCAAGGATGCCATTGTAATCTTTATCGGCAGTTGGAAACGTATCTATCTGAACCCCGCTGGCGACTGGATCCATATCAATCTGAGTAGCAGTCTGGGTCAATTTGATGATAGTAACCTGTGCTATATCGCCAAAACCTTGCTCGATTAATTGTTGGTTCAAAGCGATAAATCCAGCTATTTCAGCGTCCAAAATTGTGTCAGGTGTACCATCACCATTAACATCGCCAATTGTACTGCCTACAAATGCACTGCCAGTACTGCCAGAGGTATCAATTACGAAGACAACATCTGGCGGATCTCCAATAATAAAGGTATCGGCAATACCATTTTCATTGATGTCCTCCCACTTCATCCCATAGATATTAGCGTTATTTTCTTTTAGATCTATGGCAATGTCCTCGGTACTGATTTCAGCAAAGTCGAAGGCAGTATAGGGATCCTCTGGCATCGGAAAGTCAGCTTCTAGTGAGCCTAGCCAATATCCCGCTTCACCATTAGTGTCTCCATCAACAAACACTTGGTCGAATGTCAGAGCAAGAGAAGCAGAACGTATTCT
Organism: Symploca sp. SIO3C6; assembly: GCA_010692425.1. Taxonomy (GTDB): domain Bacteria; phylum Cyanobacteriota; class Cyanobacteriia; order Cyanobacteriales; family Coleofasciculaceae; genus SIO3C6. The sequence goes on along the minus strand of JAAHHJ010000014.1, from coordinate 201,130 downwards.
GCCATCCTTATCACCTTTTGCTGATGTCACCATTTTTCCATTGGATGTTGAACCATCAGCAGTCTTTAAAGTAACTGGTATCCTGAACTCATTGTTGTTATTTTCAGTATCATAGTCTCCCACCATGACATTGAGGTAGAGTTCGGTACTTGTACCGTCTAGCAGTTTGTCCTTAGCTACCTTGAAATTGAATTTAAAGCCTGGTGGATTGACTGCCGGGTCATATGTGGTTCCCTCCACTAAAGAGTAATCTGTATAATCAGAGCCAGTGCTACCAGTATCGAGAAACCAACTACCAGTGGTGGTGATCAAATTGCCTGCGGTTTCTTCAGTAGAGCGATTATCAAAATCATCTCCACTATTTACGCCTACTTGACCATCCCCATTTAAGTCTGGCAGGAAGTCTCTGAGAGTGAGAGTTCCTTGCCCATCCATGTTGACAGGTTTGCCATAGGCAGCAGTATAACCTGCTCCATCCCCATAGCCAAAGCCATCAACATCACCGATGCGAATAGTGAGTCCCACTCCTGCGGCATAGGCTTGACGAGGGGAGACAATTTGCATGGTCATTGCCAGCAGGAAAATCATGGCAGTGGCAATGATTTTCCTAAGTATCCCTGAGAAAACATCTTTGAGTGGAGTCGATATTTTGTTCATAGTCCATTCCTATCAGTAGACAGTAGACAGAATCAGCCAGATCAATCAAACGAACAATGGTTGTGGATGCAGTACAAAAAGCAGAATTATAAACCCACAGGGCTTCTTGCCAGGGCTTATCTAGAATGTCTATTCTTGTCTCTACAACACTTCTGACTTGGAGACGAAGGCTTATTAACTTTCTACCTTCTATTGAGTTACCATCAAAACCTTCTTCTGAAAAGACCAATGATGCTAATCACATCTTGATCAAGGTTTTGATTAGATTCGCGCATTAACACTGCTCACTTCAAAAGAATTACCTATTCGATTTTTACTTTCCCCATTACGAAAATTCAGGTTTTTAGTCATGATTTGATGCTAGGGATACTCCCCATTGTCGGTGAAATTAGCCTTTGTTCGCTTTGAGCGTTTCGGATTAACTAAAACTCACGGTGTAAAAATCTCCAAAGAGCAGCTTGAAACCCAAGTCTCATCTTGGATAAAGTCTAATAACTGAAGATTTTTAGCATCTGCAATATCAGACTGCAAGTTCAAGTTACATTTATTTTTTTGTTTTGTCAAGCAATGAACAGTTTTAATTGGAAAACAATGCTATACAAGGTTTCTAGCGTTCTCCTCCAAACCTCAAAAAGATACACATTTACATTCTTTTGTCAATGCATCACTTGTTGTTAGTTCAAAATTTGTAATTTAGGAGGGGACAATAGTTAAATTTTCTTGAGAAGGGTTGTTTAGATAGTCAATCATCAGTAACAATTTCACTGTTACGAAGAGATTACAACATAATATCAGCAGGTACAAGGTTGCGCCAAACAACCCAATTGACTTGGATCTAGAGCATGTTTTGTGTAAATACTTGGAATGCGAAATCTTTGCAGTTAGAGCAGTTCAAAGTATAAGAAACAATGAAACAAATCTTAAAAAGATTTACCGCAATAATTTGGGTCGTCCTGTTTTCTGTAGGATTAAGCGAGGAGAGGTCAAGGGCTCCTAAAAGTGCTATCCTGATCAGCAATATACTTGCTGCAATTATCGATGATTTGGCTTCGCCCTTGGCTCACCATTAAAAGAACCCTGCCACTAGCACTTTCCCTAACACTTGCCAGTCTATTGGCTCTAAGTGGCTGTAGCCCTAGCCAATTTAAAAGCCAAGCAGCTCAAGTATCTCAATTAGTTTTTGCCACCCCCAGCGATCCTGCCACCTTTAATGCTCCCCTCAATAACTCTTTATACAGTGTTTTTGGCTTCATCAACGAAGGCTTACTAAATCTCAATGGCATTACCGCTGAATTGGAACCAGCCTTAGCCGAATCTTGGGAAATTGCTGAGGATAAAAAGCGCATTACCTTTACCCTAAAAGAAGGGTTGAAGTGGTCTGACGGTGAACCGCTAACAGCAGATGATGTGGTTTTTACCTACAATGATGTTTACCTAAATCCCAAGGTTTCCACTGGCATCAAAGATATTCTCCGCATCGGCAGTAATGGTGCCTTTCCTTCAGTCAAAAAAATAGACAAGCTGCGGGTTGAATTTAGTGTACCCGAACCCTTTGCCCCATTTTTAAGGTTTTCAGGGGGAATCTCAATTTTGCCTAAGCATGCTTTGCAAGAGTCAATTAATACTACTGACGAAGACGGAGACCTCAAGTTTCTCTCAACCTGGGGTACCGATACAGATCCACGCCAAATTGTTGGTGCTGGGCCCTACCGCATGATTAGCTATACCCCTGCCCAGCGAGTAATTTTCGAGCGCAATCCCTACTACTGGCGCAAGGATGAGCAGGGCAATCAGCAGCCTTATATTGAGAGCATTGTCTTGCAAATTATCGAATCTGACGATAACCAATTGCTAAGATTTCGTTCTGGTGAATTTGACAGTCTTGATGTCAAATCAGAACAGTTTCAGTTACTCAAACAAGAGGAAAGCCGAGGGAAATATACCATCTACAATGGCGGGCCAGAAGCTGGTAGTAGATCTTTGAGTTTCAATCTTAGTAAAGCTCGCAACAATCAAGAAAAGCCATTTGTAGACCCGATAAAATCTCGCTGGTTCAATACTTTGACATTCAGGCAAGCTATCGCCCATGCCATTGACCGTGAGACCATGAAAAATAATGTTTATCGAGGTTTGGGAGAAGTCCAACATTCACCTATTTGGTCTCAAAGCCCCTTTTATTTATCTCCAGAACAGGGCTTAAAAACCTATAATTATGACCCAGAAAAAGCCAAGCAAATGCTGCGAGGTGCTGGTTTTAAATACAACTCCCAAGGACAATTATTGGATTGGGATAACAACCGGGTAAGATTTACCATACTAGTTAAATCTGAAGAAAGAACTCGGGTAGATGCAGCCACTCAGATTGCACAAGACTTGAGCAAGATTGGCATTCAAGCCGATGTGCAGGTAGTCAACTTCAACGTGGTACTGCAAAAACTCCTAAGTCGAGATTGGGAAATTTATGTAGGAGGGTTTGCTGGCGGCAGTATTGACCCTCACAGCGGCTTCAATATCTGGTACTCTCAAGGTTCGTCCCATCAGTTCAACCAATCTCCTCAACCAGGAGAACCGCCGATTAAGGGTTGGTTAGCTAGTGATTGGGAATTAGAAATTGACCGCCTTTTTCAAGAGGGTGTAAGAGAACTAGATGAAAGCAAACGCCAAGAAATTTATGGTCAGTTTCAGCAAATTATAGCTGAACAAGTACCCTTTATTTATTTAGTTAATCAACTGGAATTTTCAGCAGTGCGAAATCGCATTGATAATATTAAATACTCTGCCCTCGGAGGAGCATTCTGGAACCTGTATGAACTTAGGGTGGGAGAAGAATCTCCTATCTAATTTATTAAGTAATAAGTAATAAGTAATAAGTAATAAGTAATAACAAGAATACTTATTACTATAATTTTCCCTCTCCCCCTCCCCCCATCTCCCCATCTCCGTGTCTCCGCGTCTCCGTGTCTCCCCATCTCCCCATCTCCCCATCTCCCCCTCCCCCCATCCTCCCTCTGAGCCAAAAACTGAGCCAAAAAATGAACCTTAGTGAACTCTGGAGCCTTGCTAATTCAGGCACAATTGTAGATGAGCGCAGGCGTATGGCATTTTAGGTATGAAAAATGCAATCAAAAAAATTTATAAGTTTGAGGTGAATGCCACTATTGAAACCTCTACAACTATCACTGTTGAGGCAGAGTCAGAGTTAGATGCTCAGCAAATCGCACAAGAGTTTGCAGAGCAATCATGGGTTTCGGTTTCTGGAGCAGAGAAGGTTGAGGGCATAACCAATGTCTCAGACTGGGAAACAAGAGCATGTGACTTATATCCCAAAATGTTTGAACCTGTTGGCGTTTTGAACTACCCCGCCTCATAGGAGAAAGGGTTTTCAAAAGCCCCTTTTTTCCAGGGTGATTCATCCCCACCGTATAGACGGATGGGGAATCGCGCAGTTTTGTTAAGTTTTATTTAATTTTCTGTACACTCTACCTGACTGGAGACTTTACCTTAAATTTGATCTAGGTCGCTCCAAAAAGGAGAAGAAGATAATGGCTCTGCCACAAGTACAGGGGTTAGTCATCGAAGCAGTGAATCTGCGATTGCAAGGCATGAGTTGTGCTTCTTGTGCCAATACGATTGAGCAAGCAATTAAAGCTATTCCAGGAGTTAACGAATGTAGCGTTAACTTTGCCATTGAGCAAGCCACAGTTAAGTATAACCCTCAGCGCACAAATCTCAAGACAATTCAACAGACTGTGGCAAACGCTGGTTATGCTGCCCAACCTATACCAGAAAGGGGTACTGCTCAAGAAGACGCCGAGAAAGCTGCCCGCGAGGCGAAGCAAAAAGAGCTCACGCGCAAGGTTGTCGTGGGAGGGATTATCAGCGTAATGCTGATGGTGGGAGTACTACCAAATATGATAGGCATAGAGCTGCCCTTGGTGCCAGCGTGGCTGCGCAACTCTTGGGTGCAGCTGTTATTGGTGACGCCAGTACAGTTTTGGTGTGGTAAAACCTTTTTTGTAGGTGCATGGAAAGCCTTTAAGCGTCATACTGCTGATATGAATACCCTAGTGGCGCTGGGCACAGGAGTTGCTTATTTTTATTCCCTGTTTGCCACTATTTTCCCAGAATTCTTGCTAACTCGAGATCAACAGCCAGAGGTATACTATGAAACCGCAGCCATGATCATTACCCTAATTCTCTTGGGGCGGCTACTGGAAAATCGTGCCAAGGGCAAGACTTCTGAAGCTATTCGCCAGCTCATGGGATTACAAGCAAAAACAGCCCGTGTAATTCGTGCTAGCAAAGAAATTGACCTTCCCCTAGAAGAAGTCATGGTGGGAGATACAATCCTAGTACGTCCAGGAGAAAAAATTCCTGTGGATGGAGAAGTGATTGCAGGCTCTTCAGCAGTGGATGAGTCAATAGTAACTGGGGAGCCAATACCAGTTAAAAAGCAAGCTGGAGATGAAGTAATTGGTGCAACAATTAATAAAACTGGCAGTTTTAAATTCCGTGCCTCAAGAGTTGGCAAGGATACGGTACTGTCGCAGATTGTCAAGTTAGTGCAAGACGCCCAAGGTTCTAAAGCACCAATTCAAAAATTAGCAGACCAAGTGACGGGATGGTTCGTGCCAGGGGTAATAGCAATTGCGATCGCCACTTTTGTGATTTGGTTTAATGTTATGGGCAATGCTACTCTCGCCATGATTACCGCCGTCAGCGTTTTGATTATCGCTTGTCCCTGTGCCCTAGGTTTAGCTACTCCCACCTCGATTATGGTTGGTACGGGTAAGGGTGCAGAAAACGGTATTTTAATTAAGGATGCTGAGAGTTTAGAACTAGCACATAAAATTAAGGCAATTGTCTTAGATAAAACAGGTACTATTACCCAAGGTAAACCCAGTGTTACTAACTATATAACTGTGAGGGGAACTGCTAATGGTCATGAAATTAAACTCCTACAATGGGCAGCAGCAGTAGAGCAAAATTCCGAACATCCCCTAGCAGAAGCGATAGTACAGTATGCTCAATCTCAGGGTATCCAACTGCCGCTTCCAGAAGTCCAAAACTTTGAAGCTGTCACTGGTATGGGTGTTGAAGGAATTGTGGATAATCGATTAGTCCAAATCGGCAACCAGCGCTGGATGGATGCCTTAGGAATTGAGACTCTTTCTTTGCAATCTCAGCGGCAAGCTTGGGAAGCTGCTGCCAAAACTACTGCTTGGATTGCTGTTGATGGGAAAATTGAAGCATTAGTTGGGATTGCTGATGCCCTTAAACCATCTTCAGTGGAGGCTGTCAAAGCTTTACAGAAGATGAAATTAGAGGTAGTGATGCTGACTGGAGATAATCGCCAAACTGCCGAAGCCATTGCCCGTGAAGTTGATATCAAGCGCGTGTTTGCCGAAGTCCAACCTGAGCAAAAAGCAGCTCAAGTCAAAGTGCTGCAAGCAGAAGGAAAAATAGTAGCAATGGTGGGCGATGGCATTAATGATGCCCCTGCGCTAGCCCAGGCAGATGTAGGAATTGCCATAGGTACTGGCACAGATATAGCAATGGCAGCCAGTGACATTACCCTGATTTCTGGGGACTTGCGCGCTATCGTCACGGCAATTCAACTAAGTCATGCCACGATGCGAAATATTCGGCAAAATCTCTTCTTTGCCTATATTTACAACGTCTCCGGAATCCCCATTGCAGCAGGCATCCTCTATCCCTGCTTTAATTGGTTACTCAATCCGATGATTGCTGGTGCAGCGATGGCCTTTAGCTCAGTTTCAGTAGTAACAAATGCCCTGAGGTTACGCAACTTTAAACCGCAAACCTAGTGATGATTCATAGTAAGAAGTAGGAGTAAGTACTTGCGACATTGATAAAGTTTGCTGGTTGAGGCAGGGTTTGGGGTGTAGGGTAACTTTGACGGATTTCATAATTCTTTACATAGAGCCATTTATTTATGTCCGACTACTTAAGAAAATTAAATGTACATCATCAATTTGAGAAACGCTACTAAAGCCGGAATAGTTTATTAGAGCTTGAACTTGAAGCTAGTTACCAAAATTAGATAGAGACTACAACACTGCTATCAACATTCTTAACAAGGGTTGGGATGATGATAAAGCGTTGCCAATAAAATTAGTATGGGCAGAGTAGTTGATGTTTATCAATGAATAACCCTCCTCAACAGGACAAAAACCGCTTGGCACTAAACCGACGAAATCTCCCTAAACTATTGCGGGATTCCCGCTTCTGGAAAATCGCTATACAGGCAATCGCTATGCTATTGTTTGTAACTGTAGTGATAATTCTGGCAGATAACTTAATTTACAATCGACAGCTATTAGGTAGACCCTTAGGATTTGAATTTCTTGATTCTCAGGCATCTTTTGATATTGGCGAAAGACTTATTAATTATGAACGCTCAAACAGTTTTGGTCGAGCCATGCTTGTGGGCTTGCTTAACTCCTTGCGTATAATGGTCTTTGGCATTATTCTTGCCACAATTTTCGGCTTACTGGTAGGGATTGCCCGTCTCTCTGATAACTGGTTACTGCGTAATCTCGCCCTCGTATATATTGAGATAGTTCGCAATACACCCTTGCTTTTGCAATTGTTATTCTGGTATTCTGCAGTTTTCCTGCAATTGCCACTGCTAGAAAATAGCATCGTGCTACCAGGCTCAATTTACCTAACCAAGAAAGCTATCGCTCTACCTTGGCTGACAAATAATGAAGCTACAGGAATTTGGCTGATATTATTGAGTATAGGAATAATTATCGCTGCTTTAATTTGGCGCTGGCGAGAATACCTGAGAGTAAAACAAGGCAGACCAGGTAGAAAAATTCTATGGACTTCTGGTATTATCATCACGGTCGTGATTCTTGCCTTGATTGTCACTCAATCGGCACCATTTTTCTGGAACCTACCCCGAGTTACCACAGACACACGACTAGAAGGGGGATTGCAGCTGAGCCCTGAGTTTTGTGCGCTTCTGACTGGATTAGTAGTCTATACAGTTAGTTTCATTGCCGAAATAGTTAGGGCTGGAATTCAGGCAGTACCAAAAGGGCAGTGGGAAGCAGCAAAAGCCTTAGGCTTGAAATCAGGCATGATACTACAACTGGTAATTTTACCCCAAGCACTGAGGGTAATCATTCCCTCCTTGACCAGTCAATACCTGAACCTGGCTAAAAATTCCAGTTTAGCGATCGCTATTGGTTTTCCTGACTTCTATTCTATAGCCAATACGACTTTAAATCAAACTAACAAAGAAGTTGAAGTAATCTTGATCATCGGAGCCACCTATCTCATTATCAGCCTACTCATCTCCATCAGTATGAATCTCTTCAACCGACAAGTACAAATTAAAGAACGATAGTTTATATCGATACCTCAAGGCAATAAGTAATAATTGATTTACTTATTACTTATTACTTATTACTTATTACTTATTATTCAACTGCGCCTGCGATAACCAAAGACAGTGAAAGCCATAAGGCACTCGCTGAGGTATGATTACCCGCGCTATTGGTTCTGAAGTTAGGTTTTGAGCACTAATGATAACTAATTCAGAGGTTTGCGAATTTTCATCGTGGAGGAAAGTAACTAACCAGCCATCATCTTCAGTTTCAGCATTTGGGCGAGGAACAAAAAACGCCTCTCCTCCATAGTGCCCTGAACCAAATTCATGAGTTTGAGATTGATTTAGGCTAAAGTCGTGTTTAATTATGCCATCAAATAGTGGCAACTCAGAACCAGCCATCCTTGAGCTATAACCATATCGTGTTTTGCGTCCTAGATATTGCTCATTGAGGCGCGGAAATTCTGAGGGCATTTCTTCGAGGGAAGTTTCACGAACCAAACCTGTGCCGAGGTGAAAACGCCATTGATGGAGACGGGGAATATCCGCTTGTGGATCATCAAATTCAGGTGTTCCCAGAACACTAGTTGAGCTCATTCGACAAGCAATGAGTACAACTTCTTCTCCTTCAGAATAGGCGTTGAGGGTATGAAAAATATAGCAAGAAGAAGTTTCAAACCAACGAATGTCGTTGTTGTCACCATGACGGGGAAGGATACCGAAGCGACTGGGGCGGTTTACTTCAAATTGGAAAACAGCTTCTCCCTGTTGAGCTCTTTCTGGGCGAAAGGTGAGAGGCAAATCCATAAAGATGGTGTAGTCTGCGGTGATAGCAAAATCGTGCATCATCACCCCTACAGGTAAATCAATAGTAACTGTTTTCAAAAGTTCTCCCGTAGGCGAAACCACACTATATTTTAGATAAGGTGGTTCAGCTAAAGAATAGCCAAAAAACATCATTTCTCCCGTCACTGGATCCACCTTGGGATGAGCAGTAAAGGGTGAAACTAACTTGCCGTCATAATTATCAGTGCCGATGGTTTCTAAGGAAGGAACTCTAATCGCATGAGGTTTCCCGCCTTCCCAGAGCGCAAGCAGTTTTCCCGCCTGCCAGACTAAAGCTGTATTGGCAGTATTTTTAGAAGGGCCATAGGGATTATCCATCTGTGGCGGTTCCAATAAACCAGTCCAAATACTTTTTCCCGCCTCTTGCTCAAGTTTAAAGCCTCTGGTTTGAATGTAGCGATTGAGGTAAGAAGCTTTGCCGTTATTTATTTGTACTCCATGCAACATTCCATCCCCATCAAACCAATGATATCTTCCAAGAGGAGAGAATTGAGGATTAGGACCATTGCGAACAAACATTCCAGAAAGCTCAGGTGGCAGTGTGCCAATTATTTGAAGTTCATCAGCGGTAATTTCTTGAGCGATAGGAGCAAAGTTACCTTCAAGATAAGGATTCACAGCCACAGGAGTACTCATGCAAGTTAATCGGGTTGTAGTTGGTCTTAATCTATTGTCTCTGATACCAAAGCCACTGTTGATTGTAGATTGGGAAAGTATGCCACAGCTGCCGAATACCAACCCCAATGTTTGCGCAGCATGCGCGTACCATGAACCATGAACCATAAGAAGGATTATCCTTCACTCACCAACAGTTACTAACTTTGGCATTAGCCTTTCTAAAACTTGCTTAAGTACCATTGCCGTCCAATCAACATCAGCTTCTGTCGTATCCTTTCCTAAGGTCAAACGAATACCACCCAAGGCCTCTGAATCAGAATATCCCATCGCCAACAGTATTGGACTAGGACTGAGTTTACCACTATGGCAAGCCGAGCCAGCACTAATACCAATCCCTGCTAAATTAAGTTGACGCACCAGAGTTTTGCCCGTAACTTTACCACCACCAATAATACGAAAACTAGCGTGATGAGGCAGGCGATGAATTAAAGAACCTGTGGGCTGCAAGTATATGCTATCAGCTAACTTTTGGAACAAGCGATCGCGCAATTTAATTAACCTAGGTGTTTCTGTTATCATCTCCGTTGCTGCTAATTCTGCTGCCACACCAAAACCCGCAATCATTGGTACAGCTTGGGTTCCAGAGCGTAAACGTGCTTCTTGTCCCCCACCCGACAGCAACGGCACTAACTCAACACCCTTGCGGAGGTAAAGCGCCCCTACCCCCTGAGGACCATAAATCTTGTGACTGGACATAGAAAGTAAATCTACAGATAGCTGCCTAAGATCAATGGGCAGACGTCCAGCAACTTGCACAGCATCAGTGTGGAACAAGACTCCTTGAGAATGAGCAATTTCACTCAATTGTGCGAGCGGTTGCAATGTGCCGACTTCGCTTTGACCATAGATCACTGAAACTAAAACAGTATTTGGTTGCAGAGCTTCCTCTAAATCACAAGGATTAACCCGTCCCTGAGCATCTACTGGCAACCTAGTCACCTGCCAGCCCCGCTGCTCCAACAAGCGTACTGGTTCTGCTACCGCTGAATGCTCAACACGAGAAATGATGATATGCTGAGGTATCATGGAGGCTTGAGCCACACCCAAAATTGCCAAGTTATCCGCCTCTGTACCTCCAGAAGTAAAGATAATAGACTCTGCTGGCGCTTTAATCAGTCCTGCAACCTGCATCCTCGCCTGTTCTACAATCGTTGCTGTCCGCTGTCCCCACTCGTGCAAACTGGAAGGATTGCCCCAATTTTGAGTGAGGACTTCTTGCATGACCTTGATTACTTCTGGCCGCGGCGGTGTCGTGGCGCTGTAGTCCAGATAAATTTGCATGTTTTTTAAGGCAAGAGGCTGTCTCTATTTCCAGGATATAAGCTGTTGTGCATCTAGATTGTACTTTCGAGAATTGTTGTCTCCTGGCTTTAAATTGTTAGGAAGTTTAGTCTTATATGTAGCTTGTACCAAGATTTTCAATTTTTTCTACGAATTTAGCTTAGCAGTATCTTAGGACTAACAACCTGGTTTATCAACGTTGTATTGCTCGTGAGACAAAACAGCCTGTGGTATCAAGAGACTACCACAATCACGACAGATCATTCGATAATTGCGAGTGACGGGAATACTAATAATCCAGCGATTGTGGCGGAGACGTTTGCCATTAAAATCCCTGTAATTCTTTTGACTCTCCAAGCCAGCAATGATCGAACGAGCTTTAACCACTACATGAGCCGGAAGATTTTTTAAATCAATTGGGTCTCTATCAAAAGTAGAATCCCACCTCTGCTTTTGCTGTTTTTTATCTGCGATCACTTTATTTTGTTGATCGCATCGATGGCAAACTCTACCATACCCTTTATGACCACACGGAAATGTTTTTCTTCTTCTCGACATAAGAAAGCCGCAAGGGCTAAACCCCCTAGCCCCAAAATCTTGCTACATCTTGAGAACTTCCCCAATTTTAGGTGGCTAAACAAACTGCAATTGGCGCAGTAGCGCCAGAGGCGATTAGCCTTTTGGGGCAGCGCCAGAGGCGGTTAGCCCGCAGGGCTAGCACCAGAGGTGATTGCCTTTCGGAGCAGTGCCAGAGGCGATCGCAAATCCATCCATAGTTCATGTTAATTCAAAAGGGGCAATTTTTTGAACTAGAAAGCGGCATTTCCCAAACTCAAGAAAGTAAAACCCAGCACAATAACGGCGCAGCGCCAGAATATAGTTTTAAGCTCTCACCCATTTAATTTGTGTATTCAATAACAGGGGAAAGACAAGAGAGTGTGGGAACGGAGGTAATCAGAGGAGAAGGTTTGAACAATTGTCATGTAACCAGAAAATATAGCGTTTCTCACATTGATGAGTTGCAGTCTCTTGGCTTTAGGGAAATCGTCACAGCGAATAGGTAAGAAGATGAAGTGTATTTCAACAAGAAAGAGAATTGCTATATAAGCTTTGAACTCACACTAGCTTAGCAAAATTTATGCCGACAGCAGCAAAATCTAAAACTTGTAATCAAGCATTATTATTGCGATAATAATTTTAGAGACAACTCTAACAGTTATTCTAGAGATTAGAAGCCTTCAATTGAAAATTTGTCAATGGCGTTTTTGCAGTAGCTTGCTGATGCTGCTGGGTTTGTTAGCTTGCCAAAAGATTGAGTCACAGGTGTATCGTCCAAAACCCCTACCTCAAGACCCTTTGGTACAAGTTTACTTTAACCGTTCTTTAGCAACTGAGTACAAAGAACCTTATCGGCAACTCACTCGCTCAGGAGACGACTTAGAAAAGTTGATTGTAGAAGCAATCACCTCGGCTCAATCAACGGTAGATCTGGCAATTCAAGAATTACGTTTACCCAAGATTGCCCAAGCCCTAGTTGAGCGTCATCAAGCTGGCGTCAAGGTAAGAGTCATCTTAGAAAATAACTATAGCCGCCCTTGGAGTGATTTGAGTGCCACTGAAGTCGCAAAACTTAAACCCAGAGAGCGACAACGTTACCATGAAGCCTTAAAACTCATAGACAGCAACGGCAATACTCAGCTTAGTCAGGATGAAATTAATCAAGCTGATGCCTTGGTAATTTTGCGCAATGCCAAGGTACCGATAATTGACGATACAGCCGACGGTTCCAAAGGCAGTGGCTTAATGCATCACAAGTTTCTCGTTATCGATGGTAATCTGTCAATAATTACCTCAGCCAATTTTACTACTAGTGGTATACATGGAGACTTGAAGACAGCAGAAAGTCGTGGTAATGCCAACAATCTCTTAAAAATCGATAGCTCAGATTTGGCTAAGCTGTTGCTTAAAGAATTTAACTTCATGTGGGGAGATGGTCCTAGCGGTAAAGCAGATAGCAAGTTTGGAATTAACAAGCCTCGGCGACAAGTGCAGCAATTCCAACTGGGAAATACTTCTATCTCTGTACATTTTTCTCCAACTTCTGCAACAAAACCTTGGAGTCAGAGCAGTAATGGTTTAATTGGAAAAACTCTAACTAAAGCTACCAAGAGTATTGATTTAGCCCTGTTTGTGTTCTCAGAGCAGCGTCTTGCTAATATCTTAGAAAGATCCCATCAACAAGGTATTGAAATCAGAGCATTGATCGATTCAAGTTTTGCCTATCGTAACTATTCTGAGGCACTTGATTTAATGGGTATAGCTCTCAGCAAAAAATGCCAATATGAACAGGGAAACCGTCCTTGGCAAAACCCGATTACTACTATTGGTGTGCCTCAGTTACCCAAGGGAGATTTATTACATCACAAATTTGCAATTATTGATGGGCAAACAGTAATTACAGGTTCTCAAAATTGGTCCTGGGCAGCCAATACTAATAACGATGAAACAGTTTTGGTAATAGACAACCCTACCGTTGCTGCTCATTTTCAGCGCGAGTTTGAGAATCTCTACGCCAAGGTTGTACTAGGAATACCAATAGCTCTTGGAAAAAAAATCAAGGCACAGCAGCAAACATGCCCGCCTTAATTTTAGTGCTATTGAAGCCATCAAAAATCAAATAAATCAGAGAATTAACAATTGCTAGTCTGATAAAATTAGCTGCCCCATATAACCTGTAACAATACGACTGCCATCTTTGAGAATGTGTACTTCAGTTTGGTCACTAGCCCAAGTTATTCGGTCTTTTAATGCCGAATTAAAGACATGAACTCGCTGATTGCTAGAAGAAACAGGAGAATCAGGAGAATTTATAGCAAGAGATTGAATATAAGGGCCGTCAATTAAAATATCGAGTTGAGCCAATAACTCCTGAGAACCAGCAGGAGCATATTGAGATTGCAGTCGCTCTAAAGTAAATCCAGTAAATGACATCACATTAAGTCCCCTGGCTTTAACTTTACAAGCTAATTCTGCTAAAGCTGAGGCTTGCCAGAAAGGTTCTCCCCCTGAAAAAGTAACACCCTCATGGCGAGGATGACTCGTTATTTTTTCGACTAATGTATCTACTGCTATTAATTGATTGATTTCAAATGACCAGGAATCGGAATTGAAACAACCAGGACATTCCTGCAAGCATCCCTGCACCCAGATTACAGCGCGACATCCAGGACCATTCACTTCTGATTGATCTACGTAACCCATTAGGTTGAGATATCCGGGGGGAATTTCCATCAGCTTTAAATAAGAATTTTTTTTGATTGTCATTATTCTTACAGAAAGTTTTTTCAGAGGTTTTGAGAAATTGTAACATCGATAATCAAAATAAAAGTCTCAGTCCTAATTTATCAAACTAGGGCATTCCTAAGCCCAATTCCCTCTTCAGCTTGACACTCCCCCTTTTAGAAAAAGGGGGATTCTTAAATCTTTGAGAAGACTTAGCATAAGGATTTCTCCACCCTGCGGTGAGGCACCAGCTCTTCTCAAGCGTATGTTTCCCCATGCCTGCGGTACCTTGATAAGGGTGTAGGTGTAGAAGGTGTAGCAAGGGCAGCAAAAATCTCCCCTTGAGGCTGAGGCTGCTAAGGCAGCTTTGCAAGATATTCGTACCTTACTCAAATCCAAGGAAGTTTCCTGGAAAAATCTGGTTAGTTTTGTTAGAAAAGCACTAACTACTACCGCTTACACAGAGGTTAGTAAATACCAGATAAAAAAGTTGTTAGATCTGAGTTGTGTTTGGAATGACTATCGTTACCAGAAGTAAATATTGTTCATGGCTCATGGTTCATAGTTCATTGCTTCTTGAAGTTTTCTCTAAAATCAACTATGGGCTAGTTTGTACTTGAATTGTACTTTCTCAAGTTTTAAGCTGTTCCACATTTAACTTGCATATTTTGGACGAGCAGACGGCAGACAACTGGCGAGACGCCCATCCCACAGCGATACCACAAGAAACAGATGATTGTTATTTATGTAAATTAAATGTGTTTTGGCTTAGTAAAACTTTAACTAGAAAGGCTAAAGCTGATGGCTCCAGGGCGAATTTTTCATAAAAATCATCTCCCCCTCTCCCTCTCTCCCCCTCTCCCTCTCTGCCCATCCTCCCATTCCCCCATCCTCCTATCCCCCCCTATTAGATGTGATTAGTAAAGTTCAGCCTCCTCTAGAATTTATCCCACCTGCTTTTAATCCTCTAGTTTTAAGAGTAGCTAAGCGGGTGCTACCGTTTTTGCTCCGACGACAGACACAAATCACCCAAATCCAAGCAGATGATGTTGAGATATTAGTCGATTTGTATCGCCAGTTTCAGGAGGGTAAAAGTCGTTTTTTGATAGCATTTCGTCATCCCAGTATTGATGACCCCTTCTGTATGAGCTACTTGTTGTGGCAATTAGTGCCAGAGGTAGCTAAACAACAGGGCATATCCCTACTCAAGCCCATTCATGCCCATTTTATTTATGACCGAGGTATTCCCCTTTGGGCTGGCTCACAGGTAGGCTGGATTTATTCTCGTTTGGGTTGCACTCCTATCCAGCGAGGTAAAGCAGACTGGATGGGTTTACGTTCGGCTCGTAATCTGTTTGCTAATGGTAAGTTACCGATGGCAGCGGCACCGGAGGGAGCAACTAATGGTCACACTGAGGTGATTAGTCCCCTAGAACCTGGTATTGCTCAATTAAGTTTCTGGTGTATTGAGGATTTACTTAAAGCTGAACGTTCCCAACAGGTTTTGATTGTGCCAGTGGGTATTCAATACAGTTATATTGAAGCTCCTTGGCAATCTTTAGAACAGCTTCTATATCAATTGGAAGCTGATAGTGGTTTGTCTACAGTAGAGTTGAAAGTTCAAGGGGGCAATCAACTTGCTAATACCCAAGCCTCCGAAGCCTTGCTTTATCAGCGACTCTACCGCTTGGGGGAACATTTACTGTCGTTAATGGAGGATTTTTATACTCGCTTCTATCATCAAACTCTGCCTACTATAGAGGAGAAAACTCTTTCTACACTAGAAGAAATACCAAGTAATGCTAATCAAATACTGGCAACTCGCCTCCAAGCTTTGCTTGATGTTGCCCTGAAAGTAGCAGAGGAGTATTTTGATCTCAAAGCCAGGGGAGGTTTAATTGATCGTTGTCGTCGTCTAGAACAAGTTGGCTGGGATTATATATTTCGAGAAGAATTCAAGAATACTAATAATTTGTCTTCAGTAGAGTATGGACTAGCTAATCGTATTGCTGAGGAAGCTAATCTGCGGATGTGGCATATGCGGCTAGTGGAATCTTTTGTGGCAGTTACTGGCTACTACGTTGCTGAAAAACCGACAGTAGAGCGTTTTGCGGAAACGACTATGTTGTTATGGGATACGATAACTAAGATTAAGGGTCATACTTCTTTTAAGCGCCCTAGGCTAGGCAAGCAAAGGGTACAGATGAAGGTAGGGCAGCCCATATCAGTTGGAGAGTATTACCCAGCTTATAAGGAAAGTCGTAGCGGTGCTAAACAGGCTGTGGCACAACTCACTAGAGATTTACAATTGGCTCTGGAGGGTTTGATTTCCCCTAGTGAATAGGTATATATCATCGCGCTGATAGCTTAATTGAAACTCGGGTGTATTCTTAATTCTTGCTAACAGGCTAACAACCACTTTGGGAGTACTCCCAAAGCCGGGATGAGGCAAATTCAGTAATATATACTCAAATTCATCTAAATTAGCACACTCAGAACCAGCAATAGCTAGTTTAACTACCTGACGATGGGTTAAATGGGGAGCAATTTGGGGTGCCGTTAAAACACTGCCTGGGGTTTGAATCTGGACAAGTGCTTCCCTAGTTGCTTGCCAGGTATCAAGTGAATTTAGATAAATTGACCAAAAATAGCCGTATTTTCCCAGAGCTAAGAAAGTTATTAATGACCATAGAATGATCCAGCGTCTATTGGGTAGCCGGGTGAACGAAATTTTGTGTGGGATTTCAATTCTCCGCGTCTGTTTGTCTCCGCCTCGACCTGTCCGCTCATTTTTTCCCCCACACCTTTTTTCGCTCACCCTTGGCAGCCATCCTTTACCAGCAGCAAGGCTAGCAATTACTACCAAGAGCAAAAAAGGTAACACTGGTAGTGAATATTGATGTACTAGATTTCTTTGAGCTGGAGATTCTGAGAGAATGTTGATTACTAAGCTGGGAATAGCTGCTACTAGGGGTGTCAGATGCTGCGGTGAGACTCCCCAAATTATCGGCAAAATCAATAGAACTAAATATTCTAGAGTTTCAAGGGAGAATACTTTCTCTAACACCAGCCAGGGTTTAAGTAGTAGGTTTTGAGCAATCTCTAATACTGAAGAACCGAGATAGGCATAGCGCCCAACTGCTGCTGCCTCGCTACCGCTAAACAAAGGGATAATTAATTGTGTGGCAATTAGAAACCAGGCGATACCTGCCAGTAAAGCGATCGCTCCATAAAGGCGTTGGTTTTCAAAAACTAAGAGCCATAATCCCATGGCTGCTACAGTTAATGCCAGGACTGCCTTACAGCCTAAAATCCAGAGTATTGCCCCAGTAAACCACCAAATTTTACCGAGACGGGCAGCCAGTACTGCTGCTAATAAAGCTGGCAGTGCCATGACTTCTGGATGGAAGTCAAAGAGATTGAGATTAAAGACTAATGGATATAACAAGTACGCCACTGCGATCGCTTGGGCTGATGCTGCTTTTAAAGCAGCCTGACGGGCAAGATGCCAGATAGGTAAAGCTCCTAAAGCTAAGGCAACTGCTTGCACGGCAAACAGCCAGTGGACATCTGGGTAAATCTTATAGAGTAAGCTCAAGGGATAGAGAATCCAGGCAGCGTGGTCGCCAAGAATGTGAAAACCAATGAAAGAGCAGATCGGTTCTTTTCCTTGGCTAATTAGGTAAATGCTTTGATCGAAAATACCTAGGTCAAAGGCACTAGAGTGAAATAGGGCGTGTCTGATACTACTACAGCAAAAAAAGATGATGGTACTGATAGTGATTATCCAGCTGAGAGTACCAAACCTAGGTAGATTTTTTTTCATAAACAAAAAGATTTGAGGTATCAGGTTACAAAAAACCTAATACCTCATTTAACGCTTAACTTAGTGCTATGCACAAATATTGATTAATATAAGCTTAATTGTGACAGTTCTAGGAACGGCACAATAAAAATTAGTTTGTCGTCGGGTAATTCAATGCTGCCTCTATTTGAGCTGATTTGCAAAATTATGACGTTAAATTAGGGCTTTCAGCTCAGTGTTGGCTAAAAAAAGTCACAAATATAACATTATCTCATATATTACCGGAAAAATAGAATTTAGCAAATCGCTGAAGTAACGCAAATTCGTTGAAATCGGCAGTAGTTTTGAGTATCTGAGTCAAGGGGCAAATTTTGAATTTTAAAACTATAAACTAAAAAATATAAATTTTGCTCATACACGCTGACGTTTTGCAAGACATGGTTAAGCGTGTAGAGCTGACTTTCCCTCGATTTGTCAAGGGTGATAGTAATGGGAAAAGAAGTGGCAAACCTAGATTTAAAGCTAAACATCGCTATCGTACTTTTGCTTTTCCAAGGGTTAAGTCTGAATGCCTTCAAGCCAATCGGGTTACGCTGCCAAAGTTAGGCGATATCAAATTTATTAAACATCGCCCAATACCTGAAGGTTGTTCTGTTAAACGCGCTTGTGTAACCAAGAAGGCTGACGGATTTTACATTATCTTAACTCTTGAAGATAAGTCTGTACCGGACAAGCCAACAATTGCTCTAAAGCCAACAGAAACTAACAGTATTGGGATTGACGCTGGTCTAGAATACTTTGCAGCTTGCTCTGACGGCACGATGATAGAGCCTCCTAAATTTTTTAGGTCATAGAACTTTAGCTGCTCTCCAGAAATACATTGTATTGGCGCTACTTCAGTGCGGGGAGCATCAAGCAACCCCTAAAATCAATTCCCAGCTTTTGAGCTCTCCTGTATCCATCAGCGCATAATCAATAATCTGCAACCTCCAAATCCCCTCAGCCGACTTATTAAGAAGTTGCTTCAGTGCCGGTGCCGTTTCCACAGTATAAGTTGCTTGTAGCTGAGTTTGAGAACCAAGAGTGCGATTTTGTAGCAGCACAGTTTGATCAGAGGGAGCAATAATTTTTATTTCAATATCCCCCAAAAACTCGTGTTCAATATCGACGCTAACCTTAATATCTTGGACAGATGCCAATTCTTTGACTCTAATGGCACTAGTAACTCCTTGGGGGTTATTGTCAGCAATAGAAAGCCGATTATCATTGCGTCCTCTCAGACGCTTGACACCAGAAAGAGGACTTTGAGTAGTTTTACTCTGGGCAGCTTTAACAGCCTTATAAGCATTCACCTTGCCATAACCAAACCATTGAGAATGACCTCTAGCATCATAAGTGCCTAACCGCATGCCCAACTGTGGATCTTTATCGCGGTCAACAATTTTGTCAGCAGTTTGTTCTAATATTTGTCTGACTTCCTGAGCACTGAGATTAGGATTAACTGAAAGAACCAAGGCGGCAACACCTGCTACCACTGGACAGGCACTAGAAGTACCACCAAAAGTTCTCACAAAATCCCCTGACTCATATCCAGCTTCTCCCACTTGATCAGTACTAAAAACTCCCCTTCCTGGTAGTGAAACTCTCACTGGCGGTGCCGTGTCAATATAACCGGTTTTTGCAAACCACATCCCTGGTGGTGCATTATTACTAGGAGCACAGACAGAAACATTAACTCCCCAGTTACTATAGGCAGATTTTTTACTAAGACTGGTACAAGAAGAAACGGTAATTACGTCCGGATGTACCGTAAAACCTCCTAGCCATTTAGTGGGTCCTTTAAGTACATTCTTCGACCAACCCTTTTCAAAAATAGTGCCATTAACAGGACGATTAGCATTGCCGGCGGCAAAAACAATCACGCAGCCTTTACCCTGACGTCCTTTCGTGGCAGCGCGGGTAATTGCATTGCGTTGCCGCAGGGAGAGGGAAAAACGGACTGTAGCTGGACCCCAACTGCAAGAAATAACACTGGCACCATGTTTGACGACCCAGTCAAAAAGTTCTTCAATCGTTGAATCATCCAAAAAACCGGTGGTACGGATAGGCATCAAAGCGCAGCCAGGAGCAACGCCGACGATACCACTACCATTTTCTTCAGCAACAGCTACCCCCGCACAGGCTGTACCATGATTCTCCGACTTGCTACCAGGTAGCGGTATGAAGTCTTTATCTTTAAAATCTCTGGGGGCAACAATTTTACCTTGTCCTTGAAAATCAGGGTGGTTGAGGTCAATGGCGTCATCTGTAACTGCCACAACTATAGAGCGCTTGCCGCGAGTAATATCCCAGGCTTTTTCGACATCTATGTGAGAACCAGCCGCTAGCATCGAGCCTCCATTGTGGTTAAGATACCATTGCTGAGGATAGCGGTCATCTCGGGGGCGATAGTGAGCTTCCTGTGGTACCACAATTTCTGGTTCAGCAGTTAAGACCTCTGGTCTTACCATTAGTCGATTAGCAATTTTGACTGGATTTTCCCTAGCTTGACTAGTGAGTTGAAAGATAAAGGTATTTGGGATACCATCTAACGACTTGAGCAATTGCAAGCCTAGTGCTGCTGCCATTGCCCTAATCGCATCTTCCTCCACTTCTGGGATAAACTGAATGGTGAGCTGGTCAGTTAAGTAAATTAGTGTCTCTGGATTCCCTTGCAGGTAATAAACGTGGCTAGCATAGGCAACATCATGATGATTTCTAGCTGCCCGCATTGCCTCGTCTCTGTGTTGGGGTTCAACTGCAAATTCTTGGAGTTGAGTACGGGCAATTGGGCCGTGGTGTTGGACACGGATGGATGAAGCTAATTCCTCTATTGCTGCTTTGTTGCTAGGTTTTACCGTGAAGCGATCGCTTGCTTTCAACAAAACTAATTCCTCACCGCCCCTCTGCAAGAGTACGCCCAAATTTTTTTCTGGAACGCCGGTGGTTTGGGTAGAATTTTTGGGCGCACGGGATTGACGGGTCATAGGAACTCAAAATTTTCTTGAAAGCCTTTCGTCTATGTAGATTTTACACTGAAATTAGGGTCATCCTCCTTGCGGATTAAGTTGGGAACTTTCGAGAAGTATCTTCAGTCTTGCAAGACAATACTTCTCTTGCTTTTGTGTCCTACCTCCAACCAAAATGCTGCCTTTGTGACCATTTAACGATTAGCATTAGCAAGACTTAATTTTCGAGAAGAAAAACTGAAATCTTTGGTATGGTAATGGTAGGATACCAGAAGTTTTAGATCCAGCTGCCTCTTGCAGATCACCCCTATTTTTTTTCATGGTATCTTCTGGAACTATTCGTCACCTTGGTTTTACTTGCATTTGTTCTATATATGTGATCGCTGCTTTAACAATGCCGAAAGCAGCACAGGCTCAAAATCCAGATTCTGCGCTGCCAGAAGACGCTATTGAGCTGCAGCCAAATGCAACTGATGCCCCTGCACTGCCAGAAGGTTCTGGTCAACAGCAGCTAGACTTGACAGACCCCAACAATATGCGACCTTTGACTCAGAATGATAGCCTTCTGAGTTTACAGGGGGGGCAACGCCTGATGGAGGAAGCCAGTAGTGCTATTGATGGGCAAGATTATGCCTTGGCTGCTAAAAAACTACAGGATGCTCGTCAAATTTTTAACCAGCTATCTAATTTCTATCAGCAGCTGGCTTCCAGTTTTTCGGGAATCGAAAACCGCATTTACGATGCTCAGCGCCTGAAAGCTCTCGAAACTGCAGAAATGAGAGATGAGGCAACCTATCAGCTTGCCCTAGTACACCGAGCCCAAAATCAGCCTGAGTTGGCTGTACCCTTGTTGATTCAGATTATACGCTCTCAGAATCCAACCCGTGACCTTGGGAAAAAAGCCTACCAGCAGCTGTTTGAGATTGGGTTTGTAGATTCTCCTTATCCAGTACCTCGCAATGGTCAGTCAACATCTTCTAACACTTCTGGTAATTAGATGCTTTCCAGGTTATCTCACAAGGTGCTTTCAAAGAATGCCTACTTTGACACTCCCCGACCTGAAGGTACGGGGATTCTTCGTTCTAGGATTCGAGTTGCTGTGGCTGGTTTACACCAACAACAGTAGCGCTCAAATCTCCCGTTTGCGAAGCATGGTGAGCGAAGCGAGGCATAGCGTTCGGATCACTCATCCAGGTTCCGACATGCCCTGTCGTACCCAAGGCTCTCTCTAGAATGTTGATTGCTGCGTTGTGGTCGCGGTCTAGCTCACATCCACAAGAACAGACATGAGTTCTTGTAGACAGTGATTTCTTGACCACTTCCCCACAGCTTGAGCATTTCTGGCTAGTGTATGCAGGATTTACCGCGATGGTTATCCGACCAAACCTTTCGCCAAAATACTCTAACCACTTTCTAAATTGATACCAACCTGCATCATTAATAGACTTGGCAAGACAATGGTTTTTGACTAAATTCTTAACCCTTAAATCTTCGTAGGCTACTAAGTCGTTAGACAAGATTACGTAACGTGCCAGTCTTTTGGCATGTTCTTCACGCTGCCTACTTATATTAAGGTGTGTCCTACCTAGTCTATTAATGGCTTTCTGGCGATTGGATGAGCCTTTCTGTTTGCGAGAAACACGCTTTTGGTAAAACTTCAAGCGCTTCTCGCCAATTCTATAAAATCTGGGATTTGGTTGTGTGTTTCCCTTAGAATCAGTGTAGAATTCCTTCAAACCTACATCTAGCCCCACATTAGTATGTGATGGCTTTAAAGATTCTTTCACCTCAACTTTAACGCCAAATTGTACATAATACCCGTCAGCACGGCGAACTAACCTAACCCTTTTTATCAGTTTTTGGTCATATCGCCACAGCTCCCAAGTTCCTTTGAGTTTCAGTTTCCCGATACCTTTTTTATCAGTAAACTCAATCGATTTGCTGTCAGGAGACAGCTTCCATCCACTGTTTTTATACTCCACAGAACGAGTGCTTTTCTTGAACTTTGGGTAGCCTTTTTTGCCTGGGATTTGCTTGTTGCAGTTCTCGTAAAATCTGGAGATGGCAGCCCATGCCCGTTCGGCGCTAGCTTGTCTAGCTTGAGAATTTAAAGTCTTAGCAAACGGGAATTGTTTGGCTAATACAGCGCAATATTTGCTGAGGTCGTATTTACCAGTTTTCGGTGTATCCATCCACAGTCTTAAGCATTTGTTGCGAATGAACTGACCTGTTCTGATCGCCTCGTCTATGGCGCTGTATTGAGTTTGCTTACCATAAGCTTTGAATTCGAGAACGAGCATAGCATTACCTCCTTGTTCTTATACTACACTCTTGGGCGTAAACATTCCCGGCAAAAAATAAGGTTTCGTTACGCCCTCAAGGGCGGGGCTTTAAACCCCTGATTTTTCGGTAAAATCATAGGGTATGGTAATTCATCGATAACGGGAGTGTAAATGATTAGTCCAGAGCAAGTTGAGACCATGATCAAGTCAGAGCTGCCAGATGCTCAAGTGCAAATTCAAGATTTAACTGGTGGTGGTGATCATTTACAAGCAATTGTTGTTTCTTCTCAGTTTGAGGGTAAAACTCTAGTTAAGCAGCACCAGCTAGTTTATGCTGCTCTCAAAGAAGCAATGGCAACTGAAGAAATTCATGCCTTAGCTATTAAAACCTACACGCCTGAGGCTTGGAAAGAAGCGAGTTAGGTCTTTAAGCAACAATTAAGGGATACTTTTGGCCAGCATCGTTAAACTGAAAACTAGATCCTACATACTGCACAAGGAATTTAGGTAACAACGATGACACTAACCAAAGAACTCAAAGAGCGGATTGATAACTTAGTAAAGCAGAACAAGATTTTTGTCTTCATGAAGGGGACGAAATTAATGCCCCAGTGTGGTTTCTCTAATAATGTTGTGCAAATCTTAAACACCCTTGGTGTACCCTACGAAACTGTAGATATTCTAGAAGACTATGACCTTCGCCAGGGAATCAAAGAATATTCCAACTGGCCAACAATTCCCCAAGTCTACATCAATGGAGAATTTGTCGGTGGTTCAGATGTGATGATTGAAATTTATCAAAACGGCGAGCTACAGCAAATGGTTGAAGTTGCTCTAGCCAGCTAGTAGTCTGTTAATTTTCAATTTAAAGGTAAAAGGTAAGAGAAAAACCTTTGCCCTTTGAAAAATTATGTTTTAACGCCATAGTTCAAACTTGGCGTTTTTTATTAGTTTTAAAGTCAGAATTGTATAGCGCTACGCGCAAGGCTCTAGGGCAGAAGGAAGAATTCGACAAAGTTTCAGCGATTTAGCTTGTCCTAACCTTAATACGTACTGCTATATTTGTTTATTTCATGCCAAATCCGGTTTAAAAAACCCTTTTATGTACAATCCTCACCAGACATCAGGAGGAAATACATCAATGTGGGAAATATTCACGGCGGTTAAAACTGCCGAGCCTGGCTTCCTCCCCGAGCGTGAAAAATGCAGGGCTTCCACGCTCCCGGGTGAATTATTGTGAAAAGTCAGTTAACCCCCCAGGTAGAGGCGGAGCATCCTTACTGGATCTAAGTAAAAAATTCTGCCTTCGAGATTGCTCAATCGGTGAAAAAGCAGACAGCCTTTTATAGAAGCTAACAACTGGCATTTTTCCAAAAGTATTTTCTCAAAAAATAATTGACTTCAAGGCTGCCGACTTAAGCTACAAGTTTTAAACTCTTATCCCTTTATAGGATAATCACCAGCATTATAAACGATAGTAGTCAGATTCTGTTTGTGGCATTAACATTTCCTCAAAATTAGACGGGTCACGAATATAGCGGATTGCGTCTTCCTCCAAGCGGTGGATGAGGTAGATTTCAAGTTCCCTCGTGTGCTTGAGAGCAGCGAGGTAGCCATCAATGTACATCCGCAGGTCATCAAAGCGATAGCCCCGGTTCCATAAATCAACTAGTGCGTCAGTGAGCTGTTGGTAATGGCGTATGGTACGAGGTTCTTGAAGCATATTATGCAGTATTTTTAAGTTTAGAATTATAGGTTTTTAACGAGAAGCTGTCAAGATTTGCTCAGAATTTACCACAAATAACTACAGCAGACCTCTAGCTATCATTATGCACGAAGAACCAAAAGTAAGAGTCTGTTGACACGAGCAAGAAATACTGACTTCAATTAGAGTGAAGACCATTGTAATCAGCTCACTCTCTAAGCATAAACTGCTTTCAAATCAGAGTTTTACTAATCCCTGTGTCAGTATAATCTCTCTCAAAATTGATAATCTTTGGAAAATCAGTTCCAAGTAATCATTACCTTAGTAACAGCTGTTACAAAACCCTGATATTGGCTCTGTTAACCTGAAACCCACGCAATCATAAGGAATTTAGCTGCCGTGGGATCGATTTGTATTCAAATTATTGAGGGCAACCCCCACTTGCGATCGCTACTGGGTTGGCACTTACAGCAAGTAGGCTGTTTAATATATCAATCTGCAACCCTTCATCAAGCCAGACAAACTTTTCAAAATCGTCAACCAACATTGGTTATCCTGGACTCTGACTTACCAGATGGCGACGGGGTTGAATTTTGTCGGTGGCTTCAACAACAGCGCAAATCACTGATTTTGATGCTATCTGCCCGCAATGCAGAATCTGACATCGTCGCTGGTTTGAAAGCAGGTGCTGACGATTACGTCACCAAGCCTTTTGGCATGCAAGAGTTTCTGGCACGAGTGGAAGCACTAATTCGACGTGCCCGCGCCACTGCTGCTCCCATGTCTTTGGACTACGGTGATCTCAAAATTGATTTAGTACAGCGCCGTGTCCGTTTCAAAGAAGAGTTTATTGATTTAACACCTCAGGAATTTAGTTTGCTATATGTACTAGCGCAAGCTGAGGGAGTACCCTTGAGTCGTTCTGAGTTGTTGCGTCGTGCTTGGCCTGATGCCATTGACAACCCGCGCACCATTGACACTCATGTGCTCTCCCTGCGTAAGAAGATTGAAATTGACCCTCGACAACCCAATTTGATTCAAACTGTCCGCAATGTCGGCTATAGATTCAATCCGATCAATCTTCGGGGGCATCAGGCACCACCAACAGAGATAGCAACTCACAGAAATGATTCTGGGCATCCTGCTGCTAAATTAGCAGCTATTTGATGCTAGACTTAAATTCTAATCAACCAGTGCTGTCGATACATTCGATAGAGAATTATCCACCAAAACAGCACATTAACTATGGCAAAAGCCAAAGAACCATTCATTGAACCAGCCCAAGACTCAAAGAGGTTCTGGTAAATCCAGCCATAGAGATTTACTGCTGGCTGATGGTTTCCCACCTCAATCCGATAGAGGATGCGAACCACCAAACCCGAAACCACAAACACAAAAATCGCGTTCAAGCCCATAATTTCCAAGGGCAATCCCCAGCGCCGAAATTTCATTACCTCAATTAGGTGATAACAAGCAGCAAGTAACAGCAATGACCAACCGGCAGTAAAGACAACATAAGAACTTGTCCACAGCTGTTTGTTAATAGGGAACAATAAACCCCAAACCCAACCAAAGCCCAGACAACCTAAACCAAATAGAGTTAAACCTAAACTGGCACGCCACTGTATTGGTTGAGTGCGCAGCCACTCCCCTGCCCAATAACCAATCAAGACAGTAACCACTGCTGGTAGAGTACTAAACAGTCCCTCTGGGTCAAATTGGCCTTGTTGATAGATGTGGTTAGTTCCCAAGAGCAAGCGGTCGATATAGGCCACGAGGTTGCCTTCTGGCGTTAGGTTGCCAATACCATAACCAGGAATTGGCACCCAAGACATTGCTGCCCAATATCCCAATAAAATTGCTGCTGCCAGTATCCATAGTCTTGGGCGCGGTATCTTAATCACTGCCAGCGCTGTCAATAGATAGGCAAGACTAATACGCTGCAAGACGCCCATAATGCGTATATTAGCCAATTCAGAAAAGGGAGAACCTTTTAAGAGCCAATCAAGAACAATTGAGGAACCATTGAGCAGTAAACCGAGAGCAAACAAAATTGCGACTCTTCTACCTAGATGCCAGTAAGCTTTAGTAGTAAATTGGTCATTTTTAGTGTACTTGGCAAAAGCAAAAGCCATCGCCGCCCCAGCAATAAATAAAAAGGCTGGAAATACCAAGTCAGTTGGGGTAAAACCATGCCATGGGGCATGGAGTAAAGGTGGATAAACATAATCCCAACTTCCCGGATTATTAACCAAAATCATGCTAGCAATGGCAATACCTCGAAAGACATCGAGGGAGTGCAAACGCGTAGATTGTTGATGGTTCATGGCTCATGGTTCATTGGACAATTAAAACCAATCTTGAGACGCTTGAGCCTCCGCTTGCACTAATTTTTCGTGCAATTGTTTCCAGTCTACCTGGGCAACTGGGGTGTCTTGAAGTAATTTTGTTTGCTGTAAATACAATACCCTGGTACAAAAAAGCTCTGCCATCTCTAGCTGCTGATTGACCATCAAAATTGTAATTTTATCCTTAATAGCCAAGTCAATTAAAACCCTAAGTAGGTGAGAAGCGCGACCAAAGTCTAGGGCAGAAGTTGGTTCATCAAGTAACAAGATTTTCGGTTGTGTCACTAGCCCACGGGCAATTGCTACTAGCTGGCGCTGTCCTAAGGAAAGTTGTACTTCCTTACGTTCTAACCATTCGGCTGGGATGTGCAGTTGCTCACGAATAGTTTCAGTACGTTCAACAATTACCTTGTTTGGCAATTTCTGTAATAATAAGGGATAAGCTAACGCTTCCCTCACATTCATTCCTAAAAGCTTTGGCTCTTGTAGAACCAGCATCACCTGCCGCCGCAACTGAAGAGCAGGTATATTTTTAATGTCGATATTTTCTAAATAGATATGTCCCCTTGTTGGTTCAATCAGTCGGTTTAATAACCGTAACAGTGAAGTCTTACCAGCACCGGATGGTCCAATTAGGCAGAGGCGATCGCTAGGGTTTGCCTCAAAAGAAATATCTGTTAAAATTTGTATTCCTGGGATCGCTCCCATTGCTGGAGTTACCAAGCTAACCTGCTCTAGTCGCAGTTGAGGGGAGTTGGTTAAAGACATTAAAGACTAAAACTTTTGAGTGATTGCTATCCAAATCGTCCATCCATCTACGAGCAACAGCAATAGTGTAAAGCCTAGCAAAATTATATACATCCAGGGTTGTGCTAGAGGACGAACATCTTTAGTATCAATCCCAGTATAGACTTCGACAAGCTTAACTAATTTGGTAAACCCAACTACGCGCATAGGTAGTAAGTAAGCCTGATCAGATGATTTACTAACGAAATAATAGACTAATCCACCTTGACCAGTAGTACGCATTTTTAATTCTTTTACCTCTTGCCAAGACAAATGCCAGCCCTTGCGGAAAATCTTTGGTAGCCAACTAGGATAGGCTACTTGGATTTTTTCTTCATCTGCGATTACCTTTTCACTAAGGACTCCATAAAGGGCTACTGCCCCAACAGCAATTCCTATCCACAATAGTAATGGCGGCACGGGAGCAGAGGAAAACTTTGCTAAAAACGGCAAGGGAATAGTCAGTGATAGATACAGGGATATCAAGGTGATGCGAATTAAGGGAGAAATGTTAAATGTATTCATACTTTGTAGTTATTTAGATGTAGATTAAATTTGTAGATTTGAGAAAGTAGTTCATAAACTTAGTTCTGATTAGTTCTTGACTTCAGAATACTTGATATGCTTCACATTATTTGACATTCTTAGCTACTAATTTTTGTTATATGTTAATTGTCAGAGTTTAATGACAAGGGAGGTTGTATGTTCTTGCAACACAAGCCTAGTGGTCAACTTGTAGAAGTACTAACTCCAGAGGGTCTATATGATCCATGTCGTAGCAATATCAATGGTCGATTTCACTCGGGGGAAGAAATGCAAGACCCCGAAGTATTTAAAAAGTCAGATCTGATGTTTCCTTCTGGTGAATCTCTTCCCCGTTGCTGGTTAGATGCCCATTATCGAGAAAGCGCTCAAGGAGCGGGCGCATATGTGATGAATTCTTAAAATAGACTTCTGAGTTCTCAGGGCGACTAGATAACTTCTACTCTAGTCGCCCTAAATTTTGGGGGAAGAAGCTGGCAAGATAAAAAAAGGGTAGAGAAAGAGGGGAAATAGTTATATACAGATTCCTCCCACCCTTGCCACACTCCCACACTCCCTGATCCGAGTTGTATTGCCTAATGTTCTGGTGTCCAGACAGTTTCTTGTTTATGCCCCCAGAATCCGTCAAATTTTGTAACATTAATGTCTCCCAAAACCTTAGTTTGACAAGCTAAACGCAGATTAGCTGTGGGAGAATGAGGCGGGAGTGATCGCCTAGCGAGATCTTTCCAATTAGGCTTGGAAACTTCCCCTGCAATCATAACGGCACAGGTACCACAACTACCAATGCCCCTACAGTTGATAATTGCAGCCTTACCGTTATATAACTCAACTCCATGCTCTAACAAAACTCTACGCAAATTACTGCCTTGCTCACATTCAAAAGTTTTTCCTTGAGCTGTTACTTCGGGCATTCAGGCATTACGACCTACCATACAGTGTGGTTGTATTAATCAGTTTACATTTATTTACTAATTTTTGATCTTTATCACCCCCATGAACTCAGAAAAATTTAACCCCATCTGGATTTATGACACCACCTTGCGGGATGGTGCCCAGCGCGAAGGTCTCTCACTGTCGCTAGAGGACAAATTGCGAATTGCCAGAGTTCTTGACCAACTGGGAATTCCCTTTATTGAGGGCGGCTGGCCTGGAGCAAATCCCAAAGACGTACAGTTTTTCTGGAAAATCCAGGAACAACCGCTCAAGCAAGCGGAATTAGTAGCCTTTTGCTCCACCCGACGCCCTTACAAAGCGGCAGCACAAGACCCAATGCTGCAAGCTATTCTGGCAGCAGGTACTCGCTGGGTAACTATTTTTGGTAAGTCCTGGGACCTCCATGTCACAGCTGGACTCAAGACTAAGCTGGAAGAAAACCTGGCGATGATCGCAGACACCATAGAATATTTGCGCTCTCAGGGGCGGCGAGTGATTTACGATGCTGAACATTGGTTTGATGGCTATAAACACAATCGGCAATATGCTCTCAAAACACTTATGGCTGCGATGGAAGCTGGTGCAGAGTGGCTTGTCCTCTGCGATACCAATGGCGGTACCCTACCTCATGAAATAAGTCAGATTGTAAGAGGTGTTGTAGATCAATTGCAGCTTCCTAATGAGAGTACTGCTGTAGATAGAGACAATGTTGAAGACTACCACAAATCTACAACACAAAACAGTTTCAAGCCCATGTTGGGTATTCACACTCACAATGACTCAGGTACAGCTGTTGCTAATGCTCTGGCTGGCGTCTTGGAAGGTGTCCGTATGGTGCAGGGAACAATCAACGGTTATGGTGAACGTTGCGGCAATGCTAACCTCTGTTCACTAATTCCCAACTTGCAGTTGAAGCTAGGCTATAACTGTCTTCAAGAAGAACAACTGCATCTGCTAACGCCAACGAGTCGCCTAATTAGCGAAGTTGTCAATCTTGCCCCCGATGATCACGCTCCCTTTGTGGGTCGTTCGGCTTTTGCCCACAAAGGCGGTATCCACGTTTCAGCAGTGGAACGTAATCCCCTAACTTACGAACATCTTCAACCAGAGAAAATTGGCAATCAGCGTCGAATTTTGATTTCTGAGCAATCAGGACTGAGTAATGTACTCTCAAAAGCCCGTAGCTTTGGACATGAACTCAATAAACAAGACCACACCTGTCGTCAAATCTTAGAGCGCCTCAAAGAGCTAGAAAGTCAAGGTTATCAATTTGAGGCGGCAGAGGCTAGTTTTGACCTGCTGATGCGTGAAGCTCTAGGGTATAGAAAGCAATTATTTGAACTCAAAGGCTTTCAAGTTCACTGTGATATGTTGCAGAGTGCAGGTAAACCCTACAGTAATGCGATCGCTACAATTAAGGTGGCTGTTAAGGGTGCCGATATCTTGGAAGTTGCAGAGGGCAATGGACCAGTCTCAGCGCTCGACTCTGCTTTACGTAAGGCATTGGTAAAATTTTATCCAGAAATTGCAGCTTTTCATTTAAAAGACTACAAGGTCAGAATTCTCGATGGCACTGCCGGTACATCTGCCAAAACTCGCGTACTAGTGGAATCAAGTAATGGCGAACAACGCTGGACAACAGTGGGAGTTTCTACTAATATCCTGGAAGCATCCTATCAGGCAGTTGTTGAAGGGATTGAGTATGGTTTACTGTTGCCAGTAGAACCTGTAACATCAGCAACATATTCAAGGTAAGCAGCTAGCCGATTGGTTAAATAGTTCATAAGTTCATAGCAATCGACTATGAACCATGAGCAGCTGTCTCACTCTTACCCTTTCCCTCCTCCAAGGGGTGGATTTCCGAACCACCACAGTTGCTTGAAAAATAACATCCACTCAAGGATAGGTGTACCGAAAGGTACTCCTGCACTTTTCTCACCCTTAAACAGACGTGGGATATAGCTGGTTTTTTCTGTAAAAAAATTATTTGGCAAATTAATTTAAACCAAGTGTTGACAACCCAGAAATAACCTATTCATAGGCTTTGTAGCCAATTGATACCGCAAGTAATTGTCGTAATTACCGTACAAATCTCAGAAAAAGACTTGCCATCAAGCACCCAAATGCGCTAATAATACATGTATATGCTTCTTCGCAGTGCATAGCTCTACGGATCAACGCAAGACCAAAATCTAGGAAGCATTAGATCCTAAGTATTTGCAAAAGTTATTTCAAATCAATTGAGAGTATGATTCAACAAGTTGCTCACCCAATGGTGAAGTTTCAGAAGCAAGTGCGTTCCCTAGTAGAATCTAAGATCATTAAGTCCAGTGATAGCTTGTGGAAAATAGCCTTGCTCTATGGAGATAAGTGGTCTTACTGGAAGAAGGAACTGCTCGACTTTGGCTTTACAATGCAAGATCCAATTAGTGAATTACTAGCAGTGGAAGCCTGGGACGAAGAATAAGCAAAGAAAGCTACTCAAATGTCGATTGTAGAGATTAATTAATAGTGATGAGGATGAATTCAACTATGTGTTGACTGGTATGTGTTGACTAGCCAAAATTTGAGCTGAAGTAGTTGCTCATCAAGAGTATATACCTACAGGCAAGTAGAAATAGCTTGTGAAATTTCTTTAGCCGTCTGGTAACGATCACGAACTTTACGCTCACAAGCTTTGGCAATAACCTCCTGAAGCTGCGGGGAAATTGTAGGTACGCTAGATATATCAAATCCATATCCTGAGTTCCGTCTACAATAAAACTTGATAGGTGCAACGCCCGTGACCAGAAAGATTAGCGTCGGTCCAATAGCGTAAAGATCTGATTGGGTGCAAGGTTGGCCAAGGTCTTGTTCAGGGGCACTATAACCCTCTGCGCCAATTCTCGTCCCTTGCAACGTACCAATCTCTTTAACAGCTCCAAAATCAAGTAAGATTATGCGGTTATCCCGGTGGCGTACCATTAAATTTGCTGGCTTGATATCCCGGTGGATTAGTGGAGGTTTGCAGGAGTGTATGTAGTCCAAGATTTCACAAGTCTGAATCATCCACTCAATGGCCTGTTGCGGTGCCACTGGACCTGTAGTCAAAACCCGTTGCTCTAAATCCTGACCATGAATGAGTTCCATGGCTAGATATTTTTTGCCGCTTTCGACGAAGAAATCGTAATATCTAGGGATTCCTGAATGATTTAAAGCTGCCAAGGTACGCGCTTCTCGTTCAAAGAGTTCTTTAGCTTTGGAGACTTGAGCCATATTGGCATTCATTTCCTTAAGTACAAGTAGGCGAGGGCGCTTCTGAGAACTACCAGCTTTATCCCAGGCAAGATAAGTGGTACCCATCCCCCCCTGTCCCAAGGTTCGCAACACGTAGTATTGTCGAATAACTTGCTTGACAGGAACTAGCAGTTCACCGCAGTGAATGCAAAATAGGTTCCCAGGGGGATTGCCTAGGTGGGAGCAAAGCTGAGATTCTGCACTAGGAGCAATTCTTTGCTCTTCATCCACAGAGTTTTGGCTTGGTAGTGAGTTAGAATTAACTTGGGTGTGAGCATTAAATTTTAGTAGGGGGCCCTCTCGTGCCAATTGGATTAGGGCATCTGATGGCAGCAGCACCCGCGAAACTAAAACTCCGTTAAGGAAAGTTCCATTTGTTCCCTGATTGATTAACTGCCACAAATTCCCAGACTGGGAAGGTGTTGCTCTTAGTTCCAAGTGATAGCGGGAAACTAAGGGGTCATTAAGAATGACATCATTATCGGGAGAGCGACCAATACGAATGGTTGATTGACCTTGGAAAGTCCACTCTTGCAAGGAATCAGATAGGTGGGGGTCTAAGAGGGTCAGAGTGACCATAGTTGTTTATACTTAGTCCTTTTTTCCTCAGTCTAGAAGTTAATGAGCAATAAGTAATGAAAATAACCTCTCACCCTTGTGGCTCAAGGTTTGGTCGCACCT
This sequence comes from Symploca sp. SIO3C6, assembly GCA_010692425.1. Classification (GTDB taxonomy): domain Bacteria; phylum Cyanobacteriota; class Cyanobacteriia; order Cyanobacteriales; family Coleofasciculaceae; genus SIO3C6. Next base: position 167,656 of record JAAHHJ010000014.1, on the reverse strand, counting down.
TTACCCTAATTAGCAACACAGTGATGTTGTCGTGACCATTATGCTCATTAGCAAGCCCAATTAACTTTAGTATGCCCTCATCGAGGTTAGCGCGAGAACTAAGTAAGGGGGCAAGATGGGTTTGCCAATAATTTTCGATCAAGTCGTTATCCGAGAGACCATCAGAACAGAGGATAAATAGAGTATCTTCATTAAGTTCTAAAGATTTAACATCGGGATTAATAAAATCATCACCCCGTGGTCCGAGAGCTTGAGTGAGTTGGTAGGCATCGGGGCGAGAGTAAGCAATCTCCGGTTCTACTCCGCGATTAATTTCCCGTTGACCTACTTCATGATCAACAGTAACTTGCTCGAGACCACGCTTACGAGTTAGACGGTAGATGCGACTATCTCCCACATGAGCAATCATAACCTTTGTATTCTCAATGAGAATCATTGCCAGAGTGGTACCCATGCGACCACTTCCAGAGTAGGCATTTTCCTGGTTGATATTGTAGATTTCCTGGTTTGCTAAATTTACAGACTCACGTATATGTGCTTCTGTTGGTAACTCTTCATGCCAGTTGTTATCAAAATAGCGCTGGAGGGTCTCCACTGCCATGGCACTGGCAACTTCTCCTGCTGCATGACCACCCATACCATCGCAGAGAATATAGAGACCACGGGCTTGTAAGGTTCTTCCCAGGGGAGTTTCCCTCTTTTTTATCTGCGTCTGGATGCCAAAGTAGTCTTCATTGTGTTCTCTCTGATGCCCGATATCGCTACAACCGGCATCATCTAGACTCAGTAACTGCATTGGCAGAATCACAGTAGGCAAATCGTCACCTTCGCTTTGGAAATTTACTGTTCCCATTTCTGAATTGAATGGTTCTGATTGTTCTGGAAATGCACCAGCATCAGAGCTGGTTGTTGGCAGTGTCATTTGTAATTCACTGGCAATTTCTTGTAAGTGTGATCTTAGTTCAAGTACTGTAATCATTTCTTGATCACACAAATTCCGAAAAATAGTTCTTAAAGAAGTAAATTGCGTCCGTTGGGATTGGTCAAATAATAACTGCCAAGTTTTACCCAGATCCTTTAAAGTCACCTCTTGCCCTGGCACTTCTGGATATAGATGCACCAGTCCTAACACTTGATCCTCGTCTACCCGCAGATTCGTAATTTCCAACAAACTCTGACGACAATGCAAGGGCTCTAGAGCTTCCCACAGTCTTGCCATTTCATCGAGCCAGTATATAGTTTGTAAAGGAGAAAACTGCTCATTGAGCCACAAATCACTCAACAGTCGCCACCTAGAGCGGTCTTCCAGCAGAACTACTGCTTCTCCATCCTGCTGCCAAGCATCGTGAACTGAGGGTATAGTCGGATAACAAGATTCTTGCAGAGCTAAATAGGGTTTGGCAATCTCAGGGATACCATTAATTTTCCAGGTATCGGCTTGCTCTGTAGAAAGCTCATCATTAGTAGCTTCCCCTTTGTCCAAAAACTCATAGTGATTAGCAACACCTTGTTGTTGCTTCACCAGTACATCTAGAAGCGAAATTTGAAATGGCTGGCAGTCTAAGACTCCTACAGTTGTGTAATTGCATACTTCGGCATTACTATAGTTCAACTTAAGTGAGGCTCTAATCTTTTCGATGTTCTTTAGTTCTAAAACTCGATAGCGCTGTTGAGGATCCAGATAGACAATGGAAGGGGGTATCTGGTAGAAGGTCTCGTTTTGATTATTTTCTAAGCTATTAGAGGTTTGTGAAAACTGTTCTTGATCGCCTGGATTTGATGACAACTGACTCGAGAGTGGTGCTTCGACACTCTGGGAGGAAACGCTCTCATTTGTTGCTAAGGCTTTGGGAGAATCTAGATCTTGAGCATCTGAATCTATGAGTGGGGTATTCGATGCCCAAGCAAGTAAAGGTGTTTTAATTGAGTCAGTTTCCGCTTTTGGTGACTCTTGAGATATCTGCAGTTGTGAACTCTCGACCAAGTCTGTATTCTCAGCTACCAATTGAGAAGTTGGAAAGGAAGCTGTTTTTCTAGACTTAGAGCTAGGCAGGAAATTTGGATCTTGGCAAATAATGGCGCGCCAAACTGTCCCCGTGAAGGCACCACAATTGTGGCAAGTTGCTGCATCTACCGGTACTTGCGCGCTACATTGGTAACAGGTTTTATGGGTCAAGGAAGTTCCACATCTCTGACAAAAGTTGTTGGTATCGGGGTTTTCAAAATGACAATCGGGGCAAATTAACATGATGGAACTTCCTCAACTCCTGTCAAGTTTTCTAAAGTTTGGAATCTGAGCAATATGAGCAAGATATGACCTAGCTGCCATCTAGTCTGCCATGTCAGAATCCACGGTTGCAGCTTTTACCAGAGAGTATTCAGCGCTCAGAGCAAGGGATAGGTTAAGAAGTAAATTTAGGAGTACTGGCTTTAGTTTGTCATAGGCTGATGTAGAGTTCCAATTCGCCTAATCTTAGCTTGTAGCCCTCAGTAGGCTCAGACATGATAAGTATTTGGACAAAATAAAGGTTACTTTTTGAAGCAAGGTCTAGGGTGAGACGCTTTTATCTGATGGGTGTAGGGTGTGGAGTGTAGGCAACATCATTGATTGACAACTACAACAACATGTTCCCATAGCTTAAAAAGCCTACACCCCCTACACCTTATTCGGGGAGTGTAAAGGAACTTTGGGTAATTTCATAATTGTTTACACAGTTACGTTTATTTATCTCCAACTACTTAATGTTTCACTTTAAGGTTGATATATTACAAACTAACAGGTAATGGAATTCTATAGCGCTTCGCGCTGGGAATAGAAAACAGGCAACAGGAGACGAAAAAGCTTACCAAACAAAGGTTTTAGCAATTTTCTTAAGATGAATCTGTAAACACACTGCTGGTGTACTGCTATATATGAAGATTTTCAGGAAATGGTATAAGATAAGTTAGAAAATCTAGACTCTGTCGAATTGCGCTCAATGCCACCTTCTGTCTTTTGTCTAGTTAAGATTCCAAAAAGCAGCAATTCTACTCTATACCCAAGGGGTGAGAGTGAGAGCTTCCATGGATAAACCCAAAATTTGATCAGTTACCGTGGTATCTTCGCAGAATTGGAAGAGCAGGTAAGCTGGCTCACTTATTTAAGGATTCATCCTTCTCTGGTATTGTCCGGAAAAATTTACACCCGCTTTCAGTGGATTTGTTGATGGTTCATTGTTGATGGTTCATTGCCAGGAACTATCAACTAAATTTCCCTCTCTTTACAATAGGGGATGGGGAAGTTTGTTGAACTTAGAGCTTTAAGTTTATTAGTCGATTATAGTTCTAAAACGCACAAAACCAAAGTTATTCCCAGCTGTCACTGGAATATTGCCCAAGTTCACAAACACTGCCCCTTTAGGTAAAACCTCAGGACAAGGGGGATTTCCAGGGCGCATTATTTCAATAAATCTTCCTTGATCTCCATCCTCTAGATTGCTTTGAGATTGCTCTTGGGCATTCTGATTTAATAAAATACCACTACCGGCAGCAAAACTGTCACGGATAAATGTAGTTTGCTCTGGGATCGCGTCGCAGAAATTAATGTTGTTGAGAGCTATTTGACCGTCAGAGAGGAAATAAATAGTATACTCAACTTGATCTCCACTTTGTAAAGATGCCTCTGGCCCCACTGTGATAACTCCCACTAGCGGCAGTTGAGCCCAACCAGGAGCATTATCATTATTATCATTGGGGTCATCGACAAAGCTATTAAAGTCAATGCCAGCTACAGTTACACCGTTTCTAGTTACGTTGGTAATGCGTTTGACTAAACGCAATCTGGCTTCTTGAGTTGGGGGCAATACAATTACAGTGGGAATATTATTTTCTGGCTCATTAGGATTATCGTTATCATCAGGATCAGGTTCAACACCGTCATTTGATAAATCATTGACAGGAGTGCCACTCTGTGATATAGAAGTAGCTTCTACCTGATTGTTGAAGCTTTGATTAAGTTCTGCTGGAGTAGCAACAACTACTAACTGAAGTGTTTCTCTTTGAGCAACTACTAGAGTATCTGTGCCTGCGAGGAGATTAGTATCGCTGCTGGCATTAAAGTTGGGGTTAATTGCGAGGTTGGGGCTAGTGACGGTACTAACAGTGAAATTACCTGCTCCGAAGGTTTCATCGAGGTTTTCTGTCAGTTGGACGTTGTTTAATGTTACATTGCCCAAATTCTCGACCACTAAATCGTAAGTTACTGTAAAACTACCGTCGCCGTTATCTGCGATCGCAGTGGCGTTTTTAGCTACACCAATTACTGGATTTTCGGTAAAGTTAATTATAGTGGGGGTATTATCGTCCGGTTCATTGGAGATGCCGTCGCCGTCAGGATCAGCATCGACGCCATCATCAGACAAATCATTGACTGTGGCACCGGCTGGGGAGGTACCAGTGGCTTCTACCTGATTGGTGAAGTCTTGGCTCAAATCAGTGGGAGTCACTACCACTACAAACTGAAGAGTTTCGCTCTGGGCAATGGCAAGGGTATCTGTACCTGCTAAGAGATTGGTATCGCTGCTGGCATTAAAGTTGGGGTTAATTGCGAGGTTGGGACTAGTGAGGCTGCTAACGGTGAAATTGCCTGCTCCGAAGGTATCATCTAAGTTTTCTGTCAGTTGGACATTGCTCAACGCCACATTGCCCAAGTTTTCAACAACTAAATCATAAGTTACCGTAAAACTGCCGTCGCCGTTGTCAGTGACAGCACTAGCATTTTTTGCCACACCAATAACCGGATTTTCAGTAAAGTTAATCACGGTTGGAGTATTATCTTCCGGCTCATTGGGGATATTATCGTTATCAGGGTCAGGCTCGAAGCCGTCTTCGGATAAGTCATTGACAGTAGCACCAGCAGGAGAAGTACCAGCTGCTTGTACCTGATTCTCAAAATTTTGGTTAATTTGCGGTGGAGTAGCCACAACGATCAACTGTAGGGTTTCGCTCTGGGCAACAGCGAGGGTATCTGTACCTGCTAAGAGATTAGTATCGCTGCTGGCGTCAAAGTTGGGGTTAATCGCAAGATTGGGACTAGCTACACTACTGACGGTAAAATTACCAGCTCCGAAAGTATTATCCAGATTTTCTGTAAGCTGAAGATTATTTAAATTCACATCCCCCAGGTTTTCGACGAGAATATCGTAAGTTACAGTAAAACTACCATCGCCGTTGTCGGTGATGGTAGCAGCATTCTTGGCTACACCGATAACGGGATTTTCACTAAAGTTAACTACAGTTGGGGTATCCTCGTCAGGATCACCGGGATTAGCGTTACCATTAGGGTCAGACTCAAAGCCGTCATCTGATAAGTCATTGACGGGGGTGCCGCCAGGGGAGACACCTGTAGCTTCTACCTGATTATTGAAATTTTGGCTAATGTCAGCTGGCGTGGCAACAATCACCAACTGGAGGGTTTCACTCTGAGCAATGGCAAGGGTATCTGTGCCTGCTAAGAGATTAGTATCGCTGCTAGCATTAAAGTTGGGGTTAGTAGTCAGGTTAGGGCTAGTAAGACTGCTAAGAGTAAAGTTACCTGCTCCGAAGGTTTCATCTAGGTTTTCTGTTAGCTGGACATTATTCAAATCCACATTACCCAGGTTTTCTACAACTAAATCGTAGGTAATTGTGAAACTGCCATCACCGTTATTAATCACAGAAGATGCGTTCTTGGCTGTACCGATAACGGGATTTTCACTAAAGTTAACTACAGTTGGGGTATCTTCATCAGGCTCATTGGGAATACTGTTACCATTAGGGTCAGGATCAACGCCGTCATCGGACAAGTCATTAACTGTAGTACCATCAGGTGAAGTTCCCACAGCTTCTACCTGATTAGCGAAATCCTGAGTAAGATCAGCTGGAGTAACTACTACGATTAACTGTAGAGTTTCTACCTGTGCAACTGCCAGAGTATCTGTACCTGCTAAGAGGTTAGTATCACCACTGGCATTAAAGTTGGGGTTAGTAGTCAGGTTGGGGCTAGTAACACTACTAACAGTAAAGTTGCCTGCTCCGAAGGTATCATCGAGATTTTCTATCAGTTGGACATTGCTCAACGCCACATTACCCAAATTCTCGACAACTAAATCGTAAGTGACGTTGAAAGTGCCGTCGCCATTGTTAGTTAAATCAGTGGCATTCTTGGCTACACCAATCTGTGGATTTTCCGTGACTTGTAAAGGAGTAGGATCAGGAAATTGTGGTGAAGGGGGATTATCAGAGGGAATGTCGGGGCCACCAAATTCCTCAGGAACTCCTGTTACTGTAACTTGGTTGTCTAAATTTGATCCAGGCTCTGTGGGCGGTGTATTCGGGGAGACGAGGACTTGTACTGTAATAGTACCTGTGGTGTTTTGTAGGAGATCAAGACCGGAAATTTCTAAGGTTGAAGTACCACCAAAGGCGTTAGGGGTGCCACCCTGAAAACCCTCTATGGTTAGGGTTCCATCTACATAAGTTAACGCATCGGGAAGGTTAGGAGGCTGAGGTAAGGTATCGCTGACATCCAAGCCCGTGAAGGGAAATGCGGTGCGGTTAGCCAGGGTATAGGTATAGGTAACTGTCTCCCCAGCCGCAACAGTTTGAGGTGTAACAACTTTCTGTAGGTTAGGCGCAACGGCGCAGGCAGCACCGTCAAATCTTGAGACTACTGGAGCTTGATCATTTCTGAGGGTAAAGTCTCCAGTCTCTAAGTCAACTTGGAAAAAACTACCATTGTCACCATAGGCAAAAAGTTCCCCTAAGGAATTAAAGAATAAGGCACCTGCGATTATATTTAGTTCATCAATACCAAAGAAGTCAACATTACCGGAAATGGGATCAATCCTGGCTAACTGACTGTTTACAGTATCAAAGCCAAAAAGTTCACCATTAATCGGGTTGAAAGCAATATCAGCAAATTGAGGAGGATTTGCATCCCCATTTACATTAAGTTCTATATTAGACAAGATTGTTGGTGGGTTGCCTGGTGAACTGTTTAAGACATCGAGAGTAACAAGTCTGTTGCCACCCTGAGGATCTGCAGCTGTTCCTCGGCTAAGGACTACATATTGTCCTTGAGGATTGACATCACCGGCGAAAAAGAAACCTGTATCTGGTATGCCGTCAGGTATTCCCAAGGCTGTAGCTGTGCCATCTGAATCAACCCTATAAACTGTTCGATTTAAGGGCGAGTCACCTACTGGTGCTCCTGCAAAGTTAGGGTTAATTCCGTAAATAAAGCGGTCTATTGAATTAAAGCCAATAGCATTGTACTCAGGCTGCGCAGTCCCTTGTCCGTCAAGCAGAAAATTATCTTGAGTTGTGTTGATTCTGTTGAGCTGAGTCTGGGTAGGCTGATTGTTGACAATCTGCCCTGAACTAACATAATTAGTTGTATCACAAATAAATTGCGCTAAAGCCTCTGGAGCATAACCTGTAGTTACTGTCAATAGGGTTAAGCTGCCAACTAATTTACCCCACATTCTTGCTGGGGTTAAAAAAACTTGGGGTTGGATTTGAATTCTCCGCGTCTGGGCGTCTGGGCGTCTGGGCGTCTGCTTACTTATTTCCCCACGCCTTTTTTCGCTCACCCTTCTTACCGTTACCTGTTTCCTATTCCCTATTCCCTTTTTCATTAACTTTTTCCCAGTCTTGAGCCCAATTTGATCTAATTTCTTCTGCACTACCTTGGGCCTCCAGATTCTATTTGTAAATCGGTTTCTTGCTCTTCAAAGATGATGTCTAAACCTCTGGCATCTTGGAAGATAAACTCAACACGGCGATCGCGAGCGTAATCTACAATAGTGCTGCCAGTAGTGCGGCGTTGACTTTCTCCCAAGGAACGAATGGTCATTCTCTCTGGAGCAATACCCTCACGCAAGAGATAGTTTCTCACTGCTAGCGCCCTACGTTTACCTAAATCGAGGTTGTAGGCATCACTAGCGCGAGGATCAGTATGACCCTCAAGTTCGACAATAATGAAGGGATACTGTTTCAGTACGGCAATAATTTGATCAAGGATAGCAGTACTCTCAGCAGTAAGATCAGCTTTGTCAAGGGCAAAGTGAACATTCTTTGGCACTCTTAGTACCACTGGTTCTGGTGGTGGTGGCGGTGACGGCGGTTCTTGGGCTACAGGCACAGTTGTACATTGGGGAATAATTGGTTCTAGTGGTTCTGTATCGGTAGATATAGTAGAACTTGTCCCAGCATTACTGGGGGAAATGACTACAGTATTGAGAGCAGGCTCAGAAGTTCCATACTCGGGATGAGTGGCGATCGCACTTAATGCTGTTGGTAGGGGTAAGTTTCTTAGTGTTAAACTAAAGTTACCCTCTTCATCTGTATCTACATTGGCGATCGCTTCACTGAGAGGACCATGAGAGATAGGGCTATTTTCGTTAACTAGATAAATTTCAACACTCGAACCAGGATCAGCTTTGCCTAAAAGCTCGACTTTAGAACCGAGAACAAAAAACTCAGAACTAATAAATTCTGGAGCATTAATGGCAGCGTTACCGGTTTCTTTACGTCGATTGGGGGAATTACGGGGAGGATTAGGCCCATCTCCTACTTGAAAATGAATTGGGGCAACATGCTGTTGGGAATTGAGATCAATACTAAGTCCTTCCAGACGAGCAAAGCGATTGCTTTCAATAATATTGCCCCTACTTCTGGGATAAGAAGTAACTGTAACCCCAGGCCCAGTGTGATTATTAATATAATTTTCGATTACTTGGTGATTGTCTCCCATTAGATAAACAGCAGCCCTTCTCAAGCGTCTACCATTAAAGCTAATCAAGTTATTGAAAATGCCTACAGAGCCTTGTGGTTTAAACAAATACACCCCACTACCGTCATTAGCACAAATTAAGTTACCTGTAATCTGGGAATTGTCAATCACCCCTTCGAGGCGAATGGCATCGGGCATACCAGCAATCCCATTGCCAACGATGATATTTTCTCTAACTTCTAAATTCTTTGCCTGCACTGAGGTAATAATTGCGCTGCCATCATGGTTAGCAATACGGTTGCGTTGGATAATAGTGCCAACAGAATTAAATACGGAAACGCCAAAGGCTGATGTCCTTTCAGGCACCCTCTCATCTGCTGGCATACCCAACCAGTTATTCTCAATGACGATATCTTTGGGTGGCACATTCTCAGCATAGAAAGGGAAGTCATCATTGGGTGGTTGCTGCTGGGTAGTATCTGGGGGTGGGTTGGGATGAGAAATAAAAATATCGGCTGGCGGTGTTAGTAATGTTGCGCCCTTAGACTCTGTAAAGCCGTAAAGACTCAAACCTCTAACTGTGACTCTATCGGCAGTAATACTTAACCCCCGCAAAATCTGAGTATCGTCACTGGGGGTAATTTCCACCACGGGAATTGGAATCTCAATTTCAGCAGTTGCCGAAACTTGTGGATCATAGCCCGGTTGAGTTGTACCATCCACCACTAATCCTGGAGTTGCTAACGGTGGCAATGCTTCCTGAAGGCGAATTGTAGTTTGCCCTGCTGGTAAATTGAACTCAATACGGGAGGGAGTATCAGTAGTTGTAATTTCAATCTGGGCTTGCTCTGCCTCAGTTAAGGATTCAATACTCAATTGACCATTGACAATAGCGATCGCTTCCCTAAAAGTAAGGAGATTATCTGCTGTAATCGCTCCATCCTGATTGCTATTGACTACCACCACCGCACTATTTGTCAACTGGGCAGTTGCTAAGGAGGGAGTGGCAAGGATGCCGAAGAAGAGGAGGAAGGGGAGACGCCCAGAGGGGGGGATGGGGAGAGTAAGGACAAGTTTTCTTGCCTTAGTAAAGATAGTTATGAGGGCAGATTTGGGATCAAGCATTATTTTTCCACAATTGAAAAGTTAGTGCTGTTGCTAAACTGTTGTGCATCTGGAATTGCACTTTCGACCATTTCCAGAAAGAAAGAGGGCAGGGGACATAATGTAGGAGACAAAGGGCATAGGGCAGGAGGCAGAAACTTCATCAAAATCGTCTCCCCATCTCCCCATCTCCCTATCTCCCCATCTCCCCATCTCCCCATCTCCCCATCTCCCCATCTCCCCAGGGCTACAGTTGTGTCAGTGGGTAATACACTTCCCGCGATGGGTTTAACCACGGATTCCTGTTGTTGGGGCGGTGCTATTCTCTGTCGCCCGAAGCCGTCAAATAATTCGTTGACTTTGAAGGAAACGCCAAAGTAAACGCCGCCTTCGTCGCGATAGCCGTTGAAGTCATCATCATCGACGCTGCCAAAGCTATAGCCCAGGGCTAAGCGTAAGTCTGGTGTTAGATAATAGCCGAATTCTACAGCGACACCAGTTTCGTTGAAATCGGGATCAGATTGACCAATCCAACGCCCTTCCACTGCTAAATCCATCCGGTATCCTAGACGATAGGTAGCTCGCAGTTGGGAGAGGAAAACGGTTGAGGAGTTGTCAACATTACTAGCTTCGGTTTCGCTGTAGCGTAAAGCTCCTTTGCCATAAAATTCCCAGCGCCAACTGGGGGCAAAAATGGCTTCGGCACCAAACAAATGTTGATCTGTATCGCTATCTCTAGAGCTTTCGGGTATTGAGTAGGGGTTTTGCCGATACTCGTAACGTAATAGGGCATTCCAACGATCGCTTGCTGGGTTACGATAGGCAAGTCCTACTCGCAAATTAATCGTATCTTCTAGTCCGTCGATGCTCTGGTTAGCAAAGTTAGCTTGTTCGTAACGGACAAGGGCAGTTAAGGCTGAGGAGATTTTACCAGCAGCGCTGGCTGTAATCAAAGTATTGTCGTTACCGGAACCTTCGCGATGCTGAAAGCGGGCAGAGGCTTTGAAGTCGGGGTTATCACTGTATTCCACTCCTACGGTATAGACGTCGCCGCCCAAAAGTGATAGGGAGGCAGCAGTTTGCCCAGGGGTAAAGGGTTGTTCAAAACGCTCTCCGGCGGCGGTGACAATGGAACTATTACTAAAGGTGTGTTCATAGCCCAGATTAACCCTTAATCCTGGGGAAATTGCCCAGCGATGATTTAAGCCGACGGCACCTTGACCAGTCATACCATTAAAAGCGCCGATTACTGAGTAACGACCAGTAAGATCGGTATTGTTGCCTAACTTATGGGAAACAATGGTATCTAATCTAGTAATTGAGTCATCATTAAAGAGCCCGCCATCAAAAAACTGATGGGATAGCTGTAGCCTTACCCCACGATAGACGCCCCAATCTAATCCTAAAGTAGTGCGGTTGGGGTAGAGTTGGTCATCATCATTACCGAGATTAAGTTCATTCTGAGCTCTAAACAGTAGTGATTTAGTTATAGGAAGACCAAAAGTAGAGACTAATTGCGCCGCATCGCCTTCCAAAGTACCATCGATGCGGTCTTCGCGATCGCGATTAACAAAATCCACTCCCAAAACAGCATCACCAATTTTTTGCTGAATACCAGCCCTAATTGTAGAGAGGCTATTATCAACACGGCTTCCCGGCTCAGCTTCTAGCCCAGGATTAAACAAATCAAAGGGATCACTACGCACTGCTGAGGCGATGCCGAAGTTTTCTTCAAAATCGTAACCGATTCTAAAGTTGGTACTACTGCCTAGTCTGGCGATAGCTGAAGCCCCGTATCTCGTTTGCCCTGGAGTAAAACTGGCAGTGGAATTATTGAAAAAGTCTTCATCCACTGAGCGATAATAGGCTCTAGCATTAAGTCCGCTAGTAATTAAGCTATCCACCTCAAAACGATAAGCAGAACCTGAGATATCTCCCCGGAAGACAGAATCTAGACTAGAGCCAGCATATTCGCCAATCAGTGTGCTATTTTCCCCTAACCTGATTAAAAAATCAGCTCCGTAGAGTTCAAAATCCTGTATCCCTTCGTCAGCTTGCAGATAAGTTGCTCCAATCCAACTTTCAGAATCCAATTCCTGGGAGAAATTGTATTGAGCTCTGCCCCCAAAGATATTAGTATCGTTACCATCTGGGTCTTCAAACTGATAGGTAACTACAATTCGTCGCACTAGTAAAGCGCCATCTGTGGGTAAATAATTGGCTGTCCCTGCCTGGATATCAAGATCATCTCTATCGGTATCAAAAAAGTTAAATTCTGTGGCTAAAATTGGCTCAGTAAAAAGCAAACTACCACGGTCATATTCAATTTGGTAATCTACACCACGCCGTAGGCGTTTACGCTCAAGTACTGTGCCTGGGCGGTTACTATCTTCAGTTTCAAGATAAACAGTCTCACTACCGTCAACGATTAACCGCCTGGAGAGGAAGTAATAACCACTGGTACCATTAGGGGCAATAGTATCTCGCTGGAAACCTTCAATATCGTTACTGTAGAGGGCAGTTAGTTGTAGATTACCAAGACTGAAATTACCTTTAAAACCATGCAGGGCTCTAGAGGTAGCGCTAAATAACTGGGATGCCCTAGCAAATTCCCTAGTCCGATAATCTCCCCACATGGCATAATCGGCTTCGGCACCGGGAGTAGGGGAGGTACGTTCAAAACGTAAGTAAACATTATCGGTAGAGGGAGTCAAATAATCGACGGTGGAACTATCACCATAAACTGAGTATTGTTTTTCACATTCCTGCGGCCCTCTAAACAAAGCTACTGTACCATCACAGGTTTCATTCAGGGGGCGCTCGCTATTATAAGCACCAGTAAAAAGCCATTCCCCAATTTTGCCAGTAGCAAAGATGGCAGTACCAAGTTCAAGTTCTGTGCCATCATCTATTTCTCCGGGATCAAGAAAATCCTGCCTACTACCCCAAAAGTCAGTTCCAGATTGACCAAGTCGTAAATTAACTACCCCAGAAACTATCGATGGTCGTAGGTTAGTAATAAATTCTACTTGAGTGTAATCCTCTAAAGAAGAAGTATCTGAATCTAGAGCATAAGGAGTAGGGAAAAATTCCTCTTCATCTTCAGCATCGAGTTGCCCAATCTCTTCTACAGCAGCACGTATACGGACTTTTTTAGCTTCTAGACCTGATTGTAGTCTGACAGTAAATTTGCCTGCATTCGCCAGTACCTGAAATCCTGCTTGCTCTTCGTCGTAGTCTGCTCCCACAAACTCGCCAGCGCTAGTAGTTAAGGTGACAACAGCCTCTTCAGTGATGAGCTGCCCATTGTCATCAGTAATATCTCCTTCTAGGGTAATCGTCGAACGTCCATCGGCTGGGATGCGAGGATTGCCAGAAGGGTAAATTTCTATTTGTTTACTACTTACCTTTTCAACAGTGAGTTCAACACTAACTGGTGTCCCATTTCCTGCCTGGACAGTAATTATATTTTCGCCTACTTCTAGAGGAATGTTATACCAAACTTGAGTAATTAGGTTTCTAGCCTCATCTATTTCTTGGCTAGTAGTAGTTGCAGGATCAAGGGGTTTTTGGTTAACACTGACCTGGATTTGAGCCTGGCTGTTGTACTCTACTACTAAATTAGTAGCGCTATTTTTACTAACACCAGTTTGGGGAGTAAGGATGCGTACCTCGTCAGGGATTTGACTTAACTCTAGTGTTGATTGCTCATTGTTGATTGTTGATTGCTCATTGTTGATTGCCATGAACGATGAACCATGAGCCATGAACAATGAACTATCAACTACAAATGGCGAATTTTCGGCACTAGCAGTTCTAGTTATCCCTGTAATTCCTAACACTGTTGTCAGCAAACTAAGGATTAATTTACCCTTGTTTTGAATTTTCTTGAGAGGGTAAATAAAATCTCTACTAACCCTGCCTGGAACAGTAAAGATACAGGAGTATTGGGAAGTTTCTAAAGGTGGGGGTGTTGTCTTTTCCTGAGGATTGTTCATAGTTGATCTTCCCCATATACAGGTGTCACAGCAAAATTCATCCGAGCCATTCCTCCTGGCTCAAGTCGCACCCTGCGAGACTGGCTGTTGCCTTCGATAAAATAAAGGTTTGGAGCTAGGGAATACCCAGGCATGCTACTTAAATCTAAGGTGCCTGTGCGTTCACCGGAGATGACATTAGCCACAGAAAACAAACCATTAGGATCAGTGGTAATGCGGTTGCCATCGTCCATAAAAATCACGGCATTAGGTACTCCTGGTTCTCCTGGTTGTTGTTCGCCATCAAAATTTTTATCAACAAACACTCGCCCAATGAGAGTGCCACAGTCGGATAAAATTCCTGGTCGAATTTGTAAAGTAAAACTAGCAATATTACTTCGACTTTCTTGGGCATCATTTCTGCCGTTACCTCTTACCGCATCTGGTGTGATTACAGCGGCATAAACTAAGTTCAAAGTTTGATCTGGTGGCAGTATGACTTCTGTGGGAAAAGTAAAACTAACAGTTCGATTCGATCTACTAACCTCGGGGTTGGCTATTGCTGTTGTCGTGGTACCGTCAGTGATGGAAGCTTCCACAGAATTGTTCTCAAACTGCACACCAAATGGCAATCTGTCTTCCAGTCGAAGATTATTAGCAGGCAGTTGGCTGGTATTTCTGAGAACCAGGCGATAAATCACTGTATCACCTGGTTCCGCTGCTGCTCGATCTGCTGTTTTGACTAGCTCTAAATTCGCTTGTAGGGCAATTAGTGAAGTTTGATTAGAATCAACTTCCTCAGTGAGATTATCACCCGAGGCTGAGGCTGTATTGGTGATTTGAGTTTGGGCGGTAACTATTGATGTCTCAGTGAAGACAAAGGCACTCAAGATAACCGTGAGCAGCCGCTTATAAGAGCCTATATGCTGTGTTGGGAATTTGATCACAAGGTAGCACCACGAAACACACTCTGGTTTGGAGTAAATTTATTACAGCTTAATGAATACTCACCAAGACGACGATTAATTATAAGAATTTATGCGGTCTTAAGCACCCCTATTTTTTGAAAAAATTGTTACTCTGTAAGAACTAACAATAAACGCTAAGTATTTATATTCACTGGCTTTGATAATTAGCGGCATGGGAACAATAACCCCTGCTGAGTATGCAAGAGTTAAGTTCGACTTTCAAGCTCAAATTTTACTTATAAGTCGTCTTACTGGTAATTGTTCAGATAAAGTTTTGCTAAGGAATTTAGCATAGGCTTAGAGTAATTGAACTGCAAAATTATACCATCATAAGTTTTAATTGAGCGCAGCATTAACAATGATTTTTTACCATAAGCTTTCGTTTCTATAACAGCTTCTACATATAACAACTTTTTTAGTAATGCCAGTTTACTACCGTTACAAAAAATTACGGTATAGTTAGACCTTTCTCAATAAGGAAAGTTAACTGCTAATTGAGATGCTATTATAGCTTCTTGGATTGAAAAAGCTTGCCAATAATATGCCTGCGATCGCAGGCAGCAGCAAATTCCCTGATGTTTTGAGGTTTTAGACCACTAAACTCTTGAGGTTGAGGTGGATTAACGCCGCGCACTTTATGCACCCTACTTTGCTAAAGCAGCGAAGTCTAGTCTAGTTTAGGTGGCTTTGAAAATTTTTGCAACCTTGTGGCAATATACTTGATCACCATAGCGGTATCTCGATCTCCCAATCTTTCTGTCAGGACCCAATAAAGAACTTGATCGCTAGAGCCCTGTTGCTAGAGCCCTGCCACAAATACTTGCTCGGCAGTCAGATTCAACTCTGGAAATGTGGCAGAAACAATGCGATCGCTGCCTCGAAACTGCTGCACTTGATATTCCCCTTCTATCAACTGATACACCGAAAATGTAGGTTGTTTAGGTGTACCAATGTAACGTCTTCCTCCCAATCCTAAATAATCTACAATCCAGTATTCTGAAATCGACAACGCCTCGTAATCAATAAACTTGTGTCCGTAGTCGTCTCGCCAATTGGTACTAACTACCTCAATCACAACCGGTACGGATTTTCCCTGTGTAATAGTAGAACGTTTTTTCCATAGAGGTTCTTCATTTAAAGCCAGCTGATCTAAGACAATGACGTCAGGGTTATAGCCTGATTTATTAGTATCTATGGGCTTGATAATTGTTTGTCGAGGTACAATGTAAGGCAATTTCAGCCGCTTGATTTCCACAAACAATTCACCTGCTAGAAACCCTGCAACTTGCTCATGGGTTCCTGTTGGTTGCATTTCAATAACCACCCCATTCCACAATTCATAGCAACCGTAGCCATCCGGATACCAGTCCAGAAAATCCTCTAAGGTAATCAGTTGAGGAACCTCTTGAACCATTGCCCTTACACTCCCAGATTTGCATTAATTTAAAAGTTTAATTTAGCTATTAATAATATCTTTTTTATTGAAATTAATATGGGTCAAATACCCCATCATCTATACTACATAAAGTTGGTTGGGGCTAAATCCTTATCCTTTGAAAGTCTGCTGTGTCCCCGTATCCCTGTGTCCCCATGTCCCTGCATCCTCGTGTCCCCGTATTCCCCTACTTGTTCAGAAATCTTTGAGTGCAACTAGCAATCAAAACCAGGCAGCTGATTCTGGTGAGGGCCACAGCATCTGCCAGCGTTTTGTCCAGATTTTGCTCAAAAACTGGTAGCTTTGATCTTGGTATTGTTTGTTGTACTTGTTGTAGTCGACTTCAATAGCTTGCCATAATTGCCTTAGTTGCTGCCAGGTGGTGCAGTTTTGAATTTGATAGGCAGTAGCATTGAGCCACTGTTGCAATTGGCGATAGCTGATGAATTGTCCGCCTCTGTCGCGGCGATGGACAAAGACAACGTATTGCCAGCATTCGACACGCACAATTAGGTGTTGGGGAATTTTGAGGAGTTGGGCAATCGCTTTTGTGCTGATGCGTAATTTTTGGGCTGGTTGGAGGCGATTAAATAAACTAGTCATGATTTCTCCAATGGCTTAAGAATGCCCAAAAACCGAAGCCGCCCCACTTTGCTGTACTGTGGGGCGGCTTTTGCGGAGTGTAAAATTCCGAATAGCCACCGGACTGCCATTTACAGTTTGGGGGTGAGGTTTCATAGGGGTGTTGGTTGCACTTCTATGGAACGCTTCAATATTTTAGGCTAACGAGATGATATATTACCGTAAGTTGTGGAATTTGACAAGGAGATGTGCGATCTTTGTTGATTGCTCATAGTTCATGGGAGTTGTTTTTCAGATAGTCGTGTAGTCAAGCAAAACTCTGAGCTAGCAGTGCGATCGCCATCTTGTCAGGTTCGCTGCACTGCTGATTTTCAATGGGCTTCAACAATAAAACTTTACAAAGCCACTACTGATAATGATACCGACAAGCCAAAAAATCAATCTGACTACTTCCAACCCGATAAACCAGCCGATGTTCTAAGTCAATGCGCCGTGACCAAATATCTGCATCCAGATACTTTAATGGTTCTGGTTTGCCAATTCCTTCAAATGGATTGTCCATGACAGCAGTAACCAGATCCAAGATTTTTGAGGCAACCTTAAAATTGTGTTTGAACCACCAAGCTAAATCTTCCTTAAATCTAGAACTAAAACCAGGACTGCGATTAACCACCACTGGCTTTACTGGCTCAGATTCAGTCCTCTTCTTTTTCTTCTTGCTCAATTCCCAACTCAGAGTAAAGTTCTTTAAGGGTTTGAGGCTTAATTTTTCCAGTCTTAGATTCCTCAATTGCATCCAGTAGGCGACTGGAATTGGCAGGGTTTCTGAAGAGATAAACTGTCTCCACCAAACTTCTCAAATCTGACTCCGTAATCAAAGCAACATTTTCACCATCACGACGATTGATGATGTACACCTGATTATTTTGTGTAACTAAGTCCAATAACTTAAAGAAGTTATTTCTAGCATCCGTTGGAGATGTAATTTCGTAAGAAAACATCAGTCTATGTACATATTTATGTACATATATTATAAGGCAATTCAAATTCAGGCGCGGTCTTGGTTCATTGCTCATGGTTCATGGCGAAAAAAAAACTATTGCGTTGATGAAATAGTTTTTTTTGAATAAAATGAAGGTCGTTATCGTGATCAGACCTTAGTTTGGTAGTTTTTATGGTAAAGTGGTGATCTTTTGACTCTAGCCCTATAGATGACAGTTCAGGCAACCAAATTCCGATACAAGCCTCAACACAAGCCCAACCAGCTGATTTACGGGGTTGGTCAAACAGGGCTAATCACTGGTTGGACAGTGAAGCAAGTACTCGCTAAGCGCCTCGAATCCCAAGAATTCGCTGTTATCGGTAATTTGTATAGCGCTACGCGGGGCATTAACTTTTTAATCAGAAATCTGTTAGCTAATCCCCATGTCAGATTTTTGGTGATTTTGAATGCTACTAAAGAAGATAAAAATGCTGGTTCTGGAGAGTGTCTACTAGACTTCTTCCGCCATGGATTCGAGGAAGGTTACTCTGATAGTGGGCGTCCTTGTTGGGTGATCAACTCATCTATCCCTGGTTATATTGATATTGAGATTGAGCATTCTGCTTTAGAGAAATTGCGGCAGTCTATAGAGTGGCAAGAGGCAAAGTCAATTAGTCAAGCTGTTAGTCAGGTAAAAGCTTATGCACAAAGGGGCATAATTGAACCTTGGGGTTTGCCCTTAGAGTTTCCGGTTTTTAAAGTAGTTTCAAGTGTACTACCAGGCACACGCTATGGTCATCGTCTTGAAGGAAAGACTATTGCCGAGACTTGGGTAAAAATTATTCATCGCATCAAAACAACTGGCACGATTAGACCAACTGGATATGATGGACAATGGCAAGAATTAATCGATTTAATGGCAGTTGTTACAGATGAACCGGAAGATTTCTATTTCCCAGAACCTAATTATCTGCCATGCGATCACCCTTTTATTGAAGAATACATTGGGCAAATTTTAGATGACGCTCCCTACACTGAGGGTATTAAATACACTTATGGTCAACGTTTGCGTTCTTGGTTTGGGCGTGATCAAATTCAGCAAGTAATTCAAAAGTTAATAACTGATATTGATTCAGCTAGGGCAGTAATGTCTCTGTGGGATGTTAAACAAGATCATCAGGCAAATAGCCCTCCCTGCTTAAATCATATTTGGGTGAGAGTCGTTGATAATGAATTATCTTTGAGTGCAACTTTCCGAAGTAACGATATGTTTAGTGCTTGGCCAGCTAATGCAATTGGATTGCGGTATTTGCAGCAATATATTAAGAAGGAAATTGTTAAAGGTTCTGGCTATGACTTGAAAATGGGACCACTAATTACCATTAGTCAGAGCGCCCATATATATGATGACTGTTGGGAAAATGCTTCACAAGTGATTCAATCCCAGTATGCCAAGATTACTCAACAGCGAGATTATCAAGATCCTGCGGGTAGTTTTGTGATTAGTGTTTGTGATCACAAGATTGTGGTGGAACATTTGACACCTGGTTCTGGAGAGGTTATTAACTGTTACTCAGGTAAATCGGCAAAACAGCTTTACCAGCAAATTGCAGCAGATTATCCTAGCTTACAAGTTGAACATGCTATCTATTTGGGAACAGAGTTGCAGAAAGCGGAGATTGCTGCCACAATGAACCATGGTTTTGTGTATGAACAAGACAAAAAACTTAAAAGTAATGAAGAATGAAAAAGTATTACAGTCTCCTTTTGTCGAATCTTGTGTTGATACTTCTCAGCAGCAACAAGAACCCATAAACCGTCTAAAAAAAGAAGAAAACATAGAGACACAAATATTAAAAATAAAACTACTCAATGAAAAAGCTAAACTACCACAATACGCACATCAAGGCGATGCTGGTTTAGACTTATTTTCTACCTCAGAAGTTGTTATTCAACCTGGTGAAAGTAACTTGATATCTACAGGGATTAGCATTGAATTGCCCCCAGAAACAGAGGCTCAAATTCGACCCCGTAGTGGTTTAGCTCTTAAGCATCAAGTAACAGTTCTCAATACTCCTGGAACCATAGATCAAGGCTATCGAGGGGAGATTGGAGTAATTTTAATTAATCATGGCAAATCACCATTCAAAGTGGAAATTGGTATGAAGATAGCCCAAATGGTGATTAAGCCTGTATTATCAGTGCAGGTACAAACTGTTGAAGAATTGGGTGAAACTGATAGAGGTGTTGGAGGATTTGGCTCAACAGGTAGATATTGAAGCTATACAACCTAGCCCCCCTACGACCAAATCAAAAATTATGGTCGTAGTACCTCGGAGGCTTGCTGATGGATAAAGATTCTCAAAGACCAACCTGGGATGAGTATTTTCTGATGCTGGCTAAACTAGCAGCCACTCGTTCAACTTGTCTTGCTTTTCCCGTTGGGGCAGTTATTGTCAAAAATAAGCAGGTTGTAGCAACTGGCTACAACGGTCCACCATCTGGCTCAGCTCATTGTACTACACAGGGATACTGTTATCCTGGTCTAAGCAGCTGTGATGCTAGCAAAATAATGCCATCCCGTGCAGTTCATGCAGAGGCAAATGCGATCGCACAAGCAGCAAAGCACGGTATAGCTACTGCTGGTGGAAGTATTTACGTGACTCTAGAACCTTGTCTCTATTGCCTGAAGTTGATCATTTCAGCAGGAATTAAAGAAGTCTTCTACGAAACTTCCTTCAATAAAGGGGAAAAGCTCCTAGTGAGAGATTCTTTTATCGAGGAAGGTTTAGTTATCCTCAAGCAGGTTAATCTATCTGAGGCAATAGCACAAAAAGCAGCCTCATTCTTGTTAAATCCCACATCTGTTGCTAGAACTGAAACTGTAGAAGCTCTATTTGCTCGCAAATTTCAGGGGCACTGATAGCGATAGGATTTGATTCGTGAAAAAGGATGATCATATTCTCTAATATAGCAACCGACATGTCGGTTAGGACATCGCATTTTGACTCAAAGGGAACTCTTAACAGGGAACAAGAAAGTGTTCTAACAGCTGTGGAGACTGCTTTACCTAGTCCGGCAATTCATGCCCTCGCTTTTAGCGACGGGAGTGTCAATTAAAATAACTTCTGACTTGGAGACTCGGAGACTCCTAACTCATTGCCCCTAACCAAGTTTCACATTTCATGTAGCCTTCCTGTTTATAGAAATTAATATGGGTCAAATACCCCATCGTCACTTGCGGTGCCTAAAATTGGTTGGGGTCAAATCCCCATCCAATTTGTCACCGCGTCACCGCGTCACCGTGTCTGGAGTGTCTCCGCGTCTTTAATTGTCTTTCAAGCTCCTTGTCACCTCGTGGGGAAAATAGCTTTTCAGATAATTGAATGCTAGCCGGTGTGTCTCAATTACTAGGCGTTGGCGTAAATGAGGTTCTTGCCCTAAAGAGGTCCAGAGTAAATTGCCTACTGCCTTGACAAGAACAAACGATATCACCTGGCGATCCTCCAAACCGAGCGATGCATGCAGTTTTGGCAATATAGACGCCATCGTCTCAATGAGTTTGGCATCGTTAGCCTCATCTACCTCTGGCATGGTAGTTGTTATTTCCATAAAAACAGCGCGATAGCCAGGGTATTCAACAAAAAACTGCTCAATTCCCTCAGTGAGTTGCTTCACATAATCCGACAAGGGAAGCTGAAGCATTTCAGGCGTGTCAAATGTTTGTAAACGCTGGTTGAGTAAATCTGTGTAGCGTGCTGCCAAGGCTTCCAAAATAGCCGCCTTATCTGGGAAAAACTGGTATAGGGAGCCGATTGGAACCTCCGCCTGGGCTGCGATTTCTTTCGTCGTTGCGGCTGCATATCCGTCCTCCATAAACATTGCCTCCGCAACATCCAAAATCCGCTCAACTCGCTCTAAACTACGAGCTTGCTTTGGTTTGCGCCATCTCCCAGGTGTCGCTTTTGAAGATTTTTCCACAATTTTATCAATCCCCTATTGACAAAACATGAGTATAGCTCATATATTTAAAACGTGAGCTATACTCATGTTTTAGTCTAGGTATGTAGCAGACTCTCAGTCAATTCTATTTGCCTAACACAAAATTTTGAGAACTTGAGATCAATTGACGTATAGCGTAATTGCATGCTTGATTGTCGAGTGTGTTAGCCCGATTCTTTTGGGTTGAATGTTTCTTCCAATCTATTCAGCTTTCAACAGCAAGACCCATAGTTACTCCATCCTTAACATAGGTTTTCTAGATGGAACTTCGTCGTTTATCTCGACTCAGCGATATCATTTTTGCCGGAGCCATGACCCTTATGGCACTTACGTTTGATCCACTTCCCCACAAAGAGATGACACCTCAGGAGGTGACAGCATTTCTGCAAGCACAACTGCCATCATTTGCAGTTTATATTCTGACCTTCATCGGAATTGCTTTCTATTGGCTTTCTCATCTTCACCAGTTTCGGTACTACAAGCGAACCGATACCGTTCACCTATGGCTTACCTTGTTCTCTTTGCTATTCGTTGTTCTTTTACCTTACGCTAACGATTTAGCCACAATCTATGACGGTGTTTTTGTCACTCAATGTTTCTACAGCCTATCAGTCTCGGGAGTCGGTATCTTTTCTACAGCCGCCTGGGTTTATGCCACTCAAAATCGACGCTTAGTCGATTCAGACTTGTCCGATATCACCATTCGACAGATTCGACAGGAAAGTTACGTTGAACCTATTGTCTCGCTATTTGCGATCGGGGGTGCGCTAATTCATCCACTGGGCTGGACGCTAACTTTTATTTTGGGCTTACCATTGTTTTTTTTGATTCAAAGATTACTCCGCACCCATAAATGAAAGCGCTAGCGAAGTGAGGGGTGCCTAACGTCGTGTTCTGATTTGAATCATGAAGTCTAAACTTGTTCCCAAAGATTCTGGAAGCTGGAGGCCAGATTCATCAAAGGTTGCACAACTGATTTCGAATTTCTAGTTAACTTGTACATCAAACTTTGGAGAGAGCCGTGTCAACTCATTTGAATAATTCATTGACTATCGACGAGCAAAAAACTGCCGCTGCGTTGCTGGGTCAGGCGTTCGCCAAAGACCCCTTCATGACCTACATGTTGCCCAATGCCGAAACGCGAGTGCAGCAACTGACAAAGCTCTTTTTACTCCTGATTCGTTATAGCCTACGCTGTGGTGGTGTTGAAATTGCTCCAGGTGGGGGTGGCGTATTAATTTGGCTCTCTGGTGAGTCTTTTGCTTGGCCATTAAAAATCCTGGAATTAGTCCGCAGTGGTCTAATCTGGCTGCCCGTATCAATTGGTTTATCTGCCTTCAAGCGGCTTCAGAGGCATGATACGGCCTGTGAACATGCACTCAAAAAACATGCTCCAAAGGGGTTTGCCTACCTATGGGTCGTGGGTGTTCATCCCAGCTATGCTGGTCGTGGGCTTGGTAAACAACTGATCCAATCGGCAATGGATGCAATGCGGAGTCGGGGGTATTCAGCTTGTTTGCTGAGAACAGAGAATCCTAAAAATGTTGGTCTCTACAAGCATCTTGGCTTCCAGCAAATTCATACCGACATTCCATCTGGCAGTGGGCAACGCTTTTGGTTGTTCTCACAGGAGCTATAAATAAGTACCTAGGCAAAATGATTGAAGATCCTAAAATTGACTCAAGCATTGCTCGATAAACTTTTGTCATTGCTGAATTCTAGAGTTCTGAGATATTAGGCGATTGCCCTGCCGAAGGATGCCCGGAGGGCTGTAGGGGCACGCTCCGAGCCAATCGCAGACTTTTTCCTTCATAGAAATTTTATGGCAATTCATGAAATATAAATGGATTAAAACACAAACTTAGTCTAGTTGAAACAATTTAAAAGAGTATGTGGAGCAAGTTTTGAAATCTTTTGGCGATCGCTATGTAATTTATTTTGCCTAAGTACTTAGCTAGTGATCAGGTAATTAGAATGAGAATTTTTTAAAACTCAATTCTATGTTCTTTCAAAAGATCCTCGCATCTCCAAAGGCGCTGTAGAATTTTGAAGGTATCTGGCTCAATACAGTCTTTACTCCAAATTCCCCTGCGCTTTAGTTGAGCTTCAGCTTGAGCTTTAATGTAACTTTCCCATTTGTTAGGATAGTCATTGAGGTGGTTGTACAAAACTTTGGCTTGACCAGTTAACACCAAAACTTTGCCAAGGTCAGTAATGTGTTCTTCATGAGGGTTTTTCCCAAACACCCAAGCCACTATGCGGTCATGGGACTTGCCAGAAGGCTCAATCCAAAGGTGATTATTGTGATCGCTTACTAACCTAGTTAGCATATTTTTGGCTTGATGAGCGATCGCTCCCTGTTTAGTCTCTGGGGTATCAATGCAGGCAATGCGGATTCTGATTAACCCCTCAATGCCAGGGAAATCCAGATTCTCTCCTTGGCGCAAAACCTCGAAACTGAAGGTATCTCCATCAAATATCTTCGTTACCTTCCCAAAAACACACTTGCTTAAATCAGTCATTGGTTCATCTCCGGCTGGCATTTTCGCCAATCCATTCCGCCCAAGGTAACACTTTTTCTCACTTTGGGTCTACTTTCAATACAGAAAACTGTAGGCAGAATGGCTTTATATAGCAGAAGGCTCAAAGGCTTATTATCGCTATCTAGTCGTTTGGGCATTTAATTTGCCTAAAACTGCTCAAATGTTCTAATAAATAAAAAATATGCTATTTCGACAATTGTTTGATTCCGCAAGCAGTACTTATACTTATCTAATTGCTGATGAATTGACCACGGAAGCAGTACTAGTTGACTCAGTACTAGAACAGGTAGAACGCGATCGCACTTTAATTGAACAATTAGGTCTCACCCTAGGCTATTGCCTGGAAACCCATGTTCATGCTGATCATATCACTGGTGCAGGTAAACTACGAGAACTTACTAACTGCCTTGGTGTGGTGCCAGAATTAGCGGCAGTTGATTGTGCTGAGCGGCATCTCAAACATGGTGAGACATTGCAAATAGGTCAGGTAACAATCAAAGCGATCGCTACTCCTGGTCATACTAATTGTCACATGGCTTACTTAGTCAATGGTAACAGCTTACTCACAGGTGATGCTCTGTTTATTCGAGGCTGTGGTCGCACGGACTTCCAAAATGGTGATCCTGGTGCTTTGTATGACTCGATTTCACAACACCTATTTACGTTACCAGATGATACACTAGTTTACCCTGGTCATGATTACCATGGGCAGACTGTATCTACAATTGGTGAAGAAAAGCGCTGGAATCCTAGACTAGCTGGGCGCAGTCGCAATGAATTTATTGAAATTATGAATAATCTTAATCTCGCTGCTCCCAAGAAGATGATGGAAGCAGTGCCAGCAAATCAGCAATGTGGTCAACACCAGGTAAAACTGTAGCGAAAGGTAAAATAGCAGAGAAAGCTAAGCTACCTTGCAGAAGTTGTCGGCTTTGAAATTGCAATCCTATTTATCATTTTCTCTTTTGGGTATGTCTTTCCATTCCTTGATTAATTTCATCCCAGCAGCTTTCGGGTTGAAGGCTTCAGGGAATTTGGTAGGACAAGGATAGGAAAGGAAAAATTTTTTACAAACGTCTTCAGATGTTGTTTCGTCTGTATAAAATGCTTGATGTAAATCAGTATCAGATAAATCAGTTTGCTTTAAATTAGTTCCCCATAACTTAGCTTGTTTTAAATTAGTTCGTGATAAATTAGTTTGCTGTAAATTGGCTTGCCATAAAAAAGCTTCCTGTAAATTTGCTTGCAATAAGTTAGCTTGCTGTAAATCGGCTTGTAATAAATCAGCTTCAGGGAGTTGAATTTCTTTCAAATAAGCCTTTGGAGCTTCTAAACCTCGTAAGCTTTGTCTCTCCCATCTCATCCAAAACCAGGGAATACGCCTTGGCTCTGAGTTTAGGAATTCCAGAGCTTCTTTTCTGCCGCCACTGCCACTTTGGTTATAAGCAGCGGTAATGACTTGCCATGCCTGATAAATTTCAGCGTTTCGTCTCTGCTTTTCACCACTAACAAAGACAATAACACCGATAATTAGGGACACATTACCCATCAACCCTAAAATTTCTAACAATGCTAATCTTTTAAGGTAATCCAGAATGGGCTCTAAAACCTTTTTTTCTATGCTGATAAAAGGTTGGTGGAACTTAAAAAAATACAACTTGAGAAGATTTTTGTTAATTCGCTCCGCCATGTGCCAATCACCTATCTCACTCCCAGGTTTTCCCAGAAGTAAGCGATTCTGATAGAGTTTATGTGCAATTAGTGTAACTTTCTGATGGTCGCGTCTCTTGAGCCAAGCGGATAGATAGGTTTTGAGTTGATTAAGCTTCATGCTACAAATGAGACAAAGAGCAACGCTCTAATCTAAGCCTAAAATTACCACCTTCATCCGTCTACGTTAGAGCTTTCCGATTGACAAAAAGTCATATCCCTGTTCAAAACCCTGAGTAGCGTGAGCTCTACGAGTATTGATCAGTAATGGAAGGGGCAGTGAGGATAGTATATTCAAGAACTTAGAGAAATAGTATAACGTTGCAATAAGTTAATAATGAACTCAGCCGCAGTTGTAAAAATCTTTCTTTCTGGCACCTCGCCCACAGCAGGGTAAATCCACCAGCCTTTACATAAATCTGGCTTTTGCCACAAGTCCAAATGCTCAATTGTTGGCTCAGCATAGAAACTATCTTCTCCAGCACCTAATAGTGCTGAACTCCAATGAGTAAAATAATCATGACTAAGCCGATGAATGTGAAAATCACCAGCTAAAGGGACACCCCAACCATCAATAGCGATTAAGGCTTTTACTTTACCTCCGAGTAATTGCCACCCCCAAGCAGCGCCAATAGCACCGACAACACCAGCGCTAAAACTAATAAACACTAACGGTGTCTGTAAAGAAATAGGATAATGCTGTAAGAACTCTAAAATATGCACAGCACTATAAGCTGGGTAGTCCTGAATAGGAAATACTAAAACCTTTTGAGTGCAGTAATTAGATGCATTTAGGCTATTGTTGCTCTGCAAAGTTTCTAAAAAGTTCTGCGTCAGCTCTGGTTTATGGATGCCAGGGCAGATGATTATGTTCATTGTTCATTGTTCATTGGGACTGTTTTTAAGTAATAAGTAATAAGTAATAAGTAATAAGTAATAAGTAATAAGTAATAAGTAATAAGTACGGGAGAAGTTATTAGTGGGCAATGGGTAATAGGAACTTCACATAATGGCAAGTAATCAATATTAGAAAACTTCAATCTTATCTTTCAGCATTGATCACCATATCACTGGTCAATTTTAAATCCGGCAGTATTGGTGAGATAATCCGTTCGTTACCCTGAAAAACTTGCTCTTCATACAGCCCTTCAACCCACTTGAGTACTGTAACTTTTTGTTGCATTGGGTCAACAATCCAATACTCGGCAATGCCTCGCGCTGCATATTCAGAACGCTTGTAGCGATAATCTCGTTTCTCCTGATTTGGACTCACCACTTCAACTACTAACATCGGTGGCGGCATATCTACCATTACAGTAGAACGATTTGCACCTTCTAATGCTGTTGCCAGTTCCTCAGAAAGTACCATTAAATCTGGTAAGCGCGTTGTTGCTCGTGAGCCACTGACCACGATTTCAGTCTTCATCGTCAAGCGATAGAAGCTAATTCCCTGTTGTAGAAAATAGGCAAACAAGAAGCTGGAAATCCTTCTATTGAGTTCACTCTCTGGAGGCATAACCACCCTTTCTCCATTCACCAATTCATAGTAAGTATCTGTCCCATCATCAAAATTGAGATACTCTTCAAGGGTCATTTTCTGGGATGTAATGGTCATGATTGCATTGCTTCTAACAAAGACTTGCCTACTTTTGTAATTACTGATTAATGGGAATTAAATCTGAATTTCATGAGCGAAACTTTCCCATCGGACAAAGTTAAATGCTCCTGCAATTGAACCCCAAACTAGTTCATCTGTGCTTGGATCTCTGCCTCTATCAAGACTGATTAATTGGTGTTCATCTACTTCAAAAGAACTGTCGAGATAGGTTTGTTTGCCATTGCGAACCACTATACAACCCTTGCCCGGTTCAACCTCAGCTTTGAAGCTGTGACCAGTCCATGTAATCTTGAAGGTGCAGCCAGGAAGTTTCTCTAACTGTCCCTCTGTGAGTGATTGCAGGCGTTCAAGATTGCGAGCAGCACCGTATAATTGCTTTTCTTCTTTAACTTTATAGTTTTCGATTTCGAGAGCATTACCAACTTCCACTATATTCAAAACTCGCAGTCGGTAGGGCTGATTGAGCATGTAGTCATAGGCTTGCTCCAGAAATAAACTAGTACCATTGAGCAGTGACTTGGGCAGAGGGCGCATGCAAACTCTGATGTGGGCATACATCGGGGGATTTTCAAAAGCTTGCTGTTGGTTGCTAAAGTCAGCTGCCATCCAACGGGCTAAGGTAGCAATATCAGTGGCATGGGTCATGCGATTTTAGATTTTGGATTTTGGACTAAATTTACTAATTAGACTGAAAAAAGTAAAGACTAGCCAGCTACTGCGTAACATCACAATCTTCTCCCCATCTCTGTGTCTCCGTGTCTCCGTGTCTCCGTGTCTCCCCCTCTCCTGATTCAGTGAGTTTAAAGCAAAATCAAGCCAGTTGCTCAATTGTCCATTCCCACAGCGTTGTTAAGCTTCTGAGATTAACAACGCTGTAAATCGCCCAAATTCATTACACATCAAGGTTTGGCACACTTATCAAAGACTAATAAACCTGAGAAGTTTCATCTACCCACTAGTGACCAAGTCGGTAGTGACACATCCATCAGCTAATGCTGATGGATTAGATTCTAAATTTAAATTGTAGGACAACAGCAGAAGGTTAAACCTGGCAAGGTCAAACCCAACTACATTCAAACGCTGCTTGTGTCTTTGTCATTCTTCACTTGAATCTAGTAGGGGCTTTACCATGAACGCTTTAAATTCTACCTCTGTCCATCCAATTTCCGTTGACCAACAAAATAATCCGGAAACTTGTGAAAAAACTGATGCTGAGGTTTTGAGGGAATTTTTGCTCAAGGAACTACAGGAACACACTGGTTCACCCTCAAGTAATACTCTGAAGGTAATCAACCGCATTGTCGTTGAGGTAGAAAGGATTTGTCAATTGAGTTTGCGTATCCAAACTAGTGGTCAAATCCGCTCTTGGCAACAAACCCTGGCACAACAAAGACTGCACAAATGCCTAGAGTACCATAAGCTCGGTTCCCAGCGAGGTCGAGTTGAATTACACAGCCGCCTCAGTGTGATGGTTTATCGTCATGTGGCAACGCCTAAGTCTAATTTAAAGTTTTCTGGTAGATATAACCTGATTGAGGACTTTTTGCAGGAGTTTTATGCTGATGCCCTCAAAGTCTTTCGACGGGAAAATCAACTGGAGGTTAGCTATACTCCCCGCACTCGCATGGAATTGGCAGAGTATATGGCGTTTACAGAGCAATATGCCAAGCGCACTATTAATCTGCGCAGATTTGGTAACCAGCAGCTGATTATACTCAGAGCCAAAAGTTTTGCTAGACGCTTGCCCAGTGAAACCTCTGTTGATATTGAACAAGCAGTGGAGTTTTCTAAGGGCGAGGCAGCACAAGAGCAAAGTTACTCAGGGGCATTGCAGCAGGTAAGAGCGCGTTTGGTTGCCCAAGCAGTTGATCCCCATGATGCCCTTCTGCGCGATCGCATTATCCAAGAGCTATTACAATATTTGGAGGAAAAGGGTCACTCTGACTGTGCTAATTACTTAGTACTGAGGCTGCAAGATTTATCTGCACCTGAAATTGATGAGATTATGAATCTCACACCGAAAAAACGGGATTACTTACAGCAGCGTTTTAAGTACCATATGGAAAAGTTCGCTCGCACTTCCCACTGGCAAATAGTGCATCAATGGTTGGGGGCGGATCTGGATCAAAAGTTAGGGATGTCACATCAGCAATGGGAAATTTTTGATGGACAACTTGAGAGTTTACAGCGGAAGCTGTTGCAACTCAAGCAGAAAAACTACAGTGATCAACAGATTGCTAAGGCTCTGAAAATTACTACTAAAAAGGTGCAAAAGCTCTGGAGTCAGATTTTGGAGTTGGCTGCTAAGACTCGCAACTCAGAAGCAGTATCTGCAAAGGATAAAAAGGGAACCGAATCTGCCAAGGACAAGATGTCAGCAAGTACTCTTTCTGTTGCCGCATAGCCAAGATGCTTAGATTGTTGAGAATTTAGGCCTCCCTCGGTTATTAGCCTTGGGAGATCTGTACTCTTGTGTAATAGTATTTTGTAATATAGCAGTACGTATTAAGGTTAGGACAAGCTAAATCGCTAAAACTTTGTCAAATTCACCCCTTCTGCCCTGGAGCCTTCTGCCCTGGAGCCTTGCGCGTAGCGCTATAGTCTTTGAAATTGAATGCTGCTATTATTTGCCTTCACTTCTTTGATTATTTGGACACAAAATAATCGAGCTTCTGCTTTCTTAAAGAAGATATATACAGTTTTATAAACCCGGTCTTATAGTTTGAAGTTGAATAAATAAATTGGTTGGACTTAACCTAGAAGCAGTGCTTGATTATCCTTTGAGAAGTGGATTAGCACTCTTGAATTCTGGATATTAAATTAGCATGACTTTTTTTTAACTGACAACTCTACCAAAAGTAGTGTTTACGGAACTATTAGTAAAGAGAGAAGGAGGAGATGGAGCAAGGGAGAGGAGGATGGCAAACCCCAACCAATTCAAATTAAAGCAGTACGTATTAAGGTTAGGACAAGCTAAATCGCTAGAACTTTGTCAAATTATGCCTTCTGCCTTGGAGCCTTCTGCCCTGGAGCCTTGCGCGTAGCGCTATAAAGCAATTTTTAGATGATGGGGTTTCCAACTCAATGGTGGAAAATTGGGTTAGAAAGTAGATGGATGTATCGAAAGGCTAGTTGTGAAGCTAGGAAACCTCCGGTATAATCATCGACTTACCGGGGGAGGATGTCAGATGAAACTTGTTTGCAATCAAAGCGACCTTAATACTAATCTTTCACTAGTGAGTCGGGCGGTACCTTCTCGCCCTACCCATCCTGTGCTGGGTAATGTCTTAGTGGAGGCAGACACAGAAACTCAGCGTGTGTTACTAACTGCTTTTGATCTTAGTCTTGGTATTCAAACTAGTTTCGCAGCCCAGGTAAGTGCAGGTGGAGAAATTACCATACCAGCTAAGCTGCTTAATGATATCGTCTCGCGCTTACCAGATGGAGAAATTACTCTCGAAGAGATTACCTCAGAAACAGAAAGCCCCCAAGAGAGCGATAGTCTGGTTGTGACTTTGACTACGACTTCAGGGCGATACGAAGTGCGAGGTATGGGAAGTGAGGGTTTTCCTGAGCTTCCCCGTATTGAAGAGGGAATGGCTCTGAGTTTGCCAGTAGAAGCCTTAATGGAAGGATTGCGGGGCTCTTTATTTGCTACTAGCGCTGATGAAACCAAGCAGGTGTTGACGGGTGTACACCTAAAAATGGAGCAAGTGGGAGAAAATGATCAGACACCCTTACTGGAATTTGCTGCTACAGATGGACACCGACTGGCAGTTGTACAAACTGCTTTGGGAATCAAGGAAGAAGTAGACAATGAGCAAGCACAGATGACAGATGAAGAGGATTTATCTGAGACTGAGTTTAGTTCTACTGCGCTAACATCTTTAGAGTTAACTTTACCAGCTAGGGCGCTAAGGGAACTAGAAAAAATGCTGGGTATGCAAGGAGCTGCTGATACTGTTGCTCTTCAGTTTGAACAGGGTCAGATTGTTTTCCAAGGAGGAGAACATCGCTTAACTAGTCGTACTTTGGAAGGACAGTATCCTGCTTACGATAAACTAATTCCTAACCAGTTTCAACGCCAGATAACGATTGAACGACGTGCTTTGCTAAGTTCGTTGGAACGGATTGCGGTTTTGGCTGATCAGAAGAATAATATCGTTAAGTTTAGTATTGATAGTATTAATCAGCAAATAGAGTTATCAGTAGAGGCTCAAGATGTTGGTAGTGGGCGAGAGTCAATTTCAGCAGAGATATCAGGTGAAAGTTTGGAAATTGCTTTTAATGTCAAGTATCTGCTAGATGGATTAAAAGCGCTGCCGACTTCTGATATTCAAATTCAGATTAATGAAGCTGACACTCCAGTAATTTTGACTCCTCTAGGTGGGTTGAAGATGACTTATTTGATCATGCCTGTTCAATTGAGAAATTAATCGGGAATAAGTAATGCCAGAAAGTTTTTTACTCAGTCGTGTTCTACTGCGCTTTAATAGTAAATCTCCAGATTTAATTATTGGGGATCTCTCAGCTGCTACCATCACACCTGATGGTAGTCTGTGGGTTGCTTCTGATGAGCTGCTCTCAGTTGAGCGCCTCTCCCCAATTGGAGCCAATGTCTTTGCTAATCACCAGCAATTTCCGGTAGCCGAGTTTGTGGAGCTATTTAACGACGAAGATGAAATCGACATCGAAGGTATAGATTATTCAGATCATTATCTGTGGCTAATCGGTTCTCACAGTACAAAGCGCAAGAAACCTAAGGGCAAGAAAGCTGAAAAAGATATTCAGAGACTATCGGAAATTAAGACAGATTTAAACCGCTATTTACTTGCTCGTATTCCCGTAGTTAATGGCTCTTTAGTTAAATCTTGCTCTCTAGAAAATAAGCCGGATGAGCAACTAACAGCAGCTAGCCTCCAAAAGAATTCAGAGGGCAATTTACTGGTAGATGCCCTAGCTCACGATCCTCACCTTGGTCCAATTATCTCTATTTCTCTTCCCTCTAAAGACAATGGATTAGATATTGAAGGATTAGCTGTTCACGGAAACCAAGTTTTTCTAGGTTTGCGTGGTCCTGTGCTGCGGGGTTGGGCCATTATTTTGGAAATAGAAGTTGAATTAGACACTCCAGGAGTATTAACACTTAAAGCAATTGGAGAAGAGGGAAAACTATATAAGAAACATTTTGTTGACCTCAATGGCTTAGGGATACGTGAATTGTGTCTACGGGGCAAAGACCTAATCATTTTGGCAGGTCCGACTATGGTTCTAGATGGCTCGATGAAAGTCTTTCGCTATAAACAAGCGTTAGGGCGTTCTGGCAATACTATCTGCTCTCAAGATTCAGGGGAATTAGAAGTTTTATTTAACCTTCCTTTGACTTTTGGTGCAGACTATGCAGAAGGAATGGTAATCTTTCCTGATTTGGGAAATAAAGATTCTTTAATGGTAGTTTATGATTCGCCTTCCCAACAGAGAAGACCGAGTTTAAAGGAAGTTTTTGCTGATGTTTTCAGATTAGGTTGAATGGAAGTAATAAGTAATAAGTAATAAGTAATAAGTAATACTTAAATGTTGACTACAAATAAAAAATATGTTCCCTGTTCCTTTATACATAGTTTATTAGCAGCATAATTTTTTGTGTTTTATATCATAACAAGAACATTTGTTGCTTAAAGGTATTTGTAGAAAACATTTAGGTAGTCAAGATCACAAGTAAATCATGAAGGATTCGGAATCAGAACAAAGCTGGTACAGCCAAGTAGCAGATGCTTACACTTCACAACAAAGAAAAAGCTGGTATGGTGCAGTAGCAGATGCTTACAATAGGGTAAGACCACGCTATTCTCAAGAACTAGTTGGTCGTGTTCTGGAGTTAGCCCAAGTTCCTCAAGACGCTGTTATCCTTGAAATCGGATGTGGGCCTGGTACTGCTACTACTTCTTTTGCTCAATTGGGCTTGGAGATGGTTTGTCTTGAACCCAACCAGGAAGCTTGCCAGTTAGCACGACTTAACTGTGCGCAGTATCCCAATGTAGAGATTAAAAATACTAGCTTTGAAGAGTGGGATTTATTGCCACAGCAATTTAATATCGTTTTGGCAGCTACTTCTTTTCATTGGGTTTCACCTGAGATTGGTTATCCAAAAGTTATTAATGCTTTAAAAGACGATGGTTCTTTAATTTTGCTATGGAATACAGCACTACAACCCCAGTATGAAATTTTCCAAATCTTGAAGGAAGTCTATCAGACTTATGCTCCTTCTCTTGCCAAATATGAACATAGAGTAACACAGGAAGAGAGCATCAAAAAATTTGGACAAACTGTAGTTAACTCTGGTTATTTTAAAGATTTAGTGTACGAGCAGTTGGCATCTGAACTAACTTATAGTATTGATGATTATCTGGCGCTTTTGAGTACTTATTCGCCGTACATAATGCTAGAGCCACAACAGCGTAATTCTTTATTTCAAGCTTTGAAGGAAGTACTAGAGAGGAATTGCCTAGGGAGGCTCTCTTTGTCATATCTTTCAGCTTTTCATATTGCCCAAAAATCTCGCTAGTCTATTTTGAAGATAGGCGACAGTGAGAATGGATTAATCCAGGACTTTGAGGTATAATATTCGGTGGTGTAGCCGTTAGCATAATAGTGCCATCGGGAGTAAGTATCCAGCCTTGGGCTTGCTCGATTGCTAGATATCTTCTTTCTCCTTGCTCATTTGTTTGTACTCGCTTACGCAACACTACAGGAGAATTTACCTGCTCCTGTACTACTGTGTTCTCCTGTGGGGAAGGGCGACTTGCCCACTCAACTACTCTGGTAGCATGAGGTAGGGGGTCATCAGCACTGGGAGGTAAACCACCTCTGCCAGTAACTATCAAGGAACTGCCCCCAGCAATTTTGCCTTCTTCAATGGCACAGGGATTTTTAGCCACTAATGATTCTGCATCTACTGGAGTTGAGGGCAATTCTAGTATTCCAGAGGTGGGGTCAACTTCTGGAGTAGTGATGGTTACTGTACCATCAATACCTAGCTGGGAACTAGCATTAATCTCGCTATCAGGGGAGAGAAAGATAGCTTGGGTGGTAATTTTGATATTACCTCCTCGGCCTTTGACAGCTCTGGCCGTGATGTCACTATCTTCTAGGGCGGCTAAGATATCGGTATTAATGGTGATATTACCGCCAGTGGCGGCTAAAATGGCGTTGGTGGTAATATCACTACCACGGCGCATGATGATATCTTGAGTTTTTAGGGTAATATTGCCTTGGTCTCCTGCTCTGGTTTCGGCTCTAAGGCTGCCATTATCGAGACGGATAGACTCAGCCTTAACTTTCAAACTGCCTGCTAATCCGGAACCGTCAGAGCTAACGTTGACTTGCGCTCCATCTCGGACAGTTAAATCAGGAGTAGAAATGGTTAAACTGCCAGCATTTCCATTACCTTCAGCACGAGCTAACAGACCACTTTGAGAACCATCATTGTTGATAATCTCACGGATTGAACTAATAATTTTTTTTTCAAGCTGCCCATTAGCGAAAGCAAGTCGTTGATTAAAGTTAGGGTCAATACCAGATAAGAGAATCTCTTCTGTCGCATTGACGGTGATATTGCCTGCTGCTCCCTCATCAAAGCCACTACTAAGAATTTGAGCACCGTTTAATACTTCGAGTACCCCCACAGTGACCAATATATCACCACCCATGGCACCACTTTTAGTTTCAGCATTGAGGACTGCACTGTTAGCTAAACGCAGGGTTGGTGTTATCACTGTAATATCTCCTCCTGAGCCTTGGGCTCCTTCAAAGGTACGACTGAATAAACCACTAGAGCGGCGAAACTCATCAACCCCAGAAAGTTCCACTAAATCTGTAGCACTGAGATAAATGTTGCCTGCGTCTCCCTTGCCCTTAGTTTCAGTGGTAACAAACCCCCCATCCATGGCAAACAGTGATTGAGTATGGATGGTAATATTACCAGCATTACCAGTACTGGAAAACCTATCGACTTGTGTTGAGATTGAGCTACTGGTGCCAATAATCTCGATTGCTCCTGTAGTAGTAATCGATATATTGCCAGCATTACCTTCACCTTTGGTAACAGCAGAGATAGAGCTATTCTCCCTCAAAGAAAGGGACTCAGCAACAATACTAATATCACCAGCATTACCGGTAGTCCTACTTCTAGAGACATTACTCTGAATTTTGCCATCATCGGTGATAGTTAGAGTACCATCTACGGTAATATTAATATCTCCCCCGTCTCCAGCCCCTCCTGTATTAGCTGTGATACCATGGGAACCACTATCATTAGGACCGATAATCGAGAGCTCTTCAGTGTCAATGTTAATGGTGCCACTATCACCGGCACCACCGATTTGGGTTCTAATTTGTGGTTGATCTTTTTTGGAAAAGGCTTCGATTAAGAGCAAATCGCTGCTAATGTTGATGTCACCCCCATGCCCTGAAGATTCCCTACCCAACTCATTCCTAATTTTGCCGCCTTCAATCAATTTAACTGTCTCGTTAACCTCGATGATGATATCTCCAGCATCGCCTGTTGCTGTGCTTTGACTTCTTAATCTACCATCCCCTGCGATCGTAAGATTTCTGGCGTTAACTAAGATCTTGCCAGCATCGCCCTCTCCTAAGGTTTCATTATCTACTCCCCCTGTCACGATCACATCTCCAGTGGCGTTGATTTGGATATCCCCTGCTTGGCTAGAAGCACTACCTTGATTCTCTTTAATACCTGCACTGATGCGGCTGTTTGAATCTACTATTTCTAGGTTTGCGACATTAAAATTGATTGTGCCTCCACCCCCACCACTGACTTCAACCACAGTACCATTGGCAAGGGAAACATCGGCTCGTGCTATGTTTTCAGGAAAACTCAAACTACCATCATTGTTGAATGCTATATTTCCTACAGCCGCTAGTCCTCCAATCTCAATTCTTCCTTCTGGCGCTTTCAAACTGGCATTATTCAATTTAACTTCACCACCTATTAGTGCCAGGGTTTGACCATTAGGCACCTGGAGTTTGAGCTGGTTATCACCGGGTTGATTAGTAATATTTGCTGGGTTTGTCCCCAATCCTAAACCAATAGGAGCCGTGACTGTCAACAGAGGTGGTGAGTTAGTATCTGTGGCATGGAATTGAGTACCATCAGCAAAGTTGATGCTATTGGCGGTGCTGGCGAAAAAAGAACCACCAAGATCAAGTGAGGCATTGGCACCAAACATAATGCCATGGGGATTAATTAGAAACAAGTTGGTAGTACCATTAGCTTTGAGTATGCCATCGATTTTAGAACCCAAATCACCTGTTACCCGAGAAAGGATGTTTTGAATATCCGTAAGATTGTTGAAAAAGGCGGTTTCGCCAGTACCTACAGAAAAATGCTTAAAGCTGTGAAAAAGATTATCCCCTGCTCTAGTTCCCCCGTCAATCTGAAGGATATCGCCGTTAGTTGTAACAACAGAATTGTTTGGGAGAGTGTTATCAGGAGTAATTTGTGCTGCAATGGGGTTGGCAGCTAACAGACACAAGAGGGAACTTCCTTGCAAGAACCACAGTTGAAGAGGAGATAGTTGCATAGCTAAAAGCAATGCTTACATTGGCATTGCAGACATAGACATCGACATCGCCGTGATCGGAATCATGTCAGCTTCAATGGAGTTATCGAACACAGCAAAAGTAGTTGTATCTACACCCGACATCCCAGGAAGACTAGGATGACCATCAGTATGAACAATGCCGCCCTCACTACCTAATCCAGTATAACCTCTGCCAACATTGAAGTCGCGGGTAGCATCAAAGGGATAGTCAGGGTCATGCAAATGTCCCTGTGTTCCTCCCATGATATTATCATCGGCAATGTAGCCAGTTTCCAGGTCATAGTACTCATTAACTACTACCTGCCCTGCAAAAGAGAGGTGATTCGTAATTGGAGTTGCAGAATTTATATCATAGTAGCCTATGTGTCCAGTTTCGTTAGCTGAAGACTGATAAATCCGCTCTCCGGCAGCAATTTCTTCACCGGGCTGAGTGTAACCGTAACCTTTATAGTATTCTCCATCCCCATATTGGTAAGTGAAATGATATAGAGCTGGAGTATATAAATCAAGTGTATAGTTGGTTGCTCCTGAATACTGATAAACTTGCACCAGGTAGTCTCCTGCATCTAAACCAGTCAGGTTAATAGTTTCAGTTGAGGTTCCAGCATTTGTAGAAGTAGCAATAACTTCACCAAAATCAATCAGATCATTGTTGTTGCTGTCGTGTACCACCCGCACATCTGCATCTGCACTCAAACCGTAGAGTGATAATTCTAGGTTGCCAGCGCTAATTAAATTAAACCGATAGGTATCAGCTGTATTGTCACTTCCGACAGAGCCATTAAAAGTTTTACTGCCAGTGAGGGCACCCACCTCAATTTCTGTGGGTAGAAAGTTACTGGGATCTTCGGTAGACATCCTCAACTGGTAGTTAGTAGCAATCTCTCCAAAGGCACGCACCTGCACAAAGTAATTACCTGCCTCTAAGGATTCTAGGTTAATCGCTTCATCCTGACTGCCACTGCGAAGGGAAGAAACGACTAACTCATCTACATTATCTTCTAGCTCTCGACTGCCATTAGAGTCCCGATATATCCTGATATCAGCATCTGCACTCATGTTGGTTAAGGCGAGGTTGAAGTTACTAGTTTCACCTAACCGAAACTTAAACCTATCCTTGAAGTCACCATTGCTAGTGTTGAGGGAATTGTTGATGGTTCGAGTGCCATCTAATAAAGTAAATGTCATTTCTTTTCTCCTGATCTTTGAAATTATCTGGAGTGGCCAATGCCCCCCTATTAGTTCAATAGGTCTGATGTTTTAGAGATATGCATAATGTAGTTGGATATGAATAAACTTAACTTTGTAAAGAACTATGAAATTGCCCAAAGTTACTCGATGCCCTACATTCTTAAGACTTACGCAGTGAACAAAAAATTAAGAGCTTCAGCCATAGGGAATTCTTAACAGGGAATTACAGGAATTTTATTTACAGCAATTTCTAACACTGTGTAGTACAGTTGTCGATACTGTTGGCGAATTTGTCAAACCCTTATTCTGTAAAAATCTTCTCCCCTCTCCCTTGCCTTGGGAGAGGGGTTGAGGGTCAGGGCTATGACTGTATCTTGCTCTACTCTAATTCTAATTCGCCGAAAAAGCCCAAAAATAGTTTCATCCCTTTCCCAACTAAAGTAACTAGATATATTAAAACAAATCCCAAAACAAATCCAATAATAGTGGTGAGAGTATTGCCAATAAATAGGGCGTAAACAGTAACCGTAATCACTATAAATCCAACCAGGAACTGTTTGTCCGGAAAAAATTTATCGAAAATTAATTTGAGCAGTCCAGTGAGCAGCAGGACTGTAATATCAATTCCTAACATCCCCACTAGTTCTGGAGGAACTAAAACTAAAAAAGACTGTGGAAATAAGAATATGAGTAAACTAATCAGAGGGTTAAGAAAGAGAATAGAGGCTGTTAGAGTTCCTCCCAATAGTCCAACTAATGCCGAAGCAGTTCCAGCAAAGAATCCGACTACTGCCAAAACAATTTCAATTAAGAAATTCATGTAGCTTTTTCTTGGTTAACCTAATGTAAATAGTTGCTTCTATATGTTTCTACGTCCAAGCAATCCCAACTTATGCAACTGATTTATTAAAAAAAGGAGTAGGGAGATATCTGGCACTACTCCCCACTCCCTTAGCACTGAAGGTGGATAAACTTTATAATTTAGTATTTCCTGGAACTACAGAAACTTAACGAAATAAATTTCTGATTTTATCAACGGTGTTAATCGCATTATTAACTGTGTCTAAGGTTGTATTAATGTCATCAATAGTATCACGAGGGTCAGGCTCAGCACTAGCTACATAAGGTTCTCCTAATTCTGGTGCTGGCGAGTTCTCTACTTGCCAACTCAAAAAAATTCCTGCCTGGGGTGCTAGTTGAAAAAAGGAATTGATGGGAATAGCATAATTAAAACCAGGCTTGATCTTGTTGGCGATACTGGAGGCTTCCTCCTGAGTAAATCCTTGCCTGGTAAATTTAGTTGGATCCTCTTTATCTCCAAGACCATGAATACCAATTACGCGCCCCCCAGCATCTAATACTGGTCCTCCACTCATGCCGGCACGAGTTATATTAGTATAAATCATCTGATAACCAATAAAAGGCTTTTCTAAAAACCCTGAAATCTGACCATCAGTAAACTGACGAATGAGTTGGCCACCAGCTTCTCGGCCGACGACTCCCAAAGCTGGCCACCCAGAAATGAAAACTTCTTGCCCT
The DNA here is from genome assembly GCA_010692425.1 of Symploca sp. SIO3C6. GTDB lineage: Bacteria > Cyanobacteriota > Cyanobacteriia > Cyanobacteriales > Coleofasciculaceae > SIO3C6. Next base: position 127,630 of record JAAHHJ010000014.1, on the reverse strand, counting down.
TGGCTAGCTAGTTCAGAATTCGCTAATTTAGCAACTTGATAATCTTGCTCGCTGGTGAATTCTACAACTGCTAAATCAATCCCAGGCAAAGGCTTGATCTTAGCGTAATCAATGGCATAGGCTTGTTTATCGGCAGTGACAAGCTTGTAATCGTCTTCCCTTCTGACAACATGGTGGGCAGTGAGGACGTAGTAAGTCTGGTCACTTTTAGCAATAATTACTCCAGAGCCATGTTGTCCTCGGGTACCCCGGAATAAAACGGTGACTTCGCGGGCAATGTCATTGACTTGTCTACCACTAAGAGCAAAAGCTGCTTGAGGTAAGATGATGACCACGGCTGTGGTGAGTGCAGTACCGGCAAGGAGGTTGGGAAGTTGATTGTAAAATCGCATGGTTATCTCTGCAAATGGGATTATTCGTCAATCAGATCGCCCTGAGTACTCCTTTCAAGAGATCATAAGTCATCGTTAAGTGACTAATATTGCCTTCTGCTAGTTCCAGCCCTTCACTCAAATCTAAGGTAACTTTTCTATTACCAGAATTTTGTTGAGCATGTAGAGTTAGCACCGCATGCATTGCCAACTCCACGTACTTTCAATTATGGTGGCAGCGACTGCCGAATCTTTGGCTGCTGCTTTGGGTTGAAGTCATGATGATAGATGCCTGTAATTACCTAGTTACAATTAAACTGCTTGTTAGTCTCAGTTTAAGTAAGAGATCAACAAAGACCACAAGGTTTGGCTTGAGCGAGGCTATATGGTTGTAAAATCAGCTGCTGTGAGCTGGCTTTCCGCTACATCAACCAAAAGAGCAATAGAATGCCCATCATAGGTAAGAAATGTTCCTGTACCAGATATAAAAGTGAAACCAAGAGAGTTGAATTGTATGTCATCTAAGAGAATATGATCAACACCATCTTGGAAGTCTGTTATGTGATTGTAACTCGATGCTGATAGAACAATGCTATCAAAACCACTTCCACTTGTAACAGTGTTAAAACCACTACCTGCATTAAGGTAATCATTACCGCCGCCACCGTTAAGAGTGTCCCAACCATCGCCACCAATCAGTGTGTCGTTACCAGCTTCCCCCCATAAATCATCATTACCTGACTCTCCAGAGAGGTAGTCATTACCTGTGTAACCCCACAAGGTGTCATTACCTTCACCACCGTAGAGGTAGTCATTTCCAGTCCAACCATCTAGGAAGTCATCACCATTGCCGCCAAAGAGATAGTCATTCCCTCCCGAACCGTCGATAGAGTCATCGCCTCCTAGACCAAAAATCCAGTCTGTTCCACTGCCACCTGTCATGGTGGAGTAAGGATCGTTTCCGCTGGTTCCGTAAATAGTAGCCATATCAGTTGCTCCTTTTTTCAAAGCTTGTTGCTTCTATCAGGTTCTATGTCCAGACGATCGCATTTATGCAACTGATTTACTCAAGTTTAAAAATATGTATTTCCTAGCGATATTCGCTGTTTTATTACTCTCATCAGATAATATTTGAAACCCCGAATTTTATGAACAATCTTCTTGAGTTGAGATACTAAAACTGTATTAAAATAGGTTCGATTTTTATTCTCTACCCAAAAATTTTTTATTCTATACTTAAAGAGATTAAATAGGTGTCACCAAATAGGAATCACCTCCACTGATTTGGGTCAATTCCTAAATCACGCAGTCGCGCTGCCAGTTGTTGTGCGCTCATCAGGAGTGGGGGGTAAACGAAATTTTGGTTGGGATTTCTAGCTAAGTATCCAAAAAATCCCCCTCACACTCCCCACACCTCCCACACTCCCCACCCCTTTTTTCCCTCACCCCGGAGTGGGAATCGATTCCCCAGTCAAAGACATCCACTGCAACCACAATCAAAGGAGCAACCTGCTCTTGCCAGCTAAAATCCAGTTTAGCTGAGGATGTTCTTGCTGGGGGATTGGCAAGCTAAGATAAAGAGTCTGAGATTTGTGCAGCATCTATGAAGAAAACTTGCATAAATCCTAGAATGTTGTACCTATTAATAGGAGGTAGGGCATTTTTTGTCTACCTCCTAATAGGTGTTTAAGTTCAGATGCAGGGTGCAATGAACCATCAACTATCAACCATGAACCATCAACCATGAACCATGAACACAAACATGCCTGATGCAGAACAGATCATCAAAAGATTTTCGATGTGCATCTACTTCAGAGACTCTCACAGAGGTACTGGGACTATCCTTGTCCAAGGATATGACCCTACCTTAAAGGTTTTGATAGAAGATTTGGTTGAGTCTGACCCAGATGCTAGCGAAGAGGATTGGATACGCTCTTTTCTTAAAGGATTAATTACCTCAATTGAGAATTATTATACCTTACTATTTGGTAATGTCAACACTTCTGTTACTTTTACCCACATAATTTTCTCATATTTTTGTCAAAAATTAATCTTTAGTTACTTGCAGTTAATTTGTTTTTATGCTGCCCGTCAAATTAGTGATAAATTAAAAAAATCTCCTAGTATTGGTTCACAATACCCTTTAGAAGAGTGTTTTCTTATTGCCTGTGAGGCTACCGTTAACCCGGCTAAATTATTCAAGAAATTTAATCTTAATCTTGATTGCCCCTTTCATCGGTATGCCCGCACTAGCCTGTGTAACATTATCCAAAATCGAGTCGTCAGAGACCTTAAATTAAAATCTGTCAAATTTTCAGATAATGGCTTATTACGGCAATTAAGTAAAAGACAGTTAAAAATAGCTTTAAAAGAATACGGGATTAATTCCAAAGATATTGAAATTCATGATTTAGCATGGCAATTATTCAAAGATTCATTTGAAGAATTTTATCCCCCTATCAGTAGTGATGGTGGTCGCGCTAATAAGCTATCAACAATACCTCTAAGTGACCAGCAATTGGAGCAAATTGCGACTCGCTATAACCAGCAACTGCAGCGTTTAGCAATTGAAACCCAACCAGTCACTGGTCAAGACATCAAAAAGTTGCTAGCAACCTGTGTCCAAGCGGCGCGTGCTTCCCAAAATCAGCGCTGGATACCTCTAGAAGACCATGGGGAAATTCAAGACGTAGAATCTAACACTTTTGCTAACTTAATTAAAACTGAAAGAAGACAAGAATTAATTCAAGTTAAAGAAACAATTTTACAAGAATTTAAATCTCTAGATAAACCAGCTCAGCAATGCCTGATGCTTTGGTTAGGTCTGGAAGTGAATCAAAGCGATTTGATGGTCTTTTTAAGAGTTGAAAAACAATACCAAGTTTCTCGCCAGCTACAACGCTATCAAAAAAATATCCTGAAAGCTGTTACTCAATCCTATGCTCAAGCTTATTTGTCCAGGACTCTGACGGCAAAAGAAATAAATGAAATCTGTAAAGATAAACTTGATGATATTAAGGAATACTTAACTATTTATAGTCGGGATTTCTTTTCACAAATATTAGATAGAATATTTTTGGAATTGATTAGCTCAGAAGAAAGAAGTATATTAATTCAAGTTTTTAATCATAGTGATGAGTATACTCAAGTTCAGGCAAGGCATGAAAAAAGCTCGACCTCTAATCCAGAGCTACGTTCAAGGTTTCTGGAAATTAAGCATAAGGCGCAACAACGATTTAGAAGTGTTCTGGAAGAACAAATGCACATTCATGTGGTTCAGAATAGCTCTCTAGAGAAATGTTTGACTAATTTTGTTGACAAATGGCTACAACAAAATCATGCAACTTTATACAAACAAAAGAGGTAATCTCATGGAATTGAATAGTGAAAGCTTAGCATTAATTTGTACCGATCAGTTATTTCTAGAGTTTTCGATAACTGAACGAGAAGAGGTATGGCAAAAAACCGCAAGCACAAGCTATGCTAATAATTCTGCTCGCTGGATTGCCTATTTAAATTGTTTGTGTCTCAATACCTTCTTAACCTATCTCGAAAGTGAAGCAGATTTGCACTCAAAGCCTCAAGTGTGGCCTCGACGAAGTGAGTTACCAAGCTTCTGGCAGGTGGTGAATGGCACAGCAATTGAACTAAACAAAACGCGACTAGTATTAATTCCTAGTGAAGATAGTGAATTTGCCCAATTATCTGTACCGCGAGAGTGGGTTGATCTTCCCGATTGGGCAGGTAATTATTATCTGGCAGTTGAGTTAAATCTCTCAGCATGTTCGATGAGAATCTGCGGATATGCGACTCATCAACAACTGCGGGAGCAAGGTAAATATGACTGCATTGATCAAACCTACTCTCTAGAGACTGAAGATTTAATAGAAGATTTGAGTGTAATGTGGGCAGTACAGGAACTCTATCAAACGACTATACCTGAAGTAAAATCTTTGCCAACTCTGTCCGTTTATCAAGCACAAGTTTTGCTGGAAGATTTGAGTAGGGTTACTGCTTATTCACCTAGACTAGATGTGCCATTTTCCCAGTGGGGAGCATTAATTGCACAGCCGCAGTGGAGGCAGGAACTATATTATCGGCAGCAGCAACAATTAAAGATGGCTACAACACCAAGCAAAACTTCTATTAATTTGGGGCAATGGTTTCAGGAAGTATTTGAGGCTGGTTGGCTCTCCCTTGATGCTTTTTTAAATGCAGATTCAGGTAATTTAGTCCCTGCTTTCAGACAGGGTAAACTAACAACTAGAAAGATTGCTGTTGAAGGAATCAAACTGATTGATTTAGGCATGCAACTGGGAAATCAAGCTGTAGCACTGCTGGTGGGTTTAACGCCGGATGCTGAACAAAGAGTGGGTATTCGTGTACAGTTGCATCCGACTGGTGAGCAAACCTACTTGCCATCTAATATAAAGTTAGCTTTGCTTTCTAAAGGAGGGAAAGTTCTACAGGAATTCCAATCACGCTCTCAAGATAATTTTATTCAATTGAAGCGATTTACCTGTACTAGAGGCAAGCGTTTCAGCATCCGCATTACCCTAGAGAATTTCAGCATTACGGAAAATTTTGTGATTGAAGCACAAGATGATTGATGAATAAGTTGGTGATTTTAAACTTGGGCAAGGGTAGCTTACAGAATGGGTTTCCCTTAGTTATTGTCTCTTTACAGTCGGGAGACAGGTATATGCAATTTACTGGCAGTTTAGCACCTGCCCCAGATCTTGTGGAACTTTATCACCGTTGGCAATTGCTTTATGAGTTACTTTATAAGGCTCGTGCTATTAATATACGCAGTTTTCAAACTCAATTAATCGATGAGGATATCGATGAGGATGAGGATGACGATATCACTATCGATGAAGCTGATGTCACCCACGTCTCGGATACTGAGTTTGATGCTATCTGTCAGCAGTTGCAAAATCGCCTGGATGATTGGCTCGATTTTGAAGGTTTTCGCCCCATAGAGCGCCAACTGCGCAAGCAACTACACCCCACAGATGAAATTGAATTTATTATTCAAACTGAAGATTGTGAATTAAGAAAACTGCCCTGGTATATCTGGAAATTTTTTCACGATTATCCCCGCGCCGAAGTCTCTTTAAGTTCACTCAATTTTGAACCAGGAAAACAAGTCCAAAACCGAGACAAGCAGGTGCGAATTTTAGCTGTACTTGGTGATAGTACTGGAATTGATACTAAGGCAGACCGGCAATTACTAGAAAATTTAACAGAGGCAGAAACAGTATTTCTCGTTGAACCACAGCGTCGGGAATTAGATGAAAAACTTTGGGACAAGCAAGGATGGGATATCCTCTTCTTTGCTGGACATAGTTGTACTGCAAACGATCATAAAACTGGTCAAATCTATATAAATCCTCTGGAAACTTTAACTATTCCCCAATTGAAAAATGCCTTAAAAAAAGCCATTGAACGAGGCTTACAGTTGGCTATTTTTAACTCTTGTGAAGGTTTGGGACTAGCAGCACAACTGGCTGATTTACATATACCCCAAATGATTGTGATGCGGGAGCCAGTCACAGACCAAGTGGCACAGGAATTCTTAAAGCATTTCCTCACAATTTTTGCTGATGGTCAGTCTTTCTATTTAGCGATGCGGGAAGCGCGGGAAAGATTACAGGGTATAGAAAGTGAATGTCCCGGTGCCAGTTGGTTGCCAGTAATTTTTCAAAACCCTGCACAAGTGCCGCCGACGTGGCAAAGTTTGCGGGAACACACAGATGCAACTTTACTGCTACCTTCAGTTCCTCAAGTTAGACCAAAGTTTGGTAAAGTTGTGTTAGCTAGCATGGCGATCGCAACTTTAATCATAGCAGGAAGATGGCTAGGAATACTGCAAAGTTCAGAATTAAAAGCTTTTGATAATTTAATGACTCAACAGCCGAGGGAATCAGGAGATAGACGTATTTTAATTGTTGGCGCAGACGAAGAAGATATTAGCAGCAGTAGATATGGTTATCCCTTGCCAGATGATATTCTAGCTAAGCTTTTAAACAAACTCCAAACCTATCAACCCTCAGTTATCGGCATAGATATCTTTCGAGATCAACCAGTGCCCATAAATGATCCTAATTCCCATCAAGCACTAGTTGTACAAATGGAAGAAAATCAAAACTTAGTTGCTGTCTGTGCAGGTACTATCCTCAAGGAAAGCATTGCACCTCCACCTGAAATTTCGCCACAGCAAGTAGGCTTTGTTGACTTGTACGATGATTGGCAGCAAACTAAGGGACAAGATGACATTGTCCGTCGCCATTTACTAACTCGCAGTCCCAATACTATTTCTAAACCTTCTCGTTGCACTACCTCCTATTCCTTTGGTTGGCAATTAGTGTACCGATACCTTGATGCTAAAGGTATTACTGTCGAAACTATTGACAAAGACTGGAAATTTGGCTCGATTGTTACTAAGCGCTTGCAGAGCCGGAGTGGAGGATATCAAAACTTGGATGCTAAGGGCAATCAATTGCTAATTAACTACCGCCATACTCCCGAAATTGCCCAGCAAGTAACAGTTAGGGATGTCCTCAATGATAGCGATAATTTTAATCCGGCTTGGGTAAAAGACCGAGTTGTACTGATTGGTATTACGGCACAGAGCGTCCCCGATGTTCACGATACACCCTATGGTGAAATCAGGGGGTTATTTATTCATGCCCACGCAGTCAGCCAAATTCTCAGCGCTGTTGAGGAAAATCGACCTCTTTTATGGTGGTTGCCTCAATGGGTAGATGGTATATTCATATTTTTCTGGTCATTCACAGGTGGGATGATTTTTTGGCTGTGGCAAAGTCCATTGCGTCGAGGATTGGCAGTTAGTATTGGGCTCATATTTCTATATGGAGTCTGCTGGTTTGTTTTAACTAAAGGTGGTTGGATACCATTGATACCGTCAGTATTAGCTTTAGTTTTTACAGGATTTGTTGTAGTATTCTTCAGCCGATATGCAGTTGAAACCAAAAGCAATTAACTTTTCAACCATGCCGATTCCAATTAATTACACAACTCTCTATGAAACTGATTACCTGCGTTGGCTGGAAACAACTGTTCAGAAACTTCGAGCCCAAGACTACGGAAACGTTGATTGGCAGAATCTAATTGAGGAGATTGAGGATTTGGGGAAGTCTGAGCGCAGGAGACTTGAGAGCAATCTGGCAGTGATACTTCTTCACCTACTCAAATGGGAGTTTCAGCCTGAGCAGAGAAAAGGTGGTTGGGAAGCCAGTATTATCGAACATAGGCAACGCCTCAACAGAGCCTTGAAAGATTCTCCGAGCCTACAGCCCTACCTAGAGAGCATCTTTGCTGAAATTTACGTCGAAGCGAGGAAACGGGCGAGGGCTGAAACAGGATTGCCTCTGGATACTTTTCCCACTCATTGCCCCTACAAAACAACGGAAGTACTTGATGATGATTTTCTGCCCGGTGAGAAGTGATGTCTAGGGGGGAGATGGGGAGAGGGGGAGATGGGGAGAGGGGGAGAGGGGGAGAAAGTTTGAAGAATTTTTGTGCAAATAGAAAATATAGCGCTACGCGCAAGGCAGAAGGCAGAAGGCAGAGGGCAGAGGGCAGAAGGCAGAATTTGACAAAGTTTTAGCGATTTAGTATGTCCTAACCTTAAATACGTACTGCTATATAAGCTTGAAATACACAACTAAATTTAATGTTTACTTAATTCCTAAGAAAAAGATGCCATCTCAACTAATTCCACACAAACTGTATTGAGGAATTCTCTATCTACGTGCTTGGGTAGATTGGTGTTCACTTTCTGGATTTCTTCAAACAAATTATCAGCAGTTTCCTTTACTTCTTCATAGGCAACTTCGCCCTGTCGAATCAATAGGAGGTAGTCAGCATCTCCAACTTTTTTTCTATTGACTTTGAGTTCAGCTTCTGTGAGAATTTCAATACCCATACGCAGCAGACGAATACAATGACTCATGTGTTTGCAATCATAACCACACTTGAGTTCCAGTGCTTTACGTTCTGGGTTTCTACCCTGCTGCCATCGAGAATAGGCTTCCCATTGGTTTAGTGCTTTGCGATAAGCCTGGGAAACGTGCAGTAAATTGATAAAGTCGTCTTTTGCCTTGGTGTAGGCTTGCACTTTGGGTAGTATTTTTTCCGGTAAGGGGTATTGTTTGATAATTCCTTTGAAGTCGATGCGTTCAACTAATAATTCATATAATTCTTGGGATGGTTCCATGAATTCAATACAGTCACGGACAAGCATATAAAGAAACTCAAGGAAGGCATTCATTTCTCCCTTGTTTAAAGGTCGATAGTCGTCATCATTGAGTCCAAAATCTTGGGGAATAGGCTTTTTTTCAGGAGGATTAAGTAGCCATTTTCGATGAGTATCAACTCTCTTGATTTGAGAGTAGGCATAGCCAACGAAAGAGCCCCTAACTTTCTGAGATAGAAATTCCTGGCGATAGGAAAGTAGCCGTGAACCGACTGGAGAAAGATAGTAATAAAATTCTGGTTCTAACCACAGTGTCTCTAAAATATTAGGATTGTTGTTAGCAATCAGCGCTAAAAACTTTCTGAGTTCATAAACTACGCAATCTTTGATACCGTCGAGATAAGGGAATTGCCCACTACCGGGCTCACGATCCCAACCCCTATCCTTTTGTTCAATAGATTTGAATCCTAAATAATACTCTTTTGGAGCAATGAACACGCCTTTGTAGTCTTGATCTGAGGTGGCGATCGCTGTACCATAGGCATTACTACCAGTAAGACCTAGTAAGATCATTCCTGATTCGACAGCGATTCTTTGCATCCGTCTACCTGTCACTGTTGCACTACAGGTGTAACACAAATTTTCAGGATTGTCCTTGCGCTAACCTCTCCCCCAGCCCCTCTCCTACGAGGCGAGGGGAGTAATAAATTATATTCAAGGGCGCTATGTTCAGTTTATTTACACCTACCTACTTAAGATCATCCGATCCTTGATTCAAGCCCGACTGAAGTAATGGTCAAATCCCCACCTGCCAAAACTCAAATCGCTACTGATACCTGGGTAAAAGCATCCTGGGATGAATACCTTGCCCTTACCAACGAACCTCAATACACTGACGGTAGGTGCTACTATAACCAAGGCTATCTACGCATCGAAATGTCAGCACTTGGTTCGGCACACGGTCAAGACAATACCATTATCTCTACAGTAATTGTACTCTATGCCAGTCTCAATAATATTCGCCTCAAAGGATTAACTAACACCAGTTTTCGGAAAACCGGATTACAAGAAAGTCAACCAGACTTAGCATTCTATATAGGTAATGATTTTTCTTTTCCTCCCCGCACTAATGCCCCGGTGGATGTGGAAGCAGTGGGTATGCCCAATTTAGTGGTGGAAATTGGTGCATCCTCTTTTGATGATGACTTGGGGCTTAAGCGCTTACTCTACGAGCAACTAGGGGTGCAAGAATATTGGGTAGTTAATGTGGCAGCAGGAGAAGTTATTGCCTTTGCTGTGGCTGATGGTGGCAGCCGTCGTATTAGTGAATCTCTGGTTTTGGTAGGATTGGGGATGGCAGTGGTGGAAGAGGCACTGCAGCGCTCTCAAAGTGAGGATGATGGGGCGATTACCCGTTGGTTAATTTCTACTTGGAGTGGAAGTGAGTAACTGTTCATAGTTCATTAAGGACTGTTCATAGTTCATTGTTGATTGTTCATTGGGAATGTATTCCACAATTTCCTAATACCAACCCAATGAACTATGAACCATGAACCATGAGCTATGAACCATGAACCATGAGCTATGAACCATGAACCCTCTTAAGATATTTTAGGACTGAGAATCAATAATTGATTACCGTCACCGCTTTCATAAATTACTAATACTGGAGGACGTAAATTAGGCTCGCTTTTTGCTCTTTTTTCCGGTAATGCTGGGAAAATGTAAAAATAGCCGTCTCTGTCAATTAGTAAACGCCACACTATTGATTGCTCTGATTTACTGGTATCACTTAATTCTCTACCAAGGAGGTTTTCGTATAGGTTTTTATCGCCAATAATACTAAAGTCGGAAGGGTTGACTAATGGATTATCTAGTTGACGTCTTAAGGCGGCGTTATCTTTGGGGGTGACGAAGGTTACAACTGGTAAGGAGGAGGTTTCATTGACGGCATCTGCCCAAGCGTCGCTGTCTGCTTGCCACTGCGCTAACCAAAATAGGGCTGTTAATATCCACGAAACAATGACAATTTCAGTGATTAGGGAACCCAGAAAGGCGATGGAATTAAATTGAGTGGAGCTAAAATCAGCAAAGGATTTGAGCTGTTGGGCTATCCAAGAAAGGGGGCGCTTATTGGCGTATTTGATAGGACTTACGCATCGTACATTAGTACTATACGAGATTTGGTTATTTCAGCCACTGATAATGCCTGAGACAGCAAAAGCAGCAAGCACATTAGGGTTAGTCGAAGCGTGTGAAATGACAGAATCACCTGATGCACACTATGGCTGATTTGTATAGTGCGTAACTCCTATTTGAGTAAACGCGATTGCATTGCGCCGAAAATATTTTGTAGAGTATTAAATGATAAAGTGTTGAATGATCCAGAGGGTGACGTCAATAACCCTCGCTAAAAGCGAGGGCTTGTAAGAGGTAAGTCTTATAGAGATTTGACTAGACCATTGAGCGCTTAACTGGTACGTACTTCTGAGTACTTCCCCAGCTCGGATTATTTACAAGCAACCTTACTAGTTGCGCCTGTAGAAGGGACATCTTGTTAAGCGTGGTCGAGGGGACAAATTACAGGTTTGCAGGTTCCTGGGTTATCACCATTTAAAAACCTGCATTAAACCATTAGTCGGAGGCGCGGCTTTCCTCCCGTCGCTAAAAGCGAGGGGCGACCGCCGCGAAGAAAGATGAATTGCGATCGCAATTAGGATAGTAGCGATCGCAGTTTTGCCGATTGCCCAGGGATGCCCAAATAGTGCGCCGAAGGCTGCTATATAAAATGATTCTATAGGTAAAAGGTGCTAGATCCCAAGAGGCGCAGTTATCGGTATCGCTGCCACAGTTAGCGACTGTGCGACCAAAACAGGGGAGTTCAATGACTGGTAAATTGACCAATCTCAATCAACAGGAGCTAACTATTTCAAGCGATAACTTTTCGCAATCTTTACCTATTAGTCAAATTAATGATATCGCATTTAACGGCGAGGTCTGGATTACTAATCCCAATGGTGGACGCATCAGGAAAATACGAGGCCCAGAGCAAACTAGCAGTGGGCAGCAAATTTGGCGGGAAGTTCCCCTATCGGCTTTTAATTTGCAACAACCTCCTGAACAGGCAATACTGAGTTTAGGAACTGTTTTGAGTGGTGAAGATTGGGCAGATATTCTCTCGGTTTCTAGAGACAGTACCTATGTAGTGCAGGAAATTCTATTTGAGTCGCCAGGAATGATGACAATTAAAGCAGTGCCAGTTGATTAGGTATTACTGATAGGGCTTATGCATTTGCTCCCTAAATCCTCTAAAATTGGGGGACTTAACTCAGATTTTGCACCATTGTCGGTAAGCTACTTTAACCGTCCTCAAATCAATGATACTGTGGGTCAATTAACTGGGGGGTTAGGTTTTCCTAATTCGCCAACAGTATCATCAATTTCTGAGAATTTTGATAAAACGCTAGAAGATTTCAAGGACTATATGCCAGGATGTAGGGTGTATTACTGCAAAAGTTAAGATTTATCTGATTTAATGAAACTAACCCAGCCAATTCTACCCTTGCTATTTGGTTTGGGTATCAGCTTAGCCCCTGTGACTTTGCAGCTGATTGCCCAACGCAGTTGGGCGCAAACCGAAAATGTCCAAGAAGAAGCACAGCGACTGCTAGAGCAAGTACCGCAACTGATAGAGCAAGCACGGCAGCAGAATGGGCAATACCAGTATCAAAAGGCAATAGAAACATTAGAGCAAGCTTTAGCTCTAGCACGACAAATGAAATCGAGAGAACTGGAAGCCCCTATACTACATGAAATCGGTTTGAACTACAATAAACTGGGACAAACTAGGCGAGCTCTCGAATTCTACAACCAAGCTTTGTCCATTAGCCGAGAAGTAGGCAGCGCTATAGGAGAAGGTATTACCCTCAATAGTATTGGTAGTGTCTACCATAAACTGGAACAACCTCAGCGAGTTCTCGAATTCTACAACCAAGCTTTGCCGATTCTCCGAGAAGTAGGCAATCGCTCCCAAGAAGCTGCTACCCTCTATAATATTGGTAGTGTCTACCATAAACTGGAACAACCTCAGCGAGTTCTCGAATTCTACAACCAAGCTTTGCCGATTCTCCGAGAAGTAGGCAATCGCTCCCAAGAAGCTTTTACCCTCCATAATATTGGTGGTGTCTACCGTGAGCTGGGACAACATCAGCGAGCTCTCGAATTTTACAATCAGGCATTGCCGATTCTCCGGGAAGTAGGCGATCGCTCAGAGGAAGCCAAAACCCTCAATTCTATTGGTGTCGCCTACAATAATCTTGGACAACCTCAGCAGGCTCTCCAATTCTACAACCAAGCCTTGCTCATTCACCGAGAATTAGATGATCGCTCAGAGGAAGCCGAAACCCTCAATTCTATTGGTATCGTCTACCGTAAACTTGGACAATTTCAGCAGGCTCTCCAATTCTACAACCAAGCCTTGCTCATTCACCGAGAATTAGATGATCGCTCAGAGGAAGCCAAAACCCTCAATTCTATTGGTATCGTCTACAATAATCTTGGACAACCTCAGCAGGCTCTCCAATTCTACAACCAAGCCTTGCTCATTCACCGAGAATTAGATGATCGCTCAGAGGAAGCCGAAACCCTCAATTCTATTGGTATCGTCTACCGTAAACTTGGACAATTTCAGCAGGCTCTCCAATTCTACAATCAAGCTTGGCTGATTTTCCGGGAAATAGCCGATCGCTCAGGGGAAGCTTGGACTATCACTAATATTGGCGTTGTCTATGATAGACTCGGACAACCTCAGCAGGCAATCCAATTCTACAACCAAGCTTTGTCAATTCACCGGGAAGTTAGCAATCGCTCAGGGGAAGCTACCACTATTATTAATCTTGGTAGTGCCTACCTTAATCTTGGAAAACTTCAGCAGGCTCTCCAATTTTACAACCAAGCTTTGCCGATTTTCCGGGAAGTGAACAATCGCTCTAAGGAAGCCATCACTCTCAGCAACATTGGAGCCGTCTACCGTAAACTCGGACAACCTCAGCAGAGCCTCCAATTCTACAACCAAGCTTTGCTGATTTTCCAGGAAATTGGCGACTCTTTAGGGAAAGTCACCACCCTCAATAATATTGGTACCGTTTACCTTAGTCTCAAACAACCTCAGCGTGCGCTCCAATTTTACAACCAAGCTTTGCCGATTATCCAGGAAGTGGGCGTTCGCTTTGGGGAAGCTGTTACCCTCAGTAATATTGGTGTCGTCTACAATAATCTCGGACAACCTCAGCGAGCACTCCAATTCTACAACCAAGCTTTGCTGATTAGCCGGGAAATAGGCGATCGCTCCCAAGAAGCTCTTACCCTCAGTAATATTGGTGCCGTCTACCAAGATACAAATCAACCTGATAAAGCAATTGATAATTTCGAGGAATCAGTCAAAATTACCCTAGAAATGCGCCAGAGTTTGAAGCGGGAACATCGAGAGAAGTTTTTAAAAAATAACCAAGGTACAGCAACTGCTCTCATTAACCTGCTCATCGACCAAAACAAAATAGAAAGAGCCTTTGAATGGGTTAACCTTGCTACAACTTTTGAACTTGCTGACTACACTCGCCTAATCAATGCTGATACTAAGGTTACTAATCCTCAAGCACAGCAAGCAATTAACCAGTGGAATCAAAAAAATCAAGAACTTGAATCCCTGCGCCAGCAATTAGAAGACAACTTTTCAGAGGAAAAATCTAGACAAATTCGAGAATTAGAGACTAAAGTCAATCAGCAAGCTGAAGACATCACCAAAAAATATCCCGAAGTGGCAGAATTATTTGAAACCACACCCGAAGATACTGCCAAACTCAAAGCTAGTATTCCTGCTGGCATGGTGGTAATTCAACCAGTACTACTGACTAATATAACCAACGTCCCAAATAATATCGCTATTTTTATCCTCGCCAAGGATAAACCAACCACAGTCAAAAAAGTTCCTATAGAACCTGCCCAATTTAATAACCTAATTATCGAATATCGCCAAAAACTGCAAGACCGTAAAGCAACTGGCTACCGTACAACTGGCGGTGAACTCTATAACTTACTAATTCGCCCTATTGAAGACCAAATTCAGACACTATCGCCAAAACAAATAGCAATCATCGCCACCGACAAACTGCGCTACATCCCCTTTGAAACTCTCTACGACCGAAAAACTAAACAATTTCTGATCGAAAAACAATATCCCATTAATTACTTTACCCGTTTAAGTATCAATTCCCTACAAAATCTAGGGGCAGAGGATAGCGTACCACAACCAAAACCTGTATTAGGCCTAGGAAATCCAATTCCCGATCGCAATCAACCTTACTATCTATCTGGTGCAGAAGCAGAAGTCCAAAGCCTCCCTAAAATCATTCCCGGTAGTGAAGCTTACATCGGTGATGAAGCCACCCTAGAAAGATTCAAACGGGAAGCCCTCCGCTTCCGCTTCCTGCACCTTGCCACCCACGGCTGTTTTGAAAAAGACGGTTGCTGTCTGGGAGAAGAAGACGAATGTGAAGGAGTGCGCCAACTAGATATGCCAGCCAATACCCTCCTCTTTGCTGATCAAAACTTCGATATTGCCAATGCTGCACTCTTAGGATTACAAAACACCGAACTTATTACCCTCAGTGCCTGTCAAACCGCCCTGCGAGAAGACTCCAATGGTGAAGAAATCGCGGGGATAGCCTACCTCTTTGAACGCGCTGGGGCAAAATCAGTGATGGCTAGTCTCTGGAATGCCGAAGATGACACCACTAAAGATATTATGGTACAGTTCTATGAAAATCTCAAGCAGGGCATGAGTAAGGGAGAAGCCCTACGTCAAGCCAAACTATCTCAGGTTGAACGTCATCCCTTCTTTTGGTCGCCTTTTATTTTAATTGGAGATGCGCGTTAGGTAATAAGTAATAAGTAATAAGTAATAAGTAATAGGTAATAGGTAATAAGTAATAGGTAATAAGTAATAAGTAATAGGTAATAAGTAATAAGTAATAGGTAATTAAGTATAGCAGTACGTATTAAGGTTAGGACAAGCTAAATCGCTAGAACTTTGTCAAATTCACCCCTTCTGCCTTGGAGCCTTCTGCCCTGGAGTCTTGCGCGTAGCGCTATAATAAGTAATCAGCTGTTACGTATTTAAATCAGATATAGCGTTTCTCTATCTGGTGAGGTACAAAGTCCGAGGTTTTAGGGAGTAGGGAGCAGGGAAAAAATCGGTGTATACCTTATAGTTATGAAAAATGCTGTAGGTCTCAGATACAGCATTTTTTAACACTGTGTAGTATAGCAGTCGATACTGTTGACGAATTCGTCAAACCCTTTTTCTGTCAAAATCTTCCCCCCTCTCCCAAAGTTGGGAGAGGGGCTGGGGGTGAGGGCTATAAGTTGGGAGAGGGGCTGGGGGTGAGGGCTATGACTAGATCAAATTGAGTCTGAAACTGCTGTAAAAGTCAGCCCAGAATAATAATTTCTCCCCATCTCCGCGTCTGGTGCGTCTCCCCATCTCCCCATCTCCCCCTCTCCCCTCTAGCTCCCTACTCCCTGCTCTAAGCAAGACTTTAATTTCTCTGCCAATACCTGTACATGGGGTTCATCATACATCGAAGAGTGACCACCAGGAACATAATGGAGATCCAAGCCTCCACCAGCCAATTTCCCCCAGCCCATGTCAGGATTTCCTGGTGCTAAGTAACTATCAAGAGCCCGAAACATGGTGACGCGGCCAGGATAAACTTTAGGTACATAATCTATTCTGGCTTGATTATTAGCTGCACTAGCACGAAAATCGAGTAGTTCTTGAGGTAAAGAACGTCCCATTGCCAAGTAAAAACTACAGGTGAGTTTTCGCCACGCGATCGTAAATCTTTGATAGGGCTTTTTGAACCTATCTTTAACTCTATTGATGAGCCAGATACTCTTATTTCTTACCTGCTCTTGAAGATATTTTATTTTTGCTTGGGGTGGAAGGGTTAACAGGTTTTTTAAATGACTAGAAACTCCTTGACGAGGTGTTGAAATTTTGGAAGAACCATCTGGTCCGAGGGTATCAAATAAAGCCAGTAAACCTACTTTTTGTCCTTGAGCATGAAGCTGTTGAGCCATCTCGAAGGCAATGGCACCTCCAAAGGATATGCCTGACATAAAATAAGGCCCCTCAGGCTGAACAGTTCGCATTTCTTGAATATAGTAAGCTGCTATCTCTTCAACTTTGAGACTAGGCATTGCCTTTTGTTCATCTAAAAGGTTTTCGATCGCCAGTTTATCTACTAATCCATAAATAGGTTGATCTAAACCTAAATGAACTGATAAAGGGCGATACCATCTCATATTTGTGCCGAGATAGTGGATAGCAAATAAAGGCGGTTTTGAACCTTTGGGCTGAACTGGTACCAACGAAAAGCCAGAGGTTGAGGATTCTTCTTGAGTCAGAATTTTGGCTAGTTCTTCAACTGTTGGTGCCTGAAAAATAACGGGAAGAGTAATATTTTTATTGAAAGCTTTCTCAATTTCAGCTATCAGACGTACAGCTACTAAGGAGTATCCCCCCAACTCAAAAAAGTTATCCTTAATACCAATAGGACGAATGTCTAAAACTTCTTCCCAAAGTTTAGTTAGTTGAGTTTCAGTTGCATCTCGGGGCGCAACAAAATTCTTTTCCCGCTCCAATGCTTGCTCAGAGGCTGACTTTGATGCTGAGTTAAGCCTCATTGCTTGCAATTGCTGTTGCTCACTTTCACTCAGGGGCAGCAGTAGCGACAGAGGTTGCTCGGGATTGGCAACCACTTGCTCGAGCACAGTTTGAAAGTGCTGTCGCATTTGGCTGATTGTCTTTTCCTCGAACAAATCAGTATTGTATTTAAATGTCCCTATCAGCTCACCAGCTTCTTCCACCATCGACAGAGACAAATCAAAATCTGCCATGCCGTTATCGATATCTACTATATCTACCTCTAGCCCAGGTAAATTCGGTACCTGTTGGGGAGTATTTTGAAGTACAAACATTACCTGAGAAAGAGGTACTTTGCCCAAATTCAGGTGATTTACTAACTGCTGCAAGGGCAAATCCTGATGTGCATAGGCTCCAGATGCCCCTTGGCGCACTTGAGTCAATAGTTTTTGAAAACTAGGATTACCGGAAAAATCAGTACGCAAAATCAGCAGATTGACAAAGTAACCTACTAATCCCCGTAGTTCTTTACGATTGCGGTTAGCAATGGGAGAACATACAAACAGGTTATCCTGCTCTGTGTAGCGGTGCAAGAGAATTTTGAAAGCTGCTAGCAGTGTGGCAAAGAGAGTTGCTCCCTCCTGACGACTAAGAGTTTTAATTGATTGAGTTAACTCTTTGCTGAGGACAAATTTTTGGCAAGCACTAACACGGGTGGGAGAAACTGGTTGAGGATGATCTGTTGGCAGTTGTAACTCGCTGACTTTACCACCAAGTTGCTGTTTCCAGTAAGAAAGTAATGCCTCTAAAAACTCCCCCTGCAACCATTGCCGTTGCCAAGGGGCGAAATCTGGGTATTGGATGGGGAGCTCGGGTAAGGGGGAGGGTTTATTATTAGTGAAGGCTTCGTAGAGGGTTGCTAATTCCTTAAACAAAACCCCTTCCGACCAACCATCAAAGACAATATGATGGATATTAAGCAGTAGTATATGCTCTTGCTCTGTTAGTTTGAGTAAGCTAGCTCGAAATAGTGGTTCTTTTGTAAGTTCAAAGGGCTGTTGTGCTGACTCGGTGGCCAATTGCATTGCCTTATTCTCTCGCTCCTGGGTTGGTAAATCTTGCAAATCTACCACTGAGAGAGTCAAATTCACAGTAGAAGCGATTACTTGGACTGGTTTGCCTTCAACAGAGGAAAAGTTAGTCCGCAAGGCTTGGTGGCGTCGCAGAATTTCGTTGAGGCTTTGTTCTAAGGCAGATATATTAAGTACACCTTTAAGGCGAAAGGTGAAGGGTATGTTGTACGAAGAGTTAGCAGATTCTAATTGCTCAAGAAACCACAGTCTTTCTTGAGGAAAAGATAATGGTAGATTCCCCTCCCTAGAAACAGTAACTAAGGGTGGTGCCTGATTCTGTAAACCAATGATAGTTTTAATCGATTCCCAAAGCTCTGCTGAAGCTGTTTCTGATTTAGTGCCAGTTTTTGGAATTGTCTTAGCAGGATTATTGCTTTGGCTATTGTCGCTTAACTTATCTTCTAAAACGCTAGAATCTTTTGGTTGGGGAGGGTTCATTGTCTTTATCTACCATTCAACTGATAACTGCTATCTTTATCTAGGGTGAGGTTAAAAATACCGTGGCTTTTCAAGGCAAGTTCCGCAACTATGACTGCGTCACCGCCTCACCGCCTTACCCCATCTCGCACCCTCTTTCCTATGGGCGAGTCACCACTGTAGTTCCTCTTGTTTTCTTTTTATCAATTCAACAATTCCTGATACAGTCCGAAAATTTTCAAAGCTAATCTCACTGGTTGCAAACTGAATCTCAAAAGCATCTTGCAAGCCAAAAATAAGATTCATAGCATTAACTGAATCTAAGCCTAGGCTAAAAATATCTCTATCATCGGAGAGCTCTTCACTACTCACACCTGGTAGCATTTCTAAAACAACTGCTTGGGTTTTTTGTTTTATTTGGTCAACAGTCATGATCTTTGTTTAATCGTTAAATAAGGGTTTACAGGAAATTAGAGAAAGTTACGGGAGTTAGGAGTCAGGAGTCAGAAGCTTTCCAGCTGCCTAGTTAGTCCTTTACATAAAAGAGGCTTTTAAACCGGATTTGGTATCACACCCTGCCTCAACCTGTAACCTTTATCAAGGCTACAGATATTTATTACTCTAAGCAAGCAAGATGCCTGGGGCAAGATGCCTGGGGAGCATGTCAGGTTTGCAGATCAATCCTTATGCCCTCATCCCCCAGCCTCTTCTAGCAAGATTGGGAGAAGGGGAGCAAGCCAATAAAAGTCCCTCTCCCAGGCTTGCCAGAGGGATTGAGGGTGAGGGCTTACAAAAGTGACATACTCCCAGATGCCTGCACCACAACATTACAAAAATGGGATACTCCCGTGAGAAAAAGTTAGAGGAGTGATTACCAAGCTTCAAACAAACTACAAACAAAGTAATTTTCTGTATTTTGTTCGTGCAACCAAACATGATATCATCTCCTTACTAGAATTGCTCTAGCTGGTAAACTAGACTAAATCTTTTCTCAAAATTTTGCCTAGTGCACTCTTGGGGATTTCTTCCCGGAATTCAATAACTCTGGGAACTTTGAATTCTGGAAGTTTATCTTTGCAGTAGCTTAAAAGCTCATCCTCTTGACATTCTCCTTTCGAGACTACAACGGCCTTGATCATCTCTCCTGCATAGGGTCTACTGGTACCAACAACTACCACTTCTTCTACTTTTGGATGACTGTTAAGGACATCTTCAACTTCTAAAGGATCAACTTTATAGCCGCCAGTGTCAATGAATATTTTCTTACGTCCAGTAATGTAGAGATAACCCTGTTCATCTTTTTTACCCAAATCACCAGTAAAAAAGTGACCACTTTTGAAGGATTCTTTATTCACTTCCGGCGCATTGTAATAGCCGCTAGTCAAAGTTTGGCTACTGACAACAAGTTCCCCAACTATGCCACTGGGCAACTCGTCACCCTTATCATCCATAACTTTGATTTCCACATTTTTCATGGGCAAGCCGATAGAATCAGGTTTAATTTCTGCCTCAGCTTCCATGTTGATAGCCATAGCTCCAGCTTCTGTACAACCGTAAAGCTGCCTGATAGGAATCCCAAATCTCTGCTGGAATTTATCAAAAATATCTTTAGATAGAAAGTTTCCTGCTGAAATACATAACTTTAAACTAGGTAAACTGGCGTGAGTTTCCGGGGGAGTTGCTGCCAAGATACTAAAGAGATAAGGCACAGCTGGAAGAACTGAAATTTGCTCTTCTTCAATTAGCTCTAATACTCTCGGACGCCTAAACACAAATGGCATTTCCACAGGAACTCCATCCTGCAAATATGGTTCTAAGATGACCAGAGTTGCTCCAGCGTTTATTGCTGCCAATAGGCATACTCCAAAGCCATAGGCATGGTAGAGTGGTACGATGCACAGGATATTATCAGACTCTGTAATATTGAGCGTGAGTACAGAGTTATTAGACTCATGGAAGAGGTTGTTTTGAGTTCTACAAATTCTCTTTGGTCTTCCTGTAGAGCCAGATGAATATTGGTAAAGTACGTCTCCTTCATAAGAGGCATTCTCGGGTAAATCATCCACTGGTTTGTGAATTAAATCCTGGAAGCAAATACCAAGGGAATTCTCTCCACCAACTACAACTAATTCGACTTTTTGGTCTAACTCAGAGATAACCTTACGGCAAACCTCAGCCCGAGTATGATCAGTGATGATGACACTGGCATTGCTATCAATGACGTAGTGCTTGATATCACTTTCTTTAAAAGAAGGGTGCAACAACAGTGCGATCGCGTTTAATTTGGCAGTAGCATAAAAGCTCACTGCAAACTCTGGGCAATTGGGCAAAATCAGTGCTACACAGTCAGATTGCTTGACACCTATTGAGCTTAAACCTTTACTCAATCCCAAGATATTACTGTAGAGTTCCTGATAACTTATTCTTGAGGAACCGTAGACAATTGCAGTTTTTTCTGGATACTGCTTTACGGTCTTATTGAGCATTTGGTTAAGCATACAAGAACTCCATAAAATTAATCAATTTCTTCAAGACTAACCCCTACTTACTTTTCTTCGATAGTCGCCTCAATTTCAATATCTAATTCTGAGCGACATATATCTGAGTGTAAGTAAATGATCTGATCCTCTTCATTAGCCAAAATCATCTGAGGAAAAAGCTCTCGCACCCGCTGGGCATCCTTTGCATGTCTAATGTATACCTTGAAGCTTCGATTGTACTTGGCAGGATCCGGCATAATGTTGCCGTAACTATGGCGCTCAAAAACTAAACCCATGCGTTCAAACACCAGACTCATATTGTCAACAATCGTGTATAGCTGGTAAGCTACATCCATCAACATTACTGACTTATGACTTTTAATACTAGCTGTTCCAGACAAATAACCGATTTGTTTTCCCTTATAGTTAATTATGGTACCTCGTGCGAAATTAGGAGCTCTTGAACCATACTGCTTGGGATAGTGGAAAGCCGAAACTTGTTCAGGATTTTCAATATTAGTTCCCTGCTCTTTACCAGCAATAAAGTACATCACTAAGTTGTTATCGTTAATACCGACAACAGTAGCAGCTGGCAATAAAGCGCAAAAGTTTTCACCATAGAACGCTTCAAGGGCTAAGGAACGACCCTGGCAAAACGACTTGTAATTTTCTAGGGCTGAAGTTTCATCATTGATAAAGGGAAGATAATGCCAAATGCGTAATAACTTCCAATCTTTGACTAATTCTAAAAAGTCTAGGTAGAACTGATAGGTTATTTTCTCTAGTGGAAATTGGGCTTCTTTAACTAAAACACCAACTAATCTGTCTTCAGTTTCAACAATATGAAAACCTAGCTTTTGGTAAACACAACCAGGCTGAGAAATTATGCATTCTCTACTATCTTCACCCAAGGTGGGAATTTTTACATACAAATCAATGCCGTTTTCTCTAGAAACGCAAGAGGTTTGATTACGACCAAACAAAACTTGAATACTTTTAGTATCAAGGTCTACTGCTGCAAGTGTTTTCATAATTTCACCCATGTCACTTATATAAAGAGTTTTCTAGAAGGCAACATTTATTTACTCCAAGCCATAGGGATTAAATTAGTCAGGAGAGTATCTGATTAATCAAAGGGATTCATGGACAATCTCCTAATTTTTAATTAGAGTAATTTTTGTTGCTGCACAACCTCCAAAAACTCTTAAATAACTGTCATAAAAGACAATTAAATTTGATAATAACTAGCTTAAAGAAGAAGGTAATAGTAACTAATAAAATCCTTGAGTTTTTTTACTCACTATTAATAAGTTATAGATTTACCTTCTTCATTAAGGGCAGAGTTTCCCACAACTATTATATAATTAGATTGCTTGAGTAGGCTTTTCAGTATCCTTCTCAAACCTTAACTGTCCTCTTTTTTTCGTTCCTTGTTCCCTGGTTAGTTTTTCAAAAAACTCAATAAAATAAGACCGTTAAGCTTTACTGTACTGTTCAACTTACTTACAAAAATGATTATATTCTGTTTACCATCAAATTAACAATGCTTACAGAGTAACTTCATCAAATCTTTAAAATAACTTATTTTCGCCATGGGCTGAAATAAACTATAGTAATTAACCTACCATTTATTCCCACTGATCTGTCAACTTGCACTTAATAATTAATTACAAATTAATAGACAATCTCAGGCTTAAACAGATTATGAATTCAGCCCCAGAGGATTTTAGCCTCTTAATATTTGTTGACATATCTCTGGAGAGAGATTAGAGAATAGGG
This sequence comes from Symploca sp. SIO3C6, assembly GCA_010692425.1. Lineage (GTDB taxonomy): Bacteria > Cyanobacteriota > Cyanobacteriia > Cyanobacteriales > Coleofasciculaceae > SIO3C6. The sequence continues at coordinate 104,525 of JAAHHJ010000014.1, read as the reverse complement.
GATAGGAGATTTGGGTCACTCACCACTCCTGAGTAGTTAATCAGTCTATAATTATGTGCAAAAATCGAGAAGGTAGTTGCTGCCCCTTGGCATTCCTTCAGTAAAACCCCATGAATTTGGATTTAGGAGACTTAGTCGGTGGACGCTACAAAATCATTGCCCAACTGGGAGAAGGTGGGTTTGGTCAGACTTTTGTCGCCGAAGATCAACATCTCCCTGGTAAAGAGCACTGTGTCGTTAAGCAACTTAAGCTTCAGTCTACTGATCCTATTACCTTGCAGACGGCGAGGCGCATGTTTGAAACTGAGGCCAAAATTCTGCACAAGTTAGGTCATCACCCCCGAATTCCCCAGCTTTTTGCTTACTTCGAGGAAAATCAAGAATTCTATCTGGTGCAGGAATTGATTGCAGGTGATGATCTTAGCAAGGAACTAACGCCGGGAAAACAGTTGAGTGAACATCAAGTGATTGCCCTGCTGCAAGAAATTCTAGAAATCCTGGAGTTTGTACATCAGCAAAAAGTAATTCACCGTGACCTTAATCCGCGCAATTTAATTAGGCGCAAACAAGATGGTAAATTAATCCTAATCGACTTTGGTGCTGTTAAACAAGTTAGCACTCAAATTATCAAGCAAGGGCAAACAAAGTTAACAGTTGCCATTGGCACTCCTGGCTATTTACCCAGTGAACAAGCCAACGGCAACCCTAAATTAAGTAGTGATATTTATGCTGTGGGCATGCTGGGGATTAGTGCTCTAACTGGCTTATATCCTAGCGAATTGCCAAGTAATCCTGAAACTGGTGAATTTAGCTGGCACCAACAGGCACAAGTTAGTCCTAATTTAGCCAGAGTTCTAGATAAAATGGTATGCTATGACTTCCGAGAGCGCTACCAAACAGCCAGCGTTGCCTTACAAGCAATCAAGGATTTAGGTAATACCACCAGCGCTACCTTAACCTTGCCCTCTGTCTCCTACTCTCAACCTAGTCTTAGCAAACCGATAATCTCAATACCACAACTGCACAATATTTTTATTTCCATCATTGTCCTCGGCTTGGGAGCTGCAGCAGTTATGGGAGTAGTTACCTTTCTCAAAGCTACTAACGCCACTGATTTATACAACCGAGGTGAGACTTTGCTGGAGTTAAGACGTTACGAAGATGCCCTCGAAGCTTATAATCAAGCAGTTGAAATCAGACCAGAATATGCTCAAGCTTGGAAGGGTATAGGTAACACTTTGTTTGGGCTACAGCGCTATGAAGATGCCCTCGAAGCCTACGACCAAGCGATTGAACTTTTACCAGATTATCTCGAAGCCTGGAAAGATCGAGGTAAGGCACTGGAACAGTTGCAACGTTATCAACAATCCCTTGATGCTTTTGATTCGGCAATTAGAATTGCCCCTGCGGATCTTGAAGCTTGGAATGAACGAGGTAATTTACAGATTAAATTAAAGCAATATTCAGCTGCGATCGCTTCCTTTGACGAAGCACTGGAACTTAGACCAGAATACCCTAGGGCATGGTATGGGCGTGGCTGGGCATTGCATAATATGGGTTTATATCAAGAAGCTGTAGAATCCTACGACCAAGTCCTTGAATATAAGCCTGATTCAGCTCACTCTTGGTATCAGCGCGGTAATGCCTTAATCAATATGAACAAGTATGAACAAGCCGTAGAGTCTTATCAAAAGGCTGTTCAATTCCAGCCCAATTTTTACCAAGCCTGGTATTCCCTGGGCATTTCCCTCAATGCTTTGCGCCGCTATGAAGAAGCTGTTGCCTCTTTCGAGAGGGTATTTAAATCTAAACCTGAACATTATGAAGCTTGGAATAGTAAGGGCTGGGCATTACATAATTTAGGTCAATATGAAGAAGCTGTTGTTTCCTTCGACCAAGCAGTTAAATTACGACCAAATTCTCAACAAGCTTGGTACAACCGAGGCAATGCTCTCTATAGATTAGCAAGATACCAAGCCGCTTTTGAATCCTATCAAACTGCTTTGAAACATGACCCTAAGCACTACCAATCTTGGTACTCTCAAGGCAATGCTTTGGTAAACTTGCAGCGATATCAAGAAGCGATCAACTCTTATGAGCAAGCAATTCGATATAAACCCAACTATCAGCAAGCTCAAAAGGCGCTCCAGAATGCACGCATCAGTCTAGAAGAAGTTAAGGAAAAGTTACAACCAGAACCAGAGTTAGAGCCAGAGCCCGAGAAAAGAGGGCTGCCAGGGCTGCCTCGACTCAGGCTCAATTTTAATCGCTCTAGATGACACCGGTAGTTGGAAGAGAGGGGGAGAGGGGGAGATGGGGAGAGGGGGAGATGGGGAGATGGGGAGTGTGGGAAGATATTTTTATACACTATGGAGAGATTCTCTTCTTATACCAATTTCCTGGCATGCCTGCTATACATTAATCCCCGCGTCACCGTCTCACCGCGTCACCGCGTCATCAGCATCTGTAGCCAATATAAATGAAATCAGTATTATGTCCCCAGTTGATGAGATTCTAGATTTTTGGTTTGGTAAGCCTGAAGATATAGATTACGGAAAGGAGCGTAAATTCTGGTTCAAAAAAAATCCCGAGTTTGATCAACTAGTGTGCTCACGGTTTTTAAAAACTTATCAACGCTCAATATCTAGTCAGCTGGAGCAATGGAAGGCAACACCACAGGGCTGTTTGGCGCTAATTCTGCTATGGGATCAATTCCCCCGCAATATGTTTCGTAATCAGCCCCAAGCCTTTGCTACTGACTCTATGGCCCTGGGTATTGCCAAGCATGCTGTTGCTCATAACTTTGACAAAGAACTTCTGCCAGTACAGCGCTGGTTTATATATTTACCATTTGAGCATAGTGAGAACCTTGAAGATCAACATCGCTGTGTTGAGTTATTCTTAACTCTCAAAGATGATCCCAATAGTGCTAGTCCTATAGATTATGCCTACCGCCATCTCCAAGTCATTGAGCGTTTCGGGCGCTTTCCCCATCGCAACCAGATCCTTAATCGGGAAAATACTCTCGAAGAGGTAGAGTTTCTCAGGCAGCCTGGCTCATCTTTTTAAGTGGAAGTATTGTCTACGACTCCTACACGCAAGGCGACGCGCTTATATTGGTTGGCATCATAGGGAGTGCCTGCGTGCATGACTTGCGAGTTATCCCAAAAGACAATATCCCCTGGCTGCCAAACATGAGCGTAAACTGGTGTAGACTCTAAAACTGTCTCAAAAAGTTCCTGCCAGAAAAGTTTTGCCTCTTTTGGTTTCTCCTCCATGCCAACTTTAATCGATGTATTTGAGCCAAGATATAACCCTTTTTGCCCAGTCACTTTGTGGGTTGAGACGATGGGATGCAATTTCATAGGAATATCGCTCCCAGGCTGAGGGGTAATTGGCGAGAGATGATACATAGATGTTTGCTCTAATTGCTGTTGATGTTCTCTAGAGAGGTTGTTGTAGGCTTCTACCATGTCGAGGAATTCTGTGGTGTGAAGTTTGCCATCGATTCCTTCTGGAGGTATTTCTACTCCATAAAGCATCACCACGTACAAAGTATTCATATCCATTCCCTCTGTTTTTGGGAGATGATCCTTGTCATGATGCCATTTCCAAGCTAACTTGCCGACAATGTCGGTAGAATGCCTTTTAGGATTTCCCAAGATAGAGACACCTGGACTTTGTAAGTCTAGATCAATTTCGGGATCTATGGGTTTAGGTCTACGCCCAAGGGTTGAATCACCAAAAGTCGCAATTGCAAATTCCTTCAACTGTGGTGCGGTAAGATGTTGTTTTCTAACGCAAATAACACCGTGTTCCCAAAGAGATTGCTTGAATTGAGCTACCTGTTTTTCTGTCAGTTGCATGAGATTGCAACCTGGCAGGAATTCTCTGCCAAGTCTGGTATGTTGCTGTACTGTCTGCTGTGGCATTGAGAACCTATACTTAGTGTTCCAATAATTTGAACATATTTGTAATTTACAGCAGTACGTATTAAGCTTAGGACAAGCTAAATCGCTAGAACTTTGTCAAATTCACCCCTTCTGCCTTGGAGCCTTCTGCCCTGGAGCCTTGCGCGTAGCGCTATACAATCAATCCAGTTTAATGTTATGGATGCAAACATCTGTATTTCCTCTGCTCCTTCTACTTCCTCTGTTGTTTCACCCAAGCCCGAAAAACTCGTAAAGTGGCAGTTTCTCCATCTACCAAACTTTGGCTAATAAATCTGGGAATTGCATCTAGAGGCATCCAAGGAAAGGTTGGACTTTCTGGCAAGCTCTGATAGATTAAAGTTGTTTCTTGCAACACAAAAACTTTCAGTTTCTGCCCATCATAACGCCATAGTTCAAGCACACCAAGCTCTGCATAAATTCGGTGCTTATCTATTGAGCTACTAGTAATATCAATTTCCCATACTAAATCTGGCGGTGGGTCATGATCTAGGTCAATAGCTAGTTTTCCTCTGACTCGTGGCTCATTGTGAATGTAGTAACAGGAGTCAGGCTCTGCCCCACTCTGCATAGCTTCCCGCTTCAGAGTTAGGGAACCAAACTTTTTGAGATTCAAGTTTAACTCATCAGCGATCGCTCTAATCAAATCATCTATAAAGCGGTTATTATACTCGTGGGGACCTAAGGGTGTCATTATTTCTAAACATCCTTGGTTATAAGCCAAGCGCGTGGCTCTATTTTCTCCTAATTCTGCAAGTAATTGTTCAAATGTCTGCCAGCTGACACCGTTTAAAATTACTCGTTGTTCGGCAATTTCAATCGTTGATATTTTCATAAACAATAATAGCGATCGCTACCTTCTCTTTTTTGAGTTGGGATGGGAAAGTTTAATTAGAAGCGAATTCATCAAACCCTTATTCTGTCATAATCTTCTCCCTTCTCCCAACGCAAGGGAGAGGGGCAGGGGGTGAGGGCTACGACTGTATCACATCGAGTCTGAAACTGCTGTATTGAATTTTTCTCTGTGATTGAGCGATCGCTATGATTCAAGCTATACATAAACAAGTAACATTTGATGAATTTATTGCCCGGTATCCTATAGATGGGCGATACGAACTAATTGATGGGCAAATTATAGAAATACAGCCAACAGGAAAACACGAGGAAGTCACTGAATTTCTTTCCAGACAATTAATTCTAGAAGCTGCAAGAGAGCAACTGCCTTATCGTTTTCCCAGCCATGCCATAGTTAAAGCACCTAGCTGGGAGACAGATTTTTTACCAGATGTGCTGATTGCCAACCCAAGCTGCCTCAAAAATGAACCTCTATGGGAAAAAGCAGCAACAATTACATCGGGAAAATCCATTCTCTTAGTAGTAGAAGTCGTCAGTACTAACTGGGAAAATGATTATGCCCGAAAGCTAGAAGATTATGAGGCAATGGGTATTCCTGAATACTGGATTGTTGATTATCTGGGTTTGGGAGGTAGACGTTATATCGGCACTCCTAAGCACCCTACTGTCTTAGTCTGCCAACTCATTGACAGTGAGTACCAAGTGAAGCTGTTTAGGAAAGGCGATGTCATTTCTTCAACTACGTTTCCTGGCTTGAACTTGACTGTTGATCAAATTTTTAGGGCTGGAGACTAAACGATAAACTTTTAATTCTCTGTCCTATTGCCTAAAACTTTATTCATCCTTGAAATCTTGAAAAATATCACCAAATAGATTCCAAATTGAGAACAAATTTAGGTAATATCTCTTCTCCTGATAATTCTTTAGAAGATTCTAGTATTTCTGCCTCTTGTTGGTAACGATAAATTGCCACTCGTTGAGTTTTAGGAGCAAGTAACCAGCCTAGTTTTACTCCATTGTCCATATATTCTTTCATTTTTGCTTCTGTCTTAGACCAACTGTCAGTTGGTGATAGGAACTCTAAGACAAAATCAGGGGCAATGGGCGGAAATTTTTCCTGTTGTTCGAGGGTAAGAGCATCCCATCTTTGTTGTTTAATCCAGGAGACATCAGGGGAGCGGTTGGCACCATTGGGGAGTTGAAAGCAGGTTGAAGAGTCAAAGCAAACACCGAGTTTTGTTTGTCGATTCTAAATTACCAATTCAGCTGCAATTTCAATATTACGTTTTCCGGTTCCACCTCCTGTTGGTGGCATGATGATTAATTCTCCCTGGGGGTTTCTTTCAAAATTGACGTCAGGATTGTCTCGACAAAGTTGGTAAAATTGTTCGTCAGTTAGTTTGATAATAGAGTTGAGATTTACAGTAACAGAGGTCATAGTAGTAAAGTTTATACAAATATCTTTTAAGTAATAAGTAATAAGTAATAAACTTTATTGGCTGTTGCTTATTTACTTAAGTTTATTTAAATTGTTTGTAGTCTTCTTTTTTTATTTGATATACATCAAAGGAGAAGTTATAGATTTTGTTGTTAGTAACATGCTTTTCTGGCTATATTGTAGTGCAGCTCTCTGACTCTCGACTATCAAGCAAGCTGAACAAATTTTTATGACTGAGGATTGAAGCGGTGAATTCTAAATTAGAGAGCTAATGATTCGATATTCAACTCTCAAGATTTCAATTACCTGGAACCAGCAACATTCTCTCCTCAATCCCTTCCCAGGTTTTTGGTGATACCCGCACCGCTGTTTGTTTGCACTGTAGTATTAGTAAATTAGCGTAGAAAAAATTGTTGATTGCCTCAGATTCTGCCTGGGATAAATTGATTATTTTTGGGCTGAGATTGAAAGCATGAAGACAGGTTTGTAGAATGCGCTTAGCAAATTTACGACGCACTTCCCGTGGCTGTCGAGCGTCTGGAAGTTTAGCTTTTAGTGCTTTAAGTCTGGCAATCAGTACCGTAAAGTTTACGTCTTTAAATGTTTTTAATTCTTCCAATTCGCTGGCGATGGCGATGGCATTGGCGTTGGCGATGGCGATGACATTGGCGTTGGCATTGGCGATGGCGTAGGTGATGGCGTTGGCTTTGTTGTAGGCGTAGGGAATAGCATTGGTGTTGGCGAGGGCGATGGCGTAGGCGTTGAGGTTGGTGTTGGCGTTGGCGATGGCGTTGGCGATGGCATTGGCGATGGCGTAGGCGTTGGGGTTGGCATTGGCGATGGCGATGGCGTAGGCACTGGCAATCGCACGCTTAGTTATAGGCTTCAAATGACTTTCTGAGCCAGCCGTTGCCTCTTGGCTCCAGCGTAATAAGGCTTGTAATTTGGGGGTGTTGATGCACTTTTGTACTTCCTTTTCCATCAGTAAAAGCAATTCATCTGTACCACCGCGCATTAACCCTGCCACCAACAAAAACACCTCTTTCCAGCGTTTATCTGTAAGGTGTTTATTAACTAACTGTTCAATGTGGCGATGATCATCAATATACTGTGCAGTTAAATATTCCTGTAGTGTGAGATGGGAAAACGAGAAAATATGCTCAGCTCTTTCTACCAGGATTCCTTGTTGCACAGCAATGGCATCTAGCACCGCCTCACCGTTTAAATGCTGAGGTGCATTTAGATTCCCTGCCAAAAAGGTTTTGATTTGCTCAACTATCTCTCGCTGATCGAAAAATAGCCTATCTTTTTCAAAACCTTGATAGGCAATCTCTGATAACAGTATTTCTTCTAACTCTGTATGCAATCCCTGATAAATTTTATCCCGCAAAATCCGCTTTTCTGAGGCCCATTCTTCCAGTAAGATTCGTAGCGCCTTACGGTAAAGAGAACTGCGATTATCTGGGAAGTTTTGCGACTTGTCATAAACTAGACACAAGAAAGTCAGCAATAAAGGAGTCTGGGCTAACTCTTTGGTACCTGCATTTTCTGTTTTTTTCAGTAAATCCCAGCATTTCTGAGCAGTTCCTATCTTTTTATCTGTCTCTGACTGAAACCAGTTACAGATAAAATGTTTAATTTGGGCATCATTAAAATCTGCGATCGCTACATCAGTAAACTGGCGAAAATTGCCCCGATAGGCAGCAGTACGACAGGAAGCAATAAAGCGATTTCGATCATAACGATCCACAAAGTCATGAATTTGGCTAATTGCCTGATTCATATTTTTGCTTGGCACTTCATCCAACCCATCCAGCAAAATCAGCAACTTACCTTGTTCTAATAACTTAACTGTAAATTTCTCAGGCGAAGGAAAGCCACAGATATCAAATTCTTTAGCAATAATTTCCTCAATGTTGATTTTACTAGAGGTAAATCTTTTCAATTCAATAAACACAGGAATACATTGGTGCTGGTACTTACCCTTCCTACCCTTAAGTGCTTCTAATCCTATCTTGCGCAGAAAAGTTGATTTACCAGCTCCAGGCCCACCGAGTAACATCAAATATTGTTTATTATTAGCCGCGTTAATACCTATTTGTTTGTTAACTTCCCTAGACTGATATCTGCGTCCTTCGTTTTGGCGGTAAGTGTTTTCTAACGCCTCAATCGATGCAAATCGGCTAATATCCTGTTCACGCAACAGTTGAACTGTTGTATAAACTGATTCCAAATTTACCGGCTCTCGCATCCCCAAAACCTTGAGAGTACCGTGACGTTTGGTATAGTTTTGTGCGTATCGCTTAGATGCGCCAGAAATTAGCTTTATATTCTCGTTTAGGTTTTTGCCCAGCACTCCGAGAGATTTCCCACCACTAGCCCAGAGCGTTTGGCAAATCGGCACAGCTATACCGCTGATTGCTTGCCCAATGAGGGCTTCAGTTCCTGTCATGAGCGACCAGCTGAATTATTGTTATGATTTTACAATACTATCTCAGTTTAGCTAAGTTGACGCTCCAACAAATATTTATATCTTTCAGTGACGATCATAATTATGAAGAAAAACATCCGATCATAATGTTAATTATTATGAACATTTACTTGGTGGTGAGTCTCTGACACTATAAAAAGCATGCGAAAGGCAGGTAAGGCTCTTAGACAGGTACTCAAAACCTATGGCATTAGCCAAAATAAATTGGCAGTAACTATGGGCATAGGACGCTCAACAGTTCACTATTGGTTCAATGAAATTCAAGATCCATCAGCTGATACAGTCCTCGAAATTAGAAAGGCACTTCGGAAAATAAACCCAGCTGCAGCCCAAGAGTTTATTAGGCTTTATCTAGATGAGTCAGAAGACTTTGAGGCTTAAGTAATAAGTAATAAGTAATAAGTAATAAGTAATAAGTAATAAGTAATAAGTAATAAGTAATAAGTGTTTTTGTTATCACTTATTGATTCAAATCATCTTATTTGTAGCATTCTTTTTTTGTTAATTGCCGCTATTTCGCGATTTAACTATAAAATAAGTCTTATAGACACTATAGGTACATCAGCACTATGAACACATATGCAACTCAAACAATGACACTAAAAAGTAATCGCCCCAATTCCTATCAGCAAGCCCTAGATGAATTCGGCATTACACAACTGCTATTTCATCTCAGCAACTACGTTGATGAAGACTTCAATGCCAAAGAGATGAAAATAGAACCACAAGAATTAGAAAGTCTAGCCGCCATTTTAATTCAGCGCTTAACCTACAACCTCACAGGTAAACTGATTTCAAGTTATTTAAATGCCATTCGCCACGGCGACTCAGAAGTAGTTTTCGATCCCATCCCCACACAAATTGGGCCACCAGTAATAGACAAAACGGCCAATTTTACTGCAAACACTCCTCTTTACCAACCAGGAACTTATCTCAGGTGGCGATTACCCCGGCCGTTGGATGCCCAGAGGGCTGTAGAGGGTAGCGCAAAGCAATCGCAAGCAAACCAAAGCGACCATGGTATAGTAATTGGCAGCTTTGACGCCTATGCTAAGCATTGTTGCCAGTGGGCAGTGCGCTATTTGATTTGGCTAGATCCAGATTCTCCATCTGCTGAGTGGGTTACTACTGATACTGCCTGGGAAGAAGATGTAGAAGCCCACACCAACAACTTAGAAATTCAAGCCAATAACTCTTTTTCCTACCCTACCGAGCTCCAAGTAATTGCACCTCAATCCTTGCGCACACCCCCTGGAATCTATAACCCAGGAAGAAGACATCCAAGACAGCCAAAGGCTATAACTCAGCGAGAGCAAAAGCTTATCGATCTTTACAGCAACTGTAAACTAGGCATGACACCGCAACAGTTTTATACTAAATGGGAAGTTACTCACGAAACAATCGCCTATATTTGCTCTCGTTCCATATCCACAGTAAGATTTTGGTTTGCAAGAGGTCGTAGCTATCGCCGTCCAATGGCCACTGATTTACGTCATCTTGCCCTGATGGACTTCCTGTTAGAGCATTTTGAAAAAATTCCTGAACCACTATTAAACTTACTTTGTTCCAACAATCAGAGCATCTGACTTCTAAAAACAATCTCCGGCAACTAGCCGGAGACCAAGAAAATTAAGTAATAAACTTCAAGCAAAAACAACAAATCAAATCCTTATTGTCTTCACTTATTACTTATTACTTATTACTTATTACTTATTACTTATTACTTATTACTTATTACTTATTACTTATTACTTCTTCTGTGTACGCTTCCATATCGAACCAGCACCAAAAGCACCAATTGCTGCCAAACCTAGCACAGAAGCAGGTTCTGGTACAGATTCAGTCGCTTTAATTTCAGTAAACTTAACAGGAAGTCCAAAAGAAACTAGATTAGAAGTAGCAAATGCAGTAGAGCCATCTAAGGAATCGAGAACATTACTTAACTGAGTTGAAGAGAATTGAAAAGCGTTAGCGAAAGTGAAAGTAATGTGGTTAACATCACCCGAAAAACGAATCAAATCTCTCCCCAGGAAAAATCTGTTAAGTACCACCAAATCAAGATCTGCAACTTGCAAAGAACCAAAAAAAGGACTGCTTACTTCAGCCTCTGGAACCGCATTTTTATAGACACTGCCAAAGCTAGTATATCTCAAGCTGTTAGCTGTATCATCAACCTCAAAGCTACCACTAATGGGAACGTAGGGATTTATTGAAGTAACCTCGAAAAAACGAGCAGCTTCGGCAGGATCATTGCTAACTCCAAAAGCAACAACGGAAGCACCTACAGCAGCAACAGATAGTTTTTTCAGAGTACTTGAAATAGACATGAGATTGATTCCTCCAAAAAGATAGGGATATTGGTAGAACCCTGGAATCAATATTGCAACAATCCACAAATTAAGAGATATATAGTTAAGTCTTTTGTGAATCGAGCAGAATCGTGGATTTTGTTGGATTGCACTCTATCCAATTTATAAGATCTTAGTCTATTGCCTGACAAGTAGAAGTTCCTGAGCTTAGCTAATTCTTCATTTTAGTGAAGACTAGATGTTTAGGTAACTCCAAGGAATAAATTATCCAATTTACCTAGAAATATGACCTAAAGAATCTTCTCCGCGTCTCCCCCTCTCCCCCTCTCCCCGTTTTTAAAAGTATGAACCCCCCTCCCGTGCTTTTAGTCGGGAGAGGAGGCATTTTTCACTTACAATTGATTGCCATCATTTATCGACAATCAACAATTAACCGGCAATGTTTCTTCCCATCCTGGGCAGAGGTTGGTCTCTACACAACCTCTTGGTGGCAGGGCACTAATCCAACTTCTGCCGCACTTCGATTAAGCATTGAAAGTTGGCGCTTGTGGAATGCATGCAAACGATCACGCATCAACGAGCGAGCTTTATCTTGAACAGACAGAGTAGGAGTCTTTGTTTGCTCATCTTTAGTAGTGGTGGAGTGTCCTCCAATTTGATAAGAAACACCACGATACTTGAGATCAACCCTTGGTTGCAATACTGGCGGCTTGTTCAAATTGCGAAATCGCCAGTCTAAGCCCCGATACTTACCACCGACTTTGCCGGTAGAGGTTCCTACTGTTGGGGGATTGTAATCGTAACTAACACCGCGATAAGAGAATTGCATGGTCTTCGCCTCCGAAGGTCACTAGAGTGAAATGAGGCGCGTTCCTTCGGGAATTCTCCCTACTTCCGTCCCTCTGTTCCGACTGTACACTTACCAGCTCTAGAGAGATGAACGTTTTTTCTTTCTGTATTAATTATTACCGTTTGTCGTGAATTTCGCAAGCTTACTGTAAATTTTTGTAAAGTGGCAGAGGATGGAGAGAGGGAGAGGAGGTCATCTGTTCATTTGGGGCAAAACTAGTGAAGATACTGTTGGCTCAAGTAATCATCTTGTCACTTAACGTAATACAAAGAGAGAGGGTGATTTGGAGCAAACCCTTATTTTAGTGACCGCTTCATAAAGCTTTATTAAATCCATGAAACCTCTGCACAGCAAAGGTTTCAGAAGCATGCCGCACTTGCTTGCACTAACCTTATATTTAGGCTTTGTAGCCAATTCCCCAACAGTATCTTTGCTAGTTTAGACTCAACTTGATAAAGTTCCGAGGTGCAGCAGTGTCGGAACTTTATCTCCTCAAATACTCGATAATTAGGAAGTTTACTCAAAAGCTTACTTAAGTACCGATTCCAAAATAAATTCAGAACTTTCGCTTTTTCACTTCCCATTACCCTTATGAGGTTAATCAACGGTTATTGTCCGTGGATATTGTCAAAAATATGGCTCAATTTGCTGGTCGCTGTTTTGTTTGGGGTGTATATATGGCAACTAAAACAGTTACGTCCATTTTGTGTGCTAGCTTCAATCATGGATCCATTGAAAGTCAATGTGCCTTGATAGGTTGTTTCCATCGTCGGGTTCTCAAGACGTAATCCACCGCGTTGGTTGTCGGGGTTAGCAGGTTGTGATGTATCGTTAACCCAAAGTGCGCCAATGTTGAAGTAGTTTGCCATCACGGCCATCGGATTGTTAGCTGGAAGGCTAGTCAAAATTCCTCCCGGACCAACCAGCTGTTGGTTTAAGGTATCGACGTCAGTGATGTTTTCCTCACCCTTGTTATCGCCAGGTGCTGTTCCCTCGGGGAATATGCGGCAAATCTCGCTGGGGGTATCTGTGGTTAGGCTGGTTGCTTTCTGCGCTGCATTGTATTTGCAGGAATCAAAACAACTTTGGTTAGGACTGCTCAGGCATTGGCTACAGGACTCTGACAAAAATGACCAACCATTGGCAGGTGCAGCAGAAGGCTTCAAGCAATTTGGAGCGTTGCTTTTATGTTCGTAGCTGCTCCAAATCAGCTCGGGATGCTCTGGCGTACCGCGAACCAAATGATAGCCAACCAAACCCAATGTTTCTTTAACGGGCGTGCCTGTTTCTGGAATTACATCTGCATCAATCGAAATATAATTAGCTTTCTCTGCCTCTTCGATTGTCTTCCAAGCCATTTTGATCTCGGTGGTATCGGTAGGCAAATTACCCTGGTTCGATGCAGTGCACAAATCACGTCCGAAGCGAACGCTATAAAATACAACGTTATCATTTTGAGCGTATATCGTTGCAGCATCACCTGCCTGATTGATGCGCTCCGGCAAAACAAACTCACCTGCATCTTTGAGGTCTTTAACCGTTCTGATAAAGAAGACTGGTTCGGTTGCATTGCTGCTGCAAGAGTCTCCTGTAACTTGCAAAATAGGGTAGTTTTTCGCGTCTTGAAAATTACGCAAGCTAGGATCGCTGGCAGAAGGCGACATCAAATATAGAAACCACTGCCAGGAGAACTGATAAAACTGGCAAAAAGTCTGTGTCTTTGGATTACCAGGGATTTCACTAGGTGGGTTTGGTTTATTCACCCAATCGGCGCTGGCTAAACATGGTGTTGAATATGATTGAGCTAAGAGAGTGTCGGTATTGGCAGTATAGGATAACTCATTACTGTTAAAGTCTGACAAAGCGTGCAATGGCGCAGCATTGTAAAACCCTAAAAATAGCCAGATAGAGAGAAAACAGGCAATACCTTTTAAGACGAATCTGAACTTCTGTGGAAGCTTCATCTCAACCTCTATTTAGAGTTAGCAAAGTAACTACATTGATACTCAAGCTCGAAAGCGGAAAATAATTGTTAATTTGTAGCATTTAAATGCTAAATCAACGGTTGTTTTCCAGATAAATTGCTCAGGAGTAAATTACGAGAAAAGTAAGGAAAAAGCTTGAAGTATTTAAATAATACTAATTAGTAGAAGATAATTAAAGAGTACTGTATGAAATTATGTAAATTACCATAAACTCAGCTATATTAAGGCGAAAATGGAGCAGAAGTTCTAGCTGAGGCTTCGGCACTAATGCAGCCTTCGGCATGGCGAGAGCATAACGCTAAGGCGATTACCCCAAGGGGGTAGCGCAAAGCGATTGCCCAAAGGGCAGCGCCAAAGGCGATTACCCCAAGGGGGTAGCGCAAAGCGATCGCAATTGTCGTGAGTATATTACAATATGTAATATCATAAACTTAGTGCTGAGAGTATCAATCCTCCGAGCGCATTATATTTTGTTGATATGAGCGATAAAGGTGAAAGTTATAAAGTTGTCAGTGATAATCGGCAAGCTCGTTTCCGCTATGAAATTTTAGAGACTTATGAGGCGGGAGTTGAGTTGAAGGGAACCGAAGTAAAGTCAATTCGGCAGGGTAAGGTTAATTTGCGGGATGGGTATGCCTTGATTCGCAATGGTGAGGCTTGGCTGCTGAATGTGCATATCTCCCCCTATGAAAGCAGTGGTACTTTTTTTAATCATGACCCACGCCGCACCCGCCGACTGTTGCTGCATAAGAAGGAAATCCGCAAGCTTATCGGTAAGGTAGAGCAGGAGGGTTTAACCCTTGTACCTTTGAAGATGTATATGAAGCGAGGCTTTGTCAAGGTTGCCATTGCTCTAGCAAAAGGTAAAAAGATCCACGATAAGCGCGAAACTATTAAGCAGCGTCAGGATAAACGAGAGATGGCACGGGCGATGAAGCGGTATTGATATTTAGGAGGGGGAGAGGGGGAGATGGGGAGATGGGGAGAGGGGGAGATGGGGAGAGGGGGAGAGGGGGAGAAAGAGTTATCTATAAGAATAGAAATAATTTGGTGTATAATTTGCAAATCTTTCTGATTCGAGTAGAATTGAGCAGCGTTGTTTTGTCTTCTGTTAGCGTAGCTCCTTGCTGGGCAAGGCACCCTAATGAATCAGAGATTACCGCCGATTTATTTCTATATCCCTCAATGTTATTGGCCAGAGGATATACCAGCTAGCGCTGATGAGAATTGGAAAGGTTTTGGAGTTGGTATTAATGCCTGGACTCTACAAACTTACCTTCGCCTGAAGGCAGATGGCTTTCCCTGCCAATTAACTAATGAGTTGCCTACTGAGGGCATTGTTTTAATACACCGTAATTCTCTACGGGCTCATAAAACTAATTTCCAGCCTAGACCAAGTTTACTACTGATTTGTCTCAAGGCAGAGTTAAATCCCTATCCTTATGCTCAACTGCACATCGTGCAAAACCCTCTGGAAACCAAAGT
The DNA here is from genome assembly GCA_010692425.1 of Symploca sp. SIO3C6. GTDB lineage: Bacteria > Cyanobacteriota > Cyanobacteriia > Cyanobacteriales > Coleofasciculaceae > SIO3C6. The sequence goes on along the minus strand of JAAHHJ010000014.1, from coordinate 89,162 downwards.
TTTTAAAAACAGCTACTTTTTACCCCATTGGCCTCAGCCAGCACTGATTCCTCGTAATTCAGCACGGGGCGATCGCTTTGAGAATATCGCATTCTTTGGTCATCAGGCTAATCTTTTACCAGAGTTAATGGCCCCATCTTGGCAAGAACAACTCAGGGCGATGAATTTGAACTGGCGACCAATTGTTAACCGCAACCGTTGGGATGATTACAGCAATATTGATAATCGCTGGAATGACTACAGTGAAGTTGATGCTGTTGTAGCTGTGCGCAGCTTTAATCGCCGAGAATTATATTTAAACCAAAATTATATTAGTAAACCAGCGACTAAACTATATAACGCTTGGCTAGCCGGTGTACCAGCTATACTAGGTGGTGAATCTGCCTACCGAGCCCAACGCCAAAGCGAATTTGATTATTTGGAGGTGGCTTCTCCTGCCGAGATTTTAGCAGCTCTCAAGAGACTGCGCGATGATCAGGTTTGGCGTCAGGCAATGGTTAAAAATGGGCAAGTCCGTGCTCAGGAAATATATCCTTCTAAAATTACAGCCCTGTGGCGTAATTTCTTGGAAGAAGTAGCTATTCCCAATTATCATCGTTGGCGCACTCAATCGCGATGGTTTCACAAGGCAAGCTTGGGACATAGTTATCTACTCTTGAGTATGAATAGGGTGCAATTTAAACTACGTTCACTTCTGCCAATTAGATAGAGATAGGGGGCTGGGGAGATGGGGAAATGAGGATTGAATAATTTTCATTCAATCAGAAGATATGCAATTGAAATGCATATTAGCTTAGCCTTCTTTCCTCATTCTCGGATAAATTGACTATTTTCCGAGGATACAGCTTGCGAAGATTCAAGGTTTAATCCCAAAATGGAAATTCAAACTCTTTAAAGTTGAGAGGTGTCAAATTCTTTTCTCCCCATCCCTCCATCCCCTCCTTTCCCCATCCTCTCTCCCTACTCCTTTTGTCAATGAAACTTTTTTATTACCAACGTCGAGACAGAGCAACTAATTTCGGAGATGCCCTCAATCCTTGGTTATGGAATCAATTACTTCCCGGTGTATTTGATGAAGATGAAACTACAGCCTTTATTGGTATAGGGACTGTAATTAATAATCTCTTGCCTAGTCGCGTGCCTAATGCTAGAGAAATAGTTATTTTTAGTTCTGGAGTGGGCTATGAAAAAGGTATACCAGTAATTGATGATACTTGGAAAATTTATTGCCTCAGAGGGCCTCTATCAACGCAAAAGCTTGGCTTAGATGCTTCTGTTGCAGTGGTAGATGGTGCCATTCTGCTCAGACGCCTCTGGCAACCTCCCGAGAGCAATAAAGTCAATCGCTGGGCTTTTATGCCCCACATTCATCACGCTAATTTTGGTAACGCGGTTTGGAAGTCAATTTGTGCCGAAATTGGGGTTGATTATATCGATCCACGTTGGTCAGTAGAGCAAGTTTTATCGGCAATTAATCAAACAGAAGTCCTCTTAGCTGAAGCTATGCACGGCGCTATTGCTGCTGAAGCTCTGCGAGTTCCTTGGGTTCCTATATCTACAAGCGCTAGAATTTTACCTTTTAAATGGTACGATTGGTGCGCATCTATCGATGTTGAATATCAACCAAGATATGTAACTCCGATGTTGGATGTTTATCCAGCAGTAGCACGGGGTGTTCGTTCATCTCTAGTGGCTACTCGTCATTGGCTTAACTGGTTGCAACAGGATCGAATGCGCTCTGTGCTTAAGATGTCGGGAGACAAGCAAAAATTAATGGCGACGCAGCTGATGCGTATTATCAAAACTGCACACCCAGTTTTGAGTAGCGATCGCAAAATTGAACAACTCACTGTTAAATTAGAAGAAAGATTAGATCAGTTCAAAGCTGATCATGATCGTTGAGTGTTAAATTGCTACCTTCAGAGAGGAGTATGGAGTCAAAGTGAGTAATCACTGTAGACTTCAGGGTTATCAATAATGAGCCAAGACTTATCAGATTCAGGGTTGCTGAAGATACTGGTGGTTGATGACCACGAAATCATTTTAAGTGGAACAATTGAACCCCTAAGGCAACAATATCCAGAAGCCAAAATACTGACAGCTAAAACGGCCCATAGTGTTCTTGATCAGGTAGAGGAGTCTCTACCTGATCTTGTTGTTTTAGACTTAGCTATTCCAGAAACTCTAGGAAAAACTCCCCAAATTGATACAGGCATTAATGCTCTACGAATTTTGATTAAAAGCCATCCCAACCTCAACATTGTTGTCCTAAGCAGTCATGCTAAAGCACTGGTACGGATTAAGAATGAAATCGATGAACATCAAGGAGGCTTTACAGTGGCAGATAAAACCTCGATTGAGGATTTATTGAAGAAAGTTAGCTGGGCATTGGAAGGATTGACCAATACTAAAAATGTCAAAGAATTACGAACAGGAGAACTCAAGCCAGAATGGTACGAAGTACTTAATTTGGGAGTGCAAGGATTGACAGATAAAGAAATAGCAAAGCATTTAAATATAGTTGAAAGGACTGTCTGGAACTACTGGGGTAAAATTCGAGATGTATTTGAACTATATCCTGAAGATGGTAAGAATCTTCGCGTTCAAACTTTAATGAAAGCTAGAGAACTAGGATTTATTGATTGAAGAAGTAGTCTGGAATTCACAACAACATCGCTCAATTCTAAACTGCGTTCTAACAGATAAATCTATCCCCCCATCCCCCATCTCCCCATCTCCCTCTCTTTCAAGTAGGCAATAAATTAGTGCAACCCGGTATTGCTATTAAAATCAAACAGAAAATTGTAGTTTGGCGCATAGGAATAGTCCTCATTGGACTGATAATGCTTTTCCGCCTAACTGGTTCACTACAATTTTTAGAGTTGATAACTCTCGATTACTTTTTAAAGCTTCTTCCTCCTGAATCTAGGGATGAACGAATTGTAATTGTGGGAATTGATGAAACTGATATTCAGAAGATAGAGAACTATCCAATACCAGACCAAGAAATTGCCAGCTTACTTAAAAAATTACAAAGTTATAAACCGAGAGTTATTGGTTTAGATATTGTTCGTGATCTACCAGTAGAACCTGGCAATAAGGAACTGGTTACAACATTTGAAGAATTTAAAAATCTGATTGTTGTTGAAAAAATATTGCCTGAGCAAATTCAACCACCACCATTACCCAAAGAACAAATTGGTTTTGCTGATGTTCTTTTAGATAGTGACGGTAACGCTAGGCGTAGTCTGTTGGGGATGTATGATCCCAAAGCCTCTAATCAGTACAAATTCTCCTTTTCTTTACTGCTAGCTAAATATTATTTAGAAGGTGAAGGTATTACTATCGAAAATGGTATTAAAGATACTCATACGATGCGATTTGCTGGCACTGAACTACCTCGTTTGTGGTCAAATTATGGTGGCTATGTCGGAGCTGATGTTGTAGATAATTCTTCTGAAATTCAGGTGTTACTTAATTTTCGTAGGGGTAGAGAATCTTTTCGCTTCTTATCTCTTCAAGATATCAAAACCGAGAATTTTCAACCAAATTTGATTCGCGATCGCGCTGTTATTATTGGTATCACAGCTGCTAGTATCAAAGACACTATAAATACTGAAGCTATTACTGATTTGGAGCCTGCTGGTAAAATTTATGGAGTAGAATTTCATGCCCATGCTACTAGCCAAATTATTAGTGCAGTTCTTGATGAGCGATTACTTTTAAAAAGTTGGTCAGATACTTGGGAATATCTGTGGATTTTTGCTTGGGGATTGCTAGCAATCACTCTTGGTCGTTTTACTCCCTCGGCTTTAACAAACCTTGTTGCTGTTGGTGTTACTAGTTTGATCATTTTAGGAATTGGTTATGTATTGCTCCTAGTTTGGGGTTGTTGGATTCCAATTGTACCAGCTATATTGATTTTGGTTTTAAATGGTGTAGCCTATACAACTTTTTATCAAAATCAACGAGCTTTAAAGTCTCTAGTTTATGAACGCCAATGTACTATTAATGATACCTTTACAACTATTCATAATGGCCCTTTACAAACACTGGCAAATATATTAAGACGTAGTCGATGCCAGGAGCTATCACAGGAAGAATTGGTTAGTGAACTAGAAGCTTTGAACAAAGAAATACGAGAAATTGGTGAATATTTAAAAAATGATTCTATCCCTCAAGAAGAAAATTTCTTCCGAGAATCCCTAGTTGAAAAGAAAAACCTCCGTTTAGGAAGTGGGGTAAGGCTAGATTTAACTCTCCCAATCCATGAACTTTTATATACAGTCTACAATCAGACCATAAAGAGAAAAAACTTTCCTAATTTTACCAATATAAAAGCTAAAATTATCAAATTTGAGCCAATTGAGTCTCGATACTTAAGTTTTAAACAAAAGGAAAAACTTTGCCAATTTCTCGAAGAAGCTTTATGTAATGTCGGTAAATACGCAACAGGAGTAACCAGACTGATTATTAGTGGTAGAGAAAATCAAAGTTGGTATACTCTGAGCATTCAAGATAATGGAGCAGGTATAAGTTCAAATTATGAAGGTAGAGGAACAAAACAGTTTAAAGTTCTAGCAATACTTTTGGGAGGTAAGTTTCAACGAAAGTCTGTTTCTCCCCATGGCACTCTCTGTGAATTAACTTGGCGTCTAACAGATAAACACTGGAGTTTAGCAATCAGACAATTGTTGATAAAATTGATGTTTATAAACTTGAAATCATAGGTGCATGTTATTATGGAACTGAAGCAATATCCTTATTTTTTTAACAAAATCATAAGCTTCACGCTAGTAACCAGTTGTGTTTTCAGCTTATCCATAACTTTCAATCGGATGGCTCTGGCTGATTTTGTTCCTGCTCCTAATGAAGGCACAAGAAAACCACGAGTATCAGAGCCTGGAGGAGTAAGATCACATGTAGAAACGGTAAGATTTGTTCCTGCTCCTAGGCGAGAGACAACCTCTGAAGGTAAAAGAAACTCAGATTCAGGAACAACAAGGATGGGAGGGTGTGAAACAGGGGAGATTCCTCTAACGCTTCTTGCTTCTCTAAATTATGTGGGACAAACTATTTCTACACGCCCCACTTTGGCTTGGTTTGTTCCCGACTCCCAATCCTTTAATCTAGAATTTAGACTTTATGAATATGGTTTAGATAGTGAACTCAAGCAAGTAGGTAATGAGATTTTGCTGAAGAGTTCACCAGGGATTATGAAGTTATCTCCAATTGAGCCGGAGACCCCAGGACTTTCTGTAGGTAAAAAATACCTCTGGCAGGTGACAATTATTTGTAATCCTAATGATCCCTCACAAGATTTATTAGCAACAGCAGAGTTTCGTGTAGTAGATAGACAACTAATTTATTCCAGAAATTTAGAAGATTTAACTACCCTTGAGAAAGTAGATTTATATGCTCAGGAAGGGTTATGGTATGACGCCCTTAGTGAAGCACTAAAACTTTCTAAAGAGTCAAAATTAGGAGAAGTAGGTTCAGCCCTGTTAGAAAGTCTTGCTAAATGGGAGGAGCCAGAAGCAACACAACAAGTAACATCACAACAACGTGAGGAAATTGAACACCATATTCAGCATTTAAGACAGATTGCTATTAGTGAACAGTAGTAGTAAGTAATAAGTAATAAGTAATAAGTAATAAGTAATAAGTAGTAAGTAATAAGTAATAAGTAATAAGTAATAAGTAATAAGTTGGTTGAGTTGAGGCAGGTGAAACCCAAGATATATTCTGGAAAAGAGTTGGGTTTCACGCTCTTTTACCTAACCTACTTTTATTTAGTCTAATTGCTCGGACATGATATAACTGATAACTAGTAGGCAGATTGCAAAATCCAGCCTCCAAAACAAAAGCAATTCTGTGGTTAGGAGGAGCGGCTGCATGTTGTTAACTCTGAAGATAAAGAATTACCTCACAATTGGTGGAGCTATTCCCTTAATTGCATGGTTGGCTTGTACTTCTCTAGCTAATCGTGCTTTAGCTCAGTTGACACCAGATACCAGTTTGGGTAATGAAAGTTCTGTGGTAACACCCAATGTTGATGTCAAAGGGGCGTTAGCAGATTTAATCGAAGGTGGGGCGATAAGGGATATTAACCTCTTCCACAGTTTTTTAGAGTTTAATGTCTCGGATGGAGGGCGAGTTTACTTTGCTAACCCAGTAGGGATTGAGAGTATTTTTACAAAGAAGTAAGCTGCATCCCACGTCTTTTAAGCGTGGGATGTAGCGTTAAGGCTTTCAAGCCGCGTTAGCTGTTTGGTTGATCCTCGATTGTAGACATACTATCATTATTAAAAGGGTTGGGAGTTCAACCCTAGGCGTAGGAGATGTTAGACAGGCTGTGCCTGCAATCTCTGCTTGATGCCTGAATCCCACGAATTCAATTCGTGGGAGTGGCTCAATAGGGTGACAGGTAATAACGTCTCGAATATTCTGGGAACCTTGGGAGTAGATGGAGCAGCAAGTTTATTCTTGCTCAATCCCAACGGTATTGTCTTTGGCAATAACGCCCAATTGGATATTGAGGGTTCCTTTTTCAGCACTACAGCCAATAGCTTAGTGTTTGGCGATGGCTCGGAATTTAGTGCCGCCAATCCTAATCAACCACCGTTATTGAAGGTTAGTACACCACTGGGATTACAGTATGGAGCCAATTCTACAGGTGCGATCGCTAATTCCGGAAATTTAGCAGTGCCAGGGGATTTGACTATTGCAGGGGTAAATCTGGATTTGCAGGGGCAGTTGCTAGCTGGCGAAGATTTGAGGCTGCAAGCTCAAAAGGCGGTTGAAATTAGTGATAGCGTAACGCAACAGTTTATCGCCGCAGCTGGGGGAGAGTTGGTAATCCAGGGTAACGAAAGTGTCGATATTTTGGCTTTGAATCATCCAGACAGTGGACTATTTGCTGGTGGTAATTTACTATTGCGATCGCCTAATAGTATTGCTGGTGATGCTCACTATTGGAGTGGGGGCAGTTTTCGCGTTGAGAAGTTGGATGGGAGTTTGGGGGATTTAGAGAGTCCCTATGACCCAGTGATTCGCTCTTTCGGGGATGTCAGTTTTAATAATTATTTCGGAGCCTCGCTACACATTTTGGCAGGAGGCTCAGTAAATATTGGCACTGTTATCATTACAGCTCCAGAAACTGGCATTGTTGGAGATAACTTTCTGGTAGAGGAAATCACCCTCTCAGATGGAACTTTAGTATCGATAAATGGTGGGGAGCAACCAACTCTCGATGTCAGAGCAGGAGTGAGTCCAGAAGCCATTGGTACTCCTGGTATTACAGGCTTTGATGGTTTTCCCACAGACTTTTTTGCCAATGCTGGTTTTAATTTCCTCGAACCACCACCGGAGACTAATACTGCTGCTACCAGTGCCGATATTACAATCTCAGGGATTGGTGTAAGTGATCCTGATGGAGTTGTCTTGTTAACAAATCAGTACCAACCAAACACTTCACTACCAGGCGGATCGATTGAAGTAGGGACAATTCGGGTAGACGACACCTTTAGTGGATTTACTGGTAACAGTGGTTCAGTAATAATCGACTCTCGTGATCAGATTACCATTACTAATCGTATTGATACTTCTTCTGATTCTGGTTTGGGAAGAGGTGGAGAGATTAAATTACTCGCTAATGGAGATATCTCGCTGATTAATGGGGCTTTAGTAACTGCTACTGGTAACGGTGGCGGTGGTATTGAGATTTTAGGAGATCGCGTTTCACTTAGCGATGGTTCAAGAATTTTTTCTATTACTACAGGTTCAGAACCAGGAAGAGATGTTTTAGTCAATGCTAAGCAATTGACACTCAGGGATGCTTCAGCAATAGGAGTTAATAGTCGTGGCGATGGTCAGGGGGGCAATTTGACCATCAACGCCTCTGAATTAGTGGAAGTGATTGGTGGTCAATTTGAGAGCGTCTTGGCTGCTCAAGCTGAAGGTAAAGGAAATGCCGGGAATTTAATCATTAACACTTCCAGATTACTAATTACTAATGGGGCAGAAGTTAGTGCTATCACTTTAGGTGAGGGAGCAGGAGGTAATTTAACCGTCAATGCCACAGAATTGGTGCAAGTGATTGGTCGCTCCGTCGATGGTAGGATGAACAGTTTCTTGGATGCTCGAACTCAAGGCAAAGGAAATGCCGGAAACCTAACCATTAACACTTCTAGATTACTAATTACTGATGGGGCACAGGTCGGTGCTGGTACCTTTGGAGAAGGAGATGGAGGCTCGATTTTGATTAATGCCACTAATACTATATTTTTAGATAGTAGTGGTATTTTTAGTAGTGTAGAACCACAAGCAAAAGGAAATGCCGGTGGTGTCGAGATTGAAACAAATTCCCTTTCTTTGATCAATGGGGCTGTAATTACTGCTAGCACCCGTGGAGAAGGGGATGCCGGTTCTGTTTTGATTCGTGTCAAAGATAATATTTCTTTAGATGGGGAAGGTGTCGATGGTTCTGCCAGTGGTATTTTTAGTCGAGTGAACCCAGGAGCCCAAGGAAATGCTGGTGGTGTCGAGATTGAGACGGGCTCCCTGTTGGTAACTAATGGGGCTGTAGTTGATACTAGTACCTTTGGAGAGGGGAACGGAGGTTCTGTGTTAATTAGTGCTACAGACACTGTTTATGTAGATGGAGAAGGTGTCGATGGTTCTGCCAGTGCGATCGCTAGTAGTATACAATCAGAGGGTAAGGGCAATGGTGGTGATGTCGAGATTGAGACGGGCTCTCTTTCTCTCACCAATGGGGCTTTAATTACTGCTAGCACCCTTGAGGAAGGGGATGCAGGTTCTGTTTTGATTAGTGCCACAGACACTGTTTCTGTAGATGGGGAAGGTGTCGATGGTTCTGCCAGTGCGATCGCTAGTAGTGTGGCATTGGGAGCAAAAGGTGATGCTGGTAACGTGGAGATTGAGACGGGTTCTCTTTCTCTTACCAATGGGGCACAAATTAGTGCTGATACCCGTGGAGAAGGGAATGCAGGTTCGGTTGTGATTCGTGCTACAGACACTGTTTTCTTGGATGGGGAAGGTGTAAATGGTTTGGCTAGTCGTGTTGGTAGTAGCGCACAACCAAGAGCAAAAGGTAGTGCTGGTGGTATCGAGATTGAGACTGCCTTACTATTAGTAACCAATGGAGCTCTAATTGATTCTGCTACCTTTGGAGAAGGGGATTCAGGTTCTATTTTGATTCGTGCTACAGACACTGTTGCTTTGGATGGAGAACGTGTCAGTGGCAACCCTAGTGGTATTTTTAATAGTGTGGAACCAGGAGCCAAAGGCAATGCTGGTGGCGTCGAGATTGAGGCAGGCTCCCTTTATCTCACCAATGGAGCTGTCATTACGGCTAGTACCATTGGAAAAGGGAATGCAGGTTCTATATTAATTCGTACCACAGAGACTATTTCCTTGGATGGAGAGGGTGTCAATGGCAACCCCAGTGGTATTTTTAGCAGTGTGGAATCAGGAGCCAAGGGCAACGGTGGTGGCGTCGAGATTGAGGCAGGCTCCCTTTATCTCACCAATGGGGCTCAAATTGGTGTCGGTACTTCTGGAGAAGGGAATGCTGGTTTTGTATTGATTCGTGCTACAGACACTGTTTCTGTAGATGGGGAAGATGCTGATGGTAACAACAGTGGTGTTTTTAGTAGTGTAGAAACAGGAGCCAATGGCAATGGTGGAGCTGTCGAGATTGAGACAGGCTTACTATCAATAACCAATGGGGCTCTAATTGATTCTGCTACCTTTGGAGAAGGGGATGCAGGTTCTGTTTTGATTCGTGCTACAGACACCGTTGCTTTAGATGGGGAAGGTATCGATGACGTCAGTAGTGGTGTTTTTAGTAGTGTGCAACTAGGAGCCAGGGGTAAGGGTGGTGGCATCGAGATTGAGACAGGCTTACTATCAATAACCAATGGGGCTGTAATTAATACCAGTACCCTTGGAGAAGGGAATGCAGGTGATATCCTGATCACGGTAGAGGGAAAATTAAGTGCAGACGACAGCAATATCACCACACAAGCTCTAGTTTTTGCTGGTGGTGCCATTGAAATTGATGCGGGCGATATACGTCTGTTTGGAGATAGCGATATTCGCACTAATGTTGCCATCGGTACCGAAGGAGGCGGTAACATTACCCTCACAGCTGATTCAATTATCGCTTTTGATGATAGTGATATTCTCGCCTTTGCCCGAGATGGTGCAGGAGGCAATATTACCTTCAATACTCCCGCCTTCTTCGGTGAAAACTATCGCCCTGCCCCAGAAGGTACTAATCCAGCTACCCTCGATGGCAATAATCGAGTCGATATTAATGCCTCTGGTAGAATAGATGGAGTTATTACCTTACCTGATGTTAGCTTTATTCAAAATAGCCTCACCGATTTGCAAGAGGCATTGGTTAACCCAGATAGTTTGATTGCTGGTAGCTGTATCATTCCCACCAATGAGCAGCAGGGAAGCTTATATATTACTGGGGCTGGGGGTTTACCAACTCGCCCTGGAGATGTCTCAGTGGCACCTTACCCCACAGGGATTGTCAAACCCATAGGCAATAGTAGTGATTCACCTAACTCAGTCTCTCGAACTAATCGTCGATGGCAAAAGGGCGACCCAATTATAGAACCAACTGGAGTATATCAACTGCCCGATGGACGGCTGGTTATGGGGAGAGAGTGTTCTCAAAAGTAATAAGTAATAAGTAATAAGTAATAAGTAATAAGTAATAAGTAATAAGTACGGAAAAGCCAGTAATACTTTTAATGGGAAAGAATATCCCGCTTCTTCAAGAAGCGGCTTGTATTCAGTTGGGGTTAAATCCTAATGCTGAATACTCCCTTCTGCCTCCTGCCTTCTGCCCTCTGCCTTCTTTAAAGCCAGTTACCGATAAGTATGAATGGAGCCCATGTTACTGGATGACATCTACTTCTATTGTCTTGGCAGTTACCTTGAATAAACTCTTTCTGAGCTTCTTGCAGGGCTCTGGCTTTGCTCATTTTTCCTGATTGCCAGTTTTGGTAAAACTTAGTGATTAACTCTGTAGTATAGTTACTTGGAATTGACCAAAGGGAAGCAATAACACTTCTTACACCAGCTTGAGCAGCGATACCAGCTAAACCTAGGGTAGCACGGTCATCTCCTACAGCAGTCTCACAAGCGGTGAGTGCTAGTAAATCTCCGGTTTCGGAACTATTACTGAAACGGCGGATATCTCTCTCTAGTTGAGTGATTGTCAGCTTTTGATTTTTTCCTGTGACTAAAAAGGTGTCTTCTGGAATAGTTCCGAACTTAGCATGAGTGGCAATGTGAATAATTGGGTAATTGGTCTTTTTTAATTCTGTTTGTAAGGTTTGGGGTGTAAAGTCATCATCTAACAAGACGGTAGTTTCAGGAAATTGAGATTTAAGGTTATTGATTTCGGTTTCGACAGATTCTCCTAGAGGAAAAAAGTTTTCCCCATTAACTATGCTTTCTTGCGTTAACCCGAAAGCGAGTATTCGAGTATTTTCACGATTGGTTTCATTTTCTTTAGAGGTGCTGATTTGAAAACGAGGAGTAGTAGCGATCGCATATTTTTCAACTAAGAATTTTTCTCCGTCATAGAGTGCATTCATAGGAATACTACGCAGAATGCCATCTGGAATGAAAACCAGTGTTTTAATTTGTTTGGGGTCTAAATAACCTTTTTGGACGAAAGGTTCAATAATTAAGTTATAAAATTCCTGAGCTGGTTCAAAAAATGGATTGCTGCGATCGCGCAATTTTGTGAGTTGCTGACGGAATTGTGTAACTTTTTTCCCAAGAGTTTCACTATCAAAGTTAATCCAGGTTAAATCTTCTCGTCTACCATCTTTACCTTGTGGCAAATTAACTAAAATAGCAGTTTTATCGGGAAAAATTACCGAAGTAAAGATAGCGGTATCTTCTTTAACTAGTTGCTCAATAGGTTTCTCGTTAACCAGTGTCAAGACACAATCTTGACCAAAGTAATTTTGTAGTTCTGCCAATTTCAAGGAATCGATGGTTTTAAGGGCAGCGTCTACTTCTAAATTTCGCTGTTTGTCTCCCATCGGTAGTTGATCCGCCAACTCTAGATTTAACTGAGCAAACTCACGATATAGAGCAGCAATATTGTCTCGAAAATCAAATTGCAAGCCTCGCTCAGCGGTTATAAGTTCTCCTCGTATCCCTCCAATCAGTAGCTTACCTTGATTATTTTCTTTACCTTGATTTTTAGCTTTTCCTTCTAAAGCATCAATAGTTCTTTTGTAAGCAGCTATTGCCTCGGAATTTTTCCCTAGTTTGTGCAAAATGCGTGCTGCCTGCCATTCCCATAAATAAAGGCTATCTTTGGCAATTAAATTTTGGTCAGCTGCTGCCCTAGCTTGATTGGTAATATCTAAGGCTTGCTCGTAGTCTTGACGACATTCATAAATATTACCTAATTCACCCAGAGCAAAAGATTGGGAGCGATAATCTTGTAGTTTTTTGGCAACTGCTACAGCTTGTTCAAGGAGTTGCTTAGCATTGGATTCTCCTAAAATTCGGGTTGGACAGGAATTATTTAATAAATTAGATTCTTGAGCAATAGGAGATTGTTTTAGGCTAGCTAAATTAATAGCTGTATAAGCTTTTTGTCGAGAATCGGGAAGTTTGTTGAATAAATTGAGAGCCGTTGTTAATATTTTATCTTGATCAGCTTTATTATCTAAAACTAGTTCTCTAGTTTGATAATCAAGTTTAATCAAATTCTGAACTACCCTGATTTGATTGTTGGTTTGATTGTTGTTACGGGCAATTTCTAAACTATTCTGATAATATTGCTGAGCTTGTTGGTAGTTATAGTCAGCTGTTTGTGTAAATTTTTGGTCATCGGCACCTCTAATTCTGGCAGACTCTGCGAAAGTATCCCAGCGTTGAGCTTGAGAGAAGTAAGCATTACCTAAATTGATATAAGCTTGGGACTGATATTCTGGGATTATTTCTGTCTGGTTTTTACTAATCAGATTTTCGATACCACAGTCTTTGATTCTGGGAGTGCTGGTTTGGAAATCAGTTTCTTGGCTAGAAATACCTAAACTAGTCTGTAAACATTCAATAGCTCGCTCATAATCACCTTTAAGGCGAAGAGCATTACCTAAACTACCCAAAGCAGCGACTTCTCCCTGCTTATCTCCCTGAGTGCGGGCAATGGGTAAAGCACTTTCCTGTTGACAACTTAGCTTTTGATTAACTTCTGTACTCAAGTCATTGTTAGAGTTTTGGTTAGTATCTAAGGAACCACATAACAGAACAATCGCTTGTCGATATTGACCGATGCTACTATAAGCTTGAGCTAACTCGGTCATCATTCGCCCTTGTTTTTGCCATGCCTCAATTTTGTGGTAGTAGGGAATAATTTCTTCCCAATAACTGATTGATTGATTAATTTGACCAATTTGCTGATAAGCTCTGGCTAGGTAATCACGTACAATGGCAGCATTAGCCTGGTCATTAGTTTCTACAGCGATATCTAAGGCAGGTTTCCAAGCATCAATTGCCCAGAGAAACTGATTTTGATGGTAGAATTCCACTCCTTGGTCTACTAGTTGAATCAGACTAGGGGATTGAGATGTTGCTATTGCTTTTTTTCCTAGCTGTTGAACTGTTGTAGGGAGATAACCCAACCACAAACAAAAGGTAAGACTACAGACAAAAAGAGTTCCCAGTAACTTGTGAAGATTGAATTGGCGGCGTCTATTGGACATGAGAGATTCCTAAGTATTTCCCAATTAACAAAATCCTCACTTCTCACGAGTGGGTACATCCTAAAGTTGTCAAAATATTGGTAGTGAAAGCATATTTTGACCTCTCCTCGCGTTAAAACGACGAGGATTAAAGCAAACTCCCCAGCTTACAGCAAACGGGCAAGATGCCCACACTACAAATTTACACAAATGGGATGCTACCCTGACAGGTTGCTAAGAACTGAATCATTACTTTTTGAATTGTTTGAGAGTTAGCGTGTAGTTTTCTACAATCAGACTTGCATAAATTTTAACTTATTTCTTGTAGAAAGTCTTGTTTATTTGCTATAACTCACTTGGTACATTGGATAGTCAGAGTGCAGAATCTAGAAAAATGGCATATTCAAGCAGTTTAACCGATAGAGAGTGTGAAATTGGTGAGGATTTTAAAAGATTCTTTAACAATTGGTGGAGCTATACCCTTAATCGCATGCTTAGCTTACACTTGTTTAGCTAATCGTGCTTTAGCTCAGCTGACACCAGATAACACTTTGGGTAATGAAAATTCCCTAGTGACACCCAATGTCGATGTCAAAGGAGCCTTGGCAGATTTGATTGAGGGTGGGGCGATACGGGATATCAATCTCTTCCACAGTTTCTTAGAATTTAATGTCGAAAATGGAGGGCGAGTTTACTTTGCTAATCCGGCAGGAATTGAGAATATTTTGACGAGAGTGACAGGGAATAACGTCTCTAATATTCTGGGAACTTTGGGAGTAGATGGAGCCGCCAATTTATTCTTACTCAATCCTAATGGTATTGTTTTTGGCAATAATGCCCAATTGGATGTGAATGGTTCCTTTATGGGTAGTACAGCTAACAGTTTAGTATTTAGCGATGGCTCGGAGTTTAGTGCTACTAATCCTCTTCAAGCACCGTTATTAAAAGTTAGTGCACCACTGGGATTACAGTATGGAGCTAATCCCACCGGAGATATTGTTAATTCAGGTAATTTAGCGGTGGGGCAGGATTTGACTTTGGCAGGTAATAATCTGGATTTGCAGGGGCAGCTATACGCTGGGGGAGATTTGAGGCTGCAAGCTCAAAAGGCAGTGAAAATTACTGATAGCCTAGCGCAACAGTTTATTGCTGCAGCTGGGGGAGAGTTGGTAATCCAGGGTAACGAAAGTGTCGAGATCTTTGCTTTGAATCATCCAGACAGTGGACTGTTTGCTGGTGGTAATTTACTATTGCGATCGCCTAATAGTATTAGTGGTGATGCCCATTACTGGAGTGGGGGAAGTTTTCGGATTGAGAAATTGGATGGGAGTTTGGGGAATTTAGAGAGTCCCTATGACCCAGTGATTCGCTCTTTCGGGGATGTCAGTTTTAATACTTATCAAGGAGCCTCGCTACACATTTTGGCAGGAGGCTCAGTAAATATTGGTACTGCTACTATTACAGAACCAGAAACAGGTAACGTTGGCGATAACTTTCTGGTGGAGGAAATCACCCTCTCAGATGGAACTTTAGTATCAATTAATGGTGGGGAGCAACCAACTCTCGATGTCAGAGCAGGAGTGAGTCCACAGGCAATTGGTACTCCTGGTATTACAGGCTTTGATGGTTTTCCTACGGACTTTTTTGCCGATGCTGGTTTTAATTTCCTCGAACCACCACCTGAGACTAATAATGCTGCTACCAGTGCTGATATTACGATTGGGGATATTACAATTTTTGCTTCTAATGGGTTAGTGTTGTTAACTAATCTGTATCAACCAAATACCTCACTACCAGGAGGGGATATTAGTGTTACTGGAGGAAGAGTTGGCATATTAACTGCAAATGCTCAGGGTGATAGTGGTGATGTTATCCTTGACTCTCGTCAAAATATTGCAGTTACCAACGCCAACATATTCTCTTCTTTCCTTCCTGATGACAACATAGCCTTGGTCGCTAATTCTGGTAATATTACCCTCCTTGCTCAAGAAGCAGTCTCTCTAAGTAATAGCATAATTGGTGCTGCCAATTTTGGAGCAGGCAACGGAGGCGATATTACCATTAGCACCAAGCGACTAGTTGCTGATGGAGCAACGGTTTCAACTGATATTGTAGGTGAAGGTGCTGGAGGGAGTTTGAGGATATTTGCTACTGAATCAGTAACCATCAAGGGCATCAATGCTAATAGTCAATTTCCCAGTTTCTTGTCAGCTGGAACTTTTGGCACAGGAGACGCAGGAGAGATCACAATTAACACCAAAGAGTTAATTATTACTGATGGAGCAAATGTCTCAGTTCTTACTAGTGGCAAGGGCGCGGGAGGAATTATGACGATTGAAACTGAGAAGTTGCTTGTTGCCGATGGGGCACATGTGATGGCTATAACTAGCGGAGAAGGAAAAGCAGGGGAGCTGAGGATATTTGCCTCTGAGCAAGTGCAAGTGATGGGAAGCTCTGCTGATGGTAAGTTTCCCAGCTCTTTGTCGAGTCAATCTGCACCAGGTAACACGGGAGATGCAGGAAATTTGACCATTGAAACTGGAAAGTTACTGATTACCGATGGGGCAAATGTTAGTACTGGCAATTTCGGAGCAGGGAAAGGAGGGGAGTTGAGGGTATTTGCCTCTGAATCTGTGCAAGTTATGGGAGAATCTGCTGATGGTGAGTTTCTCAGTCTGTTGTCAAGTCGAGCTTCATCAGGTAGCACGGGGGATGCAGGAAATTTGACCATTGAAACTGGAAAATTGCTGATTACCGATGGAGCAAATGTTAGTACTAGCACTTTCGGGGCAGGAAAAGGAGGAGAGTTGAGGGTATTTGCCTCTGAAGAGGTACAAGTGATTGGTGCTACTGCTGATGGTGAGTTTCTCAGTCTGTTGTCAAGTCGAGCTTCATCAGGTAGCACGGGGGATGCAGGAGATTTGACCATTGAAACTGGAAAGTTACTGATTACCGATGGGGCACATGTGATTACTGGCACTTTCGGAGCAGGAAAAGGAGGGGAGTTAAGGGTATTTGCTTCTGAATCTGTGCAAGTGATAGGAGAGTCTGCTGATGGTAGGTTTGGAGGCACTTTAACTACTCAATCTCAAGGCACTGGAGATGCAGGTTTCTTAACAATTGAAACAGGGAAGTTGCTGATTGCTGATGGTGCACAGGTGAGTACTGGCACTTTCGGAGAGGGAGAAGGGGGAAATTTATTGGTTAATGCCTCTGAATCAGTGCAATTGATTGGAGAATCTATTGATACTCAACTTTCTACTTTCTTGGGGAGTCAATCTCAAGGTCAAGGAAATGCAGGAGATTTAACTATTGAAACAGGAAAGTTGCTAGTTGCCAATGGCTCACGTGTGAGTACTAGTACTTTCGGAGAGGGAAAAGGAGGAAATTTAATTGTCAAGGCCTCTGAGCAAGTGCAAGTGACTGGTGCTACTACTGATGGTCAATCCTTGAGCGTTATACGTACTCTCTCTAGGGGAGAAGGAGATGCAGGAGATTTAACTATTAACACAAAAGAATTACTTCTTACTGATGGGGCACAGTTGTCTGCACGCAGTGAGGGAACAGCTGACGCAGGTAACATTAATATTGATGTTGATGGACTTTTGAGCGCCACTGATGGTGAAATTATTACTGATGCCGAGCAATCTGCTGGTGGTGCGATTAATATCACCGCTCAAGATATCCGACTCTTCGGCGATAGTGATATCAAAACTAATGTCTCCAATGGTAGAGAAAACGGTGGAAATATCAATATTACTGCTGATTCGATTATCGCTTTTGATGATAGTGATATTCTCGCCTTTGCCCAAGATGGTAAAGGAGGTGATATTACCTTTAATACTGTTGCCTTCTTCGGTGAAAACTATCGCCCTGCTCCAGAAGGTACTGATCCAGAAACCCTCGATGGCAATGATGTAGTCGATATCAATGCCTCTGGTAGAACAGATGGAGTAATTAATTTACCCGATGTAAGTTTTATTCAAAATAGCCTCACCGATTTACCTGATAAATTGGTAAATCCAGATAGTTTGATTGCTGGTAGCTGTATTGTCCCTACGAATCAGCAACAGGGAAGCTTATTTATTACAGGGGCTGGGGCTTTACCAACTCGCCCCGGAGATGTTTCTGTGGCACCTTTCCCCACTGGGATTGTACAGCCTATAGGTAGTAGTGATTCACCTGGGTCAGTGTCTCGAACTAATCGTCAATGGCAAAAGGGCGACCCAATTATAGAACCAACTGGAGTATATCAACTGCCTAATGGACGGCTGGTTATGGGGAGGGAGTGTTCTTGAAAGTAATAAGTAATAAGTAATAAGTAATAAGTAATAAGTGAAAACAAGAGTATGTCTGATTTATTGATTGTAATCTAAAACTTATTACTCAAATCTTGCACTATTGTTGGTAAGTTACTATTACTGCTCAGAGTTCAAACTCACTGGCTAATAAAAAAATCCATTTTAATAGGCTCAAGTTGATTTAGAGCCAGCATTTAGTCCTCTTTGAGAGGACTTAAGCTATTAGCAAGCGATTTGAAGATACTGTGGGTCAATTAGCTGGGGGGTATGACCCCTCCCCAACCCCTCCCCTAAGAGGAGAGGGGCTTTCTGACTCCCCCTTCCCTTGCAGGGAAGGGGGCTGGGGGGTTAGGTTTTCCTAATTCGCCAACAGTATCTTTGAATCGCTGGCGGGTGAATGGATTAGTGCAAAATCTGAGAATTACTTAAAAAGTATTTGTAGCCAATATTTAGATAATCAATAAAATTCTGTCCTCTACATTTGATACCAATCATGGCAAAAACTATTTTATTAAATTGTAGTTGGCTAATTTTAACTACTATTCTGATTAGCATGAAAGCCGCAGCTAGTCCTAGCCCCACCTTTAGCTCTCATCTACCGAAAAAAGATTTAATAGGAAAGGCAGGAGGCAGAAGGCAGAGGTCAGAAGTTTTTTTAAGTCCTAAGTACCGAGATTTTTCTGAAAAACAAAGAGAACAAGGGTTTAAAAGTCCCTTCTTAGTTCAAATTAAGGAAATATCATCAACCACAACTAAGCAACTACAGACAAACCCTTCATCTACTCCATCTGTACCAGTTAATAAAATAGTAGTATCCGGTTTCACTGTCCTACAGGAAGAAATTACTGAAATAATCAGTAATTTCCAGAATACTAAAGGAGAACAACTATTTACAGAAGTAAAACATTGCTTTCTAGAAGCGGTAGAACAATGTTACAACCCCATGATTACGGATAAAACTCTAGAAACAGACTCTTCTAAATCCCCAGACAATCCTCAACTTATTGCCTCTGTCAATCCAAGCAAAATTACCTTTGAGGATTTACTAGAGCTACGCTCTGCAATTACTCAACTCTACATTAATCAAGGTTATTCTACTTCTGGTGCCTTTTTGCAGGGAAATTCTGACTTGGACAAAGGTATTGCGGCAATACAAGTAGTTGAGGGAGAAATAGAAGAGATTGAAATTAGAGGATTAAACCATCTAAACAAAGGATATGTGCGTAGTCGCTTGGAACGTTTTACTACAATTCCCTTTAATTTAGAACGTTTAGAAGCTGGATTGCAACTCCTTCAGCGCGATCCCTTACTGGAGCAAGTCAACTCTGAATTGATACCCAGTAACAGATCTGGTTACAATATTTTGATACTCCAAGTTAAAGAGGCTAATAATTTCCATACAGGGGTTTACACAGCCAATAACCGCTCTCCCAGCATTGGTTCGACAGAAGGCGGCCTATTCACCAGTTACAATAACTTACTAGGTATTGGCGATCGCATTAGTGCTGAATACGGAATCACTGAAGGACTAGACGTTTTCGGTGTCAACTATACTATTCCGCTCAATTCCCTTGATGGCACTCTTAGCCTAGGCTATAGCAATAATACTAGTAACATTATCGAAGCCGACTTTCAAGATTTAGATATCAGCAGTGAATCCGAAACCTTTTCCCTCGGTTTACGTCAGCCGTTATCGAAAAAGCCAAATAGCGAATTCGCTCTCGGTTTAAGGTTAGATGTGCGTCGTAGCCAAACTTCTTTACTCGACGAACCTTTTTCCTTCTCATTGGGGCCAGAAGCGGGGGAATCTAAAGTTACTGTACTGCGATTTTCCCAAGATTGGCTTGATCGTGGCACTAATCGTGTTTTAGCCGCTAGGTCTCAGTTTAGTTTTGGTCTGGATGCTTTTGATGCTACTGTTAATGATACAGGAACTGACGGTAGATTCTTTGCCTGGATCGGACAATTTCAGTGGGTGGAGCGCTTACCGTCAAGGATGCTACTTATTGGCAACCTCAGCACTCAACTAACTCCAGACTCCTTGCTAGCTTTGGAGAGATTTAGTATTGGTGGAGTGGATACAGTCAGAGGCTATCGAGAAAATCAATTAGTTACCGATAATGGGATTTTAGGTTCCTTAGAATTTCGCATTCCTCTTACTTCTAACCCTAGCAGACTACAGCTAACGCCTTTTTTTGAAATTGGGAGCGTTTGGAATAACGATGATCCTGACCCTAGTCCAGATACAATCGCTAGTCTAGGATTAGGATTACGCTGGCAAATTAACTCTAACTTAAACTTGCGTTTGGACTACGGTATTCCCCTGAGTGATGTAGATAATCAAGGTAACTCACTACAAGAGAACGGTATTCACTTTTCTTTACGCTACCAACCTTTTAGGTAGTTTTAAAAACAAGGGCTTTAATTGCTAACTACAGAATTAGAGCAAATTGAAGTCATAGATAATCTAGGTATCACTTATAATATACTAACTGTTATAATGCACTAACTGTGCCATCTGGCAGTTTAGCTCCAGTAAGGTCAGCATTGGTAAGAATTGTTCTAGTAAGATCGGCACCTTGCAAGTTAGCTTGGCGAAGAATAGCACCACTCAAATCTGCATAACTTAGATCCGCTCCTCGCAAGCTAGCCTCACTTAGATCAGTTGCTAGATAGTTTTGTCGTGTTCCCATACCCAGCTTAGCTCTACAGAGTTTAGCACCATCTAGATTAGCTTGATGGAGCAAAGCTTGGGAGAGATTAGCGTAACTTAAATCTGCCTCACTCAAAATTGCACCTGAGAGGTTAGTGCGCTGTTCAGAAGTGGGGCGTAAGTCTACTTCAAATAGTATAGCACCGGAGAGGTTGGCACCGGAGAGGTTAGCACCACACAAACTAGCTTTACTCAAGTTAGCTTGATTTAAAACTATTTTAACTAGCTTAGCACCGCTGAGGTCTGCCTCGCGTAAGACTGCCTTATACAAATCTGCGGCACTAAAATCTGTTCCCCAGAGAATCGCTTCACTTAAGTTTGCGGCTTTCAAACTTGCTTGAGAGAAGTTAGTTTTACCTAGCCGTGCTTGGCGTAAATCTGCTTGCGATAAGTTTACTCCCTGGAGATTGGCATTAATCAATTCTGCTTCACGTAGCTCTAACCCGCGAAAGTCCCTTTCACCAGCTGCATATCTTCTCAGAATTTCATTAACTTCCATATAGTCTGTCTTCTAAGAAACGCTCTTACCTTGGGGTACTCTATACCAACTCTTGCCAGGTACTCCCGCCAATTCTGATTATTCTAATACCAATTTCCTAAAATGCCTCCTATGTATAAATCTGTATAAATCTCCATGTCTCCATGTCTGGGCGTCTGGGCATCTCCGTATCTCCGTGTCTTTAATTGGATGCAGCAACTATTTGCCATTCAAGTATTACCTCTGGTGGAATTTTTAATTCAATAGGTTGGGGATCACTCATAACCGGAAAAAGACGCACTGATGCTGCTGTTGGTAACTTATTCAAGGCATTTTTAAAATCATATTGACCAACATTGGCAGCAGGTGATTTTTCTGCAAACATGTCCTTAGAATTAAGAATAGTACCAGTCTCGGTGATAATAGTCAGCGGTTGAGGATGGGCAAATTTTGCAGCTCCAGGAAAGCCAACCAACCTCAGATTGATGCTTGTGGCATCATTAACTTTGATCCTTTTGAAGAGTACCACTTGCCAGGAATTGCCTGTCTCATCTCGCAGAGTATGCCTAGATTGCACTAATATTTGCCCTGGAGCTTCTTCCATCTGGCGGATCGAAGCTGTAGCAGGTGGAATACTCCAGCTTCCTAAACCTAGTAAAAATATTAGAACTAAGCTAGTAAGCAATACTAATCTTGATAAAGATTGTTGTATCCCAAACCACATATAAATCATCTCCTTAAGTCTTTGCGCGAAACTCATTCATACCCTTATTCAGTAACGCCGTCTATAAAACTGAAATGTTCTTCTTGTCTAGTGCATTATCAAATCACTCATAACACCATAAAAATTTAAGTTTTGCTTTATTATTGATCTCACCATAGCTAAGATCAATAATAAACATCAATAAAAGCATGTTAGTTGAAAAAAACTATTACAGGATACAAAAATTTATTGAAAATTCTGTCAAGCT
Source organism: Symploca sp. SIO3C6 (assembly GCA_010692425.1). Lineage (GTDB taxonomy): Bacteria > Cyanobacteriota > Cyanobacteriia > Cyanobacteriales > Coleofasciculaceae > SIO3C6. The sequence continues at coordinate 66,948 of JAAHHJ010000014.1, read as the reverse complement.
GACACAACCATAGCGTAAGTAACGGGAGGGTCAACTCTATAAAATGAGACTGTTTACAGTTAAACCAAAAGCAGTAGCATCAATGAGTAAGCCCTTCTCGATGATGCTGATGGTGGGTTCATTGTTGGTCAGTTGCAGCCAAGCAAATTACAGTTCACTCTCAGCTACACAGGCAAAACAAACAGTAAGTTTAACTATCTCTGCTGCTGCCAGTCTGACAGATGCGATCGCAGAAGTCGAACAACTTTACGAACAGCAATATCCTCAAGTTTCCATTACTTCTAATTTTGCCAGTTCCGGCAGTCTACAGCGACAGATTGAGCAGGGAGCGCCAGTAGATGTTTTTATCTCTGCCGCCTCTAATAAAATGGATGTTTTGCAAAAACAAGAACTTCTACTTGACGATAGTAGGCAAGACTTACTACAAAACAAAATTGTACTAATTGTTTCTAAAAAAAATAGCACTATTTCTGAGTTCAAAGACTTAGCTAGTACTGATGTGTACAACATTTCTATCGGAGAACCAGATAGCGTACCAGCAGGTAAATATGCTCAACAGGTTCTTACTTCTTTGGGCATATTTGAGCAAGTGAAACCAAAAACAGTATTCGCTAAAAATGTCCGCCAGGTTCTAGCTTATGTAGAAACTGGGAATGTTGATGCTGGGATAGTATATGCTACAGACGCCAAAGACTCAGACAAAGTCAAAATTGTCGCAGTCGCTCCAACTAATTCCCATTCCCCAATCGTCTATCCAACAGCAGCCCTCAAACAGAGCAAAAATCCTGCTGTCGCCAAGGACTTTGTCGCATTTCTACTTAGTGATTCAGCCGATGATGTATTTGAAAAACATGGATTTACCCCCGTTAGCGGTAGCTTACTGGCAAATCAATAATTAGTTCATTGTTCATTGTTCATTGCTCATTGGGGTAAAAGATTAACTAAATACCAATTTCCTTAATACCTGCTATACATTAATCCCCGCGTCACCACGTAATCAGCATCTGTAGCCAATATAAATGAAATCGGTATAAAAGGTATGGCATTTGAGCTTGAGCCTCTGTGGATCTCTCTTAAAACTGTCTTAAGTGCAACGCTCATTGCTTCCTGTTTGGGGATTGCAGTTGCTCGTAAAATGGCTAGTTATCAGGGCAAAGCCAAAGGATTGATTGATGGTGTGCTGACTCTGCCTTTGGTTTTACCACCAACAGTAGTTGGTTTTTTCTTGCTACTAGTTTTTGGCAAAAATAGCTGGATTGGAAAGCTGCTGTCGCTAGTAGAAATCAATGTAATTTTTTCTTGGACAGCAACAGTGATTGCGGCAACTGTTGTGGCTTTCCCTTTAATGTATAAAACAGCACTGGGAGCATTTAAACAAATTGATCAAAACCTCCTCTGTGCAGCTCGTACTCTAGGAGCATCGGAGGAGACTGTTTTCTGGCGAGTAACTCTACCTCTGGCATGGCAGGGTGTTTTAGCAGGAACAATTTTGGCTTTTGCCCGTGCTTTAGGTGAATTCGGTGCTACTTTAATGATCGCTGGGAATATTCCTGGTAAAACTCAGACAATTCCCCTGGCAATCTTTTTTGCTGCTGAAGGGGGCAAAATGGAGCAAGCTTTAATCTGGGTACTGGTAATTGTCGGAATTTCCCTTGCCGTAGTAGCTACCCTTAATTATTTATCTGAGGACAGACTAGAAGTTAAAGAGAAAAGATGGAAGAATTTTAATTTTCAATTGGGTAGTAAGCTGCTCTTTAAGCTTACTAAAATATTAAGGCAAGAGTACCCATCTGTTCTGGAAAGGAAACGGCAGATTCGTCCATCGCCTGCTTTAGAAATGAATATTACTAGACAAAATCATGGCTTTACACTGGAAGTAGATTTTAAAGCAGATAAAAATCCCCTCGGACTTTTAGGTAGTTCTGGTTCAGGAAAAAGTATGACTTTGCGCTGCCTTGCTGGCTTGGAAACTCCAACAGCTGGCAGAATTGTTTTAAATGGGCGAGTACTATTTGACTCAGAAAAAGGAATTAATTTACCCAGTTGTCAGCGTCGAATTGGCTTTTTGTTTCAAAACTACGCCCTTTTTCCCCACATGAATGTAGCTGAAAACATTGCCTTTGGTTTGCATTATGGGCGCTACGCAGGCTTGCCCCTCTCCAAAATTGAGCGCAGGCGGCGCGTGGCTGATAAGATTGCTTTAGTGCAGCTTCAGGGCTTGGAAAACCGTTATCCTCACCAACTTTCTGGAGGACAACAGCAACGGGTTGCCTTAGCTAGGGCCTTAGCGATTGAACCAGAAGCCCTCCTCCTTGATGAACCTTTTTCTGCCCTCGATACCTATCTGCGTAGCTGGATTGAAAAACAACTTATTGATACCCTTTCTACCTATCAAGGTGTTACTCTGTTTGTCACTCACAATCTGGAGGAAGCTTACCGAGTTTGTAAAAACCTGTTAGTACTATCGGCAGGAAGAGTAATTGCCTTTGGGGCTAAGGCAGATATCTTTGAGCGCTCAGCGACATTAAGTGTAGCCCAATTAACTCAGTGTAAGAATTTCTCTCGTGCCCGAGCAATTTCTCCAACCCATGTGGAGGCAAGTGACTGGGGCTGCACCTTACGAATTATTGAACCGATTCCCAGCCAGTTTACCTATGTGGGAATTCGCGCTCATCATATCGTTTTTACCGATAACTCGCAGCAAGAGAATAGTTTCCCTGCCTGGTTAGTACAAACTAGTGAAACACCTCACCGCATGACTCTTTATCTCAAACTGAATTCTCCTCCTACTCATAGGAATGATTATCATTTACAAGCGGAAGTGTATAAAGAAAAATGGGCTTTGATTAAGGAGCATTCCTTTCAGTGGTATGTTCATTTAGATCCGTTACGGCTTTTGTTGATGAGTGCGTAATCTTTTTGATGGTTCATGTTTGATCATATCAATTACTTAAATGTTTGTTACAAATGTTTAAGTAATAAGTAATAAGTAATAAGTAATTGAGTTTTGGTACGAGTATGGGGTGATTTAATAGTTTTCAGCTAATTCTAATTGTTTTTTCAGGATTAATTAAGGTTGATAGCTAATCATATGAATATATCAACAGCTGTTCAGTCAGATACATAGTTACGACTCTGGTTCTTTGTTAAATTACCCGTCTTGTTTTTAAAGGCGGGTATTTTTTTATCAATTCTAAAATGGACGTAAGGTTTCTGAAATCAAAACTTGTACTTAACAAATTTATTTGACTGGTTTAGATATGCCAGTTTTTTTATTTAATCGCTCCTTATATCGCTACACCCATTTTTAGTTTTTATGAACAAAATTTCTGTTAAAAGATCTTGTTGATTAACAGAAGACTGATTTTTATATCTTGCCCTCAAAGCAGCATTAACTATTGCTTTTTTGATGTCTCTACCAGAAACGTTGTCAACTGCGGCTAACTCACTAACAGATAAGTTTTCCAAAGGGAGTTCTGAAGGAAGATGCTGACGCCATATCTGCTCCCTCAAGTCTTTAGTAGGCAGGTCAAATTTTAAATATTCCATACGGGACGTAAATGCAAAATCTATATTCTGCACAAGGTTAGTAGCCAAAATAACTATGCCCTCAAACTCATCAATTGTGGTTAACAGTGTTGCCCTCAGAGCATTGATTCCGTACTCAGAACCTTGGGCTAGATTAGTTACTCGTGAAGAAAAAAGTGAGTCTGCCTCATCTATAAAAAGTAATGCTCCGTCCCTTTTCGCTGCCAGAAACATCGCTTCCGCATTCTTAGCATTTTCAGCAACATACTTATCGTCAATCTGAGAATACTTGACAATAAGTATAGGAATCTTTAAGAGGTCTGCAATTGCATGTGCAGCTAAGGTTTTACCTGTCCCAGGAGGACCAAAAAAATTGAATACTAAACTAGGATGTGGTTCGACTGATTTAAGATTCCATTGGTCAAAGATAAGTTTCTTGTCACGGACTAAGGTGTTAATCATTAATAATCTTTCCTTTAATGATTGACTCACCTTGAGAAACTCAAAATTATACTTTGGAGGAGAAGATTTGAATGCTTTTGCACGCTCATCAAGGGTTTGATAAGAGTTTCCAGATAAATTTTTACCATCCGCAGCCAGATTATACTTGACTACTTGGTTACTGCTTGAAAACTCTGATATAGAAATTCTTATTGCCAAATCCTCATTACTTTTAACCTTGGATGTAAGTTTTTCGACTGAGTTTAGGACTCTACTGGTAAACAATCCATACTCCACCTTACTCACTTCAAAGTTTTTCTCAATGTGAATATCAAACCTTCTCTTGCTGTTGCCAGGAGATTTATAGTTATTATGTGTCATTATCTCTAGCTTTGGCGGTGTAGGAATAATTTACTCTTCTAATACCAATAAATAAACAAGGTATCGCAAATACTAGTCCAATCAAAATGCCAATAAAAAATGAAATTTCATCGCTAGAATAAAATCTTGTAACTACTTCACTGTTGCTGGCTTCTCCTAGGAAAATTACGACTGGCTCTTGAAAGGCTACTGCTACCTGCTTCAGATAAATCATGACTTTTATGTTTTAAATTTAACCTAATATTAATCTTCGTAAGTTCTTTCCTTGTTTCCCTTATTCCCAATATCCTTTAACTTTTGGTCAACGCTGTCGGCAATAATCTCACTTTCCTCTTGTTCCCAGTGATCCTCAATAATAATTCGTCTCACCGAATACTTTCCATCTTGTCTCGCTTTCACAATAGTTTTGCCGATTTGATCTTTTGAATTGGTTTTTGATATTCTTCCCTTAAACCAATCAAGAACTTCAGCATAGGTAATATAAGCAACATATATCACTGTAACTGCTGCAAAAACTGCACTAATCCCGTAAAATATTACTATCCAATCCATCGTTATTTTTTAAACTCAAAATCCAACACTTTAACTATAGGGGTAACTAAGTTTAAAATCTAACTTTCTAAGAAAAGCACATTAAAGTTACCGAATGCCTCACTTAATTCTTCGTCAAATCCATCAATCTCAAGTAATCTTCCATAAATTCTCGAATCAGACCTCATAACTAAATTGCCAGAATCGAAGAGAAAAACCTGAACAAAGGAAAAGTGTTTTTTTCTTTTCTGGTGGAGACATACTCCACACTTGACACCAAATTCATGTGGCATTTCCTCAATGTAATACTTGATAACATTCTCATAGGTAAGATTACCCTTGAGTCGTCTAGGTGGTAACTGATCCATTAGCCCCTGAATAGTCTCTGCAATTTTAAAAGGGCTAACAGGATATTTACTTACTGGTAATTCTGATTCGCCGTTGCTCATCTTAGATTCTTTCCATTACCTAGTTTTTCATCTTTAGCTGAGCCCCAGTTGAGGCAGGGCAAATCCATTTAAGTAGTTGGACATAATCAAATAATACTGTATGAAGTTATGTAAATCGTAATCAACGTAGCTATCGCCCTGGGCACTAGTGTGTTGACAAATTACAAATCAATATCTATAATGAGCAAAAACGACTTTGTATCAAAATCATTTTTGATTACTTATTAATTATTTGTATCTTAACTTCATATTAGGGCGATTAATGAATCAGGGGTACTGCTGCCTAGTAGCAAAGTACAAACAGGGTTGGCAGAACTATTGGGTTCCTAACTTAGACACAGTTGTGCGAAAACACAACTATCAGCTGCCAGACGCTATTAACCAAGCTACTGGGTTTATCGTTAACGGGTGCTCGGCTGATGGCATCAGCAATCTGGTCATTGACCCGAATAAGGGCATGAAAAATGGTTATAGCGCTACGTGCAAGGCAGAAGGCTCCAAGGCAGAAGGGGTGAATTTGACAAAGTTTTAGCGTTTAGCTTGTCCTAACCTTAATACGTACTGCTATATTCTCAGAATCCAGGTTTTTTAAAGCGCTCCAGATGTCAGCACCTCTACCTGTGTTCACAAATGATTTAGGACTGCTATAGTTAGACGAAGAATGTAATTAAGATCACAAGTAGATTAAAATTATGCTCAAAAGTATTGTTGGTATTGAACAACATCTTGCAAAAAAAACAAGCCTATAATTAGATTTTGTTAAGCTTTGCTTAACAGAAAACCTTAATTAATACAAAATTTTGTTCCATCCCAATTAACATTAATACAAAACTTAAAATGTAAATTTAGTCATTATCTGAGGTTATTAGCGTGCTATCTCAAAGCATCTCCCAGAAAAAGCTTGCCACCAAACTATCTCAACAGAAGAACATCAGTCGCCGTAGTGGTGCCTTTGCCTTAATTGACAGTCTTAAGCGCCATGGTGTAGAGTGTATTTTTGGCTATCCTGGCGGTGCAATTCTTCCTATTTACGACGAATTGTACAAGTGGGAAGCCACTGGTCAAATCCGACATATTTTAGTAAGGCACGAGCAAGGAGCTACCCATGCTGCCGATGGCTATGCCCGCGCCACTGGCAAAGTGGGCATCTGTTTTGCCACATCTGGACCTGGAGCTACTAACCTAGTCACAGGTATTGCCACTGCTCATATGGACTCAATTCCCATGGTAGTGATCACTGCTCAGGTGAGTCGGGCGGCAATTGGCTCTGATGCTTTCCAAGAAACAGACATATATGGTATTACCCTACCAATTGTCAAGCACTCCTATGTAGTTCGCCGGGCTAGTGATATGGCGCAGATTGTTGCCCAAGCCTTTCACCTTGCCAGCACAGGACGTCCTGGACCAGTATTAATTGATATTCCTAAAGATGTTGGTTTAGAGGAATGCGATTATATACCCGTAGAGCCTGGCACAGTGAAATTGAGGGGCTATCGCCCCACTCTCAAAGGCAATCCCCGTCAAATTAACCAGGCACTGCAATTGATGCGCGAGGCGCGGCAGCCCCTGTTATATGTAGGAGGAGGCGCAATTGCTGCTGGAGCCCATGCCGAGTTGCAGCAACTAGCAGAAATATTCCAAATTCCAGTAACCACAACTCTCATGGGTAAGGGTGCCTTTGATGAATCTCACCCCTTATCCGTCGGGATGCTGGGCATGCACGGTACCGCCTACGCTAACTTTGCTGTCAGCGAGTGCGACTTGCTAATTGCCGTCGGGGCGCGTTTTGATGACCGGGTTACTGGTAAACTGGATTCGTTTGCTTGTCATGCCCAGGTGATTCATATTGACATTGATCCTGCTGAGGTGGGCAAAAACCGAAGCCCACAAGTGCCCATTGTCGGTGATGTGCGGCGAGTACTAACTGATTTGTTGCACCGATACAACGAAATAGATTTGCCAGCAGCACCAAATCAAACCCAGGAGTGGCTCGAACGCATTAACCGTTGGCGTCAGGAATACCCTTTACAGGTTCCTCAATATGATGATATATTATCACCCCAAGAGGTAATTGTGGAACTAGGACGTCAGGCACCAGATGCTTACTATACCACTGATGTAGGTCAACATCAGATGTGGGCAGCACAATTCCTCAAAAATGGTCCTCGTCAGTGGATTTCCAGTGGCGGACTTGGAACTATGGGCTACGGCTTACCAGCTGCCATGGGTGTTAAAGTAGCACTGCCAAAAGAACAGGTAATCTGTATTGCTGGCGATGCTAGTATCCAGATGAATATCCAGGAATTGGGAACTCTGGCACAATATGGCATCAATGTCAAGACAGTGATTATTAACAATGGCTGGCAGGGAATGGTGCGCCAGTGGCAAGAGACGTTCTATGGAGAGCGTTATTCGTCCTCTAATATGGAAGTTGGCATGCCTGACTTTGTGAAATTAGCTGATGCTTATGGCATTAAAGGCATGGTGATCAACTCTCGGGAGCAACTCCAAGAAGCAGTCGCTGAAATCCTAGCACACGAAGGACCAGTACTGGCAGATATACTCGTCAAACGTGATGAGAACTGTTACCCAATGGTAGCTCCTGGTCAAAGCAATGCTCAGATGCTAGGCTTGCCAGAGCGCTCTAAGCCTGAGCAAATTACTCAGATAATTCACTGTACTAACTGCGGGGCTAAGAATCCAGAGAACAATAATTTTTGCCCCGAATGCGGCGCAAAACTCTAAGATTTTTCTAGTTTTTTGTCAAGCACCCTATAGGTTGGATGGAACTACTATTCACCCAACCTATTTTTTTAGTAAATCTTCCTTAAACTGAAAATTGATATTAACAATAACCTTAATAACGCCTGCGACGAGCAACACGCTCCTCCCTATTACCTCTATCTCTACTTCTACTTAACTGTTGACTAACTTGCACAAAATCCTCTCGTCGCAGATGAGGATAGTCACTAACCCAAAGATCCAAACGAGGAAGATAAATATCGGAGGTTTGGGCAATACGTTCCAAATCAGCTTGATTTGACATCACCAACATCTCAGCAATTTGACCTGCTGCAATACCCTTTTGATTACGACTTAGTGGCGCTTGTAGTAGTGTTGTAAATCCCTGATTGTCACCCACTTCCAAATTGATGCGTCTTTCTCGGTTTTCGACAATCATCAACTCGCCCCTTTTGTTAACTGTTTCTTCTGTACCAATTAACTCTTCGCTAATAAACACATCTAAAACTCTGCCGCGCCAGAAGCCACTATACTTATATCGGCGCATTTGAAGATTTCGCATCGTTGCCCAGTATATGGGGCCCCACCACCAGTAAAGCCCAGTAATAATCCAGAGTAACAAGCGTATACCATTAAAACCAGGGCCTAATAATAGTCCTAGAATTAAAATAATTACCACAGCTACTACAGAAATTGAGAGTCGTTTTAAAAAATCTCGAAACTTACCCCAGTAGTAAGCATACTGTGGTCCAGTGGCAAGAATGGGAACAACTTGTTCAAACTTCTGGCGGGTGATGGGAATTAGCATAATTAGTTTCTAGATTATTTTCTCTAACCCGTAAAGTAGAGATTTAAGTTCGGTAACTTTACGAATTGCTAGTAGTACCCCTGGCATAAAAGATGAGCGGTCTGTGCTATCGTGGCGCAAGGTGTAAATTTGCCCAGGAGAGCCAAAGATAACTTCCTCATGGGCAAGAAAACCAGGCATGCGAACACTGTGGATGCGAATGTTATCATCAGCTATACAGCCCCTAGCCCCTGCTAGTTTCTCGGTTTCTTTGACACTAGGGGGATTATAAGTTTTACCTAATCCTGATAAGATCTGGGCAGTTTGAACAGCAGTGCCACTGGGGGCATCAGCTTTTTGATTGTGATGGAATTCAATAATTTCAACATGGTCAAAGTATTTGGAAGCGGCAACTGCTGCCTGCTGAAGCAACACCACACCAATAGAGAAATTGGGAATAATTAAGGCTCCAGTGCTAGCTTGTTCTGCAAACTTTGCTAAGTCTTGGATTTGTTCAGCACTTAGTCCAGAAGTACCTACTACAGGGCGGACTCCATAAGCGATCGCAGTGCGGACGTTATCATAAATACTACTAGGATGGGTAAAATCTACCATGACACCCTGGACTTTCTCCTGGGTAGCAAGTACTAGCGTTGCTTGTAAATCATTCAAAATAGGAATTTCCAGTGCTCCACAGCCAGCCACCTCACCAACATCTTGACCTAGATATTCAGGGTTAGTATCAATCGCGCCCAACAAGATCATATCCGAAGCGCCAGTAACCGCTTTCACCACTTCACGACCCATTTTTCCGGCGGCACCATTGACAACTACTGGTATAGGAGATTGATCCGTCATAATTCCAATATATCCTTGAAACTCATCAAGGGAATTTTAAACCAATCTTGGTAGGAATGTTCATGGTTCATTGTTGATGGTTCATTGGGAAATCACTCCAAAATTACCGACTACCAAACTGATCAATTATGGATAGTTGATAGTTGATGGTTGATAGTTCATTGGACAAGACTTCCACCATTCTCGAATACTAACCCAATGAACTACGAGCAACGAACCATGAACTATGAACTATCAACACCCTATTTATCAGTCTCAAACAAATCCAATGGCAAATGACCGTACATTTCATTAATTCCTCCTTCATAGGAAGACTGGCAAGATACTAGTACTCCGCGATGCTCTCCGACGTAGGAATCAAGGTAATTTAATCCGGAATTACCGTTAAATTTAATATAAACAGGTCCATCAATTGAAGTAAAATCAAGGGGTGGTTCATAGCCCAAAGCTTCTGCATAGGTTTTGAGAGCCGATAAACCCTGAGCCATTGTCTCGGCACAAATCCCTAAGATTTGGTAGTCGGAATGCTCAGTGACGAAAAGTAATGCCTGACGAACTATTACTTTTTCTGATTCCGAATTTACCGTCTTACCTTCTACACAATTAAAGGGTTTAAGAATTTCTTGTGCCTCTTGTAGACTGAAATTAGTATATTTTTGAATAGACATAACAATAGAGGGGGAGACGGGAGGATGGAGAGAGGGGGAGATGGGGAGATGGGGAGATGGGGAGATGAAGATTTAAACTCCTTAATCTGTAATTACTGGAATTAGTTAATTATTGATTATCCCATGAAAGATGAGCAATAAACCATGAGCAACCTTAATCTTTCCTCAACCACTTTTTAACAGTTTTATCCCTACTGCCACTAACTATAGTTTTGCCGTCGGGGCTAATCGCCACAGCCAGGACATATCCCTCATGTCCAGTCAGAGTATTTTGCAACTCACCAGTTTTTAAATTCCAAACCTGGACAGTATTATCATCACCTCCACTAACTATGGTTTTGCTATCCGGGCTAACGGCAACAGCTCTCACCCAATTATTAACTTCATCAATAGTATTTTTTAACTCGCCAGTTTTTAAATCCCAAATCTTGATTGTATCATCTGTACTGCCACTAACTATAGTTTTACCATCAGGACTAATAGCAACAGTTTTTACCCAGTCTGTATGTCCAGTGAGAGTATTTTTTAATTCTCCTGTATTCAAATCCCAGACCTTAATAGTATTATCGTTACTGCCGCTAACTATAGTTTCGCCATCGGGGCTAATTGCCACAGAATAGACGAAACTGTCGTGACCTTTGAGAGTATGTTTAACTGTGCCAGTTTTCAGTTCCCAGACCTTAATAGTATTATCGTTACTGCCACTAACTATAGTTTCACCATCGGGACTAATCGCCACAGAAAAAACATCGCTCTTATGTTCTATCAAAGTGTCTTTAAGCATGCCAGTTTTTAGCTCCCAAATCCTGACAGTATTGTCGTAGCCTCCACTAATTATTAATTCGCCATCAGGACTAATAACTACAGAGTAAACTTCGCCCTTATGACCAGTTATTGTATTTTGATGTTCCTCGGTTGACAAATTCCAAATCTTAATAGCCTTATCGCCGCTACCACTAACTAAAGTTTCTCCATCAGGGCTAATGGCGAGAGCATAAACATAGTCACTATATTTGAGGGTATTAACTAGAGAGATTTGGTTATCAGTTACAGCATCTGCCATAGTAGCAGTTGTCTGCTCAGTAGTGCGATCACCTTTAACGCTGGCGCGAACTTGCCAATACCCATATCCACCAAGTCCCAGCAAGATTATCGTACCAGCAATCACTAATAATCGGTTTCTCAACTTAGTATTCTTTCTGAGTAACACAGCCAATGGTAATGTCTCCTTGCTATCCCCCTGAGCTAAGCTTGAACTTAAATCAGGTGGTGCTACAGTAGATTCTGTCTCAGGCGTTAATGCTGTTGATTCTATTGGGGGAGGAAGTGGGGTATCCTTGACAACTACCGGAGGTACTGTCGATATTTGAGAATTTAAATCTTCCAAGACAGCTTCTGCAGACTGATAGCGCTGCTGTGGGTTTTCTTGGAGAAGCTTATCAAGAATCTGCGCCAATTCTACAGAGATACTATGGTTTGCTCCCAGAGTTTGGTTTAAATGCTGTCGCCAGTCAGCAAACCAACCATAACCTTTTATTTTTGAAAGTTCCCAGGGATGAATTCCACTGAGAAGGTGAAAGCAAGTTGCACCCAAACTGAATAAGTCACCACTGGGAGAAACTGAGGCACTCTGCATTTGTTCGAGGGGCACGTAGCCAAGGGAACCAACAGTTATTCCCACTTGAGATGTTGTCTTCAACTGCTTATCTAAACTAAAATCAGTCAGTACCAATTGATTCCAATTATCTGGAGAGGAAGGGGAGAGGCTACGAATAATATTCTCAGGTTTAATATCGCCATGACTCACTCCCTGCTGATGGACAAACTTGAGGACATTTAATAAATTGAATAAAAGTTCTCTAATCTTAGTCTCATCAAAGATTCCCTGCTCTTCTAATTCTCTTAGTAAACTTTGTCCCTCAATAAATTGACGCACCAAATACAGATAACTATTTTCTTGAAAGCAATCTATCAAGCTGGGAATCTGTGGATGCTGCCCCAGCTGTTGTAGACGCCTTGCCTCTTGGGTAAATAATTCTGTTGACTTGTGGAGTGCTGCTTGCCCTTGCACTTGTGGGGCAAATTGCTTAATCAAACAGCGTTGATTTTCTTGATTTATATCTTCAGCTAGATAGGTTCTACCGGCACCACCACCGCCAAGGTGTAAAATTGGGCGGTAACGGTTTCTCAGCAGCACTAGTTTAGTGCCACAACTCTGGCAAAGGTCTAACTCATCCGAATTCAGAGGATTCTGGCAATTGGGATTGAGGCAGCAGAGCATACTAGAAGAGAATTAAGGGATTTGCATCTATTTTGCCCCATAATTTAGTAGAAGTTGTAGTTCCAGGGAATTCTCTGAGCCTACTTTTTCAGTAATCACTTAACCTGCATTATGCATGAGGATTTCTGAAAATCTCCAAAAGCCTTACCACGAAGTTCATCTAGCAATCTGGCTGAAAAACAGTCTGTTTTTTGAGATGTCCTCACAATCAGGGTTTGGGCAATTGGTGAATAATGCAGGCTAAATCTCTTAGGATTGAGATATAAACTTCTTTAAAAGAATATAAAGATCTCTAGAGAGTCAAGCTAATGATTTACACTCCTACTGTGGAAACCTAAAGTCCACCCCTATTATTCATACTTAGAAGAAATCAAAAAAATGGACACGAGAACTCTTTCAGGAATGTGGGAAGCTAGTAACGGTGGTCGAGACATTGTGGTTCTTCAAACCGGGGATACAGTATTAGTTCACTGGAAACAACAAAACCCCTATTGGAACTATGCTGCGGGTACAGTGAAAGATGATGTAGTAAAAATGAGCTTTGGCGGTTCTGATCAGCAAACTGGTCAAATTTCGCCGTACTTTGATTCTATCACCTGGGGGAATGGAACTTCTTGGACTAAAAAGGCCTAAGTTATCCAAGAATACAACTAACATCTCTGGTGCGATCGCTTTTCTTAAAGTGCGATCGCTTTTCTTATTTGGATGGGGAATTAAGATAAACTTACCACTTCAAAAATGCTGCTTCACTTCCTTGCTCTCGACGAATCTTACTATCTTTTTCCATCCAGTCAACCACCTGCTGGTGAGTCAGCTCCTCAACAGCAACACCAGTTTCTTTAGCTATATGCTTCAATAGCCTTAGTGATGAAATCGTCAATCTAGTCAAAAACTTCTCATGGGAAGACAACAGTGCCTTATCCACATCAGCTGATTCTTCAGAAGTAAGAAATTGCGCAGGAGTTTGCTGAGGTTGAGTCATGAGCAAGTTATCACACCTTTAAGAACATATTTATTCTCCATGTCTCCGTGTCTGGAGCGTCTCCGTGTCTGGAGTGTCTCCCCATCTCCCCATCTCCCCATCAGCCAGATGGTTGTTGCCGACGCCGCTTACCCCCACTAATCAAATAGCCACACTGATGCTCTCCGTCATTAATCCAGTGTGTACGCTCCACAGAGCAATCCTCAAGAGCAGCCGCAAACATTTCCAATTCATGGTCGCATACTCTGGGAAAAGATTCTGCAATTTGAAATATCGCACAGTTATGTTCGGTAATGACCAGTTGAAGTTCCTCATCTGGATCTTCTGAAGTCAGAATATGATATTCTGCCATATAGCCTTCAGCCCGTCGCAGGTTGACCAAATTAGCAACTCGCTCTTGTAAGGAACCATTGCCAACGCGCTGGCGGTAATCTTCTGCCTTGCGTTGCCACTGCCTTTCCAGTACAGTGCCTATTTGCTCATTACCTACAGTTTCACTCAAAGTATCTAGCAGCGAAACTGCAAACTCGCCATAGCGATTGGGGAAAAAATCATGTCCCTTGCGGCTGAGTTGATACACGTGCTGAGGACGTCCCATTCCAATCTGCATCGGTTTATGCTCAATCAATCCTTGAGTCTCTAAATCCTTTAAGTGACGCCTAATAGCTTGCGGGCTAATATCTAGGGCGACTGCTAAATCCTGCGCCCTCGCATGAGCTTTTCTCAGTAGGTATTGCAGGATATCCTGCTTGGTGGAAGATTGCTGTATGCTGGTCATCGGCTGAGGATGGAATAGTTGTCTATAAAGGGTTTAAAGGGGATTGTTAAAAATTTATTTGACTTTAACAAGCTCTTTGTTGTTAATATAGCTTACGATACAGTTAAACAACAAAATTGTTGTTTTAATAACTCCAGCCAGTAGGACGAGGGCAAAGCTTGAGTCTGAATGCCTTGCCTCACCGGCATTAGGGATTGGTTAAAGCATACTGAATATAAGAGAGAGTACATACATCTAATGACTGCCACTGTCAAAACATTAGTTAATCAACCTTACAAATATGGTTTCGTCACCGAGATTGAGACTGATAAAGTGCCTCGGGGACTCAACGAGGAAATTATACGCCTGATTTCGGCAAAGAAGAACGAACCAGAGTTTATGCTGGAGTTTCGTCTCAAAGCCTATCGCCAATGGCAGAAGATGAGTGAGCCAACTTGGCCTCACGTCAACTATCCGCCCATTGACTATCAGGACATAATCTACTATTCTGCACCCAAACAGAAAAAACAACAGCTCAATAGTTTAGAGGATGTTGACCCAGCGCTTCTAGAAACCTTTGAGAAGTTAGGGATTTCCCTTACTGAACAAAAGCGCTTAGCGAATGTGGCAGTGGATGCGATTTTTGATAGTGTCTCTGTCGCTACCACCTTCAAGGAAAAGTTAGCCAAAGATGGTGTAATTTTCTGTTCCATCTCAGAAGCGCTGCAAGAACATCCAGAATTAGTGCGCAAGTATCTTGGCACGGTTGTACCGACAGCAGATAATTACTTTGCTGCTCTCAATTCTGCAGTCTTTAGTGACGGTTCTTTTGTCTTCATTCCCAAGGGCGTCAAATGTCCGATGGAACTTTCTACCTATTTCCGGATTAATGCCGATGAGACGGGACAGTTCGAGCGTACCCTGATTATCGCTGAAGAAGGCAGTTCCGTTAGCTATCTCGAAGGCTGCACCGCACCAATGTATGATAGCAATCAACTGCATGCTGCGATCGTTGAATTAGTTGCTCTCGATAACGCCGAAATCAAATACTCCACGGTGCAAAATTGGTACGCTGGCAGTGAAGATGGTAAGGGAGGTATCTACAATTTTGTTACTAAGCGTGGTTTGTGTAAGGGCATCAATTCCAAGATTTCCTGGACTCAGGTAGAAACTGGTTCTGCTATTACCTGGAAATACCCCAGTTGTGTGTTAGTGGGGGATAACTCTGTAGGGGAATTTTACTCCGTGGCGCTGACAAATAACATGCAGCAAGCCGATACTGGCACCAAAATGGTACATATTGGCAAAAATACTCGCAGCACAATTATTTCTAAAGGGATTTCCGCTGGTAAGTCTGCAAATAGCTACCGCGGTTTAGTTAAAGTTGGACCAAAGGCAACAGGGGCGCGTAACTATTCTCAGTGCGACTCAATGCTAATTGGTGATACGGCACAAGCAAACACTTTCCCCTATATTCAAGTAGAAAATAACACTGCTAGGGTAGAACATGAAGCCTCTACTTCCAAAATTGGAGAAGATCAGTTATTCTACTTCACTCAGCGAGGTATCTCTGAAGAGGATGCCGTCTCGATGATGGTTAGTGGTTTCTGTAAAGATGTCTTCAATGAGCTACCAATGGAGTTTGCCGCAGAAGCTGATAAACTTTTAAGTCTCAAGCTTGAAGGTGCAGTGGGGTAATGGAGGCAGAAGGCAGAAGGCAGGAGGCAGAAGGCAGGAGGTAGAAGGCAGGGGGTTTATCAAAAATATCTCCCCATCCCCCCACCTCCCCCTCTCCCCATCCCCCCATCTCCCCCTCTCCCCATCCCCCCCTCTCCCTAAAAGTTTGTAATTAATTAGGATAATTTTGACTAACAGGAATGATTATTGAAAATAGTAAAGAGATACTGTCGGTTCGTGATTTGACAGCAGATGTTGATGGCAATCAAATCCTCAAAGGATTTAATCTGGATGTCAAGGCGGGAGAAATTCACGCCATTATGGGTCCTAATGGTTCTGGAAAAAGTACCTTTTCTAAGCTTTTAGCTGGACATCCTGCCTATGAAGTTACTGGAGGTGAGGTTATCTTCCAGGGACAAAACTTACTGGAAATGGAGCCAGAGGAAAGGGCCGTTGCAGGAATTTTCCTAGCTTTCCAATATCCTTTAGAAATTCCTGGTGTTAGTAATCTGGATTTTTTGCGGGTTGCTTATAATTCTCGTCTTAAGCACCAAGGGTTAGAGGAAATTGATGCCTTTGATTTTGAAGACTTGGTAGAGGAAAAGCTGGAAATTGTCAAAATGAACCCCAGTTTCCTCAATCGGAGTGTTAATGAAGGCTTCTCTGGAGGAGAAAAGAAGCGTAATGAGATTCTCCAGATGGCACTATTAGAACCATCTCTGGCAATTTTAGATGAGACTGATTCTGGTCTAGATATTGACTCACTCAAAATTGTTGCTGATGGTGTTAATCAATTAACTAGTCCAGAAAATGCCACAATTTTGATTACTCACTACCAACGTTTGCTTAATTATATTGAGCCGGATTATGTCCACGTGATGGCAGGAGGACGTATCCTGAAAACTGGCGGTAAGGAGTTAGCTTTGGAACTGGAAAAACATGGTTATGACCCAATTTTAGAGAATGCAGTTGAGGTGACGGCTTAATGAGCATTCAAGTTTCCCCTAAGCCAGAGGTTTCTTATCTATCTAGATTGTTAGAACAGTTTCCTCAACAGCTACCAGCCTCTTCGACACAGTCCCTAATTCAATTGCGCGAAAGGGCAACGACTTGGATTCAAGAACAAACTTTCCCCAGCCGACGGGATGAAGAATGGCGATTTACTGACTTATCGCCTTTATTAGAGATGCAATTCCAGGCAGTAAAAACCCTAGATATAGCATCTCTCAATTTTGAGATTACTCCCCTTACCTTGCCCGAGGCAGTTGAGAGCAGACTGGTATTTATTAATGGAGTTTACGCACCCCAATTGTCCTCTGTTGCTGCTATAACGGAGGGTGTTTTTGTAGGTAATATCGCTGCCCTACCATCGCAGTATGAAGCCCGCCTTAACAACTATTTAGGTAAGCAAAAGGGGGCATCAGAAGTTTTTACTGCCCTCAATACGGCAGGGCTTAATGATGTGGCAGTGGTATGGGTTGCTAAGGACACAATTATAGAAACGCCACTACATCTGTTGTTTATCTCTAGTACAGACGAGATCCCGTTTATTTGTCAACCTCGCTGTCTAGTAGTAGCTGAAGCAGGGGCTAAACTGACTCTGGTTGAACATTACGGAACAGATGAATGGAACTGTCCGGATTTACCTGTTAATCAGCCCTATTTTAACAATCAGGTAACGGAAATTTGGGTGGAAGAAAATGCCCAAGTTAACCACATCAGGAATCAACGAGAGTCTATTGAGGCTTTCCATATTGGTAAAACTGCTGTTTCTCAAGCCCGTAATAGTAGCTATACCTGTAATGCAATTAGTTTAGGTGCTAAACTTTCTCGGCATAATTTGGAAATATTTCAGAAGGGTGAAGGTACTGAAACTGTCCTCAATGGTTTAACTATGATTTCCGGTCAACAACTGGCTGATACTCATAGTACAATCGCTCTGGCTCATCCCCATGGTAGTGCTAATCAGCTGCACAAGTGTATTGTTGACAACCATGCTCATTCAGTATTTAACGGTAAAGTACTGGTACCTCAAGCAGCCCAACTGACTAACGCTAACCAGCTTAACCGCAATTTATTGCTCTCGCCTAAAGCTCGAGTTAATACCAAGCCCCAACTGGAAATCACTGCTGATAACGTCAAATGTACCCACGGTGCTACAGTTGGTCAACTTGATCCTGAAGAAGTATTCTACCTGCAAAGTCGCGGCCTTAACGAAGCCGATGCTCGTAACCTCTTGATTGACGCCTTTGCCGCTGAAATCATTGGGCGTATTCCCCTAGCTTCCTTACGCCAACGGCTTGTTCAATGTGTTGCCTGTAGAACATCTTAAGTAGGTTGGCATTAATGTTTGTCGTTGAGGCAAGGCAGAGGGCTCCAGGGCAGAAGGCAGAAGGGCAGAGGATTTTATGCTCTTAAAATTTATTGACATACCTTCAGTTGTTTGTGCCTACCGACTTAATTCATTGTTCCTAGGCCAATGAACAATGAACAATGAACAATGAACAATGAACAATGAACAATGATCATCACTCAGGAAAGAACTATTGCTGACAAGGTACGTCAAGACTTCCCCATTTTGCACCAGGAAGTTAATGGCAAACCCCTGCTTTACCTTGATAATGCTGCCACTTCCCAAAAACCGATAGCGGTAATTGAGGCTCTGCGCCGCTATTATGAACAGGACAATTCTAATGTTCATCGTGGCGCTCATACCCTCAGTGCTAAAGCTACAGATGCCTATGAGGGTGCTAGGGATAAAGTTGCTAAGTTTGTTAATGCGGCTTCAAGGCAGGAGATTGTTTTTACCCGTAATGCTACAGAAGCGATTAACTTAGTTGCCTACAGCTGGGGTTGGAGTAATTTACAGCCAACAGATGAGATTATTCTCTCTGTTATGGAGCATCACAGTAATATCGTTCCTTGGCAAATTATTGCCCAAAGGACTGGGGCGGTGATTAAGTATGTAGGATTGACAGAGAATGAGGAGTTTGACTTAGAACAGTTTAAGTCTCTGATTTCTGCAAAGACCAAACTAGTTAGTGTGGTGCATGTCTCTAATACTTTGGGCTGTATTAACCCTGTCGAAGAGATAATTGCGATCGCACACCAGCAGGGAGCTAAAGTACTAATTGATGCTTGTCAGAGTATCCCCCATCTGCCTATTGATGTCCAAGCCATGGACTGTGATTGGTTAGTGGCATCTGGACACAAGATGTGCGCTCCTACTGGTATTGGTTTCTTATATGGGAAACAGGAATTGTTGGAGGCGATGCCTCCATTCCTTGGTGGCGGCGAGATGATTGCCGAAGTTTTCCTTGAGTATTCAACTTATGGAGAATTGCCCCACAAATTTGAAGCGGGAACACCAGCAATTGGAGAAGCGATCGCACTTGGTGCTGCGGTAGATTATTTAAGTGGGTTGGGTATGGAAAATATCCATGCCTACGAGGAGGAATTAACTGCTTATCTGTTTGAGCAATTGGGCAGTATTCCGGAAGTAAGGATTTATGGGCCGCAACCGACTACAGATGGTAAGGGTAGAGCCGCACTGGCAGCTTTCACAGTTGAAGGATTAGACTCAACTGATGTGGCTACGATGTTGGATCAAGAGGGTGTGGCGATTCGTTCTGGTCATCACTGCACTGGGCCTTTGCATCGAGCTTTGGAAATTACAGGCACAGCACGCGCCAGCTTATACTTCTATAATACCAAAAAAGAGATTGATGCGTTTATTGTGGCGCTCAAGGAGACTATTGAGTTTTTTAGTAGTGTGATGGATTGATAAAGTGTTTAAGCAATAGGTGATAAGTAATAAGTAATAAGTAATAAGTAATAAGTAATAAGTAATAGTCTTATTATTTGTTACTTATTGCTTTTAATTAAGTCAGACTCGTAAGTCTTCGAGACATATTTGAGTACCAAGACAAGAACAATATTATTATCTTCGGCTATCACATAACTAGGGTTGGCGGAATAAACCAGAAACCTTTAATCATCAAGGCTTTAAGCCCTATTGACTGTCCACAGGCGTATCATTCAGAGCCAGAAAGTTCCTCTGAGGTGGGCAATCTTGGCTGCGGGTTGTAGTTTAGCATTTTAACTCGCAGATAGATTAAATACTGCTATGGTGTGAAATTAAACAAAAATTGCCACATCAGCAAAAAACAGATTAATTGCTCTGATTATAATAATTAGGTCTAGTCAAAAATAGATCACATCTAAATTAATGTCAGAATGACTAACATAACAAAAAATTTATTAGGATAGCTATGGATATTGAAGAAGCACTAGCCCTTGCCAATGCATTGGTTTTTGCTGAATCGGGGGAACACTTGAGTGACCTTCAACAAGCCCTACTCCGGGAATCTTGGTCATGGCAACGTCTTAGCTATGAGAAGATTGCTGAGAATTACGGTTATTCTCCTACTTACTTGAAGCATGATGTTGGTCCCAAGTTGTGGAAACTACTTTCCAAAAGTTTAGGAGAAAAAGTCAGTAAAACTAATTTTAGGGCAGCTATAGAGCGCCGGCATAGCTTGGTAACATCAGCATTACCAGCAGGTTCAAGCTCACAATTACAAACGGTAAATAGTAATACCACAAAATCTCAAGTGGCTGAATTAATTGACTCTCAGCTAGTAAGCACCAGCCGGTGCCAAGATTGGGGCGAGTCATCTGATGTTAGTGTGTTCTACGGACGCCAACAGGAACTGGAACAGTTGCAACAGTGGATGGTTGCTGACAATTGCCGTCTGTTAGCACTGTTGGGGATGGCAGGGATTGGTAAAACTTCGCTGTCTGTGAAACTAGCTCAACAACTACAGGAGCAGTTTGAGTTCGTTATTTGGCGATCGCTGCGCTATGCTCCCTCATTAGAAGAACTTCTGGTAGATATAATTGCCCTGCTCTCCAATGAGCAGCAAACCAATCCAATTATAGACTTACACTCTCAATTAGCGCAACTGCTTGATTCCCTGCGCCGGCATCGTTGTTTGCTCGTACTCGATGCTTGGGAGGCACTTTTGCAACCTGGAAAGCTTACTGGTTCTTATCGTCAGGGTTACGAGGGCTATGGTGACTTACTCAAGCAACTGGGAGAGTTGCCTCATAGTAGTTGTCTGGTAATTACTAGTAGGGAGAAACCTCGAGAAATTGCCCTACTAGAAGGAGGAAATAGACCGGTTCGTTCCCTTGAACTAAAAGGTTTAGGAACTGCGGCATTAGAGATACTCAGAGAACATAATTTGTCTGATCAAGCCTATTGGAAAGACTTCTGTCTTGCCTGGAGAGGCAACCCTTTGGCGTTAAAGATAGTCTCAGTAACTATTCAAGATTTTTTTGGAGGAAGTGTCTCTAATTTTCTGAAAAATTCTATGTTTTTAGGAGATTTTGAATATCTTTTATTTGAGCAATTTGAGCGTTTGTCAGAACTAGAAAAAAAGGTAGTTTACTGTCTAGCGATTGCTCAAAAACCCATCTCCTGTTCCCAACTATTAGAGGCTACGCAGTTGACATCAATATCCCAAATACTCAAACCTTTGGAATCCTTAGCTCGGAGATTTTTAATTGAACAAGTTAAGGAGGGAAAGGAAACCATGTTTACATTACCACCAGTGGTAATGAAATATGCCCTCAAGCAAGATCGTGACCAAGAGTAAAGCCGAACAATCTCTCACCAATAAGGGTGAAGCAAAAATGCAGTTATCAGCTACATTGGATAGGTTCTAATCGGCTAGGTAAGCTAAAATGCGAGCATAATTGGTCTTCTCATTAGTCAGCAACCTATGTTCGAGATACTTTCTACTCAACTATACGAACTACAGCAATTTTCCAATAATCTCGTTGGCACTCAGCTGACCCATCTAAGCCTGCTTAGCATGGGGATAATTTTTACTGCTGGGTTATTGACTAGTCTGACTCCTTGTACACTTTCTATGCTACCAATCACTATTGGCTATATTGGTGGCTATGAAGCAAAGGGTCGTCTGCAAGCTGCAACCCAATCTGCCTGGTTTGCCCTGGGATTAGCAACAACTTTGGCAGTATTAGGAATTTTGGCGGCGTCTTTGGGGCGAGTTTATGGTCAAATAGGTGTTGGTTTGCCAATTATTGTCAGCCTCATTGCCATTATCATGGGGCTAAACTTACTAGAAGCCTTACCCCTACAATTACCCTCTTTTGGCGGTATGGACTGGATTGCTCAAGACTGGCCTGAGGGAGTGCGCTCTTACTTGATTGGCTTGACCTTTGGTTTGGTTGCTTCCCCTTGCAGCACCCCAGTCTTAGCAACTTTATTGGCTTGGATTGCCACAACGCAAGACTTAATTTTAGGTGCAGCTTTATTGTTATTCTACACTGCAGGTTATGTGGCACCATTAGTGTTGGCAGGAACTTTTACTGCTTCACTTAAAAAGTTATTGGAGTTACGCAGATGGTCTAGTTGGATTACACCAGCTAGTGGAGTTCTACTAGTGGGTTTTGGTGTCTTCTCTTTACTGTCTAGGATTCCTCTGGGAATTTTGTAATCAACAAGGACTTTTTTAAAAGAGGCGAATATCATAATGACTATAGAAAAAGAATAATGACTATAGAAAAAGAAAATTTACTAGAGGAAGATCTCGCTTTCACTAATGTTGGGCGTCGATTATGGCGTCGGTTGCTATCAATGCTAGCAAACTTGCGGTTGGCAATTTTATTGCTACTGACAATTGCCCTATTTAGTATTGCTGGAACAGTTATTGAACAAGGTCAATCTCTAGTTTTTTACCAAGCAAATTATCCAGAAGAACCAGCCCTGTTTGGCTTTCTAAGCTGGAAAGTAATATTACTTTTAGGATTAGACCACGTTTACCGAACTTGGTGGTTTTTATCTCTACTAATCCTCTTTGGTAGTAGCCTAACCGCCTGTACTTTTACCCGTCAGTTTCCTGCCCTCAAAGCAGCCCGCCGCTGGAAATTTTATAAAGAACCGCGTCAGTTTCAGAAACTTGCTCTGAGCGCTCAACTAGAGCAAGGGAATTTAGATTCTCTTTCCCAAAATTTAGAGGCGCGGGGTTATTTAGTTTTTCGAGAAGGTAATGCTATCTATGCTCGCAAGGGTATAATTGGACGAATTGGACCAATTGTTGTTCATGCTAGTATGCTGATTATTCTGGCTGGAGCAATTTGGGGAGCAATGGGTGGTTTTCTTGCCCAGGAAATGGTTGCTAGTGGTAGTACTTTCCAAATCAAAAATATTCTAGATGCTGGTCCATTGGCCTCTGGGCAAATACCCAAAGATTTGTCATTGCGAGTGAATCGCTTCTGGATTGACTATACTCCAGAGGGAGGAATTGACCAATTTTACTCTGATATTTCAGTTCTAGATAGTCAGGGAGGGGAAGTTGACCAGGAGACGATATATGTTAATAAGCCTCTGCGCTATCAGGGTGTTACTTTCTACCAGACTGACTGGGGAATTGCTTCTGTTTTGGTGCAATTGAATAATAGTCCAATTTTTCAGCTACCAATGGCACAACTTGACACTGGCGGTAGGGGGCGCGTCTGGGGAACCTGGGTACCCACTAAACCAGATTTGAGTACTGGCGTCTCCCTGCTGGCAAAAGACTTACAAGGAATGCTACTAGTTTACGATGTCGAAGGTAAGCTGATTTCAACTGTTCGTCCTGGTATGGCAACGAAAGTTAATGACATTAACTTGAAAATTATTGATATTATCGGCAGCACGGGCTTGCAAATTAAAGCGGATCCAGGCATTCCCTTAGTTTATACTGGCTTTGCTTTACTAATGTTGGGTGTAATTGCCAGCTACTTCTCCCACTCTCAAATTTGGGCTTGGCAACAAGGTGTTAGTGAAGCATCCCCGCAGGAGATTGGCTTATATGTGGGAGGTAAAACTAATCGAGCTCAGGTGGCTTTTGAGCGCGAAGTTATTGAAATTTTGGAAAAGATGAGCAAATCAAAACAAGAAATACCTTCACTAAAGGCAGCATCTCTAGTTAACTAGACAATGAGTTCATTAAAAAGAAGACCAAGCCTTCAAACAGATGGAAAAAAGCTAGAAAGGCAGTTTCGAGATTACACGCAAAGTTAGTAATCGACGCCTTGACTGGCAGCATAAGGTAACGTCAGATATTGCTAGTTGTTATGACATCGGTTTCACCGCATAAATGCGTGTTAGTAGTATGACTTGCAAAGCTCAAAAGGGAAGTAAACGCAACAACCAAAAAGCCAGACTAAACAAGTCAATATTAGATGTGGGAATGTCCACTGAGGTGGGGTAGTTCATTGGCTCGTACAGGTTACACACTACCAGTTTTCGCCGTTGCGGCTGCGAAAATGGCGCTGATTCATTTGCTAGAAAGCACAAACTCTCAAATATCAGTTACTGTTGATTTAATGACAACAGAAGCAGATATTCCCATATATCAAGTAGCGGCAATAGAAGCTACCAGTGCTTTAGCAATTACTTTGAGTGATCCTGGAGATAACTTAGACTTAACTCGAAATACTCCCATTTGGGCATGGGTAAAATTATCTGAATATCAAGGGCAGGCTTTAATCTTAGAAGCGGGAGCGGGATTAGGAAAAACTACCACTGGAAAACCTGCAATCTATCAATATGCCCGTCGGCTTTTTGAAGCTAATCTCTTACCTCTAATCCCGGTTGAGCAAACGGCAACTGTTTGTATTATCCTTCCAGAAGGACGTCAACTGGCACAGCGTACTTCCAATGAAGCTTTTGGTATCTTAGAAGGACTGGCTTTACTAGGAACCAGTGGCATCTCTCAACCGCTTTCTGCTGCTGACCACCTAGAGGAATTTCGCGCTATCCTGCAAAATAAGGTAAAAAGCTCTCCTAATTTAGTATTTTGTATCGGCAATAATGGTCAGCAGGTGGCTCAACGCTTATCCATACCAGAGCAAGTCATTGTACCCACAGGCAACTGGATTGGGGCGCTGCTAGTAGAAGCTGGACTTTATCAAGCTCAATCAGTACTTTTAATAGGATATCAAGGTAAGCTTATTAAGCTGGCTGCTGGTATCTTTAACACTTCTAGCCATATAGCTGATGCTAAATTAGAAATTATCAGTGCTGCTGTTATTCAAGTTGGTGGTGATTTACAAATAGCTCAAGCTGTGCTGAACACAAAAACAGCTGATATGGCTTACAAGTATTTGCTCGAAATTGGACTAGCTGAATCAGTATTTGCAGCTTTAGCTGAAAAAATTAGTTACAAAGCTCAGGATTATGTAGGAAAATATGCAGGTGTATTGCTCAAGGTAGGTACAGTTTTATTTGACCGCAAGGGTGAGGTAATCTCTCAAGAGGCTACAGCTCTGTCGCTTATAAACAGTATCAGAACTTAAAAGAGGATTGTAGTCATCAGCTATGGCTTCTGGGATTTACGCGATCGCGCATATTGGTAATCTAAGATTATACGTTTGCGATGCTAGTAAAATTAAACAGAAATGGCCACAAATGTTGACTCAACTTGATAGTGGCACCTATCCTCACGCCTTGCTACAACAGGCTTGGAATGACCAAGAAGGCAAGCGTCGCTTTAGTTTCCATACCTATAAAGATATTGCTGGTGATACTGAGATTATCAATATTGAACAGCTTGCTCAAGATAGGAGACAAGCTCAGGGTAGTTGAGCGTCATTGAAGAAGAGAATAGAAGTTATTCACTATGTATAAAATGCAATTTAAGAATGCATAATTCGCTTGTTAAGTATTGTGCTTGATGATGAGATGGTTTATATTGATTAATCATTAATCAATGTCATCATACAATTATTTTGCTGACACAGCAGAACTTCTTAAAATTTTTACCGTACTGTAGATGCAACTACGTAAATTACTATCAATGTAGTCATGCCAATATAATAGTCTTTCTTAAGAGTTAAATCTCCTTTAAATGTAGATTAACATGATCATAATAAATATTACTTCCAGAAAGAATATTAATGAAAAATACATAAAAACTTGATGTGTTCTTAAAACAAGAAGTTAAGTTTAGGGTTATACTTTGCATGAATTCTATTTAATTTAATTCACATTTAATTTGAATAGATTCAGCTCACAAATATAAAAAAAGACCCACTAGCTATGATTTCAATCAGCAAAAGACTCAATGTCTTAAAAAGAAAAGCTCTTGTCGCTACTAGCATTGCTCTTAGTTTTGCAATGCTGACACCGAAAACAGCTGATGCCGTAGATTTTCATTTGAACTTCTCCTTAAATGTAGATGGCGAAAAAAGATCTATAGGAACAGGAAGTTTTTCTGTAGACGACGATGGTAAAATCATAGACTTCTCAAGCACCAACTCTTTGGCACAAACTAACCTCTTTACAAAGGAGAATATAAAAAGAGGATCATTCGATCTACAAACAAAACAATTCAAAGAATTAAAATTAAAAAATGGAGTTACATTAAAACTGAATAAAAATCACTGGCGACTCAAGAGCAATGGCAACTTAATCGAAAAGGGAAAATACAAAGTTACAAAGAAAAAAGCAAAATCTGTCCCCGAACCTCTGACTATTCTTGGTTCAGTCACAGCCATAGGAATTGGTGGCTTACTCAAGAAACAACATTCTAGCCAGCTTAAAAAACAATAACTTGCTGAAACTTAGCGGTTAAGGTAAGGAGATAGATCAGCTGAGTCGAGGTGTTACTTTTGTTGGGTTAACCCCGACTCAGTTGTAGATAGCGGTTAAACCGCTTACTTCTGAAATGATAACAAAACGCTGTTGTTCATTTTTAGTGCGCCTTAAAAAAAAACAAAGACATCTGGCAAATCTCACAGAGAAAGCTTATGCTAACTGTGATTAATTAAATACTATCGTGATCATGGCAAAGCTGACTCACAAAGAAGTATTCAACCTCCTCATCAAAGAAGTCCTTGAAGTGTACCCGCATCTTGAGAATAAATTGGACTCTTTATCTAAAGAGATTCTAGATCATCTTCACTCTAATAGTGATCGGGTAAGAGAAAGATTACATCAGGGTTCTTTTACAAAAGATGATGGTGAAATTAATCAGCTTGAAGCTTTTTTACTTACCTGGGTGGATGAAGTATGGGATGGAGAAAATGGCAATCAAGAGTTATACGAAAAATTTATCAGTGAATTAAATGGAACACCACAGGAGTTTGACTTATACGAAAAAGAAGTACCATCAGTTTGAATAGCAACCGAAGAGAATACTCGTCTTTTTAACGCGAGCATAGATCAAACACTGCTTGAGAAATCGAAGTCAATCCCCTCTCCTCCAACTTCTGTAATAACCCCTCCAAAACCTGCCGTGCCATTGAGGGGCCTTCATAAACCCAACCAGTGTAGACTTGAATTAGACTAGCGCCAGCAGAAATCTTCTCCCAAGCATCCTCAGCCGTGAAAATACCTCCAACTCCAATAATTGGCAGTTGTCCTTGAGTTTGCTGGTGAATAAAGCGAATCACTTCTGTGGAACGTTGCCGCAGTGGTGCCCCGCTAATACCACCAGCTTCTTCACTAACCGCTTTACCAGTTGCCCTAAGTCGCTGAGTTTTTAGTGAATCGCGGCGGATTGTAGTGTTAGTAGCAATAATTCCTGCTAAGTGATAGGTTTGGGCAAGGTTGAGAACATCAGCAATGGCATCCCACTCCAAATCCGGGGCAATCTTCACCAAAATCGGCTTTAATCCTTGATTTTCCTCCTGTAAAGCCTCTAAAATCACACTTAGTTGAGCCGCATCCTGGAGCGATCGCAACCCAGGGGTGTTTGGAGAAGAGACATTAACAACAAAGTAATCTCCCCAATCCTTCAATAGGCGAAAACTGCCTAAATAGTCTGCTGCAGCTTCTGATAGTGGTGTTATTTTTGATTTACCAAGATTAATACCAATAGGAATAGGGGTAGGCGCTAGAGGTGAAAGGGATGTTTTATCTCTTGCAGCCTTAAGTTTAAACTGTTGCGCCATTGCCGCAGCCCCTTGATTATTAAACCCCATGCGGTTGAGGGCAGCTTTGTCTGCTTCTAGACGAAACAAGCGGGGGCGGGGGTTTCCCAGTTGAGGATGAAAGGTTACTGTACCTAATTCGGCAAAGCCAAAACCGAGTTTACCCCAAATATCAGCAGCCACACCATCCTTATCAAAGCCAGCCGCTAAACCCAAAGGATTAGGAAACTTCAATCCCCAGAGATTTTGCTCTAAGCGAGGGTCACTCAGGCAAAAGGACTGCTGCAACTGGGCTTGAATCCAGCGACTAGGGGAACTTTCACTATTACTATCAAGCCAAGCTAAAAACCGTAAACTTTGTTGATGTAACCACTCTGGATCCGTCTTAAGTGCAGAAAACAAAATCGGACTAATTCCAGATTTATAGATATTCATCATCTCCCCCTCTCCGCGTCTCCCCATCTCCCCATCTCCCCCTCTCCCCTGCTTATTTCAAACGGCTTGAGGTTGAACTTGTGGCTGGAACTGGAACAGAGAATAAACGACATTGCGGCGAATATCGATCATCATCTCCAAAAAGGTTTCATATCCCTCCTGTTTATACTCAATTAGGGGGTCCTTTTGTCCATAGCCCCGCAAACCAACAGACTCACGCAAAGCGTCCATCGACTGCAAATGCTCTCGCCAGAGAGTGTCAATTTGTTGCAAAATAAAGAAACGTTCTGCTTGCCGCATTAATCCCGGCTGTATTTTATCTACTTGTGCTTCCTTAAGGTCATAGGCTTTGCGGACTTCTTCATATAAGAAGGTTTTGATTTCCCCAATAGTCATGTCATCGAGATGCTTAGCCTCTAAATCCTCGAGTAAGTAGATAAATTCTTTTACCTTCTCCACCAACTTATCTAACTTCCACTCTTCCGGCGGCAAGTCGGGGTTAACGTAGGCCTCAACAATATCATCCATTGTCTTTTCAGCGTACTGAATCACTTGTTCTTTGAGGTCTAACCCTTCCAGTACTCGCCTTCTTTCGGCATAAATCGCCCGCCTTTGATTGTTCATCACCTCATCGTACTCAAACACCTGTTTACGGGTGTCGTAGTAAAAGGTTTCAACTTTTTTTTGCGCCCCTT
This sequence comes from Symploca sp. SIO3C6, assembly GCA_010692425.1. Lineage (GTDB taxonomy): Bacteria > Cyanobacteriota > Cyanobacteriia > Cyanobacteriales > Coleofasciculaceae > SIO3C6. Next base: position 37,787 of record JAAHHJ010000014.1, on the reverse strand, counting down.
CTAAGGAACGAGTAAGCATTCCCGATTCGATGGGCATATCTTCCTCAACACGGAAAGCATTCATTAACCCTGCCACACGATCCCCACCAAAAATCCGTAGTAAATTATCTTCCAAACTCAGGAAAAACTTGGTTGAACCGGGGTCCCCTTGCCTACCGGCACGCCCTCGCAGTTGGTTATCAATACGGCGTGATTCGTGACGCTCTGTACCAATTACATGCAAACCACCTTTTTCTACAACCTCATCATGTTCATGATCTGTAAACTGATCATATTCGGAGCGAATCGCTTTGTAAACTTCGCGCAGTTTTTGAATCACTGGGTCATCAGTAGGTGCATTTTCGGCAGCAATTGCCACTTTTTCTTCTGCTTCCAATTCCGGCAAACTCCTTTCCCCGTAATGCACTACAGCCACCTCTACAGCTTCTTTGAGTAGTTTTTTGGTTTCTGGCGATAGTTCAGTAGGGAAAATATCCGGGCTTGCCTTCCAGGTTTTCACTTTCTTACCGGGGGCAAATCCTACTCCACCAGAGCGCCCTCCCGCTCCCGGTACAGATACTGGGGAAAGAGCTTCATCTTCTGAAGGTTGCACAATCTTAGGCATCAAGTATTCTCGTAACTTCAGCCTTGCCATGTAGTCAGCGTTACCACCCAAGATAATATCAGTGCCTCGCCCTGCCATGTTGGTGGCAATTGTCAGTGCTCCTTTCCTTCCTGCCTGGGCAACAATTTCTGACTCTCGTTCCACATTTTCTGGTCTGGCGTTAAGTAATTCGTGGGGTATTTCCTTTTGTGCCAAAAGCCTTGACAACAGTTCAGATTTCTCTACGCTGGTGGTACCCACTAGCACTGGACGTCCGATTTGATGAATTTCGGCACATTCTTCAGCTGTAGCCTTCCACTTAGCCTCTTCTGTCTTATAGACCACATCTGATAAGTCTCCCCGTTTAGAAGGCTTATTAGTGGGAATCACTGTAACCTGTAGATTGTAGATTTTTTCAAACTCTGCCTCTTCTGTCTTGGCAGTACCAGTCATCCCTGCTAACTTCGGATAAAGCAAAAAGAAATTCTGATAGGTAATCGTGGCAAGGGTTTGGGTTTCATTTTGAATCTCCACATGCTCTTTAGCTTCAATCGCTTGATGCAAACCATCACTCCAGCGACGCCCTGCTAACACCCTACCTGTAAACTCATCGACAATTACTACTTCCTTGTTACGCACAATGTAGTTTACGTCTTTTTGAAAAAGTTCTTTAGCTTTAATGGCGTTAAAAATATAGTGCGCCCAAGGGTCATTGGGATCAAATAAATCCTGGACACCTAATAATTCCTCAGCTTTAGCAAAACCTTCATCAGTCAACAGAACATTACGTGCCTTTTCATCAACTTCGTAGTCTTCTGCTTCTACCTGGAGGATTTTAGCGATTTCTGCCGCCTTCAGGTACTTCTCTGTTGGTCTTTCCACCTGCCCAGAAATAATCAAAGGCGTCCGAGCTTCGTCAACCAATACTGAATCTACCTCGTCAATGATGCAATAGTTGAAGGGGCGTTGCACCACATCTGCCATTGCCGTTGCCATATTGTCACGCAGGTAGTCAAAGCCTAACTCACTGTTGGTGGCGTAGGTAATATCACAGGAATAGTTGCGCTGTCGCTCTGCAGGCCCCATTCCCGACTGAATCAGCCCCACATCCAATCCCAAGAAGCGGTGTACTTGCCCCATCCATTCAGCGTCGCGACGTGCCAGATAGTCGTTGACAGTGACGATATGAACACCCCTGCTATCAATGCCATTCAAATAAGCTGGCAGGGTAGCAACTAGAGTTTTACCTTCCCCTGTTTTCATTTCGGCAATTTGCCCCTTATGTAGGACAATTCCACCCAAGAGCTGAACGTCATAGTGGCGCATTCCCAGTACTCGCCAAGCTGCTTCCCGCACTACAGCAAAGGCTTCAGGCAACAACTCATCAAGTAATTCATCTCGCTCTCGGTCAACTGTTACTTTCTCCAGCCTCTGTTTAAATTCTGCTGTTTTGCCTTTGAGTTGCTCATCTGAGAGCGATCGCATGTCTTCTTCTAAGATGTTAATTTCAGCAACATAAGGCTGGTATCTTTTAAGCTTTCTTGTGTTTGGATCACCGAGTAAATTTTTTAACATAGCAGCAGGAGGAGGAGACGTCTATATCATCTTCGCGCTTTTTAGGGATTGGGCAGTCTCTGAAATCTGCCTGGAGTCCTTGTCGTTTATAAATCATCCTATCATTTTCGGATTTTGTGAAAATTTATCCGTCTTCGGTAGAGGGAGATGAACGAAACTTTGCGTGGGATTTCTAGCTAAGTATCCAAAAAATCCTCTCCACACTTGCCACACTCCCGACACCTTTATTTCGCTCACCCTCTGTTCTCTGTTCCCTAAGCGCGTAGCGCTATATCAAAGGTATTCTAGAGCAGCATGAAGCATGGCTTGCCCAACTGGAGCGGAAGTTGGGAGCCTTGGGGCAGTTGATTAGGTGAAAAGGTAAGATGGAGAGGACGGGACTCGAACCCGCATCAACCGACGGTGACTTTCAGGAAAAGCGCTTCCTTACTACCCAAGGGCAGATGGGAACTACCCCCATCTTGGACTATTAATTCCTTTCAGTGCATCTGCAACCTGTCACCCGTTAACTATTTCGGGGAACGTCGCGAAGCAACTTTTTACCCTAATCTAGTCAACCCAGTTGTCCTTGTGGGAACCGGATCCTTTAACTTTTTTCCGGTGCCATTCCTTTTAGGCGACCTCCCCTGATCAAAAAAGTCTAAGCTAATTACATACTACATAAGTAATACAAAAGCTGCAACTTTATGATAGAGAGGGTTAGGGTAGAGATACTGTTGGCGAATGTGTTACAAATCCAGCTTCGAGCATCTCTGAGCGCACAGTTTTAACTTGCCAAGCCTGCGTATAAAAACAAGTAATCGAGCGGGCTGCGCTACTAGTAATCTTTTATTTTGCTCCATGCTGTCATCTTGTGGATTCAGCAGATCTTACAAAATGGTAGTTTTTTCGCAAATTCTTTAGCGCTCTTTCACCTCGCTTTCTTAGTGCTGCTTCCTTCTTAGGTCGTTCCCCATTTGCTTGCAGGCGCTCTCCAACCTCCCGCCACGAAAGATCCTCCACAACTCTGAGCCTCAAAATCCTTTATTAGCCCCATCTTTGAGGGAAATTGTTCGAGAATACTGCGTATTGATGAGCCGAAAAGAGCTTTCAGAATTAGAAGAAGAAAGGCTGGCAGAGATTCTAGAATTAGCTAATTGTGATAGTCAACTCAACTTCTGGATGGATGAGAGCAATCACTTTCTTGGACATGAGCTTAACCTGCTAGAGGAAAATGACCGAAACTTCTACAAAGACCAGCAGGCAAAGATGAGAGAGTATTTGGGCGTCACCTGCCTACCAGTTAAAACAGAACCTAATCCCTGCACCAGTAATGTTCACGAGCCAATATGTTGAGGTTTGTAGAAGTATTATCTAATTCTGAGCTTTCCTAAGAATTATCTTCATTACTAGTACAGCTCTAGGGTAGTTACCCATCAGCTTACCGATTGGAATTTCGTTTTTCAACCTCTGGCTAACTGATGGGTTATTTCCCCTGACCTGCACTAGAATGCACGTTATTTAGTGACGATAGCTTGGAGAAATCAAACGGTCACAATTTAGAGAAGTTTTTCACTAATAATTAGCAATAAAAATAATGCCAAGTGGCATCATTCAAAAATTAGCTAGCTTAACGTGGTGTTCAACACTACATTGTAGAGCAACTAACGCTTTAGGCTGCTTAAGTGAGCTGTCGAAGGAAAGAAACTCAAGCAAGGAATAAATCAAACAAAATGGATACTAATGAACTTATAAAACGATATGCAGCAGGAGAGCGGGATTTTTCCGGCGTTAATCTAAGCGGTGTCGACCTCAGTTGCATTGGTTTGAGTCAGATTAATTTGAAAGGAGCCGATCTCAGCAGAGCTGTGTTAACAGAAGCTAACTTAAAGCTTGCCAATCTTAGCTTTGCCAATTTGTATGGAGCACATCTCGAAAGAGTCAATTTTACGGGGGCAAGACTTTTCCAAGCTAACTTGCGCCGCTCCTTCCTTAAGGAGACTCTGTTCATAGAAGCTGATTTGCGCTCAGCAGACCTAAGGGATGCTAAATTACTCAGAGCTGACCTAACCAATGCTGATCTCTGGGCAACTAGGATGCCCGATAAATTCACTTACTCACCTAGTGCGAAATTAGCTCAGAGTTAAACTAGACCCAGTCGGCATCTGCACCAGTTAATCAAACAGTTCAATCCGGTTAAGATGGTTGCAAAAGCTTTACGTAGTGTATGCAATGGGTTTTTTCCTGATTCTGGTAGGCTCAAATCTAACTTTCTGACCACTCAGATAAAAGCGAAACCTACCAGTGGTCTGTTCGACAAAGTTGACCTGCCAGTGCGTCTTTGGGTAACGGTGCAGAAGTTGGATTTTTAGAGGTGTGATCGCTACTTGAGAGAAATTAATATTGTAGGGTGTAGGGTGTAAGGTAACTCCGGGCGATTTCATAATTGTTTACACAGTTGCTTTTATTTATGTCCGACTACTTATAAGATCCTGAAGATAGTTAATCGCGATCGCCAAACTGTAGACGGTAATGGAACAAGACCACAAATCAACTGTCATCATTACGGGTGCCTCTTCGGGAGTTGGTTTACAAGCGGCCAAAGCCCTTGCCCAAACGGGGCAATGGCATGTGGTGATGGCCTGTCGGAATATCTCAAAAACCCAAAAAGTTGCCCAAGATGTCGGGATGCCCCCAGATAGCTACACCATTATGTATCTTGACTTAGCCTCCTTAGAGAGTGTCAGAAACTTTGTCACCAACTTCCGGGCAACTGACAAATCCCTAGACGCTTTAGTGTGCAACGCTGCAATCTATATGCCTTTATTAAAGGAGCCATTGCGAACTCCAGAAGGATACGAATTGAGCGTTGCCACCAATCACCTTGGTCATTTCCTCTTGTGTAATTTGATGCTAGAGGATTTAAAAAACTCATTATCTTCTGAACCAAGACTAGTGATTTTGGGAACAGTAACACACAATCCCAAGGAATTAGGAGGCAAAATTCCACCACGTCCAGATTTAGGAGATCTTAAGGGCTTGGCAGAGGGATTCAAACCCCCTTACTCAATGATTGACGGTAAGAAATTTGAGCCAGTTAAAGCCTACAAAGACAGTAAAGTTTGCAATGTACTCACCATGCGAGAGTTACATCGGCGCTATCACGAACCAACTGGCATTACCTTTAGTTCCCTCTATCCTGGTTGTGTTGCTACCACAGCCCTTTTCCGCGACCATTATCCCTTATTTCAGAAACTATTCCCATTATTCCAGAAGCACATTACTGGAGGATTTGTCTCTGAAGAAGAAGCTGGTAAGCGAGTTGCAGAAGTAGTTGCTAATCCTGAATACAATCAATCTGGTGCCTATTGGAGTTGGGGGAATCGACAGAAGCAAAATCGTAAATCTTTTGTGCAAGAGGTTTCTAAAGAAGCAAGCGATGATGATAAAGCTGAGCGCCTGTGGGAATTGAGTGCAAAGTTGGTGGGACTTACTTAAGTTCTTGGGCAACTAAAGATTGGGATTGTATTCTAAGGTCAGATAGAGAAAATGCTACAAATAGTATGATTTTAAGTAATAAGTAATAAGTAATAAGTAATAAGTGACAATAGGAGCATTTATTTATTTTTAATTAAAACTTATTGCTTAAAAAGTATTTGTAGCAAACTTTGAGCTAATCCTTAATATGAGGAGTAATTGCACTAATGAGTGTTGCAGTACTCCCTGTAGGCATTGAGGTTGTGTTCGGGGTAGTGCGAGGCTCGTTAAAATAGTCATAAGCTGTGCGAGAAATATCGCGGATCAGCTTTTGGGCGCTGGCATCATCGTGGGGACGCTTAACCATGACAGCAATAAGATAACGCTTGCCCGTAGGCATATCCACTATCCCCACATCAGCTAGAACTGAGCCGATGTTACCAGTTTTATGGGCAATAGTAGCACCATTTCCTAGTCCCTGGGGTAGCAGTGAATCATTCTGGGTTTGCCGCATAATATCCAGTAGTCGATCACGGGAGCGCAGTGACAACAATTGCCCTTGATTGACAATAGACATCAAACGCGCTATTTCTCTAGGACTAGTAGTATTGGTTCCTTCTAAGTCTGGTAGTAGGTTGCGGATTGCTGTGGTTGCCAAACCCCAAGAGCGAAACTGCTGATTGAGTGCCTCAGCACCACCAAGTCGAGCGATAATCATGTTACTAGCGGTATTATCACTAATAGCAATCATCTTGGTTATTACTTCCAGAGCTGTGTATTGTGTTCCTGGTTGTTGATACTGCATATCACCGGAACCAGTTGCAATCATTTCTGATTCCATGATCAGAGTTTCATCCAAGCGGACTTTACCAGCATCAAGGGCTTGAAAGAAAGCAACTAAAATTGGTACTTTAATCGTGCTAGCAGCAGCAAAGGTAGAGCGAGAGTCCCAGTCAAGATAGGCACCTGTATCTAGGTCTAACAAAAATACTCCCGGTTGCAAATTGGGGTTTTGCGCCACGATCTCGTGCATTTGAGCTTTTAATTGGGGTATTTCTTGGCGTAGAGGTAGTGGTGTGACACTACTAAGAGTCCTGTAGCTTTGCTCGATTTTAACTTCGGCAGTCTCATTCGCTTGAACTGAGGCTCGTGTCGTTGGTTCTAAAGAAGATAACAGAGTTCCCCCAATTGCGGCAAGACCAATTCCCATAATCAACAGTCTAACCCCGTAAACCAGTCTGTTGTCGGGGGGTTTTGGATAACGCCTAACTTTAGGCCCTCTTGGATTTCTAGCAGGTTGGAGACGATGGCGTTGCTGGGAATCTCTACCAAGATGTTTTTGCCTTGGAGTTGTTGATTGAGATACTATCTGAGAATTTTGTAATCGCTTGCGTTTGCGACCAAGTTTACCTGAATCAATCAGAGATTTAAAGCGCCTAGAATGGGGTGTTTCGGAAAGGGGTTGTCGATTATTTCTCAAACCTGCCTGAGCTCTTGTCTGTGAATTTGACCCACGCACAGCTCTCAATTGTGCTTGAGTTGGTCTAATTTGAGCAGGTTGTGCTTGCTGAGAACGGGTGTAGTAGTCTGGTTGCACTGTTGTCTGCTGAGGTGTTAGCTGCTGAGAAGGCGTCAGTTGCCTACCCTTGCCTTGCTCCGAAGCACTTCTGGAAGGGAATGGCCCTGGCTCGATTAGATTTATCCGTCTCACCTTTTGTCGAGAAGGATGTTTGTGGTGAGTCCTAGGCTGACTCAAACCATGGCGAATTGAGTGATTGTGCTGTTCCTGATTTTCAGGCTTACGCCCTCTATTCATCTAATTTCGCAGCGGTCAACCCTCGGTTTTACCGATGGGAGGAAAACCGCGCCTCCACATAGTTGTACAATAACAAGATACCGAACGCGAGAACCAAGCAGTAGGTATTAGCATCTTGAAAAACTAGGTTTAGGGAGTTCCGGCTAGGAATGCAAAGCTTGGTAAAAAGCCTAAGCAACAAGTACCAAGTCTTGTAAGACTCCGTACCGCAGGGCTTGCGGAATCGGGACTCTGCAATGGGCCCTTAAGTCTGTGGACATGACGTAAGACGGGGACATAACTAACGCGAGTTGGTAGTGTACGCAGATGTGGAAGAAGCTCCAAATCTAAATTGCGAGGTTTAGGAATCCCGAGCTTTTAGCGCTGGGAGGATGTCAAAAACGCTGCCACTCCTAAACACCTCCTTGCACAACTAACTAGGATTCCTTTGACTCCGAGGTCTCATCGACAAAGGACTTTGATGGCAATTGTAACGCCCATTCCATTTGACGTAAAATCCCTCTGAGCATAGCAACTTCTGTGCTCGTTGGCGTTGCCCGGTTTAACAGACGTCGGAACTTTTCCATGCGTGCTTGGGTCGTATGAGGATAAAGATAACCGATTTTCAGCAATATAGCTTCTAGGTGTTCATAGTAACCTTCAATGACCTCCAAGGGAGCAACTGCTTCTGAAGAGGGGGTGGAGAGTTGGGGGTGGGGAGTAGAGGAATAATGACCACTCTCTATTGGTTTAAGCTGCTGGGTACTGTGGTAGAGTTCGTAGCAGCAAATGGCAACTGATTGAGCGAGGTTTAAAGCTGGATACTCAGAACTAGAAGGGATACAGACAAACCTTTGGGCATAATTTAGTTCTACATTGCTTAGGCCCCTTGGTTCAGATCCAAAAATTAAAGCTGAGCTAATCCCCTCCTCTAGTAACCAAGGTAGTGCAGTCCTAGGGTTTTCCAGTGTAGTGGGCAAGCTACGGGGGCGGGCAGTAGTGGCAATTGCTCTGTGACACCCTAATAAGGCTTCAGGTATAGTTGTTACCTGTAGCGCTGCTTCTAAGATATCTGAACCGTGAACTGCCATTTGCCGTGCTTCCATCCCTAAAGGATCACATTGGGGATTTACCAGCACTAGTCGATGCAGCCCCATATTTTTCATGATGCGGGCGACGGAACCCACATTTAAAGGTCCTTCTGGTTCTACTAAGATAATCCTGACATCTGCTAATCCCATCAGTGTTGGCTTTCTGTGACAAATATACAAATATAGGGAACTCTAAGAAATAAATTATTCAAATTGACTTTAGAAACAAAACGTAAAGATTCATCTCCCCATCTCCCCATCTCCACATCTCCTTCCAGATGTTTATTTGCTATCTCTGGGATTAATTAACTCACTTAAACCCTCTCCCAGTAAAGACAAACCTACTACCATCAATGTCATTGCTAAACCAGGGAAAAGTGCTGTCCACCAAATTCCAGTAGGCAAAGCATCGAGGGCTTGGCGCAAATCGTGACCCCATTCTGGCGTCTGTTCTGGCAATCCTAGTCCCAAAAAGCCTAAACTTCCCAAGATTAAAATTGCGTCAGCGGCGTTGAGGGTAAATAATACTGGTACACTGCCGATAACATTGAAAAACAGATAGCGAGACAAAATTCTTGGTGTGGAAGCACCCATTGCTTGTGCCGCTTCAATAAACAGTTCGTTTTTGACGCTGGCGGTATGGTTACGGACGACTCGATAATACTGGGGTACATAGGAAATGCTGAGGGCAATGGCAGCGTTGATCACCCCTCGTCCTACCACAAATGCTAGTGTTACTGATAATAACAGTCCTGGTAGGGTATAGATTGTGTCCATTAAGAATAGAAGCACCCGGTCTAATTTACCACCTGTATAACCACTAACTAAGCCTAGGGGTACGCCAATGATTAGACTTAGTGAGGTGGCTAGAATTACTACTTGTAAAGCCGCTTGAGTGCCAAACAAGGTTCGAGAGAAAACATCGTAGCCCTGGCGCGTCGTGCCAAACCAATAACGGACTCCTGGTGGCTCAAGGATGGGGTTACTTAGAGATTCTCTCGGGTTTTGCAGCCATTCCCAAGCTTGCAAGCTGGGAGCCATGACCGCTACTAACACAAAGAAAAGTGTGATTATTACTCCTACCACCATCAATTGTATTGAAAGACTCGAACGGCCATAGAAATTTAGAAAACGGGGCAAAGATTGTTTGGGTGATGTCATGGGATTAGAAGCTACAGGAGTTACAGGAATTCAGGAAACAAAACCTTTGATTGTTGATTCTGAATATTGGTGGCACAACTGATAACTCCTGCACTTTTTCTTTACATATTCTTTACCCGAAGTACTATTGCAGAAAACACTATTTGCTAGCTGCAACTTCAGCTGTTAGATATTTTTCAATCGTCTGACGATACTCGCTCTTTTGCTTAAGTCCTTTGAGCTGCGTTAAGATTTCTTTGTCTTTAAAGAACTGCACTGTAGGTGTACCTGTAACCATCGCATTTTGAGCAATTTCTGGATCTGCCTCAATATCTATTTCCACAAAATGGATTTTACCCTCAAACTCATCTACTACTTTGTTGAGTATTGGTTTGAGAGTGCGACAAGGACCACAGGTTGGTGAGACGTATTTTACCATGATTAAGCGATCGCTATCATGAAATAGTTTACGTAAAGCGTAACCGCCGAAATGACGTGTGTTGTTGATATCGAAGCTTTCTGCTGTGGTGGCGGCTGGTTTTTCTTCAGCTGTTTGAGTTGCTTTAGCTACTGGTTGTTCTGGTTCTAAGTGTTGATGATATTCTTGAATTAGATTAGTAGCAGAGAGCCAACGTTCTGCTGACATTGCTGCCATACAACCGGTACCAGCCGCACTGATGGCTTGGCGAAATTCATGGTCTTGCACATCACCAGCAGCATAAACGCCTTCGACACTGGTTTCTACTGAATTGGCTTTGGTGACAATGTAACCTACTTCATCTAGTTCCAATTGTCCTTTAAATAGGGAAGTATTGGGAGTATGACCAATGGCGTAGAACATGCCTTTAACTGCTATATCACGTTCCTCACCAGTCTTGGTATCTTTGAGTTGGACACCACTCATGCGATTATTCTCACCGAAAACATCTACTGGCTGAGTATTCCAGTGAATAGTGATTTTTGGGTTATTGAGAACTCTATCTTGCATGGTTTTACTGGCTCGCATGACGTCGCGGCGCACCAGCATGTGGACGTGGGAGCCATATTTAGTGAGATAGATGGCTTCTTCTGCTGCTGAGTCTCCTGCTCCTACTACTGCTAATTCCTCCCCAGCAAAAATTGGGGTAGCGCCATCGCAGATAGCACAGGCAGAAATACCATTGCTCCAGTATTGTTCTTCACTTGGTAGTCTTAAGCGTTTAGCAGTAGCACCGGTAGCAATCACAATGCTATTGGCTTTGACTTCTCTTTCGGCAGAGCGGACAATAAAAGGACGCTGGCTCAAATCCACAAAGGTGACATCTTCTGTATAGCACTCGGTCCCCCAGCGCACGGCTTGGGCTCTCATTCTTTCCATTAATTGAGGTCCTGTAATTCCTTCGGGAAAGCCAGGAAAGTTCTCTACTTCTGTGGTAGTCATTAGTTGTCCACCCGGTATGCCCCCAGCCTGGAAACCTTCAAACATTAAGGGTTTGAGGTTTGCTCGTGCTGCGTAGATGGCGGCTGTGTAGCCCGCAGGACCAGAACCAATAATTACTAGGTTTTCTACATTGTGGTTGGACATAGTTTAAATAAACTCATAACGACTCCGTATAAAAATTAGTATAACGGTTTTTCGGCAAAATGGGCAAGGCAAGTGTGGGATTAGGGGAGGCAGGAAGTTATGAAAGGTTAATTTCCATAAAACCTCTTGCCTTCTTTAAACCCTCAACACCCGTATTTCTTATGGTTACACTACTCTTAAGAATTGAAGTTTATATTGAGTGCTTAAGACGTTCAGCAATCCAAATTTTAATGATTGATTGACGAGTAACCCCCAAGCGACGGGCTTCATGATCAAGGGATTCAATCATCCAGACGGGAAAATCAATATTGATTTTCCTTTGTTCATATCCAGGGCGTTTCATCTGAGAAAGGTCGAGATCATCAATGATGTCTTCCTTACCCTGATCGAATTTTTGATCAAAATCATGTGCTTTCATAAAGTTCTACCTCTGTGTTACGGGCACGTCTTACCGAGATAATTCTTATGTTCTCGCCTCTATAAGTAACCACTGCCGACCAAGTTTTTGTTCCAATTCTGCCAATGATCATAAACCGAGGCTCATTTCAAGTTTTTACTCGAACCTCCAGACGATCTGGATCATCCCATAGAGTTTGAGCCTCCACAAAGTCGATACCGTGCTTTACCTTGTTTGACTGACTTTTATTATTGTCAAATTCAAAATTCATATTTATAATAATTTTATATTTTTATATAATTACATTATATCATTTATATTGATGCCGTAAAAACACTTATGAAACAAAAAATAAAAGATAAGATGTTGACTGATGATGAATTATTTGTTTATGTTTGAGAGTGGGTTGATAAACTTCAGTGAAGTTTAGTTTAATTATATAAAAAGTAAAAAATTACTTTTCTTTTGTCTTACTGATTAGGAGATTACAACTATGGATCACAAATCCAATGAGTTACTAGAAAAAATTCGCCAGCAATTTGATTTTGGTCCTTATCCCAGAATGGCGATCAATAAATCTCCGAAAAATGAGGCGAACTCCCTTTATATTCACAATTTGGTTACGCCTTACTATTTAAGAAATCAACAGGTAATTAATACGGAACGAAAAGTAATTTTAGATGCAGGATGTGGTAGTGGCTATAAGTCTTTAGTGTTAGCAGAAGCTAACCCTGGAGCACAAATTATTGGTATTGATATCTCAGAACAATCTCTTGATTTAGCTCGGAAACGTTTAAATTATCATGATTTTGAGAATGTCGAATTTCATCAACTCTCTATTGATGAATTGCCAAACATGGGTTGGGAGTTTGACTACATTAATTGTGACGAGTTACTTTACCTGTTTCCTGAACCAGCGGTTGCACTCCAAGCAATGAAGTCGGTACTCAAGCCAGAGGGGATTATTCGCAGTAATCTACATAGTTCAATTCAGCGCACTAGTTATTTTCGCGCCCAAGAAGTATTCCGGATGATGGGTTTGATGGATAGCAATCCGGAAGATATGGAAATTGAACTTGCCTTAGAAACCATGAAGGCTTTGAAGAATAATATTGACCTTAAGGCAAAGACCTGGAATACCAAATATGAAGGGGAAGAGGGAAAACAATCGGTGTTGATGAACTATCTCTTTCAAGGAGATAAAGGCTACACGATTCCTGATTTATTTGCAGCTTTGAGAACAGCTGAACTGGAATTTATCAGTATGGTTAATTGGCGACAATGGAATTTAATGAACTTGTTCAAAGAGCCAGATAATTTACCAGTATTTCTGGCAATGAGTTTACCAGACATTTCGGTAGAAGAACGATTGCGTTTATTTGAGCTTTTACATCCTATTCATCGATTGTTGGATTTTTGGTGTGGACATCCTGAGCAAGCTCAACTTTGGGTTAATGTTTCTGAGTGGAGGGAAACTGATTGGCAGCAAGCAAAAGTCCATTTACATCCTCAGCTGAGAACACCTGTGGTGAAAACAGAAATGATTAGATGTATTAATGATTTACAGCCGTTTGAAATTAGTAAATATCTGCCAGTTACTGGATTGCAATCTTTAGTAGATAGCGCAGTTACCTCTTGTTTATTGCCTCTAGTGGAGTCTTCTCAATCGATTTCATCGCTGGTAGAGCGATGGCAAAAGTTGCGCCCAGTGAATCCGGTAACGCTGGAGCCAACATCTGAGCAGGAGGCTTTGGCATTAGTGAAGCAGGCACTGACTGGGCTGGAGGATTATGGGTACTTATTGTTAAGCTGTGGCAGTCTGATGTAATTACCGATGTAATGTGACTACGTGGCAACATCGGCTTAGAATCTGCGTTTTTCAAAATGCTCCAGATGTGAAAAGGATGAAAGCGAATGATGCTGGTGCTTGCCCCATTTTGTTCAAGTTTATTCATAATATGTGGCAAATATAAATTTAACTTGTGTTATATGATCGACTCGGACGCTATTATTGGTTTTTGCCAATGAGATCGAAAGGCGTTGGTCGCTGATTATAACAGAAAAATATTAATTTTATGGGAAATCAGTTGCAAAATAACGGTACTGACTTTTGGAAGTTATGGGTACAATATCAAGATTATCTTTATCAGCGCTGTCTGAGTTGGATGAAAGGCAATTCTACAGATGCTGAGGAATTACTTAGTCAAGCAAGTGTCAAAGCTTGGGAAAAATGGCAAAACTATACTGGGACAATTACTAACCCCAGAGCCTGGGTAACTCAACTAACTTATAACCTTTGTAGGGATATACATCGAAAGCGCGGCATAGAAGCAAAACTTATCCAGACCATGAAAACAATTGCTATGACAGAAGATAAGTATTTTGCTTCTAGTGTCTCATCTTCAGGTTTAGCAGTCTTTGATCACGAGAGCAACAGCCATGTGCGTCATGCCATTAACGCCTTGCCTGCCAGAGTGCGTATTCCTTTTCTTCTTCGGTATGACCAGGAGATATCGTACTCAGAAATTGCTCAAAAACTCACCCTATCCCAAGAAAAGGTGCGAAAAAGAGTTCAGCAAGCGCGAACAATTCTTAAAAAAGAGCTTAACAAGTATTTTTCAGATTTCCATGACTCTCCTGTAGTCTCCACCTGCCAAAATCATCCTTGGAAGAAGGAGAGGGGAAGAGAGGAAGAGGGGGAGAGAAAGTTATCCATTAAAACGCAATTTAGTATCAACATTCAGGAGTATGGGAAGAATGACTCCACTTTAGTGAAAGGGCAATTGAGCAATGAATTTATGAAGCTTTCATGGAAAAAACTTTTATCTAAAGAAATTATGACTTCCGGCGAAGAAACAACAATAACAGCCGGAGGTGTTCCAGCGTCAATCGATTACAAGGTCACTGCTACATGTCTAGAAGCCCTATCATGTGCATGGTACAACTCACCCAGTTGTCTAAGGTGGAGATAAATGTTCACCTTGTCTTAAACGAAAAACCAAGCAGAACAAACCAGAAGTTAAAAACATTAAGCAATTATGTGCAGCAGTATCCCTCAGGATGGAAGAAACGTTTAGAATTAGCTGATTTATTGTACAAGATGGGGCGCTGGCTCGAAGCAGTTGAAGAGTACCGCCAAGTGCTACAGCGCGAACCCTGTTTAATCGCAGTGCGATTACAAATTGGAAAACTTTTGCATTTGCTCGGAAAAGATGAGGAGGCGATCGCAGTTTATCAGGAGACCTTATCTTTATGCCACAATGCAGCCACTAAGAAGCATCTAGAGGGATTAATTGAACTTTATCATCATCGCCCTCGGGAAGCTGTGAACCTTTTAGAGTCGGCAGCCTCCATTGAACCCTACAACCAGGCTCACTGGCATGCCATTGGGCAGGTATACCAAGAAACAGAATCTCCTCTGGCAGCACTGCAAGCTTTTGATAGTGCATTATCACTTAATCCCAATGACGTTGTTGCCTTGAACCAGAGTTATCAGCCTCTATTAGTAGTGGGCACATTTAAAGAGGCACGGCAGCGTTTGGAGCAGGCATTAAAGCTATCTCCTAATGATTGCCGCACTCTCCAAAAGTTGGCTACACATCGCTGTCAGCAAGGATTAGTTACCGGTGAGGAGGGCAAACAGACTAAACAGTTGATTAACACTGCCTTGACTTTGGCTCCTGGTTGGGCCAGTGCTCATCAAATCCTGTCACTATATCATCTGTGCCGGGGTAAGTGGGACAAAGCGGTTGCTGTGTTACTCAAGTTTACAGAGGAACATCCCCATAGTCCTCTTGGCTGGTATCACTATGCTCAGTGTCTGTTCTATACAGGAAATTCCTATACAGCTGCTGAGGCAATTCTAAGGGCTTATAACCTTTACCAAAACGATTGTGAAATTTATCTGGCCCTGTGTGAAATCTTGCCCGCAGCTGGGAGATTGGAGGAATTTGGTATCAATTCTCACTCAGATTCAGAACCCCCTAAATCACCCTTGTTAAGGAAGACTTTGACCGAAAATTCTCCCCTTGATAAAGGTTTGAAGAGAAGCCCTGGAGGGGTAAGGAGGGAGCAAAAATACCAACTTGCCAGCAAAACGAATACTACCTCTGGCTCTCTCATCGAAGAGATGCTCAATCGCTTTCCCCAAAATTGGAATGTTTGGGTAACAACTGGGCGAGTGCTGGTAGAAACATTCAAGAATACCGAGGAAGGATGTAGGGTTTCTGCCCATGCCGTGCAACTTCAGCCCCAGCTACCTGAAGCTTGGTTTCTGTATGGGCGGGTGCTGGCCATAGCAGGCAGACATCGGGAAGCAACAGAAGTGCTGGCACAAGGGTGGCAATTGCAATCCCAAGGCTATCTGCCATCGGTATCTGCCGCCTTATGGTTAGGAGAAAGTTATCAGGCACTTGGGGATGAGTCTAGGAGTCGGAAATGGTGGCAAGAAGCTTGCGATCGCACTCAAGTACTGATGAAGTTTAATCCTACTACAGCCTATTACTGGCAAGGAAGAGCATTGTTGGCATTGGGGGATGTCAAAGGTGCTAGGGAAGCCTATAGTATGGCCATTGCTAGACATTTACTCTACCCGGCACGGGGGGAGGTGAAGCAAGCTTTGCTGAATTTGTAAAGGTCTATCGCGAAGCGCTAATTTTTTTTAGGGTGTGAAGCGCGAAAGGGTAACGCACCGTGACATCTCCCACACCGAATCATAGATTACGGTGTGGGCTTCTGGCTCCGCAAAGATTCGCTAAAAGGATACTGCTATCAGAATATTGACCTCTCCTCGCGTTAAAACGACGAGGATTCAAGCGGTTGTAAAAGAGCGCATTAAAATGACGCTCCTTCGCTTTGTTTCCCAGACTTTATATCTGGTAGGCACGGTCAAAAATGCCCTACAGACCTTGGCTAAGTTCACACTTAACTGTATCTCTACTTTACGTAAAATATTGGCAGCGCCGTTAATATCGGCGTTAACTTCAGTGCCATTTTTTGTCCGATACATACCTCTAGATACTCGTCTTCCGGATGGCTTCCACCGTTCGGGTTTTTCACCAAATTTGGGCAAGAAATCTCCGTCTAAAAAACTGCTCTTTGAGGTGTAGGACTCTTCAGTTTCAATAAATTTTAATCCATACTGTTGGCACAACTGAGCTATACGTTCTTTGAGTTTAGCGGTAGGCACTCCTACAAACTCTTGGTTGTTTTTTTTGCCCATTTCCATACGGTTTTTATTGCCTTGGTTCCAGCCAAAGACAATCGTGCCAAGGTCATGACTTAAGCAGTAGTTAATTACTAATCTTGCTGCTTTGTTGAGAGCATCTCTCATCTGGCGATTACGACGCTCTGAAAGTTGAGCTAGTTTCTCATCCCAGTAATCTTGAGCTTTGTTCTTTTTTTGCTTAGCCACTTGCTTGTTGTACCACTGGTTAAGGCTTTTAACTTTCCTGCCATCGACAATAAAGCTGTCTCCGTCAGTAGAAACACAGGTTAACCAGTTGTTCAAACCTGGATCTATACCTAAAGCCTTGTCTGATAAATCCACAATTTGTGGCTGCATTTTGTAAGTGTATTCAGCGTAAAAACAGCCATTTCTAGGTAGAATCCGAATCTCGGCAATGTCTTTGACACGAAGTCCATAGGGAGGTGGCACTTGAATGTGTTCAATTCCAAACCACTCCTTAAATGTCTTGCCCAGACTAAGTGAGGCCTGACCTGTTTCCTGGTCAAATGATACCCATCTGGCAGGGTATGAAATAGTAGCCAAGCCGCCTTTTTTGCGATATTTGGGCAGCTTGGGTTGGTCTGATATTTCTCCTTTAAAGAACTTATTTGTCAACTCTTTATAGGATTTGAAGGATTCAGCTACTCCTGTGAGTACCTGCTGAGCAACTGCTGACCTCAAAATCTTAAAATGAGGATTGTCTTTAAGTTCCGCGTGGAGAGAATAGGCATCATGTTCTACTTGACCAAAAGTAAAAAATGCTTGCCTCAACAAATATGTACCGCAATTGACTAACTTGTTGGCTTGTTGACAGATAAATACCAAAATCTCTTTTTCTAATTCATCGGGATGAAGCATTATTTGTTGGCATCCGTACAGAAATATCACCTCCTTTAATTGCTTAATCTCTTTGATACCTAGAATTATTTTACAACAAAAACATTTACCAAAGTATCGTCGGAATAAATTCCGCATCTCGCTCCACTACCATTGGTTAAAACCAATGGCTAACTCTCGCTCGAGGTTATTTTTGGTTTTTATAGCAGTACGTATTAAGGTTAGGACAAGCTAAATCGCTAAAACTTTGTCAAATTCACCCCTTCTGCCTTCTGCCTTGGAGCCTTCTGCCGTCTGCCTTGCGCGTAGCGCTATAACAAGGAAGCACTCCTGGAAAACTGTGGGGTCTCGTTGCTAAATCGCGCCAAAAATAGGTATTTTTTTTTAGTTATGCCCCGATTTTGAAAAAATTACCTCTAACTCGAAAAACTGGCCTGAAATTACTCTCTCAAACGTCTTTATATATGTGAGGCAATTAATTTAGTTAAGGATTAAGTTTTATGAATGCAGCAGAAAGGCTCGCACGGATTGAAGCAGCTGAGATCGCTCGTTGGTTAACCCCTATTCCCAGGATTGATGTGCCTGTACTCGCTGATGGGCAAGGTGAGGATCAGGGTGTAGGAAACCATTTCTCGGATGACGGCAGTCTTCTGCCCGACTTGGGACCGCTGACTGATTTCGGAAGTTGGGCATCTGTACTTTCAACCATTGATAAAAGGTCATTGACAACTAGCGGCTTCAATCCTGCTGACCCAAATTTTGACATGAACGCATGGCTTGCTTACGCGGATAAATTTGGGACAAATCCTTTCTTTCTCAACATACAAAACCAATTCCGAAGAAATGAAATTTCGTCCACGAGCCTCAGTGGAGCAATTGATGCAGTCGAAGATATGCTCCATAGTTTTGTTACAGAGAATACCTTCGATGCAATCGTCACTTCAATCAAGAAAATTGCTCAACTTGCAGTGGAAAACGAGAGCCAAACACAAAAGGATAACTATCAGCAGCAAGGGGTAATTTCGACACTGGAGAGCAAAATGTATGGAGGATACTTTCGAACTAGTGTCGAAATGACCTACAAATCTGGCAAAGGCTATGAGCAGTTGACTCAAACAGTTGAAGTCCTCAAAATACAAGGGACTTTAGATTTTGATAAGTGCAAGCGTCATGCAGATACAATTCGGGAATGGGATCGCGAGGGCATTGGCGATTGGGGAGTTAATACAAGCAGTAATCCTTTCCCACCAAATGACAGCCCTGCGTGGGATAACTAAGTGAGTACTTAATTAAGTAGGGTTTACTGAAAAAGTTTTTTGGTGAGGAGACTCCGACTCAGGAGTCTCCGAGTCAGGATTTAGGAGAAGAACCCAGAATAATCTAGACAATTTAAAAGTGCAAGGATTTTAAGCCTCTAAATGTTACAGTCTTGCACTTGTAAGCGTCAAAAAAGATCCAAAATCATGGTCTTGGCATACCTTCTAAATTAATTCAGTAATCCCTAAGTATAGTTAGCGCGAGTACTCATTGCTGCGCTTGTCTCCTTGAACACACTGCCGATTTCCGGCATTCATTTGCCTTATGCATCCTGTCATGAGGAAAAATTTGGCAGTGTGTTGAGCTAAGTTTGTGAATTTCCTCGGTATAGCGCTACGCGCAAGGCAGAAGGCAGAAGGCAGAAGGCAGAAGGCAGAAGGCAGAAGTTGACAGTGACAAAGTTTTAGCGATTTAGCTTGTCCTAACCTTAATACGTACTGCTGTAACATTACCAAACGAAGAGAAATTATGGAAATTAAAGCGACCAATACTTCAATTTTGACAGAAAGTGACCGCCAGAAGCTTCTTTCAATGATCCGCGAAAGTGTCGAAGATATCGAAGATATTAAGAACTTAGATTTTGATGAGGAAACTAGCTTGAGAGGGCTTCCTGGTTTTGATTCTTTGAAAATGCTCAAATTCCTTTCCAAGGTGGAAATGGAGTTTTTCATCACCCTTGGTCTTGAATCCCTCCTGCACATTCATACCCTAGCGGATCTCTATGCTGCTGTTGCTAAGGCACAAGAAGAGGCATTGGCAAGACAATCCAGCCGTGCCTGATTCTTAGAGAAAAGCAAGCTTTTTCAAGCTTATCTGATCTGGCTTCTAGTTTTATTCAGCAAGCCCCATTTATTAACTTAAGAAATTGAAGGACTTCAAAGTAATATGAGCACACAAGAAAGACTAAAACGGTCTGAAGACATACAGATTGCCTATTGGTTATCCCCCCTGCCGCAGTTAGAATTGGCGCAGGTTAAAGCCGCCACTGAAGTCCCCAATGATACCTCACAAGAGCAAGTTATCGGCAACTATTACGCCACTGACAACAGCACTCTACCTGAATTAGGAGCTCTGAGTGATTTTGAAAACTGGGCATCGGTGGCGTCAACCATTGATTATAAAACACGGCAACTAGCGGGATTTGATCCAACTGCCACAGAATTCGATGTAAAAGCCTGGGAGGAATACTTATATAAATTTGGAACCTCTCCTTTCTTACTGAGTACAGAACATAGACACCTGGAGCTTAGCCTGGGTAAGGATTCAATCAAACCTCTGATCCATGCAGTTTTTGAAATGATTAAGGGTGTTGTATCTGAAGCTGATTATGATCATGTGTTGACGACAATGAAGAAAATGGCGACTCTAGCAATAACAAATGAGGGCAAGGCGCAAAAAGACAGCTATCAACAGCTAGGGATAATTTCGGTGAAGTCTAGCAAACTTTACAGCCTATTTATTCGCACTTGTATTCAAATGACCCGCAAAGAAGAAGAGGACAAAGACTATGAACATATAGCGCAAACGCTCTCAGTCATAAAGTTTCAAGGGATTATCGATTTTGATAAGTGTAAACGTAATGCCGACTTAATTTTGGGATGGGATCGCTTTAACATTGACAAGTGGGTAGAACACACCAACAGTTATAATTGTCCACCTAATGAATGCCCCTCATGGAGTAATTGAATTTATAGCGTTTCTCCTCTTCATGAGGGACATCTAATTTTCTTTTCGGTTCCCTGTTCCCTAAAGCAAAAAAAATTGAACCTCACCCAATTGAGAATCGCTATAGATAGCAGAAGTATTACTCTAAACAAACCAGTTTTTAAATGACTTAAAACTTACGACAAACCATTTTAAAACCAGATTTTTTGTAGTAATAATTAGTTAATTAATTACTACTAACCCCAGTCTTTTTTTTCTAAATCCTGTTACTTCAAAAAAATCAAAGAACCGAAATTAAGATGAATGCAAAAGAACAGCTCAAACGGTATAGAGCCATCCGAATGGCTTATTGGTTAGCTCCCCTGCCAAAGGGAAACTTTCCCAAGAAAACACCCATCGCTAACTTCAGTGAAGATCAAGGCATCGGACATTATTTCTCAACGGACGAAAGTAATCTACCTGATTTAGGTCCCCTAGCTGATTTTGGCAGTTGGGAATCAGTGGCATCAACCATTGAGAGACAAATATGGCAAATGAGCGGCTTCAATCCGAGTGATACAGAATTCGATGAGGAGAAGTGGGAGCAATACGAGCATACATTTTTGAGTGCTCCCTTCTGGCTAGAGACAGACAGCCAATACGAAGAAGCTGAAATTTCCTCCCTCAGCCTCAAGCCAGCAGTTGATAAAGTTACTGATATGCTCAGTAGTATTGTCTCAGAAGATACGTTAGATGCCATAGTCACCTCAATCAAGAAAATTGCCCAATTGGCTATGGAAAACAAAGGCCTGGAGCAAAAAGACAACTATAAACAGCAAGGGGTAATCTCGATCAAGTCTGGCTCTCTTTACTCAGGATTTGTGCGCACTACTGTCGCAATGATTTACAAAACTGGCAAAGGCTATGAGCAGCTAACGCAAGACCTCACAATCCGTAAGTTACACGGGTCACTCGATTTTGATGCCTGCAAAGAATACTCAGATATAATTCACGAATGGGATCGTCATGACATTGGCGAGTGGACTACAGTAGCTAACAGCTATCCCTATCCGCCTAACAACAGCCCCGCCTGGGATAACTGAGAGAGAGTAGTTGATTGACTTATTACTTATAGCATTTCTCTTGCTTGATGAGGTAAACTCCTTTAATTTAGGGAACAGTTAAGAAAATGAAGTGCATCTCACAAAGAAAGAGAAATGCTATAGCGCTACGGGCAAGGCTCCAGGGCAGAAGGCTCCAAGGCAGAAGGGGTGAATTTGACAAAGTTCTAGCGATTTAGCTTGTCCTAACCTTAATACGTACTTATTACTTATTACTTATTACTTATTACTTATTACTTATTACTTATTACTTATTACTTATTACTTATTACTTCATCCATATAGAAACGATAAAAAAGAAACTCATCCTTAAAACCATGCTCATCTAAAACATGATGAACTATACCTCTATCAATCAGTAGTTGCCCAATCTGAATTGCCGCTATTTGTGTCGCTTTTTGAGTAAGCATAAACCATTTGACTGCCTCAGAACCCACAAAGCAATTACGAAAAGTCTTTAAACCATAGCGACGATCCTTAATTTGCAACCCCTCAGCACTTCGCATCTGAGCAATCAGACTATCTAAATCGATTTCTTCAGTAAGTAGATCTAAATCAGAGTTTGGTGATTCTGCTTCAATCGATTTTACCAGCGTATCTTGGTAATGATTAATTGCTTGGGAACCATTAGGATAATACAGTCTAACTGGTGCCGGAGTTTGAAGCTCTAACCAGCGGTCAATTTTAGCCGTCAGCTGTTCAATTTGAGGCGACTTTACATGCAAATCCCGCTGCGGAAAAGGAATTTCTAATCCATGTTTTTCCAGGCTAGCTTGAATGCGATAATTCAGATCACTCTTGAGTTTAAACTGTTTAGGAGGTTCACATATCCACACCAAGAGGTCAAAGTTAATAGAATTGTCGCCAAACTCCTGCAACCACACTTGAGGTGAGGGATGGTGTAAAACATCAGGATGACTTTTCGCCGCTTCTAAAAGAGCTTGACGTACCAGTTTGATATTAGAACCATAAGCCACCCCTACAGGCACTCGCATCCGAGAAACCGGATTACCATGACTCCAGTTAACTACTTCACTTTCCAAAAAGCGAGAATTAGGTACAATAATCTTAACTTGGTCTAAAGTAGAAATTTCAGTACTGCGAGTACCAATGCGTTCAACAGTACCTAATAACTCCCCCACCTGAATAAAATCACCTGCCTGAATTGGTCTCTCAAAAGTAATAATTAAACCACTAATAAAATTATTGGCAATATTTTGTAGACCAAAGCCAATTCCCACTCCCAACAGGCTAGCTAAAATTGCCAGAGAGCTGACATCCACGCCCCAAATTGGCAATAGAATCAATAAAGCTAGAAAAGTTAGGGCGTATTGAACTAAAAGTGCTACAGTATCCTGTATACCTCGGTCTACTCCTGTAAGCTGTAGCAAACGAGATTTGAGAATCTGGGTAAAGCCTCTGATTAAAACCCAAACTCCAGCAGATAATACCAGTAAAAATAAGAAATCCAGAATTGAATAACTATTAGAGCCTAATTCAAACGTCTGTTTAGTAAAACTGGCTGTCAACCTGTAACGCCAAATTCTAGTTAAAGGGAAAAGTTCACTCAAATAAAATCCCACTGCTCCCCACATCCCCAAAAGCAATAAACTCAATCCTAGGAACCAAAATTGTTGCTTCGGTCGAGTTGTAGAGGAATTAGAGGCACTATTACTACCTAAACGTTTACTACGTTGGCGAGAAAGACGGCGACAGAATAAACTTAATCCCCAATGTATTGCGATCGCAATACCAATAACCCCAATACTAAGCCTCAAAGCCTCACCAATGTAAGCCGGGGTGCGTTCTCGTCTAGCCTTGTCCAGACTTTCTTGAATTTCCTGCTGCCAAATTTCAGCTTGTTCTTGTCTACCAAAATCCAGTGCAACATCTGCCTTAGTAACTGTCAACAAATAGCGGTTATTAGCTCGTAGAGTTATTTGTCCATCCTGCTGAGCAATTTCAACTTGAATCGGTTGACCAGATTGCACTTTCTTCTCTAAGGCAGAATTAATGAAATTGGCTCTCTGGACAGCTGTAAATTCCCCTGAATCCGCCACCTGCAAAATAACTGTGCCATCAACCATTACCGGAGCCTTGCCTGTACTTTCAGTTGAGGCAAAAATAGCTCCTGCTGGTGCTAAAACTGACAAGTATAAACTTAATAATAAAAAGGAATGAATTAATATTTTTTTGTTCATAGTTCATGATTCATAGTTCATAGTTCATGGTACGCGCTACGCACATGCTGCGCAAACATGGGGTTAGTATCCGACAGTTGTGGAATAATTTTCCAATGAACAATCAACAATGAACTATGAACAACCCTTAATGAACAATCAACAATATCTAATAATCTCGGTAATCAAGAATATGCTTAGCAGTAATTTGTGGTTGTTCAAGGTGAGGGACATGTCCGCAATCTGCAATCCAGATAAGCTGAGAGTTAGCGATCGCACTTTTAAATTTATCAGCATCACCTGTACCTAAAATCTGGTCAGATTCCCCCCAAACAATTAGTGTCGGCTGGTTAATTTCCGACAACTGCTGACGAAAAGATCTGTAACCACCGCTTTTGGTAAAAGCTTTCAGGGCTCGATGCCAATCTGGTAATTTCAGATGTAAAGCTGTGCATAAGAGAGCATCAGCAGTAACAAAACTCTGATTATAATAAGCATTTTTACTAATGTTTTCCCGCACTTTGGGGAGACGCAAAAATTCTACAGCTAGATAATCTAAAGGCCAAAACAAATATTTGCCGATTGTTGCTCCCATAGTATAGCCAGCGCTATCAAGCAGCACCAGCTTTTTGATAGATTGCGGATAATCCAGTGTAAAGTCAATTGCTGCTGCTCCTCCCATGGAAGCACCAACCAAAATTACTGGCTCATTGATTAGAGTTTTCCAGAAGTGGTAGAGATGAGTTTTAATATCAGCTGCACTGAAGGGAATTCCCGTTAATCTTTCGGTAAAGCCAAAGCCGAGTAAATCAACTGCCCAGGTTTGATTCTCAGCAGCCAGCGCTGGCAACAGGCGACGAAACTCTAGCACAGAACTATCAAAGCCATGCAACAATAAGATCGGTGTACCACCACTGCCCTGATTTACATACGTTGTGGCAATTGGCTGTTGGCTCAGGGGAGTATTAATAGAAGTTTGCTTAATATTTTGAGCCAGAGCAATAGATGTGGACTCAGTTAAGTGAGCAACTTCGGGCGGTAGAAAATTATTAAATTTCAAAAGCACACCTCAGAATTATCTACTGCGCGGCATAAAAAGCCATCTGCCAAAAATCCTTCTCCAATTTTGCCACCTTCACAAAGGCTTCTTCTGCCTGATGTTCAATCGTTACTGAGGCATCTTGCAATACTTCATCGGCTTGCTTTTCTAGGAGTTTAACGTATTCTGTAAAGCCAGGATTGCCCCAGCGAGCAGCAAATTCAGTGTAGGGCTCAGGCATAGTACCAGGCATTTGCCAACCTTGATTGTAAGCAAACTCAATTGCCCAGAAGGCGGTAGCCTGGACTGGATAGGGCATGGCAGCCAGAGAATACATGAAATCGCAGTATATTTGGCAAGTTAGCTGTTTGCCGATATTTAAAGCCAGAGAGCGCTCAGCCGCTTTGACTTCAAACCAATTGAGTTCGTCGCCAAGTGCGCCCAAGCCACTTAGAATTACATCAAAATGCTTTAGGGGAGCTACTGCTAACAGCCGCGCCACCATACGCGTAAAATCAATAACGAAGAGGTAATCCTGTGAAAGCCAGGTGTTAAATTGCTCAGGTTGAACCGTTCCTAACTTACACTGCTCAAGGAAAGGATGTACCGTTGCCTCACGCCACACTTGAGCATGCTTATGCAGGAGTTGGTTACAGGTTAAGGACATTGCTAATTTCTTCGGTAGTATGAGCATGATAGCTTTTAAAGCTGAGCAAAATATTTAGGAGTGTATATGACAGGTCAAAAGTCAGCCGCTACACCAATCAATGCTGCTATGCCAATGAATGCTGCTACGCCGATGAATGCTGCTACGCCGATGAATAAGATTAAATCGGCAACTAATCCAGTTAATAGCAATCTCGGCACCAATTCTATGAAATCAATTATCAGTGTAGATTTAGGTCGAACTGCCACAAAAACTTGTGTCACGCGCGAACCTAGTCATGTCGTTATTATGCCAGCCAATGTCAAACATTTATCGATGGAACAAGCTCGTGGAGGCATTTTTGAGGCTCGTGCTACTGAACCCCTATTAGATATGTGGCTAGAATATCGAGGTATTGGTTATGCTTTTGGTCAATTAGCAGCCGACTTTGGAGCGAATCTGGGCTTAGGTCAATCCAAAGTTGAGGATGCACTGGCTAAAGTTTTAGCCTGTGCAGGATACTTCGGTATCAAGGATGATGCCTCAGTTGTCTTGGGTTTGCCTTACCTTTCCCAAGAGCAATTTGAGCGAGAAAAACAACAAATTATTAGCCTTCTGAGTGGTCCTCACTTTATGAACTATCGAGGCGAGCCCACTTCCATTAACTTTACTAAGGTGTGGGTAATGCCAGAAGGTTATGGCTCTCTGCTCTGGAGTGAAGCCCAAGCCAATAAGGGCGTGACTCCAGATTTTACTAAATTATCAGTGGCGATTGTAGATATTGGACATCAAACCACAGACTGTCTAATGGTAGATAGCTTCCGGTTTGCACGGGGAGCTTCTAAGAGTGAAGCCTTTGCTATGAGCCAGTTTTATGAGCAAGTTGCCTCTCAGATTGAGGGAGCTAACAGTCAATCCCTATCTCTGATTTCAGCAGTTCATAAACCAAGGGGTGAGCGTTTCTATCGCCCCAAGGGTGTAACTCAACCAACTAATCTAGACGATTTTCTGCCTAATTTAAAAGAAAGTTTTTCTCGTGAAATCTGTAGCCGTGTGCTAGCCTGGCTGCCAGAACGAGTAACAGATGTGATTCTTACCGGAGGAGGAGGAGAATTCTTCTGGGAAGAAATCCAACATCTGCTCAAAGATGCCAAAATTAATGCTCACTTAGCCGCACCTTCCCGGCAAGCTAATGCCTTAGGGCAGTATATTTATGGAGAGGCTATGTTAAGAGCATTAGCTAATCGCGCCGCCAAAACTGGAAACTGATGTTCTTTGGGTTAAATAAGAATAAGAACAAGAAATCGGTAATCTTTGATCAAGAGGTTGCAGATCAATGCTTGTTGGAGGTTGTGGAAACTGAATTGAGCAAACAAGCGCACAAAAGTTTTAGCGAACTCTGTAAGGAAGCACTGTGGCAATTTTTATGCGTGCCTGAAGCCTTAAAGCCTAACCCTAGAAAGGAGGCAATTGAGCAGCAAGCCACCGAAGTGCAGCGTCAACTTGCTGAGTTGGAGCGACGCTTGTTTAATAAAGAATCGAGTCGCCTAGAAGCAATAGAACGTCAGCTGCATCTACTAACTCAACAAATATCCCAACTAAGTGTGATCGTTAATCAACAACAGTACCTTGAACCTCATCAACAACCTCCACAGTTGGAATCAGAGCTACAAACACTGATTCCTGATACTACTCAAGATGCAGATCCTTTGCTAAATCGCCTGAGTCCTTTGTTGGAAGATTTTTAAAAACTACCCCACTCAAATCCCAAATTGCCGAGTGGGGTGTGCATCTACCGTTTGAGTGGCATCATCATTTCCACAGAGGAGTTCGATTATGCGAGTTCTAGTTATTGGATGCGGTATTATTGGAGCAGCGATCGCTTATGAACTGAGTTTAGTAACTGGTCTCAAAATTACAGTAATAGATCAGCAACCTCCGGCCCAAGGAGCGACTGGTGCTGCTCTAGGTATTCTAATGGGTGTGATTAGTAAGAAAGTAAAAGGTAGGGCGTGGCAATTGCGGCAAGCAAGCATTCAGCGCTACCAAACCCTCATTCCTGAATTGGAAGCACTCACCGGGCATCAAATTCCTTATAACCGCAACGGTATAGTAAAGCTAATTTTTCCTGGAGAAGACTTAGATTCTTGGGAAAAGCTAGCAAAAACTCGCCACTCACAAGGCTGGCATTTAGAAATTTGGGATGATACTCAAATTAGATCCTACTGCCCTCAATTGAGTATCGACAAAATTATCGCTGCTATTTATTCCCCCCAAGATGGTCAAATTGAGCCAACAGCTCTCACCAAAACCTTGGTAGCTGCGGCTACTCTCAATGGGGTTAATTTTAAGTTTGGTTATGCTGTTGAGGGAGTTTCCTCAACCTTTTCAGACAATTTAAATTTAAATACTTGCCAGCAAATTTACACTTATGAAGGGAAACTAGAAATAGATTGGCTGGTTATTGCTGCAGGAGTCGGCTCATCTCAACTAATTACCTTACTACAAGCACAAGCCCAAAAAGTCATTGATGAAACTTCTGCTACTTCTACGATATTTTCCCCTAAACAGGAACAAAAGAACACGGGAGTGTTTATTAGCAATAACCCTAACAAGGCAAGGCAAATTCCAACAGTTTTACCCCTAACGATTAAACCTGTTTTAGGGCAAGCTTTACAACTACGCCTGGAAAATCCAATTGGCTCTAGGGATTTTCAGCCAGTGATTAATGGTAATGATATTCAGATTGTGCCATTAGGAAAGGGGGAATATTGGGTAGGTGCTACTGTTGAATTTCCTAATAATGTTGGTGATGTAGTCGCAGAACCAATTTTGCTCGAGAATATGAAACAACAAGCTATCAGTTTCTGTCCAGCAATAGCTGAAGCAAAGGTTATTAGAACTTGGTCAGGCAAGCGTCCACGACCAGAAGGACACTCTGCACCAATTATCACAAAACTGACTGGTTACAGCAATGTCGTGGTGGCTACAGGTCATTATCGTAACGGAGTCTTGCTAGCACCAGCTACGGCACAAGAGATTAGAGAAATCATCACTTAATGGCTAATATCATAATATCAAATGTAGTATAATAATCTCAGATTTATATGTTAAGCGGGTCAACTACCCCGCCCATGCTTTTAGTGTGGAAAACCTAGTTGACAATTTCTTATAAGAGTGCAATCTTCAGGAGTTGAATCAACTGGTTAATAAAGTATGCCAGTTCAGATCCCAGTAAGCTCTATTTATTGATCGATTGCAATCCATATCACAATTTTACTATGGTTGTACAACCAGTTCCAACACATAAACTGAAAATTAAAGACGATGAAGGTTCCAGGCATTTCACCTTAAAAGACGCCACCTACTCCATCGGCAGAAGTCCCAACTGTGACATACAATTGTTTTCGCTATTTGTATCCCGCCGACAGGCGACTCTTGAAAAGGGTAGGCGCGAGGACGGTAGTTACTATTACCAAATTATTGATGGAGACCTCCAAGGTAAGCCCAGTTGCAATGGGCTCTTAGTTAATGGTCGCAAAATCAAAACTCACATTCTTGAGGATCAAGACAAGATTGTCTTTGCCCCCCAAGTAAGCGCTACCTATTACCTAGAGCGAGAGTCAATTGACGAGTTTGATATTACCTTGATTAATCCTCAGATGATTAGAGAATAGGTTAAGTATAATATCCTGCTCCCGGCTCTAGCATCGGCAAGACAGGAAAACTCAGGGTTGATTCTAATGCCCCTAGCCCCTGGATATAGGTGCAGAATCAATCCTAATTTGATGACATTACCTATATGTCAGTTAGTAAATTTTTTTTAAGTTTGAGTTATTTTAACTCAACTTGGTTCAATATTTTCCATAGAACCTTCCTTACTCTCCAGAGAGCGTATCAATTCACGGACAATGTCAGTTTTCGTTCGCCTCGTCTTTCTTGCATAGTGGTCTAAAATCTTGAGTTCATGATCCGGAATTCTTATACATAGCTGCTTTTGATTCATTTGTCTAGCAATATGCTATACTGATTATAGTATACCAAAATACCTTGCCAAAAAAGCAGCAGAGGTATCAATTCTAAAAACTATAAACAAACTAGTTAAACCAGGCACTATGGCAAGGAAAATTTGTGAATTCATTGCCAAGTGAGAATATGGTCTTCAAGAGGCATAATTGTCTTGCCCAGAAGAATTCGCCTGTAAAGTCTGAAAATAGCAGTTAACGGGAGAGAACTACCGTCTCTTCTTGTTGAAAATGTTTTGGTCTAATAAATTTGATCAAGCCCGCCTTAATTCTAGGAAAAGAGTAAAAGCATTACTCAAATCCAAAATCATTCCTGGCATCGTGGAATTAGCTTTCTATCTTGGACGAGTCAGCGAAGAAGACCAAGTTGAGTTTCGTAAGCTTCTTGAACAACGCCTCGACCTAAATCCAGTTCAACTTTATCGATTTTTCCATACACCGATAGGAGAAGATTTACTCAACCGATTTAGCAATCTCATTAATACCGAAGGGGATAGTAATGCTACATATGCATTGCGGGAGACTTTAATCAAAACTGTTGCCGAGTCCGAAGGGTTATCTGTCCTCAAATTCCTGCGTAAATTTTCCACCAGTACAGATCTCAAGATCAATCTGATTCTGTTTACGGCCAAACAAATTGGACTTCTACTCAAACAAACAGAAGCAATGGTGACACAAATCAGCAAGTTATCAGCGGCTGAAGCAACCCTCCACAGACTAGTTGATTTCTCGGCACTACCTGATATCCGTGAATCTGGAGAGTGTGGCATTGACAGGCAAATTATCACCCTCAAGGATGAAAGCCGCCGATTACGAAAATTTCGGGTAATTGTTTACCAACCTCAAACTCCAAGGCCAGGAAAAACTCCTGTAGTGGTTATTTCTCATGGTTTAGGTTCCTCTCCAGAGGACTTCAGAGAATATGCTCAACACCTAGCCTCCTATGGGTATTTAGTTGCACTTCCCCAGCATCCTGGTAGTGATTCTACCCAAATTCAGGATATGCTTGCAGGTGATTCTAGAGAAGTCTTCAAACTCAACGAATTTATTGATCGACCTCTGGATATAATCTGCGTAATCAATGAACTGGAGCGACGCAATCAACTTGAGTATCGAGGGAGGCTAAATCTTCAAGCAGTTGGCGTCATGGGTCATTCCTTTGGCGGCTATACCGCGCTGGCCTTAGCAGGTGCCGAGATCGATTTTGAGAAACTAGAACAAGCTTGCGAGCCTGTGGTGGTCAAACCAAATATATCTCTTTTGCTTCAGTGTCGTGCTTTGAGATTGCCACGAAAAACTTACAATTTCCGGGATGAACGAGTTAAGGCTGTGCTACCAGTTGATTCAGTGGGCAGTGAAGTTTTTGGCCCGAAGGGTTTGAGTCAAATTAAAATTCCAGTTTTTATGATTGCCGGGAGTAAAGATAAAATGGCACCAGCAGTTTTGGAACAGATACGAGTTTTTCCTTGGCTAGCAACGTCGAATCGGTATCTTGCCTTGATTAAGGGCAAGGCTCATGTTGGTAATTTTTCTAAATCTGAAACTGGACTCAAGTGTATGTTATTAAAAACTTTACCTCATCTTACTGGTTCCAATGCAACTATTTTTTACAACTATGCTTATGCAATGAGTCTGGCATTCTTTGAAGTTCATATTTCTAAGAATATTCAGTACTTGCCTTATCTCCAGTCATCCTATGCTAAATATATTAGTCAAGACCCCTTCAATCTCTATCTGATTAGTGCTTCTTCAGTAGATGAGTTGAATCAGGTACTCCAAGATTTTAGAGCAAAACTTGGGTGAGTGATTAGCCAGGGGATATTTGCATCGTTGTGATAATTTATCATTTATTCTAAATTTATTAGAAGGAATATTGGACTATAGATTGTTTTCGCAAACAAGTAGAGTTATATCGCCGAGAAAAAAGAAAATTAATTATAGTTGCTACCTTATTTGAACAGGATGAGTTGACTTCTCCTTTTATTGCCAAATTTTATTGTACTAATTAATCGCTTCTTTCCAGTTATATAAAACAGTACAGATAATGGTAAATTCTTCCTGATTTTATGGATTATTTGATCGAAATTAACATGGGTTAAATACCTCACCTTCTATACGGTGCATAAAATTGGTTGGGGTCAAATCCCCATCCTTGGAAAGTCTGGTGCGTCTGGTGTGCCCCCGCATCTTTAATAGGTGCTGTGGAGGCATTTAGAAATTAGGATTAAATCAAATCCAGCTATTTGAGTATGACATTTTCTATATATTCTCTTACGAAGATTCCAAATGGGTTCTATAGGGCGATCTTGCTGAGCTACACTCAATTGCAAGACCGCTCTTTGTTAAACTCTCACTCTCTTCAAGGCGCTGAATAAACCTCTGACTAAGTAAACCAGACTGTTAGCATGAGTAATCCCCCAGGTATTAATGCCAATGCAGATAAAAGAGAGCAACAACAGGATGAAAGTAGGAGTCCTTACCACCCCAACTGCAAACCAGGTATAGACATGAAGCATGATCAGTACAGCCGGGAGCAAGGCAACTACAGCGGCTACCTTCGCCTGAAGTTGAGGAGAACGAGCTAGTCCCATCAACGCCAGCGTTAGCGAAGTAAGCACTAAGTTGGCAGGAACCAAAAAAGTGCAGATGGCAATGCAGTTAGCGCGTGAGAATTCAAATAGGGTCACGATTTTAAGTATTTAATAGTTTAACTGCTAATGTATACCCCAGCGCCATCGGTCGGTGTAACATAATTAATCAGATTCCGGGTGCTGAAAGCACTTTGCAGTAAACTTAAGGTAATATAAACTCAAACCATTTCATAGGGCGAAATGCTGCTGGAATTGGAACGATTGACAGTGCCACCGGGACAGCGAGTATTGCTGCAAGATGTCAGCTGGCAAGAATTTGAATCGATTTTGGAAGAGCTAGGGGAACACCGAGCCCAAAGGCTGGCTTATGATTCTGGAGTACTCGAAATCATGACGCCTTTGCCAGGACATGAAGCGAGTAAAGAAATAATTGGAGATTTAGTTAAGGCTCTTCTTGAAGAGCTAGATATTGATTTTTGGACTCTGGGTTCTACAACCTTCAAAAATCTAGGGATGCTTAAGGGTATAGAACCAGATCAATGCTTCTATATTAAAAATGAAGCAGCAGTTAGGGGTAAAGAAAGGCTCGACTTGGCAGTAGATCCCCCTCCGGATTTGGTGCTGGAAATTGATCTGACTTCCCGCACCCATCCCCATATCTATCAGGCATTAAGAGTTCCTGAACTTTGGCGCTTTGAGAGAGGTTTACTGAAAATAAATGTGCTGCAAGGGAGTCAATATATCGAGTCTCAAACTAGCCTGAACTTCCCCCAATTATCGCTCATTGAAACAATTCCCCACTATCTTAAACAGAGCAAAATTGTGGGTAGAAATAGCACGATGAGGACCTTTAGATCCTGGATTAGGGAGAATACCAGCAATCATCAACGAAGAGTACGATAAGCAACAATAGCACTACCTGCACAGAGTAACACCAATGCTGGGGGCACTAAGGGAACCCAACCACCTTGTATTAAAATAACTAAACTAAGAGCATATAAGCTCCCTAAGGCGATCGCAATTAGTCCCCAACGTTGCCACGATTGAAAGCGCCAGAAGATTATACCTCCTACCAGTGACCAACTCCAGATCCACAATAGTTCTACCCACTCAGGTAAAACCCATAAAAGTGGTCGTTTATCTAAAACGGCACTGATCATCTGGGAGACCATCTGTGCTTGCACCACTACTCCAGGCATTTTACGGTAAGAGTCCTGATCTGCGCTATAGGGTGTTAGAAAATAATCATTAGCACTGGGTGCAGTAGCACCAATGAGAATAATCTTATCCCTCACCGCCTCAGGATTGACTTTACCTGTCAACACTTGAGAAAGAGTTACTTTCGGCACAAAATCTTCAGCAGAGGTATGATAGCGATAATTGAGCAGCACTTGATGTCCCCGAGCATCTAAGTTTTGATAGCCACCAGCACGAGAATTCAAAGGCTTAAAGACTATATCACCAAGCTTTAAGTTTTTTTCTTTGGTTAATTCGGGTAAAATTCCCTCCGTCTCCAAATAACGAAATGCTAACTGGGCACTAAGTGCGAAGGAAGGATTGCAACCAGATGTAGGAGGAAGAGTTAAGGAAAAAAGATGACGACGAAGAACACTATCAGGATCGATAACAACATCGGCAAAGCCTTGTCTGCTTGTTGGAACTTCTGGAGGTGGTAAAACCCCAGGATCAGACTTTTGGGGATTACTAACTTTGCAAACAGCCACGAAGTGATCGCTATATTTCAGGCGCTTTGCCAAATCTGGATAGCCTTTGCTTACAGGGAAATCGCGATAGATATCTAAGCCAATAGCTCGCGGTTGATGAGACTCCAGAATTTCTAAAAGTCTTGCTAGTGAAGGATCTGATAGTGATCCACGCCCTGGTTCTTTTCTCTGGGCTCGAATGTCAGCTTCGGTGACTTCCACTACTAGCAGGCGGGTATCTGGCCTTTCAGCTGGCCGAGAGCGCATCAAATGATCAAAAGCTTGCAACTCTACAGCTTGGAGTAAGCCCAATTGCCTTGCCAAGATCACCAAGAATGTAGTTGCTACACTTAGCAATAGTACTTTAGTGAAACTGACTCTACCATTGATGATTCGCGGCTTTGCTCTTACCCTATCCCTTAACAATGAGGATTGAGCTACTGCTGGGGTTAAATTAGGGTCAGGGTTAGCAGAGGCTTGGTTAGTCAAGCTTTCCAACAATCCTTGCCAAGTCGGTGGTATCGCGGCAGGATTCTGAAAGATAACCGGTAGCCAGGTAGCACAGGGAAACTGATCTTCTAAACCTTGCAATCTTTCTCTGGCCTCCCGCACTGCCAGATAGAAGGATTCACCAAGAGCAAAACTTTCTAAAAAAGACTTCAAAAATTCCTGTGCCACCACATCCGGTACAGGCTCACGCATCACAATGACTTGCGGAATATGTAAATCTGCTAAATTTCTCGCCAATCCTAAGCCATCACAAGAATTGAAAATCGCAATCTTTAAGCCGCGTGTAACAGCCTTTTTCAAGGCATACTTTAACTGCTCAACTGTTAGACATTCAGTTTGATTAATATAAATCCGACCAGTTTCACCATTGTCACCACTGGAACTATGCCCAGCAAAAAAGATAATGTCCCAGCCTTGCCGCCATAGTTGTTGAGTTAATTCCTGACGTTGTGGTTCTACAAGAAAGCTAACTTGAGCATCAGGTAACTGTTCTAGTAATAACCTATCTGCTTCAGTATTAATACCAATGCTATTACCCAGAATCGCTAAAATTCTAACTTGGGATTGGGGCTTAGAAAATTGCTCTACATTTTCATAAGCAGGCACACTTAGGGAAATTTCAGCCTTAGGATAGCGATCGCAAATATCCCATAGATGCCATGGTAGTCGCCGCAACCAAATGTTTTCAGTTTGAATAATCAGACGTATTTCATCTGAAGGTATTAATTGTTCTAATAATTTTTCTCGGATTGGACGAAAAGATTCCGATTTCAGCCAAACGTTGAGACGCTCTTTTAAAGCTTGAGCTGCTTGGCAGCAAATTTCAACTTTGGAAACATTGGTAACAAGTGCTGCCTTGGCTTCCAATCTATAACGCGATCCCAAGCTACGGTAAGCGTTAGACCAACCGCTGTAATACTGAGAAATTTCTGGTGCAGCAGGTAAAGTGCCTGTGATTTGCGATGATGGGTTACGTCCTTCCTCTCCAATCTGCAAAGTGACAGTGAAGCCCTGCTCAGAGCTGCCATCAACTATCTTTAGGACAACTAACTTACCCACAACAGCTTCTCCAGCTCAAGTTAACGACATAGCAAGTGCTTCATCGATAATTGCAGCTTGCGCTCCTGTGCTAGCAGTCATATGTCCGATTTTGAGTAATAGAATTCCCCCTTGCAATTGATCCTCCTTGAATCTCTAAAGAAATAGAAAAAAGTGTTTATAGCAGTACATATTAAGGTTAGGACAAGCTAAATCGCTAAAACTTTGTCAAATTCACCCCTTCTGCCTTGGAACCTTCTGCCTTGGAGCCTTGCGCGTAGCGCTATACTATCTGTTGAGGCTAGCTAAATAACAAAATCTTCTAAAATACTGGCATCACCAAGGGCTACCCTTACACTAAATAATTCTTCTGGTAAACCGCGAAACTGTAATTGAATATAATTGTCTGCACTTCTTGATTGTGCTTCCAGGAAAATAGAGCCAGATTCATCAAGTACAGTAAGTTGGACTAGTGGGGGTAAATAAATTTGATTGCCAGTAGGATGTACCTGAATTGTAATCTCAGTTTTCTGGTCTGTTTCTGAGGTGAGTTCCACAATTAGAGCCAAAGGATTACCAGCCAGTTGCATCCCCAAGTCAATCAGTCTAGCACGTCTAACATCAGCTACAGACGATTGTGGTTCCATGAGAGCTCCCCTCTCAGAGCCTCTAAAATTGAAAGCCAGAGTAGTTTGGTTGGGGTTTAACAGAGTTTCAACTGCTTGCCAGCTAGTCTCAAAAACCTCCTCAAACCACTGACTCAAGTTTACTCTTGTTGAGTTAGCAACAGCAGGGATAGGAGCAGTCGCTAATTGCAGCAATTGGTGATAGTGATCAATGAAATCTTCAATGGGTTTTAACTGTTTAATGGGAAATTCATCCGAGGCTACCGTTTGAGTAAATCCCAACAAAGTCGCTTTCCGAGCAGTCTCATCGATCTCAACTGCTACATAGCCAATTCTGTCTGAGTGTACTTCTGGTGGAAAGTAACAAATTTGTTCGTTATTTCTGACTGGGCGGCATTCTAAATAACCTATTTCTTTAATTTCCAAGTCAGCCACATTGGCACACATGCGCATAACTGGGTTGCAAATGTTGCTTGCTGATAGGTTAGTGGGAATGCCCATCATTTGCAAGTAATCATTTACTACGTAAACAGCAAGGGTATTTAAGCAAACTTGTTCTATTTTTTCAGGACTAGGCTGTTCACTGGCAAATTTATTGGCTGTATTAATTGCCATCTGAGTAATTGGCAGTGGCAGGGTACACTCTTGGATATCATTGATCTTGTGACTCATGGTGCTGACTCAATAAACTGGTTGGTCAATAACTTTCTTAAGATTGCAGGCGATTGCCTGGGGCAAAAGCTAAGCTCAAAGTAGTGGTACTTACTAAATTTGGAACCCTTACTTTATAGATATCCCTCTGATTGACCAAATTTACGCAGGCGAGGTAAACACTGACGTTGATAAAAACTGCTCAGAGTTGAGATTGGTAGTTTAAATTCCTCGGCAAGTGTTTTCCAGCTAGCTTCTGGGGGTAAGCGCCGCTTTAATAAAACTTGGCAAGTTACATCCCGACGATTAGTAATGTGGGTTTGACGCAGCTCACCATGGGGATCAGTTTCGATCCATGCCTTCACTTCTTCAAGTAGGGGAGGTATGTCTGGTTGGGCCGCCAGATTTTCTACAGGATCAAGGTTTTGAGTGGTTTGACTCGAACTAGAAGTGTAAAGTTGTTGAGTAGCTTGTTTTGCTTGCCTTCTTTGCTCTTCGATGCGGAAATCTTGAAGTCGCCGCTTGAGGTAAAAGTTGAGCCAAGTAGCAATGCTGCCGCGA
Source organism: Symploca sp. SIO3C6 (assembly GCA_010692425.1). Classification (GTDB taxonomy): domain Bacteria; phylum Cyanobacteriota; class Cyanobacteriia; order Cyanobacteriales; family Coleofasciculaceae; genus SIO3C6. Next base: position 470 of record JAAHHJ010000014.1, on the reverse strand, counting down.
GTGTAGTCGTAGGCTTTGCCAGTTTTGCCTTCACAGAGATTTTGGCAGAAGTAGATCCAAGTTTGTTGCAATGCGTCTTGATAGTAAGGCGTGTTTTCTTTCCACAGCTTGCCGGTAACTAGCCGAATAATCTTAGTCAGGTTTTTCTGGCGCTCAGCACTGCCAGGTCGATGACTACATGCTTGTTCAACTAGTTGGCGTAGCCTTTCCTCCTGTTGATTCATCTGTCTTCGCGGCAGGAGACTCTCGCTTTCAGCGACGAGAGGAATGCCGCGCCTCCAACTATAGTTTTTACACCGAATGTGGTAAGATGTGAGGTATGATACAACGCGCCTACCGATAACGTTTTTACCCAACCACCGAACAAGAGAACCTCTTGCGACGGACACTCGGTTGTGTGCGCTTGGTCTACAACAAAGCTCTTAGTGGTAGAACCGAAGCTTGGTATGAAAGACAGGAGCGAATTGATT
>JAAHHJ010000139.1 GCA_010692425.1 Symploca sp. SIO3C6 | reverse complement strand
CGATTTCTGGGGTCAGTCAGAAGGCATTCCTGGCTTTAGTTCTGGGTAAATATTAAAAGTCTACCCCTGTAAGCCCTCCTCTTCCCAGTCCATAGCCTCCTCCTCCTCTTCCCCTTGCCCCCCCCCGCGCCATTAACTAGTAGTGATCCACGGGTCGGCGAACTAGCCCGAGCGCTGGCGTACCAACAATCCATCACTCGACCTTCATCGCCCTCGGGCACCCTTACTCAGCAGCAGCTTACCGATGTTCTAGCCCACTCCCAAGACCGTGCTGTCGGTTACTTTCGTGACGGCATCAGCACCGCTGCCTCCATTCAATCCGGTACCGTAGCGGCCATGGGCAAAGTACGCCCCCATGTCACCACCAACGATAATCGCCAAGATCATCGTGCTTATAATGCCTACGAGTATTTAGAGGCAAATTTATCGCGTCAGTCAGCTCCCGTGCTGGCAGCGATCGCCCTATTGTTAGCGGTGCTGTTAGGGTGCGGCAGTTTTGCATTGGCTAATTATTTGAATAATAGCCAAACTCGCCCAGCGTCCTCCACTATTCGTTATCACTAATTGGAGAAATAAATAATGCAATGGTCTGAACGTCCCAGTGAACAGAGAAGTCCGTTTAGTAGAATTAGGCCACCCGCTTATCGTCCACTTACAGAGTCAGAATTTTCTCAACTCTCAGAACCAATAAAAGCAAGAATAAGAGGTTTAAAGCTAGCTCAACTTCAGTGTGACGAAAGGACAGAGACTCATCGGTTGAATACGAAGGCGGTTCAAATAGAAATCGCTGAGCATCAGCACCGTCAAGCTCGTGAAGACTTCAAAACAGAGACATTTAAGCTCGTCTCAAAACGCGCTCAAACCTCTCAGGCTCAAGATGCAGCAAAGCTTTCCGTTGATGAATGGGGGTATAAACAATCGTCTGCTCAAACTAAATTAGAAGAGCTGCGATTAGGTCAACATAATGAACAAGAAGCTCACAGCAATAACCGTCGAGCTGCGGTCTCTAACTTTAATTAAGGAGTAAATTTCTCATGGAATATGGGCGACTATCACTAGGCGTATTAAGCTTAATCTCTGCTAATTTTCTAGTAGAAATTATAAAAGTATCTCATCAAATTATTGAGACAAAAATACTCGCTATCTTGGCACTTGTGGTGATTGTCGTCCTCGGGTTTTGTTTCTTATTGCCCAATCGCCCCCAAGAATTTGTCCGTAGCCACGACCTCAAGGTCGCTGCCGTAAGTGCGCTTGCCGGACTTGTATTAGGAGTAATCTGACGATGACTACCTCTCTCTACACCTCCAGGGGCGATAATAGACCGTCCAGTAATAGGCTATCCAGTAATAGACTGTGTTCAGTGCGTTGGCCCTGGGCCGTCACCATTATTCTGTCTGGTACCTACTTGGTCGTGAGTAACATCGCCCAGCTAAAGGTGAACCCCTTCACTGACAAGCTGATTCAGATCATTGGCATTGGAGCCAGTGCCACGTTGTACCGAGAGGAAAAGTACCGCGAATCGGGGTACTATCGCAGCCAACAGCAACAGGATATTTTAGAAGCCGTCGCCGAGGGCGAGAGTGTTGCCCGGATGTCTTTTGAAGCGAATTTTCAGGCGACGGTCCAACCTACTATTGCTGCCCTTCAATCAACCATTCGCGCTCAACAAGAAGAAATCAATCAACGCGAAGAATGGTTAGATGAACTCACCGCCAAGTGTCGCCACTATGAAGATGCCTACTCGGAGTCCGAGCAACGCAACCTAAATGAGTTTGAACAGTCCAAATCCGAGTACGTGCTCTCTTTGCAAGACCTCCGTGAACAACGAGAGGAGATCGCCCAGCAGCGCGAGGAATTGTACCAGTCGGAGGTATCGCTAGAGTCCCGTGAAAAGCAAATTAAGTCCGATGCCATGGATTTGGCGATTGAAACCGTCCAGGGTGATTTAGACGCCTTACAGCGTGAGCGTGATGGTTTATTGGAACGGGTCCAGAGTCTCCTAGACGTTATTCACGATTTGAGAATTCCTGAATTTATCTCTGGCTCTACCCGTGCCGACTTGATTGGCAACGAAGTTATCCGTGCTCTCAAAGAACTGAGCGTTGTGATAATTGACCCATCAGCTTACACCCAACTGAATAATGGCAACGTGATTATTGTAGAGGGGCGAGTATCGCCAGCGAATCCCAACGGAGAGCTAGCCAACTGCTACACGACTCTCTCCCACGTCGTGCCATTCCTGCAAAAGCCTCAAAACCTCGCCTTCATCCAGAACTTTATTCCCGACTGTAATACTCCTCCTAAGCTCGTGGCTATTTCCGGCAAGAAACTCCGGGTCGTGCTGGATGTAAGTGGCGTGGATCAAGTCGCGGTCCAAAAGGAAAAAGACGAGCAAGAGAAATATTTTGAGTCCCCAGATATAGCTGCATCACTGTCTGAGTTTGTCGCTACCAATAACCATATTTGTATCATGGCCAACTCGGGGAGTGGGAAAACCACATTGCTCGATAACTTAATTGACTTGGTGTATACCCAGTTTCAGTCTCAAGGGGAAGACAACATTAAAATACGCTACGCCAACCCTAAACCAGCACGGCAATACTCTCACCATACCATCAACTGGATTGGAGTCGAAAAGTCCATCTTTTGCCTGATTGAAGCTGCTGTCGAAGTGGTCTATCGAGTTGCGGTCAATAATCAAATTGCTGAGCGAAACCAGTATCGAGATAAAGAGCATCAGCTTGCCTATATTGAATGGAAAACAGCCCTGATCTACGTCATTTGCAAGTCGCTTTGACTGGGGG
>JAAHHJ010000138.1 GCA_010692425.1 Symploca sp. SIO3C6 | reverse complement strand
TCGCCATTTATAGAGGGTAGTTCTGCTAATATCTAGCGTTCGACTAACTTTACTTATCGACATACCGCTAGTGATTAAATAGAGGGCACGTAGGCGCAAATCCTGAGAGTAAGGGTGAGCCATAAATCTAGTTTTAGGTGACTCTAGATATATCCTAACTTGTAAGTACCCCAGCGCGCAGCGCTATATCTAGCGAATAAAGGCATCGATACCAGAACTATTCAGGATTATCTTGGTCACGCCAATATTCAGAATACGGTCAGATACACACGGCTTTCGCCAGCTAGATTTGAAGGACTTTGGAGTTAAGGGGAAAATATTGATGCTGAAATGCTTGTGTGGTAAGGGTTTCGGGCTAGATTGCCCCTGGTGACAGCTTCGCTAGTTTAGACCCTAATTATCAAGTTTGGGTGCGGGTTTCAAATGACCCTCTGGAGGAACAGTTAGCCACCGAGGTAGCTCGAAGTCTTGCACGAGATTATGGAGCTGACATAAGCAGTGCTGATTGGCGGCACTTCGGTAGGTTGGCAGGTTTTACTAATCAAAAGCCAGAACACCGTATTAGTTGTGGTTATGCCCCCTATGTGTTGGCTGAAGCTTGTCAGGGTAAGATTTGTCCTTCAGCTTCCAGACGCTTGGCTTTAGCACAAAAATCATTAGCAGCTATTAGAGCTTCACGCCAAGTATACTCACCTCGTACTCTGTCTAGATCATCTAAGCCGTCACCAAAAGCCTTCTATACCCGTTACATGTCCTTATACTTTAAGCGCTATGGTGAGCAGATTGATAAAAGCCGAATGGACTTTGCTATTTTGCGAAAAATGGCGCAGCGAGATTATACGGCTGCTGAGATGGCTGAAGCCTTGAGAGAGGCAAGTCCTGGGCTTGCTATGCGTAAAACAGGTCATGAGGAAGATTATATTACTCGCACAGTACGCAATGTATTAGATGAATACCAATCAAAGCATTTTTTTTCCTAGTTATATTTTTTTCTCCAGTTTTTCGGTTTTTTGGCCTCTTCCCATTCAATACGGGCTAATCCAGCTCGTTTTCGTAGTTTATTAACAGCTAGAAAAAGTTTCCATTTTTGTTCGTTAATTCCTGGGTAGGAAAAGGGGCTGATACTTTGGAGGAAGGTAGTAAGACGCTGCTTATTATACAGCGCGATGTTTAGCGCGTACTTTCTGATACTGCGGAAGCGTCTGGGGGCAACCATAACACAAGGTTTGTTTCTTTTAACACCGATAGTGTAGCCATCAATATATAATTCATGATCTAAAAAATTCTTAAAGTCTCTTTTCTCAACTTCTGGATGTTTTCCTTGGTTTACCAGTAAGATAAAGCGTTGTCCAAAACGCAAATAAACCACATTTGCCAGTCCTTTGGCTCGTTGTCTTGCCCTGGCGCTACGACAAAATAAAACACCGTAGGAGGTAATAATAGTCTGATCAACTTTTTCTAAGTCCTTGCCTTCAGGAATTAGCCGTACTGCATAGCGTGTATAACCGTAGCGCAGGTAATCAATAGCTATCTTTCTGATAAATTTACTCAAACAATCAACAAGGTAGTAATTCCGCTGCATTTCCAATTTTTCACAAGATTAAAAGATAGAAAGGGAGTTGTTAAAAATAAACAACTCCCCGAAAACCGTAGGAATAAAGTTTTGGATACGCATCAAGGAAGTATGCGCCAAGGTCAGACAAAAAGTTCACCGACCTTAAGAAGTTTTTAGCTTCTTACGTCACCTCTTGCCGCCTGCCACTTTCCATATAGCCGTCATTTGTCAGCAAAATGTACTGAATGCTTTTTTGCCACTGTTATTCCTGTTGTTTTGTTATTTCTTTATTTTGCAGTTCTTAAAAGGTTGACACAAATTGACATTGAGCTGTTCCTAGTCAGATGCACCTCAATATCTACAAAGATTTGTGACAGGGAGTGTACTCGTCAAAGAACTCCCTCAGAGCTTTGATCGTCGTTATGATCGGCTACCACCCCAATCCGAACGGTGTAACTACTGGCAGCAGCTAGCACCGCCGTTTAAGAAAAAAATTCTTAAACGCGATATTATCGCTCCCCGCTCCCCCTCTCTACTCTGTCTCTTGCCAACAACCGCCAGAGGGCGAATGAGCTACCATTCGCATTTTTGTAGTAGAGAGGTTCCCCGTTTCGTGATAATGCAGTTAGATTCTACTTAGGTGTCACTAGCCAGTATCCTGGCAGACCGTAGCAGCTAGGTACACAGTACCTTTCGACTTATGGTTATAAGCCGATTTGGGGGGATAGAAAGCAGAAAACTCCCCTTACTCACTGCACAGCTTTTCGTAGTTTGCCCTCGCACCATATAGAACTTACAGAGAAGCGGTATCGCAGCTTTTGCAGCAACTGCCGCCTTTCATCGTTGAGCTTTTCACCGTCTGCTGTTAACAGATCGCCGAGCTTGTTATCACTCGATTAGACGTGTCACCACGCCTAAGCTCCCGACCCCTGCTGAAGTAAAGCAACACGCTAAGGCATGCCTTCTCCCCTTCAGGTGGATTTTCACCACTTACACTATCACAGCTCGTCTTTTGGCAAAGCAGTTTTGCCTAAAAACGAGTTTTCCACGGTCGCCCGTTTTCCTTTGGTCTAAAACCAGTATGGGATAGAATTACATAAAAACGAGCAAAGCCCACGTCTTTCAAGCGTGGGATGTAGCGGGAGGACTTTTAAGTCCGCGAAACACTCCGTAAATAGCAGCTGATTTAATGGTACAACAGCAGTCACAAATACGGCAGCATAAATGTTAGTACTTGAGGCAAAACTAGTGGGGAAAAACTGGCAGTACGAACGGCTTGATGAAGCTATTCGTGCTGGTCAGTTTGTCCGTAATAAATGCCTCGCC
>JAAHHJ010000137.1 GCA_010692425.1 Symploca sp. SIO3C6 | reverse complement strand
CTTAGCTTAATCCGTTACGCCGATGACTTCGTGATTCTCCATGAAGACTTAACCGTAGTCCAAAGATGCTGGGAGATTATCTCTCAATGGTTACAAGGCATGGGACTGGAATTAAAGCCTAGCAAAACGAGACTTGAGCCGGATGAGTACGAAAGTCTCATGTCCGGTTCTTAGGGGAGGGGAGAGAGGCGACTCTCGAACCTCACCCGACACAGCAAATGGGCTAATTCAAGGTATTAGCTACAAATACTGCAAACACATTCAGAAAAAGGACGGTTATTCCTATGGGCAGTGATTTGGATATTTTAGGGGTATTGAACCCCGTAAAATATCCCCCGTTTCCTCCCACCGTTAAATCAATACGCGGTACTCACCTGCGGTTCGATACGTCCGCGCTGATTATAACGGGGGTCTCCACGGGGGAAGAAAGATGACTAGAGACAATAAGTCATCCAATTCTAATTACACCCAGCTGTTGCAAGAACTTATGCAGCATCTGGGTATTACCAGTTTTAGAGAACTAAGTCGCACTGCTGGTGTTTCTAAGTGGCAAATCAAGCGCCTACGACAAGGGTATTTAGCCCAAATGCGTTTAGAGACTCTACTAAAACTTTCTAAGGCTTTGCAAATGCCAGTGAGTCAGTTGCTGGCAATGTTTTCATCTAATTCTATATCTGCTAAAACTCTTCCGCAAAACGAAGAGTCAGCGTTATCTGCTAAAACTCTTCCGCGAAACGAAGAGTCAGTATTATCTCCCAATACTCTTCCGCAACACGAAGAGTCAGTATTATCTCCCAATACTCTTCCGCAACACGAAGAGTCAGCATTATCTCCCAATACTCTTCCGCAACACGAAGAGTCAGCATTATCTCCCAATACTCTTCCGCAACACGAAGAGTCAGTATTATCTCCCAATACTCTTCCGCAACACGAAGAGTCAGTATTATCTCCCAATACTCTTCCGCAACACGAAGAGTCAGTATTATCTCCCAATACTCTTCCGCAACACGAAGAGTCAGAATTAGTGGCATCTCTCAGGCAGGAGTATCAGCGTCTGCAGCAGCAGTTGGAAAGTCAGCGAGAGACTTTGATGCAGGAATTTCAGTTATCGAGTTTGCAGGTTTTGGAATCTTGGCTGGTGTTTTGGCCGAGTGCAGCCCATGCAGCTAGGCAAAATCAGCAGTTACCAGCAGTGAAATTACTGCCGTTGATGCGACCGATAGAACAATTACTACAACAATGGGGTATAGAAGCGATCGCTTCTATAGATTCAGAAATACCTTACGATCCACAACAACATCAACTCATTGAAGGAAGCGCCCAGCCTGGTGAAACTGTGAGAGTTCGTAATCTTGGCTATCGTCAGGGAGAAAAGTTGCTCTATCGTGCCAAAGTTATTCCAATTACCGATAATAATTGAAATGTTGGCTGGCGTTTTTAAATTTGCCTGTTAAGCTAGTGTTGTTTAAAGCCTATATCTTCTGGTTGCATAAAAATTATTCTCCCCATCTCCCCATCTCCCCATCTCCCCATCCCCCCATCTCCCCATCTCTTAGATGAACACTTCCCTTCCTCCCTGCCCCTTTATCGCTGGGTCAATGATTACCGATTCTAAATTTTTTGTCGGTAGGAGAGAAGAGTTAGACTTTATCACCTCGCGCATGACTGCTGCCCAGCCCACTAGCATCAATGTGCTTGGAGAGTGGCGAATTGGGAAATCATCACTGCTTTACCACTTTTGCCAAACCTATGAGCAACGAGTGCAGCGCTACGGGAAAAGTCCCAGCGACTACGTGGCGATTTACCTCTCGCTGCAAGATGCCCAGTGTCGGCAAGAGGCTAATTTTTATCGAGCAATAGCTAAAGCTTTACTAAAAAGAGCATCAGTACAAAACAATCCAGCTTTGAGTGTACCTTTAAACGGTGGCTCACTCGACAGGCAAACTTTTTCTGCGGCAATGGATGTCTGGAAAATTGAGAAGGTTCTGCCAGTGCTTTGTCTAGATAAGTTTGAGGAGCTATTTGAGAATGCCGAGGAATTCAATAATCAGTTTTATGATAACTTGCGCTCTTTGATGGATCGTAATGCATTAATGCTAGTTATAGCTTCCTATAAAAGACTAGATGTTTACAGTCGCCAGCATCGCTTGACTTCTTCTTTTTTCAATCTGGGTAATATTCTGCCCTTAAAGGGACTTACGGAAATGGAAGCGACAGATTTAGTGCGCTTGCCTGAAACTAAAGTACCAGGTACTCAAGCTGCATTGAGTGAAAACAGACAGAAATTAGCTTTGGAGTGGGGAGGGCGACATCCTTATCTATTGCAATTAGCAGGGCGTTGTCTATGGGATGCTAAGCAAAGAGATGAAACTGTTGATTGGGCTAAAAAGCAGTTTCAACAGGAAAAGCAACGTTTGCCTCAACGGCGATTCAATCCTCGCAGACTGATACTGCCACTGCGTTTATTATTATGGCTTCCTCTCAATTTGGGAAGACTAGCGAGGATGATTGGCAACTTTGTAGACGATACTGGCAATTTAATTACAGGGGCATTTATTTTAATTGCGATTATTCTTGTATGGTTTGGTGCACTCAACTGGTCAGAATTGCAGAAGTTACTCAAAGACGCTCTTAGTGGATAGATAAAGGACAAGAATGCCTCAGCAAGCAAAGTTTGGGAATTATCTAGCTGAATGCGCCAAAATTCTCTACTGGGTTTACTTTAAGCCCTTTACCTTAAAACGCTGGCTCAAGGATATTCATCCACAACTTAAGTTATAGCGCTGCGCGCTGGTGTGTTTACAAATACTGAAAGGCTGCATCCGCCGCTTTGTGGACATCAAAATTATACTTAGGCAACTCTTTTCTAATCGCTGTTTTGACTTTGTGCCACCAGTGTTCAA
>JAAHHJ010000136.1 GCA_010692425.1 Symploca sp. SIO3C6 | reverse complement strand
ATCTCAGAAGACCGCAGAATGTAGAGAATAGTGATTGACAGCACTCGTTGATGGTAGAAGATAGTAGAGACACAAGATAGCAAAGATAGCGACACTTGCAAGGTGTTTCACTCTGAGGGTGGAAGCCCGGATCAAGGAGCTGGAAGAGGAGAATGCACGACTCACTCAGGAGCGGGGGCACATTCAAGCCGGACTAGCCCAACTCCAAAATTCTCTGGCAGCGGTGGGTCTCAGTTTTTCTGCTCCAGACACAGCTTTGACTTCTGGAACTTCCAATACGACCGAACGCGCTCACCTCTCAGAAACGGCAATCATCAACAAGGCTCAGGATGCTGGAGATGGGACACCCCAAAGTAAGCAAGTTTACAGCCATGTCGATCCTGATGCGGTTCAAGCCATTCGATTGATCATGGCCCACAATGATGAATCGACTCTACACAAGGACAAGTGGCGCATCTCTACCGACCCTCTCAGAGTACTACTCTCGCAAGTCGGTAAGTGTACCACTCCTAAAATCATGGACGCGATGAAAGCTATGAAAACTGAGCTGGATGAACATCATCAAAAGCACGGTCTCGGACAACGGCACAATCGCACCCATGGCGGCGCTGACAAAATTGCAAGTATTATTTCTTTGAATCAGGGGTAAGTCCATCTCTTCATGGTCTACACTTGGATTTGCTCCAAAATGCTCTCTATCTTAAAGAAATCTACTCTACATCTGCCATTTGCATATTCACATGACTTCGGCAGGTAGTTACACCCAACTTCGGCACCGAGTCACACCGAACTTCGGCAGGGTGAAATTCGACAGGTCATTGAAGAGGATTATAGGCTCATCCATCCCCCTATTGTTCACAGTCTTTTGTTGCTGTAACAAATCCTTAAACCTCCTCAAGGGGTACTCGTTTCTGTTTGGGGATTGAGGGTGCTGGTGAGCTTACGCATGGACTCTCCCTTGAGGGTAAGCCGGAGAGAATCATGGACAATGCGGTCGAGGATAGCATCGGCCAAGGTGGGGTCTTGAATTTGTTGATGCCATTGATTAACAGGAAACTGAGAGGCAAATAGACACGAGCGGGTGCGATAGCGTTCATCGAGCAAATCGAGAATATCTCTGGCATCATCGGGGGAGAGGGGGTCTCTGAGCCACTCATCGAGAATGAGTAGCTCAAAGGAGGCTAAGCGTTTACGCAGTTTATCAAACGAGCCATCGGCCTTGGCAAACTTCGATTCACTCAGCAGGTCAGCGGTTTTGAAATAGCGAACGGGATGGCCATGGAGACAGAGATGATGGGCACAAACGCAACTGAGAAAAGTTTTACCCGTACCCGTGGGACCAACAATGACAAGATTGAGATGGTCGATGATCCACTGACCCTGGAGCCATTGGAGGAACAGGGGTTTGTGTAAGCCTCGTTGGACCTGCCAATCCACCTCATCGAGGGAGCTATGGACAAAGAGTTGGGCCTGTTTAAGTCGTCGTTGTTGTCGCTGGTTTTGGCGACGCAAATGTTCCTGCTCAATCAACAGGGCGAATCGCTCGTCAAAGGCTAAGTCATGATAGGTGGCTTGGGCCTGTTGGTCATGCCATGCCTCAATTACACCATAGAGTCTGAGGTCTTTGAGTTGCTCAAGGGTAGATTGGATCATCGGTTAAGGTTGATAGGGTGGACTATTGGTAATAGGAGGTTCCACGAACATTCTCGTGCTCAGGACCCGAGGGAGTCGTCGGTGGAGAGAGAGGATGCTCATCGAGTTGGGCGCTGAGGATAGATTTCAGTCGTCTTAAGCCACTCATGCCAAACGCATTGGCACGCTGGCAGGCAGATTCTAAGCGCTCACAGCCATACTGACTGGCTAAGCGTTGAATCCCTTTAATAGAACGAAACGCTTGTTCATCATGCTCTCGGCTCTCAAAAATGGCTTCTACTTGTTGCTGAGTATGAGGGCCAATGTGTTCGGCCCAGGCGACAAAACGATCTTTGGATTGGCGTTGATGCTCCCAGTGTTTGGGCGGCATGTGTTCATCGACGGTGCTATGGCGGTAGCGCAGTGCAGACCGGGGATGAGAGGCAATACGTTGATGCTCATAGAACATCTCCACCACCTGTTCAGTGATTTTCACATTCACTCGCCGACTCACATACCAATAGGGCACTGAATAGTAGTGGTAGTCCACTTGAATGTGATAGTCGGGACTGACCTTCGCCGTTTTCCACTGGGCTAGGACAAACCGATGAGGCGGCAATGGCGAGAGTGCAGGTTGGTCGGTGCGCTCAAATAACGCCCGACGCGATAGACCATATTGCTTCATCTCTCGGTCATTGAGCGGCTCTAAGCGCTCTGTGATAGCCCGATTGAGCTGCGCCATACTCGTAAAGCGTCGGTGGCGCAAAGGGGCAAGGATTTGACGCTCGACCATCTGCACTGCATTTTCCACTTTGGCCTTATCGCGGGGCGTATACGGTCGAGCTGGAATGATCGCTACCCCGTAATGTTGGGCAAATTCCGTATAGGTGCGATTCACCCCCGGTTCATAGCGACACGCCTCAGTGACTCCAGCCTTCAAATTGTCGGGGATAATCGCTTTGGGCACCCCACCAAAGAACGCTAACATCCGTTGATGAGAGCCGATCCAATGGCCTAATGCTTGGGATTCGGTCGCTTCGGCAAACGTATAGTTACTCGCGGCCAAGCACCCCACAAAGATTTGGGCTGCGTTGCTCTCTCCGCTGGCAGGGTCAATCACCGCTACCGTCATCCCCGCATAATCGACAAATACTTTTTCCCCGGATTTATAGGTTTGACGCATACTCAGCTTATGAGTGGCTTTCCATTTGTTGTAGCGACGGCAGAACCCACCGTAACTACAACTCCATTCCCCCCGTTCAATCCCTTCTTGCCACAGCA
>JAAHHJ010000135.1 GCA_010692425.1 Symploca sp. SIO3C6 | reverse complement strand
CCAATAAGCTCGAACTTATGCGTTCCTCCACGACGCTCTTCCGATCTCTTAACGCTCCAAAGCATACGGCAAATTACCAGCGATCGCTCTCTGTCGTCATCTCCAGGTGTGGCCCTCGCGCTTCCCTAATTCGCCCTCTGTAATCATCCCCGATATTGTTGCTACTTCTAGGGTCATTTGCGGCTCATTTTCTGGTTCAAATACAAGGGTAAAACGGGGTTGATCATGTAGGCGATTGCGCCCTGAGGTGGACCCAAATTTTGGCTCTCATCACATCCCACTGTCTGCTTCAAACGAGTGCCAATTTTGGTGCTGGCTTCAGCCTTATTTCCAGGTCAGATCCAGTGGCAAGATGAGAGCGATCGCTCACGATCACTCCCTCAACGCTTCGCTGAAGGAATGATCGCCCAGTCTTCATTAGAGTAAAACATGTAAACTACTGCACCCTGATTTTTGATGGGTGCACCCTTTTATCGCCCTGGGTTTCAAGCGTTTACTTAATTATCCAAATTCTCAGTGAAGGACATATAAGTTTGGCTAATTGTTTGAATAGATAGAGTGCAGCAAGGTTAACGTATTTATGTTAAACGATTTATTGAGTACATAGACTCTAAAAAGAAGTCTATACCCCTTCTTTATCTTATTTTTTAATAGCTGCACCCCTCGTGCACCCCTCTAGTAAAATAGAGACTTTTGTGATTAAAAATCATAAGTAAAAACTATAAATTCTTGTTTATCAGTAGGGACGTTGGATAAAAAAATCCCCTCGTCTCGCTCGGTGCTTGACCTTGCATGCCCCTTGAAACTGCTTGTATATCCCTATCGCCCTACCTATCGTTCTTGGCCTGTTGTTGTTGGGCGATTATTGGGCCGAGTAATCACCACTGCACCCCGTTGCCGTGCCCATTGCTCGAACGCGATCGCGTCATCCTCTCGGATGGTTAGAGCAGGTGTAATGGTTCCATTGTTGCTATAGAGGATAGGGCGATCGCCCTCAGGTTCTAGTGCAATAAGGGCGATCTTGCCCTCCGCGTTTTCCAGGCGTTTGTATCCCTGTGGCACGAGCTTACTGAGTCTTGTTTTTGCATATTTTCGCCGCATGTCTAGAGATGTGGATACGATGTCCCTGGCCCAAGCATTTTGCATCCATTCCAGCCGAATTTGCTCCTGTGCCTCCATACGTTTTTTGCGTTCTGCTAGTGCCTGTTCTCTGGCCTCTAGACTGGCTAGTTGTGCCTGTAATTGTGCCTGGAGTTGTTGTTGTTGGGCAAATTCAGCGGCTAATATCTGGCGCTGCTTCTCTAGTCTCTGTTGTCGTTCTTGCTCACGTTTATCCAGTTCCCGTTGTCGATCATCCACCGCCGATTCTCGCTGGGTGAGTAGGGTGTTTTTTTGGGAAATGTCTGCTCCTAATGCCTCCAGTTCAGCCTCTCGTACATCTAGTTTTTGATGGTGGTTGCGATACTCCCGTGGTGTAGTGTGTATCGCGTCGCTTCCTCGTTCTCCACGCGCTAGTCCTAGGGGGGCTGTATAGCGGTGATATTTATCGTGCCATTCACGAAGTTTTTGTCTAGAACCGAATAATTCCTTGGCTGACAAATTTTTCTTTTCCCAGTCCTCAATGGGGACAACTAGCACATGTAAATGTGGCGTTAGTTCATCGACGTGTAGCGTGGCAGATATGGCTCGTTCCCCTAACTCATTGTTAATAAAATCCAGGGTTGCCTCCAACCAATCTTCTAGCCGAATTTGGTCCCATTCTCCAGGCATTAGTCCACTGCCGTCTGGCCTGAAATATTCGTTGCTGGCGCTTAACATTAGCTCAACACACCGCACCTGATCGCCCCGGATTTTGCGTGGGCATTGAGCGATAATCGCCTCGATTTTTTCTTTTACCTGGTCATAGTTTAATACGGTATTTGGCTCTAGTTTCCCATCACTTTGTTCCCCACCTTCGCTTCCATTATTGAGTAACTCTCGATTCAAATATCGCTTGTTTGGGTCTGCATTTTCAGGCGGGTTTGTCCGGTCGATGTGGTGGCAAATTTGAGCGATCGCTCCCCCCTTTCGCTTCTCGATCCTTAGCACTTGATGCATGGTCTTTCGCTCCGTGTTACTGCTTCGATTGGGTCTAACTCGCGTTTTAAATTTTGTACGGACAAACTTACAGGGGGCTTAAAATTGGATGTGTCTAAAATTGGTATAGTGAGTTTATACCAATTTTGACTCGGTGGTAGAGGGTTTGGGAGGGGGAGATTGCGGATCTATTTTTAGGAGCAGAGGATTTAAACCGGAAGATGTGAAATAAGTTCTCTATGTGAGGGGTGTGGATGTTTTTATGGCTAGACACACTTCACACCGGAGAGGTAGCGATCGCCCTGTATGTCTCTGCGGATGGGTAGTGCAAAGTTGTGGTGCCTGAGTCGTGGAAATATCGAGAAGGTAGTGAAGAGAGTAGAGGGTGTCAATGGTGTGCGATTCTCTCTCAAACAGCCATAGCGCCTTAAGTCTGCAATATTATGGGAAGAGTCATCAAGCAGAAGCAGGTAAGTATGACGTTTCTTGGGAATATAATCTGGTTAGTTTTTGGTGGTTTCTTGAGCGGGATTGGTTACATCGTTGGAGGGTTAGGCACTTGTCTGACCATCATAGGCATTCCGTTCGGGATCGAAGCGATGAAACTTGGATTTGCGACATTTACGCCCTTCGGTAAGGAGGTGGTCAAAAATTCCAATGCCGATACGACGCTTGCCCTACTCCTGAATATTATCTGGATTGTATTGTTCGGCTGGGAGATAGCCTTATCGCATTTACTGTTTGGCGTGATTTTAGCGATCACCGTTATCGGGTTGCCCTTTGCCAAGCAGCACTTTAAGCTCGTGACAATGGCGTTATGGCCTTTCGGTCATGATTTGGTGTTTCCCGATATTCAAGAACAGTGATCAGCTTGCTCAAGTAGCAGCGGATTCCTTGGTGAGTTGTGCTGGGTCCATTTTGCCTATCTAGAGGGATATTATCCGTTCAGCGATGGTGCTG
>JAAHHJ010000134.1 GCA_010692425.1 Symploca sp. SIO3C6 | reverse complement strand
ATCGTAGTGAACTGACAGCAGAACGTTTTATTTCTAACCCCTTTGTTGATAATCCTCAAGCACGACTCTACAAAACCGGGGATTTAGCCCGTTATTTAACCAACGGCGAATTAGAGTATTTAGGAAGGATTGATAATCAAGTCAAGATTCGAGGTTTCCGGATTGAATTGCCAGAAATAGAGGCATTACTAACACAGCACCCAAATGTTTGGGAAAGTGTGGTGTTGGTACGAGAAGATGAACCAGGGGATAAACGTCTAGTGGCTTACGCCGTACCCCACTCACAAACCTCTGTGACAGCAGCACAAATGCGACAATTCTTGGAAACCAAACTGCCAGCCTATATGGTTCCCAATGCTTTTGTCATTCTTGAAAGCCTACCGTTAACTGCTAATGGCAAAATTAACCGCCGGGCATTGCCTGCACCAGATTTAAAAAGCCAGCTAACGCAAAAATATGTTGCTCCTCAAACTGCAACTGAGGAAATGCTAGCTCAAATTTGGGGACAAATACTCAAAGTCGAACTTGTCGGCATTCACGATAATTTCTTTGAACTGGGGGGACATTCCTTACTGGCAACCAAACTAATTTCAAAAATTCGTAATGCTTTCCAAGTTGAACTATCCTTGCGTGAGTTATTTAGCGCATCAACACTGATCCAATTGTCCCAGTGTATTGAGCAGTTGAAGCGACAAAATTCAAGTTCAACTGCCTCACCTGTCTTACCAAAAATCAGAAAACGTCGTCAAACCAGATGAATTTGTGTAATTGATTCAGACATCTGCAACAATCAAGCTTAAGTCTAAATGTTCCACCCATTTACCCAGAATTAAAAAGTGAATACTGAAGAATTACTCATTTCCACTGAAGAATTGCCCCTCTCTTATGCTCAACAGCGTTTATGGTTCTTAGACCAACTAGAACCAAATAGCGCCCTATACAATATCCCCATCGCTTTGCGTCTAGAAGGAACACTCAATCAAACTGCCTTAGAACAAAGCTTACAAGAAATTATTCAGCGTCACGAAGCCTTACGGACTAATTTTATTACTGTTGATGGGCAAGCAATTCAAGTCATTCATGAAGAAACGACCTGGACTATATCGGTTACTGACTTAACCCATTTATCAATCAACGAACAAGAAATAGCTGCACAACAACTTGCCCAACAACAGGCAAATCAAGCTTTTGACCTGGAAAAAGATTCATTAATCAGAGCCAGATTAATTGTTTTATCTGAGACTCAACACTGGTTATTAGTTTGTATGCACCATATTGTCAGTGATGGCTGGTCAACAGGTGTGTTTATTCAAGAGTTCACAACCCTATACAAAGCTTATATTCAAGGACAACCTTCCCCCTTAACTCCACTGCCGATTCAATATGCCGATTTTGCCCTTTGGCAAAGAGAGTGGTTGCAAGGAGAGGTACTGCAGCAGCAATTGAGTTATTGGCAAAGGCAACTGGCAGATGCACCCGATTTATTATCGCTCCCCACAGACAGACCTAGACCTGCAGTGCAGACCTTTGCTGGAGCATATCAACAATTTACCCTTTCTGCTGAACTGAGTTCACAGTTGACTAAACTGAGTCAGAAGCAAGGGGTGACGTTATTTATGACCTTGTTAGCAGCCTTTGATACATTACTGTATCGCTACACTGGACAAGAAGATATTCTGGTGGGTTCACCCTTTGCCAATCGTAATCAGAGCGAACTAGAAGATTTAATCGGCTTTTTTGTCAATACTTTAGTTTTACGAGCAGACTTATCCGGCAATCCTAGCTTTAACGAACTCCTAAATCAGGTGAGGGAAATGGTAATGGATGCCTATGCTCATCAGAACTTCCCTTTTGAAATGCTGGTAGAAGCATTACAGCCAGAAAGAGATCTCAGTTATACACCTCTATTCCAGGTGAGCTTTGTCCTCCAGGATGAGACTATCTCTCAAGTTGAACTAACAGGGTTAAAAGTTAGTCCACTCCAGGTAGAAAGCAAAACTTCCAAGTTTGATTTGACTTTGGCAATGGAGAACAGGGCTGATGGATTAGTTGGCGTGTGGGAGTACAGCACAGACTTGTTTGATACCAGTACTATCGAGCGCATGACAGGTCATTTTGTTACCTTACTCGAAGGGATTGTTTCTAATCCACAGCAGGAAATTTCCCAATTACCTTTGCTGACAGAAGTTGAGCAACAAAAGTTATTAATTGAGTGGAATGATACACAGGTAGACTATCGTCAAAATCAATGTATTCATCAGTTATTTGAAGAAATTGTTGAACAGACACCAAATGCGATCGCACTAGTCTTTGAAAATCAAAAACTCACCTATTGGGAGTTAAATAGTCGTGCTAATCAATTAGCCCATGCCTTACGCTCATTAGGAGTAACTCCCGATACGCTAGTGGGCTTATGTGTGGAACGTTCCCTAGAAATGGTGGTGGGACTATTGGGAATTCTCAAGGCAGGTGGTGCTTATGTGCCCCTTGACCCAGATTATCCCACTGAGCGTTTGAGCTTTATGCTACAAGATGCTCAAGTTTCGGTGCTACTTACCCAACAGCGTGTTCTAGATAAGCTGCCTCAGCATCAAGGGCTGTTGGTTTGTTTGGATGACTTAGACCTTGCTCAACATCGTCAAGATAATCCGGAGAGTCGAGTTCAATCTTTTTATCTAGCGAATGTGATTTACACCTCCGGTTCCACAGGGAAACCCAAAGGGGTGATGGTTGAACATAGGGGATTGCGTAACTTAACTCAAGCCCAGATTCAAACTTTTGGCTTGGATGGACACAGTCGCATACTCCAGTTTGCCTCCCTCAGTTTTGATGCCTCGATTTGGGAAATCCTCATGGCTGTTGGCTCAGGGGCAAGACTTTATTTGGGAACCAAAGAAGCTTTGATGCCAGGTCAGCCGTTAATGGAGCGATTGCGAGATTATGCCATTACCCATGTTACGCTGCCGCCATCAGTACTGGCGGTGCTGCCAGATGATCAACTTCCACAACTGCAAACAATTATCGTCGCTGGAGAAGCCTGTTCTCCTGAAGTAATCAAACAATGGTCTGTAGATCGAAACTTCTTCAACGCCTACGGTCCAACTGAAGCAAGTGTCTGTGCCACCATGGCAAAATGCAGCGATGGCGACGAGAAAATCACTATTGGTCGCCCCATAGCCAATGTACAAGTCTACATCCTAGACAAAAATCAGCAAGCAGTCCCAGTGGGTGTAGCAGGAGAATTACATATTGGAGGCGCAGGATTAGCAAGAGGCTACCTCAACCGCCCTGAGTTAACAAAAGAAAAATTTATTAC
>JAAHHJ010000133.1 GCA_010692425.1 Symploca sp. SIO3C6 | reverse complement strand
TGCATTCGAGAGGGGGCTGACGACAAATTAGCCTGGGTGTGATGGCGGTGGAATGAGATGCGCTACCGTCGTTTTGGAGTGCCTGGATAGTCCTGAGATAAATTTGGGAAATACCCTTGACATTCAAGACAGTCGCTACAAAGAGCGATCGCACTTTTCGTGACACGATTCAAGATTCCAAATTTTGATCTGCCCATTTTCCGTAGCAGCCAACGTTAATCCATCGGAAGATAAAGCAATATCAGTATTTATATTTGAAGCACCACGAATATCATCAACCAAACACCTCAGTTCTCCAGAAATAGCAGACAATATTTTTATCCTTCCCCAAACAGTATCTATCCCATTAGAGAAAAAAGATCCTACCGCAAATATATTATTATTGCCATTAGCTGAGGACAGTACTGAATTATTTAAGTCATCAAAAGAATATAAATTAGAGAAGTAGTTATTCTGAAAATCACCGAATTTAAATATTTCGATATGACCATTTGAACCTGATATTGCCAATATATTTTCACTTACAAAATTTATATCAAATATCTTATAAGGAATCTCAAAAGACTGATAAATTGAATCGTCCTCTATATTTATAATATCTAAAAAACTTTTATTTTCTTCTTCAAAGATACTAACAGACGCTAGCATACTGCCGTCAGGAGTGAAGTCTAAAGATGACCAGCGATATCCTTCTCGCAAAATATTAATTTCTTTAGTTTGATTTCTTTCTATGGAAAATAATTTTAATTCTCTGGATAGTTTAGAGGAGTCGTAACCTAATGCAACTAGTTTTTTAGATGCGGACAAAGCCATAGTTACTGAAGTATCACGCCCTCTTCCGTCAATTAGTGCTATAGGTCTATTTTTATTGTCTATTTCCCATAAACTAAGACCTCCTTCAAAATCTAGATAGACTATCTTTCCATCATCATAGAAAGATGCCCAACTAATAGATTTAAATCCAGCGCCCAGAGAGTTTACAATTTTCCATTCAGTCGTATCCCAGAGTTCAAGTACATTTGAATTAAAATCATTACGTCTTCTTGAACCCGCTACAAGCAATACATCACTATTACTCGAAAATTGTAGAGACTTGACTCTCACCATAGACGTAGGCAATAGTAAATGAGAATCTGTAGTATTTTTTGAACTAAATGTCGTAGCTGAAGAATATTCTCCTGTCTTTTGATTACAAGATATTAAGAAAAAAGCGATTGTATAGCTAGCCAATCTTACCATTTTTTTGAGGACATGAAGATTCATAGTTATCATCTTTTACAAATCACAAATTTATTTGAGTCAGCAAGACTAATCTTAACTTTATACGCCCAATAACATCAATTTCACCATTAGGGAAAAGAGCTAGACATAAAGAACTTAAAGAGCACCTCAGTTATAAATCTTGCTTTACAAGAACATTGATATAGAACCTTTGGACAAAATATATATAGGCAGTAGTTTGTCCAAAGGTAACTAAATATATTTTCCTCTCATATTCTCCTACATTTGATTAAATAGATCATCGGGATGAGGAGGGTTATATGGATTATATGGGGGATTACCATTGGTGAAATCAAGAATTTGTTCGGGAGTTAGCCCAGGATTTAGTTCATCTGAAGTATTAAACCATCCAGGTAAAGTTACTCCTGAAGGATGATAACTATAATCGATGAGTCCTGCATTCAATAATGCATATCGTGCTGCTGTATTACTATTTGGTCCAGAAATAGAGTAATCTAACCGTAAATTGTGTATATTTGAAAGTCCGTCAGTGATCTTACTTTCAATAAAATCATTTGCACAATCAGTACCATCGTCATAGATCAAAGTAGGAGTACTCTGTATAGCAGACGAGTAAAATGGAAATTCCCCTTCTACGAACCTTACTGGCTCCTCTGGCACAGAGGCAACAAGCTTGCCAGCACCTCCAAAAAAGACACCATTTATAATTCCTTGCACACCACCAGAGAACACTGGATTTTCGGGTCCAGCCCAATATACATAAGAATCACCCTCATATGAGACAACTATATCAGCATGAAAAGACGCTGCAAAAGGTCGATAATAAAGCTCAACTTTAAACAATCCCGTTGGGTCTGTCATATTAACAGGATTATTTTCAACATATCGATACAAATTTGAATCATCACCACTAAATCCAATCGGATCTTGACTGATAAACTGACCAATTTCAGAGTTGTAGTACCTCGCCCGGTAGTAATAGAGTCCTGTTTCAGTATCAAACTCTCGTCCGGTAAAAAGATAACGGGTACTGAAGGTGTCATCGGTTTGATTAAGGACATTACCATAGGAGTCGAAGGTGATGTGATTGAGGACGATGCCGCTGTTATCGATGACATCATAGATGGTGCCTAGGTGATCGGCGAGGAGCCACTGGGGTTGGCCAGTGCCGTCATCTTGGGCGAGGACTTGATCGATTTGAGGACCATGGAGGTAGCGTTGGCTAGGGGTAATGTTATCGTCTTCAAATTCCATCAGGACGTTGTTGCCGTCGTAGACAAAGTGAGTGGTGGTGGCCTCTTCACTTCCTTCTCCATCGACATCAACAGTTTTGGCGATGCGGCGTCCCATTACGTCGTAGACATAGTTCACCTGTTGAGCGATCGCTCCCCTAACATCACGAGTAATGATGGACGTTAGACGATTACGATAGTCCCACTCAATTTCTTCGACGATCCCAGTAGCAATGGCCGTCTGGGTTTTCTTATTCCCCTGATCGTCGTAGAGGTAATGGTAAATTCCATCAGAGTTGAGCTGTTTATTTTCTCCTGTGACAATCTGGGGTAGTTACGATATTTCTGTTGAGTTTCCTGGCATCGATTCATTCTATATGAGGGCGATCGCCTTCAGATCCCCCAAGCACTACCTCCAACTAAATAGGGTTGCAAGCAAAGTTTCTCAGATAAATCTTCCTGTGATTCAGTCAAAATTTCGATTGTGTACTCAGCACCATTTATCAGTTCAAATACATTGCTAAGATTAGGATGTTGAAAATGCATCGAATTTCCCAGATACCAAGACGAATGGCTATGATAGCTTACTTTGTTATGAGAAGTAATTAGCAAGCTTTCTTCCACTGATATTATTGTTTTACCATTCTCTATAAAATTTACACCGACCATTACTTCTGAATCTTTTATATCTTGCTCATCTTCAGAAATTCCATCATTACGATGAATAATATAATCTGAACATATTTTTTCTTCTTCCAGGTAAGAAAATCTGTAACCTTGAATATATAGAGAAAAAATTGATCTTGGACTACCAGAGAATTGATATTTATACTTTTCTTTTCCCTTTTTTATTGCAAAGTCTTCAAAGACTATTTTGTAACGAGA
>JAAHHJ010000132.1 GCA_010692425.1 Symploca sp. SIO3C6 | reverse complement strand
ATGCATAATCTTCCTCCCATCCTTCGATTACCAAGGCTAATGATAAAACGCCCGTTTTCGTGCTCAGCTCAAACTCGTTTAGCTGCTGCGATTGTTCCATCGTTTGCTGGTCAAGCTGCTCCATTTTGTCGTAGAGGCAGTTGAAGAGATCTTTCCAGTTGTCGGTAATGAGGGCATTAACGGCTAGGCTTTCCAACTCCATCAGCCAAGGGGCGTGCTGTTGTCGGATGGTTTCAATTAACTCAGGCTGCATAATCTTCTCCTTCAAACTGAGCGGCGAAGTCGCTGATAAAGTCCTGGTCTTCAGCTTCAATTAGGGCTGGCTGTGCAGGCTGGGGCATAGCTACCACTTTGTTGCTGCCCCCAGACACTAGCCCCTTGAGCCAACCCAATAGGCGGGGTATGAATTCTTGGCGCATCATCGATTGAGCTAACTTGTGCTCGTAGATGATGCGGTTGGCAACAGTGCTGAGCTCAGCTGCACTTAATTGCTGAGGGGGAATGTCTAAAACTCGCTGTGATTGTGACTTGAGGTAGACCTCGATGTCCGGTTGAACACGAATTCTGGTGTTAATCGCCATTATGACCTCCGTGCTAATAGTGCTGCGGCAATGGTTTGTAATCCGATGGCGTTTGCCCAGCAACCAGAAGGAACAGCAGTAACACTCTGGGTGGCTAACATGCGTGCGATTCCTGGCATCTGAGTTCCTCCACCCCAGGCGACAACTGAGCCTGCCGCATCACGCCACTGTTGGGTCGTCTTGAAGGCTAAACGCAGCCGATGACCCAGCCAAGTTTTCACTATCCGTGCATAGAGGTGGCGAAAGTTAAACTTACCAGAGCCATAATTAAATTCACCCCCTTCAATGCCCTGACGAATCAGTTCAACATTGCCAGCTTTTCCTGTTCCTAAATATTGGAGAAGCTCAACATCACAAGCAATAGCTTCTAGTAAATCAATACATCCTCCAATTTCTAGAGGTTGATGATAAATCAGTTTTCCACCAGGGTCAAAAACTTGAGGTATTACTGTTGAAGTTCCCAAGTCAATAGCAATTACCTGGGTTGAGGAGTCTAGCAAGTTCAAACGTTTGGTGTAACTGTAAGAGCCTGCCCCTTCTGGTACTACCGCCTCTAAGCTGATAGTCACTTTACTTTCTGGTTTATTTTGACCACCAAAGCTAACAATGTGATTCCCTGTTAGTAGTTGCTTCAATCTGTCGTTAAACAGCTTTCTCGAGTGGGTGCTAATCACTAAAAACAGTTTCCACTGCTGGCGGTGAGGTAAACTAGCTAAGGCTCCAAGCACCATATGCAGTGCGTATTCCGCTTTGAGAGCTGGGTCATCACTTAGTTTGATGTGAGTGATGGAAGCTTTCCAAGTTACCAGTTCTCCTGTCAGGAATTGACGCTTGATGAGGTCGCTTCTGTCTCCTGAATGGTAGTAGAAATGACCGCCTTCAGGGGAGTTCAATTCTTCCAGCAATGGTGATTTTAATTCTAGGACTTTAGAGGGCTGTCGTAATAAGATTTGTTTCCCATTTGATGAGAGGCAGAGCTTGGTTAATCCTGCCCCACAATCGAATCCCGTGGGCATTAGTGGGTCTCTTTGTCCCACAGAGGCCTCAATCGGTGAGGTAGCGGTGAGCATGAATAGTCTCCTGATTCAGTTGTAATTAGCTCAAAGTATGATGTTCTATAGCTTTAAGCTAGTTGTATTGAGCTGAGATAACTAACCCAAATTCACCGAGTTTGGTCTACCAGTTCTCTCTGGTGGGGTAATTTAGGTTGTTAGTACGATTATACTAGATATTCCTTGTTTAAACCTAATTATTTTCCCAGTAAAATTGAAGAGATTCTTTTTGCAGAGACAGTGTTTATTAAGGGTAAATCATTGGATTTAACCCCATCAAAAAAAGTAATAGTTTATAGATAACTACACCTAATTACTATGCCTCAGGTTAATATTTCCCTTAGCCCAGAACTTCATTCCCTGTTAGTAGAGCTTGCCAAATTAACCGGTCTGGCTAAATCCGGTTTGGCTGCTGAATATGTCCGCAGAGGCATCTATGAGGATGCTGCTAAGCATCGTCAGGTGCTTTATCTACAAAAAGACCAAGATCACACCCTTGAATGAGTCGGATTGACGCTTGGCGAGTGCTAACCCAAGTTCTCCGAGTTTGTTCTACCAGTTCTCTCTGGTGGGGAATCATGGGTTACTATAAGTAACTGTATGATTCACTGAAGGAACTGTCAAGCATATATTGAGTATTAAAGTTCACTCAATGAATCTTAAACGATAGATAGTGCGGTGCGATTACTTTAAGGTAAGTGGAAGATAAAATGAAGTATTGTGATCAGCCAGACTTTGAAGTGGAAGACAACATCAGAGTAAACATCTCCCTTTCTCCCAATGACGTTCGACGACTAAGATATTGGGCAAGATTACACGGCAAAACTCACACCGCTTACGCTGCCCAGGTAATCGCTACCAGGATTGAGGAAAATTTTGAGGCCCTGGAAAAACAACTTGCAGAACTTGCAAAAAGAAAGGGGATTTCTGTTGAGCAACTCAAAGACGAGTGGGACAACGATTTTGCAGAAGACTAAAGTTGTTAACAAAATTAACGCTTTAACACCTCCATCTCCCCATCCCCCGAAGAGTGCCAGTCGAAGGACAGCGGGGGATTTTTGTATGTCCGAGTTCTTAAACATAGTGGGAATAATGGGGTGCATTTGTTCTACTCCAGTCCAAGTTGGATTATTGAGTGCTTGGTGGTTGGTAAGTGTTAGCCCAAGTTCACCGAGTTTGTTCTACCGCTTCTCTGCGGTGGGGGCAATTGGGCTAATAGCATGAATATAGATTAGCATAATATCGTTTATTAATAAGCACCTTTAAGGTGCTTATTAAAACCTTTAGTTTGTTTCAAAGGAGTCCTAGCTTAGTATGGAGCTATAAATTAATGATCAATTTGCAATCGGTGAGCAAGAAAGTATTCGTGACGTTACCAGATTCAATACACGAGGACTTGGAACGCTGGGCAAAACTCCAAGGACGCCCAACGGCTAACCTTGCAGCATTTCTCATAGAGACAGGGATTAATCAGGCAAAAGATAAAGGGGATTTACCACCAAAACCGCCGATTTCTCCAAAACAGGCAAAGTAAGTGAGGGCAACTCAAGAGTAATAAGTAACTCCATCAGCAGCAGATTATTTTGTCCCCATCTAAATGGCGAAATTAATGTTTTAACGCCTCCATCCCCCCCCTCCGCTAGTGCCAGTCAAAGTGCAGCGGGGGATTTTTGTGTGTGCCATTTCCAGCGAACAATTACACCATCGAAAACCTTAAAAGGCTTACAGGGTGGGGATTTTTCCAGCGAACAAACTGGCAAAAGCCAGCTTTTGCTTAGAGCCTTTTGTG
>JAAHHJ010000131.1 GCA_010692425.1 Symploca sp. SIO3C6 | reverse complement strand
CACAAAAGGCTCTAAGCAAAAGCTGGCTTTTGCCAGTTTGTTCGCTGGAAAAATCCCCACCCTGTAAGCCTTTTAAGGTTTTCGATGGTGTAATTGTTCGCTGGAAATGGCACACACAAAAATCCCCCGATGCACTTCGACTGACACTCTTCGGGGGATGGGAAGATTGATGATAAGTTAGTTCTCTGGTAACTCGTCGAGTCCTAGAATTTTTTTAATCTTCTCTCGCTCTTTAGCTGATGGCTTCTCTCCAAAAGCTAGCTCTTGGAGGCGCTGCTGGTTAATGCCGCCGTCCATTAGCTGAAAGTAGTTTTGGCGGATGAGTTCCTTGATAGAGTCAACCTCTGAAGCTTGGTGCTTCGCCAACTTTTGCTCCAGAAGATAAGAAAACTCTTTAGAGCTAAGAAGGCTATTGATAAAGCCTTTAATTTGTTCTGACATGGTAGTGCCTTTGAGCGAACAGTAGAGCTTGAAGTTTTCCTTCATCTCAGCTGGCAAGTACAACCGGATTAACTCTTGTCCATTTCGCTTTTCAGACATTAGACGCTACAAAGTTAGTTTAGTCTTTATCGTCAACACCTTCTATGGTAGGTGTTTAGGCTTTTGAGCATCAATTGTCTAAGTAGCTACTTAATTTATTTAGTACACAAAGCTGTCAACGCGTTGTAGGGTACAAATGCTATAATGCTGAAGCAGCCCAACCAACCCCACCGCAGAGAAGCGGTAGAACAAACCCGGTGAAATTGGGCTAACTCTCGCCAACCACCCAGCACTCACTAATCCAACTCAGGCTGGAGTAGGACAAAATGCACCAGCTTATTCCAACTGAGGTTGGCTGGGGACATACAAAAATCCCCCGCTGTCCTTCGATTGGCACAAGCAAGGGATGGGGAGATGAGGAGTTAGTATCTATTCGTCCTCTTCTTCTGTCGCTCTTGAACTGTTGAGCTGATCTACTTCCTCTTGAGATTCTTTGTAATCATCTGCTGTTAGCTGTTCAGCAGTCCCAGACTGTATCTGTGTCCACAGTTCTTCAAAAGACACGTTTCGTTTTTTGGCTAAATAAGCCACGCGGTCTTTAATTTTTGATTCTTTTTGACTGAGGTGAGACTGAAGTAAGCTTTTGCCCTGTCCCGCAATGGAATTATTAGCCAAAAAACTATCAGCCCTTAACAGGTCTTCATAGAACTCAGACAGAGCGCCGATTTGTAATCGTCCTGTCCGACGTGGATTCATGCTGGTAGTCTCTCCATGCTCAATCGTCTTCTTAAGCATACTTAATTTTGCAGCCAAAGTGCTGCCGCGAACAGTTGCAGTAAACATTACTCATATATTACTTAAATATGCAGCCAATTGGCTTCTTTGTGCTACTATACTTATCAAGCGCCCAACTAACCCCACCAGAGAGAACTGGCAGAACAAACCCGGTAAAGCTGGGTTAGCCCCACCAAGCGCGTGTTGTCTTGCTGCTGAAAAACACCTGTCAATAACCCAAGTATCCCCACCAGAGAGAACTGGCAGAACAAACTCGAAGAAATTGGGTTAGCACTCACCAGGCGTCAACCAGACTTAGCAAGACCAGTTAACTTAGCAAAGTTCAACGTAAATATCTGTAAGTTATAGTCCTAATTAGTAGAGCCAACTTGCAATATTTATCCTGAACAAATCACAGTAATAGTAACAGGAACATCTTGAGTTTTAGTCGGCAAATTATTAGGTTCAACAAAGGATTTATAGTATAATCGTACTAGCAACCCCAAACACCCCACCAGAGAGAACTGGTAGAACAAACTCGGTGAAATTGGGTTAGTGCCAAACCACCACCAAAACACCACAAAACCCATACACAGCAATATACACACCTCGCAATCAGGAGAAATTAATGCCCACAATCACCCAGTCAAAACAGGCTGGAATAGAACAAAACTACCAACATACCCCCATAGGATTTGACTGTGGGGCAGGACTCACCAAACTCTGCTTCTTCTGTGGCAGAATCCAAAAACGCTTACGTCAGCCCTCCAAACTCCTTGAATTAAAATCACCATTACTTGAGGAATTAAAATCACCAGAAGGCGGACAATTTACTTACCACTCAGGCAACAGAAGCGACTTAATCGGTCGCCAATTCTTAACAGGAGAACTAGCAGCCTGGAAAGAACCAACCACTCACATTAAACTGAGTGATGACCCAACCCTAAAAGCTGAATACGTGCTGCACATGGTACTTGGAGCCTTGGCTTCTGTTGAGTACCGACCGAAATGGAACCTGTTTCTAGTCGCCAGCACCCACTCGAGAGCCTTATTCAGCGACAAACTAAAAGCCCTAACTAACGGCACACATACTGTTACCTTTGGTGGCGCTGATATGCCCGCATCAACAGTAAATATTACCGTAGGAAGCGTTGTCCCAGAAGGCGCTGGAGCTTACACCTACGCCAAGCGATTAAATGCACTAGATTCTTCCTCTCGTGTTATTGGTTTTGACTTAGGAACTTCCACCGTAATCCCTCAAGTTTTTGGACCTGGAGGTAAACTAATTTATCATCAACCATTGGAAACTGGAGGAGTTATTGATCTACTCGAAGCTATCGCCACCGACACTCAATTACTCGAGCAACTCGGCACAGGAAAAAGCGCCAACCTCGAACTAATTCGTAAAGGATTAGAATCAGGAGACTTTAGCTACGGAACTCGGCGTTTTAACACCCGTGCGTTGTACGCCAAGCACATTAAGCTGTGGCTAGCAGCCCGCCTGCGCCTTGCCTTCAAAGCCACCAAAGAATGGCGTGATGAAGCAGGCTCGCTGATTGCTTGGGGAGGCGGTAGTGAGTTACCAGGAGTCTCGCAGATGCTTAACACCCAAGGAGTAATAAGCCTCCCTCAAGGAGGTTGGGCAAACGCTTTGGGACTTCAAATTATCGCCACAGCACTTAAAGCCAGGAGGGAATGATGGCACAAAACACCAGAGTCCGCATTGAAGCCGACATTGAGGCTTACGTGCGCGCTCAATCAGAGCGAGTAATCGGCGTTTCCTCACAGCAGCTAAGCGCGGCAGATCTTACAACCCTCACCAATCGCATCATTTACGAACACAAACTGGCTCAATCGATGATGCGCCAAGAATTCATACCCCGCTTCTTGAGCTGGCTCAAAGGGATTGCAACTGGCGATAACAACAAAGTCTTCGCTCTACCCAAAGCACAACAGCCAGCCCTAATTGAAGCTCAAGACCAGGATATGATCGCCGATTTTGCCGCTCAGTTTGAAGGAGACAATCATGCAGCCTGAGTTAGTTGAACAGATCAGACAACAGCATGCCCCTTGGCTGATGGAGTTGGAAAGCCTAGCCGTTAATGCCCTCATTACCGACAACTGGAAAGATCTCTTCAACTGCATTTACGAAAAAATGGAGCAGCTTGACCAGCAAACGATGGAACAATCGCAGCAGCTAAACGAGTTTGAGCTGAGCACGAAAACGGGCGTTTTATCATTAGCCTTGGTAATCGAAGGATGGGAGGAAGATTATGCAT